>CALSLT010000017.1 GCA_943787265.1 uncultured Planctomycetaceae bacterium | reverse complement strand
TCGTCCGCAGAGACGCAGCCAAGATCACCGTGTACGCCTTCGGCCGGATGCAAAAACATCGATCGCGTGCCGGTCGAACTGAGTGTTGCGGTCATCTTCTGGCCGATGATTCCGGCCTTGCCAATTCCCGTGACGATGGCCCGTCCCGAACACTCCAACAGTAGTTCGACGGCTTCGCAGAATCGAGTATCCAGATGGCTTGAAAGGGCAAGCAGCCCATCAGCCTCGTGACGAATAATCTCGCGAGCTTCACGAAGCTGTTCGAAATGATCGAACGGAATGGATTGTTTCAGCGCGACAGAACTCATGGCCGACTTCCTTGTCTGGCTGAATTTTCTGACTTGTCAGATTTAAGATTTCAGTGTGAACAACGGCCGCAGGCGAAGGTTGTCAGGACGACAGTTACGACCAGTGAGTGTGTTTCGCTGGATGAATTAGCGCAACGCTCCCAAGAGGTGCTCTGAAAGGCGGCGAACTATATGAGCGACCTTTTAATGGGGTCAACGTGTGACTTCTGGCCGTTGAAATCGATGCTTCAGACCGGTCTGGACCCGTTTTTCGAAAATTGATTAAAGTCCCGCCCCCTTCAAAGCGGAAGACACATCGCGATCGCTGCCTCAGCGAAAAATCGCCACCGGATTTGGTTCAGGCAATCCGAGCGGTTCGTACCATCATCTTTCCGCAGAGACCTTTCCCACCACCTCGCGCCTGTCGGAACGGAGTTCGCCATGCGTGCTCGATTCTCGTGCACAACAATTTCGCTTGCGATCGCGTTTGCTGCCATCGCTGGTCCCGTTTCGGCTGCTCGCATCGATGCGACGGAAAACCGAACTTACCGCATCACAAAGAAACATGGCCCGTGGATGATCATGGTGGCCAGCTTTTCGGAGCGGCACCAGGACGTCCGAGTTGACGGATTGTCGCCGTCAGACGCGGCATCGCAACTTGTTTACGCTCTCCGAAAACGAGGTATTCCCGCCTACACATTTCGGATGAGCGAAGCCGATCACAACAACCTTGGCCGGGATGCTCTGGGGCGCACGATGCGAACTCGGACGCCCCTGCAGAACAACAGTGTTTCGGTGATTGCCGGCAACTATCCTACCGTTGACGACTCTACGGCTCAAAAAACTCGCAATTTTATCAAGCGACTTAGCTTGAAAGATTTAAATCTCGAATCATGGACAAACGGAGGCGGACTGGTCTTTCGACAAACTCCCGGCCAGCCGGGACCGTTCAGCGGAGCGTTTCTCACGATCAATCCGTTGTTTACTTCAGAAGAAGTCGCAAAGACAAAACGGGACCCGTTGATTCTTCGGCTGAATGGAAACTCCGAGTACTCGATCCTTCGTAACAAGGGTAAGTACACGCTAGCCGTTGCAACGTTCAAAGGTCGATCACAAACCGGAATCGGGGAACGCGGGTACAAAAAAGTGTCTGACTTATTCGAACCGAGCGGAACTCTGGACGATGCTGCCGAGCGAGCTTGGAAAGTCGCTAAGATGCTGCGTGAAGGACTCTTCAGCGGAAGCCAGCAGGGCCGTACGTTCGAAGCCTACGTTTACCATGACAAGTTTCAGTCTCTTGTGACGATCGGTTCTTTTGAATCGCCACAGGATCCGCGACTGAACCAGCTTGCCAACATCTTCCGAGCCAAGCAGCACAAAGGCACGAACGGAAAAGCGTTTGCAACTGGCGAAAGTATCATCATACCGGGGAACCCGCCGGAGACAGTTATCTTCGATCCAGTTCCTAATCTGGTAGCTGTCCCAAAAGTTCGCTGACCTGGAAAACGCCGCTGTTCAATCGCGATGCACCGAACATTCTCGTACAAACAACGCTCCGACCGAAACTCCGGTCGGGGCGTTTTTTTGTGTAGCCTTTCCTGACGCAAACTCAAAACGCGCTGCGCGGCATGTTGCAATGGAGAGTTTCCGAATAATGTCAGACGATCCACAGACCAGGACGTCACCCGACTGGCAAAGTGCCGGCTATCGGCACGTCTGGATGCCGTATACGCAAATGCAAACGGCTCCGTTGCCACTTCCCGTCGTTGCAACGGACGGTGTGTATCTGAAACTTGCGGACGGCCGGCAACTCATCGACGGCATGGCTTCGTGGTGGACGGCGTGTCACGGCTACAACCACCCGCACATTCGCCAGGCAGTCGAAGAGCAACTGCGAGTGATGCCGCACGTCATGTTTGGCGGAATTAACCACGAGCCCGCACTTCGTCTCGCGGCAAGACTTGCAAATCTGGCTCCGGGAAATTTGAATCGAGTTTTCTTTACGGATTCCGGTAGCGTTGCTGTCGAGGTGGCGTTGAAAGTTGCCGTTCAATACTGGCTGAATCGAGGCGTCTCCGGTCGGACGAAATTCATTTCATTCCAGAACGCCTATCACGGCGATACAACCGGAGCGATGTCGGTCTGCGATCCGGCCAACAGCATGCACAGCCACTTTAAAGGCTTCCTGCTTGAACAGTACTCTCATCCAATTCCCAAAACTGACGCCGAGCACGCGGCGTTTGATTTATTTCTCGCATCAAAGAAGGAAGAGATTGCCGGTGTCATTATTGAGCCGCTGATCCAGGGGGCGGGAGGCATGAAGTTTCATCCACCCGAATCGGTCGCGAAGATTCACTCGGCCTGTCGCCAGCACAATGTCCTTCTGATCGCGGACGAGATCGCGACAGGGTTTGGCCGGACTGGGACAATGTTTGCGTGCGAGCAGGCGGACGTTGTGCCTGACCTTCTTTGCCTCGGCAAGGCGCTCACTGGAGGAACACTTAGCTTCGCAGCAACAATCGCGACCGACGAGATCTTTGACGCATTTCTGTCGGACGATCCGACACACGCTCTGATGCACGGCCCGACGTTCATGGCCAATCCACTTGCCTGCGCGGCGGCAAATGCGTCTCTCGATCTGTTTGAAACGGAGCCGCGACTTCAGCAAGCGAAATCGATGGAAGTTGAACTTTCGCAACTTCTGGAACCGTGCCGCGACGTTGACGGCGTCATCGACGTACGCACAAAGGGAGCGGTCGGCGTCGTCCAGGTCAGACATCTGCATAACCTTGAGCGACTTCGCGCCAGAATCGTCGAAGAAGGCATCTGGCTTCGGCCGTTTGGCGACATGATTTACATGACGCCGGCGCTTTCAATGACTACTGAGGAACTTCGGACGCTGTGTGAAGCAACCGTGCGAGCTGTGCAGGCTTGGTCCACTTGGACCACCGAGAGATAATCACCTTGGGGCGAAGCTGCTCCGGAACGACAAATCGGCCTTAATCGCCTTTTACCGCGGCGCAAAGTTCGTCAAAGAGCACGTCGACTTTCGCCCGAAGGTCATCGTCCAGTTCGAAAGCGACGGGACCGCGGATCACGGTGTTTCTGAAGATCCCCTGACGGCACAGCAGGTGTTTCTCAACCGCCAGGTAGGCGTCGAGACTCGTTTGCAGTTCGACCAGCTTGATGAGCGATTGAGAAATCCGGTCGGCGCGGCGCGTCTCACCCGCTTCGAGAGCAGACCAAAGAGCACTGACGGCTGGGGTAAGATCAGCACCGGGCATGGTGCCCGACACGCCTTGCTTGAATGATGCGAGCAGGTGCAAGCCGCCGCTGCCTTCGAAAACTTTGGCTTGCCCATTGGTTTCGCGAAGCAGCTCACGGAGGCGACCGATGACTGGCTCGGCTTCCGGTTTGAAAAGAACTCTTTCCGGAAACTGTTCGAGCATCTGAGCCTGAAGGCTGAAGCGCATCGGCTTCCCGACGTACCCACTCGCGTCCTGAATGATCAAAGGGATCGACGTGGCTTTCAGAATTTGCTCGAAGTATCCAGCGAGTTCGTATTCGGTCGCAGCGGTTGCGACCGGAGGAATCGCCATCAAGGCGTCGGCTCCGACAGCTTCCGCATCGCGGGCAAGAGCCGCCGACGTGTGTGTGCTTTCCGATCCGACGCTGATGATTGTCGCACCTCGATCGCCGACAGTCTCGCAGACGTGAGCGGCCAGCTTTCGGCGTTCGTCTGTTGAGAGTCGCAGAGTTTCAGACACCATCGCCATGACGACGCCATTGGCACCGTTCTCAAACAACCAGTCGATCTCGCGGTCGAGTGTCGCAAAGTCGATCGACTCGTCCGTGTGAAACGGCGTCTGAAAGACAGGCAGTACGCCGGAGATTTCGGTTGTCATAACGTTTACTCATCGCCGGTGAGTGCTCGAAGGGTGACGCCAGCTTCGATCTGAATTTTGATATTTGATGCTTCTTCAGAAAGCTGCTGGCACAGTGCAACGGCTTGTTTGCGTTGCTCATCGTTGATCGTTGCAGACAGGTCTCGCAGGGCGGTCAGGGCATTACCAAGCACGACCTGATTCATGTTCTCCTGGCTGCGGGCACGAATCTTTTTCTCAACTTCCGTATCGCCTTCCATCGTCGTCGAGTTGACGGGCTCATTCGCTGATTTCAAAAGTTCCAGCAAAGCATCAAACGCTTCCGGCATTCCGCGACGAGACATCTGCAGAACTGCGTTGATCGCCGTGTTGGAATCGCGATCTTCCGCCATCACTCGCAGCCGCTGATCAACAGCTTCTCCTGGAATCAGTCCAAGCGTGAAAGCGCAAACCTGCCGAATCAGCGGTTCCGAATCCTGTGAAACTTCCAGCAGTCGGTCGGTGACATCAGAGCGGTCCAGTGGTTTTCCGTTGTCGCTGGCCCGACCGGCGATCAGAGCGATTGATCGCAGCGCGTCGGATCGCACAATGATCTCGTGTTTTGCATCAGTTGCCTGCACGAGAGCTGGCAACGAATCGTCGAGCGCGTCCAGCCAGCCGAGCGTCCTCGCGAGAAACGATTGCTGGCTCGTCAGTTCTTCATCCTGAGCCGATTCGTTCAACAGCTCGGTCAGCAGTGTTGCGAGCTCTTTTGCGATCTGAGGATTCGTTGAAAGTTGATTTCCCGATTCGCCGAGCTCGACATCAGACCGCAGCATCTGTGCGAGGCCCGTCGCTCCTCGCCAGCGGCGATGTTCGTTGTTGCTGCGAACTTCGGCGACGAGCTGCCGCCAATCCTGCTCGCTCGTTGACAGTTTTCCGAACAGTGCCCAGACCGCGATAACGGCCGCGACGATCAGGCCCGGCACAAGAAAGAGCTGCATGATGAAGCCGGCCGAAGGCGGTTCAACCGGTGGCAGGTCTTCGGGAAGATCGCCTGCCGATACGGCATCTGGAGGAGTAGCTTGCGCACCAGTGTCGGCGGACGAGGGAGCGTTGTCGGGGGTCGACGGCGACTCGGAATCAGCAGGTTCTTCAGGTTCGGTTGATGGACTCTCGTCAGCCATGTCAGCAGCTTTCTCGTGGTGCGACACCGGAACTGTCGTGCAGATTTCAACGTTGTTGCTTCGACGCCGGCGGAAATTTCTGGTTGGAGACTGTCGTACTCCGTTCAGCGGGCAGTTTAAGGCTGGATCGACGGACTCGGAAAGGAACAGGCGATTGGCTGCGAGCAGTGAATTCCGGATGAGAACGACGATTCCCGGCAACGAATCTGGAAACGCCAGATGACGGACTTGTGTCAGGCCGCGTTATTTCGGCACAAATCGGTATCTTTCGATGCAGGAATGTGAGTTCTCTGTCACTGCGGAGTCGCGGTCGAGGAATTCATCGCGGATGTCGGTGTCAGCCGTTTCGATGACCCTGGCCGTGGTGTATCGTGGCTGGCGACTGGTCAGAACGCGATTTCTGACAACAATTGTCCGTGACCGACGAGGGTTCCTCGTCTGAATTCGCGGCCGTCCCCATCTGAATCCCCCACCGTTTGACCTGCCCGCATGATTTCACGCGTTCTGTATATCGCCTTTCGGATCATCATCCCGCTGCTCATTCTGGGAGCCGGCGTGGGTGGTTTCGTATTCCTCGTCAGTCTCAAAAAGGACCCTCCCCGGTTAGCCCCCGAACAGGCAGTTCCGTTGGTTGAAACCGTCGAGGTGGAAGAACACGGCGGCGAACTGACGATCAAACTCGACGGCTCCGTCGTCCCGTTTCGCGAGATTCCTCTGTCCGCAGAAGTGGCTGGGCGAATTACCTACAAGTCGCCGCACTGCCGAGCTGGCAAATTCGTCCAGAAGGACGAAGTGTTGTTTCGGATCAACGAGCAGGAATATCAGTTGGCCGTCGACCGACTGACTCACGAGGAAGAGCAGGCGCGAGCGAGCATCAACGAACTGAAGGTGCAGATCGAAAGCGCTCAGGCTCTGGTCAAGGTGGCGACCGACGAACTTGCACTGAGAACTCGCGAGCTGGAACGCGTTCAACGGCTGCGACTCAGAACGCGGCTTCCGATTCGGACATCGACATCGCCGAGCAAAACAAACAGCTCTCACGCCGCACTTTGGTCACTCAGCAGAATCAGGTGCGACTGGAACAGTCGCGTGAAGAGCGGCTGGAATTTGCACTGGCACTTGTCGGCACGCAGCTCGCGAAGGCGAAGCTCGACCTCGCTCGAACCGAAGTCAAAGCGCCGACGAGTGGCGTAATCGTCACCGACCCTGCGGAAGAGAATTCGTACGTCCAACTGGGAAGTCCGCTGGCGACACTGGAAGACAACTCGTCGGTCGAAGTCAGTTGCAGCCTGCAGATGGACGAGCTGTACTGGCTGTGGCAACACGATGCTCCCCCGGTCGACTCGCTGGACTTTCCAGCCATCGGAACCGGCACCGAGGAAAACGACGAGCAATTCATCCGAGCGGCAACGCTTGGCGGCTCGAGGCATACCGGCTGTTCCGGCGACGGTTTTGTACGAACTTGGCGGGCAGCGATTCGTATGGAACGGCAAGCTCACCAGGTACGAAGGCGCTGGGCTGGACGAACGAACTCGAACGGTCCCTTGCCGCGTCCACGTGCAGAATCCAACGGAAGTTTCACTTCGATCGTCCGGCAACAGTTCGTCGCTGACGCTGGCACCTCAGGCATTGCTTCGAGGGATGTACGTTTCGCTGGAATTTCACGTTGATCCGCGAGTTCGAACTGCTGAAAGTGCCCGAGTCGGCCGTCCGCCCAGGAGACGTACTCTGGCTGGTTCGCGGCCCTAGGGAGACCGAAGCTTGAACGAAAGACGGTGAATGTTGCGAGAGTCGTCAACGGCTTCGCTCTGATTCCCGCCGCGTCATCCGGTTTGAAAGCGGCGATCTGTTGTTACTTCCCCCTTGGCGACGGAACTCAGCGGCCAGCCGGTCCGACTGCCTGACGACGAAGTGGAAGATGTGAGCACGACGACGGGTGCGAAGTTTCGAGCAGCGACATCGTCCCAGCAATCCTCCGAGCAGTCGTAGACAGAACCACGAATGGACACGAATCTTCCCTCGTGAGAGAGAATTCGTGTCTATTCTGTGTCTATTCGTGGTTCGCCAAACCGCAATCTGAATATGTCCGAACTGGACGCCGCATAAAACTCCGCCATGAATAACCTCATTCGATGGGCTGTCAAAAACTCGCCCGGCATGAACACCTTGATGATCGCCTTGCTGCTGATCGGTGGGTTCTGTCTGTGGTCGATGCGGCGTGAAGAGTTTCCAGAATTCGAACTCGAACGAATCGTCATCGCTGTTCCGTATCCGGGTGCGAGTCCTGAAGAAGTCGAGGAAGGCATCTGCCTGAAGATCGAAGAGGCCGTCCGGTCGGTCGACGGAATCAAGAAGCAGGTGACCGTCGCGTCAGAAGGATCGGGCAGCGTGATCCTTGAACTGGAATCATCGGTCAAAGACGTCCAGCGAGTTCTGAACGAAGTCCGATCTGAAATTGACCGGATCCCCAGTTTTCCGGAACTGGCTGAAGATCCGGAAGTTGAACAAATCACGATGCGTAAGCCAGCGATCCGCCTGGCGGTGATCGGTCCAGAATCTGACGACCCTGACGCCGAATTGAAACTTCGCGAAGTGGCAGAACGCGTCCGCGACGACCTGTTGCAACTGCCGACGGTCACTCAGGCAAATCTGATGGGCACTCGTGCTTACCAGGTTGATGTTGAGATTTCTGAAGCACAGTTACGGTCGCACGGCCTGAGTCTCAGCCGAGTGGCCGACATAATCCGCCGAGAGAATCTCGAATTACCAGGCGGTCTGCTGAAGGCAGAGTCCGGCAACATCCTTCTCCGAGGTCGACACAAACGATTAACTGGTGACGAGATTTCGAAGATTCCACTTGTGACCCGCGAAGACGGAGTCGTTTTGACAGTCGCCGACCTGGGCATCGTCAAAGATGAATTTGCCGACACCGTTTCGATCAGCCGTGTCGACGGTAAGCCTGGCCTGGTTATCTCTGTCGACAAAACGTCCAACGAAGGACCTGCTCACGATTGTGGCAACCGTCCGAAAATTTGCCGAGAACGAGGAGATGCCTGCCGGCTATTCCCTTCATCCGTGGAAAGACGCTGCGATCGCGGTCCAGGACCGCATGGACCTGCTGGCAAGGAACGGGCTGCAGGGACTGGTTCTTGTCTTTCTGATGCTGGCCATCTTCCTGGAGTTTCGTCTGGCATTCTGGGTGTCGATGGGGATTCCCGTTTCCATCCTCGGTGCGTGTGCAATCCTGCTTTATATGGATCAGACGCTGAACATGCTCTCCATGTTTGCATTCATGATGGCATTGGGGATCGTTGTCGATGATGCCATCGTTACTGGAGAAAATATTTATGCCCATCGCGAGAAGGGTAAGCGATTCACGCAGGCGGCAATCGACGGCACGATCGAAGTCTTTCCATCTGTGCTTGGATCAATCCTGACATCGATCATTGCGTTCCTACCGCTGATGTTTGTCAGCGGGCTGATGGGTAAGTTCATCGCCGTGCTTCCGGTGACGATCATCGCGATGCTGGCCATTTCGCTGTTCGAGAGCACGTTCATTCTGCCCGGACACCTGGCTCACGAAGAAAGTACGTTCTACCGAGTCATCGGCTTTGTACTCTACCCGCTGAAACCCGTCGTCTGGTTTTTCAACTGGCTGAATAAGCACTCCGGAATTCTGCTGGATCGGTTTATCGAATCGGTCTATATCAAGATCGTGGAGTTCCTGTTCCGCTTTCCGGCGATCGTCGTATCTGTGGCGCTGTCTGTCCTGATTCTGTCCTTTGGATTTGTGCAGGCCGGAATGATTCCGTTTGTGATCTTTCCGAAACTGGACAAGAACGACGTCCGAGCAAAGATCGTCTACCAGGATGGCAACGCCGAGTGCCGTCACCGATGCTGCCCACAAAGCGACTTGAAAAGGCCAGTCGAAACGGTCGCCGCGAAGTACAAAATCGACAGACGGCGGACGCATCCTGAAGACGATGCACCGCACGGTTGGATCTGCTGAAGCAGGCAATCCAGCAAACGCGATGCCGCAAGGCGCCGGTAGCCACATCGGCAGCGTGAGCCTCGAACTGGTCGACACTAGCCACCGCACCATCAAAAGCAACCAGCTACTTGCTGAGTGGCGAGAAGAGGCCGGTGATTTTCCGGGGGCTGACAGCGTCATCTTCGATAGCCCAAATATGGGGCCGGGCGGCGTGCCGATCGAATTCAAAATTGCTCGCTCCGAGCAACGCAGTTTCTGAACTGGAAGCCGCCGTCGAAGAATGCAAGGTTCGTCTCGCGGAATACCCGGGCGTTTCCGACATCGCAGACGACTCTGCTCCCGGTAAAGTCGAGTTCCGCATCAAAATCAAAGAGCGCGCTCGGGCGATGGGGATACCACTTTTTGAACTCGCAGACACCGTTCGTGCGTCCTACTTCGGGGCAGAAGTCATGCGACTTCAGCGAGGTCGCCACGAAGTCAAATTGATGGTCCGTTACCCGGGCGATGAACGCCGCTCTCTCGCCAACTTCGACCAGATTCGAGTCCGAGGAAACGACGGCGCCGAATACCCGATCACTGAGTTAGCTGACATCGAGATCACTCGCGGGCGCGTCGGAGATCAATCGTGTCGATCAGCTCCGATCAATCACTGTCTCCAGCGACTTGGACGAGCAAGTCGAAGGCGCCAATGCGAAAGAAATCGTGGCGGACCTCAAAGCGGACTTCTTCGGGCTGAAGTCGTTTGCTGAAAAGTACCCGAACGTTCGAGTCCGCTGGGAAGGCCAGGAAGCGGAAAGCCAGGATTCCATCAAGAGTCTCATGATCGGTTTGGCTCTTGCCATGATCGGCATGTACATCCTGCTGACCATTCAGTTCACGTCGTACCTGCAACCGATTCTGATCATGATGATCATCCCGTTCGGCTGCATCGGCGCCATCGCCGGCCACTTCTGGCTGGGCCTTCCCGTGACGATGTTCAGCCTGTTTGGACTGGTCGCTCTAACCGGAGTTGTCGTCAACGACTCAATCGTCCTGATCGACTTCATCAATCAGCGAATGGCAGACGGGATGCCTCTCCACGATGCGATCATCGACGCCGGCCGACGTCGGTTCCGCCCCGTCCTGCTGACATCGGTCACGACCGTGGCCGGGCTCACTCCGATTCTGTTGGAAACGTCTCTGCAGGCTCAATTCTTGATCCCAATGGCCGCCAGCTTGAGCTTCGGAATCATGACAGCGACCGTCCTGGTTCTGATCCTGGTCCCGTCGTTCTACTGCATCCTGGACATCCTGTTCAAAATTGGACCGCGTCCCGAAAAGAGTTCAGCAGCCGAACCTGCAATTGCAAAGCCCGTTGTTGTCGGGTGAGTTGTTCAGTCTGCACCTGGCACGGCGACGATTTCTGGTAGCCAATCGGGTTTCGCGCTGACAGGCCAGTCGGTGCGGCTACTTTCAATTAACACGACGCGATCGGCCGACGCTTTTCGAACGGATTCGGGGCCTGGGTTGATGATCGGCAGGTAATTTTTGGTTTCCGGATCCTGGAAGAGCAGGATGTTCGTTCGGAAGGTGCCGCCACTGAGTTCCCAGCGAACGTTGTGCCTGCCCTTGAGCATTGGGACTTCGTAGATGTTGTGTTTGTCACGATCGTCGCCGACGATTCCCAGCAGCACGCCGTCGACGTACAGGCCGCATTCGTCCGTGGCTGACCCCACCGCCCGCGTGCCAGATCTTCACGACCATGTCGCGTGGGACGTCGAGTTGACCGGTCAGATTAACGACGAAGTGTCGGTCGTTGATTTGCTCTAAAGGCAAAACGTCTCGATGAAAAAAACTGGCCCTGCGGGTACTGGAAAATGTAACCGGGGATCGACGTGTTTAATGGTCGATGGCTTTTCCGGTCCGTTAGAGATTTCGGTACGGATTGACCGTCGCCCGACCAGACCGGTGTAGATTGTGATCCTGGTTGGGATCGTTCCTTCAGCCGCTGGTTTCTGGCACTGCGGGAATTTCGGAGTCGGCCAGATAGACGTTTCGCAGCCACTCGTCGATCCTGACGAAGTCAGTTTCCGATCGAAACATTTCGGGATGAATTTCTGATCGATGCACGACAGTTCGAGGCGGTACTTCGTCTGTGTGCTCGTACGTAAGGAACAGGCCTGGCGGGGTCAGCTTCAGTCCGGTGGCTGCTTCGAGAGCGAGCTTCAAGTTCTGCCTGGTAGATCGAGTGCAGCGTCGCATTCTCGCTGCCCATGACTCCGTAGGCGTTGCGTTTGGCGGCGATTGTAAGCACGGCCACGGTATCGGGATCGGCCCAGTTTTGCGAGAGCTCGTGCAGCGTGAATTTTTACATCGACGGTTTTGATGATCGAGGTGTGCACACATCGCCCACTTCTTCCCGGCCCGTCGCAGTTCATCAAGGTACAGCCTCGCTTTGCTTCGCGTCGGGGGACCATTTTGGCGACGTCTTCCAGCCTGTCCGCTTCGACTGATCAGTTCCGACAGATCGACTTCAGTGGGACTCGAGGTTTGAAGTTGAAAGTCTTCGTTCTCTGCCGGCTTCGTCACGATTGCCAACACCGCGAGGCGTTTGAGTGCTGTCGGGTCGACGTCGGTGCTGGGGACAGTCAATTCTCCGTTGACGGTGAGAGTTCCTTCGATGTCTGGCGTGGTGACCTGGGCATTGAGTTCATCGTTAAATTCCGGTGCGTCTATCTCTTTATCTGCTGCGCGATCATCCTCAGCCGTGCGAACTTCCGCAGTGACTTCATAATCGCCGGGCGGCAATGTCGGGAGCGGCGTCGTGAAGTACAGTGACTGGTTCGGCTTCAGCCCGCCCGCCACGTCGGCCGGAAACAGCTCACTCAGTTCACGTTGCATTTTTAACGGCGTGCAACCGAAATGGACCGCTGTTTATTTCTGGGGACTGAAGCAGCAATGCGCGTCATTTTGTGGAGTCGCATCGCCAGGGCTGCATTGGTGATCGCTGGCGAGGGCCGCCGGGAACGCCAGGTCGTCTTCGTTTTTCAGAGAGGCCGCCGTACAATCGCTCGGGCTTGTTCCCACCTGATGTACGAACCTGCGAGAGTACGTCTCTGTTGTTTGTCCGCCGTCCTCGAGCCATTCGTTGGCCATCGCGACGGCCACAGCAGGCTTTTCAAGATTTCCATCGATCAGAGTTATCAACAGAAACTGAGTTGCTCGGGCCTGAAGCGTTTTCAACTGAGACGAGTCGTCTGGAAAGGCTGTCAGCTCTTTCAAAATTCCCGCGTGCTGTCTTGAATTCGCCGATTTCCTGAAGACACCTGGCCTGCCACAATCGAGCGTATAGTCCGCCAGACTGGCTGCGATATTTCTGGTAGAGCGGTCTCAAATTCTTTGGCTGCGTGTTTCAGAAAATCCTGATTTTGATCGCTGCCCACCGCGTAAGTTCGAGCCTTTTGCCGAGTACAGCGGATCAGATTTACCTCATCCGCCAGCAGGACGCCCCGCAGGGAATTGCGTTTGAAGTGTTGCCCGGGTTCCTTCTCTGGGTCGATGAACGTGGCGTATTTCGCTGAGCAATGCCTGGCTCTTCTGGATATTCTCATTGAAAGCCTTGCGGGCATCCTCAATGTTGTTGCGAACTTTTTTCCGCAAGTCGTCCTGGGCACTGCCGGAGGGCATCAGGTCTGCAAGATGCAATTCATCCTTTGCTCTTTCCAGCAGCAGAATTCTGTAGTCCCGGCGATGCGGTTTTTCATTGAGTAGTATTTCGTACTGTTTGATTCCGAGGCGAAGCAGCGACTCAGCTGACGGATCTCTGAATGTGCTGCCCCCAATTGGTTACTGCGCTGAATTTCGGGTTCGTCGTGTGCTGGCGGAATACGACCCGTAATTGATTGCCTGTTCGGTCGAAGTGTTCGAGTTCGAAGCGATCGTCAGTGTGAGCCGTGACCGGAATTTGCCCGACCAGCATCGCGTAGCCGTCGAGGCGGACCGATTTTTCGATAACCGTCTTTAAGCTCGTCTGCTTTGTGCCCGAAGAATTGAATAGCCAATCCCGCATTTCGTCCGGCAGAAACCTCGCGTACCGAACACCCCCTGGTTTGTGGATTCGATCCGCAATCTGCGTCTTCACTTTCGAAGCGTCGAGTCGAATACGGCTGACATTGGGAGCCGGTTTCAAATCGGACTCGACTATTGAACTTTGGGCCTTCGCGGTCTCTCGCGGATCGACTGGAGCCAGTCCGATGCGAAGGTAATCAAACATGGCATCGACGATCGGGACTCTTGGGAAATTCCCGCTTTTGCTTGCTGGGCAATCACTTCGGCTTCAGCGAAGCGTTTCTGTTTGATCAGCGAATTGATTTCTTCGACGATTCTGGCGAGTCGCTCTTCCGCCTGAGCTTGAGCGTGTTTATCAAGCGGCGACTTCTCGACTTCGATCGATCCAGCTTCGAAGTAAGTCTTCTCCGAAAATACGATCGGAGCCTGATATTTGTGATTACGGAGCAGGAATGATTCGCCGGCTTTGCAGTCGCGTGTGTAGAAGAACCAGGTGGCCCCAGGAAGTTTGGGGTTCGGTGTGTCGGGCCTTCATTTCGCCAGCGTCCTGCCATCCCATTTCAGCCAGATCGCGGCGAGACGTCAGTTCCGGTATCCAGTTGCCAGAAGGATTCCCGTCGTGCTCATGCCCCCACTCGTACATACCGATGGTGACAGTCTGATCCTTGGTGACTCGGAAAACGAGTCGCTCCCTGGTAGCCATTCCGCTTCGTGTAGAGCTTCCCATTCAGTTGTTCCGGCACTTCCCACTCAAAAACGTGCGACCCATTCCCGAGTGGGACAGTGGATCCAGGCTCGAATCTGGCGATGCGTTGGTCCCACTGCGGAGCCACGACCACGCCATCAAGCTGCATCGATCCCCAAACGAGCATTGGTGTGTGCTTCCAGTGAGTCCGGATGCGGTATTTCTCACCGGGTTTTACGTCACGGTAAAAGACCGACCACTTCATTTCTTTGAGCGGTCGATCGGGATTGGCTATGACGTGTTCGCTGATGATGTTGTTCCACGCTGACCAGCCAAACGTGATCAGGCTTTCGCGTGTCGCGAATTTCAGACTCGGATCATGGTCCTCCGGAATTGACGTTGTCCGCGAGCCATCCCAGTCCTGATGAGGAATCAGCAGCCAGACACGCTGATTCAAATCCTCGACCGTCGATCTTCGAAACGTCAAACTCCAGCAGCCCGCCGTTCAGACTGGTGAAGGCAAAATTCTGGTCCATAAAGCTGGTTGTGGAATGTTCTTTGAAATACCACTTACCGAACCAGACTGGCACGACTTCATCCGGGAGGAACCGCCTGACTCGGGCAGGGGTAAGCAGTGATATTCCATCGATGGTCGATCGACTGGTCAGTTCGCGTCCGTCCGGTTCTTCGGTGATTTTCTGCTCATGCCCTCCTTCTCGCATGCTTCGAGGCGGGCCGACTGGAACGTCAGGCGACGTCGATCTGCCCCTCCCTCGAAGAGTTTCCGCGATACGTGTCTTCGGGAAATTTCTCAGAATGCTCTTCTGCATCTTTTCCGCGAGCTTTCTGTTGCCGTCTGCCTTGAACGCAAATGAGTGCATCAGGAAGAGCTCAGCCAAACCCTCGGATCCCTTTTTCGTGTCTTCCAGTTCCTGATACTTCTGTTCGGCCTTCGCCTGATAGGGAGAGTCGAGATAGGTCAACATCATGTGATGACACAGGACGAGCGCGACATCCTGTCTACCCTGTTTTTCGTTTGACAGAACAAGTTTCCAGAATCGACTGGGCGGCTCTTCATTCGGCGCGTTCGGTTTCTGATATCCCTGCTTTGCAAACTGTTCGAGCTTCTCAGTTGCGCGATCCACGAAGCCGGAGTCCGGGTACAGCCTGAGAATTTCACGACAGCACAGCGCGGCGATATCCAGTTGTCCCTTCTGGTCAAACAACGTGACAATTACCCACAGGTTGTGAGCCTCCACAGATTGCACCGGGTCATCCGAATCGATCGTCGGCGGATGGAGTATTTCGCCAGTCACGCCGTCGTTTGTCACAATGCGATCAAGATGGCCATCGTTGTCGAAATCGTCGAGTGCCAGCCCCGACGACTCAATAGATTCAAGCTGCCCTTCCCGTAGAGACGATTCCGTCGGTACTTGTTGAATCCGCACAACGGTTTTGCCGTCGCGTTCGATGGTGACCCACTCCGACTCCGCAGGCTCTCCGTTACGAGTCGCTCGGTATTGGTAATTGCCCGGTTTGAGTCGCAGTTCTTTCTTCGTGATCCCGGCGAGCACGACTTCCGAACCATCGATCGAGACTTCGACGTCCGGATCTTCAATCTCGATAACCAAAGTTCCCTCGGGCGTTTTGAGGCGTAACACGATGCCAAGAAACTCTCTGACATCAGTCACACCAGCGGCTTCCGTGATCCCAAGCCCGACCGCACCGATCAGTAACACGGCAAGGAGCAGCGGTTTCAATGTTCTCAAGCGTGGACTTGAAGTTGCTTCGACTCCGACTGGAGCAGGCACGTTGTCCGGATCCTGAAGATGTGCCAGGTGATTACCGAGCAACTCGGCAAGTTCCGCAGCATCTTGAATCCGATCATCCGGCCGCTTGGCCATCAGTCGGTCAATTATGTCGACCAGCCACTGCGGAATGTCAGGATTCACTTCGCGGATCGGGCGCGGCGAATCTTCGCAAACTCGCTTGATGACACCGAGCGTCGTCTGTGCTCGGAACGCCGGCCGGCCCGTACACATTGCGTAAAGGACACTGCCGAGGCTGAAGAGGTCGGATCGATGGTCGATCTTCTCGCCGCCCGCCTGTTCCGGAGACATATAAAGAGGCGTGCCCGTCACGGTTCCTGTTTGAGTCATCGAGACATCGTCGGTCGCTCGGGCGAGGCCGAAGTCCGTAATACGAACTCGTTGAATTCCATTCTCGAGGAGGATGTTCGCTGGCTTCATGTCGCGATGAACGAGCCCGACTTCGTGCGCGGCAGCCAGCCCCAACGCGGTCTGTCTGCCCATGCGAAGAATCGACTCGACAGGTAGAGGGCCGGCGCGACGAATGCACTCTTCCAGCGACTCGCCAGCCACGAACTCCATCACGAGATACGGCAACCGTTCGTGATCATCCACAGCGTGAATCGTCACAACATTGTCGTGACTGACTGCTGCAGCGGCCTGACCTTCACGATAGAAGCGACGTCGAGCGTTCGGGTTTGAGGCCAGTTCCGGAGCCAGCACTTTGATGGCGACGACGCGGTTCAATCGAGAATCGATGCCCCGCAGCACGATACCCATGCCACCTCGGCCGATAACTTCAACGATCTCGTACGAGCCAAGCCGCCCGAGGTGATCAGCGTTCTCAGAAGTATCAAGAAAATCGGACACCGCTTCCGTCGACCAGGTCGCGACCGAGGCTTCGTCTGCCGCGTCGCTGAGCTGCTGCGGCATGTCGCGAATCAGCCGGTCAAGCGTGGGCGTATTGTGCGGCCAGTCAGTATCGCGACACAGTCCTGCAACATCGCCGAGAAACTGCGGGCCGGAAGCTTCGGCATCGAACTGCTGCTGACAGCTCGGGCACAGATCAAAGTGCGACGACAGCTCAGACTGTTCCGCCTCCGGCAGGTTCCCGTTGAGCAAGTCTCGGATGACGTCCGGGTCAGGGCATGCTGCTTGAATGACCATGATGAGCCTCTTTAACAGTTGGTCTGCCGTGGGGTTTTCTGACTTTACTAACGCATAGTTAAACAGCGTCATTTTATGTCACCTCTCCCGCTTGCGGGAGAGGTCGGCCTCTCAGGGCCGGGTGAGGGTCTCTCGATTGGTACTCTGCTGCGTTTCTCAGACTGACTCAGATCATCCCCCTCACCCGCGGCTGAGACCGCGACCTCTCCCCCAAGGGCGAGAGGTGACATTTACCGTTCTTCTACATCTAGAACTTCCTGCCGCAGCCTTGCAAGGACACGACTGCGAGCGATGTAAACCGCTCCAACCGACAGTCCCAGCTCCTCGGCTACGTCCGCCGTTTCTCGATCACCGACGGATGTCTGCCAGAAAGCTTGCCAGGTCGTGTCTTCAAAGTCGCAACGGATTCGGTCGACCGCCCACTCAAACAGTGTGCGTCGAAACTCGCGTTCCCAAAGATCAGGCTGTGAGGCGTCGAGTTGCTCATCCATGACGTGCAGCATTGCCGTGTCGCCAGTTCCCTGAACTTCCCGACCTTGTGCACGCAGAAAGTCCGTCAGTCGGGAACGTGTCACCACTTTCAACCAGCCTCGAAACGAACCGGTCTTACGGTTGTATTCGAATCGATGAATCGTCCGCGCGACGGTAACCAGCACATCCTGGGTAACCAGCGAGGCATCCGCATCCTGCAGTCCGCTTTGCCGGGCGAAGCGGTAAATGAGTGGCGTGTAGAGCTGGGCAAATTCGCCCCATGCCATCTCATCTCGCAGATCCTTGATTCGGACCAGCAGGCTTGGCCGCGTTGTGTTGACTGTGTCCATTGGCGAGTCGCTCCACAGTCAGTACGGCTAGCGATCGGGTCGCCTTTCACGTCTTTCGCAAAATTCCGCGAAAAGTGTTGCCGCCCATGTTTCGGAGCTGGAGATCAGTCCTCGTCCAGCCTCGCGATGATGGCACGGCGAGCGGCGGCAGTGTCATATTCGACGTACTTTTCGATTCGTTTTCGTTCGAGTTCAATCAACGTTGCCTGATTCGTCCCTTTGGCCGCAACGAGTTGCTCGTCGTAGCCAGCCGCTTTGTCGACGACCGACTTTCGAGCGGACTCATGAATCGAAACCGCTTCGTCGCCGAATGCCGAGATTGCCTTATCAAGATTGGCCTGAGCACTCGCAGACGGATGTCTGGCTGAGTCAGCAATGGTGAGAGCGAACTCTCGGATTCCGCCCGCAAAGGCCACGACGCGTTTAACATTCTCGTCGAAGACTGCCGGCTCGTCGGGATCATCTCCCCGCATCAACTGAAGCAACGCCGTTAGTTCAACAAGGCTTTCCGTGTAGCGTTTCTGGTCGGCCTGCAGCCAGGCGAGACCTTCGTATGCAAGCTGATTGTTTGGGTGAGAAAGCTTCACTCGCTCAAAGTGTTTCTGGGCTTCACGGTCTTCGCGATTTCGATGTTGGATGAGTGCCCAGGTTATCTGAGCGTCGTCTTCGTCCCCGGCCAATCGACTGGCCGTGAGATAATCGGCTTGGGCGGCGGCGGGAACTCCACGACGCGGGCCAGGTTCCCAGTAAGTTGCCAGCAGTTTTTTGATGGCGTCTTTGGCCGCCGGTGTGAGGCGATCCTGGTCCGGGGGAGTTGAGTCCGGGCGAAACAGCTTCGGAAGTTGAGACTGCTCGTTGATCGTGACCTGAGCCATCTCGTTTCGCAGATAGTCGAACAGTTCCGTCGGTTCCAGATGGACGTCCTGATTGCGGTCGCCGTGGCCTGAATAGGCGTCCGCGACAAACCACCCAAACAGACCGTGCTGTTTCTCGGCCCAGTCAAGCCCTCGTTGATCGGCCGTGCTGGAAGCAACCGCCCACGTCGTGCGGAATTCGGCTGGGTCCTTTTCCGGCTTCAAAGATTCAAGCAGTCGGGCGGCGGAAAGTTGACGTTGTTGATCAGCGCCCTCGCCGACTCGTGAACAATCCAGCAAGAGCAGTTTCTCCCGAGCCGAGCAAGCTTCCAGTTGTTCACGCAGCCAGCTCAATGAGATGCCGGATTCCGCAATCCGAGTCAGGTCAAAGTCTTTCGCTGCGAGAAACGACAGACCGTCGTCATCGACGTAAGCGTGTCCCGCGAAAAAGACAATCACTTCACTCGCGATGTCGGACTTGTCCAGCCAATCCGGAATCGCCTGCTCGATGCGGACTCGAGTTTCGTCGACCAGCAGAAGAGTGTTGTCGGGTGCGCAACCGTATCGATTCTGCAGAGTCTCGTGCAGATATTTCGCGTCTGAAGCCGTCCATTCAAGCTTCGACAGTGTGTTGTCATCGTAGTCTTGAATTCCGATCACGATGGCGAATCGGTTTTCGTTGACCGGACGCAACGCATCGACAGCGGCGACGTCGTTCTGTTCGCGAGTGCTGTCGTAACTCAACTCGACCTTGTCAGTGCGACGCAAGTCGGCAAGTTGAGCCGGCTGTCCGTTGATGGTGATCGAGCAATCTTTCGACGCGACAAAAACTTTTCGATCAGCATCGCCGTCGCTGACAATCAAAGTCGAACTGTCGGCCTGAAGCTCCAGAAGGTTGCCCGTGTGCAGGAACTGGCGGAGCGAGTTGACCTCGATAATGTCTGCGTGGTGAATGACGGTGACTCGGTCTCCGGCTTCGAGGTCGCCCGGTTTCAGAATACGCCCTTCGACGATCTTGTTGCCGTTAACCGTCACGGCGCACTCTTCCGCGAGCGGCAACTTGAGCAGTTCGGTGTTTCCCTGCCGGTTGACTTCGATTGTCAGCGACGAAGCCAGCACGTCTCGCAGGAAACCATTCAGTGTGCGTTTCTGCAGAGCGATGATCTCAGTGGCCGCTCGCGCGGCAGCAAGCTTCGTGTCCGGAACGTGTCGCACCGTGACGTGGTCGTCAGCTTTTAGATCTTCCAGAAAGGCACGTTCGCCGTTGAGCAGAATTCGAGTTGTCTCCGTCGCTCGGACAGTCAGCTCGCTCCGCTTGGTCCCTTCCGTAATCTGAAGCGTCACCTGTTCGTTGTTCGGAAAGACTGCCGTCAGGTAGCCGATACTTTCGTCCGGTCGTGAAACGGCGATTTCGAGTACATCACGCCCGTCGTCGCTCTTTGCTTTCTTAATGATGACGTGATCGTCCGGCTGCAAATCGCGCGAGGTGATGTAGGTTTTCTCGTTGAGCAGAATCTTCGGCGAACTTCCAATCTTGATCTCTTGCGGGATCTTGTCCGGTCCCATGATCGTGAAGAAGCCTCGATCAATCTCGACGCGACCGACCACTCCTTCAATTGGGGCTCCGGTATCGACAACCTTCTTTTCGTTTTCCGAGTTCCCCGGCAGAAACAGCATTAACAGGCTGAGAATCAGGCTTCCGCAGAACGCCGCAATCGCGACGTTGCGCCGTGTCGAGTCGACCTGCTCTTCTGCCGGACCGTCGGTTCCCTTCTTGACAATCTTGATGTCGATCTGAAGTTCCGACAGAGCATCGGCGGCAGACTGAAATCGCCCTGCCTGATCCTTCGAAACCAGTTTCTGCACGACATGAGCCAGGTCTTCGGGAACGCCTTCCAGCACGCGGCTGATTTCGGGGAGCTTTCGATCCGGCGCGGCGTGCCACATCATCCAGCCAACCTGGCGGTCTCGACCAAAAGCATTCAGGCCAGGAAAGAGTGATTCGAAGTTTGGCCCGCACATTAACTCGTAGGCTGCAAAACCGAGCGAATAAAGATCGCTGGCCGGTCCCACTTCGCCGAAGTCTTCAGACATGACTTCCGGAGCCATGTACTTGGTCGTGCCTTTCAGCAGGCTGCCGTCTTCATCGCTGACTCGCCGCGACAATCCGAAGTCGCCGATTTTGATCCGCTTCCGCGAGTCGATCATCATGTTGGCAGGTTTGATGTCGCCATGCACGATGCCCTGGGCATGCAGATACTTCAGTGCTCGCAGGCAATGGGCGAGCGACGTGCGGACTGATTTCAGATCGAGCTGCTCCGTCGAGATTCGATCCGACAGATTGCCCTGCATCAGCTCCATGATCAGCCAGCCGCGTTCACGATCGATATCGTAGAACGTGATGATGTTCGGATGCTGAAGCTGTGCGAGCAGTTGAGCTTCCTGCCAGTACCGCTCCATCTGCTCGGGCATCTGCAGGTATTGGTCGTGAATTTGCTTGATCGCGACTTCGCGGCCAAGTTCCGTATCTTTAGCCCGGTAGACCGTGGCAAAACTGCCGGCTCCCACTTTCTCCAACAGTTCATAACGAGAATCCGAGGCCACGAAGCATGCTCCCAGTGGAATGTGAGTTTCTACAGGCTGACGATTTTAACGTAGACGTCGCAGAGGTGGAAAACGCAGAGGAAGAGAGTTCGTCAGAATTTCTGAGAGAACGAATTCAGCGGCAGTTTCTCAACTACGGAGCGTGTTGAACAGGCGATCGCCCGCATCGCCGAGCCCCGGGACGATGTATTTCTGGTCATTCAGGCATTCATCGACCGAGGCCGTGATGATCTCGGTGTCGGGGAATTCTTCGTGCACAGCCGCGATGCCTTCCGGCGAAGCGATCAGCACGACGAGTTTCGTTTTCGGAACGCCCCATTGACGCAGCACGTCGAGAGCCAGACACGCCGACCCGCCTGTTGCCAGCATCGGGTCGAGAACCAGGGCGACGTCAGAAGGCCCAGTCGGTGGCAGCTTGCGGTAGTACTCGACGGGCTTCGCGGTGGCTTCGTCGCGGAACAGTCCCAGGTGCCAGACTTCCGCCGTTGGGATCACGTTCAGAAGCGGATCGACAAGGCCAAGCCCAGCTCGCAGAATCGGGACCAGGGCAATCGTCTGTGACAGCACTTTCGCGGGTGCATCGGCGACTGGCGTTCTGACCGTCGTGTCGGCTAGCTCAAGGTCTTCCGTGGCGGCGCTGGCGAGGATTGTCGCGATGATGTGGGACAGCGCGCGGAATTCTGCCGGGCTGGTCGATTCATCTCGGAGCTTCCCCAGATGATGTTGCACCAAAGGGTGGTCGACATGTCTTAGACGATTGCTGGTCATGCTTCCGAGGTCCGTTTATTGTCGATTCAAGAGTAGTTTAAAAACTGATTGCGATGCAGATTCTAAACGGAATTGTCCGTCTCGGCAGCTTGTGGCGTATCAAACTTGCATTCGGCACGCGAATACCCAAGGCCGATCGTTGCCGCCAGCAAACCGGCAGCACACCAGAACAAGGTGTCGTCACGTGACGATTTGCTTGCTGTCGTCTCGGTCGCGTTCGTCATGCCTGGTCGATCACCGGTGTTCTGCCGCGCAGAGCCGTCAAAGGCAGGCCGCGGTAGCGCTCGCGAGGAACCGCTCATTGCCGTTTTCGATCCAGTGCCTTCTTCGACTGCCAATTGCAGCGTCGATCCAAGAATCCAGCAGAACAACACGACGGCAACGCTCGCTAGCAACGGTTCCGGAGTCGACGGCGAATCGTCATTCAGTGCGCGTTCGATAGCTGTCTCGATGTTTGCACGGTCGTCTTTTTGCGGGTGCTTCGTTGCCGACTTGCCTGGCAAATATGCGTGAAGCCACCAGCCACACAGAGCGGCTCCGGCCAGCAAGAGTCCACCGACGATGGCGTTTCCGGAAACGCCCAGCACGGTCGCACCGCCAGTCCCGAGAATCGCTGCCGAAAGTACAACGGCGCGAGCAGTCGACGAGAACACAACTCCGATTGCTCCTGCGAGAGTCAGGCAGGCTCCCAGGCCGAACACGGTTCCTCGCATTCCGCCAGCAAGAATTGATCGCGGCAACGGCTCATAATGCGAAGCGTGTGACAAGCCCAGAATTGCCAGACCAACAAATATTGCAGCCTGATAAACAACTGATCGCGGAATCGAAAATTTCGGCGACGACTCACCGTCGGACGATTCTTCTGCGGTTGGCGAATTGCCGGAAGACGCACGCTCGGTCAAAGCGAGATACGTCCCACCGGTAGCAATCAGGATTCCGACAATGACCGTTACGCTCACGGGAAGAGCCTTTGAAGATTCGTCAAACTCTAGTTCTTGTCGGGAGCTCAACGTCTTTCGTAGATTGGGCTGACATCGGGCAAAGATCACTCACGCGAGACCACCAGCGACGGTTATCCTACGATCCAGCATTGGCTGATGCACGCCGCTGCTGAAGTCTGTATTTGGCTGAAACAAATCCGAATCAAATCGGGTAGTTGGATTGTGTTGAGCGATCGTCTCATTGGCTTTGACCGTTCAATCGGCGGAACTTCTCTACCAGGCACATCATGAGCGACGTTTCTGAATCAACTCAAACCGGCGAGAAAAACACGGGCACGCCGCCGCTGTTTCTAATTGCCGGATTCATCCTCGCCGCTACCGCTGGCTCCGCGTATTTCGTGATGCCGGACAATCCACAGCAGACAACCATTTCTTCGACTCTGGTTATTCCGATTGGCCCAAATCCGGGCAGTCCAACGACAGAGACCAAAGAAACGACGCCTCAAACGCCAGTCGAGCCGGCCGTCGATCCTCCAGACACAGACCCGACTGTCGACCAGCTCGATCCAGAAACTGCACGGCTCAGCAAGCTCATCGTCGGCAGTTGGAAGCAGGAATTTTACGGCGAACGAACATTGACCGTAAAAACCGACGGCACGGCGACGATGACGATTCTGCCAAGTGGCGTGTTTGCCCTCGGGTTCGGCCCGAAGATCGACCTGACCATGTTCTGGGCGGTGAAGGACGGGCACCTCGATTACGGAGTCAGCGGAGGAACTCCGGCTGACAAAGTGAAACTCGCCGCCAGCACCTGGGGCGACCACTGGGTCGAGAAAATCATCGAGCTGAACGAAACAAAGCTCGACCTGCTCTCTGTCGACGGCTCCAGCCATTCAATCTGGGAACGCGTGAATAGCGAAGGCGATCCAGCAGAGGAAAAGTAGGGTGTGTCTTGACGCACCAGTTTCTTCGCTATTTGGAATCCCCGATTTCGGTGCGTCGAAACGCACCCTACGCTCACGCAGCCGGTTGTTCGTAGTGCTTGTCGGCGGGAACGGCTTCCATCAGCAGGTCGACGAGTTTTTCGCTGTTGATGTCTGCTGCCTGGGCGGCGTAGTTCACGGCGATTCTGTGTCGCAGAGCCGGGCGGGCGATTGCCTGAATGTCTCCGGTCGTGGCGTGGTGGCGGCCGTGCAGGATGGCTCGGGCTTTGGCGCAACTGACGAGTGTCAGGACTCCGCGAGGACCGGCGCCCCAACTCGCCCATTTGTTGACGACGTCGGGAGCTTCTTCTGAACCCGGGCGACTGGCTCGGACGAGGGCCCATGCGTAGCCGAGTACCTGATCGCTGACCGGAACCTTGGTGACCAGCTTCTGAAACTCGACGATCTGCTCAGCGGAGATGACCGGATCAATGCTCCCCATCTGGCCGGTGGTGACTCGGCGAGCAACTTCCCACTCTTCGGCGCCGCTTGGGTAGTCGACTTTGATGTAGAGGAGAAACCTGTCGAGCTGTGCTTCGGGAAGTGGGTACGTGCCTTCCTGTTCGAGCGGGTTTTGAGTGGCTAGGACGAAGAACGGATCGGGCAGGTCGTGCATGGTGCCGCCGGCGCTGATGTGGCGTTCCTGCATTGCTTCCAGCATGGCCGCCTGAGTCTTCGGCGGCGTTCGGTTGATTTCGTCGGCTAGGACCATGTTCGCGAACAGCGGTCCGGGGAGGAACTTGTACTCGCGGGCCTTGGTTTCGAGGTTTTCCTGAATGATCTCCGTGCCGGTGATGTCGCTAGGCATGAGGTCCGGCGTGAACTGAATCCGCTTAAACGACATCTGCAGAGCGTCGGCCAGCGAGCTGATCAGCAGCGTCTTGGCGAGGCCCGGCACACCTTCCAGCAGCGAGTGCCCGCGAGCCAGCATCGCGATCAGCACCTGCTCGATGGCTTCTTTCTGCCCGACGATGACCTTTGATAATTCGTCGTTGAGTTTCTGAAAGACGTCCGCACAATTTTCGACGGCGGCAATGTCATCCTGGCCTGGTTCGTCCGACATGGAGGCTTCTCTGGTAGGTGCAGATTCTGGATTGATCAGGCTGACCGGTTGGGATCGCCCGGTGGGAAGCCGAAGACGGTATCGGGTGAGGCAATGATTGGACAACCATCGGCGTTGGATCAGCGAAGCGTGGTACGTTCGGCCGGCTTGACAACAGGGGGCGAGTCGCCGCTACCCTCCCGCCCATGTCCGCGACTCCACAGAATGAAGACGTACCTCAACCTGTATGGAAGGTCTGCGCCGCGACTATCTGGCTGTGTGTTTTCGGGTTCGTGTTTTTTCAGATCGACCTGCCCAACAGCTCGCCCACGACCAATCGAACCGACGTCTGGCTCGAACTGCCGGAACTGTTGCTCTACTCCGTGATCCCTCACCCGGACGCTCCTCCCGCCGGCTGGTCCAACTTTCCGCAACGGCTTCCGATTCTGTTCGTCGGATTCTGGATGCTCGGTGGGGTCTGGGGGCTCGGTCACCTTCTGCTGAGAATCATCCGGCTTAAGCCACACCTGCGACGGCTGGAGAAAACCGTCTTCGCCTACGGGCTCGGGATGTCTGGAGTGTCGTTGCTCGTGCTGGGTGCCGGACTGCTTGCTCAGCGAGTTCCCGATGCACTCTCGGGAGAAACGCTCGGCATTGCCCTATTCGTCTTTGCGTTGATTGAGTTCGCACTCCGCCGAACATGGGATCGATCGAACCATTCGTCGACTGCCTCAGAGGGAGTGGCCGCGAAAGGAAAGGCATCCTCAAAGCGGGCGGAGTCTGAATTCAGCATGAGTCGACTCGGAGCGGTGCTGCTTCGAGGTCAGATTCCGTTCGGCATTCTCGCCCGTGGAATCGCCAGCCTGGCGATGACACTTTTTGTCATGGCGATGGCTCTGGGAGCGATGCTTCCGTCGACCGATTTCGACGTCAAGGAGTACCACATTCAGGGCCCGAAAGAATGGTTCATGAACGGGGCGATCGAGATGCTGCCTCACAATGTCTATACGAGCTTCCCGTTCCTGACTGAGATGTTCCATCTGCTTGGGATGGAGCTGTCGAGCGACTGGTACCTCGGAGCGTTGGCCGGCAAGCTGACACTGATGACGTTTGCTCCGCTGACCGGACTGGCTGTCTTTGCAGCGGCGGATCGGTTGTTTGATCGCAAAGCCGCCTGGGCGGCGATCCTGATCCACCTGTCGACGCCGTGGACCTACCGCATTTCAATCATCGCCTACGCCGAAGGAGGGCTGACATTCTTCCTGATGGCAACGACTCTGGCGGTGATCGTCTGCGTGCAGAGCCGACAGGACCATCCGGAGCAATCCCCCGAAGAAGAAGAATCGCCGGGCGCAGATCGGCTGACGATTCTGACTGGCTTGCTGGCCGGCAGCGCGATGGCCTGCAAATATCCGGGCTTGTTGTCGGTCGTGTTTCCGGCAGCGGTCGTGCTCCTGCTACTTGAATGGAAATCGCAGAACGCCGCGCCGCTGGCTCGCCGAGTCGCAAAAACTCTGCTGGTATTCGGACTGGCGTGCGGAGTCACAATCGGTCCGTGGCTGCTGAAGAATCTGTACGAAACCGGCAACCCGGTTTACCCGTTGATGAACAGCCTGTTCCACGGAATTGACTGGACGCCGACTCTGGAAGCCAACTGGAAAAACGCTCACAGCCCATCGCATTACCAGCCGTTCGATTTGCTCGTCAAATTTTACGATGTCACTTTGAAGAGCGACTGGCTGAGTCCGTTGATGTTCGCCCTGGCTCCGCTGGCGTTCTTAACGAGGTGGAATCGTCGAATCATCGGCGGGCTGTGGTTGTATGTTGGATTTCTATTCTTGAGCTGGTGGGTGCTGACTCACCGCCTTGACCGCTTCTGGATCCCACTGATTCCGCTGGTGGCGTTGCTGTCGGGCGGCGGTGTGTGGTGGGCGACCAACCAGTTCTGGCGATACTCAGCCGGAGCATTCGTGACCCTGTGCGTTCTTTTCAACCTGGGGTTTATCACGACGGTCAACTGCGGACTCAACACGTGGCTGGGCGACCTCGCCGAGGTCCGAGACAACTCCGAATTCACGTCCGAACCGGTCGCCTATCTCAACCGAATACGGCTGCCGACCGATGCAAAGGTACTGTTCGTTGGCGAGGCGCAGGTTTTCGATGTTCGAGTTCCGCTGGTCTATAACACGGTCTTCGACATTTCGATCTTCGAACAATGGTGCTCGGCCAACGAACCCGGCGTTCCGGTCGCCGATCAGAAAATGAAATCGGCTGCTGAGATCCGTGAACGACTCAAGAGCGAAGGCATCACGCACATCCTGGTCAACTGGAAAGAAGTTCTCCGATACCGCACGACGTATGGTATTTCCGAATTCCTCGCACCGTGGCGATTCGAACAGCTTCAGCAGGAAGGAATCCTCCATCGAAACGTGACATCTCTGTCGGGGACTCGATCAATGGACTCGTTCAGCGATTCTGATAGACAACTTATCGAAGATTGGGCCCCCGAATTAGTGATTCGCTACGAAGGCGAACGCAAGTTTGTGACGTCGCAATTGTTTCTTGTGACGGCTGAAAGCGAGTGACTTTTGCCACAGAGAACACCGAGGTCACTGAGTTTGATAGCAAAACGTTTCTCTGAGAACTCTGTGCTCTCTGTGGCTAAAGCGACATCAATGGCCTGCAAACCTGCAATGACCAATTCACGAAGCCAAAGAATCATTCATGCCACAATCCGGGAAAGAAGAATCTGAGAGGCCGACAAAGAACCAGCGACTGCGGCAATTGCTGGCCGGTTTGCAGATCATCCGGTCGTTTGCTCCGCATGATGTTTTTACGGCTCGCGTTCTGGAAGATGCTGGAATCGAGATGCTGTTTCTCGGCGGCTTTGGAGTTTCTGCCAGCGTGCTGGGCATTCCCGACGTTGGGCTGACGACACTGACTGAGATGACAGAAGCCGTTCGTCGAATGGCCGACCGACTGACTGTTCCGCTGATCGCCGACGGCGATACGGGACATGGCGATCTGCATAACGTTGCTCGGACGGTGCGCGATTTTGAACGAGCCGGTGCGTCGGGGATGTTGCTCGAAGATCAGGTCGCTCCCAAACGTTGCGGCCACTTTTCCGGCAAGCAGGTCATCCCGGCAAACGAGATGCTCGATAAGCTGAAAACGGCACTCGACACGAGAGTCGATCCTGACTTTGTCATCATCGCCCGAACGGACGCGCGAGCCGTTGAAGGACTCGACGCCGCCATCGAACGAGCCAACCTGTATGGCGAAGCCGGCGCCGACGTGTGCTTTGTCGAAGCTCCGCAATCGACGGACGAATTGGCTCGCGTGGCCAGGGATGTCCCGTTTCCGCAACTCGCTAATATGCTGCCCGGCGGTGTCACTCCGATTCTGCCGGCAGACGAGCTACAGGAACTTGGATTTAAGATTGTCGTTGACCCGGTGGGCCCATTACTGGCAACGGGCCATGTGATGCGAACGCTGGCCGAGGCGATGTTGAATGACGGGCGAGTCGATCATCTCGCATCACAGATGCTGGGTTTTGACGAGGTCAAGCAGTTGCTGGGCCTCGACGAAATTTCCAGGTTGAAACGGTCATGAATAACGAACAACGAAACAGGTACGACGTCTGATGAGGACCGTGCTGACGACCATTGGCCTGCTGCTGGCGCTGACGCTGTTCGGCACGGTCGGGTTCCGCATCTTCATTGGCAACGACTGGGTCGATTGTCTTTACCTTGCGGTCATTACGCTGACGACGGTCGGATCGCGCGACGCGGGAATAGACACAGCGTCTAAACTGTTTGTGGTGGCGTACCTCGCGACCGGACTGGGGATCTTCACGTTCAGCGTGTTTCAGTTGGGCAGTTGGATTGTCAGTGCAGACTTTCACACGATGCTGGAGAGGCGACGGATGCAGAAAAGAATCAGCGACCTTGAAGGGCACTCCATCATCTGCGGCCAGGGACGCATGGGGTTGGAGATTTGTGAGTACCTGACCGAACGAGGCCGCTCGGTCGTCGTCGTCGATCATGACGAGGAGCGAATTCAACCTGTCTGCGAAGAAAACGGCTGGCCATTCATCGTTGGCGACGCGACGGATGATGACGTTCTGAAATCAGCAGGCATTGATCGAGCCGCTTCGCTCACGACGGTTCTCGCGACCGACGCTGACAACCTGTACGTCGTCCTGTCGGCTCGAATGTTGAACCCTGAAGTGAAGATCATCGCACGAGCCGTCGACGAAAAGGCCGTCGAAAAACTCGAACGCGCCGGAGCCACGCGCGTCGTCAGCCCGTTCCGAACCGGAGCCGTAAAGATGGCTCGCTTCATGCTGAACCCGAGCATCGAAGACTTCATCGAAATCGCCGACAGCCGTGGCAACGAACTCGAACTGGCGGACATTCAGATCTCACCGCAAAGCAACTACGTCGGCCGCAAGCTGATGGAAACCGACTTGAGAACTCGCGGCGTCATGGTCATCGGCATCCGCCGAGAAAGCGGAGAACGCCTGATGCCTCCACCGGGCGATGCGGTCATCCAGTCCGAAGACTGCCTCTTCGTCTTCGGCAACGCCGACGCTGTGAATTCAATTCTTGAGCACACGGACGAGGCAGTTTCTTAGTCACCGACAAGTTGCAACTTTAGCTGATCTGCAATTCAGTCGAGCGACTGGATCATGTTGTCGTTTGGGAAGAGTTTCTTTGCGATGATCAGAAAACGTCTGCGGCCCGCTGGCGTAAAATCCTGACGCCCGGTGTAGTCTCCATCCTCAAAGATCGCGAGGAAATTACACTGGAAACATACCAGGATATCGACCTGTTGGTTGTCGTGCAGAAATTGAATTCGGATTCCGTAGTTAGGAGTGCACGCATTTGCTTCATCCCATAGATAGGTTGCAGGATTGAGCAGTACCTCTTTCAACTCAGTGTTGAAGGCCTTGAGGACCGTGGATGGGTCTTCGGTCGAACGGAATTCTGAAATCGATCTGCGGTGCAGGTCATTCTCATCCTGAACTGTTAATAGGTAAGCCCGAACGGTCGGTGCTTTCTTAATTGCGTCCAGCGATCGGACGTTGCCAAACAACGCCACTATGTCACCGACCGGTTTATCGTCCTTGCGGTCGTTGCAACCGGGAACGCAAATGAATATCGCAAGAAGAACTAAACGAGACATCGCATTACGTTCTCTGTTCAATCGATGAATCGGCTACACGCCGACCTGCATTCGGGTTTTGTGGCGTTGCAGGGCGGCTTCGACGAAGTCGCGGAAGACGGGGTGTGGTTCCAGCGGTTTGGATTTGAATTCCGGGTGGAACTGCACGGCCAGGAACCAGGGGTGTTCTGGAATTTCGACGATTTCGGCGAGCATTCCGTTCGGGCTGGAACCGGAGATCTGCATGCCGGCTTCGATGAACTGCTTTTTGTATTCCGGATTGAATTCGTAGCGGTGGCGGTGTCGTTCGCTGATCTCTTCTTCGTCGTAAACTTTGGCGGCGAGTGAGTCTTTGCTGAGCACACAAGGTTGCTCGCCCAGCCGCATCGTCCCACCTTTGTTTGTGACGGTCTTCTGATCTTCGAGCAGGCAGATAACCGGGTGATCGGTCGAGTCGGCGAACTCCGTGCTTTGTGCGCCTTCGAGGCCCAGCACTCCGCGAGCAAATTCAACGACGGCACACTGCATGCCCAGGCAGATTCCGAAGAATGGAATCTCGCATTGTCTCGCGTAACGAATGGCTTCGATTTTGCCTTCGATGCCTCGCATGCCGAAGCCGCCGGGGACGAGGATTCCGTCGACGCCAGCGAGCAGCGAATCCGGTCCCTGTTCCGCCAGGTCTTCGGCCTCGATCCGTTTGACAATGACCTTGGACGCGTGCGAGAAGCCGGCGTGGTCGAGCGATTCGTAAATCGATTTGTAGGCGTCTCGGTGTTCGATGTACTTTCCGACGACGGCGATCGTGACTTCGTGATCCGGGTTGCGGATTCGTTTCAGAAGTTCGAACCAGTCGTCCATTTCGAGATGTCCGGCGTTCAATCCAAGCTTCTCAACGATCAGTTGATCGAGACCGTGTTCAACGAGCCCTTGCGGAACTTCGTAGATCGAAACCGTTTTGTCGACTTCTTCGATGACGGCTCGCTTTTCGACGTTGCAGAACATCGCGATCTTTTCGAGATTCTCCTGTCCCATTGGACGCTCGCAGCGAACGACCAGAACGTCAGGCTGAATACCGATCTCGCGAAGCTGGCCGACGCTGTGTTGTGTCGGCTTGGTTTTCATTTCCCGAGCGGCTCGCAGGTACGGCACCAGCGTCAGGTGCATGAAGAGGCAGTTTTCTTTGCCTACTTCGAGCGGGATCTGACGGATGGCTTCGAGGAATGGCAGGCTTTCAATATCGCCGACCGTGCCGCCGAGTTCCGTGATGACGATGTCGACGTCTGGCCCGGCTTCGCGCAGCACGCAGGCTTTGATTTCGTTCGTGACGTGCGGGATAACCTGCACGGTCTTGCCGAGGTACTCGCCGCGACGTTCCTTGTCGATGACTCGCTGGTAAATCTGCCCGGACGTGTAATTCGAGCCGCGGTCCAGCACGCTGTTCGTAAAGCGTTCGTAATGGCCCAGGTCGAGGTCGGTCTCGGAGCCGTCGTCCAGCACGTAAACTTCGCCGTGCTGATAAGGGCTCATCGTGCCGGGGTCGACGTTGAGGTACGGGTCGAGCTTCTGCATCTTGATCCGCAGGCCGCGACGCTCCAGCAGCATGGCGACCGAAGCCGCCGTCAGCCCCTTGCCGAGCGAACTGACCACACCACCGGTTACGAAAATATGCTTCGTCATGACATCCTCAAACGACGAAGACCCGGTCCCGAAATAGGGGCCGGGTCTTAGGTTGTGTTGATTCTTGCTGTTCGGCGAGGGCGAAAATTTCGACCGGTTTCAACCCGTCAGGCCGCCTTTCTCCCCGCGACGAAGCGAGCATAATCTTCCGGGGTGTCGATTCCAACTGAACGATGCGGGACCTCCGCAATCTGGATGGTGGCTCCGAGTTCCAGAGCGCGAAGCTGCTCCAGTTTCTCCAGATCTTCAAGCGGCGAGGTCGGCTGCTCGGCCAGATGCAGCAGGAAATTCCGCCGATACGCGTAAATTCCAAGGTGCAGCTTCCACGGTGAATCCTCGGCCAGCCGCTCGTCACGGCTCCCGTCACGCATGAATGGAACTGGGCAACGACTGAAGTACAAGGCTCGGCCGTCGGCCGCGCAGACCGCCTTCACGCAGCCGGAATCTTCGAGAATCTCCGGCTCGGTGATTGGAGCACAAAGAGTCGCCATGTCCGCATTCGGATTGTCGATCAGCAGTTGCGCGACTTTGTTAATCGATTCTGGATCAATGTCCGGCTCGTCGCCCTGGATATTCACGATAATGTCGGAATCGGGCAGGTGCTTGCGAACGACCTCAGCAATTCGATCGGTGCCGCTGGGATGATCGCCAGTCATTTTGACCTGCGCACCGAACCCGGTCACCGTCGCCGCGATTTGAAGGCTGTCCGTCGCGATGAGCAAATTCGGCTCGTCGCCGTTCTCGCCATCTAGAATCGACGCGCAACTGGCCGACTCCCACGCGTGTTGAATCAGAGGCTTGCCGGTTTCAGCGAGTAGTAGCTTGCCAGGCAACCGAGACGACTGCAGACGTGCCGGGATAATTCCAGTGACTTTCATGATGACCTCCCTGTCATATTTGTCCGACGGAATTCTGGCGGACCTCGGCGGGCCTGTCACCGTCAATCTGATGACGTAGAAAGTGTATTTCTCAAGTCTGCCATGCCTGCGTTTCCGATGTGCCTGAGCACATTTCGGAACATCGGGGGCGATTATGTCGATTGCAGAAACTCTCACAGCCAATAGGAGGCATGTCCTGGCTACCAAATCAAGGACCTTCAGTTTCGACGGGCAGGTTTGCGATACCATCCAAGGAACCTGCTTTCCTGCTTGAGTTTCGAGCGGCGGTAGCCACAATCACGCTTGCTCAGCCGGTACGAAATCGCACAATCGCGACTCCTCACTATTGTTGCCCGCCGAGTACGACCTTTCGGATCATCGGCGAAAAGTCAGATATAACGAGATGCGCAATGAGCCAGGTGCGTTTCAAATGAGGCCATGTCGGAATCCAAGTTGAACCAACGCCATTGATTTTTGCCGTTTCGCCAAAAGAAAACTAAGCCGCATGTCAGAATCATCAATGTTTTCAGCGTCGATGCTTCAAATCAGCATTTCCGGCCCGGACCCGTCTCAACGACTGCAGAAGGCGATCCGTGAAGGGCAGGTTGTTCGAATTGGCCGAGCTCCCAAGCAGGGCTGGGCCGTTCCGTGGGATCGAGCGATTTCTCGCGAGCACGCAGATATCCGCTGGGATAATGGAGTGCTGAAGGTCGCCATGATCCCTCAGGCTCGTAATCCCTTGATTCATCAGAACAAGATGATGAAGGAAGTCACTCTCTCTGCGGGCGACTGGTTTCAGATTGGCGAAACGAAATTTCAAGCAGGAGACATCGCCGAACGCACAATCATCAAGCAGGAACCTGACGACGACACGGTCAATGTCGAATTCGACGAGGGCGTCGGATCGATCATGGAGGAGTATGAGTACTCCCAGGACGAACTGAGTAAGGTTGCCTTTAAGAATTCCGATCTGCAGTTGGAGATTCTCTCGCGACTACCACGTCTGATTTCAGGTTCGCATACTGACGAAGATCTTGGAGCATTGTTGTCGCGGCTGCTTCTCGATGCGATTCCGCCTGCTGAAGCTGTGGCCGTCGCTCACTTTGACGAAACACAGCTCCCGAAAAATGAGGCATCCATCAACTCGTTTCCCAAGCCTTTGACGTTAAGAGTCGAGACGCGGGAAAACTTTAACAGCCGGTTCAGTCCCAGCCGTAAGATTCTTCTCCGAGCCTTAAAGTCTCAAAGCAGCGTGATCCATATCTGGGATCCCGATGAAGCGGCTGGCGGAGCAACGGTCAGCGCAGGGCTCGGTTGGGCGTTCTGTTCGCCCATCGTTGGTGAGTCCAGCCAAGGCTGGTGCCTCTACGTTTCCGGAAAAGGAACTACCGACGGAGGGTTGATCGTTACGGAAGAAGATGTGGCCGGCGACCTGCGTTTCACCGAGCTGGTCGCTCAGTTCATCGGTTCCATTCGAAACATTCGCTTGTTGCAGGAACAGAAGACTCAGTTGAGTTCCTTCTTCTCTCCGAAAGTCATCGAAGGACTAACCGGCCAGGACGGCCGTGACACGCTGGAGCCATCGGAGAAAAATATCTCCGTTCTGTTCTGCGATGTACGAGGTTTCTCGAAGAAATCGGAACAGTTGCAGGATGATCTGCTGAGTCTGCTGAGAAGTGTCAGTGCGGCTTTGAACGTCATGGCCAAAGGGATCCTGCAAGGCGACGGTGCAATTGCAGATTTCCAGGGTGACGCCGCTCTGGGATTCTGGGGCTGGCCCGTGGAGCTCGAAGAAGGCCCGGTACCGGCGTGCAAGGCGGCTCTGGAAATTTTCACCCACTTCTACAACGAGATCGCTGTACCCGGAAGTTTGCTGGAAGGCTTCTCTGTCGGCTTAGGCGTGGCTCATGGGCGAGCGCTTGCTGGACAGATTGGTACGGACCAACAGGCCAAGGTCGGAGTCTTCGGCCCGGTCGTCAATCAAGGCGCTAGGCTCGAAACGATGACCAAACAGTTCGATCTACCGATCTGTGTCGATGAGCCAACGGCCGAATACGCAAAGATGTATCTGCCGCCTTCCGAGGGAAGAATTCGTCGCCTGGCGCGAGTCCGCCCGAAAGGGATGGACACTCCGATGACCGTATTCGGCTTGTTGCCGCTGGGTGGCCAGTTCGAATGGCTTACCGACGAAATCGTTGCCGACTATGACTCTGCACTCGACTCAGTGACCGATGGCAAATGGTCATCCGCGGTGGAAATCCTGGAACGAGTTCCTGATCAGGACGGCCCGAAGCAATTCCTGCTCCACAACATGGCAGCCTTGGGCAACGAACCACCAGCGACCTGGGACGGAGCGTTTTCGCTCGCCAACAAATAGGCAAGTATCATGGTTACTGCAGAAGAGCTGGCCCGCTGGCCGAGTCTTCGTTTCCCACGTGGCCCGTGGAGAACACTGAAAACCGTTTCTGGAAGTGGTCCAGTCACGCCGGATTCGTTTGAGCTTCCAGACACTTGCCTGAACGGTCGCCACTTAGGCCGTTCAGAATCTCCGTTCAACCTCAGCCGGTTACCAGCTCCAAGTCACACCGAAGTCCCAGGACGACGTTCGGAAAGTTGACCGTGAGGTTTGAATTCCGGGGAAGATGTTCTGCGACGGGTTGCCCTGCCAGATGATGCTGTCGCTGGCTCGCGTCATCTCCGCAATCATTGTCAACGTGTACGCCGCTCGAAAGTTGGCGTTCCGGAGTATTTTCGACCGACGGAGCATCGGAAGGTATTGAAATAGCGGCCCTTCCGCATAAACCATTTGCTCAATCATCGGCGAGACACTGGTATGTGTTTCTGAATCCGTGAAAGCGTTCGGCGTAGAATCAGTCGGTGATGCAGGAATCAAATCTGACTGTCGGGTTGTTACGAATATGTTGTCGCCAGACATCTTAATTCGTTGATAATTCATGAGCAGCCCGACGTTCGTCGAGCCCCCCAGTTGGAATCCATTGTCACCACCAAAGTCATAACTCAGGCCGAATTCTGGCCCAACCAAGTGTGACTCTATTTCGTTATCAAGTATCGATGTTACGGGGTAGATTAGTTGATCGCCGATGATGACAAAGTTGGCTGTCCCGGCGCCACCACCACCGCCACCGCCACCGCCAAATTGGTCTTCTATCAGTCCAGCATTGTCAACAATTCCATCACCGTCGTCGTCGAATCCGTTTGGCAACGAGTGAATTTTCACATCTGGAATCGGTGGGCCAGTAGCATTGTCCTGCCCATCATAGAGAATGCCGCTGTCCTGTCCGAAGAATCCAAACAGGTCACGATATGCCGTGTACCGGACTCCTGCGTTAGGTCTTAACTTGAAGCTGCTGGTTTTATAAAGGGGCATGGATTTCCAGCGAAGACCTGTGGCGAACATTTCAAGGTCAGTACGTACCTGAAAATTCAAGTCGTATACGGCACTGGCCCCCCCAAAGGTTGTTCCGTCGGCCAGAGTCGTGACTGTTCCGTCATTCAACGGAATCCCTCGAAGGTTCAACAGATTGTTCTGCAGAGTTTCTATCGGATCGGGAAAGTTGGCTGGTGCGTTAGTTGGCGCCAGCAGTGCTGGATTATCGATCAACAATTGGACAAAGGCCTGTTGGTTCCCGCGGCTTGGATCAACATTTTCTCTGGCATCAAATTCGTTGTCACCTTCCCGGGCCCATAGTCCCCACAGTTCGAGACCTGATCCATCGGAGTTTTCAGATGACAGCGTCAATCGTACTCCTTGAAGCTCGGGGCGATCGAGTTCTTTCGCCGAGACGGGATCAAACAGGTTGAAGCCTACGCCATTATTTGTCCCGCGGAGTGCATCCACATAGTCTTGGATATTGTTTCCGCCACCACCGCCGCCTGCGTCTTCAAGCGCCGTTGCAATTTGCTCTCGGTAGATCGGTGCATTCGGGTTGCCGAGCAGATTGCGACCACGCTCAGCCTTCATCTGGACATACTCGGTGCGGAACTTCCATCGACTCGGCAGCGATATACGGTTTTGGGACTCCGATTCCCAAATACCGCCGCGATTGGCGATCTGGTTGAATTCATGTTCGTACGGGCTGATCGACGGATACGGCTGGTAGTAGCTTGGGTAAGCTCCACCTTGAGGCCCCATTCCCGCGAAATCAGTCGTAGGGCCGCCGCCCATTGCGGGGCCAGGTGGATAAGGCCCCACGCCAGCTCCCGGAGGGTAGACCCCCTGAGACTGTGCAGACCCCGCGGTTCCAAAGAATGAAACCGTTCCCAGCAGTATTGCGATGCAAAGGTGTCGCCGCATCAGTCAGTCCCTGACAATCGGTGGTTGCGGAGGCGATCCTGGCGCGGCAATCCACGCACAAGACCATGACTCTGCCGCATTTATCGTCGGACTGAGTTGTTAATCTGTAGCGATTGTCAGGATTGTACGGAATTTTCGGATTGTAGCTGCTGAGGCCCGCGGCTGTTTCACGCAAATCAACGCAAAATCGAACAATCACTCGTCTATAAAACACTCCCTGAGCCATCAAGGCTTGGCAGACCGTCCGTCTCAAATCAACTGACTCATCGCAGCCCGCAGTTCACTGAAACGCACGACACTCCCTTGCCGGCACCTGAGTGTCTGCTCTCGCGGCCAAATGCCTACCTTCAACACGTAACCAATTGCTCAACTTGTGCCCACGTGGGGGTACAGTGGGCTTGAACATTTGCGCGTATGTACCTGATAATTGGAGGCTGTTGACTCACAGCCTCTGACTGCAGGTAAGCCCTCATGATAGACGGCATGGATGACTTTAAATCCCTGATGCGCCGGCTCGGCGAAGGTGACACCGCTGCCGCTGAGCTCGTCGTTGACCGATACGGTGCGCACGTTACGCGAGCGATTCGCAGGCGATTTCGAACTCGAAAAATGCGAATCCTCTACGGAACCGAAGATTGCATGCAGTCGGTCTGGGGATCGATTTTTTCGGACGTTGATCGCGTCGCAAAGATCGAAACGCCGGAACATCTAATGCAGTATCTCGCAAAGGTCGCTGGCAACAAGCTCATTGATCGTGACCGAAAAATGCGGGCCCAGTGCAATGACGTCTACCGCGAATGCGATTTGCCAGAAGCAGATGGCCCCGGACAGAGCGCCTTGACAACCGGTGATTTGACCCCAAGCCAGGCGGTCGCCATCGACGACGAATGGGATGTCCGTACGAAGGGTCTTTCGACGGAAAAACGAACGATTCTGGAGCTGCACCGGCAAGGGCACACCAGCGACGAAATCGCCGAAAAGACTGATCGAAGTGGCAGAGGAATCCGACGAGTAATCCAGCAGTGCCGTGACATGTTCAAGAGGAACTCGGATCGCGACGCAGGCTGACCCGAATTTCGCAGGCCGCCAGGCAACGATACGAACGGAAACAAAGCAACATGATTAGCTTTCTTCAAAAGTTCAGAAAAAGCGTCGCCGCGTCAACTGGCAAGCAAAATTTGGAACCTACATTGCCCGTCGAACAGCACAGCCTGATCAGTGATGTCATGTGGGACTGGCCGGAAGATGAGCCTATTCGCGTTGACGTCGCACTGGCTCGATTTCCACAACTGCACGATTCACCCCGAGCCATCGTCGAACTGGCAATCGCAGAATTCGAGGGGCGAAAAAGTGCAGGCGAAAGTCTGGCAGCCTCTGACTTCGCCGAACGGTTCCCACACGTGCGATCGCAGTTGCTCGACTCGCTTGTCTTCGAACGCGCCTTGCAGGAAATGACGGGATGGTTTCAGAGTGTTCTGGCACCGAAAGAAGATAACGTCAAATGGCCGGCTGTCGGCGAGCAGATTGCAGGCTTCAAACTCGTCGAACCGTTGGGGCGTGGCGGGTTTTCACGAGTATTTGTGGCTAGCGAACTCGGTTATGAAAACCGCAAGGTCGCGGTCAAGATCTGTCGCCAGGACACTCACGAGGCGCGAACGCTCGCAACTCTTACGCACAGCGGAATTGGGGCAGTGCATTACGTGCGGCAGATCCCCGAGCTCGGCATGACTGCTATCTGCATGCCGTTGACGAGTCGTTCAACACTGCACGACATTGTACGCAAAGCCGCCGCCGGACGGAACGGTCACCCAACCTCAGCAGAATTGGTCTGGGACGAAGTCCGGACACGAAACAAGATCGCGTCGGGAGCTCCCACCTGGTCGGACAAAACATTCGCCACCTGGGCCAAAGATCTGATGTTGAGCCTGGCCGAAGCTCTGGCGGCATCGCACGCGCAGAACATCGTGCATTGCGACCTTAAGCCGACGAACGTTCTGGTTACCCCCGAAGGAAAGCCAACACTGGTCGATTTCAACGTCGCATTCCGACAGAACGCTGTCGCCAGCCCCGCAAACGTCGGCGGGACGTTGCCATACATGGCCCCAGAACAAATCCGAGCCTTTGCCGGTGAAGGTTACAGCACAATCGGTCCTCAAACCGACGTCTATGGACTCGCCGCGACGATTTACGAACTGTTGACCGGCAAACTGCCGTTTGGCGCAGCGCCACCTGCCGACGACGGAGTTCAATCACTGTTGGAACGTCGGCGAACGATGCCGGAGTCGATTCATAGTTTAAATCCGCAAGTTTCGGCGGCCTTCGACAGTCTGATTCAGGAATGCTTGAACTACGAACCGGAGATGCGGCCGCAAAGCGCAGAGGAACTGATCGAAAGACTCAGCGAGATCGACCATGGCGTCTCAAAGGTCGAGTCCCGATCAAAGCGAGCTTCGATCATAAAAATGACGATTGCTGCTGCCTCGCTTCTTTTTGCGGTGACATTTCTACCACTGAATGGCACTCAGCCGGAGACTGCAGATTCTTCAGAAACACTCCGCGCCGTTCCGATCGTGGTGCCTGAACTGACGCCTGAAGCAAAACTCGCTGGCTGGGTCGCAGATGGATACGACGCTCTTGAAGCCAGAGAATTCGAGAAGGCGGAACAGCTCTTCCTGAAAGCAAAACAGTTTGACGATGGGCACGAAGGAGCTGAGTTCGGATGGATCCGGGCGAACTTCCATCTTGGAAACGTCGAGGCGGCGGCGCGAGCCGGAAACAGAATCTACAACGACGGCACCCCAGAAAAAGCGGCCCTTAGTGGACTATGCTTCGCGGGAGTGGATGAGCATTCTCTCGCGATTATGCAATACAAGGACGCAATCGCGGGCGGACTTGAGACTCCAGAGCTCCTGACAAACCTTGGATACAGCTATTGGAAGAGTGGCCAGTACGACGAGGCCGTTGAAGTGCTCGAGAAAGTGCGACTGATGGGGGGCGACACGACCACTGCCAACCTGATACTCGCTTATGCGTACTCAATGATCTGGCAGCGTCGAGGAGCCCGTGGGAAGCGAATACACAAGTTCGATGATCAGCTTCTGGTCAGTTTGATTGAAGACTGCAGCGATGTTCCTGCGAAGTACAAAACTGCGTCAGAGCTCTACGTCACCTTTACGAGGATCGTGGCAGGCAACGCCCCCGTAGCAAAGGCGGAGTGGGCGCAAAGTGCGTTTGATGAGTTTCGGCGAGGCGTAGATGTTGGTTTGGATGTTGCATACTGGAACAACCTCAAGATCTTCATGCCTGAGTCGATCCTGGAAACCGAAGAAGCAAAGCAGTTCACGGAACAAGCCGATGGCCGGCGGTCGACACAGCATAGAACTCTATATTTGCTCGACCCACTTCACGGGACCAAACTCGAACGATGGACGGAAAGAAAGTTGACAAACAATCGGCGGCCGAAGTCGTCCAGTCTGATTGCGAACGCAACGGAATAACCCCCCGTCAGAACCAGTCCCTGTCACATCGTCGCGTCAGGCCGGAATTGGTCGGGTTACGGAGCCATGCTCGAACTCATACTTGAACTTGTCGTTTCTTTAGTCGGCATGTTTATCCAGGTCGTGTTCACGCTCCTCATCAAGATCCCCAGCTTCGTGGTCGATCTCGTCTTGAAGCCTGGAAACGAGCGACAGACGAAAAATTGGCAACTGGCGATTGTCGGGATTATTTTTTACGCGTTGATCATCGGCCCGATTTTGCTCTTCGTAATATTCTGACGACGTTTCGCCCCGCCCAATGGCAGTCGACTCAGTTCGGCTATCCGAGTGACACTCGCTCCTGCGGATACTGGTACTGACTGGTCGTTTGGCTGGTCCCGGCAAGTGCGATCAGCAATGTCAAAGGGCCGACGCGGCCGAGAAACATTGTCGCGGCAACAACGAGTTGTGAGGCAGGTGTCAGGTCCCCGGTGATCCCCGTCGAAACTCCAACAGTCGCACAGGCACTTGTTGCCTCGTACAGGATGTCGAGAAACGAAAACGAGTCGGCCTCGAACACTGTCAGTAGCAGAGTTGAGGTCATTGTTGCTGCCAGACCCATCGCGACAATAACAAAGGCGTACCGGACCTGTTTCTCAGGAATCATCCGGCCATAGCATTCGACTTGGTTTCGGCCACGCAGAATCGCAATCAAAGCAAGAACAACGATGGCCAGCGCCACCGTCTTGACGCCGCCGCCAGTCGAACCGGGGGAAGCCCCGATAAACATTAGGCCGATGGAAAACAGCTTAGTCGCAGGATTGAGTTCGCCATGATCGACGGTGTTGAAGCCCGCAGTTCGGAATGTGACCGATTGAAACCATGCATCCGCGACGCGAGTTCCGAACGTCGCGTCGCTTTGATCACCGACTGACTCCAGCATGCCGTAAACGAACGCGCCGCCAATCAACAATATGGCCGTGGTCGTAAGGATGAGCCGTGGTGAAAGTGGCAACTGTTCTCGCAGTCGGCGGCGTCTGAACAGCGAGGAAGGTTCGCGCGAATTCCGCCATGACAACAGCACCGTTGCCCAGAGAGAACGCAACGTGCCAAAGCCAAGGCTTCCTACGATGATCAGTCCGCAAACGACTCCCCAAATCTGCCACCGAGTCCCCCAGCCCAGAAAACTCTGACCAGTCAGTGAGAAGCCTGCATTACAGAACGCACTGATTGAGTGAAACGTGCCATAAAATGCGCGTTCGCCGAGTGGAAGGTCGCTCCAGAGAGTGGAAAGCAGGACTGCTCCAATCGCCTCGGCAATCAACGTGAAACTGACAATCGCAATCAACAATTGCCGGACGTCTCGGACCGTTGATGCTTCCGACACCTCAGTGACGGCGGCACTTTCGCGAAACGCCAGCCGGTTGCCCATCAGTAGCGCAAACGTCGCGCTCAAACTCATCATGCCCAGGCCGCCGATCTGGAAGAGGACCATGATCACGACCTGGCCAAAGCGACTCCACCATGCGTCTGGCCCGCCGGTTGGAACAACGACCAGCCCGGTTACACACGACGCACTTGTGGCGGTAAAGAGAGCAACGCGGCAACGCTCCAACAAACTAACGTCGTCGGCTTGCGCCGTAACGCTGCCCGGAAGCAGAAGAAGCAAAGTCCCAACGAAAATCAGTCCAACAAATGACACAACAAAAATCATCGCCGGATTGCTCCGACTGGTCGTGCTGCTGACAAACTTCAGCAATTGAGCCAATCCGATCAGCAACAGAAACATCTCCGACCATGCAACCAGCGCGGCTCCGCGACTGCTTCCGTACCAAACGGGTAATACCGGCCCGAACGTTAAAAGCACGATCGACCCGAGAATCCAGATTCCTGAAAACACGCACGCTCGTCGATTTAGATGGAAGAAATCCGAACGGTCATCACTCAGGTAGCAGCGTAAGCCAACAATCGCCGCTCTCACCAGCATCGCCAGACACGCGAAAAGTCCAAATTCCCACAGGACTCCCTCACCTGAGATCCCATGCTGCAGCACTGTTGAAGCGAGACCGACGGCGTAAGCGGGAGTGGCGATCACAGTCAGGCGTTCGAGAATCAAACGAAGACGGTCTTCGCTTGGTCCGCTCGATGGCGTTCTACCAGACAGAGTTGTCCGTTCGGGTGACATACTGGGTGCTCGTGGCTGGCGACTTATAGAAAGGCGGAACTGATGCACAGCGAAGGCGGCATCCTGGTGGACAAAGCCGAATCCGCCAAACGAACGATCCGTGCTCTGGACCAATGCGAGTAAAAATACGGCTGCTATACTCCGCGTGGCCGCTCGGTTTCGTTGGATACCGCCTCGAAATTTCAGCTCGTTCAGTCGGGGCGACGGGCAAAATCAGGTTTTCTCAGGAGTCGGCAAGTCATGCCGCGCGATTTCGTTTCTGAAAGTCTCAGCCACGACCCCGTTCACGGGTATATCCCGTTCATTTCCGGTGACAACCTGCCGGAGGGCGAGGTCGCGGAGCAGGAGATTATCGATCACCCCTGGGTTCAACGGCTTAGGCACATTCACCAGTTGCAGACGGCGTGGTTCGTATTTCCGTCGGCCGAGCACATGCGGTTTCAGCATGTTCTGGGGGCGATGCACCTTGCGTCAAAAGCGATGGACTACTGGTACGAATCTCTGGCCAGCGTCTGTCCGAACGTGCCGTCGAGACCGTACGTCGAAAGTCTGGTCCGCATGGCAGCCCTGCTGCATGATGTCGGGCACGGTCCATTCGGTCATTTCTTTGATGATCAGTATCTCGATCAGTTTGACGTCACGCATGAAGACATCGGCGCGGTGGTCATCGAAAAGGAGCTCGGGGATCTGCTGTGCAGGATTCGGCGGAATCCGAACGGCACGCTTGGGCCGCTTGAAGAACTCGATCCTCGGCAAATCGGCTGGCTAATTCGCCGCCCGCAACCCGGCGACGAAAGTGACGGAAATCCGGACTGGCTCCGAAAGTTACGTGCACTCTTCAGCGGGATCTACACCGTCGACAACATGGATTTCGTTCTGCGTGATGCTTACATGTCTGGCTACAACACAAAGGCGTTCGATCTGTCGAGGTTGCTTCACTACAGTTTCTTCACGCCAGCCGGATTAACAATTCACGCTCGTGGGCGATCGGCGCTGGTTCACTTCATCGAGACGAGAGCAAATCTGTTCCGCTCAATCTATTTCCATCGGACCGTGAGAGCACTCGATCTTTCACTGGAAGACATCTTCGCCGAGACGATGCAGCACCTGTTTCAGGGAAACCCGATCGACAACCTTGACGCTTACCGGCAATTCAACGAGTCCACTTTCCTTGTCGACGTGCAACGCTGGTCGAACAGCAAGGATCCCGAAATCGCACTTCTGGGCTCGCAGTGGCAATCGATCCTGCATCGCGATTCGTCGTGGAAGATGTCGGCCGAGCGAACGATCAACTTTCATTCGGCGATGAATGCTCAAACGACGATCTTCTCTGAGAAAGAACTTGTCGAAAAGCGGCTGCGGTCTGCCCTTCCGTCGGCGCTTCAGGACATCCCGTTGCGGTTGGACGTTGCCCGACATTACCACCGGCCGAGTGCTCGATTGCCGGCGGGCGGGCAGAACTGGCTGTTGACACCCGGCTATGACGAACCGGTCGAACTGATGGACGACGAGTTGTTTCGAACGTTGCCCGTCAGCTTTCTGATCTTCCGAGTTTACTCGCACAGTCACTCGCACGACGCCGACATCAACGCGGCGCTGGAATCAATCCTCGGAGCAGCGTCGGATTCAAAAACGAACATGTAATTGCTTGCCGATTCGTAAAGCGAATCGGGCATTCATTGCGGGCTCTCGCCACGCTTCGTGTCTTTGTGCCTTCGTGCGAGACTCAAAAACTCGCACGGCATGCAGCCTGACGACGAATGGTTCTAAGTGAGTGGCATGCCACAGGCCTTGAGCAATGTTTCCTGCACGGCCAGATCGTGGTCGTAGCTGAATTCCGGATCTTTCTCGCCGCGGATGATCGCAGCCAGGTCTGCGGCGTCGCCGGTGTATCGCGAGTAGCTTCCGAACTCGACCGTCTGATAGCCCTTCTTGTATTTGCTGCGGGCAGTTGAAAACGCAACTCGAACATTCGGACGGTCAAGCGGTTCTATGTGGAACGTGCCTTCCGTTCCGCAGACGACGAAGTGCCGACGGGCGAAGCCTTCAACTTCCATCGCGCTCGACTTTACGGTGGCGATCGCTTTTGGATAGGTCAGCGTTGCGAGCATGTTATCGACCAGCGAATCGTCAATGTTTGCAGCGTGTTGACGTACGGCGTGAACCGACTCCGGCTTGCCAAGCACTCCGACTGCCAGGTCAAGAATGTGACAGCCGAGCTCGAACATGATTCCGCCTGGGTAGTCGGCCAGGCCTTTGCGTGATGAAGCAGGTACGACTTTGCTCATCACGGTGTGGACTTCGAACGGTTCGCCCAGCCAGCCTTTCTTGAGGCAGTCCCTCATGAATACGACGGCCGGGTTGAAGCGATACATGTATCCCATCTGGACGGCAAGGTGTCTGCGAGATGCCTCATCCAGAATGCTTCGAAACTTCGGTAATGACTCGCCAGCGGGCTTATCGATGTGAACGTGTTTGCCAGCGGCGATGCACTTTTCAGCGGTTGGCAGCAGGTCGCGGACTTTCGTCTCGACACCAACGACCTGCAGACCAGGAGTGTTGAGCAGTTCCTCTTCGGTCATCCATTTCAGGTCACGATAGGCCGCGTGGTCGGCAAAACGTTTTCTGAGTTCCGGATCCGATTCGGCAACGCCGACCACTTCGTAGTCAGACGAATTCCGATAGACACTCATCTTTGTAGCGTGAGCATGTCCGACGCCGATTTGTCCGTAACGAATAGCGGCCATATTCTGACTTCTCCGATTGTGTGGGCGTTGCTTGATGCTGAAGAATTCTGACTACCGCGAATCGGCTGAAACCTTTGAAAAACAATCCAGGTACGTTGCCATGCTGAGTGTCAAATCTTTATGGCCTGGCTGTTGTTCCGATTCAAGGACCTCGACGATGAAATCTTTCGCAGCGATTCTGATCGGATGCCTCGCGGTATTCAACACGCCGCAGGTCGAAGCTCAACAGCCGACGATGACTCAGTTGGTGCCTGAAAATGCGTCGCACGCTCTGATGTTTCGCAACGTGACTGAATTGAAAGAGCGAGGCGACGAGTTTGCCGAAGAAATGGGATTCAAAGGCGGCGTGTCGATGTTGTTCAGCATCGTCGGTTCCCAACTAATGGTGAAGGAAGCAGCCTTCGACGAATCACCGTGCGGAATTATGTGGTTCGAGCCTGAACTGATCGGTGAACCCAAGGTAAAGCGAACGTGGCAGAAACCCGTCGCCGTCGGAGTTGAAATTTCAGATACGAAAGCGTTGGCCAAATTGCTCAAAGTTGATCACGACGAGTTTGTCGCTGGCAAAACAGTCGAACAGGATCATTCGACCTTCGGACACAAACATCGCTACTACCGGATGGTTGATCGATATCTGTGGGTCGTCAGTCACAAAAAACTCTACGACGTGCTGAAGAAAGCCAAGCCTCTGGCGAATGCAATTCCCCGCTCAAGGCTTGTGGATCTCGACGCTGCTGATTGCTTAATAAGCCTGTCAGCAAAGACTGCAGAGTTGGAAAAAGAAAGTGCCGAAAAGGAAGCCGAGAAGTGGATCAGCCGCCACAAGGATCTTGACGCCGCCGAAGAAGAGGCGATTCGCAATTTGTTTTCGATTCTGCACGGAGCCAGGCACGGCATCATCGCGATCAGTGTCGATCGCGGTCTCGAATTCAGCTTCAACGTCTTCTTCGGACAGGACGCGCCACCGGAAGTCAGGCAACGCATTCTGAAGTTTTCTCCACCTGCTGAAGGTGTTTCGCTGGCCGGTTTGCCGTCGGGTGAACTGCTGTTTGGGCTTTCGGCGCGAACTGACACTTCTCAGATTCAGCCTGCGATGATCGCGATGGTCCGGGAGAGTCGCGGTATCTGGTGGTGGGGATGGCGGCAAATGCTCGACCAGAACTTCGTCAGCCAGTTCGAGCAATTGAAACTGCTGGGACTGTTCGGCGAAATCTGGCCGCTAACGAACCGATACAACGTCGGAATTTACCAGGAAGAAAACACGGCGGCTCACGGGCTGATTTCAATGGCGTCAATTCTTGAGACCGATCGTCCTGACGTATTGATGAGCGAGTTGCAGAGTCTGGCCGCGCTCGTCGACAGAACAGCTCTGGGATCTGCCGAAAAAGATGACGATCACGAGAGAACGAAGAATCTTGTGAAGCGTCTGATCCTTCAGTTGGGCGATGAAGAATTTGAAAAACGCCAGTCGGCGACAACAAGGTTGGTCTTAATCGGTCAGCGGGCGCTTCCGCTTGTGATCGACGCAAAGCTCAGCACAAATGCGGAAGTGGCAAAGCGAGCGACTCAGATCGAGAAGATGATTCGAGAAGAGCTTGCAGAGAAACAGGCGGCGGCGTTCAAGTCGAGCGTACTGGCTAACGCAAAACCCGTATTCATCTTCCATCCTGACGCGGAAGACCGACTCGGCACTTCCATTGACGTGATGGAAGTTCGCATCAACGCGAGTTCAAAAATGCAGGGACTGCTTCCTATCCTGGCCGGGGCAGAGTGGTCTCGAATTCGACTGGTGAAGTTTGAAAAACACGTTGGCGTTTTCTTCGGATCGGACATTGAACGGTTGGATGAGATGATTCGAAATGTGCAGGCGATGGAACACGGCGAAGAGGTTTCTGTTCCGGAAACTCCATACGGCACACCGCTCCTCAATATGCGAGGAGTCGAGTGGCAGGGCAGCGTTGGCCGCATCCTGAAACTGATGCAACGACTGACTGGGGCTGAGCAGGAAAAACTGAATGATCCAGCGTTGTCATCAGTCAGCCTGGCACTTGAACCTGAATTTTTCACAATCGAGTGGCGGCTGTCCTTGCCCGACCTGAAAGCGGTTAAGAAAATCGGATTCTGAACGCACACATGGAATTAGTCTGTAGCCGGAGTGGCAACACTTCGGGCCCGAACTCTTGCGAGTCCGGCTACAACACCGTGAATGCCAATGAGGGCAACGTCGCACTCATCAATCCTCCAGAAATTCCGGCACGCCGCCGTTGTCGACGATGTTGTCAAAAGTTGGTTCCGATTCCTCGGCGGCGGCGATCTCTCGAGTCTCGCGGCGTTTGGCTTCGTCAGCTTTGGAATGCTTCCAGACTCGCAGACCAAAACGGCCGACCATTAGCGTGGCGACAGCAGCGACAAGCAACTGCATCTTGGCGCTGAGGCCGAGATTGAACGGGTTGATCGATTCAGTCGGCGGACGATGTTCTATCTTCTGAGCGATCAACATCGGAGCAAAGCGGAAGGCATCCTGTGCTTCAAATCCGTAGTTTTTGAAAAAGTATCCAGTCACTGAAACGTGATCAACCACGATCTCAGTGCCTTCCCCAATACTGTCGTCGCGGTCCGTGCTGATGATCACAGCCGGATGATTCTGGCCGTGCGGGTCGTACAGCCAGCCTTCCCAGAGTTGCCCCTCGATCCCGTACGGATTCTCGTCTGGTGAGAACGAGCTGATTTTTCTCAGGTGCCCCTGCAACGTAACCAGCTTTCCGTGATACAAATCCGGTGTGTCGTAGAGATCGACAAAGTCCGGAAAATCGTAGGCGGGTCGGTCTTTGTACTTACCACCGAATGCTTCGCTCTGCCTTTTATGCCGGAACTCACTTGCCGCTTTCTTCATAGTCGACAGGTCGAGTTCACGAGCCTTCTGCAAAACTGCATAGTAAGCGTCTCGTTCTTCTGGTCGAATTCCAGCAAGGAAGGGCTTGAATCCCAAACGTCGAACTGGCGCAAGCACGTCGTCGGGAATGACGACTTCGGGATGTCTGGTCCAGACTTCAGGAGCGTCGGGCGCGACGTTCAAATCCAGCTTGCGAATACCGACGATTTCGATCCTCGCTTCGCTGGGAAGAGTCGTCAGGCGATCTTCGGGAAACGTCTCCAGTAACAGCTTTCGAAAACGGACTTCCTGTGGAACCGGATTTGAATGCAACTGCAGGCCGATCGGTCCGGCGAGTAGTCGGTCCGGTTCGGGGTCACGCCAATCGGAGATCAATGTTCCGTTTAACACGATTCGAATTCGATTTCCCTGTGCGAGGATCTCGATACGGTTCCAGTCGTGCTGGTGGCCGACCGCTTTGGCCTTATCCGCGTTGTCGTGAATTTTCTTGCGGCCGAAAAGATCCCAGATTCCATAATTCGAAGGAAACATCACCAACGGCCCGACGTAAGCGAATGGGCCGTCTTTTTCAGGATCCACTTTTCCCCACAACGCGATGCCGGAGTGCATTTCCGACTGCACGAGTTTGAAATCAAACGTCAGTCGAAAGTCGGAGAAGTCGACTTCGGTCAACAAGTAACTGCTGAAGGGCATCGGTTCCGTGTTACGGCCAACGATCTCGCCGTCTTCGACGCTCCAGTATTTCTGATCGCCGAGCCAGCCGCTCAAATCTTTGCCATTAAACAGGCGAATGTTTGACGATCGCCCTTTACGAGGCGGGACTTCCGGAACATCCTGGGCAATTGCAAACTGACTGTTCAAAAAGAGCAGCGCGATTACGACGAGCGTTTGAATGCCGGTTCGAGCAGTCTGTGAGATCATTGTTTTGATTCTTCAGAATTGAGTTCAGTCGGTCGTCTCAGCGCAAAGTCGGAAAGACACAAAGTCTTGCAAAGCCTTTGCGCATCTTAAAGTCTCAGCGCCTTTGCGCGGAATTTCAGCTTGTGCCTGGAAGGTTGTCACCGGGCGGCTTCTGCCGCTTCCTTGTCGATCAGCCCCTCGCGAAACCACAATGCTCGCTTCCATGTTCTGTTCGGAGAAGGGCGTCGACAATGCGAAAACCGGTTCAAAACATCTTCAGTTCAATAATGGCGGCTTCCGCCGTGCTTCTCGTGACGCTCGGAATGCCCTCTGGCGCTGAAGCGGCCGAAGGCGAGTCTCTGAAGCTCCAACTTCGCAGCCGAACCGAAACGGCGGAAGGCAGTGGACGGTTTCACACGGTCACTCGTCCTGAAACCTGGCATGCGAATCAGACGGCAATCATCGTCTGCGACATGTGGGATTATCATCACTGCCTGAACGCTGTGCGGCGAGGGACCGAGATGGCTCCTCGCATGAACGAAGTGCTCAAGAACGCTCGCGACCGAGGGGCGATCATCATTCACGCTCCGAGCAGTTGCACGGCAACTTACGCTGACCACGCCGCTCGGAAGAGAGCTCAGTCGATCAAACGCGTCGACAACCTGCCGATCGAAATTGGCAAGTGGTGCTACAGGATTCCGGAAGAAGAACGAGGTAAGTACCCGATCGATCAGTCCGACGGCGGCGAGGACGACGATCTTGAAGAGCACGCCGCGTGGGCGAAGAAGCTGGCTTCGATGGGGCGAAATCCAAAGGCTCCGTGGAAGGCTCAAATGGCGGCACTCGAAATCGACGCCCAACGCGACTTCATCAGCGACGACGGCGAGGAAATCTGGAGCATCCTCGAACGCAACGATCGCAGAAACGTCATCCTGCTGGGCGTGCACACCAACATGTGCGTGCTCGGTCGTCCGTTTGGCCTTCGGCAGATGGCGAAGAATGGGAAGAACGTCGTCCTGATGCGCGACATGACTGACACGATGTACAACCCGAAAATGAGTCCGTACGTCAGCCACTTCACCGGAACGGACCTCATCGTCGAGCACATCGAAAAGTGGGTTTGCCCGACGATCACCAGCAACCAGATTCTGGGCGGAAAGCCGTTTCGATTTAAGAAGGACACTCGTCCGCACGTCGCGATCGTCATTGCCGAGCAGGAATATCGAACCAACGAAACTCTGCCGCCGTTCGCGCTCGATCATCTTGGCAAAGAGTTTCGCGTCAGCTTTGTCTTTGCCAACGAAAAGGAGCGAAACGATCTGCCCGGCATCGATGTGCTGAACGAAGCGGACGTTCTGTTGCTGAGTGTGCGTCGGCGAGTGCTGCCGCCCACTCAGATGACGGTTGTCCGAAAGTATCTCGAAAGCGGAAAACCGATCGTCGGAATTCGAACGGCCAATCACGCCTTGCTCCTCAGGAAGCAGGCCGCTCCAGAGGGCCTCGAATCGTGGGACACCTGGGACGCTGACATTTTCGGAGGCAGCTACACCAATCATTACGGACGTGGCCCCGAAGTTTCCATCACCGTCGCAGCCAACGCTGCCTCGCACCGAATCCTGAAGGGTGTCAAAGCAGACTCGATCAAAGGCAAAGGCTCACTGTACATCGTCAATCCGCTGGCGAATTCAACGACGCCGTTGCTCGTTGGAGCGATCCCTGACAAGGCTCCGGAAACGATCGCCTGGGCAAACCGAACGAAATTCGGCGGAAAGGCGTTTTACACGTCTCTCGGCCACATTGACGATTTCGCTCAGCCGGAATTCCGCAAACTCCTGGCCAACGCCGTCCGCTGGGCTGCGAGCAAGGACTGAAATCCGTATCAAATCGGTCTTTTCCGAGGCGCAGCAGTCTCAGGCGGCAGGCCTGCTTTTCGTGAAGAACTGGCTAAACTTCCGCACGTCAGTACCAATCGTATTTCCGAATTTCAGCAACAGAGTATGTCAGAGAAGCAACTCGTATTCGTCGACATGGATGACGTCCTGTGTGACTTCAGCGGCGCACATCGTCGCATGAGAGGCCTGCAGCCCGATGTCGCTTACCCTCAAAGTATCGCCGGGTTCTTCGAGACGCTTGCTCCAATTTCTGATGCTGTCGATTCGGTGAACGAACTTCGTAAGTACTACCGAGTTTTCGTTTTGAGTGCCCCTTCGACACGAAACCCTTTGTCGTACACTGAGAAGAGACTGTGGATCGAGTCTCAGTTTGGGTACGAATTTACGAAGAAACTGATACTGTCACCCGACAAGAGTCTTCTGAAGGGCGACTTCCTGATTGATGATCGATCATCAGGAAATGGGCAGGAATCGTTTGCGGGCGAGCTGATTCACTTCGGCAGTCAGCAGTTTTCTGACTGGCAGAAAGTATTGGCGCACTTGTTGGGCTGAAGGATTTTCTTCAGACAACAAATTCCAAATCAATTCATCACGGGCCAATGTTTCAACGGCGGCAATCAGCGAGTTTGTTCAAAATGGCGGAAGACTTTTATCAGGTGCTGGGCGTTTCTCGAAATGCGTCTGACGCTGACATCAAGAAGGCTTACCGGAAGCTCTCGAAGGAAAACCACCCTGACAGCAAGCCCGACGACAAGGTCGCGGCTGAAAAGTTCAAGGAAGTTCAGGAAGCGTACTCCGCTCTCGGTGACGCTGAAAAACGGCAGAAATACGACCGATTTGGGCACGCAGCGTTTCAGGGCGGCGGACGCGGCGGTGGTTCACCTTTTGGCGGTGGTCAGCAGGTTGATCTTGGCGATCTGTTTGGTGGAGGTGGCGGCGGCTTTGACTTCGGCGATCTCTTCGGTGGTGGCGGCGGTCGTCGAGCGTCGCGGGCTCGGAAAGGCCAGGACGTCGAAACAACGATCGACGTTCCGTTTAACACGGCGGCCGAAGGTGGCAGTTACAGCCTGACTGTTAATACCGCGGGGAAGCCGGAGCAGATCACCGCACGAATTCCGGCCGGAGTCGACAGCGGCAGCGTGATTCGGCTTTCCGGGCAGGGACATCCTGGAATGGGCGGTGGACCGAACGGCGACCTGATGGTCAAGATTCGAGTTGCACCTCACCCCTACTTCCGACGAGACGCTTCCAACCTGCTGGTCGACGTTCCGATTTCGCTGGCTGAGGCGGCGCTTGGTGCCAAGGTCGACGTTCCAACACTCAGCGAGGGCCTGGTTACGGTAACCGTGCCGCCCGGTTCGGCGAGTGGAACACGGTTGAGACTTCGCGGCAAAGGCATCGTCAACCGAAAGAGCAACGCCCCCGGCGACCTGTACGCGATCCTGCAAATCGTCGTCCCGAAAGAGCTGGACGATCGCTCGCGAGAACTGCTCGAAGAATTCGCGGAGATTCATCCGGAAGACCTGCGGGAAGACCGCTGGTAGAGTAAGAGTCGGGCTGACGCAATGGCGTCACGTGCCACCGTAAAACGAATACCGTCAGCGAATCAGCCGAACGGATCACATGCCCGATCTGCCAACATCGACCAGTCTGATCCAACGAGTGAAATTGCAGGAAGCGACTGCCTGGGAGCAGCTTGTCGATGCCTACGGCCCGTTGGTTTATTCATGGTGTCGAGTTCGTGGGCTTAGCGAACATGACGCGAGCGATCTGGTGCAGACTGTGTTTCTGACTGTCTCGATGGCGATCGAGAAATTTCGCCGCGAACAGAAATCGGACACTTTTCGGGGGTGGCTTCGCACGATTACTCGGCACGCGATCGCGGATCACTTTCGAGCGAGCGACGGAGGAGCTCTGGCTCGGGGTGGAACGACCGGGCAGATTCGCATTCGGGACTTTCCTGACGATGACGCTCCCGTTCCTGGCGAGCTGAGCGACAGCGATATCCTGCCGAATGAACGCTCCATGCTCTGTAGACGATTCCTCGAAATCCTGCGTCCCGACTTCGAAACGCAGGTCTGGGAGTCGTTTGAGCGGACAGCGATTCATGGAGATCGTGCCGTCGATGTGGCAGCGAGTCTCGGAATTACGGTTTCGTCGGTTTATAAGTCTAAGACGCGAGTCCTGAAGAAGTTGCGTCAGGTGATGGATGTCGATTGATTGTGAAAATGGGCGTTTCCTGGAGAATCAGTTCCACATGATTCCGTTCTTTCAGTTGTGCCCTTTTCTCAACGTTTCATCGAGGACGGTGGCCAGTACTTGCCGAGCTTTCGAACTGCAGGTCCATTATGGATGAACGCGCCTGTCCGAGTGTGGATGAAATCCGCGATTTTCTGAATGAGCGGCTGGTCCCTGCGCGGGATCAGGAATTGTCGTTGCATATTCAGGACTGTCAGAGTTGCAGCGAGCTGATGACGACGGTTGTCGATAGCGACGAAACCCAGGATCACGGTGATCTCCTGCCCGTTCTGGCCGAGATCCGGACCGTTCAGAAGGATCAGAGTTTCGAAGCTGAAGACGCCTGTCTGCAGGCAGTTGAGCGTGCTCGACAGATCCCGGAGCGATCGTCGAGTTCTGCGCCCGGTTCCGAAGTGAACGATATCGCTGAGCGAGTGAGTCCACCGTCAATGCTCGGCCCGTACGAGCTGGGAGCGGAGATCGGCACCGGCGGCATGGGCAGCGTTTATCGTGCGACCCACTCCAAGCTGGGGCGGACTGTTGCCGTCAAGATTCTGCACGGCAGGCGGATGAGCCAACCAGACGCGATCGCACGTTTTGAACGCGAGATGAAGGCTGTCGGGCAGTTGGAACATCCCAACATCGTCCGAGCCACCGATGCCGACGAGGACGACGGCGTTCAGTATCTGGTGATGGAGTATCTCGACGGGGTTGATCTATCGAGCCTCGTTCGACAGCGGGGCCCTTTGCCGGCTGCTGACGCGTGCGAACTGGTTCGTCAGGCGGCGAATGGGTTGCAGCATGCTCACGAAAACGGGTTTGTGCATCGCGATGTTAAACCGGCGAATCTGATGTTGTGCGCAACTCAGAACGGCGGGGCTAACGACACGGAGTGTCGTGCCACTGTGGCTCCTCACTCCGTGAGGAAAGCCCCCTGCGTGAAGATTCTCGACCTGGGACTCGCACTGCTCGACGAGGCAACCGACGATGCTCTCACGTCAACGGGCCAGGTCATGGGCACGACCGACTACATGGCTCCGGAAACTCTTGACTGGACAAGTCAAATCGACATCCGAGCGGACATCTACAGTCTTGGCGCCACACTCTGCAAACTGCTGACAGGACGTGCTCCGTACGACGATGGCAAGCCCAGAAGCCAGATGCAGAAGCTCAAGGCTTTGGCAACCAGAGAACCGACGCCAATTTCGAATCATCGCAGCGACCTGTCAAAAGAACTCGTCGACATCATTGGCCGTATGCTGGCCTGCTCTCCGAACGATCGGTACGCAACTCCGCACGAAGTTGCTGAAGCATTGTTGGATCACACAGTTGGTAATGATCTGGCCGCGCTATTGGATTCAGCAGATGCCGATCAAGCAGGCGCTAATCAAAGTGTCGCTTCCGTCGTACATCGCCCGCCGGAACCTGCCAAACCGGCAACGCGAGCCGGTGGGTTCCTCGGTGCGGCTATTGCTGCATTCGCCATTGTCGTTTTAGTCGTGGTCATTCAGAGAAATTCGGCATCGACACCGTCAAATCCAAAGGTGCCATCGCCTGAAGTGGCTAAATCGAATTCGATCCGGCTCGAAGATCGGACGTTGATTTTTGAGGACCGCGACGACTCTGCGATTGACATTACAGTTCGGACCGAAGGTCCGCGTTTAGTGCTTCATCGTGAAGTCGGCGTCTTTGATGCGAGTCTCGGTGAAGGTGACGGAACCACCACGTTTTCAATCGATACGTCTGAGTTTGAAGCATTTCGTATGCAGCTCGGCCAGGGTGATGATCAGCTCACGCTCGAAGACATCAGCGGAATCAACGGCGACGTGCTGATTGATAGCGGAAAGGGCGACGACCGGATCGAAGTCAGGGGAGTGATCGAACTCGGCGAGTCTTCGTTGACGGTGAACGTCGCAAGAATCTTCACCTTCGCAAAAAGTCAGATTTCGGCTGTCGGCAATGGCAGCATTCGGCTGAACGCGATTGTGCAGTCCGCAAGTGAACCTGGCGCTGCAATTCTGGTGAATGGTAATTCGAGCATTAACACAGAGCACGGCGACATCACTCTCTCTGGTGACGCGTCCTCACATGCCGAGTTGCCGATCAATGGTGTTTTTCTCGAAAGCTCCTCGATCGCAACTGAGTCCGGGGCCGTGATGCTGCGTGGGCGAGCTTCGACCGGCGTCGACGAACACAAATACTGGGGAGTCGCCATAAACTACAACGCATCGGTAAGTTCGACGGGCACTGGTGCGGGGGTTGGACGAATCTCCATTGACGGTGTGGGCGGCGTCGGTGGTGGTCACAATCAGGGCATTCACATTCTCCAGTCAGCGATCCATTCGCATACCGCGGAGATTTATCTCTCTGGCCACGGTGGCAGCGGCTTGAACAGGAACGACGGCATCCGTATGGAAACGTCCACGATCGCGTCGCACGATGGCAGCATTCGAATCTCTGGAACTGGCGGCAGCGGTGGCACTGATGGAGACTCGTGCTTGGGAGTGGCGATTATCGTCGACGCCCATGTTCGCACGACCGGGCAAGGACACATTCTGATTGATGGGGTCGGTGGACGTGACGGTCGGGCCGGCGCCGAAAACCACATCGGCGTCGACTTTGGCAGCTCGCGATCAACCGGACTCATGGCGACGATTCGATCGGCTAACGGAAACGTGACTCTCAAAGGGCGAGGAGGGTCGGGTGCCAGCCGTGGAGTCGTGTTCGGTGGCGATGTGATTTCTGATGAGGGAACGGTTTCCATCCAGGGCGAAGGTGCCGGAGGAGCGGCCGACGTCCAATGGACTGACGGCGTAATCGGCGATGACACTTCGAATGGCGACATCAAGCTGATTGCCGATTCGTTAAACATCACTGGAGGGGCAATGGTCACTTCAGGGCAGGTCGTCGTTCAAACTCGAACTGACGAGATGGCTCTCCACCTCACAGACGAACCGAATGCGAATTACATCGCTGCCAATGGCTTGTCTGCATTCTCCAGTCGGATCGGCTCGTTGACGATCCATGATCAGCGCGGCCATGACTGGCGGCGACGAAGTTTCGACGGACAGTTGCAATGGTTTCAATTGATTAACGGTATCGAAACCAAGCCTTTGACAGTTGAACCCTCGTTTTCCGTGTCGCCCGCAGCCGATGCACCGCCGTTGGCAGTGGCTCCTTTCACGACTGCAGACGCGAAGGAACATCAGAAGGCGTGGGCAGACCACCTGGGTAGCAGTGTCGAACGAGTCAATTCGCTGGGGATGAGGCTCAGACTGATGCCGCCGGGTGAGTTTCTCATGGGAGCTCCGGACGACGATTCAAACGCGGGAGACAACGAGAAGCCACAGCATCGCGTTCGGCTGACAAGGCCATTTTGGATGTGTGAAACGGAAGTCACCACGCAACAGTTCGCCGTTTTTGTGGCAGACACGGACTACGTCACTGAGGCCGAAACCGACGGCGGAGGTGCCTACCTGATCGGCAAGCAGGCCCGCGACTCGACCCTTATCTGGAACCGGTACAACGACAATCCAAGCTTTCTTGAGTATCCCGTTCGGAATGTCAGTTGGACCGATGCGACTGAATTCTGCGAGTGGTTGTCGAAGAAAGAAGGTCGCACCTATCGGTTACCAACCGACGCAGAATGGGAATACGCATGCCGCGCCGGCACGACATCTCGATACAGCTTTGGCGAAGACTTCGACCCTGATCTGGCGAGCGCGAAAATCACATCGAGCGTTGACTTACGGCGTGTGGCTCAATTCCCGGCGAATCCCTTTGGTCTTTACGACATGCATGGCAATGCGGACGAAATGTGCCTGGACGGGCGGCGGGACTACACAACTGAATCTGCGATTAATCCAGTGGGACCTCTGGATGAGAGTCTCTCGCCGGTGGTTCGAGGCGGTTCAGTGACAAGCTGGACCGGCGCGGTATCTTCCTCAGCCAGGAATTGCGGGCACAGTCGCCTTTCGCCGGGTAAGTTCTTCGCAACCGCAGTCAAAAGCTTTCGCGTTGTCATGCTGCCTGACGACCGGTGAGACTTGCTCATTGCTCTGGGTTCTCGTGAGGGGCAAAACGACACGGAGTGTCGTGCCACTGTGGCTCCGCACTCCGTGCGGAAAGCCCGACCGCATTGACCGACCGCATTGAATACGAGCATTGGCCACAAGTCACTCGCGCACCTCCCGACTCCAGTACAGAAACTCTCCAGCCTTCAACTTTGCCTTTCGCGGATTCTCAGCGATGTACCGCCGCAGGTACTCGAATTGCTCGGCACTGCGAACGAGGTGGTCGAACGGCTCACTCTGCCAGAAGACACCGCTGGTCCCGAGTCGACGATTGATCTGCGTGGCCGAAAACCTCAACCAGCTTGTGAGCTGCTGCCTCATCGTGATTGACGGTCGAAACTGCGCCAGCACATGCACGTGGTTCGGCATGATTACAAAGCTGTCCAGGTCGTAACGCTCGCCGTCGAAGTGCCGCAGTGACCTGGCGACTTCCTCAGCGAACTCTGACTGCTTCAGGACGCACGCGCCGTGACAGTCGTCGAGGTACCGTTGCCAGCTCTGTTTTCGGAGTTTTTGAAACTCGTTTCGATGTGCCTGATCGAGCTCGTCGAGACGTTCGGGAGCGAACGCGAGTTCGGTCGGCAGGTCGCGGCGCCGGAGCCAGTCGAGCAGTTCTCGATGCCAGAGTTCGAGCACTTTCTTTGGCAGCGAGTCGGCTGTGCGAAACGTGATGAAGACGGCGACGCCTGGCTGAAACCAGTGCGGGAGGTGGCGGGAGGATCGCTCGACATCAACATTGGGATCGAACGGGTGGAAGACTGGGGTCTGTGAAGAGTCCGGCATTGAGGCTCTGCCTGACGGAGCAAATGGAACAAATGATTACATTCCGAACAGTCTGTGATGAGGGCTTGCTGGTGGCAAGGGGTGAAGGGGCAAAACGACACGGAGTGTCGTGCCACTGTGGCTCCGCACTCCGTGCGGATAGCCCGTCAGCATTGGGCATGAGCATTGGCGACGTGCGGTTCGACGGGCACTTGTTGCAAGAAGCCAGCGGGTTGGTGGCGGTGAAGGGCAAAACGACACGGAGTGTCGTGCCACTGTGGCTCCGCACTCCGTGCGGACAGCCCGTCAGCGTTGACCGTCAGCATTGACCACAAGCATCAAGCACATGGCCCGTCAGCGTTGAATCAGGAAAATTTCAGAATATCGCAAACTGCTATTACCAATTAGGTTAAGTGCTGTGTGTGGGTGGAAATTCCAGCTCGCAGTTCCACAACGTTGCGTTCTACCCAATAGCTGGCGGTGAACTCGCTGGCTGCCTCCAGCAGGCAACAAGCTGGGCAGACCTTTTTGCTATTGGGGAAATATCAATGCTTTTGAGTTTCAAGGGAAAACTCTTCCCGTTTGCTGGCGGGACCGGCCGGAGGCGTCGTGAGCGGCCGAAGCCTTCCGGTTTGCTGGTGACGGAGAATCTGGAGAGTCGAACATTACTGACCGCCATCGCCGTTGATGAAGCGGTGGTCACCGTCGATGAGGGAGCGACGGCCACTCAGACCGGAACGTATTCTGATGCGGTGACGCTTGCCGCTTCGGTGGGCACGGTCACTCAGGACAGTGCCAACGGAACGTGGAGCTGGAGTCTGGACGTGGCCGATGGCCCGGACGATGGTCAATTGGTGACGATCACGGCGACCGGTGGGCAGACGGCGCAGACTCAGTTTACGCTCGTTGTCAACAACGTGGCGCCGACGGTTGGTGTGGCCGATGCGACGATCTCGATTACCGAAGGCGAGACGGCAACTAACTCAGGCACGTTCTTCGACCCGGCGTTTCTTGCGGTCGCTGACGATCCACCACCACCACCACTACCGGGCGGAGGCGGAGGAGGCGATCCACCACCACCGGATGACGGCGGCGGCGGAACCGGCGGAGGAGGAGGCGCGGGCAGCGGTGGCGGCAGCGGCGATGGAGGAAGCGGTGGAGGTGGAGTAGGAGGTGGATCACCTCCACCGCCTCCACCACCACCACCGGGCGGAGGCGGAGGAGGCGATCCACCACCACCGGATGACGGCGGCGGAGGAACCGGCGGGGGAGGAGGCGAGGACAACGGTGGCGGAACCGGCGATGGCGGAGGAGGAGGAGGCGATGGAGGAGGAGATCCGCCTCCACCACCACCACCGCCGGGAGGAGGCGCTCCACCACCACCACCACCAGGAGGTGGAGATCCACCACCACCAGGAGGAGGAGATGCACCACCACCACCGGGAGGAGGAGATGCACCGCCACCACCGGCGGCACGGGCGGCGTCTCCGCAGGCGATGGCTGTGTCTCCACAGATGCAGGCGGCCGTTCCGCAGTCGATGGCTGCACCAGCAACGGTGTACTACGACGATGTGCAACTTAGCGCGTCGCTGGGAACGGTGGTCCGCAACGACAATGGCACGTGGTCATGGTCGTGGGATTCGTCCGTGGGAACGGCCGGGACTCATACGGTCACGATCACGGCGGATGATGGTGACGGCGGAGTGACGGTCGCGACATTTGATGTCGTCGTCATGCCGCTCAACACGCCACCGGTCGCGAACAACGATCTGGTGGGAACTGACGAGGACAACTCGGTCACCTTCAGCGTTCTGACCAATGACACGGACGATCAGGGCAACATTGCCGCTGCTTCAACCGTGGCGTTGAACAGTCCGTCCCAGGGTGTCGTGACTGATAATGGCAGCGGAAGTTTCAGCTTCGATCCGAATGGTGAATTCGAATCGCTGGCCGTCAACCAGTCGGCTGACGTGAGTTTTGACTATCGAATTGAAGACGCGTTCGGCGAAACGGATGACGCCACCGTCACGATCACGGTCAACGGCGTGAACGACGCGCCGGTGATCTCGAACGGCGGCGATGTCACCATCGACGAAGGCCAGACGGCAACCAACGCCGGCTCCTGGTCGGATGTGGATGCCAGTGACGACGTGACTCTCAGTGCTTCAACAGGCGACGTTTCCAGAAATGCCGACGGCACCTGGGACTGGAGCTTCAACAGCGCTGATGGTCCGGACGAGTCGCAAACTGTGGTCATCACCGCAGACGATGGTAACGGAGGTGTCACGACGAGCAGCTTCGAGCTGACCGTTAACAACGTGGCTCCCACGGTAACGGCTGTGTCTTCCAGCAACGGAACGCTGGAATCGAAGTCAGACGATGGCAGTGTGTCGATCAGCGGATCGTTCAGTGATCCGGGCCTCGACACTCACGTCATCACCGTCAACTGGGGCGATGGTTCTGTCGAATATGTTTCCGTGGATCAGGTCGGGGACTCGTTCCTGGGAAGCCACGACTACGCAACGGGCGGCATCTTTGTCATCACCGTCACCGCGACGGACAGCGACGGAGCCGCATCGGCAGCACTGACGACTCAGGCTGTTGTGCAGGGAGTCGGACTTGTTGACGGCACGCTCTACATCATCGGCACCGACGGCCGTGATCACGTCAACATTAAGATCAATGAGAAGAAGGACGAACTGAAGGTCGACGTCAAACTCAACCAGGGCGGCCATCATGGCGGTTCTGATGGAGGCTCCGACGGCGGCAAGGATAAAGGAAAGGGTAAGAAGAAAGGCGGGAGCGACGGCGGTTCAGACGGCGGTCGCGACCGTATCAAGGAAACCTACTCGGCATCTGCCATCGATCAAATCGTCGCCATCCTGTGTGGCGGAAATGATCACTACAACGGCGGCAGTGACGGTGGTTCCGATGGCGGTTCTGACGGAGGCAGCGATGGCGGCTCCGACGTGGCGATCTCGCAGATCGTGCTCGGCGGAGACGGCAACGACCACATCAAGGGTGGTCGTGGCAATGACGTCCTGATCGGCGGTGCCGGCAGGGACAAGTTGTCTGGCGGTTCCGGCAACGACATCCTCATCGGTGGGGATGGCAAGGACAAGCTGAAAGGCGGCCGTGACAACGACCTGCTGATCGGCGGTTCGACCGACAATCAGGACGACCTGAGTGCCCTCGATTCCGCATTGTCCGCGTGGGGCTCTGGCAGCCTCGCGAACGCACTGCTCGCTCTGGGTGACGACCTTGACGACTTCGACAAGGACGATCTCAAGGGTGAAAAAGGAGCCGATCATCTGATCGGTGGAGTGAAGGATAAAGTGAAGCAGTAATCACTGCCTCGAAGCATGCGGCCGCTCGGAATCTATTCCGAGCGGCCGTTTTTGTTGCATCGCTCAGAATGTGTCTGAGACAATTTTCTGTGGCACGACACTCCGTGTCGTTTTGCCCCGACAGGCTGACAAGGCTTACGACACGGAGTGTCGTGCCACTGTGAAAAGTCGTTTCTTACGCATTACATTGTCTACCGCAGGCTGGATTCCAGGCAGAGACGGTCCGACAGCTTACGAGCCGCCTGGCAGAAACGGTCCGAGAGTCCGGTCTGCGGAGTTTTTCAAATGACTACGAACATCGTTTATCTCATGCGAGGCCTGCCTGGCTGCGGCAAGAGCCACATGGCGCGGCGGCTGGCGGGTAACAATGGCGTCGTCCTGGAAACCGACCAGTACTTCTACACTCAGGTCGGCGACAACGATCACTCATACGACTTCGACAAAGACCTGCTGCCGGCCGCTCGCGAATGGAACCTTGAACGCTTCCGTGACGCTCTTACACGAAGCGTCTCACCGATCGTCATCGACCGCGGCAACGGCCTGAACCCGGAAACTCGCGAGTTCGCAGCTCTGGGCATCGAACACGGCTACAAAGTCGAGCTGGCCGAACCGGACTCCCCCTGGTGGCAGGAGCTGAAAGTCCTCCTCAAATACAAAGAGTTCGTCGCCGACGATCTCTTCGACCAATGGGCCACAGCCCTCGCCGCAAAAACCAGAACCGGCCACCGAGTCCCCGCCTCAACCATCCGCAGTTGGATGAGCAATTGGAGACACGACCTGACAGTCGACGAGATCTGTCAGGCGTAATCCACACCGATGGCAGAAGCCAGTCACTGGCACGCCGCCTGCCGAAAGCGGCATAATCGGGAAATGGCCACTCCCCCACCGGCAAAATCGGATTCAACGAAAGTCGAAGTTAATCGCCCGCTCGTCGGTGTGATTGCTCTTGTCTGCGTTGTGACTTCTGTCGTGCTTGAATTTCTGCCCGATGCCAACGAAATGTGGGTGGCTGGCTTCAGACGTGCTGGGGTGATGACCGGAGCCATCTGGCTGGCTCTGCCGACGAAGAACCGAGCCGCCGCGTGGGCGAATGTTTCTCCGTGGACGCTGTTCGGTGTGGTTGGCGGAATTGTCGCCGTCGCCGCTCGGCCTCGCGTGTTGATTTTCTTCGTTCCGATCCTGATTGCGCTGGCGATTCTCGGCAAAGTCCTGAAAGGCCGAGGAGCAGACCGTCCCGGCCGCGATTCGTGGAAGTAACCTGCCAGGTCGGCTCCCGTCAGTTGTGCAGTTTTCTGGGGTCGGATACGCTCGCTGGTTCTGAATTTTTGAGCCAATCAGGCTCCTGCCCACATTGATAAACCGCTGGAGTGATACATGTCCGCTGACTCTTCCGCCGCTCAATCTTCCCCCGTCGAACAAGAACGTGCGATGCTGCTCGACGCCGAATCGAAAGGCGGCGGAGCCAAACTGTCCGTCTGGGTGAAGTTGTCCGGCCCCGGCTGGTTGCAGTCGGCAATCACGCTCGGCGGTGGATCGCTGGCCGGTAGCCTGTTTCTGGGGATGGTCGGCGGGTACAGCCTGCTCTGGCTGCAGGTTGTGGCGATGCTGTTCGGCGTCGTGATGCTCGGAGCGATCGGCTATGTGACGCTGTCGACAGGCGAGCGACCGTTCGGCCTGATCAATCGACACGTCAATCCAGTACTCGGCTGGTCATGGGCTCTGGCAACGCTGGCTGCGAACATCGTCTGGTGTCTTCCACAGTTCAGTCTGGCCAACGCCGCCGTCTCACAGAATCTCATGGCTGAGACTCAGACTATCCAGGAACTCAAGGAAAACGATGCAAAAGTCTCTGCGATTAAGGCCGTCGCGGCTTCCGAAGACCGAAAACTTACGGAAGGTGAAACGGTCGAAATTGAGTCTCTGAAATGGCAGCGCACTCGGCTCACAATGATCACCTGCGGGATCCTGCTCGCAGTGGCCATTTTCATCACGATGATCTACGACAGCGGGGGGAAAGGCCTGAAGATCTATGAAAATTCTCTCCGTGTGCTTGTCGCACTAATCGTTCTCAGTTTCTTTGGTGTTGTCGTCAAATTAATGACCGCTGGCGATTTGAATTTTGGAGCGATCTTTGCCGGACTGATTCCCGACTTGAGCCTAATGAGTAAACCAGCCCCGACGTTCAACGACGCCTTGGCTGCAACGGGAGAATTCAGTTCGTTCTGGTCGAACCGAATCGTCAGCACTCAGCGTGACATCATGATCACCGCCGTGGCAACTGCCGTCGGCATTAACATGACATTCCTGTTTCCGTACTCGCTGCTGAAGAAGGGGTGGGACCGAGCGTTCCGTGGCCTCTCACTCTTTGACCTGTCGACAGGAATGGCGATTCCATTTCTTGTCGCCACGGGCTGCGTGGTGATCGCATCAGCCAATAGTTTCCATGCCAAGCCAGCTCCAGGGCTGTTGGGCGAGACTGGCCCTGACGGGAAAGTAGTCGTGGCTGATCCGGGACAGCTTGGTCAATACGAAGGGATGCTGGTTGCTCGCATAATCGCTGCCGACAAAGGCAGCTATGTCGACCTTTCTGATGAAGAAAAAACAGCCAAAGCGAAGCCGTTGATTGGTGAATTACCTGAAGGTGACAAACGAATGGCGGCGATGCTGGTTAAACGGGATGCCAAGCACCTTGCGAAAGCATTGGCACCTCTCACTGGTGATTTTGTCGCAAACATCGTATTCGGATTCGGCGTGCTCGCGATGGCCTTGTCGACAATCACCATCCTCATGCTGATTTCCGGATTCACGTTCTGTGAAGTGTTTGGATTTCCTCAGACCGGGATGTACCACCGCATCGGTTGCCTGTTACCGGCGATCGGAGTTCTGGGACCATTCGTCTGGTCCGGAAAGGTCGCCTTCTGGCTGGCCGTCCCGACCAGCGTGTTCGGAATGGCTCTGCTGCCGATCGCGTATTTCACATTCTTCCTGCTGATGAATAACAAAGCTGTGCTTGGTGATGATCTTCCCAAAGGCGGCAGCCGAGTTCTCTGGAACCTGCTGATGGGTGTCGCTTGTGGATTGGCAACCATCGGAGCTGGCTGGTCGATCTGGGCGAAGGCTGGCTACTACGGTGTGGCTGGAGTTGTCGGACTCGTGGTTCTCGCTTTGTTTGTACACTTCACTCGAACTCCGACTGCGGTCGCCACGGCGGCGCCGGATGGGGATTCTTAATGCGGCGATTTGCCAGAATTCTCTTTAACGGTGAATTCTGCATCGGATAAATTCATAGTCTGAAATTCGTGTTGCGGGACTCGGGAATCGCTCTTGCTGAGTCCGGCAATTCGGAAAGTGTCTCAATCACGAAGGAGCACGTGATGGTTGATCATTACCTCGATGACGAAGCAAATGTTGCCGCTGAGCAGGACCTTTTTGACAGCCACTCGCTGCAGCACCCGATCAAAGAACTGCCCGAGCTGCAACCAGTCGTGTGTCTGCCTTCGACAGCGAAGGTGAGCGAAGCCATTCAATCAATGGCCGAGGAACGCGTTGGGATCATCCTGATCGTCGACGACGAAAAACTCGTAGGCGTATTCAGCGAACGAGATGTCCTGCTCAAAGTCGCCGCGGCCAGTCTCGACATTAACTCCACGACAGTCGCGGAGGTGATGACTCAAAATCCGCAGGCTCTCAGACCGCATGACGAACTGGTCTACGCGTTAAACCTGATGTCAGTTGGTGGCTTCCGTCACGTTCCGATCGTAGATGGTTCTGGAAAACCGGTGGCGGTTGTCTCAATGCGAGACATTGTCGAATACATCGTTTCGCTTTACCCGGACGAAGTTCTCAAACTCCCCCCGAGCCCAGACCAGTCAATCACGCAAACTCGCGAAGGGGCGTAGGCGGTTGCGATCGTCAGAGAACGGTCGCAGCTTCTGCACGTTCACAGAGCTGCAGAGACGATGACATTCTAAATCTCCGCAACTCTGAGCCTCGTCGCGAGACATTTTGCATGACTTCGCCGTGCCTGTTTCCTAAGGTGCGGCTTTTCTTTTGGCCGATGCGCCGACACGAATTCAGGTACTCATCATGCAGAATCATGCTTACATCGAACGTCTTGTAAATTTGCTCGACCCCGCAGGCAACACGATCTTCAACATGACCGTTGAAGAAGCGGTCGAGCATGTCGGCAGCGGCGACGCTCAAAAAGTCCGCGGCATTGACGGGCAGTTTGCGGTACTTCACCGCGACGGAAAACGAATCCGCATGGCTCGTTCGATCGGGCGGCCGATGCGTTACTTCCTGGCAAAACAGATCGACGGCCCGTGTCTGATCGTTGCTGAACGAATCGACGAAATCGCTGCCTGGCTGAAGCAGGAAGGGTTCGATGACCAGTTTCACCCTTCGTACACACGAATGGTGCCGGCTCATCATATTGTCGAGTTGTCGCTTGTCGGTTGTCCGGATCCAAACCCAACGCTCACGCGCTACTTTGATCCAGAACGTAATTGCCAGGGCACTGACCTTAACCAAATCGGCAAGGCTTACATCGGAGCACTCGCTGATGAGTGCTCGAAGTGGCTCGACGGAATTAACGGACAGGACCCGCAGGCTCCAATCGGCGTGATGTTTTCTGGCGGTGTCGACAGCGGAGCGTTGTTCGTCGTGCTGTACCACCTGATGAAGCAACGCGGCGAGAATCTTTCACGACTGAAGGCGTTTACTCTGTCAGCCACTGACGAAAGTGATGCCGGACAACTGAGCCCGGACGCTGAACAAGCCGCACGCTTCCTGGACGATGTCGACCTGAGCATGTTTCTCGAAGTGATCGACGTTCCTAAGAGTTCGCTGGATTATGTCGAAGCAATTCGGATTACCGAAGACTACAAACCGCTCGACATTCAGTCCGCGACGATGGGAATCGCGTTGTGCCGTGAGATCAGAAACCGTTACCCGGACTGGAAGTTTCTGGCTGACGGCGACGGCGGTGACGAAAACCTGAAGGACTATCCGATCGAGGATAACCCGGAACTCACCATCCGCAGCGTGTTGAATAACCAGATGCTCTACCACGAAGGCTGGGGCGTTCAGGCCATCAAGCATTCGCTTACTTACTCAGGCGGTCAAAGCCGAGGCCACGTTCGAACCTGGGCACCGGCTCGCGCCTTCGGCTTCAACGGCTTCAGTCCGTTCGCTTTGCCAAACGTCATCGAAGTCGCCGAAGGAATCCCGTTCATCGAGCTGACCGAATGGGATCACGGAAAACTTTACGACCTGAAAGGCGAAGTCGCTCGACGTGGAGTCGAAGCCGTCACCGGCATCACGATGCCCGTCTTCGAAAAACGCCGCTTCCAACACGGAGCCGTCGACAAGGCATCATTCGACGACGTATTCCCGTCAGAAGAACTCGCCTACCGAACCGCTCACGCCAAAATCTTCGGAGCGGCAGTTGGTCGCTGATTACCTTCGATGACTAGCTGCCAATGATCGTTTCGACGCCGTCTGCTCCAACGAGAGTTGCCGGGCCGGTGTAGCCTGACGCGTCGATTGATTGTGTGTTGATGCCACCTTCGACTCTTGCTTCTTCGATCTTTCGCAGCGTGTCAGTGCCGTAGCCTCGAAGCTGCTTGTCTGTCAGGACGAGACTACTGACATCGACGCTTTCGAAGACTCGGTCGAGAGCGCTGCCACCGTCAAGAGTGTCACGGTCCTGGCCGCCTTGAAGTGTGTCGTTCCCGCCTTCGCCAAGAATCGTATCTTCTCCCTGATTCCCGAAGAGGAAGTCGTTTCCGCTTCCGCCTAACAGCCAGTCGTTGTCGCCGCCGCCGTCGAGACTGTCATTGCCCGAACCACCCACCAGTCGGTCGCGGTTCGCTCCACCGAACAGTGTGTCGCTGCCCGTACTTCCGTCGAGAGTGACCTTCCCGCTGAATCCAGTTGCGTCCAGCCGGTTGGCTCCAGATCCGCCAGTCAGAATGGCAAGGTCAATTCCGCCGATGACGTCGTTCCCGAGGCCCGTCAACGAACCATCAGTCAGCGTAAAATCGACGTTACCCTGTTCGACAATGCGGTCTCGAGTGCCGCCTCCACCTTTCAAGGTGTCATCGCCGTTCCCGCCCGTCAGAAAATCACCCGAACCGCCCTGGGCATTGATGAGGTCGTTGCCGTTGCCGCCTTTCAGCGTGTCTCGACCGCCTCCGCCGAATACGAGGTCATCGCCGTCGCCTGAAAAGACTGAGTCAAACCCCATCCCGCCGTTGATCGTGTCATCGCCCGAGCCGCTGAAGACGGTGTCGTTGCCCTTTCCAGCAATGATTGTGTTATCAGAGCTGAGCAGCGTGACATCAACAAAATCATTTCCGTCTCCAGCATCGATATTCACTTTGCCCGTAAAGGCAGCATCGACCGACTGGAACTGAATGATGTTGTCACGGAAGCCGGTTGTCAGACTAAGGTCACCACTACCGAGCAGAACGGGAACGGTGGTTCCGAACCCGTCGCGGTCTACCGAGCTGATTCCGTCACCGGGACTCTGTGCATCTGAAATCTTCACGGAGGCAGTACCGTCGCCAAACTCGATGCTTCGCGATGATGAGTCCACCAGGTCCGACAGATTCTCGATGCTTGTGTAAGCAATCCGTCGACCATCCACAGTCACAGAACCGTCAACTTCGGAATCAAACACGTGCGATGTTTCGGTTGATGAGCCACCAGTCAGGCTCAACGAATCTGAGTCACTTGTTCCTGTACCCAACAGATCGATCCCTGCAAACGGCAACGGGTTTCCGTTGGAAAAATCGACGGTCAGAGATTCATCGACCGATGTCCCGACAATTCGCAGGTGGTCGAGCTCGTCGCTTTCGAACTGAAAATAGACCCTCGCTGAGTCGGCCGAAACGTTATCGGGGTTGTCGGCAAGTTCGACACCTTCGGTTTGAAGGCTTAACTGAAGATCACTGCCGAATGCATCAGCGTTTAGAGTCAGTCCGTAGAACTCGGTGGCCCCAACGTCGATCTGATCAGCGTCGTTCTGATTTCCATCGAGAACTCGAGTTCGTCCGCGTTGATCGGTCGTCCAGAACTCGGGGGGCTGATTGAGGTCGTTCCGAAAGTCGATCGTTCTCCCGGCGTCAATCGCGACGCTACCCGTTCGAGGAACATGCGTCAGCGTCGGCCCGCCATTGTCGAGCAAGTCTGTCAGTAGCGGGTCGAGCGGAAAGTTGGCCGTACCAATCTGGTCGCCATTGAGCCGGTTAACAGTGCCAAGAATTCCGGTGTTCACTCCGAAGATGTTGGAGCCTTTGCTGAAAACCGTCCCGTTGATATCTGGCCGGCCGAATGTGTCCGTGTTCTGAGCAACGATGGTATTGCCACTGTTCAGAAATCCGGGACTCCATATCCCTCCGGTCGTGGCCTCTGACGAATTATTAACGACTGTCGAGTTGGTAACATCCAGATTGCTGCCATCGTAGTTGGCAATTCCGCCTCCATTACCAACCGCTGAGTTGCCAGAAATCGTGCTCTGAGCCACCGTCGCACTGCCATTGGCGATGGCAAGTCCGCCGCCATCTCCCTCGGCTGAATTCGTGTGGACCGTACTTCGAATCAACTGAACTGACGAAAATTCGCCGGAGATTCCACCACCGTGTGAACCGGATGTGTTTCCAGCAACGGTGGACTCGGTGATCGTCACGCTCGAACTCAGCGAATAAATCCCGCCGCCGATGTCTTCTGTCGTGTTGTCGCGGATCGTCGATGTTTCAACCGTCAATGTGGAGCCGGGAAATACCGAAACGCCAGCACCGTCATCGATTGCCGTGTTGTTGGAAATGGTTGAATCAAAGACGTCCGCCGTGCCGCCGTTCAGTGCCAATCCACCGCCAAACCGGGACGAGGTGTTGCCGTCGATCGAGCTGTCGTTGACCTCGATAAATCCGTTGAACGAATAGACGCCGCCGCCGTCCTGCTCGGATGAGTTACCTGCAACGGTCACTCTTTCCAGCAGGATGTTGCCCTGATCATTGAAGATGGCTCCGCCGTGCGATTCGGATGTGCTCGATCCTGCGGCGACGTTATCAGTCAGCACAACATCCTGAAGAATGACGTTGCCACCTTCGTTACGCAGTCCAGCTCCGAATTCGGCCGCCCCGTTTTGAACCGTGACATCGCTCAGCACGAGTGTCACATTGGGAGCGACGTCAAAGATCCGATCGATCGCACCGCCATCGATGAATGTCGTGTCAGAACCGGCTCCGCGGATGGTGAGGTGATCATTGATGTCCAGGTCGCCAGTCGAAGCAAAGTCTTCGCCAATGCCATCGCGGGTGATCGTGTAAGTGCCGGCCGGCAACGAGATGATCGCTTCTCCGACGATTGAATTTGTTTCCTGAATCGCCGACCGCAGTGAAATGTTGCCCGAACTGTCTGACGCAAAATCATCAGCGGTTACTGCGTCGAAAGTGTCGTCTGTTGTGTTAACCGTGAAGGTGATCGATTCATTGACGAATTCGACGGCTCCGATATCGACAAGGTAGGTACCATCTCGATCGCCATCAAAATTGCGAAAATTGCCTGTCTGATCGAACTGCGAAGCCCCCAACGACTTGCCAGCGTCGACAGCCGTGCTTGCTGCGAGCAGGGCGTGGCTGAGTGTCGGGCCGCCATTATCCGCCAAAGGCTGCAGACCGGGATCCAACACGGAAAATGAGAAGCCCATCTGGTCATTGTTCTGCTCGAAGAACAATCCACTCGAACCTTCTACCCGACCAATCAGATTGTTGCCCAAAGTGAAGTAGGCACCGGAAACGTCGAAGCCTTCGGTGACAGCGGTGTTCTGGGCGACGATGGTGTTGCCCAGATTCGTGAGCGTCGTCGACCGAATCCCACCGCCCAATGTACCTGCAGAGTTCGCGGTCAATGTTGCATTGACCAGAGTCGTGCCACCAGCGGCCGCGTTATAGATAGCTCCGCCTGAAAGCAGACTCGTGTTACCTGAGAAGGTCGAATTGCTGACATTGAGCATCCCCGTGAAGCCGTTGCTGCTGATGCCGCCGCCGTCTTCGCTGGCAGCGTTGTTCACGAAGAGGCTGTTTTGAAGTTCAACAATCGACGTATCACTGAAGAGCCCGCCACCGTCCAACGTCGTTGTGTTCCCCGAAACAGTCGTGTCCATCAGACCGACCGTGGCGCCAACAGCCCGAACCCCGCCACCTTCATTGGTCGCCGTGTTGTCTGCGATCGTGCTGGTGAACACTCTCAGCTGAGCGCCGCTACCGATCACGTTGATGCCGCCGCCTTCTTCCGTGGCAGTATTTCCTGTCACAGAAACTTCAGTCAGGGAAACGATCGCGCTTTCGATGCTCAATCCGCCGCCGTCCAGATCGGCCGAGTTGTTGCTGATCGCTCCGCCAGTCATATCAAGACTGCCGTTGAAAACGGAAACCCCTCCGCCGTCCATCTCGGTCGAGTTGTTTTCAAACGTGCTGTCGATGATCGTCGCTGTGGAGTCTGTCGAATACAGACCTCCGCCGTGAATTTCGGCGGTGTTGTTTCGAACGATCACTCCGTCCAGAGTCAGGTCACCACCTTGCGAATTCGCGATGCCGCCGCCGACCGAATCAAACTCACCTTCCGCGATGTTGTTTTCGACGATGCTGTTTTCAAGTAGAAGCGTGCCCGTGTTTCGGATACCAGCCCCGTTCCTGGCCGTTCCATTCCGGATGGTTACTCCCGAAATTGTGACCGTCGCCTCGGGAAAGATGTCGAAGACTCGGTCGATGCCACCGCCGTCGATGATTGTGTTCTCAGCTCCGGTTCCGATGATCGTCACGTCGCCAGTGATGTCCAGGTCGCCGGCAAGAGTATTGTCATCATCGAAACCGTCAAACGAGAGAGTGTAGGTTCCGGATGCGAGATAAATCGTGTCGGCACCGGCCAACGCGTTCGCTTCCTGAATCGCGCCACGCAATGAGTCAACGCCGTTACTATCGACAGCCACTCCGTCGCCAAAAACATCGTCGAAACTGTCGTCAGGCGATGAAACCATGAACGTTGTCAGCAGCGTACGAGCCTGCAACTTCTCGCTGTGATGAGCGGGAGTCTGGTTTGACCTGCTGTTGATACTTCGCCTCCGCTGGCTTCGTGCACGACGGAGTTTGAACGGCGAAAACATGGGCATTGGACATCCTGTCCTGGCGATCTGAGTTGAGCGAAATGGCAGCTCGGCGATCCCATGTTGAACAAGGAAGTCTGGGAAAGCCTTATCGATAATTCGGCATTTGCGGCCATGACTTCCAGCAAAAATCGACGATCTGCCGATTTTCGTTCAACTTTCGATGCCGTGTATTCACAGCAGGCATCCATAACAGCGTTCCGGGACTGGAACCTGAGGAGCCAGGACAAGAGCGGCCAAGCACGCTCGTAGCCGGATTCGCAAGAATTCGGGCACGTCCAACGCGCCCGTCCCAAAGTCTCGCGACTTCGGCGACGGCAGCAACCAGCGACGTTCAGAATGAATCCGCAGCGTCGGCGTCCGGCTCGGTCCATGGAATGACCAGACCGAGACGAAGCATTTCCTCGACGAGTCCCTTCGCCAATGGACCAGCGACTCGACCACCCGAACCGCCGTGTTCGAGGACGGCGACAAAGGCAACCTGCGGATCCTCGGCGGGCACATACCCAGCGAACCAGCCGTGGTCACGGCCAGAACCTGTTTCTGCAGTCCCCGTCTTTCCGGCGATCGAAATCTCTTTTGTAAACACGGCGCGATGACCAGTTCCACCGCGAGACGCGACGACTTTTTCAAGCCCCGCGCGGACGTACTTAAGAGTTCTTTCGGAAAGTGGAACTCGTTCGTTCTGTGAAGTGACGAGAATTTCTTTCGCTGGCCGATCTGGTGAACCAGGCGACTGAATAGCGCGAACAACTCGCGGCGCTGGCAGTTCGCCACCGGTCGCGACGGCGGCCATCAGCCGGGCAATCTGCAAAGGAGTGACAGACAATCGGGACTGACCGATCGCCAGACCAAGCGTGTCACCATCGTACCAGGGCTCGTACTGTTTCGAGGCCGGTGGCGATTCGGCGACGGAAGCGACGTCTTCAAAACTCGCGAGCTTGATTGTCTGAGCGGCATTCGGGCGGGGAAGATGCCCTCCACTTTCAAATGGAAGGTCGATCCCCGTCGGACGGCCGAAACCAAGACGATCTGACCAGGCAACCAGAGGCCCGGCCGTCATTTCCGAGCCCACCGTGTAGAAATAGACGTTGCACGATTTGCAGAGAGCATCGACCAGCGTCAGATCGCTGTGTCCGACTCCGTAATGCCGATAGATATAACAGCGGTGCCGCTGCGGTGTTTTCAGGTAACCGCGACAGAAGACCGGCTTCTCCGGATCAAGCTTGCCACTTTCAAGACCGGCGATGGCAGTCAACGTTTTGTAAACCGACCCAGGTGCAACGGCCATGCTCGTTACGCGTGGGTACATGGGGCTTCGCTTATCGTGCTGCAATGCCTGCCAGAGTTCTTCGTTATGGTCGACCAGCAACCGTAGATCGAATCGCGGCGCCGCTGCTGCGCACAGAACCTGTCCGGAACGAATATTAATCGCGACGATGCAGCCGCCAGTCGGCCTTGAGGCAGGAGTTGCTGCCTCTTCAATCGTCTTGTCTGCCTGAGCCTTGGATTCGTCGCTTCCTTCCGGAAACCACATAAGCGGTGAGCTGCTGGTCGCCGTGTCGAGCAGTGATTCGGCATGACTTTGCAAAGGCTCGACGATTGCCAGATCGATATCGGATCCCGGCTGAGATTGCCTCACGACTTCACGAAGAATAATTTCGCCAGCAGAGTTTGAGACGATCCGCTCCAGCCCGCGTTGTCCACGGAGGTAACGATCGTATGAACGCTCGACACCAGTGCGTCCCGTACGGTCGCCAGCCTTGAGCCCACCATGCCGGGGCCCTGTAGGCAATTCTCCGTTCGAATCGGCAGCCAGCTTCTCGACGTCTTCGTCATCAACGGGCTGGCGTGTTCCAACAATGTGAGCGGCCAGCGACCCCTGCGGGTAGTCGCGTTCCGTCCGCATTTCAAAGTCGACTCCGGGGTAAAGTTCCGGACGAGTAACCACGGCCGCGACTTGCTCGTACGGCAAGTCTTCAGCGATGACGTGATATTCGAACTCTTCCCGGACCGTAATCGGTTCTCGACGGCGACGTTTTGGTGGAGTCGTCAGCTCCGTCCGCAACCGTTCCCACGCACCTCCCCACAACGTCTGTTTATCCAACTGCTCCTGGCGTAGCTTTCGGGCAGTCTCGGCTTCTTTGTCAGCACGTCGGTCTCGGTTCTGTTCGACAAGTTTCACGATCCGCTCGACACGCTCCTGAGTTGCGGATCGCTGCTTCGCAAATTCATCGTCGGAGATTCCGATTGCCGAAGCGAGTCGAGTCCACATTCGCTGCCGTTCGGCAAGGACATCCTGCTGAGCCGCGTCGACCTGTTCACGATCTGAACGCTCTTCTTTGCTAAGCCGGTCACGAGCCCGGGCTCTTAACCACAGCCCGTCGGCCGGCTCTTCCAGCCAGCGATAGTGGACCTTCAATTCGTAAGTGGCGACATCACGGGCGAGTTCCTTATTGTCGAGCAGAATGCGTCCGTCGGTTGTCTCGATCGGCTTGAACGTTTCTGTGACACGTGACTCAAAGCCCGCGATGAAATCCTCAGACTGAAACGCCTGCAATGTCGCCAGTTTTCCGCAGATGATCAGTAACGGCCCGGCAATCAGCACGAAGAGACCCAGCAATCGAATGCCTGGGTTTCGATCCAGGCCGTAATCGTCGCGCAGCCCGGAACTGCTTTCCGATTCTGAAAGGATATTGCCTGGTCGATTCAGCATGAGATTCTTCTCCGGAACACTCAGGCACGGATGGCGGAGTCAGTGAACGGGACTCGGAGCCTGAGTGAACATGTTTCCGCAACCTCGAAGGACGACGGAACTCAACGTTGAAACCGTAGCGGCGACGATCAATGAAATGGCGATGGACGTGAGCAATGCCGACGGATCGACCGGCGACGACACAGTCAATAACGAGCACGTCGCAACGAGCATCGCGAGCAGGCATCCGCTCACTATGCTCACGAGGAAGACGCGGGGCGGAGATTCCAGCGACTTCGGCGTGATCATCCGCTGCATGATGCACACCGCGATGACGGTTGCTGCAATCAGCAGGCCGGGATGGTGATTCGAAACGGCGTCAATCATCAGACCATAGAACGCTGAAGCAAAGATCGAGGCTGACGACGACGGTAGCGTGGCCAGCCAGGGAAGCAGCATCCAGACAAACGAACCGTACGGCGTAACGAGACCGGTTTCGGTTTGCAGCGAAGTTTCGATGGCAATCAGTACGTAGGCGGCGATCAGTAAAGTCACGTATCGAGTCATGAGTCCGATCCCTCACTGGCACGATGCAAAACGTTACCGCTCATACGCGAATCACTTTTTTGTGAGACCACGGCCTTCGACTTTGGAATGTGCCCAGAAGGCGAGAACCTGTTTCGGACATCATCGTTGGCCAGGTCAGTTTCAGAATTCGGAGACTCAAAGTCCGTACTTAGTTTCGGTACGACAATCTCGACGTTGGTAATATTTTTCGGGTCTACCGCCGGCCTGACATTGATGACCCAGTGCAACGCCCCTGGCGGGACTTCTGCGGACACAACATGTCCGAAGAGCATCGGTGCATCGACCGCGTGGCCCGGTGGGGAATACACCGGCATCCCGACATCGACCTGTTCCGTAACAGGAATTTGAGCGAGTTCGCATAACCCAATCTGTTTCAGCTCCGAACGTCCTTCGATGAGTCCCTCAGAACCGAATGAAAACTGCGTGGGAGTGTTAGCTGCGCCGTCGGCGTCGACGCGTGCAATCACTGCTCGGGCACGAAAGCCCGGCTCGGTGACAAACTGCAATGAACTGGTCCAGCGGCCGGCATCCACAATCCGCCCGACAATACATCGTCCGGCAAATACCGGCAGTCCGTCTGCGACGCTTCGTTCCGAGCCAGCCTGAACGATAGGAAACTCTCCGTTCAGAACCCAAAGATCGGCTGCTACGCCGTCGGTGTCACCTCGATCGAGAATCCGTCGAGACTTCAACTCGGACAGAATCTCGCGGCCCAGCACTGCCGCTCGTACTGCATGAGGCTGAATCAATGGTTGAGCTGTTTCGACCACAAACGGCGACGCTCCGTTTCGGCGGACGCTAGCCAGTTCTTGAGATGCCGATTCAGCCGCAAGCAACGCTCGTCGTTCTCTGAGTTGGCTTTGTGCGATCTCACTGTGAAGTTGATCGAGTTCCTGCTGCTGAACGGCGAGTTTCTCGTCGAGCACCTTTTGCCATCGTGACTGCGTATTGGCGACGGTGGAAGTGACCAGTCGTTGCCCCGGTGCGACGGCGAGGCGGATGATGTCTCGAATCGGTGTCGTTGCTGAAGCTGGTAGAACGGCAAACATCGCAGCGCCCAGCAGGCAGGCGGCGAGCACTCGAAATGTGCCGGTCTGATCCGATTCCTTCATAGAGCATTCCGTCAGGCGGCATTCTCGATGGTTTCAAACCGCTCTTGCCACTCGCTGAGATGTTCCAGGCAGATCGCCGCGCCGCGAGCGACCGTGTTCAGCGGCTCGTCAGCGATGCGGACAGGAATTCCCAACTGCTCGTGCATCAGTCGGTCGAGTCCGCGAAGCAGTGCTCCACCACCGGTCAGGACCATTCCCGTATCGACGATGTCAGCAACCAGTTCAGGCTTGCAGCGTTCGATGACTGCCTTCACGCAACCGACAACTGATTCGAGCTGCGGGTTGAGTGCCTCTCGGACTTCTTCGCTGGTTACAACGGCTTTGCGAGGCACGCCGCTGATTGTGTCGAGGCCCCGGATGTCGCTGGTCAGTTCCTGCTCAAGCGGAAAGGCGCTACCGAGTCGAATTTTGATCTGCTCGGCTGTCTGCGTTCCGATCTTCAAAGAGAACTGCTGCTTCATGTAATCGACGATGGCTCCGTCGAGTTTGTCGCCGGCCACTCGGACAGACTCGCTGACGACGATTTCTCCGAGACTCAGAATCGCGACGTCGGACGTGCCGCCGCCAATGTCGCAGACCATGCTGGCAATCGGCTCGGAAATCGGAAGTCCAGCACCGATACCCGCCGCGCGAGGCTCTTCGATCAGATAAATACGACCGGCCCCAGCGCGTTCCGCGCTGTTGAAGACGGCTCGCTTTTCGACCGGAGTAATTCCGCCTGGCACGGCGATCACAACTCGCGGCCGCATTCCTTTAACGTGTCGGCTGGCCTTCTGAATGAAGTAACGCAACATCGCTTCGCACTGTTCGAAGTCGGTGATGACTCCATCTTTGAGCGGGCGCACGGCGGTGATCGATTCGGGAGTTCGACCAAGCATTTGTTTGGCCAGCTTGCCGACGGCTGCGCCTTTGCCGAGCACTCGGCGCGTACCCTTTTGCAGCGCAACGACAGACGGTTCGTTCAGGACGATTCCTTCGCCCTGAATGATGACAAGAGTGTTGGCTGTCCCAAGATCAATCGCCAGATCCGGGCAGAGTCGTTGACGCATCCAGTTCAACACGCGTGGTTGGCCATCCGTGGTCAGAGTAGGTGAGTCTCGTCGCCGATCCGCGGCGAAGTACGCAGCCGCTCCGTTTTCGTCGGCCGAACATCCTGCAGCCGCGAATTGGAGTCCGGATTTGTATCTCGACAGCGAAAACAGGGCAATATGGGGTTTCAGCGAGGCGACTCACGCGTCAGCACACGGCAGCCCGTTTTCGGTATTGGTTCAAACTGTGTAATTTGTGCGGTCTGCATCCGACGAATCTTTACTCGCTGACGACCAACCATGCCGCAATTAGTTGCCGAAGAAGTCGCCCGCTTCCTGAAACAGACGTCGCTTTTTGCGATTCTGGACGACGAATCCGTCGACCGGCTGGCGAATCGAACGACGATGCAACGGTTCTCGCTGGGCGAAACGATCATCGAAGAAGGCGACGAAGGCCGTTTTGCGTGGCTGATTTTTTCCGGTCGAGTCCGCGTTCTGAAGCAGTCAGAATCCGGCCGGCAAGTGACTTTGGGAACGCAAACTGTCGGTGATATCTTTGGCGAGCAGTCAATCCTGACCGACTCCCCGCGAAGCGCTTCCGTCCGAGCCGCTGAAGATGTCGTCCTGTTCCGCATCGACCGAGTCGACTTTCTCGAACTTCTCGACGGTTCGCAGAATCTTCGGCAGTACTTCGATCAGTTTATTCACGAACGAGCTGTTCGTGATTTTCTGCGCACGCAGACGTTTCTGGAAAAACTCCGAGCCAAGGATGTCATCTCGCTACTTGACCAATTGCAGCCTCGCGATTTTTCTGCGGGCGAGGTCGTCATTCGCGAGAGCGCGTCAGCAGACGTCATGTATATCGTGCGGGAAGGCCGCCTGAAGGTTGTTCGTGGTGCCGGCGAAAACGAAGTGCTTCTTGGGCGGTTGAGTGACGGAGACTTTTTCGGAGAGCGAGCGTTGCTCACTGACGAGCCCCGATCGGCATCGGTCGTGGCGGAAACAGCGACTCGATGTTTTGCTCTCAGCCGTCAGCATTTTGACGGACTTCTGGAAACGTCGCCCGCCATTCGCGAGCAACTTACCGAACGATTCTCCCGCTACGACGCTTCAAACGATTTGCTTGTTTCCCCTCGCGAGTCGCCTCATCCCAAATCTGCTGAAGACGATCGAGCGGAACCGGCACCGCAGAATGATTCCGCGCGCGAGATAGACTCGCAGCAGACGTCCCCAGTCGCGTTGAGCAAGCCCGCGGCCCCGAGCGGTCAACGGCATCAAAAACTGCGGTCTGGCCCGCGATGGTTTGAACCGCTTCCGTGGATCGCGCAGCAGGATGAGTCAGATTGCGGAGCGGCATCTCTTGCGATGGTTGCTCGATATTTCGGAATTCGCATTCCAGTCGAGAGACTGCGGCGACTCGCTCAAACCGGCTATGCGGGAGCGAGCCTCTACTTCCTGTCCGCCGCCGCGGCACAAATTGGCTTCCGGCCAACAACGACTCGTTCAACGGTCGATCAGATTGCGGAGACTCGATTGCCCACGATCGCTCACTGGGACGACCGCCATTTCATCGTACTTTATCGAGTCGACTCCGCTGGCAATGAATTTGTCGTCGGAGATCCGGAGCGAGGCCTGCTAAAGCTGACTCGGCAACAGTTCGAAAACGGCTGGTCAGGAAGATTGCTTCAGTTGGAGCCGACGCCCCGGCTGGAGGAACTTCCAAAACCTGACTCCATGCTCAGACGATTGCTCATGTCAATTCAGAATCGCGTGCCGGGGACAGCCAGCAACCGCGACGTCGATCGATCTGCCTCAGCTAACGCAGATTCAGAGAGAGCAAACAATGAACCACCGTCGAACATCCGGCTTGAGAATGTCGGCTACCGATTCTCGCCAGATGGACCGAATGTGCTCTCAGGAATCAATCTCGACGTCCAGGCAGGCCAGACGGTCGCCATCGTCGGTCGCAGCGGAGCAGGGAAGTCCTTGCTTGCCAGGATTCTGCAGGGATCGATTGCTCCGACCAGTGGTCAGATCCTGGTCGACGGTAAAACGCTGACCTCTGGCGATTGTCGCCGTCCGTTTCGCGACTCGCAGCTTCTTCAGGATCGTGACCTGGTTGACGGTCTGACAATCGCAGAGAACATCTCGCTCGGCTCCGAAATTGATCCCACTGACACAAAGTCAATCACCGGGGCGGCTGAACTGGCTGAAACAGAGTCATTTATCAAACGTCTGCCCTACGGATACGACACGCCAATCGGCAGCGGCTTCGCACAACTTTCCGCGGGAGAAGGGCAGCTACTTTCGTTAGCCCGAGCATCGCTGATGGATGCGCCACTGTTAGTGATGGACGACTCCCTTTCGGCTTTGCCGCCTGATCAGGCACGCCGAATTCTGCTACGACTGCGAAACTCCGCGTCCCTCGGCAATGGACACGAACCAGTCAACAAGCGAACGTTCATTGTGACGTCACGAAACATTGCCACCGTTCGAGACGCCGATCTGATCGCCGTTCTGGACGACGGTCATCTCGTCGAATCGGGAAAACACCAGGACCTGATCGCGCACGACGGTCTCTACAATTTCCTCTGGCGCGAACGCTCACTTCAGGTGACGTAGCGAAATTTCCAGGAGCGGTAGTCGCCTTTCGCAAACTCGGTAAACTGCTGCCGAGATCGGGACGCTGGCCGACCATCTACAAGTTCTGAGGGACCGATGCCATGAGCGAATGGAAGAACCTGTGCACGATGCACCGCTCGCAGAGCGAACGTTTTGGCAATCGTGTGGCGATGCGACATCCTCACGATGGCCTGTTCCATGATCTTGCCTGGAACGACTATCGGCGACAGGCTGATCAGGCGGCTTCAGGACTGATCGATCTTGGAGTTCAAGTCGGCGATCGAGTTGCGATCCTTTCCGAGAACCGATTCGAGTGGCTGATCACCGACCACGCGATTCTCAGTTCCGGTGCCGCGGATGTGCCACTCCACGCGCCGCTCTCACCGAAGCAGGTCGAGTACCAGGTTGGGCACAGCGAAGCTCGCGGGATCATTGTCAGTGGGCTGGCTCAAGCCGACAAGTTATTCGAAGTTCTCGACAACCTGCCTTCACTGGAGTTTCTAATTTCGTTCGACGAGATCGACGTTCCGGATTGCCGACTCAAGACTCTTACCTGGCAGGGGCTGAAACATCGTTCCGGAACGGTCAACGACGAAGAGATCGCACACCGCGAAGCAGCACTCGACGAAGCCAGTCTGGCGACAATCATCTACACCAGTGGCACGACGGGAAATCCGAAAGGCGTCATGCTGACTCATGGCAATCTGCTGTGTAACGCAAAGTCAACCAGCGACATTTCGTTCGTCTCAATGGACGATGTGCTGATGAGCTGGCTGCCGTACAGCCACATTTACGCTCGAACGGTCGACCACTACCTCACATCGATCGGTGGCCTGACCGTTGTGCTGGCCGAATCTGTCGACACCCTCATGGACAACATCAAGCAGGTTCAACCGACCTGGCTGACCGCCGTGCCGCGTGTTTACGAGAAAGTCTGGAATGCCGTCGGGACGCTGGACCTGGAAACTCGCACGTCCGCACTTCGGACAATCTTCGGCGCACGCGTTAAGCAACTGACATCCGGCGGTGCGCCGCTGCCTCGCTACATTGCTGAAGGTTTCTTTGAATCTGGCATCCCTCTACTTGAAGGTTATGGCCTGACGGAAAGCTCACCGGTTATCGCATTCAACAGTATTGAGAATTACCGACTCGGCTCCGTCGGGCAGGCGTTGGGCGATGTCGAGGTGAAAATTTCAGACGCCGGCGAAATTCTGACCAAAGGTCCACACGTCATGACTGGCTATTGGAAGAACCCCGATGCGACGGCCGAAACGATCATCGACGACTGGCTGCACACTGGAGACGTCGGCCGCCTCGACGAAGACGGTTACCTCTTCATCACCGACCGTATGAAAGACCTGTTCGTCACATCGGCTGGGAAGAACATCGCCCCGGCGGAACTCGAACGAATCCTCAGCCGCGACGAGTACATCGATCAGGCTGTCGTCTACGGAGACGGTCGCCAGTTCGTCAGCGCGTTGATCGTGCCGAGCTTTGAAAAACTGGAAACACTTGCCGACGAAAACGGCTGGACGATCGAATCCGATGACGACTTCATCACAACTCCCGAAGCGTTGACATTTCTTGAGCAACGTGTCGAAGCCGTCATGCAACAGGTCAGCCAGCCGGAGCGTGTGAAACGTTTCCTCGCTCTGGCCCGACCGTTCCAGGTGGAAGACGACGAACTGACCGCGACACTGAAAGTCCGCCGCCGCCACATCATCAGCCGCTACGAGGAACACCTCGCCGCTCTGTATTAAAACTGAGCGTCACTCAAAATTAGAGCCTACTTAAACTACATTCCAAAATCTAAAGAGACCAACGATGGCCACTGAAGTCACGCTGACGACCGACGGCCCTCTCGCCAGAGTTAAGTTCTCTGGTGAGAAAGGCATTCAACTGCTCGGTGCCAAGACTCGTGGAAGGCTGCACGAAGTTCTCGGAGAAATCGAGCAGCTTTCGGCGATCAACGTCGTCGTTTTCGAAGCAGAAGGTCGGACGTTTATCGCCGGAGCGGACATCAACGAACTACGATCGCTCAACTCAGAAACAGGCTTTGAGAATTCACAGCAGGGTCAGGCACTGATGAGCAGAGTGGCTGCGTTATCTGCCACGACCATTGCAGCGATTCATGCGGCATGTGCGGGCGGAGGAACAGAACTTACTCTTGCCTGCGATATGAGAATTGCGGCCGAGGATGCAGTGATCGGGCTGCCGGAAACTCGGATCGGAGTTCTGCCCGGCTGGGGAGGCACCGTCCGAGCAACCAGACTGCTCGGCAGCGCAGCGGCTCGACGTCTGATTCTGACAGGAGAACTGGTTCCGGCCACGGCAGCCCTGCAGTTGGGGCTCGTCGATCAGGTCATCAGCGAAGAAGAATTCCGTGATACCGTTGAGGAACGGATCAGCCTGGTTGCAAGCCGAGGGCCACACGCGCGTGCGGCAGCTAAGCAGCTGATCGCTCAATTCGAAGGACCTGACGCAGAGGCTCAATTTCTGGCTGAATCAACGGCGTTCGCAGAGTGCTACCCGAGTGGCGAGCCAGAACTCGGAATGGCGGCATTCCTGGAAAAAACCGACGCAGACTGGCCATTGCTTAATAAACAGTAGGTCATGCGCTGTCTGCCGAAGTCAGTTTCCCACCTACGATTCTCAATTCCGAGTAACCGGATATCGCTGGTTTGGACCGGCGAAGCAGACGGTTTAAGATGGAGTCACGTCGGTACTCCTGAACCGAGCATTCACCTTCTTAAGCCCCTGAACTGAGCACACCTGTGTCCCGGATTTTCCTTTCACTCTGCATGGCTGGCACGGCGCTCGTCGCCATTGCTTTTTTTCTTGGGCTGGGCATCGACGACCCAACCATCAAGGACCCGAGTGTCCAGCAGGGGATTTCCCGCCACATGCTGATTGGGCTGGGCGGACTGATCTTTGCAGCTCTCGTCCATGCCATCGTCCTGACCTATTTCATGGGCACGGGCCGCTGGGTCGAAGAAACTTCACGAGCGTACAAGTTGCCAACCGACTTTCACGCGAAGAATCAGAAGATCAAGTACCAGTTGATGCCCGGCATTACAGCCTGCATCCTGATGCTCGTCCTGACCGGAGCATTCGGTGGTGCGGCCGATCCTGCATCTGCAGTCGGTTTTGGAGGCTGGTTTGGCTTTGCTCCGTCAACCGTGCATCTCACAATCGCCGTGCTGACCGTTGCGGTCAATGTCTGGGTCAGTATTTTTGAGTTTCGATCTATCGAGCGAAACGGCGAGATCGTTGAACAGGTCATGGACGAGGTAAACCGAATCCGAACGGAACGTGGCTTACCTGTCTGATCAGGCCGAGAATCGCTCGCACGCAAAGACCGTCTTCGCAATTTAACTCGCAACGTTAGGAACATCTGAATGGAACGTGTTGTGAGTTTCGGTGGCCTGTTCGTGATGATGGGCCTTGCCTGGGCGATGAGCACGAATCGGAAGAAGATCAACTTCCGCATTGTTGCCGGTGGCCTTGCTTTGCAGTTTGGGATGGCACTACTGGTTCTGAAAACCGACCCCGGCCACAACTTCTTCTGGTGGCTCGGTGACATGTTCAAAAACATGCAGGCTTTCACCGACGAAGGCTCCAAGCTTGTCTTTGGAGTCAACGCTGGCCCCGACGAAACCGAGTATCCGCCGCACGACACACTCATCAGAACAATTACCTTCGGCATTCTGCCAACGATCATCTTCTTTTCGTCGGTAATGTCAGTTCTGTACTACCTGGGAATCGTGCAGATCGTCGTTCGAGCCATCGCTAAAGCCATGCAGTGGACGCTGGGAACTTCCGGAGCAGAAACCCTGTCGGCCGCGTCGAACATTTTTGTCGGACAAACCGAAGCCCCGCTCGTCATCAAACCCTACCTTCCGAAGATGACCGAATCAGAACTGATGGCTCTAATGGTCGGAGGCTTCGCGACAATTGCTGGCGGAGTTCTTGCCGTTTATGTCGGCATGGGAATTAACGCGGGACACCTGATGACCGCTTCTGTGATCTCAGCTCCAGCCGCATTGCTTATCGCAAAGATCATGGTTCCCGAAGTCGAAGCTCCGGAAACAGCCGGCGGAACTATCCCCGAAATTAAACGAACAGGAACCAACGTCGTCGAAGCGGCCACACTCGGCGCCACCGATGGTTTGAAACTGGCTCTGAATGTTGCCGCCATGCTGATTGCCTTTACCGCGTTAGTCGCGGCGCTGGACGCGTTGATCGTTTGGTCTGGAGAGTTGGTTGAGACCGCAATCACCGTTTCATCCGGAAAACTGGTAGAGATTGATTGGTCACTGGGAATGTTTCTTGGCTACATCTTCTCGCCCTTGGCGTGGGCGATGGGAATTCCACGAAGTGACGTCTTCCACGCTGGTGAATTACTCGGCCTGAAAATGGTGGCCAACGAGTTCGTCGCGTACAGCCAGCTGACCGAATGGCAGAAACCTGACTCCGCCGTGCAACTGACGGAACGAACTCAAATCATCCTCACTTATGCTCTGGCCGGGTTCGCAAACTTTGCGTCGGTAGGAATTCAAATTGGCGGCATCGGCAGCCTGGTTCCGGAGCGGCAGAAAGACCTCGCAAGAATCGCGGTAAAAGCAATGCTTGGCGGAACGTTGGCATGCTTCATGACAGCGTGCATTGCCGGTATTTTACTCTGACAGACCTGACGCTGATGACGACGTTTACTCGGCTTACAAACCGAGTTTGCCAATTCGCTTTGAGACTTTCTTCAGGCAATATCTGACCTACACCAACGGAACTTCGACAAGACATGACTGCAATTTCACGAGAGAAAAGTCTGGCCCATTTCGCGGAAGCACAAAAGCTGATTCCTGGTGGCGTCAACAGCCCGGCTCGCGCATTTGGCGGAGTCGGTGGCAGCCCGTTGATCATTGATCGAGGCGAAGGCGCCTATCTTTACGACATCGACGGAAACCAACTGGTCGACTTTGTTGGCTCATGGGGACCGCACATTCTGGGCCATCAGCATCCAGCTGTCCTGGTGGCTGTCGAAGAGACCTTAAAGAAAGGTACGAGCTTCGGTGCTCCAACCGAACTGGAAACCGAACTTGCACAGGTCGTTGTCGACGCTGTTCCGTCAGTCGAAAAAGTTCGCATGGTCAGCTCGGGCACCGAAGCGACGATGAGTGCAATTCGTCTGGCTCGTGGCTTCACCGGACGGGATCGGATTATCAAGTTTGCTGGCTGTTACCACGGGCACGTTGACAGTCTGCTCGTTCAAGCGGGCAGCGGTGCGTTGACCCTGGGAGTTCCATCGAGTCCTGGTGTCCCGAAAGGATGCACCGCCGACACGACCGTTCTGGAATACAACAATCCTCAGCAACTCAGCGACACTCTCGACAAGATCGGCAGCGAAGTAGCGGCCATCATTCTGGAACCCGTCGTCGGCAACATGGGATGTGTTCCGCCGGAAGACGGATTTCTTGAAGCCTGCCGCGAGCTCTGCACAAAGCACGGGGTCGTTCTGATCTTTGACGAAGTCATGACCGGCTTCCGAGTGGCCTACGGCGGTGCCCAGGAACGCTTCGGAGTAACACCAGACCTGACGACGCTTGGCAAAATTGTCGGCGGCGGGATGCCCGTCGGAGCGTACGGCGGCCGCGCGGACATCATGGATACCGTGTCGCCGGTCGGGCCGGTGTACCAGGCTGGCACCTTGTCGGGCAACCCGCTGGCGATGGCTTGCGGGCTGGCAACGCTTAAGCAACTTCGCGACGAAAGTCCTTATGCGAAGCTCGAGGTTCTGACGATGCACCTTTGCGATGCACTCAGTCGAGCCGCTCAGGCCGCGGGCCTCGAACATTCGATCGGGCAGGTCGGCAGCATGTTTACGCTGTTCTTCAACCCGGAGCGTGTCGTCAGCTTCACTCAGTCTGAAAAAAATGACACAGATCGCTTCGCCAAATACTTCTGGGGCATGATGGATCGAGGCGTCTACTTACCGTGCAGCCAGTTCGAAGCAAACTTTGTCTCGGCTGCTCACTCGGACGAAGACATCAAGAAGACAATTGATGCCGCAACGGAAGTGCTGAGTTCGCTGTTGTAACGATCGAGAGTTAAGACGCCCTGAATTCGTCATCCCCGGGGGGGCGGGGCACTCCCGCGCAGGCGGGAGCCCAGTTGAATGTTCTCGTGACTGGGTACCCGCCTGCGCGGGTATGACGTACGTGGTGCGGCCAGCTGCGTTTTCAGTCCTGATCGTCAAAGACCGCTCGCAACAGGTTGTTGACGGGAGCGTAGTCGTCGGTCAGGATCAATCCGCGAGAAGTTTCAAGCATCGAATCCATTTGACCGGTCGTCGTTTTGTTTCCATCGGCAGAGGTGTGAAGCGTGGCGAACGGCGGCGTGTCCCAGTGCCGGCCGTGTGCAGCCAACCTAAGAACATCGATCTGATTCATCGAGGCGACGATCACAAAAGTGTCGCGAACATTCGATGGTGTTCCGTGGGCGGTGCTGAAGACGTAAACGTTCGGAAAGACTTCACCAAGAGTAGCGGTGCAACTACTGAGGAATCTTCCGACTTTCGTTCTCTTTGAATCCTCAAAAGCCGCCAGCACCGCTTCTTTGAATTTCTGGCTGCCTGCTCCCGAGGCGTCCGCGCCGAGGCGGTCGCACAAACTTCCCGGCATGACGCCTCGTATGGCGAGCCGGTATTTGCCTTCCAGGTAAGGCAGCACTTCGACGCCACCGTAGTTTTCAGGAGCAAACTTCCAGGCAAGCACCAGCCCCGGATCGAGCATCAGATCGCTGGGGATCCCGCTTGAGAAGATCTGCCCCACTGCTTCGTCGTCATCGTTGGATGAGTCACGCGAATCATCGCCACCGGAAGCGAGCTGCCCTTCACCAATCGGCGTCAACGGCCACGCGTCGATCACGTTGATCAGGTAAACGCCCGACTCAGGATTCAACAGCGCTTTGATCTTCTCGTTGAATTCGAGCGTCGTCAGATGCCACGGCACGCTGAAATCGTTGAACGCGTCGCCGTAGACAAAGTCGTATTGAACGACCGCCTCACCGTTGGCTTTGCGAGCGTCGTTATCTCTCAGCAGATCATCGACGACGTTGCGAGCGTCGCCGATCAATGTTCGGACCGCGGTGTGGCTATCCGGCGGCAAGCCCATCTCTTCTTGAACAGCCAGCTTGACGGCGGGGTCAAGCTCCGCGACGTCGATGCGAGATTTGTTCGAGAATTCGCTCTCGATCCAGCGAGGAAAGACAAAGCCGCCGCCGCCAATGAAGAAGGTGCTGACCTGCCGCGACTCGGTCATCAATTGGTCGACCGCGTTCTTCCAGGCGATGCTCTCGCCTGCTTCACCAACCGAACACAGGCGAGTGACGTCCGCTTTATCTAGCACACGAAACGCGTTGAGAGCTTTGAAACTCGGCTCAAAGGTCAGTCGATCTTTCAGGAATCCGTCTGTGTCAGCTCCCGGCGGAAGCTCGGTCATCTCGACGGAACTAAGCCCGCCCCAAAGTGGATCGCGAGTTGCTTCAGCCAGTTCTTCGATCGACAGCCAGAAGTCTCCGTGCGGGGCCGCCTTCATGAGTTGCTCTCGCCGTTGAAGCGTCAACACGCCCTGAATTGCAAGTTCGCCTGATTCCAGGTCGACGTTCGCCCACGCCGGCAGCCTCGTCGTCAATTCGCTGAGCCCGTCGAACGGCTCGATCGTGATCGATGTTTCCCGTGACCAGCCGGTGGCTACTCGTTCGGTGACCTCGGCGTAGATCTTTTCGTACTCGTAGTAAAGCTTTGAAGGCTGTTCCGGGTTGAAATAGCTGTGGACGAGTTTGTCGAGTCGCAACTGCCGGACAACTTCGTCGTCTTCCAGCGTGTCGCTGACGTTTACGTACGAGTAGTTACTTTCGTCGTGGTACTCGCCCGTCTGGTCTCCTCGAAGAAAACAGTAGAGCCCCAGCGAGTGCAGGTGGTAACCCAACTCTTCGCCGTGCTCACGCCAGCGATCAATCGTTGGGCGATCCAGACGTTGCTCGTCAATGATGGCTTCAATCGACGCCCGGATCTCATCGTCGAAGTGCTCCCTCAAACCGTTGCGAACCCACTTTCTGAATTCTTCCGTTGCTTCCTTATCAAGCGGCGCGAGCAATCCGGAATTCGCACGCTTCAACATTTTTGTCCGCATCGTCTTGTGAAGCTGCTTGCTGTCTTCGTCGTCGTACCAGTCTGCAAAGTCCTGAATCGTTTCGTCGCGTTCGGCATTCCAATGGCCGATTGTTTCCCCGATGTCGCCAACCATTCCGGACGTGACCGAGGCCGCCGCCGTCGTGACCACCAGAAACTGCAACCAGCCGCAGCAAACGGCCGTCCGAAACAGAACCTGTTTCGACGAAACCGCGACGCCGAGCAAAGCCAACAGTCCCGCCGTGCCGCCGATAATCATGCGAGTTCCGAACACGTCGATCAGCCAGAAGCCGGTCAGGAATGTTCCGACGATCGAGCCGAACGCTCCCCAGGCGTAAACATTGCCAACCGTGCTGCCGGTGTATTCGCTTCTGTCGAGAGCGATGCTGGCCACGACCGGCGAGATCGTCCCCAGCGCTAATGCCGGCAGAAAAAACATTTCGGCGACGGTCAGAAACACCCACATCGGCCAGTCAACGTCGTCGGGACGAGTTCTTCCGGCCGCGAGCTGGTCAAGCCATAACACGCTCAAGCTGGCAACGCTGGCCAGTAGGAACAATCGGCCGAGAATCTTTTCGCGATCCATGCGGTCGGCCATCCAACCACCGACAAAATTACCAATCGTAATTCCGGCAAGTACGACGCCAATCACCGACGTCCATGTGTAAAGCGAACTGCCAACGTGCTTGGCGATCAGCCGGGAAGCCGTCAGTTCGAGAACCATCACGCAGACGCTGGATACAAACACGATCAGGTTGCACATCATCGGGTTCAGCACGGCAGCCTGCTTCTTCCGCCGCATTGCAGATGTCTTAGAAATGGTCGCCCGAGGCGGGTCGACTTTTTCAACGCGGTGCCATTCGGGGCCGGCCGTTTCCCAGGACTCAGGCGGATTCAAGAGCGAATACTCTTCGCCGGTCGGCGATGTCGCCGGTTGCGATCCGGATGCAATCTCGGCGTCGTACGGACGAATCGCTGGCGAGATTTCGTCGCTCGATTCCGGCTTCAACGGAATCGTGTTCGGCTCAGAATCACCGCTCGAACTGGCATCGTCTTCTGACGGTGGTTCGACATCGGAATCGGTCATGAGTGGGTCCGGAAGTTGAGTCAGCGGGGTGAAATCGCGGGTGGGAAAGTGATGAGTCGAGCATACCACCCGGTGCAATCCGACGCTCGCTCAAACACGGTGGATGCACCGGTCGGTGGTTTTGAACCACGAATAGACACGAATAACGACACGATGAATCTACAGAAATTCGTGCCTCTTCGTGTCGATTCGTAGTTCGTCGGAAGCTGCTGACAGAATCAGAACGGAAGCTCAAGAGACTGGCAGAGGAACCTCATCAGGGGAGTCGCCGCTTTGAATTTCTTCGTCACTTCCTGCAGAAACTTCGGATCGGTGATGTCGCCCTCTTCCAGTTTGCAAACGCCGATGAAATCTTTCCGTTTCAGGTCTTCAACCATCGGATCGTCTTTCTCGAAGCCAGCAGGTGGACGTTTGAGTGACTCGCCACTCAGTTCGAAGGTGGAACGAAAGCTCTTTGAGTTGTGAGCCTTCTTCCAGTCAGCAGGCGTTTCTGAAATCGCCCTCCGAATCTGCAACAACGGCTGCTTGTCGGGGCGCCAGATGCCAGCTCCGACGAAGCAATCTCCAGGTTCGATGTGCAGGTAGAATCCGGGAGCGTGCACCGAACAGCCGGCTTCGTGACGAAAGTGGATCCCGATATTCGTCTTGTACGGAGTCTTGTCTTTCGCGAATCGAATATCCTTGTAAATCCGCATCAGCGATCCGCCCTGCTTCTTCGCGATCGTCTGGAAGCACGGCGAACTTTTCTGCAAGGGCTTCTCCATCGCCTCGATAAAAGCGAGCGACGGCTCCACAAACGCGGACTCGTAGCGGGACTTGTTTTTCTGAAACCACTCGCGATCGTTGTTTCGCTTGAGCGTTTTGAGAAACTGCAATGTCTCCTTCGGGAACCCGCCGAACGATGCCGCCATTTGTTCTTCCTCTGCTGAACGATGAATCGAAAGCCTGACCGTGAAACTGTATCCAGAACGAAGCGAAACCGCCGCCGGCATGGCCGAGGCAATGCAGGCCGGACTAACGACGAGCGTGCAGATTGTAGAAACGTGCCTGTCGCGAATCGACGATCGCGAGTCGGAGCTTCACGCATGGGTTAGTGTTGACCGGGATGGAGCACTCGCTGTTGCGGCCGAGCGGGATCGCGAGCGAGCAGCGGGTAATCTTCGCGGCCCGCTGCACGGAATTCCGATCGGCATCAAAGACATCGTCGATGTCAAAGGGATGGTGACAGGTGCCGGCTCGCCGTTGATGGCTCAAGGTTCGCCCGTTGATCGCGATGCGGAGCTCGTTGGTTTGTTACGTGATGCCGGGGCGGTGATCCTTGGCAAAACCGTGACGACACAGTTCGCCTGTTTTGATCCGCCGCCGACTCGCAATCCGTGGAACGTATCACACACGCCCGGAGGATCGTCAAGCGGCTCCGCGGCCGCCGTCGCGGCCGGTATGTGCCCGGTGGCGATCGGCTCTCAAACTGGTGGCTCGATTACTCGGCCGGCGGCGTTTTGCGGCGTATTTGGCTGCAAGCCGACCTTCGGCACGGTTTCGGTGGACGGAGTTGTGCCGATCGCCGAGTCGCTCGATCACCCAGGCCCGATTGCGAGAAGTGTGGAAGATCTCGCAATCGTTCTGTCGGTCCTGGAGGGTAGATCGACCAGCTCATCTAATGCGTCAGACGCAGATCAAGACTCGCCACGAATCGGACGCTTGCGAGGATTCAACGAAGACCTCGTCGACCCGAACCTGAAGTCTGCGATTGATCATGCACTGGACGACCTGATGACGGCTGGTTGCCTGGTCTACGACGTCGATGTTCCAGAGGGATTTGACGAGTTGTTGGCTCACCACAAACTGATCATGGCGGCCGGCGCGGCAGCGTGGCACCGGGACAGGTTCGCCAAACATCGCGACGACTATGGTCCGTGCGTCGCGTCATTGATCGAGGAAGGGCTCGCGACATCCGCGACCGATTACATCAAAGCTCGCGAGCATCAGGGTGTCATGTCCCAGCGAATGAATGCCTTGCTTACCGAAGGGCTTGACGTGTTGCTGACTCCGGCAACGATCGGCCCGGCACCGGACGCATCCTCAACTGGTAATCCAGCGATGAACGCTCCGTGGAGTTACACCGGGATGCCGACGGTTTCTCTGCCCATCGGAGTTTCTGACAGCGGCCTGCCTCTGTCGATTCAGTTGGCCGGACGACTCAATGGCGACGCAGAGCTGCTTCGTGTGTCGGCATTCTGTGAGCGGATTCTGCTCACACGATAGAAACGTCCGACCGATCAGCCTGAGCATCGCGCACAGAAAAGCCCGACTGCAAAATTGCAGCCGGGCCGTTTGATTTTTCATCATCGAAAGCGGCAGCTTTCAGACGTGGCTTAGTAGTCGTAGTCATCATGGTCGACGTAGTCGTCTTCGCCAACCGGCGGTGTACCAATGATGTCGTACTGACTGTCGCAATGATCGCGGTCATCGTTGAAATAGCTACCGACGATCGAACCTTTGTCGGCCGTCTGAAGGCCTCGGTAAACGTAGCTTTGCTGCATGGCTCCGAATGCTGATCCGACGTCTTCGAGTTCCTGGTTGATGCCGTGCGAAACTTCGGCGAGACCGACGACCAGCGACAGGACAGCGATCGTCGCGACAAGGATCAGCTCGGCAGAAATCACGAAACCGGCTTCGTCACTCAGCAGTTGGTTCATAAGAGTCTTCATAGTGTGTTCTCCCTTTTCTCTCAGTTTGGCTTTCTCTCGGTTCTCACGGTGACCGTTTTCAGCGGAGCAGGATTCCGGAGCTCTCGACACACCGGCTTGCCATCGCTGAAAACACAAGTCGCCGAATGTGTTTTGCAGGCTGCCGTCAGCCTTGCAGGTTTGGATCGGCGAAGAACAGGCCCGTGAAGCTCAACGTCGTGACGACGTTTTGAAGAGTTTCGCGGTGACTCGTTCTGGCATGGTGTAAAGCAAGGTGAATGCCAGACGCCTTGAAGATTGAACAGTCGGCAAAACTGCCGCACCTAACTCCTGTCTGTAGAACGACTAACGCAATCCAACAAAAACCTCGACAGGTTTGCGCTCGGAGACTCCACGTTGCCTGAAGGCAACAATTGCCGTTGCGTTGTTGCCGTTGCGTTGTTGCCGTGACGTGATGCCGGAAGGCAACATTCACCATCTCGCCAACGCAATTCTGCCCTGACGATGATCACGTATCGGGACTTGCTGCCTGCAAAGTTCCGAGCCGATAATGATCGGAACGCTGCTCGTCATTTAGCGAAGTGCGGCTCGCAACTTTAAACTTGATCAGCAATTCCGCAGGACCGAGTCTGCAATGAAGCCATTTAAGCAACCTGTTATCGGCAAAGTGTCCCGACGGGACGCGTTACGCGTTGGCTCGATTACTGTTTCGGGCGGTCTGCTTCCAGCCATTGGGATTCGAGAATCGGCAGCCGCGCAGACGAACAAAGAACGAGATCATCCAGGCAAAGCCCAATCCGTCATCTTTCTCTGGATGGGCGGCGGCGTCACTCATATCGACTCGCTCGATCCAAAGCCCGAAGCTCCCGAGGAAATCCGTGGGACACTCGGAGCAATCGACACGGCACTACCGGGTGTGCAGTTTTGTGAGACCTGCCCGAACCTCGCGAAGATTGCCGACGACCTCGCAGTCGTTCGAAGTTTCTCGCACGACAGCAATGATCACTTACTAAGTCAGGTCTACACGCTATCCGGCCGGAAAGTGACTCGGGCTCAGCTCTTCACCGAGCCGAACATTGGCTCGTTCGTTTCGCATCTCTACGGAACACGCAACGGCCTGCCTGGTTACATCGCCGTTCCTGGCATCACTCGTCCAGGACCACCACCTCACAATCTGTTCGTCGGTGGCTGGCTGGGTGCTCAGTATGCGCCGTTCTCGCTCGGTGGACAGCCGGAGCAACCAGATTTCACAGTCGGCGAAAAAGAAGCCAATCCGTCGCCAATGTCAGACGAAGATTTGCAACCACAAGTGCTGGCGATGCCGGACGGAGTGTCGGTCACTCGTGTGGATCGTCGAGCCGGACTTCGCGAGCAACTCGAAACAGCCGCACACAAAGCAGAAGCAGCAAGAACGTTCGAGACGATGGATGGGCATTATTCGAATGCCCTGCGGCTACTAACAAGCAGTGGAATCCGAAACGCGTTTGATATCAACGCCGAAGCAGGCAAGACTCGCGATACGTATGGGCGTACGAAAATCGGCGGACGATGCCTGATGGCCAGGCGGCTGGTCGAAGCCGGTGCGAGATTCGTGATGGTCGACTATGGCTACGATCCGGACTACGGAAATCTTTGGGACAATCACAACGCCCCGTCGCAGAACTTTCCGCATATCAGCGAAACGTGCAAACGCGGATACCACGTCGCGGGGATGGATCGAGCTTTCGCAGGACTGATCTCTGACCTGAAAGACCGAGGGCTGCTGGATTCGACACTGGTCGTCTTCCTCACCGAATTCGGTCGAACGCCGAAGATCAACGCTCGAGGTGGACGCGACCACTGGGGAGCTTGCGGGTCCGTCTTCTTTACCGGAGCGGGCACGCAAGTGGGGCAAATCATCGGGGCCAGCGACGCTCAAGCGGCGTATCCAACGACACGAAGTTGGGGACCGGCTGATATCGCTGCTTCGATCTACGCGGGAATGGGCATCGATCCCGAATCCCGTGTTCGCGACATTCAGAATCGTCCTGTGCCAATCCTCGATCACGGATCGTGCATCGAAGGACTGCTTTAAACAGCGTGCAGAATTGCACAATGTCAATCAGCGTGCCTGTCAACAACTGAAAGCGGCCCGGAGTCGAGCGTCGACTCCGGGCCGCTTTCGTTGCGGAAACGTCTCATCAATCCTCTGGCCCAACGAGTGTTGCGATTCGTCAGGCAATCCTGCGTCGATCTCTCACATCGTCTTCTCAAGCGGACAGTGCAACAAAGCACTATCGGTCATCGTTCAACTCAATCGTCGCGTCATCAATTATCGCTGGCGAACCCGCGATGACATCGAAGGGTCATTCGTGATCGCCTCTGGCTTCTGGCTGACAATCCTCAGCCAGACTGCTTCGCCGTTTTGAATTCCTTCGACACTTAAATGAGTACCGAGGTCGTCATCACTGTCGATCTGGCTGGTCTGCCAGCGACAGGAAATGAGTGTGTCAAACAGTGTCGCGATGGAGAAAACATCGATCGAGAACACAGGATCGGTTGCGAAAGCAGCAAGCCTTCCGCCCAACTGAGCCGGTTCTCCGAAGATCGTGATTTCCCATTCGATTGGCTTGATACTTTCGTTCTTATAAACGTGGCAGCCAAGCTCTCCATCTGCATTTATTGATGTGGTTGCCTCAGCAACGGCGTCCACAAGCTCTCGCACCCAACTGGGAGAATTAGTCATAGCACCGACTCCTACCTTCACTCTTCAGCGATCCAAATTGCCTTGCCCACCGGGTAGCTCGCGGTCTTAATTTCGTTGCTACCCGGACCTGGTCCACTTCGGGTGACTTAAACGCTGGCGTTCTGCCGTCACCCGATTATCGGAATCGCGAGCGGCGGCTACCCGTCATGTCACGTCGTTCCGATTGTCATGTTGAAGTGGATGTGTCACGACAAAAGCGAATGGAATGCCAGGTCTCTGACAAAGTCAGTTTCTTCCGATTTCACATGGCCGCAGGGAAGAACAGACGGCGGTCTGGTTGTGCAGGATGCAACGTTGATGCGAGATACGCTGCGTAATCCGATACAGCCATGTTTCAATCCGCTGCACCACAGACAAATCGTGTGCGAGAGAAGCGGTGGAAGTCCGCAATGAATTCTTTACGCTGCAGATTGCCGCAATCTGCCCAACTGTTAACAGTAACTTGCGCATTGCATTTACGGTTTGTTGTGAGCGACTATCAGCCTGAACGTACTCCCGCTCTCTATGACTACGAGAATCGACATAATCGGAACTTCTACCGAAAGTTGCCCAGATTGAATCATGGATTGAGGAATTCGTTACCGAATCGCTGGCACGGTTGAATCTGAGGACAGGGCTTTCTTTAATGTCGCCGTCCCTCGTCGCGGAACAGTCCGCGGAGTCCGTATCGAATTTGGTACAAGACATTTCTCTAAAGGAGTTCCCCATGCGGGTTATCTTTGAAACTGCACGTTTGTTTGCACTTGTCGCTGTCCTCGGTCTGATGGCTGCCAGCTCTGGCTGTGCTAAGCCTGAGGCAGGCGGCGGAGCATCGACACCAGACGCCGATCTTGGAGCGGAAGCCGGATCAACCACTGGTGGCGGCGCTGAAGTCCCAGAAGGTGGAGAAGAAGCACCAGCCGAAGGTGAGGGCGACGCTCCTGCCGAAACTGAAGCACCGGCTGAAGGCGAAGGCGAACCTGCCGCTCCAGCCGAAGGTGAAGGCGAAGCTCCTGCTGAAACAGAAGCACCAGCCGAAGGCGAGTAGTCGAGAAGTGGCTAACGCCACTTCCTGATACGATTCGTCATTGACGATAAAAAACGCCGCAACAGGCAATGTTGTGGCGTTTTTGCTTTGAGCATCCTGCAATGTTACCACGGCTTTTGCCGGGAAGGTTCTTGCGACAGGCTGATCAGAAAGAGTAGGTCAATTAGAATTCAGAATAACGAATCGATTGGCATGCCTGCGTAAAGGCGATGCGGTCTTTGTTGGCGATCTCGCAGTGCTGCGTTTTGGGGAATCCCCAACGAGTGCAACATCGTTGCCGCGTAATCCTGCGGTGAAACTGGAAATTCTGCTGGATAAGCACCTTGAGCATCGCTTGCTCCAAAAACACTCCCGCCGCGAATTCCGCCACCGGCAAGGATACCGCTGTAACAGTTGGGCCAATGTTCTCGCCCGGCATTTGCAGCGGTGATCGTTGGACGCCGACCAAATTCACCCACCCAGGCGATTAGCGTTTCGTCCAGCAGACCGCGTTCATCCAGATCGTCAAGCAACGCTGACAATGCTCGGTCAGACGGGGGCAGCAAATCGTTTTTGAGCCGGTTGAAGTTGTTGCCGTGAGTATCCCAGAAGTTCTTGCCATCGTTGTGCCAGTTCACCGAAACCATCGGGACACCGTGCTCAACAAGCCGGCGGGCAAGTAGAACGCTTTGGCCGTGGATGTTGCGTCCGTATCGGTCTCGCGTTTCAGCCGACTCATGCTTGAGGTCGAATGCCTGGCGAACTCTTTGTGACGTCAAGAAATCAACGGCTTTCGCCTGGTGAGACGTCATCGTTCGGCCCGCGCCAGATTCTGCGAGACTTCGTTGTTGCCGCTCGATAGTGCTGAGCAATTGCTGTCGAGACGCCAGACGCCCAGCCGACGTTCCGTCCAGAAGCTGCAAGGCTGGAATTGACCAGTTGTTCGCGTTCGGATCTCCCGTCAGTAAAAACGGATCGAACGTTCGCCCCAGCCATCCGCCGTGCTGCCCTGGAGCCTGCCCACCGGGAGCTGCCGGGTGATACGCCTTCCACGGCATTGTCACAAAACCGGGTAAGCTCGATTCTACTCCAGCGAACCCATTGAATCGATTTCGATCTCTAAGATGAGCAAGAACTGAGCCCAGGTGCGGCGCATCAGTCTCGTTGGGCGGTTCTGCGTCTGACGGCCTGACTCGTGCGAGGTGGCCGGTCAATGTTGCATGAGCGCTCGAAAGGTGTGCCGGATCGTTGTGAGTCAACGATCGAATGACCGCAACCTTGTCCATCCGCTGGCTGAGTTGCTGAAAGTGTTCGCAGATCTGCAAACCGGGAACGGTCGTCGATGCCGGTTTGAAATCGCCTCGGACTTCGGCCGGAGCATCGGGCTTCATATCCAGCGTGTCGAGCTGCGACGGTCCTCCCCACATAAAGAGGAAGATGCAGGCTTTGGCCGGCTTCGCGTTGACACTTCCGGACTGTGCAGCCTCAACAGTCGCTGCACCTGACAGGCCAGCCAATGTTGAGACGCCCGCCTGGAGAACAGCTCGGCGATGTATGTGCCTCATCGAGAATGACGACGAAGAAGTTGTTGGCACTTGGCGACCAGGCATGGCAATCAAGACAGCAAGGGAGGGAACAAACTTGAGGTTGGGCTTCGCACACTTCGAACGAAGGTTGAGGCTTCGATGCTAACTGGATTTGGATGCTGGTGTCACGACCTGAACCTGTAGTTCAGCTTCAATAAAAAGCGTCGCATCGGTGTCACGCGACCTGCGTATTGAATCAGTCTTCAGGCTGAACAGCGGCTGGTCCAATTGCTGGTTGAACCCATGCCTGTTCAAAGTCATCGATTTCGGACGGGTTGGGATGCTTACGGCTCGATGTGACCCTTGCTCGGACGTAAACCTCTTTGCCGGTGAACGTGTAACTTGCCGACGGCCCGTCGTGAGCGGCCAGAACTTTGCCGATGTCTTTGCTGTACCGGCGAGTTGCTCGAACTTCTTTACCGTTTTTGTCGAGTACGGGTTTAGACGTTTTGTCGTATCCGGATTCCGTACCGATGAATTCAATCCGGTAGTCGACTCCGGCTTCCGCTTTGACTTCTACAGACAGGCCTGTGCTGGACGACTCGACCCTGGAAAGCGTGACACCCGAGGTCGAATAAAAGTCGCCGCGTTCCATTGCTGGGATCATCGATTCCGGATCGAGCGCCTCGGCAAGCACCATGACCCAGCCACGACCGGGTTCACTCTTGCGGCTCGGAATGCCGTGATAGTTGTGGCCGTCGTCCGTCGCCAGGCCGTACATCACTGGCAACTGAAGTTCCGCCAGTCGCTTGGTCAGAATGATATCCCACATTCGCTCGGTCGATGCGTGCTCCTCGTTCCCTGAGTTGTTGACGCCCGGATGACCGTTGTAGACCTCGTAAAACTTCTCGCCGCGAATCCGCATCAAATCTTCAGCAGTGACCGCGTATCCGAAGTTAGGATGATTGAGGTGAATCATCATTGCCTGCCCCGTCCGTTCCCGCTGCGAAATTAATGCGTCGACGTTTTTCTGAATCGTCTCCGAGACGCTGTCGCCACCCATCGGCGGAATCAGGTCTTTGACATTTGCCGCACAAAGGTGGACGGGATACTTCCCAAATCGGTCAGTGACTTCTTCGCCCTGGATGAGTAGAAACTTTCCAGGCTGCCCGACCTTGGCGTTGACCTCGCTGAATGTTTTCAGACGAACTTCCGTTCGGCCATCAACCATTCGTTCGTCGACCCAGCCTTCTGGAAAGCGTTCTTTGAGTTTTCTGAGTGCGTCTTTGCCGGTTGGCTTCTTTGCTATATCTACCCAACGGTTCTTTGACTGAGCAAGCACGTTGTGATCAGTGAAACAAAGAAAGTCATAGTCACGATCTCGATACCACAGAGCGATCATCTCGAGATAATTGTCACCGTCGCTCCAAAGCGAGTGTGTGTGCAGATTTCCTTTGAACCACTGCCTGTTTCCATCTTCAGAGAGAACGTCCGCTTTGACGTCTGAAACAGCGACATCCTTCGATGCCGAATTCAGTAGCAGGAATCCGACAGCCAGAACTCCGAAACAGCAAAGCACGCGGCGAGACTTTTTCATGACGAAACTTTCCAGAGTGTGCCTGCACGTCGAGCAGGAGTCGTGAATCACGATTGAGAAACTCATTGCTATTGGGGCATGAGTATGCGCTGTGGAATGGCGAGTCGGCAATGCGCCGACGCCAACTCATCGAGACAGTCGGCTGACTGGCAACCAGGATCAACGTGTACGTCAGCGCGACAAATCATCTCTTGTAAACTGTCGAAGCAGACTTCTTTGCAGATCGATGATTGTCCGTTATCGGGTAACTGCAAAGGCAAGCTAACCCGAAGCTCCGGACGTCAGAACTGGCGTCGGAATAATGTTGAGAAACTCTGGCGACTTCGCCTGGAAAACATCGCGGCGACGCGATAGTATCCCGCCGCCCGTTCGGGCGTGATAAAACACACCGCGACTTACAGAAGTAGACCAGAGACTCGGCAGGAGCGATTCGAGTCTTCCGCTGGAAACAGCGAATTCATCACGGAGGTCCGGGTTTGACTGCCCGGCATGGATGCTTCGGCTTGCCGAAGTGAGGCCACTGCAGTCGAACCTGTGCTCGGTTGTCGTCTGACTTCAGACGCTCGAGGGAACGGATTCCTTCTCTCGTTTTCTGGCGGCGCTCGGCAACAGTTGCCGAGCCGCCGACAACCACTTCTGATTTCTTCAATCTCCTTTCGATGTTGATGGCAAGCGGTTCTGCCTGTTGAGCGTTCCTCAGTGTGAGGAAATCCGGGCTGACTCAATTACGCCATACTTTGCATCGAAAATGTTTCAGCAGAGAGGCTGTCGCATGAGCACTGTCGTCGACGTTCAGGAAACCGAGCAGGAACTGATTTCAACCGCCCAAACTGCATTGAGCAGTTGCAACTGGACAGTCGGCGAATGTGCCACCAAGTGGACAAGCCGGTACTCGCGTGGTCGAACGGATGCTGACTTTGGAGCACTCGTCGGACTCAGCGGCGACCAGATTTATCAGCGTCGCCGCGTGTGGGAATCATTCGCGGACGTCACCGACAGCTATGCCAAGCTCAAATGGTCACACTTCTACGTCGCTCTGACATGGTCGGACTCTGCCGAATGTCTGGCATGGGCGGAAGAAAACGCAGCCACGGTCGCGGAAATGAAAGCCTGGCGGCGAATGCAGAATGGCGAAGATCTGACCGTCGAAGCCGAAGCGGACCTCGATGTGAACTCGTCTGCCGCTGGTTTTGGCGAGCCAATCGTGCATCTCACTCCGGAAGGATTTGGCGATTCGGATGGTGTTCGCCCAACTTCTGACTCTTTAGATGAAAGTCATGCCAGCGAAAACCAGATCCAAGCCGTAGCAGGGGAAGCGGACGCGGCTGGTGGCGATCAGGCTTACTCTCCTTACAAAACCGGTGCCACGACTGTGCCACCGGAATCAACCGAAGGAGCACCGGAGTCGAGCGGTCCAGCCTTGCTGAATCCGGAACAGGCATTCAAAAAAATCACAACCGCCGTCGAACGATGCACTCGCATGTTGACTGACGGGATGATTGACGGATTCGCCGAGCTTCCGGAAAAGGATCGACTTCGATTCCTGACCGCGATCGAAAACTTCAACAAAAAGACGAACGGACTGAGTTGACGATGAGCACATCCGGGACCCGCCACTATTCTGCAGATGCACCAGGCACTTCCCGGATCAATGTGTGGCTTGTGGTCCTGCTGCTCGGCCTGACGGGAGTGATGATTTACCGGCAGGCGTTCTGGCATGCCCCACTGCTGAATGCGAAAGCTCAGTCGCGAGCAGTCACTCCGCGAGGCAACCTCGCGGCTGACGAACTCAGTACGATTGAACTTTTCGAGCAGGTGTCGCCAGCCGTCGTGCATGTGACATCGGTCGCCGTGCTGCAGAATGCGTTCACGATGGATGTCCGCGAGATGCGAGCCGGCACTGGCAGCGGTTTCGTCTGGAACACCGAAGGTCACATCGTCACCAACCTGCACGTCATCCGTGACGGCCAGGGAGCCGTCGTCACGCTTGCCGACAACTCCAATCACTCGGCAAGACTGGTGGGCTTCGACGCTGCGAACGATCTCGCCGTGCTGAAAATCGACGTTCCACCACGATCCTTAACGCCGATCGCGATCGGCGAATCGAACGATCTGAAAGTCGGCCAGAAAGTCTTTGCAATTGGCAGCCCGTTTGAATTCGACCACACACTCACGACGGGCATTATTGGCGGCTTAAACCGAACTTTCGGCACGGCCTCGGGAACGATTCACAACGCCATTCAAACGGACGCAGCGATCAACCCAGGTAATTCGGGCGGGCCACTCCTCGACAGTGCGGGGCGACTAATCGGAGTAAATTCCGCCATCGCAAGCGAGTCCGGTGGCTCGCATGGAATTGGTTTTGCCATCCCGGTCGACCTTGTCAACGTCGCCGTTCCGGACCTGATCCGCACGGGATCGATTAGTCGCCCGTGGCTTGGCGTTGTCGTTCGAGAAGAATTTGACTCCGAACGGAAACGGCTTCCAGGCGTGCTCGTTCTGCACGTGATCCCCAAGGGGCCGGCCGACAAAGCCGGAATCCTGCCCATCCGTCGTGGCGACTATCTTGAGACTCTGGCTGGAGATCGCATTCTGGCGATCAATGAGGATCCTATCCGTACGGCACGTGACCTTCTCGATCTGCTCACTCAATATCGAGCAGGCGATACAGTCACAGTTACCACCTTGCGAGACCGCGAGAAACTGGATGTTTCCGTGATGCTTGAAGCCATGCCGGACTAACCGGGGCATTGAATCGAGGGATGCAAGCCCATCTTACAGGCACGATGCGGCGTATTTGAAAATCGAATCAGATACGAAGCCTGCGTCCGACCTGGAATCTACTGATTTAAAACTCCTGTGACGTTCCTGAAAGTCGCAAGATCGCCATCCCGATCAAACCCGATGGCAGAACTGCGGCATTTCGCAGCAGCTACTAAATGGCGCGGCCAGGCTACAGGTTCCACTTTTCGATTCACGGTAACCTGATCGAACGTGAGACCTCGCTGGAGAAGGCCCTCGACGTTGACATTCAAGTGGCAGGGAGTAGTATCAACTACTTGGAGCGGCTTGGGTTACGATGCCGGCAATGAGTCACTACGAGCGTTGAAAAGCCCGTCCTGTGGTGTAACCCGAAGCCCACATCTGCCTACCGTGTAACGCACACGATTGAGACCCGCGATGACCGAGAAAAGCCCAACGATCGAGAAGCGAGGCGACGTTACGTGTATTCGCCTTGGACCTGAATTCGAGAATCTCGACGAAAACTCGCTCGACATGATCCGCACGACGATGCTCGATGCGGCTGCCGCAGCCGATCCACCGCGAGTGATCATCGATCTGCAATACACCAGCTTTTTCGGTTCGTCATTTATCGAAGTGCTGTTTCGGATCTGGAACCGTGTCAACGGAATTCCTGGCGGAAAGTTCGGCATCAGTGGACTCACGGATTACTGCAAGGAAGTCCTGGAAGTCACACACCTGGACAAGCTGTGGAATCTTTATTCCGATTTCGATGAAGCGGTCAAAGACCTGTCGGAAGGTTAGCTCACGCCGAAACCTGAGAACGCTCAACTAACAACATTGCCCTGGCCGCATTTGCCGCCGGGGTGTTTTTATTGACGGACTGTTTCGAACTTGTGGCACTATCATAGCTGCATGTGTCGCGTTCCAACCTGCCGAATGCGTTCGTCGGAAGCAGTCTTCACTTTCAGAAGATTCGAATGGCAAAGTCGAAACGGTCATCTCGGAATCGGCCATCAAGCAAGGCTCGCAGTTCGCGGCAGCCCGAAATCGCAGATACATCGATTGAACGAGTCACTGACCGCGCAGCTGCAATAGTGTGGGGACTGCTTCTGGCTCGCTGGATGATTCCGACTGAAGGCACGGCTGAAGGAGATACGCTGTGGCTGACTTCGTTGACGCTCGCCGCGGCCGCGGGATTCTGCTGGTGGAAATCACGAGTTTCCCTGGAACGGCTGCGTTTTGAAAGGCTGGACATCACTGTCTGGTTTCTCTGCGGCGCACACATTCTTTCTTCGCTGATTGTCATCCTGACGGAAGGCAACAAACGCGCCGCAACCAACATGCTGTGGGAATGGCTTGCCGTCGCTGTCACATTTTCGCTGATAAGACAGACGATCACGCTGCAGTCTCGTACCAGATTTCTGGAAACAGTTCTCGTCATCACAACAGCCCTGGCATGTTATGGAATCTGGCAGCCAACATTCTGGTATCCGTCGAACCTCCGCGAGTACGAGGCCATCATGGCCGAGATCGACTCGGTTGAATCGTCACCAGAGATGCCATCTCAGGAGCGGGCGAAACGCCAGATGGAACTGCGAGCTGAATGCGTTTCGCTCGGCATCCCGCTGTCGGGGCCTGCACAACAGCTATTTGAACGAAGGCTTCGCGATAGCCAGGAACCATTAGGGTTCTTTGCTCTGACAAACACACTGGCAAGTTTCATGACCGTTGCCGTGGTGCTTCTTGCTGGCACGCTGTTGAACGTGCTTCTCCCAAGCCGAACAGAACCGCCATCAACCGAACGCAACAACCGAGGACTTGTTTGCGCTCTGGGCACGGCTTTGCTCCTGGTTGCGTATTGTCTCGTCCTCACAAAGAGCAGGTCAGCCTGGGGCGGCACGCTGGTTGGGCTCAGCACTTTAATCGGCCTGTTCTTCATTCGGTCGAAGTCCGGAGCGGGACTCCGAAAGCTGATTCCGATTATTGCCGTCGGATTGGTAGCGATCTCCTTGCTTGCCGGCGTGGCCATTGCCACCGGGGCTCTCGACAAAGAGGTCCTGACCGAAGCATCGATGTCACTGACATACCGCCTGGAGTATTGGACATCGACTTGGGATGTGTTTCTTGATCATCCACTGTTTGGAACTGGGCCGGGAAACTTTCGCGACAATTACCTTCGCCACAAGCTGCCGCAATCGAGTGAAGAAATCTCCGATCCGCATCAATTCATTCTGGATGTGGCGGCAAACGCCGGACTCGTTGGAGTGGTAGGGCTAGTGGCGTTGCTCGTCATCATTGGTTGGTGCATTTGGCAACTCTGCAGATCGGACGAGAACGTACCGCAAAGAAACGTCAGCGACAGAAACGATTCAATCTTTCTGCAGCCAGTGTCAATTCGAGCCGCCATCGGAGCTGCCGCTCTTTTGACCGTGGCTGGTGAATGGCTCTTTTCCGGAAGCCTTGCCTGGAGCGTGCTCAGTGTTTGCCTGGTCGCCTTGGCCATTGCCGGACTAATCGGCGTTTCACTCAAGCGATCGTCATCTTCAGCCATCGGCCCTGTCGAGCTTCCCATACCGGCGGTCGCCGTCGCCGCATCATTGGTCGCCATATTCGTGCATCTGTCAGCCGCTGGAGGAATCGCCATGCCGGCGGTTATCGGATTAACTCTTGCGCTGGCGGCAGTGCTGAGCGTTGATTCGAAGAAAGAATCAATGGCCGGAAATGAAGAAGAGTCGCAAACAACAGCATCAGGAACTGATGCCAGCGCGTCAGCACAGAACTACCAGCAAAACCAGAACCTTCCCTGGCTGATGGCGGCGTTGTTCTCTGGTCTGACCGCCGTCGGATGCACATTGACTGCGTTCAGCCCGGTGATTCAAGCAACGTCGTTACTCCAACTGGGCGACTACGACGCAATCAACGGACAACCTGCTCGCGTCGTCCTCAGCAGCTACAGAGACGCTGCCAAAGCGGACTCACTGACACCGGAGCCGTACATTCACCTGTCGCAGTTTTATCTTCACCAGTGGAAACAGACCCGCGACCAAACTTACTTCGACCAGTCGATTCAGGCTGCTGAGCAAGCCCAGGTACTCTCCCCAAACAGTCCGCAGATAGCCCACGAACTAGCGAATGCCTGGCTGGTTCGTGCCCGCGAGTCGTCGATGCAAAACGCAGAAGCCATCGCCGAAGCAGTCGTAGGGCTGCAAAAAGCTCTGGAGATGTATCCGACAAATCCGATGTGGACGGCAGAAACGTCGCAGGCACTGGCACTGGCTGGCAAGTCAGCAGAAGCATCCAGGCTGGCCCGACGCGCGTTGGAACTCGACGAGATAAACCGTGGCGCCGGGCATGTTGATCGTTACCTGCCTGAAGAGTTGCTCTTAGAAATGAAGCAACTGGCAGGCAAATAGCAAAGCGATGCTGCCGCAAGAGTGTCCCGAACCGCCCAACGTCAGTTCTTGCGAAACGCCTTCATCTCGGCCAGCAGCCTTGCGATTTCATCTGGTTTCGAATCAGCAAGATTTGTTTGCTCGCTGATCTCGGCTTGCAGATCAAACAGTAGCGGCGGATCTCGTCGCACTGGCGAGACACGTTTGCGAGTATCCGGATCCGACGAGTGAGTCTTCGTGGCAAGGTGAATTTTGTAACGGCCTGAACGAAAAGCATCAGCACCGCCGCCTGTGAACAGCCACTGAGTTCGTGGGCTCGCTTCCTGCCGAAGTAGAACGCCGGAAAGGTTCGTCGAGATGTAACCCTGCTTGTCCGTTGGTTCGTCGCCTCCGGTCAATGCGGCGAACGTTGAGTAGAGATCGAGATTCGCAGCCATTCCGTCGATCGTCGCTGGCTTGATCGTGCCTGGCCAGTTGAAGATGCCTGGCACTCGAAAGCCACCTTCCCACGATGTTCCTTTCTCGCCTCGAAGAGGACCAGCTGTTCCGCCGTGTGGGCCAAACATCAACCACGGACCATTGTCACTCGTGAAGACGACCAGAGTGTTTTTCTCGACGCCAGCTTCTTTCAATGCGGCGACAACTTTTCCCACAGACCAGTCGACTTCTTCGATAACGTCACCGTAGCGTCCGCCTTCGCTCGTTCCCTGAAACTTCTTCGAAGCAAACACCGGCGCGTGCGGCATGTTGTGGGCGAGGTAGAGGAAAAAGCGTTCTTCCTTGCGAGCGTGAATCCACTTCACGGCTTCCTCGGTGTACCGCTTCGTGAAGAGTTCCTGATTGACCGGAAATTCGACGACTTCGCGACCACGAATCAGCGGAACCTGAAAAGTGAACTTGTTGCAGGTGTCAAAGACTTCTCGATTTTGTCGTTTACCAACCGGTGCCGGGACGTCGTTGCTGCCCGGTGTTCCGAAGTGGTAATCGAAGCCGCATTCAAGTGGGTGCATCGGGCTCTGCGTAAAATCCTTCGGGTAGCCCGCCAGGTGCCACTTGCCGAGAATCGCCGTCGCGTAACCCTGCCGCTTGAACATCGCAGCCATCACACTCTTAGGCGATGCCGCAAGTTTCTGCTTCCCCAGCAAAGCCGGATGCCGACCACTCATCAATCCGGTCCGACTCGGAACACAAGTCGAACCCGAAGAATAAAAGCTCGTCCAACGCTGCCCCTGCGTCGCCAGCTTGTCGATGTTCGGTGTCTTGGTCTTCGAGTTGCCGTAGCAACCAAGATCTCCATACCCCATGTCGTCGACAAAAATCAAAACGACATTCGGTTTGGACGGAGCCTCATCTTTCGCCATCGAAGTGGCGACCGCCGCAACCAGAACGACAGTTGATAAAAACAACCTTCCGTTGAAGCGAGACATCGATATCGGCATTCGAATTCAAAGCCTTTTAAAGCGATAACTATTTGGACACAGAAACTATCACCTCTCCCGCTTGCGGGAGAGGTCGGCCTCTCAGGGCCGGGTGAGGGTTTCCGTTTCAGAATGCTGCCGTCACTTGAGTAAGAAATCAGCCCCCTCACCCGCGGCTGAGACCGCGACCTCTCCCCCGAGGGGGAGAGGTGACATGTAAAGTCCGAAGTGACGTTGTCCAACTATTCTACAGACGCGTTCGGTTTGTGATGCTGCTCGATGTGCTGGCGTAAGAGGTCTTTTCCGTAGTCGTTGCCGTTGGGTGTTCGCATGACTGCGTGGATGTGGTCTTTGGTGGGTTCTCGGGAACGGAACGGCGCGACTCGGCGTTCGTGGTCGAATTCGATCAGGATGACCGGGCTGTGGATGCGGTAGTAGAAGACGCTGTCTTCCGTGGTGCCGCCGATCCAGGCGAGGAAGGTTCGGTCGAGGTGTCGTTTCACTTCGTCCATCTTTACGGCAGCGTGACCGTCGTTCATCGTGCCAACGTATTCTCGCACGACTTCCAGCAGCAAGGCCTGCTGCTTCGCATTCAGCTTTGAGGCGGGGATGCCGGCGTAATCCAGATTGACGTTGTCCTTGTAGGCCTGAGTGAGCGCGTTGTTGCCGTCTTTGACCGACGAAACGATTGCGATCTTCTGCTGCTGTTTGTCCAAGGCCTGAATCAGAGCCAGGCCTTTGTTCTGTTCGTCCTGCATGACGATCGTGCCTTTGAACCGGCCACTCGTCGCGTGGACTGGTTCGCTGCCGACGAAGACCGGCGACATAACGACCTGATCGCCTAACACGAAATAATTGATGATGAGATGGTGACCGTCGATCTGCCATCCCCACGGTTTCGTCGTCGACGGATCGCCCATGATCGTGATCCAGTAAAGCCACTCGCCGTACTCGTCAAAGTTGTTGGCCAGCTCGGCGAGCGTTCCGTTGAGCTTCATAATGTCTTTGGACTGTTTCAGTCCCTTCGCGCTGAGGCTTGCTTTGAGCAGCCCGAACGCCAGCTCGCGTTGCTCGGCATCCATTTCGTCAAAGCCGACACCGCGGCGTTTGTAGAAGTGCCGGTTGTCCCAGCTTCGCCATTCAATATCGTCGACCGGGTACATCGTCCGCGAAACCTGTTCGTCATTCAGCTTGTCGAGCAGAGCGTTCGCCGCGTCGACAACGGGCTTCGTGCTGACTCCGGTCGATTCGATCTTGAACAGGCCTGGTTCAACTTTGCCTCCGGATGTGATCCCGACAAACGGTTGAGCGAGCGATGCTTCTCCGCCACCTCGACCTCCGCGTCTGGGCGGTTGGGCATAAACCGCCAGCATCGCGAAAACACCGACGACAATTGAAAGGGCGGCGATCTTTTTGAATGGCGTCACAGGACAATCGCTTTCTGAAAAACGTATGTGGATGAGCGAGATCGTAGTGTTGTGAGGCCGTTGAAGGCTGACAACTCTTTGGATCACGCGGGAATATCTCGTTCGAATCTAAACCGGAAACCGGACTGCTGAATCCACAGTTTGCCGGACTTCGGAAGGGGCTGTTTTGCAGGTTTACAGACGCCTTCGAGTCGTTGTGAACGCACCTTCGTTTCACTATGATTCGCAGCCTGAAATGACGCCCGAAAACTCGGGGTTTTCCTTAGTTTTCGGGCGTTTTCTGCATTCATCAGATGCTTCGATTCGGAAGTCCTGTCACGGTATCAGACGAGGCTCGATTCGAGACGAAATATTGCCGCGTAAGGAGACACTGCATTGTCCGTCGGAAACGGTGAGTCGGGTGATCTTTCGGTCCCGGAAGAGCGAATTCAGCAACTGGATATTCAGGACGAAATGCGGACGTCGTACCTGACGTACGCAATGAGCGTCATCATTTCTCGAGCCTTGCCAGACGCTCGAGATGGTCTCAAGCCGTCACAGCGCCGAATCCTGGTGGCGATGGGCGACCTGAATCTGGGACCGGCGACCAACCGAGTTAAATGCGCCAAGATCTGCGGCGACACCAGCGGTAATTACCACCCTCATGGTGAAGGCTCCGTTTATCCGACGCTCGTCCGTCTCGCTCAGAACTGGGTGATGCGTCAGACGATGGTCGACAAGCAGGGCAACTTCGGATCGCTTGCCGGTCTGCCTGCAGCAGCGATGCGATATACAGAGGCCAGACTTTCTGCAGCCGCGTCGGACATGCTGGCGGACATCCAGTACGACACCGTCGACTTCGCGCCGACGTACGACCAGAGCCGCACCGAGCCCGTCGTTCTTCCTTCGAAGTTTCCGAACCTGCTCGTCAATGGTTCGACAGGCATCGCGGTCGGAATGGCGACGAGCGTTCCACCGCACAACCTCGCGGAAGTCGCCGACGCCGTGATCATGTTGGTCGACGAGCCGGAAGCGACGATCGATCAGCTCATCGACGTGGTGCCCGGCCCGGACTTCCCGACTGGCGGCATCATCTGTGGCCGCTACGGAATCCGGAAGGGATATCAAACCGGCCGATCGACACTGACACTGCGTGCGAAGACTCATTTCGAAACCGAGAAGAACAGCGACGTCATCGTCGTCACCGAAATCCCGTACCTCGATACTCGCGACCGAATTCGTGAGAAGCTGGAACTGCTCGTTCGTGACGAGCGGATTAAAGGCATCTCGCGAATCGTTGACCTGACTGACCGCAAGACTCCGAGCTGGCAGGTTCGACTCCACATCGTTCTGAAGAAGGATGCTGACAAGGAGGTCGTCCTCGCGCAGTTGTTTCAGTTCTCGCCGCTGCAGACAACGGTCAGCGTCATCATGCTGGCACTCGTCGGGCAACGACCGCAGACGCTGAATCTCAAAGAGATGCTGCAGGAGTTTCTCCGGCACCGCGTCGACGTGATTCGTCGGCGAACTGAGTTCCTGCTGGCCGAATCTCGAAAACGCAAACACACCGTCGAAGGGTTGATGATCGCTCAGGTCAACATCGACCAGGTGATCGCGACAATTCGAGCGGCGTCCAGTCGTGCTCAGGCCAAAGACGATCTGCAGAAGATTCTGGTTCCGGCCGAGCTTGTCGCGCGAGCGCTCGGTGAAGACGGCTTCCGCAACTACACCGATGAATACGGCACGCAGTCTGAGTACTCGCTTTCTCCCAACCAGTCCGAAGCCATTGTCTCGATGCAGTTGGGCTCGCTGGCGAATCTCGAACGAGAAAAACTGCAGGGCGAGTATCACAAACTGCTCGACGACATTTCAGGATTCCTGCTTCTTCTGGCCGACGAAGCGAACATCCTGGCCGTCGTTCGCGAGGACATGGAAACTCTTAAATCGAAGTACGGCGACAAACGCCGCACCGAGATCAGCGAAGAAGAACTGTCCAACGTCAACAAGGATGACCTGATCACCGAAGAGACGATGGTCGTGACGCTGTCGGTTCGTGGGTATATCAAGCGAACTCAGCTCACTACTTACCAGGCTCAGAACCGCGGCGGAAAAGGGATCACCGGCGGCAAGAACAGCGAAGAGGATGCGATGGAGCATCTCTTCGTCACAAGCACGCACGCCTGGCTGCTCTTCTTTACGAACTTCGGCAAGGTCTACTGGCAGAAGGTTTACGACCTGCCGCTGCAGGGACGGACCGCCAAAGGTCGAGCACTCATCAACCTGCTGAACCTGGCGGATGGCGAAGAAGTCGAAAACTGCATCGGAGTGAAAGACTTCGACGACGAGCACTTCCTGCTCATGGCGACGAAGAACGGAATCGTCAAGAAGACCGCCCTTACCGAGTACAGCCGACCGAAGCAGGGCGGCATCATCGCACTCCGTCTCAAAGAAGGTGACGAGCTGGTCGACGTCGTCGTGGTCGGACCGGGCGACGACGTCCTGCTGGCAACGGCTTCCGGAATGACGATCCGGTTTCCGCATACCAACGCCCGAAAGATGGGACGAGCGACCGCTGGCGTGCGAGGCATCAAACTTGGCAAAGGCGACGAGCTGGTCGGCATCGTTGTGGCCAATCCTGAAATGTGTCTGCTAACGGTCTGCGAAAACGGATATGGCAAGCAGACACCGTTCGGACTCGGCGGAACAGTTCCAGACCAGGTCGACGATGACGACGCGGTCGATTCTGATGACGAGTCTCCGGCCGAAGCGGAAGTGGCTGAATCTGAAACCGACACCGACGAGTCAGAAGTTAAGACAGAACGCAGCGGATTCCAGTACCGCTCTCAGAACCGCGGCGGGAAGGGAATTCGAGACATTCGGACGACAGCCCGAAACGGAATGGTTGTTGCGATCCTCGCAGTGTCGGACGACGACGAAGTTCTGATGGTTACAACTGGTGGAAAAATCCAGCGGCTTCGAGCTGGCGACATCTCAGTCGTCGGGCGAAACACTCAGGGCGTTCGAATCATTCGGTTGGAAGGCGACGACAAACTGGCGTCGATGGCGAGAATTCCAAGCGAGATCGTGCTTGAAACGACCGCTGTGGACGTCTCAGACAAGCCAGAGAGCACAACCGACGCTCCGGCAGCAGATTCTGACACTTCTGCTCCTAACCCGGACTCAGAAGCTGAATCTGGCGGCGAAGAGGTGTAGACTGCCGCCAGCCGGCTCAGGCTGAATTCAACAGTGCTGAGCGACAAGGATGGGAACACTGATCGACGCTGATAAACGCTAATCGATCCGACGAAGGGATTAGTGGCTGTCAGCGTCGATTAGTGTTCCTTTTTTATTTGAGTTTCAGACACGACCGAGTTTCGTCCGGCCGACGAAACATCACAGGTGCTTTAGCTATGCCGATGTTCCAGGAAGATATCAATCTAATCACTCGTCCCGGCGAAACAGGATCGGGCGAACAGCTCATCAAAGGCAACTACGCGTTCGTCAGCCTCGGTTGCCCGAAGAATCTGGTCGACAGCGAAAAGATGCTCGGCACATTGGCACTGGATGGTTACTCGCTGGTGTCCGAACCGGACGGAGCCGACTTCGTCATCGTCAACACGTGTGGCTTCATCGAAAGCTCGCGTGAAGAATCGAAGTCAGTCATCCAGGAAATGCTCGACCTCAAGAAGGAAGGTCGAACGAAAGGCGTCATCGTCGCCGGCTGCCTGCCCGAACGAGTCGGCGGATCACTGCTGGAAGAGATGCCCGAGATCGATCACATCGTTGGCGTCTTTGGTCGAGACGAAATTCATCGAGTCGCAGACCGCCTGGTCGGCGGAGCACGAGAACAACGAGAGCTGTTTCGCCCGGCACCGATCAAAGCAATGGACGACACCGCTCGGCTGCGAATCACTCCGGGACACTTTGCCTATCTGAAGATTTCCGAAGGCTGCGACCGGACGTGCACGTTCTGCTCCATCCCGTCGATGCGCGGCAAGCATGTCACTAAGCCAATCGAAATGGTCATCCAGGAAGCCAAAGAGCTTGTCGAGGACGGCGTTCGAGAACTGATCGTCGTCGCTCAAGACACAACTTACTACGGGATGGACCTGTACGGCGAAGTTCGTCTGAACGCCTTGCTGAAGGAACTCGAGAAGGTCGAAGGCCTGGACTGGATCCGGCTGATGTACCTCTACCCGGTCAACTTCACAGACGACATCATCGAGACCATCGCCAAGTCGGAAAGAATTATCCCGTACCTAGACATGCCACTTCAGCACATAAACGACACTATGCTGAAGCGAATGCAACGACGAGTGAACGGTGCGCAAACGATCGAACTGGTTGAAAAACTGCGAGCTGCGATCCCCAACCTGGTTCTCCGCACGACGTTCATCACCGGCTTCCCTGGCGAGACTGAAGAACAGTTTGAAGAGTTGAAAGAATTCGTTCGCAACACAGCCTTCGAACGAATGGGCGCCTTCACCTACTCGTTGGAACCTGGAACTCCGGCAGTGAAACTCGAAGACCATCTTCCCGAAGAAGTCAAAGAAGCTCGCCGTGACGAGCTGATGGCGATTCAGCAGGAGATCGCGTTCAAGTTCGGCGACTCGCTGATCGGCTACGAACTCGACGCCATCATCGACAGCCAGGTTGAAGAAGGCGTCTACGTCGGCCGCATTTTTGCCGACGCCCCGGAAATCGACGGCAACATCTACGTGACCGGCGAAGGAATCAACATCGGCGACATGATCCCCGTCGAAATCGTCGACCGCCAGGACTACGACCTGATCGGCCTCTACCACGGTTCCGAAGATGAGGACGACTCAGTCGAAGCTGACCCAAGCGAACCTTGGGAACCGGGACAAAGTTAAGTTATCTGACAAACAACTTTACGGTTCGTCCGGCGACTTCATATTTAGCAACATACTGAATCCATTAGGGCAGCAACGATGGCCAATGAGCAGTACGCTTTCCTGACGAAGGACAACCTTCCAACTCGGACCACATGGCAAGCCGCGATCGACAACTCTCCATTCGATTTGCAGCTCGATCCGAAAATGAATGTCGGCATTGATTCAGGGTTCTCACCATGCACAATTTGTGGAGCGGAATTGGGAATCGAAATTGACTACGACGATTCAGCAGAGTTCATTGCACAGTTTAGTGAAATTGCTCCGGGTAAAGATTGCTGCGTTTCATTTCGGTGGGGCGGTAACGAGATTGAGTGCGCAATCGCTTTGATATTGTCCTATTCGCTTGCAAAAGAATTTGCAGCCGTCGTCTCGTACGAAGGCGAGCCGCCATCAAGTGTGGAGTCCCTCCTGGCCGATGCCCATTCGATACTTGAAGAACTTGGCATGGCCTGACTGTAATTCGTCTTGAATGGGGACCAGCCGGGCTTAAATTGAAAACAACATCCCAGGCTGCGGCAACCCAGTTATTCGTCGCCGCTGGATGGATCGATCAGTTTCTTCAGGTAGGTCGCGAGATCCATTTCGAGCTGCATCAGTCGTTGCCAGGCGGCCCAGTCCATCTTGTAGGGCTGCTTTTCGTCGCCCTCTGTTGGCGTGGATTTTCCGGCCTCGATCACCGATCGCAGTCGGTCGTGGAGATGCGCCAGCAGGTCGGAGGTTTGTGCCACTTGCAGCGGCTTGAGATCTCCCGGCAGCTCGGGTGGTCCGTCAGGAAAGAGTCGCGGCAGGTCCTCGTCTGCGTCTCGTGCGCCGCCAGCGGAAAAGTCGAACTCGTCTGATTCGAACGAGATCGTTCCGCCCGGCGATTCTTTGACGAGGTTCTTGCGTTCCTGAATGTGCTGTTCGATCTCGTCGGCGCTTCCAAAGAGCAACAGGCAACGGCCAATCGAAACCTGGTCGCCGATCCGCAGAACGTGCATCTGGATCGGGTGGCCGTTGACTCGCGTTCCGTTCGTGCTTTCGAGGTCCGTCAGAATGACTCGCCCGCCGTCTTCCTGAACCTTCGCGTGAAAGCGGCTGACTCGTTCGTCGTTGAGCTGAACGGCATTGTCTTCTTCCCGGCCGATCGTGATCGGGGGAAGCAGGTCGGCAAGAACCCGGCCACGTTCCATGCCTTCAAGAACTTGAAATGTGAGCAATGCCATAACGAGCTCTTCAGCTTTCCGGGACGACAACCGGACGCCTGGAGATTCCGAAACCGAGTCAGCCTGCACACTCTCTGATGAACCAGTTTGCCCAGGTACTCATCATCAGTTCATGGAGCCGGACGCAGAGGATACATCGGGACCGCCGTAAGTGGAATCGATCGCCGATGACACGTTGGTCAAAAGTTCTCGCTTACGGACAGGCTTGGCCAGAACCGACCACACGTCGACTTCGCGAGCCTGCTCACGTAGCTCGTCGGTCGCGTCAGACGTGCAGAGGATGCACGGCAGCCTGGAGTCAATCTGCTTGACGATTCGAACAGTCTCAAGCCCGGTCAGCTTGTGCATATTCATGTCGATCAGAATCAGATCGACATGCTCACCCTCAACAATCTCGACAGCTTCCTCGCCGGAACCGGCCTCGAACAACGAGAACAACGGCTCAAAGATCGCTCGCAGGACTTCTCGGAAGCCTGCGTCGTCATCAGCAATCAGCAGTTGATAGGGTTCTGTTCGCTTCACGCCGTGGTTACCCGCGGAGAGTTTGAAAGCTGGACTCAGAGAACCAGTTGTAACTGGCTTCGGTCTGACCGAAAAGTGACAACTATCGATACCAGAGGACCGACGAGACTGTCAATAGCGAGCGACACTTACGGCTCGAATTCATTCGCCGTTGTTCGCGATTGACCATTTCGCGGTCGAAATCTGTCACCATTCGTCTCGAAGATTACCCGGCGGCCAGAAGTGTCTGGCGGCCGGGCGAAGCTGAATTCGACGTCAGCAGCGAATCAGTCGAGGCGTTTCACTCGGATATTCTTGAAGTAGACGATGCTTCCCGGATCGTGTGCCTGCAGTGCGAAAGTGCCTTTGTCGAGCTTTCGCGTGAAATCCTTGCCAGCTTTGGTGCCTTCAGGTTCGGTGTATTCGACGACCGTTTTTCCGTCGACTTTGATGGTGACTTTGTTTCCCTGCACGATGACGTGCTCGGTAAACCACACGTCGTCTTTCGCCGGAGCGGGATTCACATCTTTGACCGCGTAGAGACTGCCCGTCTTACGTGGGTCTTTCTCGTAGGTATTGTTGACCTGAACTTCGAAACCATACTTCGGCCAGCCCTCTTTCTGGTACTTCGTGTGGAAGTATATTCCGCCGTTCGAGTTCTTCTTCGTCATCACGTCGACTTTGAGTTCGAAGTTGACGAACGGTTTGTCGTCGCCCGCGTAGAAGAGATGAGCACGGTTGCCGTGAGCTTTGAAGGCACCGTCTTCAACGGTCCAACTGCCCTCGTTTTCGGCGGCTTTCTTCCAGCCTTTGAATGACTTTCCGTCGTCGAGGCGTTTGAATCCGTCCTCGGCGAATGACTGAGCGGACGCGGCAACAATCGCTAACAATGTCAGGATGGCTGTTTTCGGCATCGAATGGCTTTCTCAATAAGGTGGGATTGTTCGTCAAGTTGAAGAGCCGCAAGAACTTCGGGCTCCAGAGAACGCTCAATTCAAAGGGAGACGGCAACAATCTGCAAGTCATCGGGCCTTCGCCGCCGAAATCAATTAGGAGACAAGTTGCGTCGCCTGTCTTGATGAATCCGGGATGGTGTCGTACCGTTCTCGCCCTTCGCAGCGAGCGTCGTAAAATCGAGTCACACGGACGTGGCTTTCGAGACGCCCAGGACCAATCAAACGAACGAATCAATTCGTCACAATTTGAAAGAAGGCTCAAGGATGAGCGATCTCAAGGTCTACTGGCCGGAAAGCGAACCCGCCGTAACCACAACGGAATCCAACGACGCAGACATCCGTGCTGCCGCCAACGAGCCGGAAATCTACTCATTCGCCGAGTGGGTCGACAAACTGAGAAGCCCCGAATCGAATCCGTCAGCACTCCGAGCACAGCGTCTGAATTCGAACCAGACATGCCCGGACTGCACGCGAGCTGGCGTTTTGCCGCTGATGCTCAACGACGGTCGCATGGACGGTTCTGGACGCCTGGTTCCGGGTTCTGCAACGCTCGTCGGATTTCGCTGCGAGTCCTGCAGCCACGAATGGCCGGTCTAAATCAGGCCTCGATAGCTCAAACAGGCTCCGCGCAAGCAACAGCCCCAATCGGACAACGGCCAAAACTGGCTGCGGTCCCATTGGGGCATTTGCATATAAGCTTTCGAGTCGCACACCCGGCCAGACATTGTGAAGCGATGTCTAAGCCAGACGGGACTCGTCATTACTTCTTACGGTGCCGAATCTTAGCTCGATTACGACGTTTTGTGCTTCCGATCTTACGACGGCCTTTACCAGTTCTCTTTGTCCCCATTTCGGGCAACTCCTCAGTAATCTGAAAAACTCGGTGCTAAGCACCTGTGAATTTGGGCTGCAAATCAAAAATGCACCAGCCAAGCGACCGGTGCGCGAACGAGAATTTTATCAGTGATCGACCGTCGGATCAACGCAGACCATTCAGGATGCCGACAACGGGAGGTTTCGAGCATTCGTGAAAGTCAGGCGCTGCGAAACTCTGTCAGACCGTTCTTTTCGCCATCGTCGCAGACGATTCAAACCGATTCCGGTGTCGCCGGTTCTTGCGGGCGCCCTCCGAGTTGCTCGCCCTGCGGAGCGTGGACGTTCTCACGAATCCAGATATTGCGGAAACGCGTCTTGTTTCCGTGAAACTGCAACGACAGCGATTCTTTCTCGCCGTGTTTTGAGTAGCTCGCCGGAGCGACGTACGAAGTTCCGCCCTGCAGCTCAAAATGGTTTTGGACGACGATTCCGTTTTGCAGGACAGTCACGTAGCCGGGAGTTTTCACCGAGCCGTCGTCGTTGAATCGCGGAGCGGTGAAAATGATGTCGTACGCCTGCCACTCGCCAGGTTTTCGGCAGGCATTGACGATCGGCGGAGTCTGCTTGTAAATCGCCGCGCACTGCCCGTCGTAGTAAGTCGTGTTTTCATACGAGTCGAGAACCTGCACCTCGTAACGCCCCATCAGATAAACACCGCTGTTGCCTCGCCCCTGGCCGTTGCCTTTGACTTCAGAGGGCGTTGCGAATTCGAGGTGCAACTGACAGTCGCCGAACTTCTGCTTCGTGTTGATGCTGCCGCCGGCCGTCGTCGCCGCACCGTCTTCGATGATCCACTTCTCGCCACCGTTCCAGGCATCAAGGCTCTTGCCAGCGAACAGGACGATCGCATCCGACGGCACTTGGTTCGGTCCGCCGGGGTCAACTATCGTCGGCTCCTGCCAGTAGATACCGCTCTTGTATTCCTTCCAGAATAAGGCGGCGGTCAGAGTACCGCTGCATGACAGAAGTAGAACGAGCGTCGAAACAAGAGACAGCCGTACGAGTGGTCGATTCGATGAGTGCATGGTGATTGTTTCCTGATGAATTCATTCTTCAATTCGTTTTATGCTTCTTTGTCGATGAGGGCGTCGACGAAGTTATCTGGATCAAAGACTTCCAGATCGTCGATCTGCTCGCCGAGGCCGACATACTTAACGGGAATCCCCATCGTCTGACGAATGGCAATCGCCACGCCACCTTTGGCTGAACCATCCAGCTTGGCAAGAACGAGCCCCGAACATTCGACAGCTTCAGAAAAGTGCTTTGCCTGACTGAGTCCGTTCTGTCCGGTCGTCGCGTCAAGGACCAGCAGTGCTTCGTGCGGTGCTCCGGGAATCCGCTTTGAAATCACACGGTAAATCTTGTGCAGCTCGTCCATCAGATTCTGATGAGTCTGCAATCGCCCGGCCGTGTCGATAATGATAACGTCGACGCCTTTCTCGACGCCGACATCGCAACCGGTGTAGGCAACGCTGGCCGGATCGGTGCCGGCCGGCTTGGTGACGATCTCACAGCCCAGCCGCTCACTCCACATCGTGAGTTGCTCGACCGCCGCCGCGCGAAAGGTATCGCCAGCAGCCAGCAGCACGGACTTACCCGACTTCTGAATCAGGTTGGCGAGCTTTGCGATCGACGTCGTCTTTCCAACTCCGTTGACGCCGGAAACAAGAATGACGGTCGGGCCATCACTCTGCAGATTCAATGGCGAAACGGGATTGCCAGAATCGTACCGAACGTCTTCATCGCCCTTGAGCAACGCTCGAAGCTTTTCTTTGACCGTGTTCCAGATCGCTTCGACGTCGACGGTTCGTCCGCCGTGCTTCTCACGAACCTCGGTGACGATCTCCTGAGCAGCCGCAAACCCCATATCCGAAAGCAGCAGCCGCTTTTCGAATTCCTGCAGCTTCGGTTCGTCGAGGATCTCGCCCGCTTTGAACAGGTCACGAACGTCGGTTCGCAACAGGTCTGTTGTCTTCTTAAGAGCTCCCTTGAGCTTTCCGAAAAGTCCCATCTTCGTGTTTTCTCCGATTCCGCCGCCTACGGGCGGTAATTATTTATTGATCTGACTTTTGAGTTCATCGAGTTTTGCGGCGGCGCCATCCCAGGCGTCGCGATTTGACGGCTCGTAATCTTTGAGTTGCGACGACGCACGAACGACGTCGCGAATGTCACTCAGTGATCCGATTTCGCCAGCGGTTCTGGCCTGAATGAGAATGTTACCGATTCCTGTTCCTTCGTCCGGCCCAGCGACGACTGAACATCCACAGGCGTTCGCCGTGAACTGATTGAGCAGGTCGTTCTTCGTGCCGCCGCCCACGATGTGAACAACTTCTACTTTCGTTCCTTCAAGTTCTTCCATCCAACGCAGAACCTGTCGATATTTCAAGGCGAGAGCTTCCAGGCAACATCGCACCATCTGACCGTCGGTTTCGGGTTCCGGCTGCCCGGTTTCACGGCACCAGCTCGCGATCGCTGACGGCATGTCGTCAGGGCTAAGAAACCGACTGTCGTCAGGATCGATGAGTGATCGAAATGCCGGAGCATCCGCCGCAAGCTGCGTCAACGTGGTGTAGTCGTACGATCGGCCCTGGCGTTCGAACGAAGCTCGGCACTGTTGAACCAGCCACAGCCCCATGATGTTTTTGAGCAGTCGATACGTTCCGTCGACTCCGCCTTCATTCGTGACGTTCAGTTCCAACGCTCGCGGCGAAGTGTTTGCCTTGGGAATCTCCAGCCCCATCAACGACCAGGTTCCCGAGCTGATGTAAGCCCAGTTCGACGAGCCCGTTTTCTGAGTCGGCACGGCCACAACCGCCGACCCGGTATCGTGAGTTGCCGGAACCACGACGTTAAACCGCGAGCACCCAGCGTTTCGAGCGACGTCTTCCCGCAACGTTCCCAGATTCGTTCCAGGATCGACGACATTTGGGAACATCTGCGTCGGCAGGCCGAGTTTTCCCAGCATGTCAAACGCCCAGTCGCGAGTCGTCGCGTTGAAGCACTGGCTGGTCGTTGCGTTGGTGAACTCGACGACCTTGCTGCCGCTCAGCAGCCAGTTCAAAAAGTCCGGGATCATCAGGAACGTCGCCGCCTGCTCCATCAATGCCGGATTCTTCTGATTCATTGCGACGAGCTGGTAAAGCGTGTTGATCTCCATGAACTGAAGACCCGTCTGCTCAAAAATCTCTGCTCTCGGAACCTGAGTAAACGAGTGCTCCATCAGACCGTTCGTTCGCGAATCGCGGTAGCAGTACGGCAATCCCAGCAGCTCTTCAGTTTCGGAAAGTAGAGCGAAGTCAACTCCCCATGTATCAACTCCGATCGACTGGATCGAGTCGCCGAACTCCGTCGCCCCTTTCGCAATGCCCGTTTGAATCTCCCGCCAGAGATTCACGAGATCCCATCGCAGCGTGCCGCCAACCGACACCGGCCCATTCCGAAACCGATGCAGTTCTTGAGTCCGCACGGTCGTCCCATCGAACAGCCCGGCAAGAACGCGACCGCTTTCTGCACCAAGATCAACGCAAAGGTAACACTGCTCCGCCATCGGAGACTCTCCCGAATAATATGTAGGGCCGGTTCCTACCGGCCGCCAGAATTGAGCCGGCCGGTGGGAACCGGCCCTACGCAACCGACAAGACCAACGCAGGGTGCGTCTCGACGCACCATCCCGTCAGGAAGAGGCGAATAATAGCGGCCGGCTGGCGACGCGTGAATCAACGCACCGCGATCGCCCGCACGAGTTCTTCGGCTCGCGACGTGTCGTCACCTGCCGAATCCGACTGTTTTTTCGGCAGACGAACGACAAACGTGCTGCCGTGGCCTTCGCCGTCACTTTGGGCTTCGATCGTGCCACCATGATCCCCAATGATCCGGTCGCTGATCGAGAGCCCCAGTCCCGTCCCTTCGCCCGTCGGTTTGGTCGTGTAGAACGGTTCGAACAAGTGGTCGATCGTTTCCTGATCCATCCCTGCGCCGTCGTCTACGAAGTGAATCTCGACCCAATCGATCTGCTCGTGCAGCTCGACCCGCAACGCCCCCTTTGCTCCGGTCGAGTCCAGAGCGTTGGCAACAAGGTTCAACGCGACCTGCTTGATCTCCGGCCCGCTGATCTCGATCTCGCACGGTTCCTGCCGGTCAAACTCGACCTGACATTCGCGATACTTTTTCATGTGCGTGATCAGCGAAAGCACCTCCCGCAGAATGAAGCAGACATCCTGCTGAGTCTTCGCCGAGTCATGATTGCGCGAGAAATCGAGCAACCGCTTGGTGATCTCCTGACAACGCTCTGATTCTGACTGAATCATCGCGACGTACTGTTGCACGACGGCGGCGTCATCGTCCGGAGCGTCGTTCAGCAGCTCGGCCAGTCGAGATTCGAGCGACTCTCCCGCCCATCGAATCGCCGAGAGTGGGTTGTTGATTTCGTGAGCGACTCCCGCCGCCAGCAACCCGACACTCGCCAGTCGCTCAGACCGAACCAGTTGCCGACTCCGATCCTGCACCTGTCGATCAAGATTTGTCGCTGTCTCCTGAAACCGCTCGCTCATCAGATTGAACGATTCGGCCAACTCCCCCATCTCATCGTCAGAGTCGACCGTCACCCGGTAAGCAAAGTCCCCCTGAGCGACCCGCCGAGCCCCCTGATGCATCGCGCTGATCGGTCTGAAGATCTGCCGCCAGCCGAACCGCACCAGCCCACCCAGCAACAGGACGACGAATGCGCTGCAAACGGCAATCAGCGTCATGCTCGACCGATAATCGCGACGAGCGTCCTTCAAGCGATCACGTAAACCGTCAGGCAACTCGGCCAGCTTCATAGAGGCGGACTGAATGCGATCCAGTTTCTCGTGTAGATCATCAATCCCGACATCGCCATTAGGTTCTCTCAGCCAGGTTGTAATCAGGGACAATCCTTGATCGATCTCACCAATCATCAGCCATGTCGGGGCATACTCAGACTGGGCTGCTGCCGGCACTTCACTCAAACGTTTCTGATAACGGGCACACTCGTCATGAGCATTAGCGAGACTGGCCAGCAGCTCGTCTCGATCGAAGGTTTCGACAACCTGCCCGCCCTTTTGCGGAAGCTCTTCCTGAAGCATTGCCACCGACCAGGTCACATCTTCACGAGACGCCGCTGAGCGGTGGTCGTCAATCGCCGGATCTTTGACGAGGTTGCGGTACGAAGAAAGCCCCCACATCCCGCTGACCGAAAGTACGGTCAACATGACAACAACGAGGCTCAGCCCAAAAACCATCTTCCGTCGAATTGATCGAGTAACAAACACGCGGCTCCCTCCCTGAAGCATCTACAGCGTGCACAGAACGTCGCCGAGAAACTCAATCCGCGAAATCTAACAAACCTTGCTCCATCGTCGAACCCGGATCAAGGACCAGCATCACCAGGCAGCGACGTTCAGGAATCATAATCAATTTCGAAACTCATTTGTTTACGTCGGCATTTTGCTGCTTCTTTTTTACATTAGCGCCAATACCGGCACCTATAGCAGCTCCCAGCGCAACACCTAAAGCTATACCAGTACCTGCACTGTCAAAAGTCGAACCAAATACCGCCCCAAACGCAGTTCCTAAAGCTACGCCTTGCGCTGAATAATGTTTTTCAATGTCACTCTGGCTGTCCAAGTCTGCCATTTTTTTCTTTCATGACTAACAGCACGTCACATGGCTCTTGGTCCAAATGTGAACGTGGATCAAAATGGGATTGGAGGTCGATGAAGAGTGGCAAGACGAAACGACATGGAAACGGATCTAATTTTTTGTAGCTTTTCGTAATTTTCTCTCGTCCGAAACCACCAGCATCACGCCAGCAGTTCTTCGACAACGTTTCCGTGGACATCGGTCAGCCGATAGCGGCGGCCTTGAAATCGAAATGTCAGTTTTGTGTGGTCGATGCCCAGGCAGTGGAGCAGCGTGGCATGCAGATCGTGGACGTGCACAGGATTCTCGGTGATGTTGTAACTGTAGTCGTCGGTGCTTCCGTAGATCTGCCCGCCTTTGATACCGCCTCCAGCCAGCCACAGGCTGAAGCATCGAGGGTGATGATCTCTTCCGTAGTCGTCTTTCGTGAGATGTCCCTGGCAGTAGACGGTACGGCCAAATTCTCCGCCCCAGACGATCAGCGTGTCTTCGAGTAGACCTCGCTGCTTGAGATCCAGCACGAGCGCCGCGGAAGCCTGATCGGTATCTTTACATTGTTTGCCGATGGCCGTTGGGAGCTTTGAGTGCTGATCCCAGCCGCGGTGGAAGAGTTGCGTGAATCGGACTCCGCGTTCCGCCAGGCGTCGAGCAAGCAGGCAGTTGTAAGCGAATGTGCCAGGCACTTTGGCATCTTGCCCATAGAGTTCGAAAATGTGATCAGGCTCGGAAGACAGGTCGATCAAATCCGGCACTGAAGTCTGCATCCGAAACGCCATCTCGTACTGAGCCGTCCGAGTCGTGATTTCCGGATCGCCGGATTCTTCAAATTTCAGCGAATTCAACTTCGCAAGATCATCCAGCATCCGCCTGCGAGTGCCACTGTCGATCCCTTTCGGGTTCGACAGGAACAGAACGGGATCGCCAGCCGATCGAAACCGGACCCCCTGATACTTCGTCGGCAGAAACCCGCTGCCCCACAAGCGATCGTAAAGAGGCTGCCCACCCTCGCCCGACACCATCGCGACGAAAGCCGGCAGGTCATCGTTGTCACTGCCCAACCCGTACGACAGCCACGAACCGATGCTCGGCCGGCCAGCGAGTTGAAACCCTGTTTGAAAGAACGTTATTGCCGGGTCGTGATTGATCGCTTCGGTAAACATCGATCGAACGACGCAGATGTCGTCGGCGATTTTCGCAGTGTGTGGCAGCAGTTCCGAAAGACTCGCCCCCGACTCGCCGTGCTGCTTGAATTTGAACATCGACGGGGCAACCGGAAAGCTCTCCTGCTTCGATGTCATACCGGTGAGCCGCTGTCCCTTGCGAATTGAATCCGGCAGCTCAGTCGCCCGCATATTCGCCAGTGCCGGCTTCTCATCAAACAGATCGATCTGCGAAGGCGCTCCAGATTGGAACAAGTAGATCACCCGCTTCGCCTTCACCGGAAGATTCGGCAGCCCACCAATCCCCGGAGCGTTCGCCTTCGGTGCGGCTTCAGAATCACGAGCCAGCAACGAAGCCAGCGCGACCGAACCGAGCCCCGATGCTGACCTGGTTAAAAACATGCGACGACTGTCAGCCAACAGGTTATTCATTAGTATCGCCTCTCGGAGATCAAACTTGCACAACGCATTAACAGGAGTTGTATCATGGATTCGCTAATGCTCGCGTCAACAAAGGACATCAGTCTTAAATCAATTGAAACACTCATCGAGAGTGATTTTGACGTCGAGCATCGGGACACGATTGCATCCCCAGTCCTCACCATTAAGTCGAAGGAAGGGAAATTCGTTACCGAAGTCTTCGCATTTGGTGACGAGGACAATGAAGACACCATGGACGATCTGGTACACATGGGTCTGGCGATGCCGGATGACTTCAAGCGGGCAATTGATTCAAAATCCGTTCGCTTTCTCATGGTAACTTACCGGCCTGAAGAAGCTCAAAACGTGAATAAGATTGCCACCGCTCTCTGGAAGGCAGAAATCGCGGCTTACTCAGTAACTGATGCGGTTCAAGAATTAGCTGGGACTCCAGTGATTTGAGTTTCATGTTCGCGTCAGCGTTCCGTTTAAGCCGCACATCAAACGAATCCTGGTCCTCAGTCGAAAACAGATTTCCATTTACCAGTCATTGCATCCCAGCCCGGTCAGCGAACGAGCAACGAGAGGGCGATCAAGACAACGACGATCGCGATCACACCAATCGCCAATGACAGTATTCCACCACCGAAGATCTTGAGCTGGTCTCGTCGACTTATTTTCATTGAGCTCGTCTTCCCAGTGCCTTTATTCCTTTGTGACTGCCTCGTCGAGATTGAAAATCGTGCTTGTCAGCGTTGTCCAAGCGGCGAGTTCGGCGGCAGCGAGACTCTCGTCGACCGGCCACTCTCCTGTTTCAATTAATTCGTTGGCCGCGTCGTTTTCCGTCGAAAACCGCTTGCGATGATAAGCCAAGCTTGCCAGCAAGACTCTTTGCTCCAGTTCACCCGGCGGCCTCCCCACGATTCGTCCGAAGACGTCCGTCAGGCGTGTAGCGTCATCATGCCGGGCCGCCAAAGTGTTCTGAGCAAGCACCCTCGCGGATTCGACGAACGTCACATCGTTAAGCAGATTGAGAGCCTGCAGCGGTGTGTTCGTCCGTGACTGCCGAACTTCGCAAGACTCGCGACCGGCTGCGTCGAAGTTTGTCATCATCGGTGGCGCGACGGTTCTCTTCCAATAGGTGTAGAGGCTGCGGCGGTAGAGGTCCGGGCCGTGGTCCTGCTCGTAAGTGGTGTCCGAAGCAATTTCTTTCAGTAGCCCTTCGGGCTGGTACGGCCGGACCGAAGGGCCTCCGAGTTTCTCCGTCAACATCCCGCTGGCCAGCAAAGCCTGATCGCGAATCATTTCTGCCGACAAACGACCTCGTGGTCCTCGAGACAGCAATCTGTTTTCAGGATCGCCGTTCTGACTTCCGCCTTCTGATTTCTGCCTTCCAGACTTCTGTCGATAGGTATTACTCATCACGATTGTCTTGATGAGCCGCTTGACGCCCCAGTCGGATTCCATGAATTCGACCGCCAGCCAGTCGAGCAATTCTGGATGACTTGGTCGTTCGCCCTGAACACCGAAGTCTTCAGTCGTTTTGACAATGCCCGTCCCGAAGATGTCCCGCCAGAATCGGTTCACCGTCACGCGAGCCGTCAACGGGTTCTCACGACTGACCAGCCACTTCGCCAGACCAAGCCGATCTGCGGGAGCCTCATCCGGTAAAGGCGGAAGCGCTGCCGGAGTTCCAAACGTCACACGTTCGCCCGGTCGGTCATACTGCCCCCGAGTCAGCACATGAGTCTCTCGCGGAGTTTTCATTTCCCGCATAACCATAACGGTGGGGATCGTTCGTCGAAATTCAGACAACGCTCTGCGAGTTCGGTCTGCGTTTCGAACAATTGAAACTGACGATTTGGGGCCACCGACTCGCCAGAAGAAATAGGTCAGCTTGTCGTGAGCCAGGGTGGATATTTCATCGACCGGAAGAGCCAGCAGGTCTTTCAGGCTCCGAGTTTCAGCGATGGATGAAATTTCGGCACTTTCAACAACTCGGTCATAGATCCGGACGTCGTCAATGAGTCCGTGAAAGTTCGAATTCCCGGCTCCGATTCGAATGGGTTCGTCGGAAGCGAATGACTGGTTGATCCCGTCAAGGTTTGCTTTGTGAGCGGATCGTACTCCGTCAACGTACAACTGAATGGCGGCCGATGTTCGGGTTCCATCGTAGGTGGCGAGCAGATGAACCCATCGGCCCGCAGGAATGGCTGCTTTCGTCTCGACTCTCAGCGAATCGTCCAACCACCGTTTGACCAGGTTGAGCTGCACTTTGCCGTCATCGGTGATGTGCAGGTTGTAGCCGGCGCCTCGGTCAATCAGGAGCATTTTCGAAACGACGGTGCCGGCCTTAAGCTCGGGCATGAAAACATGAGCCGACAACGAAAAGCGATCGAAGTAACCGAACTTTCCCCCCTCAGCAAGTTCGACAAATCCCTGACCACTGAGCTGAATAGCCTTTCCGTGACGCCCCTCGGCGAACTCAACACTGCCGTTCGCGACGACGTTGACAGGCTTGTGCTCCTGCGTGGCGGAATCGACGAGCGTGGCCTCGGGAGAATCAAGCGGAGCGTGAAAGTGCAATTGGCGGTCGATCTGCCAGTCGTCGGGAATCCTGTCCTGTTGTTTCTTCCAGCTTCCGTTTCTCCACTTAGTAAACTGCTTCTGCAACTTCGAACTGCCTGCGAAGAATTCGTCCATCACTTCGTCATAGTTCTTTGCGAGCTGGCTTAGCTCAGCGTCTTGCTGGTCAGTCGGAGCTTTGACATAAGGTGGCGAGTTGCCTTCTTTCAACGCTCGACCATTCTCCGGGATGTTGTTGAAGCAGGAGAAGAGCTGGTAGTACTCCTTCTGTGTGAGCGGGTCGAACTTGTGGCTGTGGCATCTTGCACACCCCATCGTCAGGCCCTGCCAGACGGTGAATGTTGTGTCGACTCGATCGACGACGTACTCGACCTGAAACTCTTCCGGGACGATGCCGCCTTCCGCATTACCCCGGTGGTTCCGGTTGAAACCGGTGGCGACCTTCTGATCAAGCGTCGCGTCGAGTAGCAGGTCTCCAGCAAGCTGCTCGATCGTGAACTGGTCGAACGGCATGTTCTTGTGAAACGCTTCGAGTACCCAATCCCGCCACCGCCACATGTCTCGCGGACCGTCCGTCTGGTATCCGTTGGTGTCTGCGTATCGGGCCGCATCGAGCCAACGGATCGTCATCCGTTCGGCATAGCGTGGTGACTTGAGCAACCGATCGACCACTCGTTCATAGGCGTCGGGCGAATCATCTTTCAGGAACTCTCGAATCTCTTGAGGGGTCGGCGGTAACCCCGTCAGGTCGAACGAAACTCTTCGCAGCAACGTTCGTTTGTCAGCAGTCACTGAGGGCTTCATCTCTTCTTTCTGAAGCCGTGCCAGCACAAAACGATCAATGGGATTCCTGATCCAACTCAGATCCGAAAAAGGCGGCAGCTTCGGACGCGACGGCGTCACGAATGACCAATGCTGCTGCCACTCGGCGCCGGACTCGATCCACTGCTTGATTGTTGAAATCTGGGTAGCGGTCAGTTTCCTGCCGGAATCAGACGGAGGCATACGCTCGTCAGGATCCACCGTCGTGATGCGGCGGAAGAGTTCGCTCTTTGCTGACTCTCCTGCGACGACGTTCTGATGCTCGGCAGCTTTCTTGAAGAGTCCATCCTTCGAGTCAAGACGCAACTCGGCCTGCCGCTGCTCGGCGTCCGGCCCGTGACATTCGAAACAATGGTCCGAAAGAATCGGGCGGACGTCCCGATTGAAGTCAACAGCCGCTGGTTCAGCAGACGAAGCCCGCTCGACAAAGCAACTGAAACAGAACGCCGCCGTCAGCGCGAGCGAACGTCTAAAGAAATCGGGAATCGGCCAATGAATATCGAAACAAATCATGTGGAGCCTCAAAGGTCCGGTTACAGACCGGGCAGTTGCTGAAACATTGTCACAGACAATAACTCGCGTTGGTCACTGTAGCTGGACTCGCAAGAGTTCAGGCAATTGGTTGAGCCCCGAAGTCTTGCGACTCCGGCTACCCTGAAATCGTGCTTCGACAAAGCACTGGTTTTATTCGTGTTCCTTCGTGTCTATTCGTGGTTCCACCTTTCTGAACCACGAGTAGACACGAAGAAACACAAATTTCTCTACAGAGAAGCGACTCTGCAGTGGTCATCATTCCGCGTTTGGGGCTGACTTCGCAAGCGACAGTGACTTCAACGGTTCGTCGCTCACCGGCTGGATCGAGTCAGGCGATAAGAACGCGGCATCAGCATTCTCCGGATCGGACATCTGTGGCGGCCCCAGAATCCATTGCGGGACGACGGCGGCCGCTGTCAGCACAAACACGATCGGCATCAGCGGCACAACTCGACGATTCGAAGGTGAGTGCGTCAGGTCGTGATCGCCCTGGCCGCCTGACCGTGAGTCATTCGGCAGGAAGGCTTGCCAGCAATGCCGGAGCGAAATTGCGACCGTGAACGCGGCAATGATCAACCAGAAGGCCGCCGTCGCGTCTCGCTTGAAGACTGACTGCAGAATCAGGAATTCACCCCAGAAGGAACCGCTCAGCGGAATGACTGAAACTCCGGCCAGACCGAGCAGCACAGTCAGTCGTCGCACCCAATGCGTGGCCGGAGACAGGCGACGTTGCTCGAGACGCTCGTCCTTTTCTGCGACGAAGTAAAGATGCAACAAAGCCAGCGAGCCGCACGACACGACGGTTAGCAACAGCCCGCCCTGAGTGCTCGCTGCGTCGCCGAACATGATCGATGAGAATGCCAGGCAGCCGCTCACCATACCTGCTGTGATCATCTTTCGCCGAGGGTTCTCGATGGCGACGATCGAGACTGACAGAAACAACGCCGCCAGGAAGCCCCACAGAAACAGCCGCGGAGCGATTTGCTCGACATGCTCGGGAAAGAGCGGAACGAGAATTCGTGCCGCCGCGTAAAACGAAAACGGAACGTAGCCGACCGCCATGATGGCAACGATGCGCGAGTCGGCATGTTCGGACACGCGGTACCACCAGTGATGAAACGGCGGAATCGGAAGCCTCAGCAGAAGACCGGCGCACAGAGAAAGGAACAGCCACGGCGACACGTCCATCCACAGGTCATGTGCCGCTTCCGTTTCGTAGGCCAACTGAGGAACGCTGGCCACGATGCGCCGCAACGAAAACGTCAGGTCAGCACTTTCAGCATCAACAGTGACGAGCATCCACCAATGACTGATCGCCGCTCCGACAAGACTGAACAGGATGAGTATTCCAGACACAATCTGCGTCCGAAAGAATCGTCGAGCGGCCTCGCGTTTTTTCGGATCTCCGCCCTGCCCGATCAGAAAGAACAGCCCGAGCGTCGACACCTGACAACACATCGCCAGCAGAATGACATCCTGAGCAGCGAACGCGCCCAGCATGGCCGATTCTGTCACCAGCAACCACGAGAGCTTTGAAACCAGGCGTGGATCATCCGACGAAATGCTGCGAACGGCGGCCAGCGTTGTCGCCACGGTCAACACAAGAAACCACAGGCTGTACCGGTTCACGCCGACGGAAAGTCGCACGTCCGGCCCCACAGGTCGCCACGGCCCGGACGGTGATTGAGTCTGCCATTCTGCCATCCACGACAGCGAACTGGTCATCCGTGTCGAGAACTCAGAAGCGTCCGGCTGCCCGGGTTCGAACCGAGCAATCATGACCAACGTCAGCCCAGCCGTCAGCCAGACATTAACCAGCCCGGTGAAATAAACCGGCTCCGGCCCTGAAGGCTTCATCAAACGAACAAGCCCGGCTCCAACCAGAGGCATCACAACCACCAGCAGAACAACATTGTCCGCAAGACTGCTCCAAAACCGCTCCACCGCTTCCACGGAATGTTGCCCTTCTTGATCGGCCGGTGTCAGTCGTTCATCGACAGGAAAACCAAAGGTTTATCGCCAGTTTCAATCATTCGCCAGTTAACGAATGAAGAACATTCCACGATCGCTGCGTAAATCTCGGGGCGTCGATTTCTAAATGGCTCTGCACGTTCAAGCTGAATTACAACAGGCGAATCGAAATCAGAGACGCAGTCGATCCACGCGTCCATATTTCGACCATAGTAGTCTGGAAATTCGAAAACCAATGCCGAGACAGTATGAAATGAATCCCAGTCGGTGATTTTATCACAGTCAATTCTGAACGTTTGCGTGATCGCAGGACTTCGAATCGGTCGAGCAGTTGGCTCGTAGTCCGGGCCGACGCCGGAACCTTCGTAGTAGAGCTGATCGATGATTGACTTGTCGCGGTTGTACCAACTGGCCCAACTGAGTGGCGTGTCGTTGTTGACGTCTCGGATCGTTGGATCGGCTCCAGCGTCAAGCAAGAGCTGAATGACTTCCGGACTGCCAAACGCGGCTGCGCGATGCAACGGAGTTTCGCCCTTCACGCGAGCGTCACGCCAGAAACCGTAGGTTTTCATGCCGGGTTTCGTTCTGACGTTTGGATCAGCTCCGTGTTTCAGTAGCAACTTTACCGACTCAACACAGTCGCCAGACGCCACAAAGTGCAATGCCACTTCGCCGTTGTGATCACTCGCCAGGTTCGGATCAGTGCCGGCCTCAAGCATCAATCGGAGACATTCCAGATTTCCGCAAACCCCGGCGATGACCGGATTGATATTTTCATTGCGTTGAACGTCCGGATCCGCGCCATGCTCAAGCAAAAACCGAATGACCTCCGGATGAAACGTCAGCAGAGTCCCCATCCCATGCTGATCCACAGAATTCGGATCCGCCCCTTCGTGGATCAATTGTCGAACTCGCCCAAGATCTCCCGCGTTGGACGCTGCAACGAGTTCATCGTTTCGCGGAAACTCGATGTGGACTTCGTCCATAAAACTGCCCATTGCGCCGTGATGATAGCCAACTAGAAGATTGTAGTGGCAGCGCCAACGTGGATGAACAAGAACGGTGTTCGTGACATGAATGCCGCAAATCTGCGGCCAAACATTGCCAGTCGGCATCACAATTGCCGTTCGTAGTAACGCATCGCGGCGTCGTAGTGAGTTTTCCGATAGGCACCGCAGACTTCAGCCCACCAGAACATGGGACGAGCCGCGGAAGTATGGTCCATGAGCCATTCAACTGGTGCATAAAATCCATGACTCGTTTGGTTCTCCCACGCGTCGCCATAGTCGTACAATTCGCATAGCACAGTAGGGCTGGGCGGAGGGGGATCGGCGCCGTAACGAACCCGAAGATACGGTCCGTAACTGCCCACGTAGACCGTCAAAATAATTACCAGACAGGCACAGCATTGGCTGATTCGCCGGTGGAGACGTGTTTCTTCCATGATCACACCAATGGACCAACCAAGTCCTGAATGACATTTCTGTCGTTTTTGCAGCCTGAAGTTTCACACTAAACCATCGTCGCAGACAATGTCAGAATTCGCGGAACTCGTCAATTTTTTAAGAATCGAAGTGGCCGGAACCTCAGTGACGTAGGCTGGGACAAGTCCCAGCTTGAGAGTTTTGCTGGGACACGTCCGAGCCTACCAAACTGACACGTGCTGCTGGCTTTGATTGGAAACTCACATCGCGAGTTCGACGGAACATTCAACAGACATGATTAGCGATGATTTTCATCATGTCGGAGACGTCGCCGCTGCGGCGGAGTTCGAGTTTGACCGGGTCGAGGTGGTCGGACAGGTAGAGCGTGACGTCGGCGTCGATGTCGAAGTGGCCGACGGTTTCGATCGTGAATTTCACGATGCTCCGGTACGGGATCGAGACGTACTCGATTCTCTTGCCGGTGATGCCCTGTTTGTCGACAAGGATGATTCGGCGGTTTGTCAGCACGGTGAGGTCTCGGACAAGCTGGTAGGCCAGCTCGACGGTCTCGTTGGGGGCGAGCAGTTTTTCAAGCTCAGCCTCAACGCGTTTTTCGTCTACCTCGGACGAGAGCCCAAGCATTCCGGCAAACAGTCCCATCGCGCAATCCTTTCGTCTGGATGTAATCCTGCGCCGACGAGACTTCCTGCCGACACTGCTCGATTGGGATCATAGCCGGACAGACGACTTCAGGTCAGCGCCTGCTTTACCACGCTTGCATTGAAACATCGTTGACCACTAAGACCTCGTATGGTCAACGCAAACAGGTTCGCCTGAATCATCGCTTGGAGAAAGCAATGGAAGTGCCGTGGTGGCTTGCCAAAACGATTGCCTGGGGCGGAGTTCTGCTTATGGTTTTCGTCGCTTTTGAGATGAGTCTCGCGATATTTGGCGTCGATATTATTGAGGGTAACTGGTCATCATTCGCTGGATTGGCGGGTGGCTACATACTAAGAATTTTCGGCGAAGCATTGGAAGACGACCAATCCAATTTACATCTCGGTAATCACCTAGTTCTACTGTCCAATCTCAAACATCGCGGCCAATGCAGTCTTATGCCAGACGGTCTGTGGCGACGTGGTACTGCGGGTCTTCGGAAACGTTTATCTCGACGAGGTCGCCGGCTTTGTTGAGCAGTCCGCGGCATTCTTTGCTGAGATGCGTCAGGTGTAGACGTTTGCCGTTTGCCTCGTACTTTTCGGCCAGCCAGTTTATGGCTTCGAGGCCAGACTGGTCGTAGACACGGCTGTAGTAAAAGTCGATAACCACGTCTTCCGGGTCACCGCTCACATCGAACATGTCTTTAAAAGACGACACTGACGCAAAGAACAACGGCCCGTGCAACTGATAAATCTTGCTGCCGTGCTCGTTGAATTTGTCGTCCGCTCCGATGTGCGTTGCGTGCTGCCAGGCAAACACGAGAGCCGACACGATCACTCCCAGAATCACAGCCGACGCGAGGTCGTGCATCAACACCGTGTAGCCAGCAACCAGAACCATGACGAACATGTCGCTGCGAGGCATCCTCTTGAACATTCTCAGCGATGCCCACTCGAATGTTCCGATCACAACCATAAACATGACGCCGACGAGTGCTGCCATCGGAATCTGCTCGATCAGCGGAGCAAGAAACAACACGAACAGCAACAGGCACACCGCCGCAGTGATGCCAGACAAACGACCTCGTCCGCCGGAATTTACGTTAATCAGCGACTGACCAATCATGGCGCATCCGCCCATGCCGCCAAACAGGCCGCAGACCAGATTGGCCGCTCCCTGACCGATACATTCACGATTGCCCTGACCGCGCGTCTCAGTGATCTCGTCGATCAATGTCAGTGTCATTAACGACTCAATCAGACCGACCCCGCAAAGCACGATGGCGAACGGAAAGATGATGACGAAGGTCTCCCAGTTGAGAGGCACCATTTCGTACTGCATGAAAAAGAGCTGCGGTAGACCGCCGCTGATGCTGCCGGCGTCTGCTGAATTGTCGTTTGCACCAGTTGCTGAATCCGCTTCCTCACCCATCGCGACCTCAGCAACAACGACAGCAGCATCTACTTGAGACGGCTCCGCAGTTTTTGCATCCGCGATTTCGGCGGCACGAGTGTTCGTTCGCAACATATCGCCGACTGTCGCCAGGACGTTGCCGCCGGCTGGATTCTCCATCGACTGATTGATCGCTACCGAAGCCAGCGTGACGACCAGAATTGCAGCCAGTGATGCCGGAATGGCTCGCGTCATTTTGGGAAGCAGCCAGATGATCGCCATCGTTGCCACGACGAGGCCGAGCATCAGGAACAGCGGTTGCCCGGCCAGATAAACCAGTTCGCCTGCGGGTGATAGCGTTTTGAAACTGCCGAGTTGTGCCAGGCCAATGACGATCGCCAGGCCGTTGACAAAGCCCAGCATCACCGGATGAGGCACCATGCGGATCAGCTTTCCAAGCCGGCCCAACCCAACCGCTATCTGCAAGAGGCCGCAGAGAATGACGGTTGGAAAGAGATACTCGACTCCGTGTTGAGCAACCAGCGCCACGACGACAACGGCCATCGCTCCGGTGGCTCCGGAGATCATGCCAGGGCGACCGCCAAGTACTGCCGAAAACAGTCCGATAAAGAAAGCCGAGTACAACCCGATCAACGGCGAGACACCTGCCACGAACGCAAATGCGATCGCTTCAGGAACCAGGGCCAAAGCAACAGTCAATCCCGAGAGAACGTCGTCTTTTACGGACCCTGATCGCGGAGTGAAGAAGTTGAGCATGAAATGTCCAGAAAGGGAGCCCCATCGAAATGGGCAGCGGCAATCGACAACGAAATGGCTGAACGGTCAGCCCGGATCGCCGCTGAGAGCAATTGATCGGCACGCTTGTCAACAGGCTCGCGGTTCAACGCAGCACTGGACAGCGGGATCGGAGAGAGAATGGGCACATGCCCGAGGGATGCGAACTATAACCCCTGCCGATACATGGTCAACGTTGGTCAGCACGTCGAGCAGACATTGCTCCGAGGATCGATCCATTTGCTCCGATGTAACGGTTCCGCAAGACGCTGAACCTGTCGCAAAGTCGCCGAGCCACCAGAATCTCAACGAAGTACAGAGGCCAACAAGTACCGAAGATTCCGATTTGACAGATAAAGATAGCAATTGCGGCAGTCTACGGTTCGCTTCGCCAGACTCGGGCGTCGCCAGCCAGACCGCCGGAAGCCACAGTCTTTCCGTCTGGCGAAACATCTATCGAGAAGAATTGACGACTATGACCTCGCAGAGTTGTTAGCCGTTCCCCGGACTTCGTATCCCAGAGTTGCAGCCGCCGATCTCGACCTCCGGATGCCAGAGTCGTTCCATTCGGGAAAACGCCGAGTGCATTGATGCGGCTTGTGTGAGCCTTGATCTCGTTTCGTAAAGTCTGCGTTGCGACATCCCAAAGCTGCAACTCGCCCGTCGACGTTCCGATTGCGACAACGCTGCCGCCTTCAGCATAAGCGAGCGAAAGCGGAACGGCTCCGGTCGGAATCTGCCATGACAGCTTTTCGCCGTTTCTGCCATCGAAGAATTGAATCGATCCATCGGAACATGCTGCAGCCACAGCGTGACCGACGGGAGAGAATGCCAAGGCATTGATGCCGTTACCGACGTCGGATTTCGTAAACTTCGGGTTTGCCCAATCGCCCACCGAATGAAAATCGGAAGTCGTAAAGAACGAAAGCGTGCCGTTACGATCTCCAATCGCCAGGTAACGATCACCGAGTGAAAACTGCATTGCCGTGATGGTACCAGCGGCCAACGAATCGAATTTTGCGAGCTGACTGCCAGTGTCCGAATCGATAATCGTCACGCGAGAATTGTTGCCGGCAGCAGCGACTAAAGAACCTGCACGCTGTGTTGCGTAAACTCTCGTTGCAGCGCCGCCTTCGAAAATGGATTTCGAATTTCCATTGCTGACATTCCGGCTTGTGACGCTTCCACGACCGTCGGCTACTAACAACTGCGTTCCGTTTTTCATAAACGAGACGTGACGAACATCGGCGTCATGCCAGAAAACCGTCGGCTTCAATAAGTTTTGAGCGTTCAGAAGTTTGATGCTGCCGTCGCCGCTGCCGACGCCGAGAGTTTTTCCATCCGACGAAATGTCGAGCACGCCTTGACTCAAGACATGAGTCGCCAGATGACGCATTTCCTGTCCGGCTTCGACGTCGATCAGCAGGAGCTGACCTGAAACTCCAACGGCTGATAACACTCGATTATCCAGAAACGCCATGTCACCAATCTGAGCCATGCCTGTGCCTGACTCGAATTTGAGTTCCCCATCTTCCAGTGACCAGACACGAATTGCACCGGAGTAACTTCCTGTAGCAACGGCCGTACTGTCAGGCGACCAGGCGACAACCTCGATCCCCGGGTTCGGTCTGAACTGATGCTGAACGGTCAGGCTGGAAACTTCAGTAACGCGAACTCTGCCGTCTTCTTTACCGACGGCTACGAACTTTCCATCTGGCGACAGCTTGACGTTGCGGTTCTCGCCTTGTCCCGTAGGAATCTCCGCGACCAGGCTTTTTTTTTGCAGATTCCAGATGCGGGCCGCACCGTTTGTGGCTGCGGACAAGATGAGCGTTCCGTCTCCTGAAAACTCCACATGAGCGACGGGGGGGCCGTGTTTCAGTTCGAGCGTCGGCTGGTCACTTTTTCCGGGCTCCCAGATTCGAATCGATCCGTCAGTCGAGCCCGACGCCAGAAGTTTCGCCACCGGTGAAAACGCGATGGATCGAAACATGCCGGCTTCGATATCGAGCGTCCTCAGCAACGATTTTGATTTCGCATCGAAGACATTGATTCCACGATCCGCCCCCAATGATGCCACCAGATTGCCATCGCTCGAAAGCGCCACATCTTCGACCGGCGAACCTTGATTCCAGTGAGACGTGAATTGTGAACGCAGAGCCGAGTGGTAGCTCCACTCGAAACCTCGCAGATCCGGGCGGCCGTCGCTCGGTTCGAAACGAGCAAGCGTTTGATCGAGGCCAGAAACGTCGCCACGAGTGACGAACTCAGCAGCGAGATTCATTTGTGATCGATACAGAGCTTGCCGATTCTGCTCGGCAATGTGTTCAGCTCGTAGCCAGAATGCCGACACGCCGCACAAGCCGATCGTCAGACTGAAAAACAGACTGGCCAGCAATCCCGCAACAGCCGGACGCCGCTTGCACCATCGCCAGACTCGTTCCGGTGCTGAGATTGCTCGTGCCTGAATCGGTTCTCCCGCCGCGAAACGCTGCAACTCCGCAGCAACCTCACTCGACGACTGGTACCGCTTCGACGGTTCGCGTTCGAGACACTTCAGACAAATCGTCTCAAGGTCTTTTGGCAGGTTTGGCTCAAGCGTGCGCGGAGACGGCGACTCCTCGAACATCTTCTGATGAAGGACCGCACGAAGATTTCCACGAAACGGAAGACTGGCCGTCAGCATTTGAAACAGGATCACGCCGACAGCGTAAATGTCCGAGCGGTGATCCGTTTCGTGCGTCTTGCCAGCAGCCTGCTCTGGAGACATGTACCTCGCGGTGCCCAGAATCTGCCCGTCGGTGGAAATCGACTGATCGGCGGAGACGCGTTTTGCCAGGCCAAAGTCAGCAATACACGGCCTGCCATCTTTGCCAATCAGGATATTCGCTGGCTTGACGTCACGATGAACAACTCCCTGGTCATGAGCATGCTGCAGCGCATTAGCGACTGCCGAAACAACGTCGACCGTGCGATCAATCTTCGGCTTTCCCGCCGACAGAGCATCGCCAAGCGTCATACCCTCGATGTATTCCGTGGCGATGAAAACCTGATCCCCGTCTCGACCAACTTCGTAAACGGAAACAATATTCGGATGGTGAAGCGTTGCGGCGGTCCGTGCTTCATGCAGCGACGCCTCGGTATCGTCGTCGCGAGCGATCGGCAGCTTCAAAGCGACCTGTCGTTCAAGGTCGTTGTCTTGAGCCAGCCAAACGGCGCCAAACCCGCCCACCCCCAGCATGCGGATCAGCGTGAAGTGAGCGATCTTCTTCTCTTGGCCTGGCTTCGGCTGAACAAACGAAAGCGTCGCGTCAGGACCACCGGCCAACGGAACTTGCCCGCAATTTGGACACTCAACACTGTCGATCGTCAGGTCGAGCCCTTGCCCACCTTCCGTGCTGGCATCTCGATCCACCGCGATCGGGTGTCGACAGCTCGGACAGGAAAGGTCCATTTAGATTCTCGCAGACAGAATTTCGAGTGGCAGCAAACGCTTCTGCGTTGATCGACACAATTCTGCGATGATTGAAACAAGGCCGCAAGCATCATTGCCACCAGCGGCTATTTCACGGGTGGCGAGTTCTTGCCAGGTCGACGGTGTTCGCAATCTCTTACACGCGCTAACTACGAAGCTTTCTTCCCGTTGCGACGGTCGAATTCAAATGGCATCGTCGGGTGATCAGTCACGATGACTTTCACCGGAGGGGCTATTCCCCCCTGGTCGACTTCCACTCTTAGAATGTTCTTCGCTTTGAATGGTCGGTCATAGATCCACTTGTGCCCGTCGCCGTGCAGATAAAGCACTGGCTTGCCGAAGTCTTCGGCCACCTTACTGAACGGGTCGAAGAAGTCGTTGTGAACTTCGGCCGGTTTTGCATGACCGAAGATGACGAGGCTGCTGATCTCGGTGCCGAACCGCTGCAGGTTTGACTTCACCCAGTCCAGGTCGCCGGCATGCCGCAGCTTCCATTCCTGCTCATCATGAACTTTCCCACCAACAATATTCAGTCCGACGATCAGAACACCGCCCTTCACAAACGCAAAGTTTTCTTCACGAATCTTCTGCCGTGAAACACCTAGACCGTGCTGCCATCGTTCGTCGAATTTCATGAAGTACTGATCCCAGTACTTCCATGCCTGAGCCGGATTAACGCAGTCGTTCCACTCGTTGTCTCCCGGTATGATGAAGACCGGCGATGCAGACTTACCAAGCATGCCCGCGACTTTCTGGTAAACACCTTCAGTGCAAAGCGGCAACCCACGTTTGATGTCCCCCACGTGGATGACAAACTCAGCATCACCTGGCAGATTCTCAATCTGCTTCGGCAGTAAGACATCCTCGCCGGGTGCATAAGGCACGTCACCCATTGCGTAAAACGTGACCTTTACATCAGAGTCGCCGGCGCCATCCGCTCGACCGAATGGTCCGAGACAGCACGCCACCAGAATCAGTAATTTCACGGCACAGAAACATTTGGTATTCATAATCAGTTGCCTGCTACGAGTCTTCGGCTACTTGCCCGTCTAAGCGTCAGAAAAAGCTGATCTGACAACAATCACTTCAGAGCCCTGAAAGTGAACTCTGTTCTTTTATCGACCCAAACATCGACTCAAATCTTTTGGGGAAGCTGACGACGAAGTCGAATTCAGATCAACGTAACACTCCAGCGCAACCCATCACTCCCCAGACCAGGTTTTTATGTTCTTCTTGCCAGCCTTCAACTCCTGGAGACGTCGAGCAAGATAATCGTGAGAAACTTGCCTGGCCTTCGCCTGGGCGGCTTCGTCGTAGTCCCAAAACTCCTGCACGATTGCTTCACACTTCGGAAAATGAGTTCCGTCATCACCAACACGTTTACGAGTGTCTGCAAGTCGTCGTTTAAGATCAGCGACTAGAGCTGCTTGATCAGGATCATCATAGATATTTCGTGTTTCATGTGGATCGTTCGCCAAGTCGTATAATTCCCAGCCAGCCGGCGTCTGATACCCGCCGTCGTAATTGCACCCGTAGTAATAAATCAACTTGTGAGTCTTGGTTCGGATACCAAGGTGACCAGGATTGTCGTGGTGCGCCATGTGCATCCAGTATCGATAGTACGCTTCCTGCTTCCAATCCGCGGCTTCCTTACCGGTTTCAAGGAGTGACTTGAAAGACTTCCCCTGCACCGAATCAGGAATGTCAGCACCGGCGAAGTCCAGCATTGTCGGAGCGTAATCAACATTCTCGACAAGAGTGTCGAAGCGTTGACCAGCGGGCACCGTCTTGGGGTAGCGAACCAGAAACGGCATTCGCTGAGACTCCTCATACATCCACCGTTTGTCCTGATAGTCATGTTCTCCGAGCATGAAGCCCTGATCGCCGGTGTAGATGATGACGGTGTTGTCCAACTGGCCGGTATCCTCAAGGTGCTTGAACAGTCGACCGAGATTGTCATCAATTCCTTTGACACAGCGCAGAAACTTTTTGAGGTAAGCGTTGTAGGCAAGGCGAGTGTTCTCTTCGTCGCTGAAATTCGCCGAATCAAAATTCGCAGGAAACTCCGCCGGGAATCGCTTCGGCAGATCGACCAGGTACGAACGGCGAGGATTCCTGGAACCATTCGACGTACCAATGTGGGGAATCAGCTCGTCATTATCACCTCGTGTCGCCAACGACCCAAACTTTGCATCGCGTTTCCAAAGCGTCGTCGGCTCCGGAATGTCAATATCTGCGAGATACGACTCGTAGCGTTCAGCATTTTCGAAATAGTCGTGCGGCGCCTTGTAGTGATGCATCAGGAAGAATGGTTTCTCTTGATCCCAGCCTTCTTGCAGCCAATCCAAAGTGATATCGGTAATTGCATCGGTCGAATGTTTACCGTCAAACTTGACGGTATTCCTGGTCCACGCCTTTTCGCCTCGGACTCGGAACTCCGGATTGAAGTAACTCCCTTGCCCTGCAAGAACGCAGTAGTAGTTGAAGTCAGCCGGCTCGACTTTCAGATGCCACTTTCCAATCATCGCCGTGTCGTACCCGGCCTGGCCCATTTGTAAAGCCAGCATCTGTTTGCCCGGCAGAACCTTACCACCGAGGTCAAACGCTCCGTTGATATGGTTGTACTGACCGGTCAGCACGCACGCTCGGGACGGTGAACAGATCGAGTTTGTGCAAAACGCATTTTCAAACAACGCTCCTTCACTCGCGAGGCGGTCGATATTTGGAGTCGGAGCGACTTCTGCCAGACGACTTCTGTAAGCCGATATGCCGTGAGCAGCATGATCATCCGACATGATGTAAAGAATATTCGGACGATCCGCCGCGACGCCAAGTCCAACAACAAACAAAATGATGAACGAACACAAAGCTGGAATTCGCAACATTTCAGTTCTCCACTAAATCGTCGACATCGATGGGGGGCAGGTCACCATCTGCAATACATGAATATCCACAAAAAAACCGGAAGCCCGTAGGCTCCCGGTTCATGTATCAAATCTTTGCGTGAGCTGGAAAGTGCTCTTACTCCGTCACTGCCTCTTCTTCAGAAGAATCAGCGCCAACTTCCGCCGCCTCAGTTTCCTTCACGGCCAAGCTGGTTTTAGCTTTGGATCGCTTCACTCGATCGTTTTCGCCAACAAACTCAATCAAAGCTCTCTGACCAGCGTCTCCGAGACGTGGCGTTGCGAGCTTAACTATTCTCGTGTAGCCGCCATCGCGATCTGCGAACCGCTCAGCAAGCACTGAAAACAAGATCGAAACCGCCTCGTGATCACGTAGAGTTGCGTAGGCTCGGCGTCGCAACGCAACTGCTGGAGCAACCGCCTGCGTCCACTCATTCCACTTTTCAGACTGACGCCACTGCTTCCATTCGTCCGAACCCTTCTCCGCACCGGACTCGAATTCGCGAGCGCTCTCTTCAATCACCGAAGCCTTACGCGCGATTGTGACAAGCCGTTCGATCTGCGGTCGCAGCTCCTTAGCTTTCTGCGTGGTTGTGATGATCCGGCCGGGAACCTTCGCAGCACCCTCATCCTGGTCGTCCTGATCTAATGTCTTGATCAAGCTCGCTGCCATGTTGCGGAACATCGCCTTTCGGTGCGAACCGTTCCTACCAAGTTTCCGACCCTTCATACGATGCCGCATGACTTAACCTTCACGCATCAGAACAAAAAACGCAGTGACCACAAAACTAAAAGTTTAGCAACAACTATCCACGGTTCTGCTGAGGAACTTTCATCCCAAGTCGCAGACCGATCAGACCAAGCTGTTCTCGAACTTCAACAAGCGTCGTCTCGCCGAAATTTCGAACCTGAAGCAGTTGATCTTCTGATCGAGACACCAAATCCCGAACAGTATTGATCCCCTCAGATTCGAGGCAATTTGTCGCACGAACTGAAAGATTCAACTCAGCCAGACTCTGGCCCAGCTTTTCTTCCAGCTCCAAATCAATCGGAGCATACCCAGTCGCTTCCATCATCCCCTTCAGTCCACCTTCAGGTGATACTTCAGGACCAGGTTCGCGGTATGCGATAAACGCATTCAGGTGCTTCCTCATTATCTTGGCCGATTCAACAAGCGACATCTCAGGTGAGACCGTCCCGTTCGTCCAGATTTCAAGGATCAACCTGTCGTAGTTAGTACGTTGCCCAACTCGAGTTTCCTCAACGTGATGCCGAACTCGTACGACGGGCGAGAAGCTCGCATCCAGCGGAATGACGCCAGGTTCAACTCCATCATTGTATCGTTCAATCGCAGGAACATAGCCGCGACCGGTTTCCACGGAGAGCTCAACACTGAAAGGCACATCGTCAGTCATCGTAGCGATGACTAGATCATGATTGACGACTTCGATCTGATCGTCGCAAATGATGTCCCCAGCAGTGACTACTCCACGTTCATGCTTGTCAATTCGAACGGTCTTCGGTCCGGCACCGTGGTGTTTCAATACGACAGACTTCAGGTTCAAACAAATCTCAGTAGCGTCTTCTACAACACCCGGAATTGCTGTGAACTCGTGTTGCACACCTTGAACTCGCGCCTGCGTGATCGCCGCGCCTTCAAGACTGGAAAGAAGAATACGACGAAGGCTGTTACCGATTGTGTGGCCAAAACCGCGTTCGAACGGCTCGACGACGAATCGCCCGTAAGTAGGCGTAAGGCTATCTTGTTCTGGAACAACTCGGCTCGGAAGCTCAAATCCTCTCCAACGAATTCTCATTCCCGTATACTCCGACTAATCCTGATACCAGAAAACACTCAGCAAACACCAAACTCAAACACGTCGCTTTTTCGGTGGACGACATCCGTTATGCGGCAACGGCGTCACATCTTCGATAACTTTAACTGAGATTCCTGCCGATTGCAGCCCGGTGATCGCACTTTCACGACCAGCACCTGGACCTTTAACCCGAACTTCAATCTCTTTTACGCCATGTTTAGCTGCACGCTCGGCACAGATTTCAGCAGCCCTCTGAGCCGCGAACGGCGTGCTTTTACGGCTGCCTTTGAAGCCAGACGTGCCAGCGGTTGCCCAACAAAGAACATCGCCACTGGTATCGGTAACCGTTACCAAGGTGTTGTTGAACGTGGCTTTTACATGCGCCACTGCCTTGGTGACATTCTTTCGAATCTTTTTTCGTTTCGCTTTCGCCATCGTACGTATCTTTCAGGATTCAGGAAATGTTCGTCAAAGGACCACTGATAGACTCAGTGCTTCATATCCTTTACGCCCTTCTTTCCTGCAACTGTCTTCTTCACACCTTTACGAGTTCGTGCATTGGTTCGTGTCCGCTGACCTCGAACCGGCAAACCTCGACGATGCCGAATGCCTCGATAACAGCGAATCTCTCTAAGCCGAGAAATATCCTGTTGAACCTTACGACGAAGCGCACCTTCGACCGTCAATTCTTTATCAAGATGGGTGTTAATCCGGGCAATATCATCTTCGCTAAGCGTTGAAGCTTTGGCCTGAGGATCAACGCCAAGTGCATAACACAAATCAATCGCCGACACCGTCCCGACGCCGAACAGGTACGTCAAAGAGATGTACGTTGGTTTGTCGTTAGGAACGTCTACACCGAGAATACGTGGCATTGTCCTATCCCTGCCTCTGCTTGTGCTTCGGGTTGGCCGGACAAATCACATACACCTTGCCGCGGCGTCGAACAATCTTACATTGCTCGCATATTCGTTTGATACTGGACCGGACCTTCATTACTCAATCCTACTCAAAATTCAGTCAATTATCCGACTCAAGGAGACCGGAATAGTTTCGCGTGATCAGATGGCTGTCAATCTTCTGTACCAAGTCCAGCGCGACCGATACCACGATCAATAATCCTGTTCCGCCGTAAAAACTTGCGATCAACGGATCAATGCCCATTGAACTCGCGATCAGTGTTGGAATCACAGCGATTAAAGACAGGAACGCCGCCCCAACATAAGTAATCCGCACCATGACCGATTCAAGGTAATTCGATGTCCTCGCTCCCGGCCGATAACCAGGAATGAAGCTACCATGATCCTTCAAGTTGGCCGCAATTTCACGGGGATTAAAGGTAATCGCTGTCCAGAAATAGCAGAAGAAGTAAATCAGTCCGATGTAACACATCGAATAGACAAAGCCACGACTGCCACCAAATGAGTTGGCAAGAATCGTAATCAGTCGACTATCAGAAACCTGAGACAACCAATTAAAAACCATGTATGGGAACATTAACAAGCTCGACGCAAAAATGATCGGCATCACACCAGCCTGATTCAACCGCAATGGAAGAAACTGCCGTTGCCCACCAACCTGACGCCGTCCTCGCACATGTTTCGCGCTCTGTATTGGAATCCGTCGTTGACCTTGAGTGATCAGTACGACCCAAACCACGACCCCCACAAAGACAGCCCCCAACATCAGAAACCGCTCGATACCGGTATCTGTACCGATCCGAACTCCATTCCGCAGTGCTGGCTCAAAGAGCATTGCACCACCAGCAGGCATCTGAGCAACAATCCCAGCCATAATTAACAGACTGATTCCGTTGCCAAGCCCGTAGGCATCAATCTGCTCGCCAATCCACATGAGGACGACCGTTCCGGTCGTCATCCAAAGAGCACCAACAAGATGCCAGTACCAATGGTCCCATGCGTCGAGAATCACATTTGCGCCAAGTAAGCCACCGCTGGATAAAGCCTTGATCCAAAAGAAACTCTGGCCAAGACATATCACAACTGTCGCATAGCGCGTGTACTCATTTATCTTCTTCCGCCCCGATTCGCCTTCCTTCTGCAATGCTTCAAGTGGTGGGTACACCTGACCTAGCAGCTGGAAAATAATCGAAGCAGAAATATACGGCATAATGCCAAGGCCGAAAATTGTAGCATTGCCCACTCTCGAAGCCGAGAACAACGCGACAATCTGCATAACCTGGCCGAAACCAGAATCACTGCCTTCCTGCATTTTCTGGATGCTTTCCTGCATCGCCGCTTGATCAACAAACGGGAGCGGAATCCAGAAACCCATCCGATATACGGCGAGCAGGATGACAGTCAGCAGAAGCTTCCGACGTAATTCCGGAATCTTGAATAGTAGCAAGAACTTCTCGACCATCAGTCAAGTTCCTATCGAACGTCAAACGCGAACCACAGAACCGCCAGCGGCTGTGATCGCTGACTCAGCGGATGACGAAAACGCGTTCGCACTCACATTGAGTTTCCGCGTTAATTCGCCTCTACCAAGAATTTTGACTTCAACCTTACGTGACAACGAGAACGCCTTTTTAAGCTCAGCAAGAGTTACATCCTGCCCGTCCTCGAATCGCTTCTCCAACTGATCGACATTAATAACGACAATCTCGTTGGCGAATGCTGCATTCGAGAAGCCTCGCTTGGCGACTCGGCGGAACAAAGGCATTTGCCCGCCTTCGTACCCGCGTCGACGTCGATTTCCTGAACGACTACCAGCTCCATTTTGACCACGCGATGCAGTCTTCCCGTAGCCGCTACCGTTACCGCGTCCGACACGTCGCTTACGCTTGTGTCGAATTATGTCATGATTGATGTCAGAAAGACTGACCATGGATTTCTCCCGATGGCATTAAGTCTTGCCATCCATCGAATCGTTTAACTTAAAGTTTAACACCGCGAAGTCGTTGAACATCTTCCAGCGTCTGTAGCTTGTTCAGCCCGTCAAGAGTCGCCTTCACGAGGTTCAGTGGATTATTGGACCCTTGACTCTTTGTCAAAATGTCACTGATGCCAACTGCGTCAAGCACAGAGCGGACACAGCCGCCCGCAATAACGCCCGTTCCTGGCCTGGCCGGAATGAGCAGGACCTTAGCAGCTCCATAACGCCCGACGATTTCGTGCGGCACTGTTACGCCTGGCTCGATTTGCTTCAGGCTAACCGACTCAAGCTTACGTTCAGCTTGTTTGACCGCTTTTTCTACCGCCTGTGGGACTTCGGGAGCCTTGCCGTATCCCCAACCGACTCTGCCGTTTCTGTCGCCGACGACCACCAAAGCAGAAAAACTGAATCGACGACCGCCCTTAACAACACAGGCACAACGGCGAATCTGAATCACGTGTTCCGCAGATTCCTGTCGATTTGATACTTCAGCCATCATCGTCTCCGAACTCACAAACAGCTTGCTACGGCAAGAGCCGCAGCACTTATGATTAAAGGTTCAATCCTGCAGCCCGAGCTGCATCAGCAAGCGCAGCGATTCGTCCATGATAGCGATACGGCCCGCGGTCCAAAGCTGCTTCAGTGATATTCAAACCCGCAGCCAACTCACCGAGCTTAGTCCCAACATCAGCAGCAGCAGCAACACTACCACCATTTGAAGAACTGGACCCGTCTTGAAGCGTGTTCACAGAGCAAACTGTAACCCCCTTCGCATCGTCGATCAGTTGAGCATAGATGTTACTGTTACTACGAAAAACGGACAGTCGATACTGTCGCGTCGAACAACGCCGGATCGAGTTTCGTACCCGATTCACGCGTCGTTTTCGTCGCAATTGCTGACGTTTGAGATTGCTTACCATTTCCGCCGTCTCCGCACCGCGTTGTTAACCAAACGCAACTTGAAACCTAGCTTCGCCCCGAACTATTTCGAGCCGAATGCCTTACCAGCTTTCCGTCGTACAAATTCGCCCTGATAGCGTACACCCTTACCTTTGTACGGCTCCGGAGGACGAACGGCTCGAATGTTTGCAGCAAACTGTCCGACGGCATGTTTGTCGCATCCTTTGACGACAATCAATGTCGGACTGATCAGCGAGCAGTCGACGCCCGCCGGCACTTTCAAATCAACCGAATGTGAGAAACCGACCTGCAATGACAACTCACCGTTGTTCAAAGTAGCCTGGTAACCGACACCTTGGATTTCGAGCTTCTTTTCGAAGTGCGTCACGACCCCAACGACCATATTGTTGATGAGAGCTCGTGCCAAACCATGAAACGCCCGTGCCTGACGAGTTTCACCGTCTCGCGACACAGCAATCTGCTTTGCACCACTATCCACGGCGACAGAGATACCCTCTGGAACTTGCCACTGTAGAGCACCATTGGGACCTTTGACGCTCACATCTCGATCACTAATTGTGATCTCAACGCCGCCAGGAATCTCAATCGGTTTTTTTCCGATACGTGACATATCAATTCTCGATACAGGCTCAGTACGTGCTTCGCACGAATTCAACTCTTGAACTTACCAAATCTCTGCGAGCACTTCGCCGCCGACATGGCCTTTTCGTGCTTCTCGATTACTCAAGACACCCTGCGGCGTTGTGACAACCGTAATACCAGTCCCGTGCCGAACGCGATTCATCTCAGATGCAGCCGCGTAAACCCGACGCCCTGGACGACTCACACGCTGAATGTGATTGATCACCATTTCGCCGTTAGGACCGTACTTCAGATTCACCCGAAGCGTCTTTCTCGGTTCCCCGTCGATCACTTCACTATCCCAGATAAACCCTTCACGTTGAAGAACTTCAGCCACGCTGTGCTTCAATTTTGAAAAAGGGATATCAACAAACGGACGTTCAATCGACACGCCGTTTCTGATACGCGTCAGCATGTCAGCAATTGGATCACTGTGCATTATATTCTCCGGACCCCGTTACCAACTAGCTTTTCTTGCACCAGGAACCACACCATCAAGGCATAGGTTTCGGAAGCAGATTCGGCAGACACGAAATTTTCGATAGACCGCACGAGGACGACCACATAGTTCACAGCGCCGTTCCACACGACTACTGAACTTTGGCGTTCGCTTGGACTTAGCGATTTTTGACTTACTTGCCACGTTAAAGAACTCCCAAGGGTTCTGCGCCGACCGGAGTCGACCTATCCGTTCAATTGGTTGCGTCAGGCTTCTGAAATGGAAAGCCAATCGCTCTCAGAAGTGCACGACCATCATCATTATTTGTCGCCGAAGTAACCACTGTGATATTCATGCCCTGCACGAAAGTGGCTTTGTCTGCGTTAATTTCCGGGAAGACCAACTGCTCAGTCAGCCCCATGCTGAAATTTCCCCGACCATCAAACGCCTTATCATTCAGTCCGCGAAAGTCACGAACTCGAGGAAGCGCGATCGAGATCAGCCGGTCAAGAAACTCATACATACGACCACGACGAAGCGTTACGCAGCATCCAATATCCATGCCTTCACGGAGCTTGAAATTGGCGATCGATCGTCGAGCACGTGTGATTTTTGGCTTCTGGCCCGTGATAGTTCCAAGCTGTTGAGCTGACTGCTCAAGTCGCTTGCGATCTCCGTGAGAGTTCGAAATACCCATACTCACGACGACTCGCTCGACGCGAGGAACGGCAAGCTGATTCTTCAGCCCCAATTCTTCCGCCAGTGCCGGAATGATTTCGTTCTGATATTTGTCTCGTACTCGTGCCATTTGCCGATTGCCTTACGCTTCATCGCGTGTTGAACGCTCTGCTCTCAAATCAGACAACTTCGCTTGCCAGACTAATGATTCGCATAAACCTTCGCTCGCGAAGTTCACGAGCAACCGCCCCAAAGATACGCGTGCCACGCGGACTTCCATCAGTATCCACAAGCACTACCGCATTCTTATCAAACCGGACGTATGATCCATCCGCACGTCGCGTTGCCTTGCGGCACCTCACGACCACGCCACGCACCACTTGGCCCTTTTTGATCGCACCACCGGGAACTGTCTTCTGAACACTCAGGACGACAACCTCGCCCAGTCCAGCAAACCGCTTCCCAGTACCGCCAAGCACTTTGATGCAACGAACGACTTTCGCTCCGCTATTATCAGCTACATCCAGCACAGTCTGCATCTGGATCATGGAAACATTTCCTACTCAATAACCAAACAGGTCGTCCGGCAATGCTCTCGCATTCGATCTATTAATGTCGAGAAAGAACCTTGACCAACTCCCAGCGTTTCAGCTTGGAGTGAGGCTTACTTTCGACAATCTCAACCCGATCATCGACCTGAGCTTCTTCTTTCTCGTCATGCGCGTGACAAACGGTCCGCTGACTCACGATCTTCCCATAGAGAGGGTGACGCACTTTACGCGGCACTTCTACACGAAGAGTCTTTGACGATTTTGTACTGGTAACGATACCAATCAGTGTCTGTTTCAACGTCCCACCCTTTTCAGGCTTCGATTTCACGCTCACGCAGAATCGTAAGAATCTTCGCGACACCTCGTCGCAACTGCATGCGACTTGGTCCCGTTTCATCCTGAGCAGCGGAAGACCGAACTGACCGGTCAAGGAATTCTTTCCTTGCTTCAGCCAACTCGTGCTGCAACTGCTCAGTTGTCATTTCTCTAAGTTGTTTTGTATTCGCCATTGCTGGTTCTACGCCCCCGCTCCGACTTGCCGCTCAACTAAACGCACTTTTACAGGCAGCTTGTAAGCCACACGTGCAAAGCACTCTTTCGCGGCGTCCAGTGACACGCCAGCAACTTCAAACATCACAGTCCCGGGTTTTACTACGGCGACCCAGTGATCCGGATCCCCTTTACCCTTACCCATTCGAGTTTCGAGTGGACGGGACGTCACAGAGCGGTGCGGAAAGACTCGAATATAGAGCTTACCTTCACCGCGAATGTACTGCATGATCGCAATTCGACAGGCTTCGATCGTCTGTGCACTGACATGCCCCGGCTGAGTAGCCTGCAAGCCAAAATCACCAAACGACACCCTGTGGCCGCGAGTCGCATTACCTTTTATACGACCTCTTTGGCTTTTGCGATGCTTTACCCGTTTTGGCATCAGGGCCATCAGCTAGTTCCTCACTATAGTCGCCGAGATCGATCCAAACTTTAACGCCGATTACGCCCATCTTCGTATTGGCCTCAACAAGGCCGTAGTCAATGTGCCTTCTCAGTGTCGACAGCGGAACTGAACCTCTGCTTGCTTTTTCACACCGTGACATTTCCGCACCGCCGAGCCGTCCCGACAGCTGAACTTTGATCCCTTTTGCTCCCGCCTCGATGACCTGCTCAAGCGCTCGCTTGATGGTCCGACGAAAAGAGCCACGCTTCGATAATTGCTGAGCAATATCCTGAGCAACCAGCGACGCGTTTCTGTTTGGATTGTTAACTTCTACTATTTTCAGATCGAGATGCCGACCAGTCAGAGCTTCAAGTTCCGCCTTCAGCCGATCAACTTCCTGGCCTTTACGGCCAATGATGATTCCTGGCCGCGAAGTATGAAGATGGACGACAACCTGGTCACGTGTTCGCTCAATTTCAACTCTCGAGACACCAGCGAACTGATATTTCTTGCGAATGAACTCACGAACCTTCTGATCTTCAACCAGCAGCTCTCCGTAGTACTTTTTGGGAGCGTACCAGCGACTTCGCCAGGGTTCAGTGATCCCAACGCGAAAACCAGTTGGCCTTACCTTCTGTCCCATTCCACTACCCCGAAATTTGTCTTTATCACCTGAGCGATCGTGACCACAGTGGCCTACAGCTCCGGAACGTCAATTTTAACCCGAATATGGGACGTACGATGCTTCTCAACGTGTGCCATTCCGCGAGCCCCAGGACGAATCCTCTTGTACATAGGGCCGCAGTTCGCAACTGCTTCCGCAATCTTCAGTTTCTCAACGTTACGAACGCCTGCTTCTGCTGCATTCGCCGCCGCAGTCTGAACGACTGCTTCCACCATACGTGCCGCTCGGTTTGGCAACGTCTTGAGAAGATCAAGACTGTCACCAACTTCTCGCCCACGAATGATCGGCAAAATCCGATTCACTTTCGTTGACGCGATCCTTGCGTATCGATGTTCGCTTTTCACAAGCGCCATAATTGAACCTCAAGAGCAACGCACGCTGCCAATAACGACTAGCGTTTACCACGGGCACCGTGACCACGAAACGTCCGAGTTGGAGCAAACTCGCCCAACTTGTGACCAACCATCTCCTCAGTCACATAGACATTCAGAAAAATCTTGCCGTTATGCACCAAAAACGTATGACCGATAAACTCTGGAGCAATCGTTGAACTGCGAGCCCAAGTTTTGATCGGCTGCTTTGTAGCCCCCATCCGGTCGATCTTCATAAGAAGCTTTTCATCGACGTGTGGGCCTTTTTTGAGTGACCTTGACATCCAGCCTTCCTCAATCTCTTAACAACCGAGCTACCAAGCTCAACAGACCAATCGAAACTAAACTCTATCTATCTACTTAAGCTGACCATTCCGACGAGACTTTCGTCGACGCAGAATTGCCTTGCTTGAAGCTTTCTTCTTATTGCGAGTCGCCCCGCCCTTTGCGAGTTTCCCAGTAGGACTACACGGGTGACGGCCCCCCTTCGCCCGACCCTCACCACCACCATGTGGATGATCGTGCGGATTCATACAGGCACCGCGAACATGCGGCCGCCAGCCCATCCAGCGACGTCGACCAGCCTTACCAAGCACGACGTTCTGGTGGTCCGAATTCCCAACTTCACCCATCGTTGCACGACAGCTAGCCGGTATCCGGCGAACTTCACCCGAAGGCAAAGTAATCTGAGCCCAACTTCCTTCACGAGCATTCATCACTGCACTCGTGCCAGCACTTCGGCACAACTGACCGCCACGACCAGGCTGCAGCTCAATGTTATGAATAACCGACCCCAGCGGAATCTGCGAAAGCGGCATGGAATTGCCAACTTTCGGCTCCACCCCAAGGTCCCCACTATAAACTTTGTCGCCAGCCACCAATCCTGCCGGTGCAAGAATGTAAGCCTTCTGACCATCTTCGTAATTCAGCAGTGCAATATTCGACGAGCGATTTGGATCATACTGAATCGACTCAACAACGCCCGCCACACCGTCATTCCGGCGCTTGAAGTCAATGATTCGATACAACCGCTTGTGCCCACCACCACGGTGACGAGCTGTGATTTTACCTTGATGATTCCGGCCACCGGTTTTCCGAGCACGCTGCGTCAGACTCTTTTCAGGCTTATTGCCTTTAAAGGTCAGTTCTTCAAACGTACTCACCGACGCATGACGTCGCCCGGCACTGGTTGGCTTGTATTTGCGAATTCCCACAACGTATCTCCGCAAGCTCTCGATTTAGTACAGTGAAATACGATCTTCTGCGTGCAACTTCACCAAGGCTCGTTTCTTAGTCTGCCCCTGACTGAAGTGCTGCCGATGACGTTTCGGACGCCCCGCCCGCGTGATGGTATTCACTGACACCACTCGCACTTCAAAAGCCGCTTCCACTGCTTTTCGAATCTCTATCTTGTTCGCATCAAGCGGCACATCGAACGCATAGACGTTCTGCGACTCCGCCATAAATGCGGTTTTTTCTGTAAGCATTACCCCTTTCAGGACATGCTCAGCTCTTACTTCCTGTTCCGACATGCTAAACCCAACCTACGCAAAGCAAACATTCAACAATCAGCACAGCAAGACTCAACTATCGTTCCCAGAGAGCGCCGCCATCGCGTCACTCAGCACGAGAATATTCCGATGCCTCATCAGCACGTCTGCATTCAGATCAGTGCGAGGAAGAACGGAAACCTTTGGAATATTACGAGCAGCCCGAACCAGATCAGCATTCACCCCTTCAGTAATGAAGAGGCAACTCTGACCCGCAAGGCCGCCACTCTTTAACGCAGCAGCAACATGCTTCGTTCGCGGTTCCGGCAGATTGAGCGAATCAACAACGCTGATTTCGCCAGCTTCCGCCTTCAAACGTAAGGCCATCCGAGTCGCCGCACGCAGAGCCTTCCGAGGAAGAGCGTACGACCAGTCCTTCGGACGCTTCGCAAATGTGTGACCACCACCGACACGAACAGGTGATTGCTTGTGGCCAGCACGAGCACGACCTGTCCCCTTCTGGCGGTACATCTTCGCTCTCGTGCCACGAATCTCCGCACGAGACTTTGTCCGAACAGTACCGACACGACGATTAGCGTGATACATCACGCAAGCATCGTGAACCAACTGCTTCGTCACCTTACCTGCAAGCTGAGTTTCGTCGACTTCGACTTCACCCGTCGCAGTAAGATCGGAATTAAGTTTTGAAACCTGAGCCATCTGGCTGCCCCAGAATCCATCTATGTGTTTATGTAATCAACTTCAGACGCAAAACGACGACTAAAGCTCAACTGGCGACCGAACCGTAACCAAGCCACCATTTGGCCCAGGAACAGCACCTTTAACAGCCAGCACACCACGATCAGCATCGTACCGAACGACTCGTAAATTTCGAACCGTCGATTTCGTGCCGCCATACTGGCCAGCCATCTTTGTACCCTTAATCACACGAGCAGGGTCAGCACTCATCCCAGTAGAACCAGGATGACGATGACACTTCTTCACACCGTGCGACGCTCGCTGCCCAGCAAAGTTATGCCGCTTCATGACACCGGAGAACCCACGCCCTTTGCTGGTCCCAATGATGTCAACTTTGCCGCCAACTTCAATAAATGGCGCGTCAAGCTGCTCACCGACTTCATACTGGCGAGCTTCCGGCTCAATGCGAGACTCACGACGTGCGACAGTTTTACCCTGACGCTCAAGTGACATCTGCAGAGCGCTATAGCCTTCACGTTCCTGCGTACGAAGAAGCTCAACCTTACAGGGCCCGACTTCGAGCACCGTCACAGGCTGAACATTCCCGTCGTCGTCATAGACCTGAGTCATGCCGACCTTAGTCGCGAGAATCGCGGTATGCATCTCTATCCTCGTATTCGTGAGAGGTCACCCTGAGGCAACATCGCCATCCCCACCTGAGCATCAAGCCCAAACTGGAGCCTCATCCCTCAAAACTATTGAGAGAAGTTCTGTGCTCACCAGCCAGCACCTTCGCCAGCAGCGCCGCATCCCTGCAGAGCACAACAAACAGCAGAAGCTTTAGCGAGCCCCCGCCTTAATCTTTACATCAACACCAGCCGGCAACGAAAGCTTATTCAAAGCATCAATCGTCTTCCCGGTCGGCTGCAATATTTCGATAAGCCTTTTGTGAGTCCGGATTTCGAACTGCTCTCGAGACTTCTTATCGATATGTGGACTTCGCAACACAGTGTACCGCTCACATCGAGTCGGCAGAGGAACAGGACCGCGAACGTCAGCACCAGTACGCTTCGCTGTATTCACAATGTCGGTTGCTGACAGATCCAGAATAGCGTGATCATACGCTTCCATCCGGATTCGAATTCGTTCCTGAGTCATCTCACACTGCCTTTAGACGCTGTCCGGCCCCGCGAACCTGTGCGGGAAAGCGGGGATACTAAGAATGAGTTCTCAGAGTGTCAACGAACCGGAACCAGATCCGCAAAGAAAGTCTGGACTCGGGCTGAAGTAAGCCTTATCGGCAACAAAAGCGACCAACGTTAGGCCTGATTTGGCTGCTCGCGTCGCTACAGAGAGCGTGTTCGTCACACCCCCGACCGCGACAAGTCAGTAATTTCAATCAACGGCTGAGCCTCGCCGAGTAACGAATTCATGCTTCCGGACCGAAATCCCTGCAGGTCCACCGTCACATTGCTGAAGCCCAGCTCCAGGAACTTTTCGATCACCTTCCGGCTGACCGACGTCTCAACGATCTTCGGAATCACAGGCAGTGGAAGTTCGATTCTTGCAAGCTGTTGCGGCTCCAACCGCACTCGCAGCTCTTTTTTACCAAGCAATTCCGTCAGAAATTTCTCTGCCGCATCAATCATTCGCACCCGATCCGGAGTCACTTCAACCCCGTAAGCAATCCGGCTGGATAAACACGGCGTGGCTGGCTTATCCCAGACCGGTAGCCCCCAAAGTTTGGCCAATTCACGGACGTCGGCCTTGGAAAAATCAGCCTCAATCAGCGGGCTGGTGACCGAATTCTCAGTCGCTGCCGTCATTCCCGGGCGAAAGTCCCCCTGATCGTCAATATTTGCGCCGTTAACAACGACCTTGAAACCAAGCTTCTCCGCGAGCGGGCCAAGATGGCCATACAACTCGGTCTTGCAGAAGTAGCAGCGGTTTCCAGGATTGGCCAGGTACTCAGGATTGCTGAACTCGTCGGTTTCCACGATTTCGTGGCGAACCCCAATCAATTCGGCCAGTTCGCGTGCCTGATCCAGCTCACCGGATGCCAGACTCGGACTGAACGCCGTCGCAGCCACAGCCTTGTCACCACACGCAAGAGCTGCCGCTTTCGCAACGACGGTACTGTCAACCCCCGCCGAAAACGCGACCACAACCGAGCCATAATCCCGCAGAATCTGCAATAGCTTGTCGCGTTTTTCTTCAAGAGCCGGACTTGTCATCGAACGGTCCAATCTACAGAGCAAGACTGCACTTTTTGCGGCAATCAACAGCGAAGAAATGCAACTTGCCGGCGACAAACGCAAGCCCGCAATTATTGCATCAAGCTTAGAGGCTGACAAAGAACTGACTTGAGAAGCATCCGACAAACGGCATGAGATTTGCGCCTGATGATCGTATTCAACCCCGATCATCAATGGAGTGAATCATGGATGCACAATTGCCGGATGCGTTTTTGAACTATGTGGTTTCATTTTTGCCACCGCAAGCACCACCGGGAGTTCAAGGCGGTCGCAAGCCGATTGATCACGCGACGGTGGTCAAGGTGATCTGGTTTGTGTTGACTGTGGGCTGCCGTTGGAAAGATGTACCGTGCGAGATGGGGTGCTCGGGCGAGACCGCTCGGACGCGACTGAAGTTGTGGCAGGAAGCGAACGTCTGGCAGAAAGTTCATCGTTTGATTCTCCGTGAACTGCAGCGGAAAGACGAACTTCAATTGGAAACGGTCATGATCGATTCGGTCCAGGTCCGAGCCTTCGGCGGCGGCGACCGCAGCGGTCCCAGCCCTGTTGATCGCCGTAAACCAGGCACAAAATACACGGTTCTTGTCGATGCGAAGGGGACTCCTCTGGTGATGCAGTCGGCCGCTGCCAACGTCAGCGATCACTGCCAGATACTGTCGACGGTTGTGTTGTTTCCGACGATTGGCGGAAAGCCCGGTCGCCCTCGTGTGCATCCAGCAACTCTCTATGCCGACGCCGGCTACGATAGTGAAGGAACACGCGACATCCTGAGAATTCTCGGCATCACACCACTCATCCGTCGCCGCAAAGAACCTCACGGCAGCCAGCTTGGACGAAAGCGATGGGTGGTCGAGCGAACCATCAGTTGGATCAAAGGTTTGAGACGAATGAGAATCCGCTACGACAGACACGCCACAATCATCGACGCCTGGAACAACCTGGCACTCGCTGCCATCTGCTTCAGAATCCTCAACAACACCGCATAATCAAACAACCCAGATCCAGTTCTTTGTCAGCCTCTTAGGGCAACGCCCCCTCGACACCGAATTCGTCACGCCAAACAGGACGCTGCCGGTCAATCCACGCCCATGTTTTGTTGGTCAAAAAACTCGCCAGCGTATGCGTTACCCGAAACCCTGTCGCATGATTGATAATGTCCCACTCACCAGCGTCGTTCAACTGTGTGATATCGAAGGCGACGCAGCTCGACCGGTCAAATGTCGCAAATTCAATCAGATCTCCGTCCCTTTGGAGAGCATCTACGCCAAGGACTTCAAGGTGCGGCGACACGACATAAAAACCGTTGCAGAAACGGTAAAACTCAACCAATGAATTCGGCACAGAATCGTGAATCGTAGACAACGCAACTGCCAGATCAGAGTGAGTCAGTGGCGTGCGCAACTCGTACCTCAACCCACTGGCATTGGCGCGCCGACGAAGCGACGACTCAAAAGTGTCGAACTGCACAATTCCCGCAGGCCCCGATGGAACGATCTAAAGATTCGCAGTGGCATCAAACCACTTCAAACGCTTGCGAGAGTCTCAGCACCTAGCGGCTCCTCAGCGTGCCATTTTGCACCGTCACGCACGACTCGTCGATAGAGCGTGTCTCGTTCAACCGGTTCTCGCCCGGCTTCGCGTATTAAGGAGTGCAGATGCTCGACGGTCACGCCTTCGGGAGTTTCGGCCCCCGCGTCGTGGTAAATCAGCTCATGAACCACCGTGCCGTCGAGGTCGTCGGCCCCGAAACTGAGTGCCGTCTGCGCGATCTTTTCGCCCAGCATGATCCAGTACGCCTTGATATGGTCGAAGTTGTCGAGCATCAGCCGCGAGATCGCGATTGTCTTCAAATCCTGCAGCCCGCTGGGCTTCGGAATGTGATCAAGGCCCGTGTTGTCCGGATGGAACGCGAGCGGAATAAACGTCTGAAAACCGCCTGTTTCGTCCTGTAATTCACGCAGTTTGCAGAGATGGTCGATGCGGTGTTTCGCCTCTTCGACGTGCCCGTAAAGCATCGTCGCATTAGTCCGTAATCCGAGCTGATGAGCATCCCGATGGATGTCGATCCACGACTGAGAATCCGCTTTGTGTTCGCAAATCTGCTCCCGAACTTCCTCGTCGAAAATCTCCGCACCGCCGCCGGGCATGCTGCCCAGGCCGGCCTCGATCAGCTTCTCAAGACACCACTTGTACGGCTTTTTCGTGATGTGGCTGAACCAGTTGATCTCAACGCCGGTCCACGCCTTGATGTGCAGCTCCGGGCACGTCTCGTGAATAACTCGCACCACGTCGACGTACCATTCAAACGGCTTCTGATGATGCAGCCCGCCGACGACGTGAATCTCCGTCGCGCCTTGAGCTCGAGCTTCTAAAGCCCGCTCGCGAATCATGTCGTCGGTAAACGTGTAGGCCTTTTCGGCCTTCAGATCCGCCCGAAACGCACAGAAAATGCAGCGATAAACGCAGACATTCGTCGGGTTCAGATGAATGTTGGTGTTGTAGTACGCGAGGTTTCCGTTCTTCCGCTCCCGCACGGTATTCGCAAGCTGACCGAGCGTCAGCACATCGACCTTCTCTTCGAGAAACAGGCCATCATCGAAGGAAAGCCGTTCGCCGGCATTCACTTTTTCTTCGATGTTCGCGAGGCGGGATTCAGTTTCGCTCGACATGATCACAATCCGTCAGTCGTAGAGTGAGAACGCAGCGGCCGCGTCAATTCAGCCACTCAGCCAGATGCCAACCGCAGGCCAGAGCACTGATTAACGGACAGAAACCGATCCCGCAATCAGACCGTCCGAATTCTCGACAAATGCCTGTTGGCGCCGTCGCCAGACGGCGGACAGCACGCGCTGACGAGCGTAGCGACAATCAATCCTGAGCTGCCGCCTGAGCCGCCCACTCGTCATGAAGTTTTTCAAGACGGCTGACAATCTCTGGATTATCGCCCGCCAGGTTCTTCATCTCGGACACGTCTTGGGCGAGGTTCACCAGGAACCTGGCATCGCCCTTTCCAATCGGAGCCTTGTTACTCGTGTCGCGAGGATTGCCGATCAGCTTCCAATCGCCGTCCCGAACGGCCCACTGAGGATTCCTGCCGCCGCCGCTCTGCCAGTGAAACTGCTTGTGCGGAGAGTCGGCGTCCGACGATTGAATCACTTTCGCGATGCTCCGTCCGTCGAGCTTTCGGTCCGGGCGTTCCACCTCGGCCAGATCAGCGATGGTCGGCATCCAGTCACAGGCTGTCGCCAATTGACTACGTACCTCACCGGCAGGCAGCTTGCCTGGCCAGGAGATCATCGCCGGAACTCGAATTCCGCCTTCAAACAGACTGAATTTGGCTCCGCGATACGGGCCGGCACTTCCGCCGCCGCTGAAGGTCCGCTCCTCATGAGAGTGCCCGTGGTCCGACTGAAAAATCACGATCGTGTCTTCTCGAAGCTTCAATTCGTCGAGCTTGCCCAGCAGCTTGCCGATCGACTCGTCCATCGTCGAAACAAACGCGTTGTACATTCGCCGCGGAGCCGGCAGGTGCTCGTACTTCTTCCGCCACTTGTCCGTTCCCTGAAGCGGGTAGTGCGGCAGATTGATCGCCCAGTAAAGAAAGAATGGCTGATCCTTGTTCTGCTCGATGAAGTCGTGCCCCTGCTGAACCATCAGGTCCGGAAAGAACTCACCGTCCCGCCAGATGTGCTCGCCGTTCTGCCACAAGTCGTGACGATTCGGCCCCTGCCAGTAGAAAAAGTGCGACCAGTTATCGATGCACCCGCCCATGTGCCCGAACGACGAATCAAACCCCTGCCCGTTCGGCATCGTTTCCGGCGTGTAACCAAGATGCCACTTCCCGACATGCCCGGTCGCGTACCCGGCGTTCTTCATCATCTCGGCAATCGTCACCTGCTCAGCGGGCATCCCCGATTTGCCATGAGTCGACGAAACATTCCCCGGCACACCCGCTCGCTGAGGCACCCGGCCTGTCAACATCGCCGCCCGAGACGGAGAACACACCGGAGCCGCCGCGTAGAACTGAGTAAACCGCACGCCTCGACTCGCCAGGTCATCCAGCGAAGGAGTGATCAAATCCTTCGCCCCGTAGCAATTCACGTCGACCGCCCCCTGATCGTCCGTGTAAATCAAAATGACATTCGGCTGCCGAGCCTCCGCACTCCTCGCGAGCACCCCCACGCAACAAACAGCCAAAACCAGAACAGCAAAACAACGTCCAATTCGGCGACAAGCAAAGCAATCCATAGGTGTGAGATCTCCGGTTGCGAATTCGAAAACGATCACCGCCGAGTATCACGCCACCAATTTCAACCGTCAAACCGTTCGAGCCATCCGACAATGGGTGGCCCCGGTTGCTCGCAGCCGCAAGAGGTCCGTGGAAATAAAGCCACAGAGAGCACCGAGATCACGGAGAAACAATTCTCATCTCGGTGGCCTCTGTGATCTCTGTGGCTTAGTCGTTTCCTTCCAAACAAAAAACGCCCGGCAACTTAGCAAGTCACCGGGCGTTCTGATTTCAAATCAAACAAGCAGACGATCGTCCAACGCGATCTCTACTTTTTATTCTTGGCAGCCTTCTTCTTCTTAGCCGCTTTTTTCTTCACAGCAGCTTTTTTGACTGCCTTCTTCTTTGTGCTGGCCTTCTTGGCAGCTTTCTTTTTGGTGGCCTTCTTCTTTTTCGCTGTCTTGCCGCCGAAAACCTGATCGTAGTTTGCCCAGAATTCGGGCGTCGTGCCTGTTCGGACGATGGGTCCACTCATAACTCAAACTCTCCGTGGTGGTCGCGTCGTGTCGACGCTTTAAAGGAGGGGTGATTGAATCCTCGACGTCTCGCGGAGGACAACCAGTCCCGATAAATGCAGATAAGGCTCAAACAACAGCTCAGCGGTACTATTCACTGAGCGACGATCGCTTTCTCACACGACCTGTGAGCGCGGCTGTTTTGACGACGCTTCGGCGCTTTGTCAACCCGCTCCAAACCACGCTACAGTCTCCGCAAGTTTTGCCTTCCTGGTAACCCGAAGCGTCAGCGAGGGACTCCCTTTCGCGAATCTCGAAAACCATCCTTCGCTGACGCTATTGGTTACCTTTTCATGAATAACGCAAGAGGCCTTCGCCATGAACCGCACCTCAACAATTCTGCTCCTGAGTTTTCTTTCGTCGGGCATGGTCGGCCTGAGTGGCTGCGGCTCCGAAACTCCCGAGGCAGGCCCAGCGGCTTCGCCGGCAACGACAACGGTCGCGACCAATGAAGCGACTCCAAAAGAAACAAAACCTGCTGCCAAGCCGAAAGCGAAAAAAGGCCCCGAGGTCTTGCCGCTGAACGGCGAACCTAAACTGCTACTCTCCGAAGACGAAATCCGCGACGGCTGGATTCAGCTTTTCGACGGACAAACTTTCGCCGGATGGACGCCTAACAACGACGTCGACTGGCACATCACCGACGACGGCCTCATCGAAGCCAGCGAGGGCGACCCCGGCCTGCTTCTAACCAACGTCCCGTTCGCCGACTTCGAACTTCGCTGCGACTACTGGGTTTCAGGAGGCGGCAACAGCGGCATCTTCCTGCGTTGTGCCCCCGAGCCGACCAATCCAACCAAAGACTGCTACGAGTTCAACATCTTCGACTCGCGAGACCAGTTCGGAACAGGCAGCCTGGTCGGCCGCACCGAGCCAACCGCCAAATCACTCGGCGAAGAGAAATGGCGAACGGCGGTCATCAAAGTCGAAGGCAACCACTTCACTGCAAGTCTCGACGGCGAATCGGTACTCGACTTCAAAGACGAATCGGAAAACCTGCTGACCAGCGGCCGCATCGGTCTGCAAAAGAACGCCGGCCTCGTCAAATTTCGAAACGTCTTTATCAAACCGGTTGGCACGAAGTCGATCTTCAACGGCAAAGACCTGGCCGGCTGGCACTCGGTCGCCGGATCAAAAAGTGAATTCAGCGTCGCCGACGAAGCCATCTCCGTCAGCAACGGTCCGGGCTTCCTGGAATCCGACGATGCCTGGTCCGACTTCGTCCTCCAATTCGAAGCAAAGACAAACGGCGACGGCCTCAACAGCGGAGTCTTCTTCCGACTGATTCCCGGCACGGAAGAAGCACCGTCACATGGCTACGAACTTCAGATCGAAAACGTCTTTGCTAACGACGACCGAACTCAACCAAAAGACAACGCCGGCACGGGAGCCATCTTCCGCCGCACCAAAGCCAGATGGGTCGTCCCGAACGACCACGAGTGGTTCACCATGACCCTGATCGCTCACGGCCCGCGCATCGCCGCGTGGATCAACGGCTTCCAAGTGACCGACTGGGAAGACACTCGCTCTGCCGATCCGAATCCTCGTCGAGGCTCCAAAGTCGAAGCCGGCCCGATCAGCCTGCAAGGCCACGATCCGACGACAAACCTGAATTTCCGCAATCTGCGAGTCGCCGATTACCCGACTGCTGATTGAGTTTCCAGTCATTCCCGCGAAGGTGGGATCCCAGACGCAATCAATATTCCACGCTGTTCGTAACTGGGTGCTCGCCCTGTCGTTTATGCAGAAGTCGTAAATTCAAGATCGGGCCAACCGGGCTGTAAACCCTCCCCCTCGCTGTCGCTCGACCCCTCCCGCAAGCGGCGAGGGGTTGCTGAGGCGGGTTCTGAAGGAAATCCACCTCTCCCGCTTGCGGGAGGGGTCGAGCCCTGGTGAGGGGGAGGGCCTTCACACAAGTGAGAAATTCAAAAACGGCGGACTTATGTATAAACGACAGATGCCCGCCTGCGCCAGCATGACGATCTTCGAGTTAGGGTTCTCACCTCTGAAGCCGGTTCGGGTTGCCGGACGATGATGTTTCAAGCCACGATGGATGCCTGACAGATTCCCACAAGAGACTCTGCGATGCTCACATTCGGAAACAACATCACTCAACGGGATTGTTCCGGCATTTGCCGCAGGGACTTCCTTCGCGCCGGTGCGTTGGGGCTTGGCGGGTTGTCGCTGCCGTGGCTGCTTCAGCAGAAAGCGAACGCGCAAAGCTCCAGCTTTGTCAAAGACCGCTCCGTCGTCTATCTGTTTTTGTCCGGCGGCGCGAGCCACATTGAAACATTCAATCCAAATATGGATGCCCCGTCGCCCTACTGCAGCGTGACCGGCGACGTGCAGACATCAGTGCCGGGCGTCGCTTTCGGCGGAACCTTCCCGTTGCTCTCGAAGCATGCCGACAAGATGGCGGTGGTTCGATCGTTTCAACATTCGAACGGCGGGCACGTCCAGGCCATCGTCCACATGCTCACCGGCGGCACCGATCCCACCGGCAACGGAGCTGAAGGCTTTGGATTGGGAGCCGCCTATTCACGGCTTCGAGGTTCCAACCACCCCGACACGGGCATGCCGACCAACACGCTGCTCCTCTCGAAGGAAATCGACCCGCAATATCACAACGAAACCAAGCGAATCGAAAAAGGCTCGCGTCCCAATTCGCTCGGCAGTACTTACGCCCCGTTCAATCCGTCCGGCGGCGGAGATGCGACAAAGAATCTCAAACTGAATCTCGACCCAACCCGCTTCGATGATCGCCGCAGTCTGCTCGCCGAATTCGGCCGACTAAGAAGACAGGCAGACAAACAGTCGGACGTCGTCAGCACTTACACCCAGCAGGCGTACGATCTTCTGCTCGGCAGCGCGTCGGAAGCGTTCGATCTGTCGAAAGAAGATCCGAAACTCGTCGAGCGGTATGACACCAGCGGCTACATGATCGGCAAGAAAAAGTTCCGGCCGTCCGATCTTGGTCAACATTTTCTGACGGCTCGACGTCTGATCGAAGCTGGCTGCGGATTCGTCACCGTCCACAGCGCCGGATGGGACATGCACGAAGACAGCAACAACCCAGGCATCGAACGCGGCATGAAGATGCTCGGCCATCCCGTCGACAAGGCAGTGTCCGCGTTCATCGAAGATCTCGAAGACCGAGGCATGCTCGACAACGTGCTGCTGGTCATCGGCGGCGACTTCGGCCGCACTCCGAAGATCAACGGACGAGGCGGACGAGACCACTGGACCAACCTCTGCACCCTGGCCTTCGCCGGAGGCGGCATCAACCGCGGCCAGGTCATCGGCCAGGCTTCCCGCAAAAACGACGTCCCGGTCAGCGATCCGGTCGGCATCTCGCAACTCTTCGGAACAGTGATGCACTCCCTGTTCGACGTCGCCGAACTCCGCCTCAACCGCGGAGTCCCCCGCGACCTGATGAGCCTGCTCGAATCTTCGCAGCCAATCCCCGGCATTGTCTAACTGTCGTCACAGAAGTTGTGAACGCAGAGAGCGGAGAGGGAAGCCAGCAACGTCAGTTCGCGCGAATGACTCGGAGGTCAAACTCCCTCAAATTTTTTGGGAAATTCTCACTGTGGGTCGCCGTCAGCTCCCACTTCGGCTTCGCGGATTGAGAGCGTGCGACGAAATTCCTCCGCCTTCGGGACAGTCACGAAGGTGATCTCGCCAAAGTGTTCTGCGACGGCTTCGCGGATTTCGTCGAGCGTCACACTGAAGAACTCCCGTCGCAAATTGACGAGATTGACGCGGCGTGAGGCGAAATGCTTATGCAGCGTGTTCTCTAATTTCGGAGCATCTTCGCTGTAGATCATGGCGTGGACGTCGTAGAGAAAAGGAACCGACGCATCGCCAAGTTCTTTGACTCGATCGAGTGGCTCAAGACGTCTAGTCATGCCGATCTTATAAAAGCGGTCTCCGAATGAGCCGATGTTCGACAGCACGTAAACGTGTCCGGAACGAGTGAGTTGTGCTCGAGCGATTGCTTTAGATTTTCGCTCCAGTGCATCCTTCAACTCTGTTTCGAGCTGGTCGACGATGGCTTTGAGTCGATCAGTCTGTTTATCACTGGCTGACTCGAGATTCTTTCGAGCCATGTCAAGCGCCTTGGTTTTGGTCGATTCTTCTTGCTCGGCCGCTTTTTGTGCTTTTTCGACCTCCTTCAAAGCCTTTTCTTCTTCTCGCATTTGGTCCTTGATTCTGCGTTGCTCTTCACGTTCTTCCTGAACTTTTTCGCGGTGTTCATGGACCAGATAAAGTTCCTGCAATTTCAGCTTCAGATAGTCCTGTGTGATCCAGAGATGTTTGGACTTTCCGAGTTTATTGATTGCCTCAAACGACCTCTGAATGCGGGTTTCAAGGTTATTTGCGTTGTTGTATTTGACCTTTCCAAGGGCTGCGTCACATTCACCGTTGAACGCTCGCAGCATAATTTTGGACTGCTCCATCACCATCTTACGGCCCTTGGTCGCACTTCCGTCGACAGTCCATTGTTCCGGACAATGCGTGGCTTCCTCGGATTTGATTGCAGCCTTTTGTTGACCACGGACCTTCGTTAGTTCGTGGGAATATCGCTCAGAATCTTCGAACCCATATCTTGGTTGGTACAGGCCGAAAGATTGCATATCGAGAGTTTCTTCAACCGCTTCGGCCTGTTCCACCAAATTCGAAACAGTGACGGTTTGTGAAGCTATTCGATCTTCCCATTCACGGCTCGTCTGCTCGAACCCGGCAAGCGTGGCTGTCAGTTCATCCTTGTGCTGCTGCATATCTGCGAGCGTTTGGAATTTCGGAAGTCTTGCCTGTGCCTGACGAATCTCGTCTTCGATCTCGCCCTTGTGTTTGGCCAAGTCTGCTAGAGATTCCAGCCGTGGCAACATTTCTTGCGTCTGGCTGACTTTACGTTCAATCTCAGCTTTGTATTGCTGCATGGCCTCAAGCGTTTGGAATTTCGGTAAGATCGCTTGCGCCTTGCGGATTTTCTTCTCGATCTCAGTCTTGTGCTGCTCCATTTCTGCCAGAGATTCGAACTTGGGCAAGATCGCTTGAGATTTACGAATTCTATTATCGATCTCAGCCTTCCGCGCTTCAAAGTCTTCTATCTCCGCGTGTTGAGCGAGATCTTTCACTGCCGCTCTTAATTCATGTTTTGCCTGAAGCAGAAACGTGAACACTAAGCCGCACAGAACGGCCAGAATGAAAGACACAAGCCCAAAGAATGCTGCCATGAGTACCCACAATGATGTTTCTGGGCATCTGACGAGTCACATGTTGCGATTGAACCTGTCAAAATAAAGACAAGAACGTTAGCAACTCTTCGGCAATCGTCGTGTCTACCAATCCGCCGAGTTGTCAACTGAGCACTAATCAAAATAGTCAGTACGGTCACGGCTGGGCCAACCTTGCGGTTGATCTCGTTGAGCTAAAAAGCCTCGCTGGAACTCGTCGTCATGCTGCTCGATACTGAAGAACATCAGCGAAGAGAATCAGGGAAACCTCTCCTTTTTCTCTGCGAGATCTCTGCGATTCACTTTTTCAGAATTTGTACGAGAGTTTCGCCTTTCTTAACGCCGCCAACTGAACGGAGAACAGGGTGAAGAACCAACTAAAGGACCGCACCATCGTGATCACTGGCGGAACGCGAGGTATTGGCAAGGCGATCGGTCTTCGAGTGGCACGCGACGGCGCAAACGTCGTCATCCTTGGAAAAACGACCGAGCCACACCCAAGTCTTCCGGGAACGATCTACTCGGCCGCGGAAGAAATCGACGCGGCCGGCGGTAACGCTCTCGCCGTGCAATGCGACCTTCGTAACGACGACCAGGTTGAAGCCGCGGTTACTCAAACTGTCGAGCGGTTCGGCGGGATCGACATCCTCGTCAACAATGCCAGCGCGATCTTTCTGGCAGGAACGCTGCAGACTCCAATGAAACGCTTCGACCTGATGCATCAGGTGAATACTCGCGCGACGTTTCTAGCAAGCCAGCTTTGTCTGCCGTATCTTCTGAAATCAGAAAACCCGCACATCCTCTGCCTGGCCCCGCCGATCGACATGGACAAAGGCTGGTTCGCTGGCACGCTTCCCTACACGATGGCCAAGTACGGTATGAGCCTGTGCGTGCTCGGCCTTTCGCAGGAATTCCAGAAGCAAGGCGTCGCCGTGAACGCTCTCTGGCCGGAGACTGGAATCGCGACGGCAGCCGTCGCCAACCTGCTCGGAGGCGAAGCCGCCGTCCAGTGTTGCCGCAAACCAGAAATCGTCGCCGACGCCGCACACGAAATCCTGACTCGCAACAGTCGAGAATGCACCGGCAACTTCTTCATCGATTCCGAAGTCCTCGCCGAGTCCGGCGTCACCGATTTCGATCGGTACGCCATGACACCGGGCGTCCCGTTGATGCCCGACTTCTTCCTGGGTAAACCCGACTTCGCCGCTTTGTCAGAACTGCTTCACAGCGACAGGTAACAACGATCGTCAAGCAGTAATCAGGCGAAGAACTTAGAGAACCGTTTAGATCACTTGTCCGGCCCCGCATTGAGCAGAGTTTGCTCAATAGACGAATCCGCAACCGGCAACCGCCTGGCTTTGATCAGTGTCCCAACGATTCTTGAAAATGCCTGCGGAGTGTCGAATAGGACATCGTAGTCAGACTCTGTGACCAGCGACTCAAGTGACTCCGCGGTGGTTGATCCGACATCGGACACACTCGGCAGTTTGATCCATTCGGACATACCATCGATCTCAAGGTTCGATTCCTCGTCGTCTTCGTCATCAGTCTCACTCTGGGTGAGAAACGTCGTGGGCAGGGTGTTGCGATTCCCCTGCCACTGAAATCCGACAGCAAGCTCCGTGACCGGAATAGCCTTATCCGCCTCAATATTGATCAGCGAGTCGTTGCAAAGAATCAAGTTTCGCTCGACCGTCATCCTCATCCGCGGGGGTTTGTTCCTCGACAACTTCGATTGTTCAATAACTTCGTCGCGGTTCTTGAAAGTAAACTCATTGGCAATGGCATTCGCAGTCAGAATGACACTCGCGCTATGAGGAAGTCGGGGTGATGACACGAAGATCCGCGAGACTACCACGCACTGCTCAACAACAAGATATCCGTCGGGGGAAGGCTGCCAGTGAATCGCGACGCTGAGTGGTGAGTACAATTCGCAATCAATCCATGTCGCGCTGCGGCAGTTCTCCAGCACCGCAATCGGCGAAGCTTCTCGAGCGGTGAACCGACATTCCGAACACTTCAGCATCGCCTCGCGAACATGGACCAGGGCGCCGGCTTTAGAACCGTCTTCGTCGAGTTCGTCTCCTTCCGCTGCGACGATCAAACCTCTCAGCGACAGGTCGCTGTCAGTTCGAATCAAAGGTTCTTCGCTGTTTTCCAAATCTGTAACGATCGTGGGAAGTACGCCCTGCTTTGCCGCGATCGTCAACGCAATACTATGCAGCGAAATCGGGCGACGGATCGTATGTCTGCCCGACTCCTGAATCTCGACCGTGCTACCGGAAGTTGCAGCCAGAATCGCGTCACGCAGCGAATCAAATTCGGATCGCGATTTGTCGTCTTCCGCAATCACAACGTACGGCTTTGGTTTAACATCAACCGGCTCGGGAGTGCTGGTTGATGCTGGCAAAGTTTTGGTTGCGGCCGCCGCACGAACTGCTGAATCGGCAGTTGTAACCGGCAGCGTTGCTTCACGGACTCCGCCATCCGGAAGCTCAATCTCAAGCCCTTTGAGTACCCGGTCACCGACGTCGTCGGAGTTAACGTCGGCGATCAAAACCGAATCTTTCTCTGCGTTCCTCGCTCGCTCTGAGTCAGACAGAACGGCTTCAGGCACGGAAGGCGAACCAGATGGATTAGCGCTGTGTGCTGAGGAATCGTTCTGTGCGACTTCTATTCCCTGCTCCTTGATCGAGGGCCCATCCCGAAAGAAGGCAACGTACACGAGGAGCGAACACACAACCAAGGACGCCAGCGCGATGAGTGGTCGTCGAGTATCGGCTTGTGAATGTTTCGCGGCGACATCGCCCGCGATCTGCGAAGAGGATGCGACCGTGATTATGGGCAGCCCTTGATCTGATCGTTCGGCAGCTTCCGGTCTTGCAGATTTCAACCGACGGACAAGTTCATCAGCAGACTGAATTCGTTGATCGGGATCACGCTGAAGCAGGCTGTTGATGATGTCGCGCAGCTCGGCCGAGATGTCAGGAACGAGTTCGTGCAGAGGGGTGAATTCCGTTTTGGCGACTCGCTGCATCGTGGCAAAGGGAGTCAATCCCTCGAACGGAAGTTTTCCGGTCACGGCACGATAGAAAGTCACACCAAGGCTAAAGAGGTCGGACCGTTCGTCGATCTCCTTTTCCTCAAGAGCTTCCGGTGGCAGAAACGCTGGCGTGCCGACCAGCATCCCGGCACTGGTCAATGATCCGTCGCCGCCGGCTCTGGCCAGGCCAAAGTCCGTCAGTTTTGCACGCTTCGAATCTTTCTGGATAAGAATATTCGCGGGCTTGATATCGCGATGAATAATTCCTTTCGCATGAGCTGCCGCCAGCCCTTTGGCAACATGCCTCGCGATTCTGGTCGTCTCGCTGTCCTTGAGTTGGCCTCTACGATCCAGGTGCTCCTGCAGCGAATGACCGTGGACATATTCCATGACAAAGTACGGAAGAGCGGCGTCTTCACCGACGGCGTGAATCGTGACGATGTTGTCATGGTTGATGGCAGCGATCGCTCGCGCTTCGCGAAGAAATCTTTCGCAGGCTCCTTCGTTAGAGGCAAGCTCAGGCGACAAAACTTTGAGAGCAACCTCTCGCTGCAGTTTCAGATCGTCGGCTTTGAAGACAGCTCCCATCCCGCCTCGGCCGATGAATTCTGTCAGTCGGAACTGCCCGAGTCGTCCGATCGCGGCGGGATGGTCATCGGCTTCCAGCCACTTCTCGACGTCGGCATAGCCGCGTTTCTGGCGAGCATCGCCACCCAACACTGAGTCTTCCAGACTGTTACTCGTGACGGAAACGGTCGGCTGCCCCATCGTCAGTTCACGCGAACTCTCGCGAATGTCGGCCTCAGCCTTGGCAATAATCGTCGACAATGAATCGGAATGCTCAGCCGAACCTGACAACCAGTTAGCAACGTTCGCTTTGAACTCAGCCGGAGCGGCGATTGTTTCAATCTGCGACTGACACGTTTCACAATTCGCGAGATGTCCAGCGACAGCGGCTTCGTCATCTGCTGTAAGCGTTCCCGCAATAAGGGCCTGCAGATTCTCGGCCGGCGGACATTTCTGCTGGTTGGTCATACCTGCTCAATTTCGCTGACGGCCTTCTGCAGGCGTGCAAGAACTCGAGACTTCGAAACGTAAACGGTGCCGACCTTGATCCCCAACTCTTCAGCGACGGTTGCAGGATCCTGCTGCTCGATGGCGGTCTTTGAAAATGCCAGCCAGGTAAGTTCTTCCACTTGGCTGCGTACTTGCTCGGCCGCCAACTCAAACGTCCGGCGGGTGTACTCGTTGTCCCACGAGATCAAATCAGGATCGTGAGCGGGGCTTGCTTCGAGGATTTCCTGGACGGCCGAGTCACCCGAAGCTGTCGGTTGACGGCTTCTTAACTGGTGCATTCGGCACAGCGTGTACCTGGCGATTGTCAGCAGCCAGCATCGAAATTTTCCCGTCTCCGGGTCGTACTCAAACTTCTCGATCGAATGAGAAACGGCTCGCAAGACATCCTGTGTCAGGTCGGCTGCGTCGGCATCCTGGAGCCCGCGCCCAATACCGAATCGATGAATCATCGGCGCGTAAATCTGGACAAACCGCGCCCACGCTTCCGCGTTGGCTGCGTCGCGAATTCTCAGCAGCAGGCTTAATCGAGTTGTCACATGAGCCGACATCTCGGAACTCCAGGAGGTGCAACTGCCCGTCGTAAATCGGTCTGGCGAATCTCGCAACAGGCACAGTCATCTTTACGAAACGGCTCTGCATTTTTCTACGAACAATCCCTCATTCACTTACGGATCAACACAGAGCTTACTGTTTTGACAGCCGAAACTGCGTGTTTTCAGTCTTTCTCGCCGTTTTCTGAAAAAATTATTCGAAGCCGTGTAAGAAACCGGACTCTCGCGAGCAACTCCTTCTGGATGCCGACGCGCGGCGGCATCCGAAAGACGCTGCCCCATCTCTTGACCACTCTCGGGCATTCTGTCCGACCTCAAACCAGAAGGCGAGAATCATGTTGAACTTTGATTGGCTGAACAATCTTCGCACAGGACGAACATCACTATCTAAACGACGACGCTCCGCAAACCGGAGTCTGGCACGACAGGCCAACGTCGAATGCCTTCAGTCCCGAGCCATGCTCTCGGGCAACCCGGTTGCGACAATGGCGATGGGTGAATCGGGAGCTGACTCCGGGCACACGTCGTCGATGCATCAGACATCGACGACCGCGCATGCCCAACATGCTCATCCTGCGGCGATGGCTCTGGTTTCAGCCGATCAGGCAACGAACACAGTGACGGCTTCGGGAAACTGGTCCGATTCAGCCGTCTGGCAGAATGGCGAACTGCCAACGGCCGGCGCACGGATCATCATTCCGCAGGGGATGACGTTGACTGTCGATTCGGTCATTCCGCACGAATTCAAAACGATCGGCATTCATGGAACGCTGAGTTTTGCAACGGACGTCAACACCGAACTGCGTGTCGACACGATTGTCAGTTCTCCGCACGGCCGCTTCGAGATGGGCACGGCGGCAAATCCAATTGCAGCCAACGTCACGGCGAAAGTCGTATTCTCAGACGACGGAGCGATCGACACGAACTGGGATCCTGAACAGCTCAGCCGCGGTGCGGTTCTGCAGGGGCCGACCGAAATCCATGGAGCCGAGACAACTCATCAGGTGTCGCTTGCGAGCCATCCAGCGGCTGGCGCAACAATACTGCAGCTCAGCAGCGTGCCGACCACTTGGAAAGCTGGTGACGAGATCATCATCACTGGAACTCAGGGACCGACCAGCGACGAAGTCCGCACCATTCAATCCATTGACGGAACAACGGTCACGCTCAATCAGGCCTTGCAGCTTGATCATATTCCTCCGCAGTCTGGCCTGAATGTCTACGTGGCAAACACAACTCGGAATGTCGAGCTGACTTCCGAGAACCCGGCAACCGCACGACGTGGGCACGTCATGTTCATGCACACAAACAACGTGAACGTGAACCACGCCGCGTTTACCCAGCTCGGACGCACGGACAAAAAAATCCCACTCGACGACACCAACTTCGAATTCCCCGAAGTGACTGGCAATCTCACGAGTGCCGGGGTCGTCTTCACTGCAACACCTGGCGAGCGTACCAACGTTCGCGGACGCTACCCGGTCCACTTCCATCGCGGCGGGACTCAACCTGGCAGCACACCTGGCATCGTCGACGGCAGTGTGGTTGTCGGCAGTCCGGGCTACGGTCTCGTCAACCACTCCTCGAACGTAATTCTGACAAATAACGTTTCGTACGACATTCACGGATCGGCGTTCTACACAGAAGCTGGCGATGAGATCGGCACGATCGAAAACAACATCGCCATTCGCACGGTGAACCCCAACTTCCGGCTGGAAGACAATGGTGAGATTTCAGTCGACCTGAGAGCCGACGTGCAGGACTTCGGAGTTGACGGCGACGGCTTCTGGCTGTCCGGCCACCTGGTCAGCATGAAAAACAACATCGCGTCAGGAGCTTCGGGGCATGGCATCATTATCTGGAGCGATGGTTTGGTTGAAGCCGATCGCGGCCGCACAACCGTTCGCACGGCTGACATTGCCAACGGCCATCTGATTCAAGGCCGCGACACGATTCCCACGTGGTGGGCACCACTGGCGGAAATCAGCAACAACGAGGCGTCCAACGCGACGATCGGTTTCCGAGCTCGCTACATCCACTCGTCGATTTACCTCGGTGAAGTGGGCAGTACGTTCCACGAACCACCGTCGCAGGAATACATCGACACTCTTCGCCCTGAGATCAACGGCCTGACCGTCTGGGGTTCGCGTGACGGAGCGTTGCTGAATTACAACGAACGACTGTCGCTGAAGAATGCTCACCTTGTGGGCATCGGAGCTCCGTATGTTCGGCAGGACGGGACAACAGACCTGGGCGTTGGCATCGACATGTACAACGACGTGAGTCGAGGTCCTGGCGTTGTCGAAAACGTGACGGTCGAAGGTTTCAACATGGGAATCCTCGCGCCGCGGCACAATGAATGGCAGATGGACAACATCCACCTTCGTAACACAACGGACCTGCACATCGAGCAGGTCATCGGTGCGTCGCGAGTGCTGACCATGAACAACGTCACGTTTGGCGACCTGATCGGCACAGCGGTCGCCGGGAATGAAGGTCAGCGGCAGAACGTCGTAATGAAAGCTGACGATACGGCTGAGCAACCATTCTGGTTCCTGCTGACTGACACCGTTTCGATGAACGGTCAAGGGCTGTACTTCGACCAGCAGGCCGCGAACTACGTGCCGATGACTCAGGACCTGCGTGGCGATTCGCGAGCTCCTGTTCCAACAGAATTTGTCGGACTAACGAATCAGCAGCTTCAGGATCAGTACGGCACTTCATTCGCTGGCGAGATCACTCCGGACGACGCCCAGACGGCTCCCTGGTTGTCGAATGGTGTCGTGGGAAGCCTGGCAGCTCCCGGACATACGTCTCCTCCGCTTTATGACATGCGTGACGGGGGAGATATCTTCGCCGTCGTTGAGTTCGGCACTCTCACGAATTTTGATCCAAATGTTCTCGGCAACGGAGACGACGAAAACGAAGACACAGATGAGTCCGACGAAGGAGACGACGAAAACGAAGACACAGATGAGTCCGACGAAGGAGACGACGAAAACGAAGACACAGATGAGTCCGACGAAGGAGACGATGAAACCGGAGACGTCTTTGCGGTCACTGGGACGCTTGTAGGTTCAAACGAATCCGAGAAACTGCAGGGATTCGAATCAGACGACGTCATTACCGGCAACGGTGGCCCGGATCTGTTCCCATTCACGGCGGGCAACGATGTCATCACCGATTTCGATCCCGGCGAGGACATGATCGACGTCGGCGACTTTGCCAGGTCGACGGACGACTTTGCCGTTCTGACATCACTGGCCGCGATCGCCGCCAACTCAAGTCAGACGACGATCGATGGTGAAACCACTTTGGTTATCGATGTCGACGGAGAAATGGGCGATTGGACGACAACCCTGCTCGGGGTCACGATCGACGATCTGAATGAGTCCAACGTCTTCTTCGGACTGGACGGCGAGTCTATTCCGCCGCTTGCCTTCACTCACATTCCCGAGACGACCGTCACGCTCAACGAAGGCACGGTGGCGAGCTTCCCGGGCCATGATCTGAGCGTGCATCCGCTGCCGTTCGAACTTGTCAGTGGCAGCCAGGCAAGCGTCGATGCTCTTAATGGCGGCGGCGGAAGCGATGAAGAATCTGATCCTGATGACGAAGAGATCGATGATGACGGCCTCGATCCCGAAGACGAACCCGAAGACACAGATGAGACCGACGAGGGAGACGACGAAAACGAAGACACGGATGAGACCGGCGGGGGAGACGACGAAAACGAAGACACAGATGAGACCGACGAAGGAGACGACGAAAACGAAGACACAGATGAGACCGACGAAGGAGACGACGAAAACGAAGACACAGATGAGACCGACGAAGGAGACGACGAAAACGAAGACACAGATGAGACCGACGAAGGAGACGACGAAAACGAAGACACGGATGAGACCGACGAAGGAGACGACGAAAACGAAGACACAGATGAGACCGACGAAGGAGACGACGAAAACGAAGACACAGATGAGACCGACGAAGGAGACGACGAAAACGAAGACACAGATGAGACCGACGAAGGAGACGACGAAAACGAAGACACAGATGAGACCGACGAAGGAGAAGACGAAAACGAAGACACAGATGAGACCGACGAAGGAGAAGACGAAAACGAAGACACAGATGAGACCGACGAAGGAGAAGACGAAAACGAAGACACGGATGAGACCGGCGAAGGAGGCGACATGCTTCCGGAATTGGAAACTCCTCAGGGAGCTTTCACTCTGACACTGCCCGAATCCGGCGGCGACACCGACATCGTTGTTGCGGGCTCGGAATTGCTTGTCCTGTCGGGCGACGCTGCCACTCGGCATGTTGAACTGAGCGGCGTGACCAGTCTCACTATCCAGGGAGGCGACTCAGCGGACTTCGTCCTGCTCGACCTCGAAGAAGCCAGCCCGCTCGGACTGGAATCGATCACCGTCAACGGTGGCTCGGGTAACGACAGAATTCAGGTTCAGGGTTACCGGGACGAGATCGCCACAACGCTGACAGTCAACGGCGACGACGGAAATGATTCCGTGCTGGTCGCTTCGTCTGGATCGACCGTGAACCTCAACGGCGGCGACGGCAATGATCGACTTGATGGCGGGCAAGGTGCCGACAACATCGACGGCGGAGCCGGCAATGACATCCTGCAGGGACGCGGCGGCAACGATGTCCTGCGCGGCGGAGACGGCAACGATCGCCTGAACGGACACGGCGGCAACGACACGATGTCAGGCGGTTCCGGGCGAGATCGGATTAACGGGCATAGTGGCCAGGATGTGCTGAGAGGCGACGACGGCAACGATGTTCTGGCAGGCGGTGGTGGCAATGACCTGCTGCTTGGCGGCGACGGTCGAGATCGCATGAGAGGCCAGGGCGGTGACGACACCATGATCGGCGGAGACGGAGCGGACATCCTCAAGGGCGGTGGCGGTAACGATGCCGTCGAGTCCGGAACCGACGACGACATCAAGCAAGGCGGCCGAGGAATCGATGCTTTGATCACAAGCAATGGAGGCGGCCGCGAGTTCACCGTGCTGGGGCAGGTCATCACGAGCGACGACTTTGCGAGTGTGGCTTCGAACTCAGACAGTGAAGAAGAAAGATTCTGGGCCCACTTCCGAAGACATCGACAACATCGATCTGGGATTCGAATCGGTAGCCGGATGGTTCGACACGATCTGAAACGCGCGAGTGGTTGAGAGAGGAAGAGTCCTGGGCGACCGTCGTCCGGGCTCTTCTTTTTTTGCACGCTCGGTTGGCCCCGTCAGTTTCCAACGGCCCCTGGCCTGCTGCTCCGCGGTTCGATATTGTCCTGGCAGATGTCGTCTACCACTAAATCCAACGGAGCATCACACCATGATCAAAACATACGTCTTTGCCGTCGCCATTGCCGTTGCACTTACTGGCGTTATTCAGGCTGCCGATAAGCCGGCGCATCTTTTTATCCTCTCTGGCCAGTCGAACATGCAAGGCATGAATCCAAAGGGTGGGTTCGAGCCAGAAACTGCGAAGCTCTTCCCGAACGCCGATATTGCCTACATCAAAGTCTCGCGAGGCGGGCAGCCCATCCGGCTGTGGGTGACCGAGTGGAATGAGATTGCAAAGAAGGCCGGACTGAATTCAACATCGCCAGGCACGAAGTATTACAAGCCGATTCTTGAGCAGTTCGCGGAACTCGTCAAAAAGCATCCTGATCCAGCATCGGTCACTTTCTGCTGGATGCAGGGTGAGCGAGACGCCAAAGAAAAACTCAGCAAGGCCTACGAAGCTGCATTCACCACACTCATCGCCAACCTGCGCCGCGACCTGAAGCAGCCGAACATGAACTTCGTGATTGGACGACTCAGCGACTTCAGCACAGCCGACGAGTGGGAGTCTGTCCGCAAGACTCAAGTGTCACTCGCAGAAAAAGACAAGCGAGGTGCCTGGGTCGACTGCGACGATCTAAACAACAAAGAAAAGAACGGCGTCAAACGCGACGACCTTCACTACACCAAAGAAGGCTACGAACTGCTCGGTCGCCGATTCGCTCGACAGGCCAAAGCGTTGATCGAAGGAAACAAGCCCGCGGCCAACGGCCGCCCGGAGTAACTTCCAGCAACTAATCAGTTCGCCTACCCAAGTGTCACCGCGAAAGGTTCGTCGAATGAAAAGCGTCAGTGCTTCAATTGTCATCTTCGCAGGCGTCGCAGCGATGACGGCCTGCGGCTTCATCAGTCACGGAGACACTCAGGCATTTGTCGGCATCATGGGTGGCGCCGTCGCACTCGTCGGCTTCAACGTGTGGTTTAAAATGCTCAGCCGCAGCGAAACCGAATAACTTATATGAAGCTTGGAGAATTGGCATGGCAACGACTCTCGACGAGATGGTTTTTCTTGGATTCAACAAACGCGTGGCGGCTCTTGACCGCAGGACTGGCAGTCTCGTTTGGGAATGGAAGGCATCCAACGGCTGGCAATATGTCTCTTTGCTTTTGGTGAACGATGAGCAGCTCATCGTTTCGGCCTGCGGATACACTTACAGTCTCGATCCACTGACCGGTGAGCAGCAGTGGTACAACTCGCTGCCCGGCTTCGGCACCGGAGTAACGTCTATCGTCGCGAAGAATTCTCCGACTTCGCACCACCCGCAACTCGCAGCCGCAAATGAACAAGAGAATGCTTCGGCGGCAAGCTGAGTCATCAATTCACTACCCACTCAGAAATCATCGCGATGGCCAGGAAGAAATCTGCATCAGCCGGATCATCAACGCCACGCAGTTTCGGCGGCGTTGTTCGAGGGCGTTCAAAGTCGGTACAGGCAATTGCTAAGGCGTTGCAGGCGGTCGTGTTTGAAGAACTGCCTGACGCGGCCGAATCTTTTTACGGCGGTCAGCGCCCGATGGCGATGTACCGAACTTCGGCCGACACCTGCTGGATTCAGCCACTGACAGATCGCTGTAACGTTTACTTCATGCGTGGTCCGCAGCTGAACGACGACGACGGACTGCTTGAAGGCAACAGCGTCCGACACCGTTATGTCAAAGTAAAATCAATCGACGCGGTCGAGCAACTGCCGATTCGCGACTGGTTGCGTGAATCTGTCGAATTGAACGCTGCCGAACTTGAAGACGGCCTTGGTTTTAACGACGTGTTGCAGAAGCTGCGGAAAATCTGCCTGAGACTGCCAAAGACGAAGGAGACTCTGACCTGGGGGAAACCTCATTTCCGAGTCGGTGAAAAAATCTTCTGCGGCTGCAGCGAGAACGCTGGGCGACCAAGCCTGGGACTGAAGATGGAGCGCAACGAGTCTGTGCTGATGATGAAAGGGCCGGGAATCGAAAAGGCTCCGTACAGTCGTCCGGGCGACGGATGGGTCGCCATCGATCCGAACGTCTTCGACGACTGGGATGAAATTGAAAACTTCATCATCGGCAGCTTCAAACTCATTGCCCCCAAACGCCTGTCAGCGACACTCGATGTTGAGTTCGGAGACTGAGCGGTAATTCCTGATCGCCAAACAGGCTGATGGTTATTCCCGCACGGCTTCTACCGCCTCTAAAACCTCAGGCTCTGCTGCCGCCGCGTCGGACGCGTGACTTCGCTGTCGAATTACGCCCGCCCGAAACTCGTCGAAGTCGATCGCTTGCCCGTCGGCTCTGAAGACCAGCTTCACAAGAGTTTCGACCGTGATCGTCGACGGGATGAAGTGAACGGCCCCGTCGCACATCCCAGCAAGGAATCCGCCCTTGCGGAGTTTCCCCAGTCCAGCATGCGGCTTCTTCTCGTCGAATTCCAGATCGTCTGGCTTAGTCCAGATGACGGCGTGATCATCGTCGGCTTCAACCACCATGATCGTGTTGCTTGTTCCGTCCAGGATATCACGAAACGCCATTTTTTCTCGATCGGAAAAGATCGATTTCTCATGCTGGAGACCGACGTAGTTTGTTTTGCCGGCACCTGGTTTGCTTCCGGGAGCGGCAAAGGTTGGCGGAAGATGCTGAATCAGTGCCTTGTTGTGAGGACTGTCCCACGGCTCATCCATCCGAAATTTCTTGAAAAGCGGTGCTTGCTCGATGAACGGCAAGAGCTGAACTCGCCAACTGAGCAGCGGCTTTCCATCCTCATCCTTGACTCCCGACGCGAAGCGTTTGTGAGTATCGTGAAAGTTGTGCATCGCCAGGCCGATCTGCTTCAGATTGTTGGTCGCCTGACTTCTCTGAGCACGCCGCGGTGACAACACGTCGAGCAGTCCCGGACTGTTCGACGTTCCGAAGCGATTCGCACGAGACCGCGAAACCCCCATCATGAAAAATGTCGGCAGGATCGACGTCCCCGTCCCCATGCTGATTGGCAGCGTGCGAGTTGACACAACTTCGATGCCGTCGTCACCGCTTGTCACCGTTGTCAGCGCGGGCTGAAGATGTCGTGCGATCGTGTTGCCTTCGGGCATGATCGAAATATTGAGATCGACGCCTTCGCGCTGCAGTTCGGAAAACAGGAAGTTCGCCCCAATCAACGCCAACGGGTACACGGACTGGCAGACAGTATTTGAGTCGACATGCAGGATGCTCATCGGCGGTCGGTCAGCCGTGAGTGCCTCTTGAATGTGTGGCAGTGAAGAAAGAGTGTCCGCGCCGTCCTTGCGATTCAAAAATGCGGAGACACCCTGTGGAAAGACCGAGACGATCAGATGCTTGTCTGTCACACACCAGGCGGGAGCGAACGGGAACTCCTCGCCGATCATATTCAGAAAATGAACGGTGTCATCGCCGACAGCCATCGTCCGAACGCCAACGATCCTCGGACGCCGCCCTTGAGCTTTCATCATCTCTTCAAACTGCTTGACCCTGTCCACAATCGTCGACGTTACAGCTCGTAACGCGTCGGGATTCTTTGCTTCGGCAACCGCTGTCCAGCCGGTAAATATCGCACCGCCTTCACTTGGCGAGTGATAAACGCTCCATGAATCGCCAAGCGAACCGAGCAGATCGTTCTCAAGACTGAATCCGATTTCTGAATCGATCTGCTGCAATCCCAGGCGAGCCTGTTGAGAAGCACCGGGCTCAATGAGGTCGATCAAAGAGATGAATCGGTCCAGCGTTTCGACGGGGTCGAGTTTCAAAGAAACGGCGATCGTTGAATCTGCCGGGATCTCGGCGAAGTCGTCAGCATCAAGCGGCTCGGCATCGAGCATCGCCAGCATGCCGGTCGGCTTGCCGTTTACTTTGAACCAGGTTCGACTCACCGTGTTTGATTCACCGAGCCCCGTGACGTTGACGACGGATTCAAGGTTGCTCAGCCCCAATGCGTCTAAGGGATTGACCGCGTTTGGCCCGCGAGACATCAGCAGCGGTGCAAGGAACGGCTGAGCCGCAGCCATGATTTCTTTGGTATTGATGAACGTGACCGAGGCAACTCGATCAACCGGCAATCGCTTATGAACGGCGGCAAGCCATTCGGGAACTGAGTCTCCCGCCATGCGTTCTTGAATCTGCGTGACCGTGCCTTCGCTGACTCCCAGAATGAAATAGGCTCCCGACACGGTCCACTGGATCTTCGGAATTCCGGGCGGAGTGATCAGCGTGCGCACTCCGTCAACAGCGTCGGGCACGGGAGCGTCGGTCAGGATTTCAAGAATGGTCAGCAGATCTTTTTCAAACTCGCCCACGCCGTCCCCGACCTTGACCACCAACCCAACGGGCACAGTCATTCCGGTCGGACCAGCGCCAAACTTTCCAGCGAAGAATGTCGTCGGGTTCACCGCGATCTGTTTAAGAAGCCTCGGTGTGATGTCAGCAACTCGCCCCGCGTTTTCGCCCTGCCCGGCTCCCTGTTTCAATGCCTCGGTGAGACTGTCGGTGACCTCTTTGATGAAACGTTGAACTTCAGGTTCGGCCAACAGTTGTTCTGTGTGATTGGGGCTGTCCGCCGACGGCTCCGCCATTCCGCTCCACGAAAGGTAGAACAGACATTCTTCAGGAGCGACCTGTGACATCCTGACGTCGGGCTCTGCCGGCGGAAGTCCCATCGGAAGCCCGGACAATCCGCCAGAAATCAGCATGACACCAAAAACGGATAAGAACGACATCGAAATTCCAGCCGTAGCCATGAGTCAATCCTTGAATGCAGATTCGTAAGGCAAAGCGTCCCGAACGGCTCTCAGTCAAATTTCGACCGAACACGAGGAACGCGGAATACTAAAGCCGGCACTTACAGGAAACGGCGGACGGGAGTTTTATTCCCGTCCGCCGTGAATTCTTCTGGCAAGTGTTCGCTCGCTAACGAGCTGACGCCACTTGCGGACTCGGAGCGACCAGCGACTTCAGAAACGAAATGACCTGGAAACGTTCCGCGTCAGACAGTGCAAAGAACTTCTGCGTCGAGCCAGCCGACTCGCCACCGTGCATCGCGACCGCCTGAGCCAGGGTCTCGGCGCGACCATCGTGCAGGTACGGAGCCGAATCTCGCACGCCCCACAGCGGCGGCGTTCGCCACTCCTGACGAGTCGCTCCGGTTACCTTCTTAGGAATTCGGCTCGCCGGACCGGACTGACGCGTCAATTGAATGACTTCGCCCTCGGGCGTGGAATTCGGAATGAAGACGTCATAGCTGCCGGTGTCACCCAGTTCGCCGCCCATGTCGTGCAGAAGAAGGTCGCCGAAAATGCCAGCAACTTCGCCGACGTTTTCGACATGGCAATCAGCACAGCCGACTTTGGCAAACAGAGCATGCCCGCCGCTGATGTATCCCTTGTCGACTTCGTCGCCAAACGGCCTCTGCACAGGAGCTGGCAATTCAGAGATGTAATCGATGAGCGCGTCACACTGAGCCTGGTTCAGGTCGAGTCCCGCCGGCATGTAGTCTGCCTTCTGCGGATGTCCGGCCTGCGGATGGTCAGGAACGTTCAGCCCAACTTCGACCGCACACGCCGTCATGACAAAACTGCTGAGTCGAGACTTCTGAGACTTCCAACCGAATCGGCCAGCCGAACCGTCTTTCAACCGAGCGACTCGGCCAGTGACTTTCTTGCCTTTCGCCTGAGCTGCTTCCAAAGCTTCCAGCACTTCGGTCGGAATCGAGTCGATCAACCCCGCGCCAAACAATGCGGTTGTGTTCCGTTGCGACTTCGTAATGACGAAATTGCCTTGTCTCGAGGATGCGTTCGCCCCTCGGCGTCTCGACATCTGCACCTGCTGCTTGAGCTGTGCCATCACCACGCCGCCATTGCTGGCCTGAGCATTTTGTTGTTGCGTGCTGGACAGCGATTCCCGGATAGCCGCAGCCTTAGGCGAAAACAAGAACATTTCAGCACTTCCTCGCTGCTGCACGCCAAACCGCATGCCTGCAACCTGACTTCGCCACGTTTCGTAACCCGCAAACGTACCTCCCCTATGAAGCACAACGCTGTTTGCAAACGCGAATCCAGGATGCAGTTTGGCGAGGTTCTTTCGCTCGGTTTCCATCAGCGTTTTTCGAAGCTCATTCTGTTTCTTCTGTTCTGCCTGGGCGATTTCAGACGGCGTCAACTTTCGCTCTTCGCCCTCACCTTCGGAAGCTTCCTGCGAACCGGCATCTGGCTCGGCCTGAGTTTGCGTGGCAACGCTGTCCAGATTTCCAAACACCGACTGGAAGACAATTCCAGGCAAAGTCTGAGGCACGCTGATCGCCCCAGTCTGCCGTTGTCGCTGCTGTTGAGGAGCGTGGAACGCGGTCACGATGTCGACATTTTTACTCGCCGGCCCGGCACCACCAGTTCCGCCCTGGTTATGACACGCGACGCACGAACTGTCGTTAAACACCGGCCCCAATCCGTCTCCGCCGTGCGACCGTTTGTCGCCAGGAATCCACTCACGAGTAAAGATTTCGGCTCCGTCGATCGTACTCTTCGTGGCCACCGGCACTGCCGGACTTCGTTGTTGAGCAGGTTCATCCGCCGCGTTCGTTGCAATTGCCAAACCGACAGTCCCGAATACCGTCACTGCTCCACACGCTGCTGAGTGTTTCAGTCGAAACGCCCATTGAGTGATCTGCGAAATCTCCATCGCCCGCCCCTTCGTGATAAGGCCAATTGATGCCGGCAACATCCAACGCCAGCGTACGCCGCGTCAACGGACCCGACAACAGGAGTCCGTAAAATGTCAGGCGAAGTTACGGAGATATTACAACGAGCAAAACCGGAGAATTTCGAAAATCCTTTCAACGGTTACGACACTTCGCGTGACTCTCCGAGGAGCCAACTTCAATTGCCGGCAGTGTCCCGATTTTTCCAAAACAGCTCGACCCACTCCTGGCACTGCTGGCGAACTTCCTCGCTGATTGTTTTGTCGTCGCGGATGTACATTTCCAGTTCTTCGAGCGACGGCTTGCGATCTCGAACAAGTTGTAAGTAGCTGCGGGTCTGTGCCTGCACGCGATGCTCCGGCGTCCACGGTCGTGCGTCCCACAGTTTCAGTGTCCCTCGGTCATTGGCAGCGACCAGACGCAATCCATCCGGACTGAATGACACACTGTTTATTTTGCTGGAGTCTTGCCCCGGCAGTGTCAGTGTCTGCTGCCCAGTGGCCGCGTCCCAGACATTCACCACACCGTTATGGCCACCTGAGACCAGTTGCCGTCCGTCGGGACTGAACGACACGCTATTAATCCTGTTAAGAGCAGGAATGACTGTGATGGCCCCGTCCACCCTGGCCAGTTCCCTCACTCGGATTCCGCCAAAGTGATGTGCCGAAGCTAACCGTTTGCCATCGGGACTGAATGACAGGCTGTTAACTGGATTGCGTTCTGTGGTGAACTTCATCAACTCCTGTCCCGTAGCCACAGTCCACAGCTTCATAGTCCCGTCTTCACTGGCCGAAGCCAGTTTCTCTGAATCTGGACCGAACATAACGCAAGTGACCTGCGAAGAGTGGCCTTCCAATGTCCGCACTTTCTGGCCATTATCGGCGTTCCATAAACTGATTCTCCCGTCCATGCTTCCTGTAGCGAGCAACGCCGCGTCCGTGCTGAAAACGACGCTGAGAATCGTGCTCCCGGCCGTATTAAGGGTCATTAATTCCGTGGCACTCGCGACGTCCCAAACCTTGAGATCGCCGGGACGGGAATTTGCGCGTCTGAAAACTTCTCCGCTAGCCGCTGCCAGTCGCGTTCCGTCGGGACTAAACGAAACGCTCGTCACGTAAGTGGAATGCCCTTCCAGCGTGTGCAGTTGTTGTCCGCTGGCGACGTCCCACAGTCTCACCATCCGGTCCGCGTCTGCCGAAGCCAGACGTGTACCATCCGGACTGAATGACACACTCCTGACAATCTTGCTTCCTTTACTCAGCACAACTGCGTCCTGATCAGGTATCAGGTATCAGGTACCAAATCTTTACCTTGTGGTCCAGGCTCGCCGAAGCCAATCGCGTTCCATCGGGGCTGAACGACACGCTGCTGACTTCATGGCGATGCCCCTTGAACGCCAACGTTTCTCGTCCGGTGACGGAGTTCCAGACTCTCACTGAGTTGTCACTGCCAGACGAAGCCAATCGCTTTCCGTCCGGGCTGAACGAAAGGTCGAGAACAGGTTGAGAGTTGGCCGTAAGCGTGTGAACAGGATCCCCCGTGGCCACATCCCATACTCGTACTGTCCCGTCATTGCCCGCAGAGGCCAGTCGCGTCATGTCAGGACTGAACGACACTGCGTAGACCAGATTTGCGTGCCCTTTAAGTGTGAGGAGCTCCTTACCGGAAACTGCGTCCCACACTCTCACAGTTCTGTCGGTGCCGCCAGAAGCGACCAGCGTTCCGTCGGAGCTGAACGACACTCCGCTCACCGGCCGCGAATGGCCAGTGAGTGTGAGTTTCTCGCGTCCAGACTCCACATCCCAGATTCTGACAACACTGTCGTTACCTACCGAGGCCAGACTGTTCCCGTCCGGGCTGAACGAAACGTCGATGACTCTGGCTTTGTGAGCATTCAGCGAGTGGAGTTTCTGTCCTGCTGCCAGACTCCAGACGGCTACGGTCCTGTCGTTGCTCGCCGACACCAACAGTTTCCCATCAGGACTGAACGCGACACTTGTAACAACGTCAGAGTGAGCTTTGAGCGTGCGAATCTGTTGCCCTGTCGATGCATCCCAAAGCTTGATGCTACCGTCATAGCATGAAGTGGCCAGTCGTGATCCGTCGGGACCGTAAACGACATCAGTGACAGGGGCTTCGTGTCCATGCAACGTGAGAGAAGCACTGTCTTTGATTCGATTCCAGTAACCCCACTCAAAACCACGCAATTCATCACGATCTACGTAGCGGTTGAGCAGGTTTTCTAATTCCCGTGTGCTGGAATTATCCCATTTCGTATTTGCCAGCAGCATATTCGAATAATAGGCGTTCCGCTCTGCAATCCTGAGACTTCGCAATGCATTGTCCGCCTCACGCACTGCGATGGCTTCGGCGGTCATAGCTTTCTTTTCGTTTTCCAGAGCGACCTTCTCTGATGCAACCGCTTTTTCTCGCTCTGAAACAGCAATTTTTCGTTGTTCCTGAGCATCCTTTTCATTTCGCTGAGCGATTAAACGCTGAGCGGCTTCATCCTGTTGGGCGATCAATGCCTTGCCTCTTTCGGCCAGAGCTTTGTCTCGCTCGGAATTGATCCACACCGCTGCGACAACCGCCACGATAGCTACAGAAAGACTCGCCGCCAGGCTGATGCGGCGCAGCCTGCGAAGCTGCTGTTGTCGGGCGTCGCGATCAGCGATTGCCTTTAGAATTGATGTGCCCAATTCTTTCTGCTTCGAATCGTGCTCGTCGATCAATGAAGACGCCAGATCCAGATCGCCTCGATCGAACGCTGTCTTCGCGTAGTCGAAGCGGGTTTCCCGCAAGCCTTCCGTCGCGCGTTCATTGTCGGGCCACTCTTCCAATGCAGTCTCAAAGCCGAAGCGAGCCCGACTGAATTCGGTGTATTCGCCACTCAGTTTCCCAGCTGCCAGGCGTTCCGAAGCGCGGGCTGCCAGTTCGATGCTCTCTTCATGCGAAAGGTACTCACGAAGTGCTGCCTGAAACTCAGGTACTGTCTGGTACCGGTCAGCCGGGACTGTAGCGATCGCCTTTCGCGCGATGTTCAGTAACTCGCCTGACTCGTCCGTCTCGACAGTCACATTGTCCGCGACTGCGTCCAGAACAGCCAGTACCCGCTCCCGTCGCGTTCCCTTCGGTATCTCAATCGCATGGGGCGGTTTGCCAGTCACGATCTCAAACAGCATCGCCCCCAGCAAATAAACATCGCTGCGTCGGTCAACGCTTTCCGTCCCGTCCGCCATTTCTGGCGCCATGTAATGAGGCGTGCCTCCCGCTCTGGCAGTGGGAAAGGCTTCACGACTGGGATTGTCTTCGGTCGGCATCGCCAGACCCCAGTCCATCACCAGTACTTCACCGAAAGGCCCCAGCATGATGTTGGCAGGTTTCAGGTCACGATGAATGATGCCTCTCGCGTGTGCAAATGCGATGGCGTCCGAAACGCGCAGAAGAACGTCGAGGTTCTCGGACGCCGTGTTCGTGGCAAACCGCTTTTTCCACTCGACTCCCTCCACCTGTTTCATCGCGTAGAACAAAGCGTCGTTCGGCTGCTTCCCCACATCGTAAATTGGCACGATATTCGGATGATCCAGACGCCCCGTGATGATCGCTTCTGAAATAAACGCGTCCTGACTGCTCTGCAGACGAGCCGCGCGGGACTTCAGCACCTTGATCGCCACCGGACGATCCATTGACCGCTGACGAGCCACGTAAACTGCCCCCATCCCGCCTTCACCCAGAAGTTCTTCAATCTGGTAGTCAGCGTCTACAGATTCAGCAGTTCCTTCGAGGCCGCCCTGAGTGACTTCGCGCCGCTTCAAAGCAACCGTCTGCTCAAAACTCCCACGCCGTTTTTTCTTTGGTACAGACGCCGGAGCCTTAATCGTATGACCAGGCTCCACGTCAGCATCAAGCGTCGCTTCCCAGTCACTTATCACCGTGACCGAGACGTCGCCGTCAGAAGCATCATCACCCGGAATCACCGTCGCAGCGAGAACATCAGGTTCATCAGAAGACGTCGCGACCGGTTCAGGCTTCATGCCAGACGATCCTCGAACAGAATCAACCGTCGCGTCAGGATCAGGAATCTCGTGAGTATCTCCGACCGTGGATTCAAGGTCGGGCTTCTCAGGCCGATCTGTATCTGGAGAGTGGGGCTGTCCTGCTTCGTCGTGCCGATCATCAGAACTACGCGGCATTATTCGTTCTCACTGGTTAGATCATTCGCACATCCCTCTTGCGCAAGTCATCGTAGCGTGACCTCGCGCTTGCTCGAAAGCGTCGCAGCCCGTTTGGCGGTGAAGCTTACTCGATGCTGTCAGCCCAGCCCGGTTGCGCACGCACGGCGCCGATTGAATCCTCAACTCCCGCTCGGCAAACGCTGAGACCCTAGCCGAAGTGCTCGTCGTCGTTCATCAGGTCGTCTTCGCTGATGAGCGAGAAGCCTTTGTCACGGAGCACTTGTCTCGCCGTGTCGATGTCTTCGACGTGGACCGCGATGGAGCTGTGGCCTCCGCGGCGGTAGAGCAACGGGTACATATAGTTCACGTTGACTTCGGCCTGCAGCAGCGTTGAAAGAACGGCGACAAAAGGCTGAGGGTGATCGGGCAGTTCGACTCCCAGGACTTCGTTTTCGAAGAATGTGAAACCGGATAGTTCGAACAATTCTCGCCCGCGCTCGACCTGGTCGAGCATCACTCGAGCGATGGCGACGTCTATATTGTCAACGATGCTCAACGCGATGATTCGCAGGTCATGGCGTTCCAGGTGCTGGGTCAATTGGCTCAAGCTGCCAACCCGGTTCTCAACAACCACACAGAACTGAGTCAGTGAGGGCCAGTCACGGCCTCGCATGGTGGCAGCGTCAGTGATCTCGCCTTCGCCAAAATCCATCGACATGGGGAACTCCGTTTCGTTCGTCTTACTTCTGAGATATCGCGCCGCGTTAGCGAGGAATTGAGGGCCGCGTTGATCCCTCGCTGTCGCGTCAGGTTTTCAATTCTGTCAAAAATCGCTTCTGCCAAAAATCGCAAAAATGGGTGTAACAATAATCCTCAATCGAGAAATGACGCCGTGACGGCATTGGACACTCGAGCCAGCCACGTTCCGTGTGGCTCCTGCGGCTTTGTCGTCAGCAGTACGGCAAACGATTTTTGATCGGGGTCGATCCAGAGAACTGTACCAGTCGCTCCCCAATGTCCGTAAGTCCGACTTCCCATGAAGTCGCCAAAGTTTGCACTATGAGCCGGCCAGTTGAGCCGCCATCCAAGCCCCCACGGACGAGTTCGGCGATCGACTTCCGGCACGTCGGCCATCATCTCCAACTGGTTTCGCGTGGCAGCTCGAATGGTCGCCGGAGACAGAATCTGAACTCCGTTTGCCGGCTGTCCGAGCATCATCTGACAGAAGGTGGCCAGATCAGCGGCCGTTGTAATAAGGCCGCCCCACGGAGCACCGAGCTGCCGCCAGTAGCGGCCGTTCCAATTCCAGTCTTCGCCGATCATCTCGTCAGGAACGAGCACTTCGGAAACTCGATCGACGAACCGAGCGTCACCTTCGAAAGCTTTGTCGGGAAGCCCGAGCCATGAATCGACCATACCGAGCGGCTCAAAGATCTCACGCCGGACGAAATCGGCACACGGAACGCCAGTCACTCGTTGAATAATCTCGCCGAGAATCGCGAAGCCCATGCTTTGATAGCGAACTCCGCGGCCGGCAGGGAAATCAAGTTCAACCTCACACGTTCCTTCCACGAAGGCTGACAGCGGTGCATGTTTCTTTCTGAGGTCGACATTGTCGGGCAGCATGTCCGGCAAGCCGGAAGTGTGAGTCAGCAGGTGACGAATGCGGACGGCGTTTTTGCCGAACTCAGGAATGTAGTCGGTCACTTTGTCGGACAGCGTCAGTAGACCACGCTCGACCAGCAGCAACGCTGCGGATGCGACAATTGGCTTGGTAATCGACGCCACCAGAAACATTGCGTCATTACGCAGCGGTTCTTCGCCGTCCAGGGATTGTTTGCCGAAGAGCTGCGGCTGAACGATGGCCGAACCTCGACCGGCAACCAGTGCGGCCGACGAAATCGTGCCGTCATCGCAAAATCCAGAGAGGAGTTTGCACACTGACGACCAGCGTTCTTCCGAAATTCCAGCTTCGACCGGAGCTGCGTAGGACGGTGCATCGGAAGTCATGTTGTCATTCCCTGCGTTGTGCGATTTCAAGTTCAACGACGGAGAAGTTCCGAAAGGACCATCACTGTCGCCTCATGTCTCTGGTTGCGCCGCTGAAGCTTGAGAAGTCGTGAGTGCCTCGTTGGATTTGTCATCGTCGTCGCCTGCAGAAGAAGTCAGTGCTTCTTCGGCGGCAAGCAACTCCTGAATCTGACGTTTGGAAGCGAAGTAATAAACCGAACCAATGATTGCGATCAGGATTGTCGTTAGCCGATATGCGCCCGCAGCCAGCAGGCCGATTCCCGGATTGGCGCCGGCCAGTTCGTACGATTTCTGAACGGCTCCTTCCAGGGCTCCTACTCCGCCCGGGACTGGAACGATGACTCCAACGATTTCGGCCAGCGGGATCAGCAAGAGGTGCGCGACATAGCTGGGAGTTTCGTCGGCTGTCGCGATAGCTCGAGCACAGCAGTAGAACGAGGAAATGATTCCGAAGTGACCAATGATGCTTAGGACGACCGTCATGGTCACGGCCAGTCTTCGCTGCTGGTAGAGAGAGATTCCGTCAGCGATGTCGGCAATGATCGCGCCGACTTTGGGGAGTCTCATCAGACGCCTCATCCACCAGGAATTCGGCGTAGACGGGTGAAGCATCACGGCAAGCCCGGTCAGGCCAGCAATGCTGCCGCCCCAAAGCACGGCCACGATCTGCTCGCGGTGATCGATTCTGCCCGCGACAAGGAGCGTCGCGCCAGCTCCAACAGTAAGCAATCCCACCAGCCCAAGAATCCGATCGAGCAGGATTGTCGCGACCGCGACTGATCGTCGGCCTTTCTGTTCGCTCGCCATCAGAGCGCCTTTGACGACGTCACCGCCGACCGCTCCTGGAGCTACATAGTTAAAGAGGTATCCCAGAAAACCAAGCCGCAGCGCGTCACTGTATTTGAATGGAAAATTGAGAGCGATGACCAGGACGTACCAGCGATAAAACGTCAGCAGGATCGAGCTGCTGCAAAGAGCGAACGCGGCAATCAGAAACTTCCAGTGAATCGGCTCGGTGGTGAGTCGCTCAAACTGGTCGCGATTCTGACTGACGAGGTAACCGATGATACCTAGAGCAACCACCCACTTGAGAATGCCAAGAGCAGACCTCAAATATGCAGACAAAGTCGGATTCCTTCCGCTTTCCTGGGATGAGCTGAGGCGTTACGCCGTGAATTCCATTTCACATGAGCGCTGCAGGTGTCGGTTGCGGTGGCTCAGTCGGCGGGGCATCGCCTGACGATCAGGTCAATTCTTTGTACGTGTCAAATCCCATGTATCCGACCAGGCCGGCACTCAGAATGAACATGATGTCGAGGACCATCTGCCCGCCAAACGGAAAACCTGTCGCAATATCGACGATCGACAGAATGCCGACGACGATGGATACGCCCATTGAACCGAAGAGCATTTTTTTGATGCCAGGCGTCATGTGTGCTTTTCCGTGAACCGCATCAGAAGCGGAGAATTGCGTTCTGGAATCCAGCTTCGACTACTAACCGAAGGCTGACGAGTCTCAACCGAGTATAGGACCAGATGAAGGAACGTTTCCACCTCAGACCCCGCGGTCGGCGCTGTTTGCCGAGTCTCATGCGGAAATGACAGTTGTTGAGGCCGATGCCGGTGTGAAATTGCCGGTCGCCATCCTCGTGCCGGCAATCCGACTTTCATTTGTCGCTAACTATTTCGTCACTGAAAAGAACAGCAACTGAGTCCCGTCCGTGGCGTGGTAGCTGTAGTTCAGAGAAACGCCCTTCGCCAGAATCATTCGAGTGGCACTGACGCTTCTGGCGAGCTGTGTCACTTTCTGCTGAATAGTGGCTTTCTGATACTCCATCTGCTGAGCGGTAATCGTGACCGTATAGCGATAGTTGATGCTGTGAGAACCGGCTGAGACATCTGTCAAAGTTGTTGCCGAATCGACTCTGATCGGCAACGAGCCTCGGATTTGAGCGACCTGCATATCAAGCTCTCGCTGAACCGCATCATCCGGTTTGAGTTGAACGGCCGCTGATGCCGCGACCCAGTTGCGAGCGATATTGGCCTTCGCATCCAGAACAGAAAGCTGATGCCGAATCGCGTCGAGTTCCGGGTGGTCATGAAGAGTCCAGATCGCAGCCTGACAACACAGCCTCGCACTGCTCTTCAAACCGCGTTCTTCGAGCTTCTTGGCGTAGGCAACAAACAGCTTGGCACAGGTGTCTCCGCCTGGAAATTCCTGAGCGTGTTGCGTTAGTTTTTCGACAACTTTGTGAACAGGCATCTTCCGTTCGAAGCAGCGATGCACAAGCAGCAAGCCATCTGCGTATTCGGCTTCTTCAATAAACGGCGTTTGCTTTAGCTGCTCGACAGTGCGGTGGAGTCGATCATCGAACTCCGGCCAACCGTATTCAGCCGCTCGATAAAGCAGCACCGCTTTGGATTTCCACGCTTCCCGAAGTTGTTCGTTGGTGGCTTCTTCGTGCTCAGCCATTTCGGCACAGGCCAGCACACCAGCCGCAACATATTGCTCCTGAGCTGCCTGCCAGGTTTCTCGAATGATCCGCCCTTTTGGGCGTTTCTTGTTTCGTGTTTCTGCCAGCGATTCCCTGATGTCTTCAAGCAGCTCGTCGGGGCTCCGCACAGTGGCCTCAACGTCAGTCGTCGTTGAGTCGTCAGCTTCTTCATCGACCGTTGATGATTCGTCGTCGACAGGAGCCTCGTCGTCCGACTCCTTCACATCGTCGCTGGGCGCGGTGCTGGTTTGATCTGCCTGGCCAAATACAGCTTCGCAGCCTGTTGCTGAGCAAAGCAGCAATAGACCGAGAGCCGACGACGCCACCACAGGTGCCGTTCGGTTGCCGAGCCAGTATTTGCCAAATCCAGTCATTCAGTTGTCCGGGACGAGATCTCGGAATGGGACGCTTACCTTACATAGTGCGCTGTGGACGGCAAAAAACGTCTCTGCACTCGAAGGAATCGCAAACTGAAGGTGCTGGTCGTGAGGCCTGACCTGCCATGACATCAGTGGTCGGAACCGTCAACGCGCGGTCTATTACGACACAACGTCACGAACCGGGCAATGCGTTGCTGCCTGTCGTACGGTCGCCACGAGGCGTGATAAAGCTCACAAACCGATTCAACTGCCAGGCAACGTTGCAAACAGCCGCGAAACGGCTCTCGACTCAACGATGCCGCAAGCCTGAGTGCGGACGGAGTCCGATGCTCCGCCCGCTTGTGCCGATACGAACCGGGCGCGGTGCCGCGGGCGATCTCGACGAAACGCTGCAACTGCGAACGTTATTCTACGGCAAGAACCATTAGCTGACAGAAGAGGCCGCTACCTGTCGAAAGACGCCGACCATGACACCGTCGATCGAGACTCGATCTTTACCCACGTAGATCGGGTCAAGATTGCGATTGGCAGGTTGCAGACGAACCTGACCGTCTTCACGATAAAACCGTTTGAGCGTCGCGTTCTCGCCGTCGACAAGAGCAACAACGGTGTCGCCGTCTTTGCATGTCGCCTGTTTACGAACGACGATCAGGTCGCCATCGTCGATGTGATCTTCAATCATCGAGTCGCCGCGAACCTTCAGCATGAAGTGATTCGCCGAGTCGTACGCACCGGCCAGATCAAATCGTTGAATGTCCTCAACGGCTTCGATAGGGCTTCCGGCAGCGATGACTCCAGCCAGTGGAAGCCCGCGATGCTCCATCGTCAGTCGGATGGATCGCGACTTGTTAGGTTCGCGCGTGATGTGACCCCGAGTTTCGAGCGTCTTTAAATGACGATGCACGCTGGTCGGCGATTTGTCGCCCACGTGACTAACAATTTCGCGAACGGTTGGGCCGTATCCGCGTTCCTGAATCTGATCAATGATGAAGTCGAGAATCTTCATCTGACGTTTTGAAAGTGGTCTTTCCTGAGACATAGCGTTGGTTGGACCTTCGGTTCAAAGTAAGCCCGACTTGAGAAAGCGAAATCCGCAGACTCGAGTGTTTGTAGACGGCTCATTGCCAGAGAACACTCGTGTTCCGACCTGCATCAAACGCACGAATAATCCGTAAGTTGCGCCAGATCACTCGGTAGAACAAGTGTACTTAGCGTGAGTTTCTTCGATGAGAAACAACACATTTGTCGGTGCGCGGAACAGGGTGCCTGAACTGCCAGTCCTGAATTAATGTTGCAGGCCTAAGAGTGGCGTAAACACGCCCGCAGATCATGACGCAGACGACGCCTCTGTTGACGAATTCTGCACTGGACGACGAGGAAAGAACGCACTCGTCCGCTGGATGTAAGATTCGTACTCTGGCGAACGTTTCTTCATCGCCCGTTCCAGCAATGCGACTCCAGAAACTTTCAGCAACAGGAAAGACATCAGCACCGGACTGATAATCGTCCACCAGGTTTTTGTCGGATCGGTCAATCCGAGACAGATCAACCAGTGCCCCCACCAGATCACAAACTCTCCGAAGTAGTTGGGATGGCGAGTGTATTTCCACAGGCCAGAGTCCATCACCTTTCCGTGGTTGTCGGCATTCGACTTGAACCTGGCGAGCTGCCAGTCTCCCACGACTTCAAAGACCATTCCAATCAACCAGGGCAGGCAACCACAGGCAATGAGAATCCAGTTGGGCTCTGCGATGGCTTCCGAATTTGTGACGATGATTGGCAACGCAATCAGCCACATGATGACGCCCTGAAGAGCAAAAACTCTGAACAGGCTCGACCAGACAAACGACGACGGCCGTTTTTCGCGCATGGCAACATACCGGTAGTCTTCCGGTTTCCCGTGATTGCGAAGCCACAGATACCCGGCCAGTCTCAAACCCCACACAGTAACGAGCAGATGAAGAATCGCTCGACTGCCGCCAATTTCCGGAGCACTTAACCACGCGACAAGAACGAAACCCATTCCCCAGCCAATGTCTACGATACTGACGTTTCGCAACGGGATACTCAGCAGCCAGAGAAATACCATCTGGCAGGTAACGACCGCAGCCGCCATCAGAAACACGCTGTCCATTGTTTGTCGCAATTCAGTTTGAGTTTTTCAGGGAACGCTTCGCCGCTGCGAGAAGGATGGTTACCTTTACACGAAGAATATCAACTGCTGATTACACGACTTTCCCAGGAGAACATCGAATGAAGACTGTCCGATTTGCGATACTTTGCCTGCTGACTACCGCAGTCGTCATCCCTCAAGGAGCCTCTGCTGACGACGCGAAGAAAAAGCCAGCTCGCCCGAAACGAAAGCCAAACCCGGCGATGGCCAAGGTTGAGGATGTTGCGGGGCTGCCTCGAGTCCTGCTGATCGGCGATTCAATTTCGATCGGCTACACCGTGCCTGTTCGAGAAATGCTGAAAGGCAAAGCCAACGTGCATCGACCGCTGACCAATTGCGGCCCGACAACCAAAGGTGTGGCGGAGATTGAGAAATGGCTGGGCGACGGGAAGTGGGACGTGATTCACTTCAACTGGGGCCTGCACGACCTGAAGTACATGGGACCTCAGGGCCAAAACCTTGCTGACCCAAAAGCAAAAGACAGCCATCAGCAGGTTGCCATCGACGCTTACGAGACGAACATTCGGAAGCTGGTGGCTCGACTGAAGAAGACAAAAGCAAAGCTGATCTGGCGGTCGACGACGCCTGTTCCCAAAGGTTGCAAGGGACGTGTTGTTGGCGACTCAGCGAAGTACAACGCGGTCGCAAAAAAGATCATGGACGAAAACGGTATCGCCATCGACGACCAATACACGTTCTGCATGGATAAGCTCGACAAGATGCAACTGCCAGCGAACGTTCACTTCTCGGCGAGCGGATCGAAAGAACTTGCGAAACAGGCGGTTGCTTCGATTCAGAAAGCCGTTGGCAAATAACGCCATCTACCGCTTCGACGATCAAAACAGAAAAGCCCGGAGACGACACCGTGTCATCTCCGGGCTTTTGTAATTCTGTCGGCCAGCACGTTTGGTTTTACAACTCTCACGTGTCCGTCGAGCCAAGCCCTTCGGCGGTAATCGGAAACGTCAGGCGACGGTGTTCGTTCTTTGCGTCGATCGTGATTGCAGATTCGTCGAGACGCCCTTCCTGGACGACGAACTTCGTATGGCATCGGTAAGTGCAGATTCCGCATCCAACGCACTTATCAGCAGCGACGACCGGAGCGAGGATCGTGCTCATCTCGTCGATCTCGAAATCTGAAAAACCTTGCATCTCCAGTTCGTCGCGGTCGACCGGAAGTTGAAGAGGCTGCATTTCGATGGCGTGATAGCCCGCCTGTTCGCACTCTCGAAAGCAGAGGTCACAGTCTTCGCGATCGTCCTCGCTGAACGGCAGGCAGGTTTTTGTGTTGACCACCGCCAGGCCCATGTGAGTTTCACGTTTGACAAGCAGATCAAGCGGTTGGATCGCTCCCGTCGGGCAAACCTGCGTGCAGAAATTGCAGTCCTGATGACAGCCGGCGTGCTCCGGATGGGCGACCGGAGTCCAAAGTGATTCGAATCCAAACTCCAGGCCGGCAGGATGCAGGACTGGCCCCGGGCAGACTTTGAAGCACTCACCACATCGGATGCACAGATCGAGAAACTCAGCTTCAGGAACGCTACCAGGCGGACGGATCGGTCTGACAGCGGACTCATCGGACTTGGCCGTTAGTCTCGTTGCTTTGGCTGCTCCGGTGACAGCAGCGACGGCGGCACCGGTAATCCCAGCCGCGACGAAACCTCGCCGTGAAACCGGTCGAGGTTGAACGGGCGGATCATCAAAGATCTTCAGCTCGACAGTGTTCCACCTTGACACAAATTTGATGGCGTCGGTCGGGCAGACTCCGCCGCACGATTGGCAGTACGTGCATTCGTTCGCACGAGTCGTGAAGTCTTCCTTGATGGCATCGAAGGGGCAAATCTCGACGCACTTATTGCAGTTAATGCACGAGCTTTCGACCTTCCGCTCGCCAACGCGGAAGAAGTTGAGGAAGGACAACAACGCACCACTCGGGCAGACGTAGCGACACCAGAATCGTCGCCCTTTGAGACTCAGCAGAAACACTGCCGCGAACATTCCGAGCGAAACGTAGAACATCGCACCGACCGGCCCAAGCTGGCTCTCTCCTTTGATCAATCCAAGTTGCAGCCGACCGCCGCTGAACAGCAGACCTCGTGTCAGGACGGGAATCGCGGAAAAGAAACCGCTGGTTAACACGCCGCAGGCCGACGTGATCAGCACTCCGGCCAGCAGGTAATACTTGAAGTGAACCCAGCCGCGCGGTTTGTCGAGTTCCGGCGGGTTGTCCGGAACGTGCCAGCGTTTGAAGTGGCGACCGATTAGCCAATCAAAAGCGTCGATCAACGTGCCGAGCGGGCAGAAGTATCCGCAGAACGCGCGAGGGATGATCACGCAGAAAGCGACGATGCCAAGCATCCACCACAGCGTTGCCCAGTTCAGAACCTTGCCCGCCAAAGCGGTCGACAAGCCGACCAGCGGGTCGATCAGCAGGAACGACTCAACCGGCAACGTTTCTTTGTCGCTGAAGCTCGTTGACGAAAAGTGACTGGAGTACGGCCAGCAGACTCGGAAGAACGCATCAAGAAAAATCAGCAAGCAGACGACTTGAATGACTCGTCGAGCCGGAGCACTGCGAGTCACTGGCCCGATTCGTTCGAGCCATCGCCAGGCAACGCCGCGCCAGCCCTTGCGTTTGCTCTTCTTCAGGAAAGGGAAGAAGAGGTTGGCCGTGCGGAGCCTCACTCTAAGCCAGCTTTCTTGAGAGCGCTCAATGCGCCGCTGACAATGGCGTCTCTGGTCACCGTGGCGCCGCTGACTCCGTCAACCTGCAAACTCTGAGCGTCACTCATTCGCTGAGGAATCAGGACGCACGCGTTCTGGTCAATCTTCTCCTGGTGCTTCGTCACTCGAACGTTGACCATGCGGCCGCCTTTCACCTGGACGACCAATTGAACGTCTCCTGAATAGCCCAGAGACGTTTCCCGATACTGACCGTCTCGAAGGGACGCTCCATCCAGCGACGCCGTCGATAACAGATCAAGCTTAGCCTGAACCTTCTTCGCTTTCCGCGGAAGAAGATGCTTGCCGTACGGCGGTTTGCCAAGCGGAAACAGTCGTGCTGCTTCCTGATAGCTGGCCTTCGCCTGGTCGATCTTTCCCCATGCTGCGTACAAGTCTCCGAAGGCGTCATTGAGTTCCGCGGCGCGAACTTCATTCCATTTCGGATCAGGCGACTTGAAGGTCATTCCATTTTCGAGAACTTTCTCAGCTTCAGAGAACAGTCCGTATTGCGTGTAAAGAGCCGCCAACGCCTTCACGCCAAAGTAAGGCGGATAGGAATGATCGTCCCGCGCGAGCCGTTCGCGATAAACATGGATCGCCCACAACGGCTCGCCGCCAAGAAACATGTACATGCCGTATTCGTGACCGTCGCCGATGTCATTTTTCTGAAGGTAGTCCCAAGTCAGCTTGATGCCTTCCCGTCGTGAGGCATCGTCGCCTTTCCCCAGAAGATTGCGAATCTCCTGCCGACCTTCCTTCCACGGTTTAGACGTACTCCATTTTGGCCGAACGCTGGCAAGCCACGCCGGAGGAATCGTGAAAGCGGCAAGCTGTTCCTCAAGCCGCGATGCAGCATCAGGAGTTGGTGCTGAAGTTTCCGGCTCGGGTGAAGCCACAGCCAGCGGCGATTCCACGGGCGATGTATCTACGGGCGCCGGTTCAACAACTACAGGCGGCTCGGTTCTGACGATGGCAGGCAGCTCGGCTGGAGTCGTTGGAGAAACAGCTTGCTCTGAAACTTCTGGCTCGCCGGTCGGTCTCTCGTCCGAAGACGCTTCGGCAGTCGCAACGCTGGCTGGCGCGGCATCGGGCGAAGCCGTCGGAGCAACCTCAGGATCACTTCCACAACCTGTCAGAAATAGAGTGCTGGCCGAGCAAAGTGCGACTAGTAAATAACTGGACGCCATAGATTGCGACCGAGTAGCTCGCTGAACATTTTGAGTGACAACCACAGCTCAACCTCGCCAGTTCAAGTTACGATATCTTGCCGAACAACTTCGCACGGTAGCCCCGTTCGCATCTTGCGAATTTGAATACACGAAGAACGTCCAAGGCCAACAACTTTCATAAATTCTTCACAGAAGTCAAAGCAGTTTTGTAGAACTGCCACAACTTGGAAAGCCTGACAGACTGGTTGGAAGCCAGCATCGAAGGTCGGCACAGACTAATCCTGATCCGGCGACCAGAAAACTTGCGGCTTCAAGTCAGCTCGCAGGTAAAGCGGGTGCTTGGGGCGGCCGGCTTTGGTTGTTCCGAGGCAATGGATTGGTCGATTCAGAACCTTGCAGATTCTTTGCTCGCGTTTCTCCGTGCAATGAGTGCCCCAAGCAGCGACGATCAGACCCACCTTTGGTCCCCACAGAGCGAACGCTTTGTCGTTGCCAGGACCGACTGGTTTGGGCTCTGCTTTCATTATCTTTGGGTCCGTCGCGCGGAAGCCGAAGGCGTTCATCATGAGCAAGCCGGTAAATCCCCAGTCTTTCGCGAAACGGATGCACCGCCGGACGGTTGGGTCATTCTTAGTTTCATCGGCGGTTGACGGGTTCAGGCCGATGAACATGCACTGGTTCAACTCGCTCTCGAAGTCCCAGCGTCGCCAGAGTGTGTAGCGGTACTTTCGGCATCGCGAGAATTCTGCTCCGTCACATTTTTCGATGTCGATCACGTTTGCTCCGTCAGAGTGTTTGCAGCTTGAGGCGGTTCACCAGCGTCCTTGTACCAAACTATGAACCACTCTTACCATCAAAGTATCCGGTGTTCTTGTTTGCTCTTCGGTACCGTTCGGGCATCGCGAAACGGTGGATCATTGGAAACGTATCCTCAAAGCAGACCTGAATACGAGTGCGACGGATTCATGAACGACCGTGACGACAGGATAGCTTCGCAAACTGGTGAATGGGCGACTCGGCAGCTTGCCGATTACGACGCTCGCACTCCGGGTTCTATCTTTGACGAAGGTACGATCCTGAGCGTGGCTGAGGGCTACCAACTTCAGTCGGCCGTGGCCTCGCTGCGGTGCGAACGTGGCGAACGAATCATCGGTTACAAAGTTGGCTGCACGTCGCCGAAGATTCGGAGCCAGCTCGGGATCGACCATTGCGTGACCGGCCGCCTGTTTGACTCAGAGAGGCACGAGGCTGGCGCAATACTTTCACGGCAACGCTTCGCGAGCCTGGCGATCGAAGGTGAGTTGGCCGTCGAGCTTGTTCATGAGCCGACGGAATCGGACTTTCGTGGCTCTGGAATTCCAGACTGTGTTGCTCGCGTGTTTCCAGTCATCGAGCTGCACCATCACGTGCTGCGTGGCGAGTCACCATCGGCAGGCGAGCTGATCGCTCACAACGCGATCAACGGTGGATTCGTCGAGGGAACTTCAGCGTCTCCACACGGATTCGCTGGTGATGCATCGCTAGCGATCTTTGCGAACGACCGGTTGCTTGAAGATTGCACTGGACCGTCACTGATTCAGACAATCAATTCGTCTCTCAGGTGGCTGGCAGAAATCGTCCGGGAGCGGGGTGACCGTTTGCAGCCTGGGCAGATTGTGCTGACGGGTTCCATTCCGAGTTTGATTCCGGTAACTGACGATTGTCGGATTCGAGTTGAAGCCTCGCCGTTTGGAGTCGTCGAAGCGACTTTCGTTTCTTAGGACGCCTCTCTTCACAATATTAATTCCTCAGTTGAGTTCACGGAGTTTTCAGGATGGCCTACGACGATTCGTTGATTGTTGACCACATCAAACAAACGCACGCGACTGATCTTCTCAGCGAGCGGGAAAAACATCTGGTCGGACTCGCCGTGACGATGACTCGTGGTTGTCAGGTCTGCACAAAGAATCGTGTCGAGAAAGCTCGCGGAATCGGAATCTCAGATGAAGAACTCAACGCGCTGATCGCCGTGACGGCGGCGGTCAACAGCGGCGTCACCGGCGCGACGGCTCGAGTCGCGTTTGGCATGCTTGATGCCGAAGCCAGTGTCGACTGCGGCGATGCTTGTTCACCGAATCCCTAATCGTCAATCAGCTCCCCGGTGAAAGGTCGTTCGATGAAGGACACTCCGAAGATTGGCACGGTCGGCGAAGAAAGATTCGTCGTCGGTGAACAGGATTTGATCGACTTCGCGCATGACGGGATGCCTCGAATTCTGTGCACACCGCGGCTGATTTGGTTTCTGGAGCACGCTGCTCGGAACGCCATGCTGCCATTTCTTGAGACCGGTGAAAGCACAGTCGGTGTGGTCGTCAATTTGGAGCACACAGCGGCAACTCCGTTCGGTGCCGACGTCGTGTGTCGCGCGCGAGTGATTTATGCGGACGGCCCATTGATCTCGTTTCAACTGGAAGCGTTCGATGAGCACGAGCAGGTCGCGATCGGCACGCATAAATTGCGAGTGATTGAAGCCGCTCGGCTCGCCAGAAAGGTCGAGCGGAAGACACGGAAGTAGCCGAACGGTTAGTATTTGATTCTTCGTTGATCAGCGTGACTGATCGTCGGCAAATTCCGGCGTAGGCACAGGCGGGCCGCCATCTGTAAGATGGCATTTTTACGCGTTACTTTTCGCTTTCTTTCCTCGCTCCTGCCCTCCTTCAAACTGTCATGCCTCAGTCGCTTCAGGAATACGCGGTCTGGTTAAACCAGCGCGATGATCTCATCTGGCCGAAAGTGCCGACAGCTTCGCCCGTCAACGCGAAGGCTCACGATAAGCCGCTCGCTGGGATCAAGGCCGTCGTCTGGAATCTTTACGGAACGCTTCTTCGCGTCACCGATGGCGAACTGCTGCTCAGCCATCATCTTGAACTGCGGATGCAGGTCGCTCTGGAAAAGACGATCAGCGAGTTCAACATGTGGAACAGCATGACTCGCAAACCAGGCGCCCCTTGGGAATACATTCTTCCCAAGTACCGAGCGGCCGTGGAAGACATCGAACTGACGGCGAACGTCGCTCCAGGCGATTTCGGACACGCGAACGGCTCGGCTGCCTGGCGGCGGATTCTGGATATGCTCGGCCAGAAGGAATATCAGTACGACGAAGGGTTCTACGGGAGTCTCGACCAGCTCTCAGAGAAGATCGCGTACTTCTTTCAGTTGTGTCTGCAGGGTGTCGAGGCCGCTCCGAACGCCGCCCAGGCGATGATGGCCGTTAGTCAAAAAGGCCTGGTGCAGGGACTGCTGACGGACGCTCAGCCGTTCTCGTTGATACAGGCGTTGCGGGCTTTTGGGCAGCAGACTAAATTGCCACCGCTCAACGAACTGTTCGATCCAGCGTGTTTGATCCTTTCGTGTCAGGTGGGTGTGAGGAAGCCTTCGCCCACACTTTACGACACGTGTCTGCAGCGTTTTGCGGAAAAGGGCATTCAACCCGGTGAAATTCTGTATGTCGGAAACCGTCTGCAGAGTGATCTGGCCGTTGCGAAACAGCTCGGCGTCAAGACAGCGTTGTACGTTGGTGACAAACTGAGCCTTAAAGCCAGCTCGACCGAGATCAACAATAAGAATCTTCGACCGAAACGGCTTCTGACCGATTTGAAACAGATCAGCAATATCGTCGGTCAATGATCGAAAAATGAGAGCTGACCATGTCCCGATGTCGGGCTCGTCAGCAAACCGGCAAGGCACAAAAACACTCGTCTCAACAGCGGATCACGGAGAGTTTCTCATGCGTCCTCAGCAGATTTACGATCTGGAAGAACTGGAGCTGGATTTTGACAACCCGCTTCACGACCTTCAGGAAATCCGCAAGGTCAATCCGCAGCGCCACGAGATGGAGCAGTTGACCGGAATCCTGCAGATCGACCGCGAAAACGACAAGATCGTCGGCTACAAAGAAGTCACCGACAAAGAATTCTGGATCCAGGGACATATGCCTGGCTTTCCACTGATGCCAGGTGTCGTGCTTTGTGAATGTGCGGCTCAACTGGCAGGTTTTTACGCTCGGAAGTTCCAGATTCTCGGTGGCGACTTTCTCGGCTTCGGCGGCATGAGTGAGGTACGGTTCCGTGCTCCCGTCTTCCCAGGATCACGACTTGTGCTGATGGCCAGGGTCGACCGCGTTCGTGCTGGAAGACGAGCCGAGTTCTCGTTCCAGGGCTACGTCGAAGGAAAAATGGTCTTCAGCGGAAACATGATCGGAGTTCCGATCAACCGCGACCAGGAAATCGCCTGATCGCCAGGCTTTTCGTAGCCGAAGTGGCAACACTTCGGGAGCCGGACCGAACTCTTGCGAGTCCGGCTACAAACTCCTCGCCTCGTTCTGCCAGCGCACGAAAAAACCCCAGCGACTGGCCCGAATATCGCCGGGGTTTGAAAAGCAAATTGAATTTGCACTGCAACATCTGAGTCGGAACGCTGCCGGCTCGAGAGGCACTTTATCCAGCGAGGGCAGTCGTGAAGAGTGCCCGCTCGAGCTGACAGACAGGACCGGTCCCACGGTCACCACAGGGGTGCACGTGTCACCCCGAGATGAGGGCATCAATCTCGGGGGACGATTTCGCAGGTTTAGAAGAGCGAAGTTTCAGTAGGGCTGAAACAACACGCCTCTACCCTTTAATTCGAAATCTGCGCGATTTGCGGCACGATATTCTGGAAAGTTTATGTCATTTCCTGTAAGTCGTGTTTCATAAGCGTGTTACAGACGACGAAATTTGACATTTTCTGCCTCGAATCCTGCCAGACTTGGGAATTCTCATGCGAATTGTGACCTTTGGCGAAGTCATGTTGCGGCTTGCTCCGGAAGATTCTCTGCGATTGCGGCAGGTCATTCCCGGCCGGCTGGAAGCCACTTTCGGCGGCGGGGAGCTGAATGTCGCCGTTTCGCTGGCCTATCAAGGCGGCGAATCTGCATTCCTGACAGCGTCGCCCGACAATCCGATCACCGACGCACTGACACAGGAAATGCGGAAACTCGGTGTCGACGACAGCCTGGTTCAGCGAGTCGACAACGGTCGATTCGGGATCTACTTCGTCGAAACCGGAGCCAACCAGCGAGGCGGAACGGTCGTCTATGACCGTAGCGATTCGTCGATTGCGCTTGCCGGAGCGGATTCGTTCGATTTCGCAGCTGCCTTCGAAGGGGCCAGCTGGTTTCACATTACCGGCATCACGCCAGCCATTAGTCAGTCGGCTGCGGAAGCCGCACTGGCATCTGTGAAGGCGGCGAAAGCTCAAGGCCTGACGGTTTCCTGCGACCTGAACTTCCGCAAGAAACTATGGAAGTGGGACGACAGCAAGTCTCCGGTTGAACTTGCGCAAGCCACAATGGCTGAACTCGTCAAACACATCGACGTCGTGGTTGCCAACGAGGAAGACGCAGACCTTTGCCTGGGAATCTCCGACGACGCGTCCGACGTCGAGTCGGGACAGATCGACACCGAAGGCTACGTCCGAGTCGCTCGGCAGGTCGTCGAACAATTCCCGAACGTCTCGAAAGTCGCCATCACACTTCGCGAAAGCATTTCAGCCAGTCACAACAACTGGGGAGCAATGTTGTTTGACGTGGCGAGCGATGCAGCCCATTTCGCACCGCTCGATGCCGACGGCAATTACTCCCCTTACGAGATTCGAAACATCGTCGATCGTGTCGGAGCCGGCGACTCGTTCGCGGGCGGGCTGGTGTTTGCTCTAACAACTCCCGAGCTGGCCGAACCGGCAATAGCAATTCGATACGCCGTCGCGGCAAGCTGCCTGAAGCACAGCATCAAAGGCGACTTCAACTATTCGACACGATCGGAAATTGAGGCACTGATGGGCGGCAGCGGCTCGGGCCGCGTTCAGAGGTAGTCGCGAAGTTGCTTTGATCGGGCGACGTAGACCTTGCCGCCTGACCGATCGTATCATGCCGACTGTTCCGCCAGACCTGTCGGCACGAGCGTTACGCGCGGTCGCCTGCGCACGATCGACAGTCTTTGCGGAGTCGATCTGTGCGACACGTCTCTCTTGAGAACAACGAAAAGCGAGTGGTTTAGTTTTGGAGCGAGGACTGAGATTCGTATCGTCGAATCGTTGAACACTCCCCACTCAAGTTCCCACCTTCACTCGCGGAGAGACTCCCATGAAACGTTCTGTCGCTGCACTACTGACCGCTGCCGCTTTGTCATTCCAGATCGCTCCAGCCAGCGCTGGCGATTGCGGCTGCCCATCAGGGTTCAAACTTCCGAAGCTTGAACTTCCAAAACTATGTCCGCCGAAACTCAACCTGCCGAAGCTTTGTCTTCCAAAACTGGACATGCCTAAGCTCCCGAAGCTTAACCTGTGCTCGATGAAACCGTCGTGTGCCGCCCCGGCTGCAAAGTGCTGTACCGCTAAACCAAGCTGTGCTGCTCCGGCCGCGAAGTGTGCTCCAGCATGTGCCCCAAAGGCTCCTTCATGTTGTGCCCCTGCGGCATGTGCACCGGCTTGTAAACCAGCCTGTGCTCCAAAAGGACCAACCTGCTGCGCACCGGCATCAGCACCATGTCCTCCAGGATGCGCTGCTCCCGCCGCAAGCCACGCTCCTGCACCAGCCGAAGCGGCTCCAGCACCAGCTCCACCAGCCGAACTCTCACCGTCAGCTGCCGGCAAGTCTGCCTAGATAAGATTGCAATCGCTGCTAAAAACGACTCCCAAACAAGCCCGGTTTCTCACGAGACACCGGGCTTGTTTGCTGTCAGGCCACGCGAGTTGCCCGCCCGGATCGCCGAGGTCATGATTCGCCTCGACTGTGTTGATCCTTAACTTTCCGTCGTCGCAGCGGTATCCTCGCCTGTCGGAATCTGGCAGTGCCGTGCCGACGCAAAGTGTCCGCACCGAGTGGTTTATCACGGTTTCTTCTTTCTCGGTCAGACACAATACGACCGCCGGCAGGATTCGGCGTCGGGGGTTGGACATTAACCCCTGCCACACTCCACGGACGAAATTCGGGATGCCGTTATCCCTGACCGGTCATGCTTTGTCTGAGACCGTCCGAGCATTGCCAGAAAACAGCCGATGTGAACGTGTCCGGTTGAATGTGTGGCGAACTGATTGAACTGAGAACGCTCTGAATCTCACACTGAGGATTGCGTGATGAAGTGGCGAGGAGTTTCAACGCTGACAATTCTGTTCGGGCTGACGTTGTCGACGATGGTTGTCGACACAGCGGCAGCTCAGGAAACCGAAGCCGCAACACGACAATTCGCGGCCGCCGTCGGATTTCAGAATCAAAAACTGTACGACCTGGCCAGCGACGAGTGGCAGACTTTCCTGCGAAAGTACCCGGACGATCCGAGGCAGGACAAAGCTCAGCATTACCTCGGCACGTGCCTGCTCCAGGAAAAAAAGTACGCACCGGCCGTCGCGGCGTTTAATAAGGTGGTGACGAAGTACCCGAAGTTTGACCAGCTCGATCAGTCGATGGTCAACCTGGGAATCGCGCAGTACGGACAGGCTCAAGCGTCGAAAAAGCCGACTGATTATGCGAAGGCTGAACGGACTTTGGGCACGTTCCAGCAGCGGTTTCCTCGCAGCGCGCTGGTCGCTCGCGCGTTGTACTATCGAGGCGAGAGTCTCTACCAGCAGGAGAAACTCGACAACGCCGCGAAAGTGTACGCCGAGTTGGTCGAAAAATTTCCGCGAAACGAACTGGCGGCCGACGCGTCCTACGCGCTGGGAGTTACTCAGGAAGCACTCAAGCAGACAGCGAAGGCGGAAGCGACCTTTGCCAGCTTCACGAGTCGATTCCCAAACAACCCGCTCATCACGGAAGTCCGCATGCGGCAGGCGGAGATGCTGTTTGCAATCGGCGACTTCGCAAGAGCCAAACCCCTGTTCGAACAGGTCAGTGCAAAGAGAGCATTCCACCTGGCTGATGTCGCGATGCTGCGTTCGGCGCGGTGCCTCTACGAAGAAGAAAAATACGACGAGTCGGCAAAGCTCTATTACAAAGTCACTCGCGAATTCGAAGGCACGAAGCACTACAGCGCAGCCGTGCTGGCCGGTTCGAAGTGTTACTTCCTGGTCGGCAAATACGCGCTTGCCCGGTCGGGCCTCGAACTTGTCGTCAGGAAGAATGGTCCCGAAGCAGCCGAAGCGTTGCAGTGGATGGCCCGTTCTTACATGAAGGAAGAACAGCCTCAACGAGCACTCGATCTGCTAACCAGCGGATTGAGGAAATTTCGCAACAGCCCGACGTACCCATTCCTTCTGCTCGCGAAGATTGATGCCGAGTACGAAACTGCGACCGATCGAAGTTCAACGATCACTCAGTACGCCAGCTTCGCAAAGTCGTACCCGACTCACGAGCTGGCTCCGCAGGCTCAGTACACGGCGGCTCTGACAGCGCTGGACGTGGAAGATTACGGAAACGCCAGACAGCACAGTGACGAATTTCTCTCGAAGTTCCCCAACGACAAACTGGCAACGGACGTGATGTTCATCGCGGCCGAAAGTCGGCTTCTTCAGGAAGATTTTGCCGGAGCGGAACAGCGGTATCAGCAGTTCCTGGCGAAAGCTCCTGGACATGCCAACGCTCCGCGAGCGAAAGTTCGGCAAGCTCTGGCAATGCACATGGCCGGGAAATATGCCGCGGCGATAACGTCGCTCGAAACGGCAGCACTGACCGATCCCGCTTTGAAGAGTGAAGCTCAAGCGTTGGTCGGCCGCAGCCTGTTTGCCCAGGACAAGTTCGATCAAGCGGCGGCTTCTCTTGAGAAATCTCTGGCAACGAAGTCCGACGCAGAGCAATCTGACGAAACGATGCTCGTCCTTGCGGACGCGTATCGGCAGCTTGGTCGGCAGTCGGATTCGACATCACTTCTGAAGAGAGTCGTTCAGCAGTTTCCCAACAGCAGCCGCCTGGACGAAGCAACGTTCCGACTCGGAGAAGCCGCTTACGAAGAAGGCAATCTCGAAGAAGCCGTCAGCCAATATTCAGCGGTCGTTCAACGTTGGCCGGACGGACAGTTTGCCCCGCATGCTCAATACGGGCTCGGCTGGACGTACTTCAATGCGGAAGAATTCGTCCGCACGATCGAAGCCATGTCGACGCTGCTGGACAAGTTCCGAACTTCGGAAGTTGCTCCGAAAGGCTACTACGTTCGAGCGATGGCCAATTATCAGATTGGTGAACTCCAGTCGGTGCTCAACGACGTGCAGGCTTATCTTCGTACGAATCCAAAGTTGAACGATGCTCAGGATGCGAAGTATGTCAAAGGTTTGGCGTTGGCCGGACTCGGAAAGTTCGATGACGCGGCGGCCGAGTACGAAGCAATTCTGCAGGCTGCTCCCAACTACGAAGCTGCGGACAAGGTTGCTTACGAACTTGCATGGGCACACGTCGAACTTGGCCGACAGGCCGATTCAATCGCGGCGTTCAAGAAACTCGCCAGTCAGTATCCCAGCAGCCCGCTGGCGGCCGAAAGCCTGTTCCGCGTCGGCGAGTCGTGGTACGAATCCGGCGACTTTGCCAAAGCCGCTCCCGCTTACAAGGCTGCCTACGACAAAGCTGGCAACACAGAGATCGGCCGAAAACGCTCTGCACAAACTCGCCTGGAGTCATCTCAAGGCAGAACAGTTTCCAGCGGCAGGCGAAGGGTTTGCTCAACAACTCGAAGCGTTCCCAAATGGCGAACTGTCTGGCGACGCAACGTTTCTGCAAGGCGAATGCTGGTTCAAGCAGAAGAAATGGGAAGCCGCTCAGCCCTGGTACGAAAAAGTGATCACGAGCCAGAATCCTCAGTACTACGCACTTTCGCTTTTCCGAACGGGTGAGTGTGCGGGTAAGTTGGAAGCTTGGAAGAAGAGTCAGCAGATTCACGAAAAGGTGCTGGCCGATTTTCCAGAATTCGAGCTGCGAGCTGAAGCTCGATACGGAGCCGGCTGGGCGTTACAGCATCAAGGGCAACTCGCCGAAGCTATTAAACAATATGAACTGGTCACAGAAGAAACTCAGACGGAGACGGCAGCGAAGGCTCGCTTCATGATTGGCGAGTGCTGCTTCGCGAAGAAAGAACACAAGGAAGCAACGAGGCATTTCCTCAAAGCTGCTTACTCATACGGTCACAAAGAGTGGTCGCCGATGGCGTTCTTCGAGGCGGGACGATGTTTTGAAGTTCTGCGTGACTCGACCCAGGCGAAAAATTGTTATCAGCAGCTTGTCGAAAAGTATGGAGACCACTCAAAAGTTCGCGACGCTCGACGACGACTCGCCGCACTCGGCGGATAATTCACGCCCCAGCCTACGACACTGAAACTGCAAACGCTGACTGCTTCGAAATGAGAAACAGCATGTCACTGAGTGATTCTGATAGAACCGCGCGAACTCGACTTCGCGTGCTCGTTCTCGCGTTCGGTTTGATGTTCGCGCTATCGCCAATGCTGGGGCATGCTCAGGACGGCGGGGTTCCTGCAGAACCGGCAACGGTTGAAGCCGGCAGCGGGACGGGCCATGCCATCGCTGTGGGATCTGGCCGTGCAAGGCGGGCTGTTCATGATTCCGATCGGCCTGGCTTCGATCGTCGTCGTGGCGTTCACGCTCGAACGGCTCATCGGTCTACGGCTAAGCAAGATCATGCCGCCTGAGTTGCTGGTTGATCTCCGAAAGCTCAACGCGGGCAGCGGTATCGATCCTCGAGAAGCGTACGGAATCTGTCAGAAGTACCCGTCGCCGCTGGCGAACGCTGTTCAGGCGGCTGTGTTGAAAGTTGGTCGGCCTCACGCCGAACTTGAGAAGTCGGTTGAAGACGCTGTCGCTCGAGAATCCGCTGACATGTCGAGAAACTTTCGGCCGATCAACGTCGTGGCCACGATCGCTCCTCTGCTTGGTCTAATCGGGACTGTCCAGGGAATGATCCAGGCTTTCATGGTCATCAGCTCGACGACGTCGACTGGCACGGCGAAAGCCCAGGAACTGGCTCACGGAATTTACACGGCACTTGTGACAACGTTTGCCGGACTCGTCGTCGCGGTCGTGGCCGTTCTACTCGCGAACTTTCTCGAAGGCCGACTCGATCGAATCCTTCGCTCGATGGAAGAGCTGTTCCTCGACCTGGTTCCTCAGTTCGAGCGGTATGAAGGCAAACTCCGAGTTGCCAGAACTCAGAATGACGAGTCTGGTGAGTCCGGAATTCTGCTGAAAGGAACAGCTCGAAAGCCGGTCGTAAAACCACAAACTGAAATCCAGTTCGCGTCCGATGACGCGTCGGTGAATGCGGGCGAACGTCCTCGCAGCCTGTGGGGAGTGATGGGCGATTCAGAGTAGGTCCGGCTCCGCCTGACGGAGCCCTTTCTCTAAAAGTTCACCTACACAAAAACAAAACATAACCAAACAACAAACTTCGTCAGGTAGAGCCTGACCTACGATGTTGAGAGCTTTCTGTCATGCAGTTTCAACTTCAGAAAAATGCCGAGAAGCGACGTCTTGATATGACGCCGATGATCGATTGCGTCTTTCAGTTGTTACTGTTCTTTCTGGTGGCCAGCCACTTTGAAGAGCAGGCTCGCATGACCGGTGAAGGAGAACTCGACGCCAACCTTCCCGAAGCCGCTGCGGCCATGCCAATGGTCATGCGGCCTCGCGAATTGATCGTCAATATCGATAGCCAGGGACAATTCTTTGTCAGTGGTGAAGTTCAGTCTGAACCACAATTAGGCAATCTGCTGAGACGTTCTCAAGTCGACAATCCAGGAAACCAGTCGGTCGTCATACGCGGCGACGAAACTGCCGATTGGAAATACATCGCTCGTGTAATGAGCCTTTGCAATCAGGCTCAGATCAATGACTACCGAGTCGCCGTCGTGCCCGAAGACGAAGCAGCACCAGGGAATTAGTTGCCTGCCCAGGCAGTATGGAGAATCAAGTGGCAAGCCTTCTGCGGATGTCCGAAAAGGAGCTGGCGAAACATGTCGCCGGTCAGGGCTTCCGCGCGTACGGTGCCGTCAGCATGGCAACGCTGGCCACCGTTCTGGCATTCATGGGAATGGCATCCCGTCAGGCGATGGGCGAAGCCGAACCCGTCTTACCCGGAGCCGGCAGGACGGCAGGACAGATCGGCTGGGCAGTGGGCCTGGGTCTGTTGATGCTTGCTGCCTGGTGGCTTGCTCGCAATGTGATCATGAAGCGACTGCAGACGACGATCGTTGTCAGCCTGTTGCTCCACCTGCTGACGTGCGTCGTTTTTCAACAACTGAATGTCGACTTTCCGTTAGCCGCCGTCGCCGAAGCGGAAGAGGGTGAGTCTTCGGCGCTTTCGAATGTTACGTTGCCGGATTACGGCGGGATGGAAGCGTCTGACGCGCAGACTCCCGATTGGGAAGCAACGACCGACAACGCCGTGACCGACGCTCGCATGGAAGAAGTCCAGCGGCAGGCCAACGAGATCGAAATTTCGGACGAACAGGAACGGGCGGAAGTCGAACGGCAGCAGGAGATCGCTCGCGCCGAAGAAATGCAGCGACAGGAAGTCGAAGTTCGGCAACGGGAAATGGCGGCGGAACTTCAACGACAGGCCGCCGAAGAACAAGCCGCAGCGGCTAATGCAGAGTCCGCCCCTGAAGTCACCACCCAGGCTGCCGCGGATGCCGAGCTACAGGCTCGCGCCGAAGCCGGCGCGAGCTGAAAGCAGCGTGCAAACTTCTGAGCGTGAGCGGACAGAAATCGAAACTCAATCCGATCCGCTGGTCAAAGCTCAGCAGGTCAAGTCGCAGCGAGCGGAAATGACTCCCGAACAGAGAAGTTTCGAAGCGAGTCGTCGTGAAGCAACGGCGGCTCAGGCAGTCGAACCTGCGGCGGCGGTGGTCGTCGAAGTCGCGACAGCAGACTCGGCCGAAGCAACCGCTCGAGAACGGGAACTGGAAGTGCAGCGGCAGTCACAAGCCAGCCTCTCGGAACAACAGCGGCGGATGGAAAACTCGCCCGCGGCTTCTCGCGAGGTCACCGTTCAAAACGCCACAACCGACAATCTGCGTCCGGCTGAAAGAACGCTGTCGGACTCGGCGCCTGCCAGCGGCGGAGCGGCGGCTCAACAGCGAAGCACCAGCAGCGCGGCGGGAGCCTTCTCCTCAGCCGAGGCTGCTGCGCAGTCAGTTGAAGTGGCATCGGTTGCTGGAGCGAGCACGCCAACTCTGGATGCAACGGCTTCGTCGTCAGTCGCGACTCGAGGAAACACGGGCAGCGTCCCCATCGGCGCGGCTCAAACTGGAGGAGGTGCGGTTTCCGGAGCAAGTGCTACTGCAACTGTTGCCGCAATCGGTTCGGGAGCGATCGGTCGGCAGACATCGACAGGCGCAGGACAGCCTCAGTTGGGCAACGCGGTCAGTTCGCCCGTCGCCAACGGTGCCGGAAGAAGCGGACAACGACAAGCGTTAAGCGGAGGCGGAACTCGTGCCGATGAAGTGGCCGTTGCGGCTGTTGGATCAAGCCGAGCATCCGGCAACACCGTGCTCTCAACAGGTCCAAATTCGCCATCAGTGCAACGTTCAACTGGTGGGGTAGCAGACACCGTCACTTCGCGGCCCGGTGGCGGAACGGGCGGAGGGGCAGCGCCTTCGGCGGCTCGATCAACCACTGTTCGCGGAACCGGACCTGGCAGCGGTATCAGCGGTCTGGCCGCGCGAGGATCATCCGAACCAACTGCCAGGCTGGGCCGCGATGCCGGCCTGTCAGCTGATGGCCCATCAAGACTGCCGACCGGCCGTTCAACAAGCGTGGCCGCGCTACCACCGGGACCGGCTTTAGCCGAACAGGAAGGCGAACTTGTCATGGCAGGACCACAGGCACCACCGAGCTCCGGCGGCGGACTGTCCGCCGGGCGCGTCGGAGGGCTAAGTGGACCTCGCACGACGGGCATCGGGAGAAGCACCGCTGGTCTGCCAGGAACAAGCCGTACGACGGGCATCGGCCGAGCACGTTCGTCACTGCCAATTTCAGGTGGTGGTAGTAGCGGTTTGAGCCGGAGTCGTTCAACGGGACTCGGGCGGCCTGTGCTGGCTTCAGCCTCTGAAATCGCCGGCCTGATTAAACGCAGCACGCCAGGGCCCGGTGCTATTCACAGCGGACCGATCAGTGCCGGTTTTTCCATGCGACGACCGGATGTCAGACGAGAAGCCGTGCGGAAGCTTGGCGGCAACGATGCCTCTGAGAAAGCGGTTGAACGCGGCTTGAAGTGGCTTGCCGATCACCAGTTCGCAGCCGGTAACTGGAGCATCCACGAACTCAACTGCAAGGATCACGATTGCCTCGGTCATGGAAGTTTTCAATCAGATACTGCCGCAACCGGCTTGGCGATGCTGGCGTTCCTCGGAGCCGGACACTCGCATCGCTCGGGCGAGTACCAGACCGCCGTCGGGCGAGGCATCAAGTGGCTGGTCGACCGACAGAAAACGAACGGAGACCTGTTCGTCGACAACTCGGAATTCATCTGGCTCTACAGTCACGGCATGGCGGCCATCGCTCTTTGCGAAGCGTACGGCATGACGAAGGACCCGGCATTGAAAGGCCCCGCTCAGAAATCGCTCGACTTCATCGTTGCGGCGCAGCATCCTCAGTTCGGCGGCTGGAGATATCGGCCGAAGTTTGAATCAGACACGTCGGTTTCCGGCTGGCAGTTGATGGCACTGAAAAGTGGCCAGATGGCCGGCCTGTCGGTTCCGAAGTCCACTTACGACGGTGTTTCGAAATTTCTGGACTCAGTAGAGAGCAAGTCTTCTCCGGGGCAGTTTTCCTACCACCCAACCATGCCGGTTTCTCCAGCCATGACCGCCGAGGGGCTGCTGATGCGACAGTATCTGGGCGCTGGTCGTTCCGATCCGGCAGTACAGGCTGGAGTCGGCTACCTGAAACAGAGACTGCCTCGCCTGGAAGAACGCGACTCCTACTACTGGTACTACGCGACTCAGACAATGTTCCACATGCAGGGCGAAAACTGGTCGGCGTGGAATGCAAAGATTCGCGATCTGCTGGTCGATACTCAGCAAAAAGGAACGGGATTGGCAGGAAGCTGGGCTCCCGGATCTCCCACAAAATCGAAATGGGGAGAAGCCGGCGGCCGCCACTATCTGACATGCCTCAACCTACTGATGCTCGAGGTCTACTACCGCCACCTCCCGCTGTACATCGAAGTCAACGTGGAAGACTGACACAGTCAAACGATGAATCTATGTGTAATGCCGAGTCTACTCTTACTCCGGCTGCGGAATCGTTCCTACAAGATCGCCGACGAGCTTGCGTAGAGTCTCGTGCGTGAGGTGGATGTCGACGGACTCTCGTCCCGGTTGGCCATTTTCGGCGCGGTATCGGCGGAAGAGGAACGTGCCGTTTGACTGGGCCGACAGCAGGACTTCGTAGAATTGCGTGCCTGTTTCAGTTCGATCGGGCGGCGTTGAGCGGATGAGAATCTGGTTGCTGCGTTTGTCGATCTCGATGGGGCCGATATTTTCGAGCAGGTAAGTCACTCTCGCAGACAGTGCGTCTGCCCACGCCTGCAGCACTCCGGATTCGTTGCCAACCAGCGACGGAACGTGCAACGTCAGCGACTCGAAAGCGCAACTTAAAGCGTCGACTGCGACGACGGCGATGCCGAGAACCAAGCCGTCGGGATCGGTGATCTCGATGCGGCGCGGAGTTGAGCTTGAGAATCCGGCGAGCTGTTTCAGCTCTTCGGTGAGTTGGGTTGTGAAGTTCATAGCCTGTCTCCTGTGCAAAGAGAGCGATGTCTCTCCGCCTGGGTTCAAGGCAGCACCGTCGCGTAGATCGATAAATAGTGAAAAGTGTCTACATCCAGAATGATGCTGGCGTGAATCCCGTGTCAAATTCCTTTTTGATCACCGGATCGATGAGGAAGGATTGTGTCGTGTCATCTTGAAACGTCTTCGAATTCTGGTAGGCCAAGCTCGGCCTGACGAAGTCACCAGAGTTCGCAACGACTGATACGCTGCTTTCATCATGCGGCTGCGGCAGTCTTCAAGTCATGGCTCTTTCCGTCGAACGAGAGAATCGTCGACTTGTCGTCGACGGTGGTTTCGATGTGAACGGGTCGTCCCCAGAGTTTGCAAAGGCTCGTGAGCGTGTCGCGAGCCTCAGCCAGTTTGAGTGGCATCCCCTGAAACTGATGGACGAGGAACAGCTCGCCTCGGTTCTTGTAGTTTCCGTCGACGACGCGAATCACTGGCCGGCTGTGGTTCGTCAGGCTGTCGAGCAGTTGTTCTTTGACCTTGTAGAACTCGCGCGAAGCGATCTCGTAGTAATCGTTCGCTTCGTTGTAAGCGAACATGAACATTTTATTCTTCTGGCAGAACTCCGGCGTCAGGAACGTGTCGATAAACGTGACGTCGTTGTGGATCTTGCGGACTTCAAAAATCTTTTCGCGACCCAGACCAGTGTGCTTATTCCAGTGTTCCTTTTCCCGCATGTCGTCGCACGCGTCCCATTCAGGACCAAACTGACCTTTGTTCCAGCGTTCTTCAATGTCGCGGAACAGTTCGATGCCGATCTTGTACGGGTTCAGCCGCTGAGGGGTCATCGCCATCGTGCCGCTGTGGTGGTCGGCGTAGCAGATCAGTTCTGAGTCGTTCAAGCCGTAGGTCGTCATGATCGTCGAGTGCCAGTAACTGGCCCAGCCTTCGTTCATGATCTTTGTCTGGCCCTGCGGAGCGAAGTAGTAGGCCTCGTCGCGAATGATCGACAGGATGTCGTGCTGCCACGGCGAGAGCTGAGCATGCTGCAGAAGAAACAGCAACACGTCTCGTTCCGGACGATCGGGGAAGGATCGAGCCGCAGCCTTCTCGACCTGTTCTTTGTGTTTGTCCTCAGCCTGTTTCTGCAAAACATCTGGTGGGTTGATGAATTGATCCATATAGCCCTTCGACGGAAATCGTCCTCGACCTCGATCGTCTTTTTCTTTGTCGGGCTTAGATTCGAACGAGCTTTCGACCGGGCCGGGATCATCATGCCGCTTGACGTGTGGCAAATGAGGATCGATTAAATCTTCGAGAGAAAGGCAGGCGTCAATGAACTCTTCAACTGTCTCATGACCGTAACGATCGATGTATCGGCTGATCCGTGCCGCATGATTCGCCATCTGGTCGAGCATCTTGCGATTCGTCGGCGCAAACCAGGCGTTGTTCTTGAAGAAATCGCAGTGTCCGTAGACGTGGGCAATCACAAGTTTCTGATCACAGGACTCGTTCGTGTTGAGCAGGTACGCATAGCAGGGGTCAGTGTTGATGACCATTTCGTAGATCTTCTGCAGACCGTACGAGTACCCCTTCATCAGCTCGTCGTACTGAGCACCAAATCGCCAGTGTGGGTAACGAACCGGGAAGCCGGTGTACGCCGCAAACATGCTGAGTTCTTCGTAGTCGACGTACTCAAAGTTCGTCTGAAAGAAGTCCAGACCTTCTTTGCGAGCCTGCCGCTCCATCACTTCCTGAATGTCGGCAATGTGTTCGGGCAGCGCTCGATTGATACTGATAGCCATCAAAATCCCCCTCGGGGTGTGCAGCGGTCAAAAGGTCTATTTCCCTTTGCCGAGAAACTTGCGGATCGATTCGTAAATCGCGTCTTTGTTGGGAATCTCTGACAGAACCAGATTCTCGTTTTCTTCAGTGAGCTTTCTTAGTTCGCGAATGAAATCCCCCGATCCGTACGGGCTTTCAACCTGCCCGTAACAGTACAGGTTGCAGTGAACCATGATGTCTTCCACCAGGATGCTGATGCACTCATTGTTGTCTTCGCCCCAGTTGTCGCCGTCGGAAAACTGAAAGCAGTAGATGTTCCATTCGGACGGTGGAAACTCTCGCTGAATGAGATCTCGACAGACTCGGTAGGCGGAAGAAATCTTCGTCCCACCGCTTTCGCGAGTATGAAAGAACGTTTCTTCGTCGACGATCTTCGCCGCGGCGTCGTGGCAGATGTACCGAGTCTGGACTCCGTCGTACTGGCTGCGGAGCCACGTATCGAGCCAGAAAGCTTCGGTTCGAACGATTTCTTTCTGCTCGTCCATCATCGATCCGGAAACATCCATGATGTAGATGACGGCCGCGTTCGACTGCGGCATCGGTATCGACTTCCAGGATCGATACTGAAAGTCTTCCTTGCCGGGAATGATGATCGGTTTTTCCGGACGATACTCGTTGGAAGCAATCGATCGTTTTAGCGCTCGTTTGTAGGTTCGTTTGAAATGTCGGAGTGACTCCGGGCCGTTCTGCGAGATCGTTGAGTACTTGTCCTTCTGCGACTGGACCGAGTCTGTCCCTTTCGGCTCGATGTTTGGCAGTTCGAGTTCTTCGCCAAGCATCTCAGCGAGTTCTTCCAGCGTAACTTCAACTTCTCGGAAGTGTCCGTCGCCAGGTTCGCTACCGGCAGCGCCTGTTCCGTCGCCCTGTTGCTGCCCGCCTTTCCCGACAGGTTGGCCTTCTTCACCGTCACCGGAACCAACTCCACCGGAGCCAGCGGGGCCGTGTTGAAACCGAGGAATGTTGATACTTGGGACGGGAATGCTGACGACGTTCTTGCCCTTACGGCCGAGCATCTCCCCGTGATTCACATATTTCTTCAGGCTTTCGCGCACCTTGCCTCGGACGATATTCCGAAACCGCGAGAGGTCCTGGTCGATGTTGCGAGCCATGCTTGCCTCATCTTTCTCCGACTGAATCGTTCAGTGTGTCGGATCATCTGTGTACGCAAAGGCCCGACTCCACAATGAAGCCGGGCCTTTGATTTCCTGATCAGGCAGCAGCTTCTTTTGCATCACCGCGAGCGAAGATACTGGCGACGTACTGCAGAACGTCCGTCGCCGATTCGTCGTTGTAGCCAAAGTCGCGAATCAGTCGTGATTTGACGATGTCGATCTTTTCCTGAGTGTCGGCATCGACCACGTTGGACACCAGGCTCGTCAGCTTGATCGTGTCCTTCTGATCCTCGAACAGCTTCATTTCGAGTGCCTTCTGCAGACGCTCGTTCGTTCGGAAGTCGAACTTCTTGCCGTCCAGAGAAAGGGCACCGATGTAGTTCATGATTTCCCGGCGGAAGTCGTCCTTCCGGGTTTCCGGAATGTCGATTCGTTCTTCGATCGACCTCATGAGACGCTCGTCCGACTCCTCCAGTTCGCCGGTGAATTTATTGCGAACTTTCTCGTGCTGCGTGTACGCCTTCACATTGTCAATGTAGTTGGCGCAGAGCCTGGTCAGAGCTTCCTCATCGGCGGCAATCGCTCGCTGCACCTCATTCTTGACGACGTCGGTGTACTCTTCCTTCACGGCGGCGATGAGTTCCCGATAGCCGTCCCGAGTGCTCTCGTCACCGACCAGCGAATGGTGCTTCAATCCGGATTCCAGCTCCTTCAGAACCATGAACGGATTGAGGCTTGTCGCCGTCGGGTTAACAACCAGAGCGTTGGAAATCTTGTCCTGCACGTAGCGCGGCGAGATTCCTTCCATCCCTTCACGTTTCACTTCTTTGCGAAGGCTGGCAACATTTTCCGTAGTGAAGCCCGGCAACGACTTGCCGTTGTAAAGCTTCATTTTCTGCATCAGCGTCAGGCCGTGATGGTTCGGTTGTTCAAGCCGAGTCAGCAGAGCCCACATCGCCGCGACTTCCAGAGTATGCGGAGCAATGTACTTTCCACGAACGCGTTTTTCGTTGTAGTCCTTTTTGTAAATCTTAATTTCTTCGTTGAGACGTGTGACGTATGGGATGTCGATCTTGATCGTACGATCGCGCAGAGCTTCCATGAACTCGTTGGACTGAAGCTTGCGATACTCGGGCTCGTTCGTGTGCCCGATGATGACCGTGTCGATGTCCGTCTGAGCAAACTTCTTCGGCTTGATTTTGTGCTCCTGCGACGCTCCCAGGAGGTCATACAGGAACGCAACGTCCAGCTTCAGAACTTCGATGAACTCGATCATGCCGCGGTTGGCAACGTTGAACTCTCCGTCGAAGTTGAACGCTCGCGGATCAGAATCCGAACCGTACTCGGCAATCTTTCGGTAGTTGATGTCACCAGTAAGTTCGGTCGAGTCCTGATTCTTCTCGTCTTTCGGCTGGAACGTGCCGATGCCGATTCGATCCTGCTCAGAAAGGATGACTCGCCGAACGACGATGTCTTCCAGAACGCGGCTCCAGTCACCGTTGTACTTTTCAAGACGTTCCTTGAAGACGAAACGGCTGAGCGGGCAAATGTCGCCGACAATTTCGACGTCGTAGTCACCTGGTCCGCGGTCTTCGTTGAGCCAACTGCAAATGTCGGCGCGATGAGCGACAGGGATCAACTGCAGCGGGTCACCGTTCATCGGATCCCAACTGACGGAGCCGTCTTCTTCCTTCCAGCCGAAGGCGTAAATCGCGCCATCGTCAGTGCGGCTGTAACGTTGCACGCCCTCTTTGAGCAGCCGCGCGATCGTACTCTTGGAGCTGCCGACGGGACCGTGAAGCAGCAGTACTCGCTTCTCGGCGCCGTACTTCAGAGCGGCACTCTTGAAGACATTGACGACGGCCATCAGTGGTTTTGTCAGGCCGAAGATCGCGTCGTCACCGTTGTGCTCAGGATCGTCGAAGAACGTGTAGCGGGTCAGTTCTTCCTTGCCGTCTTCAACCGTGTACGTCCCGTAGGACATGACCATGTCGTAAAGACGCTGGTGAGCGGTTCGTGTTGTTTTGGGATTGTTCTTCGCGATGTCGAGGTAGTCAGCGAATGACCCTTGCCAGTTTTCCTGCTGGTAGGTGTCGAGGTTCTGTTTGCTGGCGATAGCCTCGATAAGGGTGTGACCGTTCTGCATGGCACCTCTCCTTCCTTAGCGGAAGCGCTGTCCTCCCCGTCGCCCTCGTGGCGGAGTGGATTTCAGTCGTGAGCCGGCTGTCGAGCGATCGACGCAGCATCAGCGAAGTGGCGTCAGCAGAAGTAACGCAAGAAAGAGTCGGAGTACGTGGTCCGTTCCATCCGGCGTCACGTCGACCTGAGAGCCACAGTCGGCTCAGCAAAAAATGGCCAGTAAAGGGGTCCTTCCCGCTCAACGCTCCGAAGGTCTCCATCGTCGTCTGGCGTCGCTGATCACTCAGTTGGAAGAGAGAGATCGTTGATACCGATAGCGGCCTCCGAAACTGCCATCCGTCAGCTTACTCATACGTGGCGAAGTGAGTAAATACCAATTCGCCCGCATGGATGAGTACGTTGCGGCAAGCCGATTTGCTGATTGACTTCGCTCCGAATTCATGGAAGCATCGAAAAGGTTCACCAGCGATCGTGACAAATCATGCAGATACATGTCATCTGACTTTGTTGGTCGATCAACTCGTATTGGCACAAAGAAACCCCGCACCTGAGTGTGAAGACTCGGGCACGGGGCCTGTAACTATCGTCACCGAATTTTGGCTGGTCAGCGTGTGACCTGGCTTCGACTTCGCCGCTTATTGAGACCGAGTGGCGCGGTAAACTCGTGCGGAGCGAGTTCCGGTTGGCAGATCGCCGAGCGGTGAATGTCCAGGAGTCAGGCTCGACGTTTGTGGAGCAGGGGCCGGCTTCGCAGCGTCGGCTGTTGGTTCCTGAGGTGCCACCGGCTGAACTGGCTGAGGTGCCGAGTAGTTCTGCTGAGGCTGAGCCGCCGGTGCCTGGACACTCTGATTGTTAGGTTGTGGCTGAGTGGCTCGTGGTTGAGCACGTTGCGGCTGGTACTGGTAAGGCCGAGCGACCTGCTGTTGAGGCAACGGTCGTTGTTGTACCAGTTGCTGCTGCACCGTTTGTCTCTGTACCGGCGTTGGGCGATAGGTCGGCTGGTACTGCGGCGGTCGGACTGCCACTTGTGGTTGAGGATAGGCTGGTCGTGCCTGTTGATATTGTGGCTGCGGCTGGTACGCCTGCTGAGGTGCATACTGTGGTTGTGTCGGTTGCGGACGCGGCGGCGGGTACTGAGCGGCCTGCTGATTCTGGCAGCCGCATGGAGCCTGCGGTCGTCGGAAATTCTGAGCGGGTTGACGCCACGGTTGTTGCGGAGCGGCCGGGTAGTGCATCGGAATTTGCGGAACAGAACTCATCCCTGAAGAACACGTCGAGCAGCTACCACTCAACGGATACTGATTCACGACGACGCCTTCCATCACATATTCATTGCTCACACAACTTCCGCAAGGATTGCATGACGAAACGCACGGGCTACAAGATGGAGCACACGGTGCGCAACACGAAGAAGCGCAAGAGCTGCAGCACGAACCCAATGCCGACAGTTTGCATCGCAGTCGGTCCTTGACGTTCAGCATCTTGTACTTCGCCGCGTAGAACGGGTGAGTGACTGTTCCCAGAAGAGAGCTCATTCCGCAGCCAGTTGGGCAGCACGATGTCTCGCAGCAGGGTGTTGGGCAACAAGGCGGCGGGCAGCAGCTCTGCACGATCGGTGCACAACAGCCCGTTTGAATGATGTTCGAATCTTTGATGACACTCGACGTTTCAAAGCCCATCCTGCGGACCGGTCCCGACGGAAACAAACCGGCCGATGGCACAGGAGTTTCGGCTTCAAACGGCGGCAGTGCCGGTGGAGCAGAAACTGGTCGAGAGGTCCCTCTCGACCGCGAATTTGTCGACGCCGGAGCCGGCAGGATCAACGGTTCCTGAGCATCCGGGACGGGTTCGAGCTTTGGCGGCTGGTAAGGCTCGGCGTGAGTCCGTGGCTTCGACTTGCTAAACGGAACCATCTCGTCGAACGACGGCATGCTCGGACGAGGAAGATTCATCTGCGGAAATCGGTGGTCGATGTAGTCACGGGTGGTCTGACAGCCAACCAGCCCGGCGGCCACAACCACGCTCGCGGCGAAGCTGACGCGTATGCGGATAGAGAGGTTCATGTCGGAAATGCCTCGTGCAATCGATGTGAGTGTTTCGTGGTGAACTTCGCCGGGGCATCGTGCCGCTCAGGAAGAGATGCACCTCGAACATCGACAGCCAGCAGCAAACAGCGGCAGCGGAACGCCTCCGATTTCAAAACGATTCACAAACACAGTCTGTCTGGCGCAGAGTTCCCGCCGACACGCAATGTCGCCCCTGCACGCGATCTGAAGCCTGTACCGGTCGTGTCGAGCAAGACCGATAATGAGCCTCAGATCCTGCCGAGCAATCCGGTTCTGCCACCCGCAACATTCGCACTGCCTACGAGCATGGCTCGGTTCACGACAGCTATGCGCCAATCAGTGCTACCGTCGGCTCGCCACCGCATAGCAGGCGGTCAAGCTTCTCTAGAGAAACTTACGAACTCGGAGCCAGCAGTCGCTCGGCACCGATTTCTCGGAGTTGTGCGGCGACCTCGATACCAAGGGCCTCGGCGTTTTCTGGCGAGTCAGTCGCCGATGCTTCCAGACGATCAGCTCCGTCGAGACTTAGCACAACACCTCGCAGCGTCAGACGTCCGTCGTCACCCAGGCTCGTCGTTGTTCCAACCGGCGCGTGACAGCCAGCTCGCAGATCGCGCAGCAGGCTGCGCTCGGCCGACACGGCAGCAACAACATTTGTGTCAGAGATTTTCTGAAGCAGATCGATGATGAAATCGTCGTCCTCTCGACATTCAATTCCAAGAGCCCCTTGACCAACTGCATGCAACATCAACGGCGGCACCAGAAGACTTGAAATTCGATCTGCATGCCCAAGTCGACGTAATCCAGCTTCCGCCAGAATGATGGCATCGAACTCGCCGTCGTCCAGTTTCTGAATCCGAGTCTCGACGTTGCCTCGGTTTTCAGACATCTGCAAATCCGGTCGAACGTGCAGCAACTGAGCCTGTCGTCGAGGGCTGCCTGTTCCAATCTTTGCCCCGGCCGTCAGCACATCAAACGACATCGACTCCAATCGTTCGGGGCATCCGATGTCGACATGATCAGGCAGAACGAGTGCGTCAGCTACCGGTGCACGTTCCGGAATTCCTGCGAGTTTCAATCCATCGGTCGCGTCGGTCGGAAGGTCTTTTAAACTGTGAACAGCGAGATCGGCCTTGCCGTTCAGAACTGCATTCTGAACTTCTTTCGTGAAGACCCCCTGCCCCCCCATCGAGGCCAACGCCGTTGCGCGATCTCGATCGCCAATCGTCGACACGTCGACCAGTTCAACCGAGCAACCTTCAACACGTTCAAGAATCTGATCCCGAACATGGTTCGCCTGCCACAACGCGAGCGGGCTTGTTCGAGTCGCAATCCTGATCACATTTCGATCGTCATCCGCCACGGGCGGTACTCCATTTCCCGAAGAGATGTCAGTCGGACGTGTGGGGCAATGTGTAGATTGCCAGCCGCCAGTAAGTGAATCTCTAAATCTGCTGGCAACCGTTCCCTGGCGAGTCTTGCGGTTTAACTACGCCTTCAACACTTCCAGGACTTTGTCGGCCATTGCAGTCGTGCTGAGCGACTCGCCGCCTCGCGCGATATCTTTCGTTCTGAAGCCGGCATCGAGGACCGCATCGACCGCTTTTTCGATCAGGGCAGCTTCTTCTTCCAGACCAAGCGAGTGTCGCAGCAACATCGCCGTCGCAAGGATTGTTGCGAGCGGATTGGCCAATCCCTGGCCTGCGATATCCGGAGCTGAACCGTGAATCGGTTCGTAAAGCCCTGGCCCGGACTCACCGATCGACGCGGACGGCAACATCCCCAGCGAACCGGTCAACATTGACCCTTCGTCGGTAAGAATGTCGCCAAACATGTTTCCGGTGACGACGACATCAAAGTCGCGAGGTCGAGAAATCAAGTGCATGGCCATCGCATCGACAAGCACGACATCGTAATTAACGTCGGAGAATTCTTTGGCAACGACATCGCCAGCCGCCTGTCGCCACAGCCGGGAAACTTCCAGAACGTTGGCTTTGTCGACTGAGGTCAGGTGGTTGCCCCGATTCTTTGCCGCCGCTGCAGCCAGGCGAACGATTCGCTCCACTTCGCCGGTCGAGTAGACCATCTCGCTGCTGGCGACTTCTCCGCTTTCATGCGGGCTGCGGCTCGATCCACCAAAATAGATTCCGCCGGTCAGCTCGCGGAAGAACAGAATGTCGACGCCTTCTACGATTTCCTGGCGGAGCGGCGAAGATTCCAGCAGAGCTTTGTAAGTCTTGATCGGACGCAGATTCGCGAACAGCTTCAACTCTTTTCGAAGTTTGAGCAGCCCGGCTTCCGGTCGAGTCTTCGCGTTAGGGTCATCCCACTTGGGGCCGCCGACGGCGCCGAGCAGAATCGCGTTTGAATCCTTACACGCATCAAGCGTCGCTGACGGCAGCGGATCACCAAAATCGTCGATCGCATTTCCGCCCATCGGATGGCTCGAAAGCTCGAACGAATGTCCTGCCGTTTCGGCCACCTGGTTCAGTACTCGCTCCGCCTGAGCCACAACTTCGGGACCAATTCCATCGCCCGGCAACAAAACAATCTTCGCGTCCACAGGTCGTGACCTTTCGCTCTACAAACAAATATTTACAAGAAGAGCCCGCGTCGAAAACTGACAGAATCAGTTCTCAGACGTCGCCCCCTGCAAGCCTGTCAAAATCAAGGCCGCCACTATAGAGACCCAAATCAATGTCTCAAGCGACGCCAAAGCTTGAACGCTATTCGCGGCAGCTTCTGCACAAAAACCATGAAATTGGTTTAGAACAGCTCGGAGATTGGCTCGCCTTCGGACAGCACCGGGACCGGGCGACCGGAGTGGTCAAGAAAACTCTGGGCGGGGTCGATATCCAGGACTTTGTAAATCGTCGCCAGCAGATGTCCGGGTTTGAGAGCTCGCTCGATCGGATGCTCTGCTTTTGAATTGGTAGCTCCGACAACAACTCCACCTTTCAGGCCGCCACCGGCCACCATCGCAGAGATGGCGTTGCCCCAGTGATCTCGTCCAGGGATCGGGATGCCTGGCTGACCTTTGTTCAATCGCGGAGTTCTACCGAACTCGCCCATCACCACCAGCAGGACATCATCCTGCATTCCTCGCAGTGCCAGATCTTCGAGCAATGCGGAAACTGCCTGGTCGACTTTTTCGAGCTTCGAACCGTGCCCTGTTTCGATCCTTGAGTGGTTATCCCAGTGAGGCATGTCGACCGTCACAAAGCTGACACCGGCTTCGACCATTCGGCGAGCCATCAGCGTGTAATGTCCCCACGGACCGCGACCGTAGCGATCTCGCAGTCTGGGATCTTCCTTTTCGATATTGAGTGCGTCGCGTGCCTTGCCGGATGAAACCATGTCGACGGCCTGCTGCTGATAGCCGTCCATCGAGTCCATCATGCCGGACTGGTCGATGTCACGTCGGATTCCGTCGAGATTACTCAGCAAACTCAGCCGCGACGTTGACCGCCCTGCATCGGACTGTTGAATGCTCTTCAGAACATCCGGCGGTTTGATCGCTGCCGTGTACGTTGCCGACAAATACTTCTGCTGCATGTTGACCTGAAAAGGGTTCCATGCGGCGCCCAGGTAAGCCGAACCCTGATACCCAGGATAAACATAAATCGCGTGAGCCGCTGGCAGACCGACGTACGGTGGCATCCCTTTCTGATTGGCTCCTTTGATTCGTGCGACGTACGAACCGACCGACGGAAACATCGGGTCCTTGTTGACCGACGTCGATCCGTACCGTCCGGTCAGCATCCAGTGTCCGGCCGCAAAGTGATCACCGTTGTCGTGATGGATCGACCGAATGAAAGCCATCCTGTCCGCGAGCTTCGCGTGCAACGGCAGCGTTCCGGAGACGTGCATGCCGGGCACGTTGGTCTGCAGCGTCTCGAACGGTCCGCGATACTCCGGCGGCGCATCCGGTTTTGGATCGTACGTTTCGAGCTGACTGGGGCCTCCATCAAGCCACATCAGAATAACGGACTTGCCGTTCTTACCAGCTTTCCCCTCAGCCTGAAGCCGCAAAAGATCGCTCAACGAAAGACCCAGACAACCGAGAAACCCAGCCTTCATCGCCGTGCGACGTGACTGTCCCTGACAGTTTCTGCTGTTTCGACCGCTGGTAATCTGCAACATCCCGTAGGCTCCGCAAACCGAGTACTCAATACCACCTTCGACTCTACAGTCTCATTCGGGAATTACACAACGGATTCATGAGCCCGTCGTCCGACGACAAGCCCTCGCGAATACGGCCTGCGAGGTGAATTAATGCAGGGACGACTTTGCATGTCGCGATTGTCGCCGTGACCGCTCCGCCCGTCACGTTTACTCTCGTCGTAATCGCGTTTTGGTCTCTCATTATTCTTAACGCCATCTTTCGGCTCGGTCTCTGACATGCAACAATCCGAGAAATTCTTGAAGCCGGCGTGGTGATCAACTGAACCCACACTTAAGTCAGCCACTACCTCGCCGAATTTGCAAGTCAAAGTCTCACGTTCGCGTGCGTGAGCCATGGGTCCATCAATGGCAGATCAACTCAATGCTTATGGTTACCGGTGAGGCTTTTTAGTTGGATTGATTAGGGTTTGGTTGCTCTGGTGTTTTCCGGAGTGGATGCTCGTCCGACGCTGACGAATTGACCCGAGTGCTGCCGCGTGACTGTTGTCACAACGACTTACCGGAGACCTTCGCAGCGTCGGATGGGAATCACGCGAAACGAATCCTTAGATGATATCTCGACCAAAGACCGCCATAAGCAATTCGCGTCGTGATCCCCCGAGCAGTCCGTCCGTGTTCAAGCTCAGGAGTTTACCAGATGGTTGCCAGACGGAAGAAGGATATCCAGGGGCTCAGTGTCGTTTTTGTGGGAATCGACTGGGCAGATTCGCTCCACGCTTTTCATCTCCTCGCGCAGGATGACGGAGAGTGTCACGGCCTGTTTCAACAGGATGCCACAGAGATCGAATCGATCATCAATGGCTGGAGAAAGAAGTTCCCAGGCTCGACGCTGTTGGTGGCGATCGAGCAATCACGCGGACCGTTGATCAACGCACTGCTCAAGTATGAAGACGTCATTATCTACCCGGTGAATCCTGCTTCGCTGGCCAGCTATCGCAAAGCCTTCGCTCACGGAGGCGGTAAGAATGATCCTGCTGATGCCAGACTGCTGGCTCAGTATCTTCAGCATTACCACCAGCAGTTGAAGCCGCTGAGGCAGGATCAGCCATTGACGAGAGAACTCGCTTCACTGGCCGAACACAGACGTCAGTTGGTTGATCAGCGAGCGGCTCTCGGGAATGAGCTTCGAGCCATTTTGAAGCTGTATTTCCCGGCCGTTATACAGATGAGACCCGCTCAGATGCATGCTGATTTCGTACTGCGACTGCTGCTGCAGTTCCCCACGTTGAAGGATGCTCAGAAAGCCACTCGAAAGAAACTGCAGGAGTGCCTGCGTGGCGGAACGGCACTGAAAGTCCAGCAGCGGGTCGAGACGATCATCGACGCAACTCCTCTCTCAGAAGAAGACGTCCTGCTGAGAACATCGTCGCGCCGAGTGACCGCTTTGTGCCGACGGATGACCGTGCTCAACGAGATCATCAGCGAGTACGACGCCGACATCGCACGACTGATCCGGCAGCATGACAACTACGAGATTATCGCCTCACTGCCAGGAGCATCTGATGTCACTCAATGTCGAATCATCGCTGCCCTTGGAGACGATCGTTCCCGTTTCGAAGACGCTTCAGCACTACAGGCCACCACCGGTATCGCACCGCTGACCACTCAAAGCGGCCGCATGACAATGGTCACCGCTCGCTGGGCCTGTACGAAATTCCTGAAGCAGACCTTCCACGAATTCGCCGGACTCTCCATCCGAAAAAGCGAGTGGGCGAAAGCCTACTACCACCTGCAGAGAAGCCGAGGAAAGTCAGCCCAGATGGCCATCCGAGCTCTCGCATTCAAGTGGCAAAGAATCATCTACCGGTGCTGGCAGAACAATGAAACCTACAACGAAGAGCACTACATCAAACGACTCAAAGAAACCCGATCACCACTCTACGAGCTGATCAAAAACAACAGAAAAACGCTCCAGACACCTTGACTCAATAACTCAGATGTCTCCGGTCTCGAAGATCGCTGTAGCTGCAGCAATTCTCAGCGTAGTTGCCACATTCGGTTATGTTGAACTATCAATCTTTGCTATTGCCGCGGTTTCACTTCCCATGGGATTGATTGGCCGACAGGTCGTACTGCGGCACTCGTTGCGAGGCCAAAGACTCTCGCTTGCCAGCATATCGATCTCGGCAATTACAATTCTCACTGCACCTGCCTGGTACTTTCATCAGTACAATTCCGAATCGATACCGGGGCATGACCGAGTCGCATTCGTTTCGATCGGCGCAGGTGCAGGCCTCGATCACTACGAAAGGTGTCCCATCTGCATAAAGGGCTACGCAATCAGTTCGGGCTCATCCAATCCGCAAACCACAATCTATATGAGTCCGGATGGAAGAGCCGACCCTAAGACGGGCATTGTAGTGCGGTTGCCGATCGAATGGTCGTTTTCAAACGACCCGATTGCCGTTTCCGGAGTGTTGACAGTTAACCGTCATGCAACGGGCTGGACCCCTCGATATATTTTGAAAGCAACAGCACTCCGGTCAGTCAAAACTCGAACAGGCCTTATGTCGCGTGCCCCGTGGGACGGTTGCTGACAAGGCTGGCTAACGAAATGGTCATCGGAGTTGCGGGCCGCACGAGACTAGCTCAAAAAGTTCACGCATCGCCTCTCGACAGCAATTGTCGATATCCGATGAGCCAGCACTTTCGAATTATCGGTTTCCGATTTCCATCTTCCGAACAGATTCGCGAGCGGCCTCTGAGCCGACCGGCGTGCAAGGTTGAGGACGACGGAGGATGTCCCCACAATTCCGGCAGGCTGCTTCGCTCTGTCATGAATTTGGCTCAAGTCCTCAGAAGGCGATATTTTGATGATGAATGCGAATACTGATTCACGGACGGTTCAGCAGACGCCTTCAAGTAAGCCTCAAGCTGAGGCCGCGTGTTCTCCGAATCGTGCCTGCCCGGTTTGCGGCGGCGTGCTGATCGATATTCGGCACAAGCTGCAATGCCAGAGGTGCCATACGATTTGTGAAACCTGCTGCGAAGGCGGCCGCGGTTGATGTTTTGGCGGTCTGACTTCAAACTCAGACTTTCGCCGAGTTAGAACGTATTCAGAGGGCACCTCCGCATCTCACAAGATGAAAGCTGCCCACTGATTACAACTTGCCTCTCGCGAGGTCCCTACCGGCTTTCTCCGCTCAACCAGTCGTTATGCTGACTGGTCGGCGGTGCTCTCCTATCTTCCCGCCCGGAATTATGCGACGTGATTTCGGCAGACCATCCTGATCACGTTGGTTTTCTCAAGGTATTTCCCACCATGTTACGTGCTTTGAATATTGTTGTTGTTCTGTCGGCCCTAGCCGCTCCGTTCTATGCACAGAAAGTTTCCGCGCAAGATGCAGGCTCGAAAGAGTCGGCAGGTAAGGAAAAAGGCGACAAGCCGATTCGGGCGTTGCTTGTGACCGGCGGTTGCTGCCATGACTACGCTCGGCAGAAGCTGATTCTTTCGCGGGGAATTTCTGCTCGCGCCAACGTTGTCTGGACGGTCGCTCATCAGGGCGGCACGACGACGAATACTCCGATTCCGCTTTACGATGATCCGAACTGGTCGGACGGTTTTGACATCGTTGTTCATAACGAATGTTTTTCTCACGTAACCGACCAGGACTTTGTCGAGAACATCGTGAAGCCGCATCGTGAAGGGTTGCCGGCGATTCTGATTCACTGTGCGATGCACTGTTACCGGACGGGGGACAACCAGTGGTTCGACTTCGTCGGGATGCAGTCGCCGGGACACGGGCCGCATTACTCTTACACGGTCGACAACGTCAAAGCTGACCACCCCATTATGAACGACTTCGGGAAGTCGTTCATTGCTCCGAAGGGTGAGCTTTACCACTCGATCAAACTCTTTGATACGGCAATGGCTCTCGGTCAGGCCAAGCGGCAGGGCGACGGCAATCCTCAAACGTGCGTCTGGACCAATCAGTATGAAAAGGGGCGAGTCTTCGCGACGACGATCGGGCACTACAACGAGACGATGGTCGAGCCAAAGTATCTCGACATGGTCACGCGAGGTTTGCTTTGGGCCTGCGACGAGGATGTCGAAGCAAGCTTCACGCCGAGTACCGAAAAGATCGACGAAGAAATCCGAGCGTTGGTCAGCGTTCCGCTGAATCAGACTCCAGCTCAGACCATCGCAGGGAACTGCTGCGGCGAGGACAACCTTGCTTACAAGAAGCCGGTGACATCCAAAAGCGTCCAGTCGGGCAATGAGCGGCACCAGTTGACTGACGGTTTGTTGACGACTCGGTGGTGCCCGTCCGGTTCGCAAGGTGATGAATGGGTGACGGTTGACCTGGAAAAGCCAAACCATGTGAAAGCACTCCGCCTTCATTGGGAAAAAGGTGCAGGCACGATTTACCGCTACACCGTTGAGACTTCTGCCGACAACGAAAACTGGAAGCAAGTGGTTGACGATTCAAAGAACGACAAGCCAGAACGCATCAGGACTCACGAGATTGACGCTCCGGACACTCGCTACGTGCGAGTGACATTCCTGGGAACGAACAACGGAATGTGGGGATCGATCTGGGAACTTGAGGTCTCAGCCGGCAAGCTTCCAAAATTGACTCAGGCGATGAAGAAGGGCGGCGGCAACGGGACGGCGGCTGGCCTGAAAGATGTCAAACTGCCGGACGGTTTTCAGGCGACACTGTTCGGAACGCCGCCGGACGTCAACTACCCGGTTTGCCTGGCGGCAGCCGCGACGGGCGAAGTCTTCGTCGGCGTCGATGAGCAAGGTTCACTCGGCAAAGAAGCCGGCAAAGGAAAAGTTCTGCGGTGCATCGACACCGACGGCGACGGCCAGGCCGACAAGATCAACACGTTCGCCACGATGGATCATCCACGTGGCCTGTTTTACGACAATGGTTCATTGTGGGTGCTGCATCCTCCGTTCCTCAGCGTGTACCACGACGACGATCTCGACGGAAGTTCCGATCGGCACGACACATTGATTACGGGCATCTCGACCGACCAGGTCAATAAGAGAGGGGCCGACCATACGACCAACGGCATCCGCATGGGCATCGACGGTTGGCTTTACATTGCCGTCGGCGACTTTGGGTTTACCGAGGCGAAGGGAACCGACGGGACGATCCTTGCGAGACGCGGTGGCGGGATCGTTCGAGTTCGTCCCGACGGAACAGAAATGGAGATTCACAACTGGGGTCAGAGAAACATTCTCGACGTCTGCATCGACCCGTTCATGAATGTTTTCACGCGAGACAATACGAACGACGGCGGCGGCTGGGACATTCGGCTGAGTCACCTTCTGCAATCGGGCGAGTACGGCTACCCGTCGCTCTATCTCAATTTCACCGAAGAAAGCATGCCGCCGCTTGCTGATTACGGCGGGGGCTCCGGTTGTGGAGCGATGTTCTTCCACGATCTTCGCTGGCCCGAGCAGTTCTCAAACACGCTCTACACCTGCGATTGGGGAACGAGCAACGTTTACCGGCACAACCTTCCGGCGAACGGGGCGACGTTTGATCCTCACCAGGACGTCTTCCTGAAGATTCCTCGTCCAACGGACATCGACGTGGACGGCAGCGGCCGGATGTATGTTTCAAGCTGGAAGAACGGCAAGTTCAATTACAGTGGGCCGGATGTCGGATTCGTCGCTCAGATCACGCCGATCGACTTTACTCCTAAGCCGTTCCCGCAGCTCGATAAGCTTGGCGAGAAAGAACTTGTCAGTTTGCTCAGCTCGCCCAGCGCCGTCACACGACAGCACAGCCAGTTGGAAATTCTGCGCCGGCACGGTGCCGAGATTAAAAAGCGAAACGGCAAACCCGTGGAAACGTTGGTGCCTGAGGGAGGGCGTGTCGTCAAGAGCCTATCGCCCACCGACATCGCGATGATTGATCTGTTGATTCTGGCATCAAGTCCGGCCGCTCCATTGCATGGACGAGTTGCGGCGATTTACACGGTTAAACAGCTCGCTGGCGAATCGTCGAACGAGTTCCTGCTCGGACTGCTCAAAGACGCCGACATTAGTGAACACGCTTTACGAGCGTTGACCGATCGCAAAGCGGGGCTCGACAAGTTGCCGCTGGAGCCGTTCATTGCGGCATTGAAAGACCAGAACCCGCGAGTTCGTGGTCAGGCACTGATCTGCCTGGGACGAATCGGTCGTTCCGAAGCCGGCGAAGCAATCATCCCTCTGACGGCGAGAGCGTCGTACCAACCGAAACCAACTGCCGAACCGCTCTACAAACAGGCTGACCCCGGCCGAGTCATTCCGCACCTGGCAGTCCGAGCCTTGCAGAATTCAAACTCGGTAGCTGCTTGTCTGAAGGCTCTGGAAGGACCGCATTCGGCTGGAGCTTTGTGGGCTCTTAAGTACATGCACAACGACGAGGCTGTTTCGGGACTGATCAAGGCGCTTAGCAGCGTGCGAAATTCGGAGACTCGCCAGGAAATTCTCACGACACTGATCCGTCTCTACTTCCGTGAAGGCGATTACTCAGATGCGAGTTGGTGGGGCACTCGTCCCGATCGGACCGGGCCTTACTACGACCGCAAGACGTGGGAGCAAAGCGAGCGAATCGCGGCCGTCGTTAAAACATTCCTCGACCAGGCCGACAAAGAAACGCTGGAACTGGCCAGCAAGCAACTGGCTGCTCATAAAGTTGAAATCGCCGGGCTTCCGACTGCGGCAACCGTTCGTAAGGTTGAGCCGGAGATGGCAATCGAAATCGCAAAAGCAGACCCCAATGATCCAAACCTGATCGCAAACCTCGATCCGGAAATTGCGACCTACCGTGCCCTTAACACGGAAGGCGATGCCAAACGCGGCGAGCCACTTTTCAAACGCCAGGCCTGCATCGCATGCCACACGACGGCTAACGGCCAGACTCCGAAGGGACCACACCTCGTCGACATTGGCAAACGCTACAAGAAAGCCGAGCTGGTCGAATCAATCCTGAAGCCGGCAGCAAAGATTGCTCAAGGCTTCGACACGTATCTCTTCGTGATGGATACGGGCAAAGTCGTTACAGGTTTTGTCAGTGGCGAAAGCGCCGACGAAGTCCAGATTCGACAGACCAACGGAGTCGCTCAGTCGCTAAAGAAGGAAGAGATCGAAATCCGGCAGAAGAAGAAAGAGTCGATGATGCCCAACGGCATCGCCAACAATCTGACTCCGGAACAACTTGCCGATTTGATCGCTTACCTGCAGTCTTTGAAGTAGGCACTGGAGAGAGCCTTCGCAAACGTCAGGGGAACGCTAATCTGCACTAATCGACGCTAATTTTTTCCGTGATTAGCGACCATTAGTGTTCCCCGTTTGGCTGCATTGTCTAAGAGCACTGTCAAACTTCGTAATGCTTGGAATGTCATTCGGATTCTGACTTCTCAGCCCAAGGCCGATCCCATCAGCGACTCATTTCAAAAATCGATTTATCTCGATAATGCCGCGACGAGCTTTCCGAAGCCCGAGTGCGTGTACGACGCCGTCGACAGATATAACCGCGAGAATGGTCGGGCGGTTGGCCGAGGAACGTCGGACGCTGGCCAACAGTTGCAGCAAACCGTTGACCGATGCCGATTCCGAGCGGCTCAGGTGCTTGGTGCATCGGCGAAAGAGCAAATTGTTTTCACGCTAAACTGCACCGACAGCCTGAACATGATTCTGCACGGGCTGCTGACGCCTGGCGATCATGTGGTGACGTCGGTCGCTGAGCACAATTCGGTACTCAGACCGTTGCGGCATCTTGAAGCGAATCGCGATGTGACGCTCACTCTGGTCGACGTCGACGACGCTGGTTTCTTTGATGCTGCGGAGGTCGAGAAATCGATCCGTCCGGAAACGCAGCTCATCATACTGCAGCATGCTTCGAACGTGACGGGAGCCATTCAGCCTGTCGAAGCTGTCGCCGAAATTGCCGACAAGCATTCGGTTTCGTTTGCGGTGGATGCCGCGCAGACCGCTGGTCATGTTCCGCTGAATGTTGAGCAACTCGGTGCCGACTTCGTGGCCTGCTCTGGGCACAAGGGGCTGATGGGGCCTTTGGGCACGGGACTGCTTTATGTGGCACCCGGAATGGAGAAAGAACTGACGCCGGCGCGGCAGGGAGGAACGGGGTCGAAAAGCGAAAGTGACACTCAGCCGGAATCGATGCCCGACCGCTTTGAATCGGGGAATCATAATTCGCCGGGAATCGTGGGTCTCGACGCTGCATTGGGGTATTTACTCGACAACGGAATCGACCAGTTGCGGCAGCACGAAATCACAATGACGGAACAACTGTGCGATCAGCTACGAAGCATCCCGTCGCTCACGCTTTACTCAAACGATGACCGAAAGCGGCACACCGGAGTTGTGAGCCTGACCTCAGAGCTGTATACGTCGGACGAGTTGGCTTTGTTGTTGAGTCAGCATTTTGGAATCGATACACGATCCGGACTTCACTGCGCACCGGGAATCCATCGTCGGCTGGGAACAATCGAGCGACAAGGAACGGTACGGCTGAGCGTTGGTTTTCAGACGACTCAAGACGACATCGATGCCGTCATCGATGCCTTGCAGCAGGTTTCTGCCGGATAAGAAAAGTACCAGTTGACCGCTATGGCTCCGAATTCAGACTCGTCACCGCTCGAATCACTGCCCAACGTCGCGCTCAAGCAAAAACGTGCTTTGCCATTCTTTAATCAGCATCCGTGGGTTTTCACGGGAGCGGTGTTAAGTGTCAAAGGCGCCCCCGCCCCCGGTGATGAAGTCGTCGTTCGAGCCGACCACGGAAAATTTGTCGCACGAGGCTTGTTCAATTCAAACAGCAACATCCGAGTACGACTTTACTCGTGGAATGAAGAAGTTGCGCTGGATCGTGAATTCTGGGACGAGCGTATCAAAACGGCGGTTTCGCTTAGGTCAGACTTTATTCAGAACGAAGAAACGACCGCTTACCGTCTGATCAACAGCGAAGCGGACGGCCTCTCTGGATTGACCGTCGATCGGTACGGAGACTGGCTGTTGGTTCAGTTCACGAGTCTCGCCCTTGCAGAACGAAAAGAAATTCTGTTCGACCTGCTGGAAGAACACTGCTCGCCGAAGGGCATCTGGCTGCGTACGGAAAAGGGCATTCGAGATCTCGAAGGCCTGTCGATCAGTGATGGTCTCGTTCGAGGCGAAGAACCGCCCCGGCCGGTGCCAATTAAGGAGAACGGCCTGACGTTTCTGGTCGACGTGGCCGAGGGACAGAAAACCGGCTACTTCCTTGATCAGCGAGACAATCGTCGAGCCGTCGCTCGATATACCGCGGGACACAAAGTTCTCGACCTGTTCAGCTATTCGGGAGGCTTTGGAATCACGGCCGCAGTGACGGGCGGCGCAGAATCAGTCACGTGCGTTGACTCCTCGAAACCAGCATTGGAATCCGCTCAGCAGAACGCCACAGCCAACGACGTGGCTGAAAAAGTGAACATTGCAGCCTCAGACTGCTTCAAGTATCTGGAAGCCGCTCGCGATGAGGGAGCTGTTTTCGACACCGTGATCCTCGATCCGCCCAAGATGACTCGCAGTGCCAGTGGAGCCAAAAGCGCGTTGCGGGGCTATCACAGCCTCAACGACCTGGCTGTTTCTGTGTTGCGACCGGGCGGGATTCTGGTGACGTGTTGCTGCTCGGGTCACATCAGTCGCGACGAATTCGTCCGCATGCTGTCCGGAGTGGCGACCGGCTCAGGCCGACGAATTCAGATTCTAGAGTCGCGCGGTCATGCGGCCGATCATCCGGTTTCTCCGAATTGTCCGGAAAACGCGTACCTTAAATGCCTGATCTGCCGGGTCGTGTGACAGGTTCTGCGGAATCGAACGAGCCTTCTGCCGAAAAGAGGTTCCAGAGTGAGGTGTTGTCGACTTGTCGAACCTCGCCGGGGAGATATAATCCCCATCCCTCAAGTCGATGAGAATCGGCTAGCGAACAATTGAGACCACGAGCGCAAGTGGCGGAATTGGCAGACGCGCTAGGTTGAGGGCCTAGTGGGGGTTAAACCCCGTGGAGGTTCAAGTCCTCTCTTGCGTACTTCGATGAAAGGACTCACGACGAATCGTCGTGAGTCCTTTTTTTTGTGCGCCGGCAAAACCGCAGCACAGCTACAGAAGTTCGCGTGGAACTTCGCCATTCGGCAGCAGGTGCATCGGGCGGCCGGATGGGTCGATGATTGTGTCGTCCAAGCGGAGACCCAAGGCGTGGTAGACGATCGCGCAGAAATCTTCGACACCGACTTTGCGTGACGTCGGATGCTCGGCCTTGCTGTTTGTGCTGCCGATCACTTGCCCGTGTTTATAGCCGCCGCCACTGATAAGAATGCTTTGAGCCTGCGGCCAGTGATCTCGCCCGGCGTTGCCGTTGATCGTCGGCGTGCGGCCAAACTCTCCAGCCGTGATGACCAGCGTGTCGTCAAGCATGCCTCTGTCGGCGAGGTCTTGAATCAGCACTCCGACCGCACGGTCGTGGCGAGGCATTTTTGAATCGAGTGCGCCTTTGATATTCCCGTGGTCATCCCAGTAGCCGGTGTTCAGCGAGACAAACCGAACTCCCGCTTCAACAAGACGTCGCGCGAGCAACGCTTGCTCACCCCAACCGTCGCCGTAGCGCTCGCGAGTTTTGGCGTCTTCCTTGTCGAGTTGGAACGCGGCGCGAGTCCGGCCCGACAGAACGATGTCGAGTGCCTGCTGATCGACCGTGTCCAGATGCTGAAACGTCCGGTTGCTGTCGAAGCGTTGTCTTAGGTCGTCGAACTGTTTTTGTAGAGAAACTCGATTCATCAGCCGGTCGCTGGTTAAGCCATCAACCAGTGAAAAACTCTTGTGATCTCCCGTCGGCAGACGCCCCGCTTCGTTGCCGTAGCTGTACTCGCCATAGCGAAACGGGTTCTGAGCAACACCCAGCCACGCACCGCCGTGATAGCCAAAACCGCCATCATTCATGTTGACCGAAGCCAGCGTTCCCTTTTGCCTCGGGCCAAGCAGTTGCGACGCAACGGCCCCCATCGATGGTTGTCGCGCCGGTCGATCAGAACCGGTTGCTCCCAACCGCCCGGTCAGCATCCAGTGAGCGGCTGCCCAATGATCGCCGTTGCCGTGCGAGAAACTGCGAATGATCGAGCACTTATCCATCACCTTTGCTTGCTCGACACAGAGTTCGCCAACATCCAGTCCAGGAAGGCTCGAATTGATGGACTGATAAGGACCTCGCACTTCGGCCGGAGCCAGCGGTTTCATATCGAACGTGTCTAGCTGCGACGGTCCTCCGTGCTGCCAGATCAAAATAACAGACCGCTTCGAAGCATGGTCAATACGTTCACCCGAGCCATTTGCCGCCCGAGCTTCCGAACGCAACAAACTCGGCAAAGAAAGCTCAAACGCACCGAGCGTACCGATCTCAATCGCCCGCCGGCGGCTAATCCCACTGCACAGGGCCTTACTCGTTGAACTACCAATCTCCAGCATCGTAAGCAAACTCCGCCCGTTGGATTCGTTTTCAATCTGAAAAACTTGAACCGTCTATTCTTGCCTTTTCTCTACAGAAACGGAAAGAGTGAACCTGAAGTGTTTCGGCGATCCTTCGCCGAATTCTCAGGTGAGCCTGCCGGTTTCGACGAAACGACAGGCCTGACGATGCAAATCGGGCATCAACGGGAAAGTGCTGAAATCGGGATTGATCCAATGACAATCGCCGCAACAGTCAGGTCGGGCCCAATCATTGGCTTCTTTCAAACTGCCCACGGCAGTTCGAAGATCCAGGCGTAGACGTAATCGCCGCGGAATCAGACACTCAGTAAATTCGCAGAATCACTACCCTTAAGTTGAGCATGTGTCATGAGAAATCGGCTTGCCGGACAAGTAGCGTGGATCAGCGGGGGCGCGTCGGGCATTGGGGCGGCAACGGCGAAGTTGTTCGCAGGCGAAGGCGCTTCGGTCGTAGTCGCCGATGTCCGCGACGAAGACGGAGAGCAGCTGGTTGACAGGATCAACTCAGCAGGTGGTAAAGCCGTTTACCTCGTCGTGCAACGTCGCCAGCAGCGATCAGGTGTCGAACTCGATGGAGTCGACCGTAGCGAAATTCGGCGGCCTGAACATCGTCGTTAACTGCGCGGGCATTGTTCATGTCGGATCGCTGCATGACTACTCATCCGACGACTGGGACCAGTTAATGGGCGTCAACGTGAAGGGCATTTTCTTCGCGTTAAAGCACGCGTTCCCGCACCTCCGAAAAAACGATCGCAGCTACATGGTCAATGTGGGTTCAATCAGCAGCCATGTAGGCCAACGTTCGACTCCGGCATACACGACATCCAAGGGGGCCGTGCTTTCTCTGACACAGTCGATCGCCCTCGACTACGCCGCGATCGGACTGCGATGCAACTGCGTCAGCCCCGGCATTACGGACACGCCGATGCTGCGTCAGCATCTCAACACAACACCTGACCCGGACGAAACGTTGCGGCAGCGCGTGCGTCGCGTGCCGATGAATCGTGCGATGCAGCCCGACGAAATCGCCCGCTCAATTCTGTATCTGTCGTGCGAAGATTCAGCCGGAGTGAATGGGACTTCAATCGTGGTCGACGGTGGTTATCTGGCCGCCGCCGAGTGGGACACTGCCGACGATCTGAGCGAGTGACTTCCGAGGCAGCCGTCGGCTACTACTGCCGAGCGAGATACGCCTGAGCGATCAACTCACCCAGGCGAACGATGCCCGCGGTGTCGATCACCAGCTTCTTTTCCTGAGCGGGAAGATCGAATGCTTTGATCTGAAGAAGATCGCTGTCAGCCGCCGCTAGCTTTTCAATTTCTGCCGTGACATCGATCGAGTTGACTCGCTCGTGATCGGTTGGCGGCTGCTGGCTGACGTACCACTTGAGATTCGGCAGCTCAAGATCCCGCCGGCTTTGATTGACCGTTGAGAGCAGCCACTCTGCTGCCTGCTTTCGGTACGGATGCATCGACATCTCGTTCTCGCCCACGTGATAGAAGATTCCGGCCAGTTCCACCTCGTGCCCCTTATCCTGCAGTTCTTTGATCGAATCCCCGACGAATTCAATGAACTGCGGATAAAGGTGTGCGATTGCCCAGTTGGGATGGACACCTGAATTAGTTTTTAGACGGGCAAGCTTTGCTTGGTGTTGTTCTTCGAATTCGTCAGGTGTTCGGTACCCGAGGGTCTGGTGAATTCTCTTTGAGTTGTAGAAAGTGTCGATGTACTCGAAAGACGCTGAGTCTTGCTTGAGTGATGTCCTCGAAGGTTTCGAACTTCGTCCATTCGTGCTTGAGTGACCAGAAGAAACGTTCCATGACGGCGTTGTCGTAGCAGCATCCGGTACGACTCATCGAGCAGATCATGTTGAGTGTTCTCAGAGTCTGCTGGTATTCATCGCTGGTGTATTGCGAGCCTCGATCGCTGTGGTGAAGCAGACCGTTCGTGTCAGGCTTCCGCGATTCAACAGCGTTACGAAGAGCTGAGCTGACCAACGGCGTGGCGAGACTTTCGGAAATCGCCCAAACCGACAACCTTGCGACTGAACAAGTCCAGGACAACAGCCAGCTAAACCCAGCCGGTTGCCGTCGGCAGATACGTGATATCGGTCACCCACTTTCTGTTCGGAGCACCTGCTTTGAAGGACTGATTCAGAACGTTTGGTGCCGCCATCTTTGAAGGATCAGAAACCGTTGTCGTTGGCGAAAATTTCTTTGAGACTTTGCTTTTCAGTCCCATTTCCCGCATCGCCGCTGCGACTGTGTTGCGACAGACTGTTTCCAGAGAGTCATCTTCCTTGAGTCGATCAGCGATGCTGTATTTGAAAGCGATTTTTCCGTTGTCTTTGAGCAGTGCCGGATTCAGCGGTTTTAGCTCCTGAACGAAGGCTCGCTCGCCTTCCATGTTTCGATGCCCGGCCATGACAAAGAGTTTGACCTTACTGCCCTTCTGATAGGGCCATGCTTTAAGCGATCGGCTGCGTTTCTGATTCCTGCCGATTGTCCTCAGGTAGGCCTCGGCGTAATTAACGCCGTGCTCCAATTGCCCGAGCGTTCCATAGTGGTAATGCAGCCCCACGCCACCACCAATTTCAACGCCGACATGCGACGTCGTGATGTATTCGGCCAGCGGGTCCGCGTTGGTAACGGCTCGCTGCCCCTGGCTGATCGCGTACATCCGCGGACGCAGGTCCATCCCCCAGATCGTCTTCGTGCAAAGTTCTCCAATATAGAATTTCAGTTCCGGCGTATTGAGATCGCGCCGCCAACGAGCCAGAAAGTTCGCCAGGTTGGCTCCATAGTTCGGCATGTACTCCTTGTTGAACATATCGTTTTCACCCTGATGCCACATGAATCCTTCAATGCGGTACGGGATCTTCTGCCGGTCGAACTCGGCTAGCGATGACCGGATCAACTTGAGCGCCAACGGGTACATCTTGAATCCGGACGGTTCATCAGGATTCCAGTCGCCGCCGAGATGAGTACCGCCGGCAGCGCACTTGATGATAGCAATTGGTGCATTGATGTTGCGCGAGACGTCACGAGCAAAACTCAATTCCGGACCGACAACATTGTTCACCGCCTGTAACGGAACCCAGCCATCTGAATTTTTCTTGTTCTCTCGCCCGATTGAGTAGGAGAATTTCACATCAGACTGAGCGGCTTCCAACCCGGCAAACGGAGGAAACCGCTTGATGTCCTGAACTTTCGAATCCGCCCCCACCATGTTCGACTGGCCGGCAAAAATAAAAACCCGAACGGTCGTATCGTCATCCACTTCGGCCGCGTCCCCGAGCTGGACATCGACGCTGAAAAGAAGCAGAGCCGCGAAACCAACGAAAACCTTCTGAGTTCTATTTATCACTTGCAGTCTCATTTCCAGTGTCAATGTTCAAGGCTGACTCGGCGTCCGAATTTACGAGGAAGCCGCAGCGGGCACTACCGTCTCCCAGATTCCGCGTGGGGCATTATTCCGCGAGTCAGGAGTGCCGATGCTGCCCCTGAAGTTCTGGATCGGCCTTCGTCGAGCGATTCGTTTCAAATCTGACTACAAATTCTCAGAGGCTGCGGTACGGCAAGAAGACCTTCACGTGCGTGGAGCAGGGGATTCTGTCATCCTTTGCGGATCAGAACTTATTCCGATCCGTTATTGATCGTTTTCCGCTCAGTTACCTGTTTCTCGCGTCCCGCCCACTCATGAAATTCGCCCTGCTTGGCTGGAATTTGCAGATTGCACCGTTGCTTCGTGCAATTTCCGCGGATTCACGGCACTCATTCACCATCGCCGCTGAGTTGCCAGAAGAATCACTCGGCGAGCTCCTTGCGGCTGCGCCCGGTATTCGAGTTCTGCAGACGTGGGAAGAATTGCTGGTCGACACAGCCGCCGACGTGACTCTGGTCGCCGGCGATTCCGACAGCATTCAGACCGGTGCTAAGCAGTTGGCCGTTGATGGTCGTCCCCTGGCTCTTGTCCCGCAGGCCAGTCAGGGATCGGCGTTTATTTACGAACTGACGCTGACTCACGACGACAATCGAGTCCCGCTCGCTCCGGTGCAACATCTGCCGGCTCACCCGTTGGCCGCGAAGCTGAACGATGCAATTCACCGAGGAGAACTCGGGCAGATCATGCTGCTGCGAATTGAGCATTCGTTTCCTGCGGCTACTCAGCAAGCCGGCGTCTCAGGCTCAGGCCTGACGCGCGACGAAGTCGATGGAGCCATGTTTCACGACGTCTCGCTGCTGAGATTTCTGGGCGGCAATTACAACCGCATCACCGCCGTGCATTCCGGATCAGACACGACGGGCATCACTCAGGCGACGGTGACACTCGGCGGCAACGAACTGGCGGAGGCAACCTGGACCGCTCGAGCGGGGCAACGCGCATGGAAGCTCGAAGTTACGGGCTCGGCGGGTTCGGCAACATTGGAACTGGACGACACCTTTGAGGGATCGCTGATCCTCAACACAGCCGATTCTGATTCGGAGTCCGGAGCGGCAGCACAAGACGACGGCAGCGGAATCGGCGAGCGTCAGTTGGCAGCTTTGGAAGATTCGATCGACGACTCAGCAAAGCACTGGGCTGAGATGACGCGTGCATTCGAGACGGTCGAAGCAACACACACGTCGTTGCGACGTCGACGCACGATCGATCTGTTTTTCGAGACGACTTCCGAACGAAGCATCTTCAAGTCCCAAATGACGGCCGTCGGCTGCGGACTGATCATGCTGACGTTGTTCGGCCTTGTCGCGTTTCTCCTCCTGGGAGCATTTGTTGATTCGAACTCGCGATTGCAAAGAAACGCGGAAGCCGACAACCGAGTCATCCAAGCGTCCGAATTCGTTGCGGGCACGGCTCAGCTCAACAGGGCTGGTCTGAAACACGTTTCGGAAATTTCGCGCGAGGTGCAGCAGAGCGCCGAGACCATTTTCGTGACGCCCGATGCTGACGACTCTTACGGAGAACTGAACGACGACCGCATGGCCTCAGTGGTCACAGCACTTGTGAAGTCCGGCCATGCCGACAGCGCCGCATTCGTAAAGATCGCCGCAGTACCACATCCCGCAACGCAACTACTGCTAAAGGTTCTACGAGTTCTCTGGATCGCTCCGCTGGTTCTGTTCCTGCTGCTGCAATCGCTGCTGTTTGTGACTCGGCCATCGTCTAACGATGCTCCTTCGTCAAAAGCAGAGTGAGAAGCTTCACGGCAAAGCTTCCTCATCGAGCACGTCGCGTCGGCAACTCTGTATCACCAACCGTTCGTCTTTATAGGCAGAACTGGCGGATCATGTTTGCATAGACGTTCTGGCCTTTTCCGAGTTGCTCGAGCGCGATCCATTCGTCGCTCTTGTGTGCCTGATCGATGTTCCCAGGTCCGAGTACGATGAGATTGTTGATCTCGTCCAGGTTGCCGGCTTCCGATCCGTAAGCCACCGTTCTTACCGGGCGGCCGTCAGTCAGCTCGACGCTTTGCTTTACATAGTCGCTACCTGGATCGCGACGGAACGGTGGGTTCTGCCCCTTCAGCCAGAACTCGACGCCGTGAGCGTTCGCGGCGTCTCGAACTCTGGCGACGATCGAATCCACATCGGTATCCGGCATCGGCCTGAAGCAAGCCGTGCAGACACTTTGTGGTGCCGTGATGTTGACGGCTTTTGTGTGATCGTTGATTCCGATATTCATGCAGACCGTCGGCGGATCGAACTCATCATCCATCAGCGACGAATCTGACTCCGTGTTCTCGTAGATCGATTTCAGTTCCTGCAGAAACGGGATCATCGCCAGGTTGGCGTTCACGCCTTCCCGCGTGCTGGAATGTGCCGCCTTTCCGTGCGACGTAATCACCAACTGAACTCCGCCTTTGTGAGCGTACACAACGTCCAGACTGGTTGGCTCACCGACAATCCCGCACGCACCGCCGTCAATCAGCTCTCGATACAGTTGCGACCGTTTGGTGATTTCAATGGCTCCACGATGATCAAGTTCCTCGTCGGACGAACACGAGATGTAAACGGGATGTTTAAAGCTTTGATCCTTGAGCGACCGCAAAGCCGCAAACATGCAGGCGATCGACCCTTTCATGTCCGTACTGCCTCGACCGTAAAGCCGACCGCCACGGACGACCGGCTCGAACGGACCATGCTCGGCGATCGACCAGTCATCAACTGGTACGACATCCGTATGCCCAAAGTATGCGAGCCCGCCGGGACCGGCATCACCGAATCGACCGACGACATTCGCCTTCAGAACGCCATCGTCCATGTATTCAATGCGTTCCGTTTCACAGCCGAGGTCGCGTAGAACACCCTCTGCGTAGTCAGTCACTGGACCGTTACTGAGGGTTGAAACCGATCCAAATCGGATTAACTCACTGGCGTAATCAACGACGTTCACAATGCATGCCTTCTGTAAATGTGCCCAACTCGCTGAGTTATTCAGTAACTGTATTGAGGTATTCCAACAGGTCGGCCATTGCCTGCTGGTCGATCTCTTTCTCAAGACCTTCCGGCATGAACGACAGAGCCGTGCTGCGAAGAGTCTCGATCTCGTTTCGTTGAACGGTGACAGTTTTCCCGTCGGGCTGCTGAATGGTCACACTGTTGGCGTTTTCCGAAAGGATCATCCCCGTGTAAACACGACCGCTTTCCGTCAGTAGAACGTAGCTGACGAACTTCGGCTTCACTTCGCGATTCGGGTCAAGCACGTTCAACATGATCGAAGCCAGACCTCGCTGCCGAATCCCCTTCAGGTCTGCACCAATCACCTTTCCTTCGCCCTCCAGCTTGTGACACGCCGTGCAGTTTTTCCGAAAGACCTGTCGACCTCGATCTACGTTTCCAGCGAGCTTCAACGCAGGCTGGTAAGCATCCACAACCGCTTTTCGACGCTGCAATCCCGAGCCGGCAAAGACGGATGTGACACGCTTGCGGATTCCGTCATCCGGGTGCTGTTTGAGCAGTGCGATTCTCGCCGGACCGAGATCAGCCTGATTGATCGTTTTTTCTTCGACAGCGTCCAGAAGCTGGCCCACCCATTCTCCACGAGACAACAAAACCTCAGCAGCCTGTCGACGCAGCGCCGGGCTGAATCCAGACCAGTGTTCGAGAATCAAACTTGCCGCTGCCGGGGAATCGAAACCTCCGAGCGTGGCAAGCACTGCGCTGCGAATTGCAGGCGGTTGCTGAAGAGCCAACAACTCTTCCCAGACCTGAGAGCTATCATCCCACGCCGCCAGTTGCAGGTCTCGAATCGCGGCCACGCGATCCTCGGTCGAGAGCTTCGAAGTTGTGGCACGTTGCCGAGCACCCGCCAGCAACTGCTGCAGAACTGCCGCGGCATCACCATCTGCTGCCGACAGAAACTGCTCGCGCTGTTTGCCGGTCAGTTTCTCAACGGTCGCTTTAACAATGGCTGACTTCAGCGCGGCATCAGACTTCGAAAACTGGTCGAGCGATTTTAGCACCGATGCAGTTTGTCGTGGCTGACCCGCTCGACCAATCTGCTGAGCAAGCGTCGTCAGAAACTCTTTCACATGAGACTTCCCACGTGCGTCGTCGTTAACGGCCAGGCGACGGAACACATCACCCGCGGTGTTGAGTGTTGAGCTGAGCAGAGCCAGTCTCATCCAGCGGTCCGCCCCGTCCTTCACCGCCAGTCCGGCGATCGTCTCCGCCTGCAACGGCCCGTCGAGTTCTCCCAGTGAAAACGCTACCTGATAGCGAACTCGAATGTCTTCATCATTCGCCAGATGAAAGAGACGTTCGCGCGACGCCGGAAATCGATCGGCGAACTTGCTCACGAAATCGACAGCGACTTTCGCCGCAATCGTTCGCACATTTGGATCAGCATCCGAGAGGCCGACCAGTAGCGTGTCATCGTCCAGCGACTGACGAGCGGCCAGCGTGCACAAGGCCGTCATCCGACCTTCCGGGGATTTCCCGTCACGTACAAGTTTCTTCAACAACGGTGTCGCGGCGACGTCGGCACTTTGCTTCAACAAGCGAGACGCCGTGTCGCGATGCCACCCGTTCGGATGATCCAGCAGTGCGACCAACTCGGATGTTCGTGCCTCGCCAAGCTGAGGTCGCGGTCGTCGTTTGAAATCTTTCGGCACGATCCGGTAAATGCGACCGAGTTTGTGGCCGGCGACGGGGTCAATGTGCTTGAAGAATTCCGGGGGCAGAAACGCCGCCCCCTCGATCAACTGCCGATACATGTCCAGGACGTAGAGCGAACCATCCGGAGCGTTTTCAAACTGCACCGGCCGGAAGGACATGTCCCTCGACGCGACGAACTCGTTTTTTTTGTCCGCACGGTGAGCGACAAGTTCCAGACCCTTTGATTCAAGCCGCGCGCGATAAATGAGATTGTTGGCGACATCACCGACGATCAGATTGCCACGATAGTCCTTCGGCCAGGCATCGCCGCGGTAGATCGTGATGCCCGTCGCGCCGGTAAAAAAGCCGAACGGAGTCCCGCCTTCGTCCGAGCCGCGGAACTTTCCTTCTTTGCGAAGCCGAGTCCGCAGGATCCGCCACGGTTCACCCGGACTGATGCGAAAGAGTTTTGTGTACTTGCCGTCAGGCGCGATGTCGACCGCCGCCGCCGGAGCTTCAACATGCGGATTCCTCGCCACGTACCGGTCGTCGTACATCAGCGTTTGAGCTGGCACGCTGTTCGAGCAGACAAACTTGCGGCCCCAGTTATCCATGCTGAGTCCATGCTGACCGCCGCCGCTGGTCAGCTCGAACTTCCCCAGACTCCGAGGATCAAAAATAAATCCGCGACCACGCACGGAAACCGGCGTTGATTCCTTCGGCGCCTGCTCAACCGCCTTCACGTTGCCGCCGCTGAGATTTGTCGACAACTGAAACCGTTGATCAAGCCCCCAGCGAATCGAATTGAGATGAGCCTCACCCGCCTTGTCTTTGCCGAATCCGGTAAAGACGACAGTTCGCTGATCGGCTTTGCCATCGCCTGTAGTGTCTCTCAGGTAAAGCAAATCGGGAGCGTCCCCGACAAACACACCACCATCCCAGCAAGCAATCGCCGTGGGGTAAGACAGCCCCGACGCAAACACCACGCTCTTGTCATAAACGCCGTCGTCGTCCGTGTCTTCCAGAACGCGAATCGAACCTTTCGTCGCAAAGCCATCGACGACGTACGAGTTGTACGGCGGAAGCTCCACCACATACATCAGCCCATTCTCATCGAACGCAACGGCAACGGGGTCGTGAACCAGCGGCTCCGCAGCCACCAACTCCATCCGAAACCCCTCCGCCACTTCCAGCATCGCCTGCGAGTCAGCAGGACTCTTCGCCGTAACGACCGGCAGCTCTTTGCCAATGTCTCCAAAGTCATTCTGAGCAGCAACTGGAACAACAGCAAAAGCGGCGACACACAGATACGTCACGAAGGTAGTGCAGCTCTTCATCAAATTCTCCAGGCTCAACGTTGCCACAACCTTTATCGTCATTCGAGGTGGACCGTCAGGATCACAGCAGATTGCTTACAGGTCAATCGTCGAGAGCACGAACCGACGATTGGTAATGTCGCATGCATCTTCACATTGATTCGGAATCATCCTTACGGCTGTGCGGCGACACAAACTCTACGTAACTGATCCCAAAGTGGCAGGCCGCAACCCAACAAGGACTCACGCAATGACGCGTGTGACTGGCGATCCTGACGGCCGAAGATTCTGAAGATCGAAATAACTTCCCAGATTCAGTGGGAGCGACAATTTTCGTAATTCCCGCGCAGACGCCTGGGCACGGGAATGCGTCGCCGGGAAGCCAGTCCACCGTGGTATTCTGATTTCCCACCTGTACGGGAATGCCGAGGTTGGAAATCGGGAAGTTAATCCAGGACTATTCCTAAAATGCCCATTCATCAGCGACTGAAACCGCGACCTCTCGACAGCGAGTGAGAGGTGGCAGCAATTCGCAATTGGGACTGCCCAAATTTAGAGAGAAACCGCATGACCAACTTATGGATCGACAACAATTCGAAGCGATTATCAATTCCGGACGTGACCAGAATCGTCGTTGCGCTGGCCACGGTTGCTTCAATCGGTGTGCCGGTCGTAGTCGCGGGCGAAGTTACGTTCGACAAGTCCCGCCTTGCCATCATCGATACTCGGATGGAAGGGTTCGTCGCTCAACACCAGATTGCCGGTGCGGTTACGGCTGTTGCGACGGAGGGGCGAACCGTTCATCTGAGTGCTGTCGGAAAGTCCGACATTGAAAGCGGCCGCACGATGACGACCGATTCGATCTTTCGAATTGCGTCGATGACCAAGCCGATTACGGCCACGGGGCTGATGCTCCTGCACGACGAAGGGAAGCTGTCGATCGATGATCCGATCGAAAAGTTCATTCCGGCGTTCAAAGGGCAAAAATTTAAGGACGGCCGACCAGCTCCAGCAGTCACCATTCGAGACGTGCTGACTCATACGGCCGGTTTATCTCGCCCGCCTTCGAGTGATTTTCAAACGAAGACACTGGAAGAAATTGTTGATGGCATCGGTGAAACACCGTTGGCGTTCGAGCCGGGTTCGCAGTGGAAATACAGCAGCGGGTTGAACGTCGCCGCAAGGATCATCGAAGTCATCAGTGGCGAGTCGTATGCCGACTTCCTGCATGCTCGTATTTTCAAACGGCTGGGAATGCGCGACACGACGTTTGTTCTCTCGAAAGACCACGCAGGCCGATTAGCAACAACGTATTCGCCAGACAAAGACGGCGACGGAGTTGTGCCATCGACTCATCGATCCGTCGTGCTTGATCCGACCGTCCGGCGGACGCCGAATCCTTCAGGCGGCCTGTTCTCGACCGCGGCCGACATCGTTCGCTTCTACCAAATGATTCTGAACGGTGGCACAATCGACGGTCGGAAGATCATCTCAAAAAAAACGATCGACCTGATGACGAGCATCCACTCAGGCGACGTCGTCACAGGCTTTACGCCAGGCAACGGCTGGGGACTCGGCTGGTGCGTCGTGCGGGATCCTCAGGGAGTATCCCGGCTGCTGAATCCTGGAACCTGCGGACATGGCGGAGCGTTCGGAACTCAAGTCTGGATGGACCCGCAACGGGGTGTCGTATTCCTGTTGATGATTCAGCGAACGAATTTCGGCAACGCGGACGCTTCGGATGTTCGAGATGCGTTTCAGGAGGCGGCCATCACCGCGATCAAGGGAGCGGAATCTGACTCGGCAAAAGTCGTTCGTTACTTGAACTATGACAAGGCGATTGAGCTGACGAATAAAAACACCAAGGTCGTCCTTTGTCCGCAGGCTGGCGGGCGCGTCCTGGAATATTCTTTGAACGGGAAGAACTCCCTTTATCTCGACGAGAAGGAAGCAAACTGGAAATCCGGCAAGCCCGGTCAGTCCTCGGCCGGACGATTCGACATCGGCCCCGAGCTCGTCATTCCTCGACGATCAAAATTGTGGTCAGGTGAGTGGACTGGCGAAATCACGGGGCCTCGGTCCGCTCGACTGACCAGTCAGCATGACGAAGCGACCGGCGTCCAGCTTGTCCGAGACTTCGAACTCGACGCAAAGACCAGCCATTTGAGCTGCACGCAAACGATCATGAACGTCTCAGACGAAACCAAAGAATGGTGCCATTGGAGTCGCACGTTCGCACAGGGCGAAGGCATTTGCGTAATTCCTCTGGCCGGACAAAGCCGATTTCCGAACAAGTATGTGATGTACGAAGAGGGTGCGTTGATTAACGCTCGACCCGTCGATCCGAACATCCGCATCCGCGACGGCTTCCTGGAGATTCTTGCGGCACCGCGTCGGCCAAAACTCGGATTCGATTCGTACGCTGGTTGGATGGCCTACGCCATGAAGAACGACCTGCTGTTCGTTAAGAAGTTCAAGACGTACCCCGATCGCGTTTACAACGAAGCCGCGGGCCTGACGATTTCTGTCTGGTATCCAGAAGGTGCGCGCGTCGAACTGGAACCGATCGGCCCGCGGGAGCGGCTCGAGCCTGGACAGGTTGGATCATTCACCGAAGAGTGGTGGCTGGCTCCGTCCAAATTTCCGGCCACGGGAACAGACCTCGATCTTGGTCGGGTTTCCGCCATCGTCGAGTCATTTGAGAGCAAGTGACTGCAACAAATCCGCAGCGAGCATTCTGTAAAGACACTGCGTTCAGTTTCTCATCGAACGCTCATGGTTGTGCGATGTTGCGGCGGCTTGCAACCGTCTTCGTAAACTCTCCGATACGAGGCTGCGGCAACCCACATGCGAAGTCTGGATTCTCGACGCGTTGCATGTTCAGTCCAATTTGCACGGACAGATGTCACCGCGCCGCGTTTCCTCGACCAAGCGCAGAACCGGTATATCCAGGCCTAATCGATACCACCGGTGAACTCGCTGCGGTTCGACGTAACTCCGCCATTCGTTACCAAATGTCTGATCAGAAACACGCCAGCTTTCTCTAACCTCTATCCGATCGGCAGAGTTTGATTTGTCGATCTGTATTCATTGCGTGTTTCGTCAAAGTGTTTGGGCCGTTCGATGTCTTTATTCGATCGGCATCGGCAGAAGCGGAATCCCGACCCGAGTAATGACCGACTCAGAAACCTTTCGGCTGACGATCAGACATCTCAATCAACTTGTGACCAGCCACTTCGCATCGTGATTGCTGAGGAGGCTGGTCCCGACGGTAATTCACAAGTCTTTTGTGTCCATTCCGGATGGCTCTGTGAGGTCACCGGAAGCGGTGTTGAGTTTGTCTGTTCCGAAAGGCTTACACGGCGGGAGCTGTTTCTGGAAATCCGGTGCCGCGACAACAGCATTCGATTCGAAGTAGCAAAGATCGCTGAGGAGTCACAAACTTCCAGCGGCCTGTGGCGCTACTCTGCCAGCTTCACGGTGCGCGACATTGTCGACCGCTACGAGCTCGACTGATCTCCGACGTCGAGCGGGCTCCCCGAAAGGTGCGTCTCCGCGAAACGCAGCCGCCATGCGAACACGCTTTCCGTCGCGCGAACAATGCGTCATCCTGCGTGGTCCTGAGTCTGATTGCCAAACCGATCAGACCTCGAATCGCCCTTTCCGAAGCAGACGTTCGCCGAGCCCCGCAATGATTTTTGTTCTCGATAACTACGACTCGTTTACCTACAACCTGGTCCAAAGGCTGGGTGAGATCGACTCGTCGCTCGACATTCAGGTGGCGAGAAACGACCAGATTACTCTGGAAGAAATTGCCGCTCTGTCACCGGAAAGAATCATTGTCTCTCCCGGGCCCTGCACACCGAACGAAGCCGGTCTTTCACGAGCTGTCATCGAAGAATTCGGTCCAAAGATTCCTGTCCTGGGAGTCTGCCTCGGGCATCAGTGCATCGCCGAAGTCTACGGAGCGAAGGTGGTCCGCCACGAAAGACTGATGCACGGCAAGGTCTCGCCCATCCTGCACGACGGCCGCGGAGTCTTTGCGGGCATCGAGTCTCCCTGCCAGGCCACCCGGTATCACAGCCTGATCGCTCCGGAAGAGTCGCTGCCCGACTGCCTTGAAGTCACTGCCTGGGCTGAGTGGGACGGGCACCCCCGCGAAATCATGGGTCTCAGGCATCGCAAGTACTGCGTCCACGGCGTCCAGTTTCACCCGGAAAGCTACCTCACGGCTGACCAGGGAATCCAGATGCTGCGAAACTTCCTGGCGTTTTGAAACCGTCGTGTGCTGAGGAGCGGGAGATGTCTGATGTAATTGCGGCAGCTGCTGAATTCGCGAGAGCCGCTCACGAAAGCATCGACCAACGGAGGAAGTACACGAACGCGCCGTACATCGTGCATCCTCAAGCCGTGGCGACGACCGTTGCCAGCGTAACTGACGATCCCGCCACAATAGCAGCAGCGTGGCTTCACGATGTTGTTGAAGATACGCCTGTTACGCTCGAACAATTGGAGGCTGAATTTGGAGCCGACATCGCGGAGCTGGTTTCCGACCTGACTAACGCCTCGACTCCGGCTGACGGAAATCGTCGGCAACGCAAAGCCATTGATCGTCAACACACCGCAAAAGCTGACGCACGAGCAAAGACCGTCAAGCTGGCAGACTTGATCGACAATCTTTCGGACATAGCGGATGCAGATCCAGGATTCGCAAGGATTTACCTCAGCGAAAAAGAACTTCAGCTTGAGGTACTTACGGAAGGGCACCCTGAGCTATTTCAGCGCGTTCAGAAAATCATTCTGGATGGGCAACGGGCACTGGCCAAATAACGAGCGGACTCGATGAATTATCAATCGATGTTGCCGCTGACGTGGCCGATAGACGGGAAGCCGTGCTGATCTCGGTGGTAGCCTGAGTCGTAGAACTGCGTGCTCTTGAACCATTCCAGCCGACCGTCGAGCGACTTGTCGCGGACCTGGTCCTGAAGCTCGGTCATTTCCTCACCAGTCATCTGCTGAAAGTTGCGAGCGATGTCCAGATCCTGCTGCAAGTTTTCCGGCGATTGAATTCCGGAAACCAGCGTGCTGATCGGAAGTGACATCGCGTACGCGCGGCATTGATACGGGGTCAGCCCGGCATCGGTAATGAGCTGCCCTTCTCCGCCGAGACTTTTCATGCCGATGCAGCCGATGCCTCGCTCGTTGAGGATCGGCAGGATCTCTTTCTGAAAACTCCGATAGTGAGCGTCCAGGACGTTGGTCGGCATCTGAACGGTGTCCCATTCGAAATCCTGGCTCAGCATCTTCTTGAAGATGTCCGGATGTTTGTGTCCCGTAAAACCGATCAGCCGAACCTTGCCCGCTTTCCGAGCCACTTCTGCCGCAGCGAGTGCTCCGTCGACTGCACAAATCCAGTCGGGATCGTTGTCGTAAATGACTTCGTGAAACTGCCAGACGTCGATCACGTCGGTCTTCAATCGTTGCAGGCTGGTTTCGAGTTGCTCCTCGGCAGTCTTCCGATCACGAGCACAGACCTTCGTCATCAGAGTCACTTTGTCTCGGCGATCGCCTCCCAGCGCGATGCCCATCCGGCGTTCCGACTCGCCGCCGTGATATTCCCACGCGTTATCGAAGAACGAAATTCCCGAGTCGACCGCTTCGTGAACCAGCCGAACCGAATCTGCCTCGGCCAGATGCTTGCGGCAGAAGTGCCCGCCACCAAAACCGAGTATCGAAACCTTAATGTCGCTTCGCCCGAGATTTCGAATCGGGATGCCGGCGGAGTTTCTTTCTAAGGAGTCTGACATGCGAGTTCTTTCCGACGGTCAATTCTTCGTTGGTCACGTGTTGAGTCGTAGCCGGAGTCGCAAGACTTCGGTGATCCACTGCGGAAACGTATGCGGTAACCACTTTCGCTCTCAAGCCGACGACCGACGCCCTGGACCATCACCACGAAACCATGGCCAGATTCTGCTGCACAACCGAAATGTTAAGGCAGGTTGACTCAAGCGAGTCTGCCGGTTGTGCCGATTATTCCACTAGACCGCTGGTGCGCGGGGCGTTCTGCGCGTCCCTCGTTTTATTGTGGTCCCGGACCGGGCGAAACATTTGCTCGGTAAACTGAATGGGAATAAGGAGTTCTGAAATGCGACGTCTTCTGCAAACCGGAGCGGTGTCGGCAGTATTGCTGGCTCTTTCGCAGGTTGTTCCCGTTTCGCTCTCGGCCGGAGTCTTCTGCAATCACGGACTGTTTGGCTGTCGGGCGTGCAATAATCCATGCCGAAGTTGCCAGGTCAATCCTTGTCGCTGCCAAGCTCTTCCGCCTCAGCCGCAATTCACGATGCAGCCGCAGGTTCAGACGACCCCCGTCGTGACCTACAAAGACGTCACGCGGACTGAATACCGAATGCAGGCTCAGACCGTGACCGTCCCGGTGACGACTCAACAGACCGTCACCGTTGATGAAGGCGGCTGGCAGAAAGTCTGGGTTCCGAGAATGGTTCAGAAGCAGATCCCAGCCACGACATATCAGCAACAGACCGTCTACAACCAGGTGCCGTACCAGGTTTCTCAACGAATTCCGCAGGTGACCTATCAGCAGAGAACGACGATGGTGCCACGAGTCACCGGGCACGTCAGGTCAGGCTGCAACACTTGCGGAACGGGCAACACGTGGACTTCTCACACCCACAATCATGCTGGAATCACTGGTTCAAGCGCAGTCGTTGGTTCTTCACCAGTTGTGTTGGGACCGATCATCGGAGCCCCCGTTACATCGAATCCGGTGACCATCGGCGGCCCCGTCGCATTGCCAATGACGACTCGTTCCGGCCCGGTTCAACTTGGACGAGAACTTCAGCCTCTGAACTCAACCGGTTCATCAGGAGCAGCATCTTCCGCGACCGGACCAGTCCCTGATCCGTCGTTCCTGGAAATTCCTCAGGCTTCGAACTCTGGAGAATGGACGCCCGTTCTGGCGGCAACTCCTGAACCATCTACCCAGCGAAAAACACCCGCTCCACGCACGGCAGCCGCATCCGGAATGTTCGTTCCGGCTCCGTCAGCAGCCAGCGTCTGGCGAACGCGAGTTCGCTAGTCTCAGCAAATCCGCCGTCTAAATCACCACTTCGAACTGATCTTGCCGCTTTTTCGACAATTCAAAGACACTTCCCCACTCTCACCGCATCCCTCGCGGCGGCCATTCGGCCGACTTCACGCTCACTTTCGACTCCGCGTCCTGCCGGAGTCGCCGCTCAAAACTCCCATCCACAACTCACCCACCGAGGTCTCAGCAATGACTCTACGCCATCGATCCGGCGTGTCAGCGCGCCCGTATCAACTCGCTGTAATCTGCTCGCTGCTTTGTGCCTGCTTCATCGCCTGGGGCTGCCAGACAACTCCGATCAGCGGCCGCCGAAAGCTCGCATTGATCACTTCGCCTGAGCCTCAGGAAATCAAACTTGGCGAAGAGGCCTACGAACAGATCCTGAGCAAAGAACAGCCTTCAAAGAATCAGCAGTACATTGAAATCGTTAATCGAGTCGGCAATCGCATCGCCGCAGTTTCGGGCCGAGATGATTTCAACTGGGAATTCAGAGTCATCGCCTCGGACCAGCAGAACGCATTCTGCCTGCCCGGCGGTAAGGTCGCCGTTCACGAAGGCATCATTCCGGTCTGTCAGTCAGAAGCCGGACTGGCAGTCGTGATGTCTCATGAGATCGCCCACGCACTCGCCCGCCACGGCGGAGAGCGAATGCAGAACCAGACGATCCAGAACCTCGGCGGAAAGGCTGTCGACTTCGCCGGTAAATGGTTCCTCGAAGACGGCTATGACCAGCATCAGGAAACGGTACTGGCAGCTTACGGAGTCGTATCAAAATACGGCGGCGTTTTGCCTTACAGCCGCAAGCACGAAACCGAAGCTGACCTGATCGGCATCAAGCTGATGGCCGAAGCCGGCTATGACCCGAGCGAAGCACCTCTATTCTGGGAACGCTTCTCAGCCGCAAAGACTGGCGATTCTCCGATGGAGTTTCTCTCGACCCATCCTTCCGATGCTCGCCGAGCGGCCGACCTTCGAGGCAGTCTCCCGAACGCTTTGCAAATCTACAACAAAGCTTCGCAGCAGTACGGCCTCGGCGATCGACTGCTGGTTGTCGAATCGACCAATGTCGAATTGCCGCTGGTTTCAAACACCGTCATTCGCTGACCCATCTGCCTGACCTTTGAGGCACCGACATGTTCTTCCTTCGCCCGATCCGCTTCTTCTTCAAAGCGCTCGTCACCGACAACACCCCCAGCCAAATGGCTTTGGGATTTGCACTGGGAGTCGTCATCGGCCTCGTGCCGAAGGGCAACATGATCGCGATTTCGTTGATGATCGTCCTCAGCGCGATCCGAGTGAATCTTGGCATGGGCATGCTGGCTGCGTTCGCGTTCTCGTGGGCAGGAGTCGTGCTCGATCCGTTCACACATCGCATCGGCAATGCTCTGCTGACAACTGACCAGCTCGTTCCGTTCTGGACCGAACTCTACAACCAGCCGATGGCTCCGTGGACGAAGTTCAACAACACAATCGTACTGGGCAGCTTTGTGCTCGGCATGGCGTTGCTCGTCCCAATCTTTCTGATCGCGAAGCCAGTCTTCACGAAGTACACACCGAACTGGTCCGAGCGGCTACAGAAATTCAAGCTGGTGCAACTGCTGCACGGAACCGAACTCTCATCACGGCTGAACTGATCGCGGCCCCCTGAAGCGACGCCGCACTTTGCGGAAAGGACAATCCATGCCTAAGCAGCCACCGCAAACTGACCCGGCGCACGACATGCTGATCAACGGCGTGGGTGAGATTGCCGATTCTCTCGCCGGAGCCACTGCGGAAACGCCGAGTGTCGCTGACATTATGGCGAAGCCAGCCAGCACGCTCGCAACCGCAGCTGTGAATTCTGTTGTCGAAGAAGTCGTCGATAACAAAGCCGATGCCCCTGCCACTAACGATCATGCCGGCGCACAAGAACCAGAGGTCGTCGACGATGCCGACTCACCAGAAGATGGCAAGAAAAAGAAGAAGCAAAAGATACAACCCGGATTGGGGCCTCGTTGGAGTTACATCCTGACACGAGGCATCGTCGTCGCTTCCGTCTGGGCGTTCTTCACTTTCGCCTTCGATCCTATTCTTCGTTACTCGGCAATCACCGCCGGACAGCAGACTGTTCAGGCCAAGGTCGAAATCGCCACGCTGGAGACATCGTTCTTTCCGCCGAAAATCTCAATCACCAATGTCGCCGCTGCCAACCGCAACAAGCCAGGTACGAACATCCTCGAATTCGAATCGATGAACGGTGACATCGACGGGCTCGCCCTGATGCACGGCTCGTACGTCCTGGACAAAGCAGTCGTCAACGGCCTGACCTGGAACACGCCGCGAGATGACGACGGCCTGCTCCCGGACTCGCCGCCGCCGGAAGAATCAGAAGGCCCGGGCTTCGGAGACCAACTCGAAAAGTACGGCAAGGAATGGGCCAACGACATTTTTGATCGAGCGAAGTTGGAATACGACCCGCGAAATCTGGAGTCAGTCCGACTCGCACAGCAACTGGAAGTCGAATGGAAAACTGACTTCGACGGACTGGAAGCTCGCATCAAGAACGTCGACACAGCCGGACGACAACTGAAGCAACTGGTCGACCAGTCCAAACGGATGGACCCACTGCAACGAGTCGAGGCGTACCGCAGGATTGCCAACGACAGCTCACGACTGCTGAAAGAAGTCAGCACGATCCGAGACGATCTGAAAGTCTTGCCGAAGAAAGCAGAAGGCGACCTGGGCGACCTCGACGAAGCCCGCAAACGGGACCAGGCCGAGATCAAACGCAAGGTCGAAGAACTCGTTCTCGACGGCGACAAACTGTCCGAGTTTCTGCTCGGCCCGACAGTGCATCATCGAATTCGTAAGACCCTGGCGTGGCTGGATTGGGGCAGTAAACAAGCCAGCAAGTTTTCCGACACTCCGAAACCAGAACGCCAACGTGGTGACGACATTTTCTTCCCATTGGATGAACCGCTGCCCGACTACCTCGCCCGACTGATTGAAGTCACCGGCCAGGGCGAAATCGGTGGCGACAAAATGGCAGTTCAGGGCACGATCGTCGACGTCAGTTCCGACCCGCAGCTCTACGGAAAACCAACTGTCGTTCGCATGAACGGCAAAGGCGAAGCCGACGTTCAGATGAAAGCCGAACTCGACCGAACCCAGGACATTCCTGCGAACATTCTGGACGTTGCCTACATTCTCGACGAAGCAACAACCAGCAAACTCGGTGACGACGACTCACTCGTTGTGGAAGTTCGAGCCGGCAACACTCGCTGGAATGTTCATATCGAAACCGTCGGCGATGAACTGACCGGTACGGTGGTGCTGATCCAAGAGCCGGTTCTGATGATTCCGAAAACCAAGTCCGACGACGAAACACTTGGCCGTCTGATCGCCGCCTCGATGAAGAACATCGATCGAATTGACGCAACCGTCGAGCTGTCCGGCACGATCAAGAAGCCAAAGCTCAAACTAAAAACGAATCTCGGTGAGACTATTTCCAACGGAGTCAAACAAGGCTTCGGTCAGGAAATCTCTGCTCAGAAAGACGCACTCATCGCGAAGCTGGACGCCCAGGTCAACGAAAAGCAAAACGGTCTGGTCGGCATGTTCCGCGGTAAGTACGGAGACATCTTCGAACAGCTCAACCTGCGTCAGTCCGTCATCCAGGACATGATCCCGAAAGTCGCCGGCCGCACTCTCGACCCAACGAAATTCTTACCTCGATTCTAGTGCTTCGTCAATCTTTGGAATTGGGGTTCCCCGGTACTGTTGATTTTGAGACAAGTCTGGCAACCATGGAGGGTTGCTATGCAGAAGAAATATGTGGTTCGTTTGGCAGATAACGAACGGGAAACGCTTCTGAGCGTGGTGAAGAAGTTGAGCGGGTCATCGCAGAAAGTGCGGCGGGCACAAGTGCTCTTGAAAGCCGATGCTGATGGTCCGTGCTGGACGGACCGCAGAATCGCGGAGGCCTTTGGTTGTCGAATTAATACGGTAGAGAACATTCGGCAGCGGCTGGTGACGGAAGGTTTCGAAATTGCTTTGAATGGAAAGCCACGCGAAACGCCGCCACACGAGAAGCTCTTTGATGGTGAGCAGGAAGCGAAAGTGATTGCTCTGCGTCTGGGTAAACCCGCCCAAAGGTTTTGCCAACTGGACTCTGCGTTTGCTCGCCGAGAAAGTCGTGGAACTGAGCATCGTCGAATCGGTGAGTCACGAGACCGTTCGCCAGACGCTGAAAAAAACGGCATGACGCGACGGAAAATTCAGTACTGGGTCATTCCACCGGAAGCGAACAGCGAGTTCGTTGCTTGTATGGAAAACGTGCTGGACACGTACGCCCTGCCTTACGATGCAGACTTTCCAGTGCTCTGTATGGACGAGCAACCGGTGCAATTGCTTAAGAGGCTGACAAAGAACTGACTTGAGAAGCATCCGACAAACGGCATGAGATTTGCGCCTGATGATCGTATTCAACCCCGATCATCAATGGAGTGAATCATGGATGCACAATTGCCGGATGCGTTTTTGAACTATGTGGTTTCATTTTTGCCACCGCAAGCACCACCGGGAGTTCAAGGCGGTCGCAAGCCGATTGATCACGCGACGGTGGTCAAGGTGATCTGGTTTGTGTTGACTGTGGGCTGCCGTTGGAAAGATGTACCGTGCGAGATGGGGTGCTCGGGCGAGACCGCTCGGACGCGACTGAAGTTGTGGCAGGAAGCGAACGTCTGGCAGAAAGTTCATCGTTTGATTCTCCGTGAACTGCAGCGGAAAGACGAACTTCAATTGGAAACGGTCATGATCGATTCGGTCCAGGTCCGAGCCTTCGGCGGCGGCGACCGCAGCGGTCCCAGCCCTGTTGATCGCCGTAAACCAGGCACAAAATACACGGTTCTTGTCGATGCGAAGGGGACTCCTCTGGTGATGCAGTCGGCCGCTGCCAACGTCAGCGATCACTGCCAGATACTGTCGACGGTTGTGTTGTTTCCGACGATTGGCGGAAAGCCCGGTCGCCCTCGTGTGCATCCAGCAACTCTCTATGCCGACGCCGGCTACGATAGTGAAGGAACACGCGACATCCTGAGAATTCTCGGCATCACACCACTCATCCGTCGCCGCAAAGAACCTCACGGCAGCCAGCTTGGACGAAAGCGATGGGTGGTCGAGCGAACCATCAGTTGGATCAAAGGTTTGAGACGAATGAGAATCCGCTACGACAGACACGCCACAATCATCGACGCCTGGAACAACCTGGCACTCGCTGCCATCTGCTTCAGAATCCTCAACAACACCGCATAATCAAACAACCCAGATCCAGTTCTTTGTCAGCCTCTTAGGAAACTCGCGTCCCGATCGCTGCCAGTAGACAGCATCCACGCCGTGTTGACTACGAATACGAACGCAACCGCCAGCATTTTCATGCTCACCGAACCACTTTCCGGCTGGCGCACGGTGCATGTTCGCAAGCAACGCACCAAGGTCGATTGGGCTGTTGAGATGGAAGAACTTCTCCGCACGCGATACGCGAATGCACAAAAAGTGATTCTGGTCTGCGACAATCTGAATACGCACACCATGGGAGCTTTCTACGAAGCCTTTCCCGCCGACAAAGCTCGCGAGCTCGTCCGTCGCCTGGATTTTCGCTTCACTCCAAAGCACGGCAGTTGGCTGCCCCTTAATCATGAACAGGGCTCAGAGAACGAACTCAGCTCCATGACGCGTCAGTGCCTGAAGGATCGCCGCATCGTAGATATCGACGAACTTCGAACAGAAACGAATGCCTGGTCCGCTGCCAGCAACGACAGGCAGCGAGGTGTCGATTGGCAATTCACAATCGACAACGCACGCACCAAGCTCAAATCCCTCTACCCGCAAATCAAAGTATGACGAAGCACTAGAACCAAACCAAACGACCCAAGAAAACTGAATAGAAAAACAACCGCGAAAATCATGCGTAAATACGCGGTGACCACGGACTAACGATCAACTCGTGCGAGAGGAATTCCGTCAAATACAACGGACTCGGAACTCAGAATTAACGGGACCCCCTCGGACTTGGTCGGTCCTGTCCCGATCAGGTAGTACGACTGAAATTGGATAAAGGGGCAGAAATTGCAGCATCCCAAATGTTGTGACAACCGAAATTCCTTCAACCTTCTTGACGCGACCATACAGATCGGTCCCGACAATCAAGCCCATTTACGTATCCTTTGCAGTGGCACTCGGTAAAGTTTGATCCCGCGGGTGGCACGGGTTGCTTGCAACCCGTGTCTCGAAGCGACAAGAGTCAATTTCATCTGATGATCAAGATTTCTTGCGGCTGCGCCGCCCCGGTTGCGAGCAACCGGGGCGGCGCGGAATTCGGTCGGGGAACGGTATTCAGTCTCACAACTGACTTAACTAAGCGGGTTGAAGACCAAGCCTGAGAGCAGTTTCGGGTAGAAGAATGTGCTCTTGGGTGGCATTCGCTCCAGCTCTTCAGAGATGGCCTGAACGTGCTCGATCTGGGCGGGCATGACAAGGATGGCGATCTGGCAGGTTTTCTCGTTCATGCCGGTGTGGACTTCGTTCATCAGGTGCACGAATTTGAATTTCGGATCGGCTTCCGGGTGCTTGCCTTTCAGCAGGTGATCGACGATCTGCCGGTGCAGGATGCTGACGCCGAGGCCTCGCCAGACGTCGCTTTGCTCGGGAGCCAGTTCGTTCATCGGGCTGGTGTCAGTGGCTCGGAGCAGCAGCCACTTGCCATCGGCAGGTGTGCCGATGCCGAAGACTTCCTGGCCGCCGTCGGCTTCCATCACTTCCCAGGCAGCGTCCGCCGTGTCGACTTCTTCGATGCTGAAGTGATCGCCGAGTGCTGCTTTGATGTCGTCCGTGCTGAGTTTGGGGAAGCCTGAAACCAGACGGTGAGTCGGCAGAATCGCCAGGCCGGGGTCTTCCATCCCGCAGAACATCATCAGCGTGTGGTTGGCCGGTGAGGTCTCGTTGAGCTGCCCGGCTTCGGCCAGTTCGTTCTTGTAGTTTGCAGGATGTTTCGTAGCGATGGTGACCGTCGGCGATGAAGATCGGCTTGTCGGCAAGAATCTCCTGAACTTTCGCGATCGCGGCTGGATCAGAAACCGGCCACATGCGATGCACGACTCCCAGATGATCCGTCGCGACGAGCGGTGTCAGTGAAATCGCGGCATCTTCGAGAACGGGCCTGCGCTTCGTTTTCCTCGATCAGGATAAAGGCCGAAGATCGCCGACAGGTTCGCCTGGCAGGCGTGCATCAAAGCAAGGCGATCCTTCTTGGGGCCGGGCATTGTCTGCTCGTGCGGAAACACGTTGCCCTTGCCGAACTCTTCCAGCTTCAACCGACCGAGGAATCCTTTGCGAACGTACTTCGTGCCTTCCCACTCGAATTCCTGATGGTAGACGTATAGCGAATCTTCGTGCTCGCGAATCAGCACGCCGTCCTGCTGCCACTGCTTCATGTATTTGGCGGCTCGCTCGTACCGATCCTCGACGCCAGCGTCTTCAGGTTCGGCACGGTTCAGGTCCACCCTCACGCAGTTACACGGATGGGCCTTGTAGAGGGTTATCCTGAAAGGTTTCGTCGATCACGTCGTACGGCGGAGCCACCACGTCCGAGAGATCGCCGACCTGACCAACGTCGTATCGCCATGCCTGAAACGCTTGAACTTCCGCCATGATAAATATCTTTCCGAGCCTGTTGGTTCTTCGAATTGAACAAATCGCAGAGGAAGCCGAGGTCTCGCAAAGGAAAATGGAGAAGTTCTCTGTGAACTCCGCGTCTTCACTCTGCGTTCTCAGCGATTCAAATCTGCATGAATTCGATCAGGGGGTTGCCTGCCTCGCGGCTTGAATAAAGCCTTTCACCAGAGCCCAAATCTTTGACTCCACGTTCAGACTCGACTCCGCTGGCGACATCGACGCCGAAGGGCCTCGTGACGCGAATTGCGTCCGCCAGATTGCCGGGATGCAGGCCGCCGGCGACGATCAGCCGCGGCCAACGATCGGAATCATACTGATCCGCCCAGCAAATCCCAAGGGGCCGTGTGCCCCGTCCCGCCATACTCGCCGTCCACGCGGGCATCGATCAGGCAGCCCGCCAGGCAAACGTCCCAGTTTTCGGCATTCAGCCAGGTAATCAGCCATTTCCGCTAGCCCGCTATCGTCGACGCGAAACGCCCGCAGAATCCGAACATCGGCGAAACAGCTCTTCAACTCGGCGAGAAATTCCGGCGGCCTCGTCGCCGTGAAGCTGGATCATCGTCAAGCCACACTGCTGAGCAGTGTCGACCACGTCGTTCAACTTGTGATTCACGAACAAACCGACGGATTCGATCTCGGCAGGCAGGATGCCAGAAATCTCAGCCGCGACCGCTCGATCAACACACCGCGGCGACTTCTCGAAAAAGTTCAGCCCAACAGCGTCCGGCTTGAGCGAGACAATCTGCTCGGCGGGTGGCGACGTCTCGGATTCCGCAGATTTTTAACCCACATTTTTCACCTGACGACAGTTTCAACTCGTTAGACGTCATTCCCGCGCAGGCGGGAACCCAGTTGGTACGACCAGAAACTGGGTTCCCGCCTGCGCGGGAATGACGGACCCGTCGTTTCAGCGTTACGCTTCGATCAGGTCTTTCAAATGAAAATGGTGTTTGCCGAGTTTCCCGCCGTAGTTTCCGGCCGTGATTAGCGTCACGCCTTCACATCGGGCGGCCGCGTGGAGTCCGGCCTTCATCGATTGCTGAATCGCTTCGAAAGTCAGTCCATCGGATAACAATTTCGTAGACGGCTTCCGAACCTTCCGGCAGAGCCGACTTTGTCTGTGCTCGAAGAGTCGGGCAGTAGGCATCGTTCGTGCTGGCCGGCAGCTTCTTGTAGATCGAACCAACCTTGCTACCGCTGCGGCCGATTCCGCCGGGGAAAAGGCAGGAATCGGTGTCCGGTACTTTTCGCATTGCGGTTACAGCTGTGTCCTGCAGCATTCAGAGCCGCAGGCCTGATCGACCTCCGCAGATGAGCAGATTTCCGCCGCCGATTCCGGTCAGCGTTCCGACTTTGTCTTCGCAGACGAATTCGCCATCCATCACCGGAATTCGCCAGAATCGTCGATCACCGAGTTTCTTTGCAATTTGATTTCCATCGCCGAAGAACCTGAGCGCGGCTCCGATCGGAATTCGTCCGTTCTTTCTCACCACCCGGCAAACCGTCGTAGCACGCCGTCGTCGGGCACGTCAGCACGCACTGACCGACGCGGTCAGCAACGGCCTTCGCCAGATCGTCGCGGCTGAATGCAAAAACCAGTACCGAGACTCCCGGTCGTCCGTCTGGAGTTTCTTCGGCTGAAAGCTGCCGCTCAGTGGCCGCTTCAACTTTGCAGGCGATCACGCTGGTGGCGAATCCGCAGAACTCATCAGCGGCCGTTTGAGCCCAACGGTGACTCTCAGCCGTGATGATCAACCGCGTTCCCGTTACCGGAAAGGCTTCGGCAAACGTGTCTTCGACGCTGACGCCGTTGATCTGAAAATGCGTCTCTTCGGCGGTAGCAGTCATGGTCTTCTTCGGTCTGGCTGAATTACGGAACGCAGAAAGAATCGATCTGGAAAGCCTACCGCAAATCACTCGATGACTGAATCAAGGACGTTGCAGGGTGAGCTTGGCTCACGAGAATACGCCTGTCGATGGACCATTCCACCAACGATTTGCCGACTATTTCTCAGCACTTTGCTTGTCGAAATAGCGTTTGACGACTGAGCGGTGCCGAGGTCGGACGGTACCTTTCCAGGTTTCGTCGCCTGATGCGGCTGTGGCTGCTCGGGCGGCTGAGCGAGGAGCGGAGTCAGCGACGTCGGTTTCCGGAGCGGCGATCGTAATGCCGACGACCTCGTCCCGAGGCTTGTCGAGCATGCCTGGTGGCAGGACGGAGTCTTTGAACTTTGTGTTTTCGAGCGTCGACTCGTCGCCCCAGGTCAGGTCCGCGTCGCCGCGTCCTCGGGTGATTCCGCCACTGCCGGCTCCGCCGCCGGCACATTGGCCGCCAGCGTTCGGACAGTTGGGACAGGTGCAGGCAACATCTCCCGGGCCGCTGCATTTGCATCCGGCTTCGCATCCGGCGCAGCCCTGACACTTGCCGCCTTTGCATTTGGAACGAAGCTCGGACAGCTTCTTTGATTCGCCTTCCAGGAAATCGCTCAGGCCGTCGAGCATTTCTGATAACTCGGTTGGATCTTTCGGCAGTTGAAAACTGCCCGTGCCGTTCTTCTTGAGCCGTTGCAGCTGGTCCTTCAGGTCTCGCGGTATGTTGTCGAACGCGCCCTTGTCGGCCATTTTCTGCAGAGTCTCCAGCACGTCCTTGCTGAGCATTTCCATCGACTCGATGGAGAGCGTTGAGAAATCTCCATCGGCGGCATTCTTCAAAGAGGCCAGGGCCTGCTGAGCGGTCACTAGTTCGGCGGCCGTCGTCTCAACCCGCATCCTCATGCGTTCCTGCAGGGCGTCGACGGTTTCCCACTTCTCGTGAGTCAGCGGCGTGTCTTTGGTCTCTTCGACGAGCTTGGCGATTTCGTCTTCCAGCTCCTGCTTTTCTTCCTCTTCCAGCACGTCGGACTTTTCGAGTTCCGTCAGCAGTTCCTGGAGCTGCGACGTCGCCTGCTCACCAGCGGTGTTCTTGAGCGTCGGCGCGGCATCCACTTCGCGAAGAGGCACCAGGCACGCGGCCAGCACAAAGACAAACGGCCCGGCCATCTGCCGAGCAAACCTCACCGGTCGATACTGCGGAAGGCTGGTCTTCCAGAGCGTCTCCAGTTGAGGCAGCCGTTCTTCCCACAGCTCGTCGGGAGCTTCGCACAACGTCATCAGCAACCCGCCCGCATCGAGCCGGTTATCCAGCAGCGCGACCGATTCCGTCCGAGAAAACAATTCACGGCCCGAGATCCACCACGCGGCAAACGCTACTGGAACAGCCCCCGAAACCAGCCACAAAACATTCGGCCAGAACTCAGGCATCGCGAGCTTCGTAATCAACACCGCGCTGCCCAGCACAAACAGATAAACCGCGAGCCAGTCAGCCGCCGAGGTCAGAAACTGCCCAAACCGCAACCGCTTCCAGCATCGAGCAATCCAGACTTCGGCATTCGGCGTCGATTGTTTTCCTGCGGCCATGATTCTGACTCCGCGTGACAATGTAAGACGTGCATCGCTCGCTCGTTCAGCAGCGCCAATCGATCGCCCGCTGAAAGCCCTCACGAGCTTTTGTTGGCGTCAACGTGGCATCGTCAATTCGAAACAGATTGAATTTGTCGCCGTTGGCATGCTGGTCGATTCTGAGTGTGCCTTCAACGACGAATGGCTCGCGATTGGATTCTTCGTTGAAGTCACTTCGAACATTCACCGGGATGTAAAACGGCATGAAGACTTCGGCACTATTTGATCGGAAATACGCTGCGGCAACGTCATCCTCGATTTCACAATTGACGAACAACTTTGACGGATCATTTTTGTCCCTCGACAACATATATCCGCGAATCCGGACTCGCCTGTTTTCGAGCATTCGAACTGCCCGAGGGATCTTTGTCTGAGAGAACCAGGTAGCCCGACCAGGCGAAATTGTCAGTTCGTTCACTTCGATGTCCACGACCGGCTGGTTCAGCTCAACGCGAGCAGTCTCCGCGAGTCGCAGCGATGATGTGTCAAGCGAGGCATGGAATACCGCGACGCCGAAAATCGCGAGACCGGCGAATACAACTGCTGCTGAATTTGATTTCAAATTTTGTTCCATCGGCTCATCCTGTCTGCAAACACTCGAATAATGCAAGCAGTCAGTTTACGGGAAACTCAGGACGAAAAACCACGTGATCTCCCGTACTTTAACTTTCCTCAAACTGCTGCGTGTCAAAACTTCTCGCCCCAATTCATCGATGGTACGAATTCAAGAAACTGGTCACGGTCAGACCTGTCAGAAAAATACCACTCGTTAAATCCAAAGTTGTAGTCAGTTTTGACGAACCAGTTGCTCGTCCATGATCCAACGTGCGCATGCGGAAGTTCAATGTCGCAGCTTGTGTATTCCGAACATTGATCGATGCACTCACCGTCACGAGGCCCAAAATTCTGCCAACACCATCGGTTGCCGAAATCAATTTCGGGAAATGCAACTTTCATCATCACCGCATACGAAAATCGTGAGATGATCGTTGAACGTTCCGCTTGCGCATCAGAGAGGTCGTTTGCAGATTCACCACCCCAGTGTTTGTAGGCATCAAGCGAGGAAAGCTTCGCCGTGCGATGTGTCATCAATATCCTACTGGAAAACCTTCGGTATTCGTCCTTACGGTGTTGCTTCGGTTGATCCTTCACTGCCGGAAGCCCCCTCGACAGCCGCTCGGTTCAGCGCTTTGAGGTACGCTCGGGCGCTGGCGGCGACGATGTCGGTGCTTACGCCTTTGCCGTGAAAGACCTGATCGTTGACGTTGATTTCCACCATCACCTCGCCCTGAGCATCCTTGCCGCTGGAGATGCTGCGGACCTGGTAGTCGGTGAGTCGCGCTTCGATGCCGACAACTCGTTCCAACGCTCGGAAGATGGCGTCGACCGGGCCGTCGCCAGTCGCGGCGTCCTGGAAGACCTCTTCGGAATCTTCTCGACGCATTTCCAAGGTGGCCGTCGGCAGGACATCGGTTCCCGCGACAGTATGAAAACGGTCGAGTGACCATTGATCCTGGCTCTCGCCGACGTGGCCTTCGATCAAGGCGATGATGTCCGAGTCGTAGACGTCCTTTTTCTTATCGGCAAGCGCGATGAACTCGTCAAACACTTCCTGCACGAGCGAGTCGTCCAACTCGTAGCCGAGATGTTTCACTCGATCCTTGAACGCGTGCCGACCGCTGTGTTTGCCGAGAACGAGGTTCGTGCCGACGTAGCCGACGTCGTCGGGCCGCATGATTTCGTAGGTGCTTCGGTTTTGAAGCATGCCGTGCTGGTGGATGCCGGCTTCGTGGGCGAACGCGTTCTGCCCGACGATCGCCTTGTTCCGCTGCACGAGCATTCCGGTGATTCTCGAAATGAGCCGGCTGGTCGAGAACAGTTTCTTCGTGTTGATGTTCGTGCCAACTTTGTAATGGTCTTTCCGAGTCTGAATCGCCATGACAATTTCTTCAAGTGCCGCGTTGCCCGCTCGTTCGCCGAGACCGTTGATCGTGCATTCAACCTGCCGCGCTCCGGCTTCGATCGCCGAGAGACTGTTCGCCACGGCCAACCCGAGATCGTTATGGCAGTGCGTGCTGATGACGGCCTGCTCGATGTTCGGCACGTTCTCTTTGAGGTGCCGGATGATGTTGAAAAAGTGCGACGGCGTTGAGTAACCCACCGTGTCCGGAATGTTGACAGTCGTCGCTCCGGCCGCGATGGCCTTCTCCGTCACTTCGCAGAGGAAGTCGAGTTCCGTCCGCGCGGCGTCTTCCGGCGAGAATTCGACGTCGTCGGTAAAGCCTTTGGCTCGTTCGACCATCTCGACCGCTCGCTGAACGATTTCGTCTTTGCCCATCTTGAGCTTGTGCTCGCGATGGATCGCGCTCGTGGCGAGAAACACGTGCATGCGTCGCTTCTCGGCGTCTTTAAGCGCCTCGCCAGCTCGATCAATGTCCTCAGCCCGGCATCGAGAGAGGCCGCAGATTGTCGCCTGACTGCCGTACTCGCGAGCGATCTTCTGCACCGCTTTGAAGTCGTCAGGCGAGGCGATTGGGAAGCCGGCTTCGATGACGTCGACGCCGAGTTCCACCAGAGCCTTCGCGACTTCCATCTTCTCGTCGGTTGTCATGCTGCAGCCAGGTGACTGCTCGCCATCGCGGAGGGTCGTGTCGAAAATCGTAATCGTATCGCCGGACATCGGATCGCTCTCCAGGAGCCTTGGGAATTGGAACGCGTCAGTTAACTAATGATCGTAGGTCTCACGCAAAGTTCATTATGTTCTTTGCGGCTTCGCGACTTTGCGTGAGGATTTTAGTCAGCACAGGATTTCAGTTGGTTTCATCAGTCCGACAATTTTGATCGGACAGACTTTCGGGCAACAAAAAAACCCCGAGGCCGGGAAGCCTCAGGGTTGTTTTCGTCTGATTCGACCGAAACGGTCAATACAACCTAAGCCATTCCCGGGGGGAGGGGATGTAGTAGTAGCAGGCTTAGGTTGAGAAGGTTCTGATTCATCGAAATATCGTTTCGCTTTTCGTCAATTATCGCGGCTCAAAACCGCTAAAAGTCACTCTACCCCTGACTATCGGACTCGTCAAGGTGCCAGGTCGAGCCAAAATCCGCATTCGCGGCAACGGCAGACACAACGCGCCGCTCGCAGGTTCGCCCCGATCCGAAATCAAGTCTGTCACCACGGATGGCTCAGATTAGTACGGATCGGGAAGGATGCCTCATGGAGCATCCCGAATTTATCCGTACTAATCTGAGATATCCGTGGTTCATTCTCTGGTGTAGTCACGCAGTGACTTCGATCGACAAACGTGTCAGTCTGGAAGGAACTGTCAAACCAGGTAAGCGATGACCGTCTGCAAACGGGAAAATGACTTCGTACCCCTTCCGTCTGAGGACAGGCTGCTTTACGCTGGTCGGATCGCTGATTTGTGGAGCGAAATCCGCTGCGGCGAAGCGGTCTGGAGTTCTGAGTTTAAGGACTCTGAAATTGGCTCCATCGTCAGGTCGTGCCCGATCTGACGCACTCCGAAGGCTGAATTGTTGTCGGATTCCGTTTCGGCTCGATCAGCACAACACTGAAACAAACACGGCGGCGAGTTTCGCTGCCGAAAACCCAAAAGCATCCCAACTAAGGGTCACCATCGTGCTCCGGTCTCACACTTGCGGCGAACTGACAAAAGAACATGCCGAAACCGAAGTTAAGGTCTGCGGCTGGGTCAACAATTACCGTGACCACGGCGGGCTGATCTTCATCGACGTCCGAGACCGTTACGGCCTGATTCAGGTTGTCTTCGACCCGACCGACAGTGCCGAAGCTCACGAATTGGCCGGTTCGCTCCGCAACGAAGACGTCATCCAGGCAAACGGTGTCGTGCGTCTGCGAGGTGAAGGGCTCGTGAATCCGAACATCGCTTCGGGCGAAATCGAAGTCCGTGCGGCCGAGCTGATTGTCCATAACAAAAGCAAGACGCCGCCGTTCGAGCCAACCGGCGAGAACATCCCAAACGAAGACCTGCGTCTGAAATATCGCTATGTCGACCTGCGACGACCGGCTCTACAGGAAGCAATGATTCTACGTCACAAGCTTTGCAAGGCGACGCGAGACTACTTCGACAATCTGAACTTCCTGGAAGTCGAAACGCCGATGCTCGGCAAGAGCACTCCGGAAGGGGCTCGCGATTACCTGGTTCCCAGCCGCGTGCATCCGGGCGAGTTCTACGCTCTGCCGCAATCGCCGCAGCTCTACAAACAGCTTCTGATGGTCGGCGGCCTGGATCGTTACTACCAGATCGCTCGCTGCTTCCGCGACGAAGACCTGCGAGCAGACCGGCAGCCCGAGTTCACTCAGATCGATGTCGAGATGTCGTTCGTCGATCAAGAAGACATCCTCACCACGATCGACGGCCTGATGGCCCACATGGTCAAAGAAATTCGCGGCACGGAACTGCAGCTTCCGCTCCCACGGCTCACTCACAAAGAATGCGTCGAACGATTCGGCAACGACAAGCCGGACATGCGATTCGACATGGAGCTGGTCGATATCGGCGAGATCGCTGCCCGATGCGGGTTCGGCGTCTTCGCTAAAACGATCGAAGGTGGTGGACGAGTCCGAGGCCTCAACGCCAAGGGCGCTGCCGAAAAATACAGCCGCCGCAACATCGACGAACTGACCACTTTCGTCGGCGACTACGGAGCGAAAGGCCTGGCCTTCTTCCGCGTCAAAGAAGGAGCACTCGATTCACCGATCGCCAAGTTCTTCTCGGAAGAAGATCAGAAAGCGATCATCGAAGCACTCGGTGGAGAGAACGGCGACCTGCTGTTCTTCGTCGCTGACAAGTGTGCCGTCACCTCGGCGGCTCTGGCTTCGTTGCGAGTTCGACTTGGCAAAGAACTGGAACTCTACGACCCGATGGAAATCAATGTTCTGTGGGTGCTGGAGTTTCCGCTGTACTCACGAGACGAAGAAGACGATCGCTGGAAGGCCGAACATCATCCGTTCTGCTATCCGAACGAAGAAGACCTCGACCTGTTTGACACCGACCCGGGTTCGATGCGAGCCCAGTCGTACGACCTCGTCTGCAACGGCTACGAAGCTGCCAGCGGCAGCGTTCGTATCCACGATCCGAAGGTGCAACAAAAAGTCTTCGATTTCATCGGCATCAAAGAAGAAGAAGCGGAAGAACGCTTCGGCTTCCTGCTCAACGCCCTCCGCTACGGAGCCCCACCTCACGCCGGCATCGCGCTGGGCTTGGACCGCTGGGTCATGATGTTCCTGGCGAACGACAACATCCGAGACGTCATCGCCTTCCCGAAAACCCAAAAGGCCGGCGACCAGATGACCGAAGCGCCCAGCGAAGTCGACGCCATCCAACTCCGAGACCTCCACATCCAGCTCGACGTCCCGGAAGCCGAAGTCTGAACTGTATTTCGGGTAGGATGCGTCTCGACGCACTACTTGAAAATGCGGCCGCGCAAGGCTGGTGCGTCAAGACGCACCCTACAACAGCTGAAAGAACAAAACGCAGAGGCCGCGGAGTGCTCGCTGAGGAGAAGGAGAACGCTTCGCGGCCTCTGCGTTTTTTGCCTCTCCGTCCTCTGCGATTACTTTTCTTTGGCCTTGGCGACTGCTTTGCTGGTCGTCGGAGCTCGGAGGGCTTTCAGGAAGGCGATGAGGGCTGCGCGGTCCTTCTTTTTGATGTCTTCCTGATATCTTTTACGAGAGTGTTTCGCATCGCCGCCGTGATTCTCGATGACGTCTTCGAGTGTCGGTGAGGATCCGTCGTGCATGTACGGTGCGGAATCGGCGACGCCCCACAGCGGCGGAGTTTTCCAGTCGGCGAGTCTCGGCACGTTGGATGGCATCGGCACTTCCGGCTCGCGGACGTAGCCGTTGTGATCCGGATCGGAAATGTTATGCAGGCAAAGGTCGCTGTAAAGACCTTTCACTCCGCCAAGGTCCGGCGTGTGACACTCGGCACAACCGATTTCTGAGAAGACCTGCCTGCCTCGAACTACGGCTGAGTGCTCTTTGGAGTTTCGCGGCATCACCAGTTCGGGACGTTCGAGCGTCAGGCAAAACGTCGTCAGACTGTCGAGTTGGTAACTCGTCATGTCGTATTCGGCATCTTCCTCAGCCTTGAACTGGCCTGGTTCATCCTGATGCCGATATGAATTCGACAGTCCAACTTCAACCGCACACGCCGTGGCAACGAATTCTTCGACGGTGGCGAACTGAGCTTTCCAGCCGAACTTTCCGATGCGGCCGTCGGGTAGGACTCGAACCTTGCCCATCGTCGCGTCGAAGTCGCCCTGAAATTCTTTGCCCAGAGCGGTCAGGCTTTGCCCCCAGGCATTTTGTCGAATTGACCAGTCGGAGATTTCATCGATCAATCCCGCTCCAAATAAAGCCGGAGTGTTGATCTCTTCAAACTCGACCGGATTAAAATCTTCCAGTTTCACCTGGCAGTTTCCGATCACCGTCACACCGCCGGGGATGATTGGATATTGCCCCAGAACCTGTTCGTCAGTTTCGAGCAGATGTTCGGCGGTTGCGTTGGCGTGGACAACTCCGCCGTACATGTTGGAATCGTTTCGGTTTGGCAGAACGGCGAACGATCTGACGTTGTGCTTATTCTCGCCGGCCCCGCCTGCACCACCTTGAGAATGACAGGCGACACACGAATTCGCGTTGAACACCGGCCCGAGTCCGTCGCCTTCTCCGGAAAGAGGATCGTTCGGGGTCCATTCATGAATGAACAACTCGCGACCTTCAGCGGTCAGTTCCAGTTCGGATGGAGCGATCAGCCACGCAAATCCCTGCGTGACACCCCAAAGCATGACGAGAGCTCCCGTCACGCCAATGACTCGCCGACGACGATCCCAAGTTTGCCAGACTTTCATGAGCAAGCTCCGAGCGTGGCCGACTGAAATCGGCTCAGGAAATAGAAGATGCAGTATCGTGCCGGGTCAGCGGAACGAGATCCAGCTCTGATTTGCTGGTAGTTACGGAAGAATTCGATTCCGGATCTTCAGACATCGCTCTGAAGTGACGATTTTCACGGCCGGAATCAACAATTATGCCGTCTCAAGTCGGAAGATCGTACAGCTTCTGAGCGAGGATGAACTCCTCGACAGCTCGTGGCACCAGATAGCGGATCGACTTTCCCGCGGATACCCGGCTACGCAAATCGGTGGCCGAAATTGAGATTCCAGGCATTGTCACAAGCCGGACGCTGGCTGAGAGTTCCGACTTCAGGTCGGCCGTCAGCTCGTCGAGCGACGCTTCCCCACGATTCACCGCAACGACGGACGCCAGCTCCGCGATTTCTTCCGGCTCCTTCCATGTCGGAAAATCTCGCAGCGAATCTGCTCCGATCAGGAAGAACAGCTCATCGTCCGGACGTTTGTCACGGAGTTGCCTCAACGTGTCGACTGTCCAGGACACTTCTGCACGATTGAGCTCGATTTCCGAAACGACAAACTCAGGCCGACCGGCGGTGGCGAGTTTCAACATTTCGAGGCGGTCGGCATCCGGTGAAAGCGAACCGGCTTCTTTGTGCGGCGGAATCTTCGTCGGCACAAACCAGACTTCGTCAAGCTGACACTGCTCGCGGCACTGCTCGGCAAGAAGCAGGTGTCCGTTATGAATCGGGTCGAACGCTCCGCCGAAGATTCCAAGTCGCATTCCAGACTCCCTTCAGACAGTTCTGGGAACACTAATAATCTCTAATCTTCGCTAATAAGAATTAGTGTCGATTAGAGATTATTAGTGTTCCGTCGATTCCGATGCTCATCAGACTTTGTTCAAAGTACTGACTGAAGAAACCAATGCGTCATTTACAACCACGAGAGACTCGAAAAACAGAATGACGTTTTTCGTTTGTTTCGAGTTTTTCGTGGTTCATGATTTACCGAAGACTTCGCCAGGCACAGCCTGACCTACGCGATCAAGTCTTCGATGACGTGTCCATGCACATCGGTTAAACGAAAATCTCGCCCAGCATATCGATAAGTAAATTTTTCGTGATCGAAGCCGAGCAACCTGAGCATCGTAGCGTGCAGATCGTGGACGTGAACTTTGTCCTCGACCGCTTTGAAGCCGAACTCGTCAGTCGCTCCGTGAATGTGTCCGCCTTTCACCCCGCCGCCGGCCAGCCAGGTGGTGAAGCCCCAATGGTTGTGGTCGCGGCCGTTAATCTTGCCGGCGTTTGAGCCCTTCTTCGGCATCTCGACAACCGGCGTTCGTCCGAATTCTCCGCCGCAGATGACCAGTGTGTCTTCGAGCAGGCCGCGTTCTTTCAGATCTTTGAGTAAAGCGCCGATTGCCTGATCGCATTGTTTGGCGAGGCGACGATGATTCTTCTCAATGTCATCGTGGTTGTCCCACGGCTGACCCGCTCCGTGCCAGAGTTGCACCATGCGGACGCCGCGCTCGACCAACCGTCGTGCTATCAGAATCTGCCGAGCCTGTACTCCGGGCCCGTAGGCATCCTGAATATGCTTGGGCTCGCGCGAAACGTCAAAGGCGTCTTCGGCATCACGCTGCATTCGATAAGAAAGTTCGAACGATTGGATACGGGATTCAAGCTGCGGGTCGTGACCGCGTTTCTCAAGATGCCGTTGGTTGAACTCCTGCAGCAGGTCGAGCTGTCTTCGCTGATTCGTCCGTGAAACCGAGCCATTTCGAATATTGGCGATCAGTTTTTCGAGTTCTGTGTTGTTCGTGTCGAGGTGGGTTCCCTGGTAAACGCCTGGCAAAAAACCGGCCTGCCAGTTCTGCGATTCCTGAATCGGATACCCTCCAGGGCACATCGCAATGAAGCCGGGCAGATTCTGATTCTCGCTGCCGAGACCGTACGTCAGCCACGAACCCATGCTTGGCCGAACGAGTCGAGCTTCGCCGCAATTCATCAGTAGCAACGACGGCTCGTGATTCGGAACGTTGGCGTGCATCGACCTCACAATGCACATTTCGTCGATCGATTGCGCTGTGTTGTGAAACAGTTCGCTGACTTCGATTCCGCTCTCGCCGTACTTACGAAACTTGTACGGAGAACCAAAAGCGGCACCGGTTGGACGCTCAGTCTTTAGATTGGGCGTCGGCAGTTTCTTTCCGTGCCACTTAGTTAATTCGGGCTTTGGATCGAACGTGTCAACGTGCGAGCAGCCTCCGTTTAAGAAGATGTGAATAACTCGCTTCGCCGTCGCTGGAAAATGCGGCTGTTTCGGAGCGAGCGGGTTAATCGGCGGCCCGGCCGCGCGAGCTTCCGACGACAACAAACCATCGTCATTGAGCAAACTTGCGAGGCCGAGCGAACCAAATCCGAGCCCGCTGCGTGAAAGCAGTTCTCGGCGGTCGATGGTTGGGAATTGGGGATTCATCTTTGAGCGATCCAGGAGGGCGGGATCAGGAAGGGAATCTTCATCTCATGCGAGCAAAGGATTATCGCCAGATTCCGCACTCGACGCGAGGGATGACGCAAAGAGCTACGGATAAAACACGGATGACTCACACCAGCATCCACAACATCCGTGTCGATCAGTGCCCATCCGTGGCTCAACTTTTGAGAAGTTGGCCCACGCCCACGCTGTGATTCTTTGTGGCATTACGTCAGATTTCGGTCTGCCGAGATTCTTCGCCTCTCTACAGCTCTTACATTCACTATCACGCCCCGAATTACCATGCTCAATGAAGCTTCTGCCAATGTCGGTGGTCTGGTCCTGTGCGGAGGGCACAGCAAACGTATGGGGCGGCCGAAGTTTTCTCTGCCGTTCGGAGACGAGGTCCTCCTGCAGCGAGTCTGCCGGATTCTGTCGGAACTAGTGTCGCCCATCGTTGTGGTTGCGGCGGCGGATCAGGTACTTCCCGACTTACCGGAAAACGTCAGCATCGTGCGGGATGAATACGAGTCTCTCGGTCCGTTGGCTGGAATTGCTACCGGCCTGGACGCTTTTCGGGGTCGCGTTGATGCGGCGTTTGTAACTTCGTGCGATGCTCCGTTGCTGCAGCCGGCGTTTGTGCAGCGTCTGATCGAACTGTTGGGCGACCACGACGTGGCAGCGCCAACCGACGGACAATACGATCACGTTCTCGCGGCGGTCTACAGGACGACGCTGGCTGACCACGCTCGGCGATTACTGGCGGACGAGCGGCGGCGGCCTCTGTTTCTGCTCGAAGAGTCGAGGTCGCTGAAAGTTCACGTCGACGAGCTTCGCAACGTAGACCCGAATCTTGCCTCACTCCAAAACGTGAACACTCCGGAAGATTACGACAACGTTTTAAAGCTAGCCGGACTCAACTGAAGCATGACTCAACCTGAGAATTCATCCGGGAAAGACGACGTCCGCATGCGGGGCTTTCGGTCGCGGACGCCCGTTGAGGACGTGCTGAAATGGGTCGACGAGAACGTCGCGTCATTGGGGGCCGAAGTCGTTGGGCTGTCGGACGCTCACGGGCGAGTTCTCGCTGAAGGCATCACGTCGCCGATAAACGTGCCGGCGTTTGATCGTTCGGCAATGGATGGCTTCGCTCTGAAATCCGCCGAGACTGTCGGGGCCGGTGACTACAACCCTCTCTCGTTTCGTGTCATCGGCGTCTCGATGCCGGGGCAGCCGTTCGAAGGTAACGTTGGAACGGGCGAAGCCGTGCGAATCATGACGGGAGCGCCGATTCCAGCCGGTGTCGATGCCGTCGTCCCGGCTGAGTATACGACTCCCCGTGAGGAATCGGTTGAGATCACAACGGCGGTGGCCTCGCTGAAGAACATCGGTCGTACGGCGGAAGATGTGGCTGAAGGCACGGTGGTGCTGGAAGCTGGCCACCGACTGAGACCACAGGACGTCGGGCTGATCGCTTCGTTGGGACTGGCTGAAGTTTCGGTTGAACGGCAACCGCGAGTCCGAATTATCGTCACAGGAAACGAACTCGCCGAGCCTGGAGCGGAGCGCACCCCGTTTCAGATATACGAAGCGAACTCGCACATTGTCGCCGGCCTGGTGCCTCGCGATGGCGGAGTTCTTTTCGAACGAATCCGATGCCAGGACGATCGTGAGTCAATCCTCGCCGCAGTGGCAAATCCCGGTGCTGACGTCGTGCTGATTTCCGGCGGCTCCAGCGTCGGCACGGAAGACCACGCTCCGAACATTATCCGTGAGGCTGGCGAGCTGCCGATTCACGGCGTAGCGATGCGACCATCCAGTCCGGCGGGAATCGGCCGAATTGGATCGACGTTGATCTTCCTGCTGCCTGGCAATCCTGTGTCGTGCCTTTGTGCCTACGATTTCTTTGCCGGACGAGCCATCCGTCAACTCTCCGGTTTGAATCTCGACTGGCCACACCGGTCAGCGGTTGGAACTCTTCGTTCGAAGATCGTTTCGCAGGTTGGCCGCGTCGATTACTGCCGCGTCCGAATTACCGATGGGAAGATCGAACCGGTGGCCTTGAGCGGAGCGTCGATCCTGTCTTCGACAACTCGGGCGACTGGCTTTGTGATCGTGCCATCGGCTCTGGAAGGTTACGCATCCGGAACTGAGGTTGAGGTCCTGCTTTATTCCTGACCGATTCAATCTTGCACCGAACAGCGTGCATGTACTTGCTTATTTTGACAAAACGATTCTTAACAGGAGAGAGCAGAGGAAACAGAGTTGAAGTTCACGCGAACTCTGTTTCCTCTGCTCTCTCCTGTTCAACGCAAATCTTTCATCCAGATCAAAAGAATTACAGACCGAAAGTCCACTACGAATGTCTGCTGATCTGCCGGGAATCGACGACCTCGATACTTACTCTTACGAACTCCCTGAAGAGCTCATCGCGAAAGAGCCGCCCGAGCAACGGGATGGTGCGCGGTTGCTCGTTCTCAATCGTGCCGAGCAGACGATCGAGCACCGTACGATTCGGGATTTGCCAGGCCTGCTTCGTTCGGGTGACCGGCTCGTGCTGAATGATACTCGCGTCGTGCCCGCTCGAATCATCGGCTACCGAACGTCGACGGACGGCAAGTGGGAAGGACTTTTTCTGCGGCGAGGCGAAGGTCGTGACTGGCATTTCATCAGCCAGACTCGCGGCAGACTGCTGCCGGGCGAAACAGTCACGCTGACATCGATCCACGATCCGGACAGCACGCCGCCTCTTGAAGTCAAACTCGTCGAACGCGACGACGAAGGAGTCTGGCGGGCGGAACCTGAATCCGACGTCGACGCTTTCGAACTTCTGCAGAAGTATGGGACGGTCCCTCTTCCTCCCTACATGCAGCGTAAGGTGGCGGCCGACTCCGACTGGGAGCGTTATCAAACGACGTTTGCGGCGACTCCGGGTTCGGTCGCGGCTCCGACGGCAGGGCTGCACTTTACTCCAGAGCTGCTGGCTGAATGCGGAGAACGAGGCATCGACCATTCGCGAGTCACGCTGCATGTCGGCATCGGAACATTCCGACCAATTTCCGTGGGACAACTTTCTCAGCACGACATGCATTCCGAGTGGTGCGAACTTTCCGAAGGGACGGCTCAACAACTCCGTCAAACAAAAGCGGACGGCGGTCGAGTTGTTTCCGTCGGAACGACGTCGGTACGAACCCTCGAAACAGCATCCCGATCCGGGGCCACTGAATCATGGTCCGGAGAAACTAATCTGTTTATCCGGCCGCCCTACGAATTTCAGGGGATCGATTGCCTGCTGACAAATTTCCATTTGCCAAAGTCGACGCTGCTCGTGCTGGTGTGCGCTCTGGCCGGAACGGAGTTCATGAAAGAGGCATACCGAATTGCGGTCGAGCACCGCTACCGGTTTTTCAGCTACGGTGACGCGATGCTGATCCTTTAGAGAGAATGGATCAGTCAATCGTAGGATGCGTCTTGACGCACAAATTCTTGCTTCACCGTCAGACTGGTGCGTCAAGACGCACCCTACTTTGAGTTGCTGGCTTCGGCTGCGAGCTTTGCTTCACGCTTTTCTTCGGCGGAGCTCTTTCGCAGGTAGAACGGTTCCAGCTCGAATGGGTCTGCGAACTGATCGTCCGCAGCGAGTCGCTCCGCAATGGCAGCGACGTTTGAGGCTCGCGGAGTCCACATTTCTTCCGGCAGGCACCGTACCGATGCCGGAAGATCGTCGACGAGTTTTGCCAGTCCGGGGCCGAGGGTCGCGAATTCCGAATTCGCCAGGTCAGCAGCTGACTGCAGCCATTCGTCGCAATCGACGATGTCGATTGGCCCGGACGCTTCCCAGAATTCAGTAGCTGCTCGGCTAAAATCTGACACGAACAGTTGCTCCCGCTGCGCGTCGGAGACGACGTGCAGCCGGTTGATCTCGGGCGAGGCCTCACTTGTTACGGATTCGGCGATAACCTGCAGCGTGTCAACGGCCATTATTCGGCAGCCGGTCACGTACGCAAACGTTTTCGCAAAGACGATCCCGACTCGCAGGCCGGTAAAACTCCCCGGCCCGTGGCTCACCGCAACGATGCCGACGTCGGCCGAGGTCAGCCCGTGTGCATCCAACAGTTCCTTGACCTCGCTGATGAGCGTTTGAGCGTGACGCCGCCGCGATTGCTCCAGTTCGCGTTCTTCGAGCAGTTCTCCGTCGCGTCTGAGCGCGATGGTGCCGCACATTCCTGAGGTGTCGACGGCGAGAATGACAGGTGACATCGATGCGGCCAGAACTCTCTCAAATTACATGAACGGAAGCGGGTTTGCAGAGTTGCAATGACAAGCCGCTCGGCCGTATCGTTCCCGGCCTTGCTGAGACCGGAAATTCGCGGCGAAATCATCGCCTTGACGACCTGTTTTCGGTCCTTTCCTTCCAACCGCCGAGCTGTCCTGACCAGGGGCAATTTCGGCGTTACCCACCGTTTCTGGCGGACGCTGTCGTCTGGCAATCGTCGTTCCAGAGCGGGCTCGCACGTTAGCAGCGCGCCATGTCGGCCGCCACACTTCAAAATCTGATCCGCGGTTTCGATCTGAAATCGACCGGAAAGTGGTTCCTGCTGGCCTCGCTGGTCGGGGCCGCGTCGGGACTCGGTGCCGTCCTGTTTCAGGTGCTGGGGCAGGTGGTCGTGCAGTATTCGCTGGTCTCGTTTGCCGGATTTGTTCCCGGTGAAGCCAGTGGCGAACAGGCATTCTTTCCGCACGCGAAACACGAGATCTCGCTCGCAATGATCGTTGTGATCATGGGACTGGGCGGCCTGATTTCAGGATACATCGTTTTCAAATGGGCGCCGGAAGCCGAGGGTCACGGTACTGACGCAGCTATCGAATCCTTCCATCACGGACGAGGATTGATTCGGGCAAGAGTCCCCATCGTCAAAACGATTTCGTCAGCCATCACGATCGGGACCGGAGGTTCGGCTGGGCGCGAAGGACCGATCGCTCAAATCGGAGCAGGCTTCGGCTCTTTCCTTGCGACCAGACTGAAGCTTTCCGACCGCGACCGACGAATCATGCTGGCAGCCGGGATGGCTGGTGGTGTGGGAGCGATCTTCCGAGCACCGCTTGCTGGGGCACTCTTTGCTGGGGAAATTCTCTACCGCGAAGGCGACATCGAATCGGACGTTGTTGTTCCGGCGGCGATTTCGTCGATCGTCAGCTACAGCGTTTACAGCCTGTTCATGCCGGCGGACGCGGCGTTTCTACCGTTGTTCGGAGACGGCCTGCACTACCAGATGTCGTCATTGGCTGAACTGTTGCCAATGGCGTTGATGTCGATCGTGCTTGTACTGGCGGCCGTTATTTACATCAGGACCTTCTACGGTCTCCACAAACTGTCCAAGAAGATCACGGCCATCCCGAATTTCGTGAAGCCGGCCATTGGTGCCGTACTGGCTGGTCTGGTCGGCGTCGGCCTGCATCTTGCGTTCGACAAGGGCGACAGCCACGCGATGCTGGCCGTTCTGTCGACGGGCTACGGTTCGCTGCAGACCGCTCTGGAAGATCCGGCGAAACTCGGCATCGGCGCGCTGCTGCTGATCGCTGGCGGAAAAGTGCTGACGACCTCGCTGACAATCAGCACTGGCGGATCGGGCGGAGTGTTCGGTCCATCAATGGTCGTCGGAGGCTGTGTTGGTGCGGCACTCGGATTATGGTTTCAGGACCTGTTCGGCATCCAGACTCACCCTGGAGCGTTCGCAATCATCGGCATGGCTGGCTTCTTTGCCGGGGCCGCTCACGCACCGATCTCGACGATCATCATGGTTTCCGAGATGACCGGTGACTACAAGCTGCTGCTGCCAACGATGTGGGTGTCGACGCTTTGCTTCCTGCTGTGTCGCCGCTGGACGTTGTACGAAAAGCAGGTGCCGACGCGGCTGGAATCGCCAGCTCACAAAGGCGATTTCATCGTTGACGTGCTGGAAGGAAACCTTGTCAAAGACGTCTTCCAGAAACGCGACAACATTCGCCGCGTTCCGGAATCAACATCGCTGGACGACATCGTCCACATTCTGGCCGAAACTCACCAGCACTATTTTCCCGTCGTTGATGACGAGGGAAAGATGGTCGGCATATTCTCGGACGACGATGTGCGAGCGTACCTCTTCGACGAGACCATCTGGCGTCTGGCTGACGCTCAGGACGTCATGACGACAAACGTCGTCAGCGTTTCGCCTGATGACGACCTGAATACGGCGTTGCGACACTTCACAGCCATGAATCTCGACGAGCTGCCCGTGCTGGACTCCGAAAATCCCGGAGAACTGCTGGGCATGCTGACTCGTCGAGAAACCATCGCCTTCTACAACCGCCGCGTGATGGAACACAAACAGGCTGCTGAGTAGCTCCGCACTTTCGTACCTACAGCTGAGTGTCGATTAGCATCGCCAGGATTTCGTCGGCCAACACAAACGTCTCGTCAATTTCTGACGCCTGGTTGTTCGTCAGATTATCGTCGCCTTCGTTGCCTGCGACGGTGTCCGCGTTCGAGCCGCTTCCCGACAATCGGTCATCGCCGTCACCGCCAAGCAGAATATCTGCTCCGCTACCGCCGATGATTGAATCGTCACCGTCGTCACCCAGCAGTGTGTCGTTGCCAGATGAGCCATTAATCTGATCGCTGCCCTCACCGCCAGTCACGAGATCGCTGCCAAATCCGCCAACGATTGTATCGTCGCCGTCGCCACCGTTGATGACGTCGTCGCCGGCTTCGCCACGAATTGTGTCGTTGCCGCCACCGCCGAAGAGCGTGTCCCAGCCGCTTTGGCCTTTGATGCTGTCAGAGCCTGACCCGCCACGCCCAAGGTCATTACCGGCACCGGCGAGGATCGTGTCGTTACCAAGCTCGCCTTCCAGCGTGTCGTGACCAGAATTACCGTTGATGCGGTCGTCGTCATTTCCGCCGCGGAGCAGGTCGTTACCCGTCCCACCGAAGAGCGAATCTGCTCCGTCTTCACCGAGAAGTTGGTCGTCGCCGTTGTCTCCAAACAGTGTGTCGTTACCAGCTCCGCCACGGATCGAATCCTCACCAAGATCGCCCGAAATCATGTCGTCACCGTCGCCACCGTTGAGAATGTCTCCGTTGGCCGAACCGGTAATCGTGTCGTCGCCACCCTGTCCGAGCACCTGAATTGGCAACCTATTCGAGAAGCTCGACTGGCCATCAAACGTGTCAGCTCCTTCGCCCAACTGAATTTGCAGTGCCAACGGACGAGTGTCGTTGATATTGCCCATGGTCACGGTGTCATCACCGTCCATCGCGACGATGGTCACGGTGTGGACGCTTTCTGACACAGTGATTGATGCCGCAGGCGTTGAAACTCGTAGCAGTCCACCGACCTGCGAGATCGTGAATGAATCTGCGCCGGCTGTGCCGCGAATCTCAACCTGGTCTGCTCCGCCAGTGTCGATCGAAGTGTTCGTTCCATTGGCAAACGGCTCAAGAATGAGTACGTCGCTGCCATTTCCGCCACCCAGCGTGTTGTTTCCTTGGCCACCGTCAAGAGTGTCGTCGCCGGAACCACCAACAATGGTGTCGTTACCCGCACCACCGAAGATCGTGTCCATTCCGCCGCCGCCGACGAGCGTGTCGTTTCCATCCTGCCCGTCGATCGAGTCGTCGCCGGATGATCCGATCAGAGTATCATTTCCAGTTCCCCCCAGAATTGTGTCGTTCTGGTTTGTGTCAGGCGGCAGTGGTGGAGCTGGCGGCGCTGGTGGGCCGCTCGGGAGAACCGCTCCCAAGGATGAAATGTAGACTGTGGCGTCGAAAATTGGGTCAATCAAGTCGGCAATGATGAAGGTCAGTGTGTTCCCCGTCGCTCCGTCACCGATGAACGATTGAAACGTCAGCAGAGGGTTGCCACCCGGTGCAAGAACGCCGTCGAGTTCGGTCCCAGGTATGGCTGCGAAGTCGGGATGAGCAATACTGACAGGCTGGCCACCAACGAACGCGATGTTGTCTCCAGGTGCTGTTCCATTCAGATAGATGCCGAACCCGTCGAAGAAGCCGAGCGGTACGAATTCCGGAAACTCTTCAGAACCAAAGACCGTGTTAAAGAAGACCGTGTCGAAACCGGGCAGCAAGTCAAATGAAATGTCGAGCCTTGTGACATCGAAATGGTCATTCAATCCACCAGTAATCGGATCCAGCAATGCGTCCTGAGAAAAGTCAGGCGTGAAGCTGAATGCAGTGGACGTAGAAGTGCTCAAGTCCGGACCACTTCCATAAGCCGCGACGTCGCCGGTACTCAAGACGACCCCGTCACCGAATAATCCGTATGGCGCTATTCCACCTGCAGAAAAAATTCCAGTCGGAACAGCACCAAGGACAGCTGGCGGTGCAATAAGGTTGAAGCCTGTCACCACAATTCCAGTGTTGCCGCCGGTGAGCGTGTCTACGAGGACCTGCGCGTTGGTTTCTGCAGTCACAGCCAAGTCTGTATCGTCGTCATCAAAGATTCGACCTTCCCCAACCCCATCAAGAATCGCCACGTTTGTTGCACCAGTCAGTGTGATGAAGAAGGTTTCTTCGATCTCATCAAGTGCGTCACCAATGATCGTCACGGGAACCTGAATCTGCGTGTCGCCCGGCTGGAACGTTGCCGTGCCACCCAGAACGCTGACAAAATCAACTCCCGCAGTCGCGGTGCCCCCGGTCAGCGTTCCATCTGACGTGATGTCATACTGGATGGTGATGACATCCTCGGATTCTGAGGACAGCGATATTGTGAAGTTTGCGACCGTTGTCGTTCCTGTGGCACCTTCAGGGTTAATTTGAATGTCATCGACGGCAGCGACCAAGTCGTTGGTTGTCACCAAGTCATCGCCTCTACCACCGTCGATATTATCAGCGCCGCTCCCGCCGAAGATTGTATCGTTGCCGATGTGGCCGAGGATTCGGTCGCTTCCAGTCAGGTCACCTTGTGTCTCGTCACCGTCGCCGTAGAGAAGGTCGTTGCCGCTGCCGCCGAGGATTGTGTCATCATCGGATGAGCCGAAGGCGGTATCGTTACCGCTGTTTCCATTGACGATGTCGTTTCCATTTTCGCCGTTCAGGAGATCGTCATCCGTTCCACCGAAAATGATGTCGTCGTCGTCGCCGCCGAACAGTGAATCGTTCCCACCATCGCCGTTCAGCGTGTCCAGACCGACATTGCCCAGCAGCGAGTCAGGCTCGGAGCCACCGGAAATTGAGTCGTCACCGATCCCGCCGTCGATAGTGTCACTGCCACTGCCGCCGTCGATGACGTCGTCATCTGTGTCGCCCATGATGCTGTCGGTGCCGCTTTGGCCATTTAGAGTGTCGGCACCCGAGCCACCGTTGATTGTGTCACCGCTGGAACCACCGTTGACGACATCGTCGCCGACTTCGCCGTTGATGATGTCTCCGCCGTCGCCGCCGTTCAGAGTGTCGTTACCATCTCGACCGTTCAAAAGATCCTGGCCGTCGCCGCCAGACAGAGAATCCGCCTGAGTGCCGCCGAACAAGACGTCAGTTCCGTCACCACCATTCAGCGTTGAAGCGATATCCAGACTGCCCGTGATGAAGTCATCGCCGTCGTCGCCGTCTACGATGATCTCAAGATTTGGATTGAAGAATGCTCCTGTGACCGCGCTCAGGTTGATGACGTTGTTTCCATCGTCGCCAACAACGGTCAGGCGAGCGAGCGTTGCCGGGTCGATAGCAGGGATGCCAACCAGAGGCACTCCGTTCTCAAGAACCTCGACCACCGTGGAGGTCGTCGTGGCTGCTCGGACTGCGATGTCGTCACCAGCGGTCGACGTGATCACCAGCTCTGTTCCCAGACCTGACATGATCTGCGTGACTTGAACGGTCAGCATGGCACGCGATTCAAGGTGTTCGATTCGTGACGGTGCAAACTCAATCAGGCGAGGTTGCCGAGATGCACGCTGCTTGCGAGTTGATCGGATTCGTTTCTGAACGGAAGAGAGCCAGTTGTTAAATCGCACAGCAATACCTCGCCAGACAGTTCAATGAAGAGACTGGGACTTCAGCCAGCCGCATGCTGATTGCACAGCAATGCGGTCTGGGAGTTCCATCACGCTAGACTTCGTCGGAAACGGTCTGTCGGCAAGGAGACGTTCGACATCTACACAACGAAGTTAGGAATTGGCACGCTCGATGAGGGAATCAAACGATCGGTTGCTTCCAGGCATCAATTGTTGCTTTTGGGCAACATTCCCGCACAACCTGTCAAACCGGAACGGCACGACAAGGTCCGATGATACGCCGATCGATACATCGCGCCGGCCATTGAGTATTCAACTCGTCGTCGACACACGACACTCGGTGTCAGAGGACGCGTCGTTTCGAAAACGATTGTCCCAGAGCGACGGGATTCATTTTCAGCACGGCATCGGGTGACACGGCACGAGGCAGGGGCAAAGCACAATGACAACACGGACGGTTGTGATTTTTTCAGGTGGTCTGGATTCGACGACGCTGCTCTATGAGTTGCAAGCGGCTGGCCATGAAGTAGCGGCATTGGCCGTCAATTACGGGCAACGGCACGGGCGTGAGCTGCTTTGTGCAAAAGCGATCTGTCAGAACGTCAACGTCGAACTGACAACGCTTGAGCTTCCAGAGCTGGCACAAGTTTTCGGCGACAACAGTCTGTCAGACGCCAACGCAAAGGTTCCAACGGGAACCTACGAGCAGGACTCGATGCAGCAAACGACCGTCCCGAATCGAAACATGATTCTTTTGTCACTTGCGACTGGCTGGGCGATTTCGAACAACTACCAGGCCGTCGCTTTCGGTGCTCACTCGGGTGAGTACACTCCCTATCCTGACTGCCGGCCTGAGTTTGCCGCAGCGATGGACGAAGCTACCCAGTTGTGCGACTGGCAGCCAATTCGAATTCTTGCACCGTTCGTCAACTGGTCGAAGTCGGACATCGTCCGGCGCGGAAGCGAACTCAACGTCCCGTTTGAAGAGACCTGGTCCTGCTACGTCGGTGGCGAGAAACACTGCGGTCGCTGCGGCACGTGCCTGGATCGGAAACTCGCTTTTGAAAAAAGCGGTATCAACGATCCAACGCCGTACGAAACCGAGTGACGCCTGCTTCGGCGACTTAGGAAATCTGTGTCGCGATCAGAGGCGGAAGTGGAACGTCTGATTGATGTATCGCCACAGCCACTGCCCCGCCGTTCGTTCTTCCACTCGGAATCGAGCAAGACCTCGCATCCCTGAACGAAGCAGGTCGGTGTCTTCATCGAGTTCCACAGTTGCCTGGTAAACACTGCTCAGTAAACGCTCGCGGCCCTGGCTATCGGTGACCGTCGGCAGATCTCCACCAAGCTTGTTTGAAAGCTGCTCAGGCACATATTCCAGGGGGTTCTTGGAAACTTCCTGGATGTGGCCTTCGTAGGTCCGGGACGGTAGGTGGTCGAACTTCAACTGAATGAGCTGATGCTTTTTCTCTGAATCTTCCAGCCGCGCCACAAATTCTGCCTGGCTGAGTTCGTTAATGTCACCCTGGTCGATCAGCACGATGGCCTGGTACAAGTTCGACGGAGCTACACTGAGAAGGTGTGTTCGTTCGTCAATCGTGGCTCCGATGTTTTTGGGATGAAGCGGTGTTCCGTTCCAGGTGGAAAGCTGCTTTCGTGCCGTTTCAATCGGCGGTTCCGGCACTCGCGGTGCTTCAACAATCGTCCCTGCGACTTCGGCCTTAATCGTCAAGGCATCGAGTTGCTGCTCAACTTCTTCAAGCTGGTCTGTGAGCGCCGCGATCTGGTTAACCGCCAGACTCATGCGCCCTTCGTTACGAACGGATCTTTGCGTATCACGTTCGATCTGCTGAATTTCAATCTTGTTGAGTAGATCGCGTTTCTGATCTTCAAGGTCAGGGTTACGAAGAATCGCGACGACCTGTCCTGCTTTGACCGTATCACCTGCCTTGACGGGGACTTCTGCCAGCTCCCCCGCAGTTTGCGTGTAGGCATGCTTAACGTCGAGTGGTTCGGCGATATACGTGGCCTCGATGTGCAAAGGCATCGGAAGAGACAGCACTGCGTATGTGACGCAGAACAGAATCGTGAGGGAGAATGCGATCTTCGGTTTGCTCATCGGTTCAATCCTCGGTGCCGTGATCATCTTGTAAAGGTTGCTGACCATGCTGTAGACGATGGTCGAAATCGACACGACAGCAAGCGTCGCACCAATACTTTGCAGGCCATAGGGTTTCAGAACGGTGTAAAGAAACACCGTAATCGCAATCACGATAAACCAGCGGTAAACGCCGGCAGCAATCGCGAAGCAGACAAACCACGCTTTACCCGTTTCCGGCATAAATGGGTCAGGTTTCGATTCGATGCCCAGGCAGTACCAGGCAAACGATTCACGTAACAACTTGTCGGCTTTCGGGCGGAGATTCGGAATCTCCAGAAAGTCGGACATCATGTAGTAGCCGTCAAACCGCATCAGCGGATTGGCGTTGAAGATGACTGTCGTGATCGTTGTCACGAAGAAGATATTGAGCGCAAGATTGTGAAGCAGTCCCTGATCAGTGTACCGCCAGATGAATATCGCGATTGCAGACAGGAAAACTTCGATATACATCCCCGCCGCACCGATCATGATGCGCGGCCACTTGCTGCGGAGCATCCATGAATCGGACACATCGCAATACAGGCACGGACTGAACACCAACAGCATGACACCCATTTCGTGGCATTCACCACCGAAATGTTTGCAGCTTAATCCGTGGCCAAACTCGTGGATGATCTTTGAGAGACTCAGCGTGATCCACAGATAAAGCAGGTTCGGCCAGCCGAAGAACTGCTGAAACTTTGGAAGCTCGGAGCGGAACGTTTCAAACTGAACAGCCAGCAGCATCCATGATGACACCACCACTGCAAACCAGATGAAGACCGCGAACCTCGAGAAGAACAGCAGTCGACAGACCGGATAGATCGCGGTCAGCGTCGCTTCCGGATCCCAGCCAGGCAGCCGCAGGTAAAGCAGACTTTTGAGCGTGTTGAAGAACTTCTTCTTCTTCTCATCACGCTGCTTCTTTATCAGCGATGCTCCCTGACCTGATCGATTGCTCGAAACCAGGCCTTTTTCGTGAAGGTCGGTGATCAGGTGCTGAATGTCGGAAAGCTGAAGCCGAACGGTCGGCATGATCCTCAGCATTTCCTCGCGAAGTTGTTCCAGACTTCGTTCGCCATTCAACAGGTTCAGAACGTGGTACTGCTCCTGCTGAAGCCGGAAGTACTTCAACCCGGCAGGGTCTTTGACAACCCAGTACCCGACACCGAGGTAATCAATTCGCTTGATCACCAGATCTGCTCGAACCGCCAGCGGAATTGGACGCTGGGTCGAGGGAATCATTTCGGAGTTTTGCTGGGTAATCATCGAATCACCGGTGCGTCAATCACTGTGGCGTGCCGCGAGTGTTTTAGGGAGATGGACTGCTGGCAGTTGAGGCTCCGCTCAATCACCTGCGAGTACCAGCGATTTTCTTTGCACCGGAAGGGCTGATGGCCATTTTCGCCTTCAGACCCGGGCGAAGAATGTGATTCGGATTTGGAATTTCAGCGGTCACTTTCACGCTGCCGATAATTTCCGAAATCGTGGAATCAACAATTCTGATCTTTCCGACAAGGATCTCGTCTTTGAACGGGATATCCAGATCTCCGGCATCCAGTTGAACTCTAACTGTGTCTCCGGTCTTAACATGAAACGAGTCCGTAATAGTGACATATCCCTCGATTTTAACGCGGTCGATGCTGAGCACTTCCAGAATCGGAGTTCCCTGCTGAACAGCTTCGCCCTTCCTCTGGTAAACTTTGGATACGATGCCATTGAAGGGGGCCAGAACCTTGTAGGTTTTCAGTGCTTCCTCATTTTCCTGGACAGTCAGTTGAGCAATTCTTTGCTCGTGTTCTGCCTGTTCAATCTGCAGTGTCGCTTTTTCCGCAGCCAGTTTCTGTTTCGCGAGCTCTGCTTCTGGAACTGTCCCTTCAACTTTCGAGTTGGCCTTGAGCGACATCGCCAGGTCAGCATCTGCAAACTCAGATGACTTAGCGGCGTACCGGACATGGACATCGTTTGTCGATTTCTCAAGCTCCTTCAAATAGGTGGCCTTGGCGACGCCGTCCTTAAGACCGGCGACGACCTGGCCTGCCTGAATGGCGGTTCCTTCTTCGGGCGTGTCGTTTTCAAGAATGCCGGGACGCTCGGCTGCTAACGTGACCACATCGATCAACTGCACTGTGCAATCGTAGGCGGTGACAATCTCAGGCTTCCCCTGTTGAGCTTCGACTGACCGATCACTCACAGACACGACTGCCAATAACGCGACCACTGCCGCAGCGACCGAACCGTATGCCCACGTGGTAAGATGTTTCATTTTGAAACTCTCCAAAATCCAAAGCCCATTGTGCTTAAACCAGCCGTGCTGACCTGACTCAACCTGCCAACGAAGTGTTCGAATTCGTCGAAAACGTACGCAGCGTTGATTGTCGAAGATCTGAAGCAGAAAGCTGACGTAGAGACTGCTAGTTGTTTGTCGCAAATCCGATGAATCGAGGATCGTACCTGTGACCGCCGGACGCAGCCAGACCGATTCCGCTGCCCTCTCCGGTTGTGAAAATGCGGACAATACGCAGAGAATGCGTATCGAATGCCCGAATCACAAAACGATGGCCTACTGAAAATATAGTCACTTTAGTGCAACATCAGGACGCACCTTATGAATGATCCGAAGTCGGCAGGGCGGACATCATCCGACGCCGCAGTTCGAGTTCTAATTCCCGCAAGCTGGGAAGTTCCAGCAATTTTTCGAAATCGCCTTGGAAATCAAGTCGGTCGTCAGCGAGCGATGGTCGCAGACGGGCACTTATTATTGATTCTGCATAGCCCCCCAGAACCGGATGAGCACGATCGGCAGGGGCGACTCTTCTGGCGACTTCCAGACGGAACCTGGAAGGTCAACTGCCCAGATTCACCTGTCAAAAGTCTGCATGGGCACTTGAAGGAGTACCGGCAGCGGATCGAGAAAATCGAAGAACAGGAGGAGGTCGCCAAGTCAGCCGACGAATACTTCAAGGTGATTTCTGATGTGCTGCCGCTGCACCGGGCCGCTCGAAACATGCACGCGGCTATTCAAATCGCCCGACAGGAAATCAAAGAGGCAAAGGACATCATCAATTTTCGAGACGATGCGTACGACCTGGAACGGACTTCGGAATTGCTTAATGCCGACGCTAAAAACGAACTCGATTTTATCGTCGTCCGCCGAGCCGAAAAGCAGGCTCAGGTCAGCTATGACATGGGAGTGTCATCGCATCGCCTGAATGTGCTTGTCGCATTCTTCTTTCCGATCGCGACTCTGTCATCGATATTCGGAACGAACCTGATTCACGGTTTGGAAGACCGAAACTCGCCCTGGCTGTTTCTGACGATGCTGGCCAGTGGCCTGTTGTTCGGCCTGCTGCTCACTCTTGGGATCACTCGGAAAGATCGACAGAAAAAATAGCGAACCGTTCTTCTGAGCTCAGCGATTTCCCAAGGGCTCGATTACTCGACCCGGCGAACGATGATCGCGGACATGTCGTCTGCGATGTCTCGCGAGCCGACGAAGTCGCACACCTCGTGCCGGAGTTCTTCGATGATCTGTGATCCGGCCATGCCCCGGCGATTCTTGACAAAGTCCAAGGTCCGTTGAAGGCCGAACAGTTCGTTAGAAGGTGTATGAGCTTCCTGGAATCCATCGGTCGGCACGAACAGTACGTCACCCGGTTCCAAAGCCACTCGAAAGCTGGTGTTGATAATCGTGTCGGGAATTAACCCGAGCGGCAGGCCCGTGCTCTTCAGTGTTTCTGTTTCGCCGTTTGCTTTTAGCAGATACCCGTTGTGGCCTGCAGAAGCGAAGGTGAAGCTGCTGTCCGCCGGGTCGACTCGCGCGAAAAACAACGTCACAAACCGGTGTTCTTCCAGGTCGCCGGAAAGAAAACGATTGGCCAGCATCAGAATCTCGCCGGAATGCGGACGAGTCGTTGCGACCGCTCTCAAGTACGCTCGCAGCTCGGCCATCAACAGGGCTGGCCCGAGACCGTGCCCGGTTACATCGCCAACGACCGTGCCCCAGCAACCGTCTTCCATCGGAATAAAGTCGAAATAGTCGCCAGCCGTTTCTTCCGCCGCGTAGACCGCTCCTGCAATATCGAAACCCGGAACGTTGGGCGCGTCGCGAGGAAACAGTGCCTGCTGAACATGCCTTGCAGCGTCGAGCTCATCCTGCATCCGTTTCTGCGTGCTGACGTCGAGTGAAACTCCGATCGTCCCGATGATGTTTCCACCAGCGTCGCGAAGCGGCTCCACGTGAATCGACAACGTCTTACCTCGCCAGAAGAACTCGATCGAAACCGGAGTTCCCTGCGCCGCACTTCGATGAGCGGCGATCGGTGGAAACTGATCGTCGGCAGTCTCGAAAAAGTCTTTTAACGTCTTCCCAACGAGTGATTCGCCGCCACTTTCGTTAATCAGAAAATCGCTCGACGGAGGAGTGATTCGAAGATCGACATCCGTTGTCCACAAGACGGCCGGTAACTGTTCCGTAATCAGGCGCATGCGATCATCACTTTGACGCTGCATGTCCGAAGCTCGCTGGCGTTCGATCGAATATCGAATCGCACGAGCAAGCACGTTGCCGTCGATTTCACCTTTGACGAGGTAGTCCTGCGCACCAACCTGCATCGCTTCCAGAGCCTTCTCCTCATCGGCCAGGCCAGTCAACACGATGATGGGAACCGAAGGTGCGGCTGCGTGAAGTTTTCGGCAGGTATCAATCCCAAAACTGTCCGGCAGATTCAAATCGGCCAGGACGATGTCCACCGAGCGAGATTGCAGAACTGCTGCGCCGTCGGCGAGCGTTTCAGCGACTTGAATCTGGTAGTCCGCTGAGCGGACTTGTTCGAGGTAAATCTCAAACAGCTCGGCATCCGACTGGCTGTCTTCGACCAGAAGGACTCGGATGCATGGATTTTTCTGCATGAATCGGCCCGTAGCCCTCGTGTCGGTCAGCTTCCGAACAGGGAATTCCCTGAGAGGAAAATGGACGACAACGCCCCAGAATGAACTGACTCTGTTGGTGAGCGCCGGCAGAGTCTCTTTCTGTCTGCGTCGATTGTTTCGCCGTTTCTTAAACCAAGCAGACAGATTACCCGGCACACCTGGGTTTGGCTACGAATACATTGGCACACCCCGGAAACGGCACAACGACGCCGTTTCGCTGCTTGACATCTTTCGATGTCGACAGCATTTTTCGATGCGATTCTGCTCTGGGATTGTTGGTGATTACTGTCGAAGTTTCCTGGCAGCCCTCGCGCCAGTTCCCTGGACTTTCAGGCGGCTGTCTCCGAGTTCAGCTCGAATCCTGTCACCATACTTCTGCAAACGTGCGGTGACTTCCGGAAACTTAGACGCAAGGTCCTTGGACTCTCCAATGTCGGTTTCCAGATCGTAGAGTTCTAATCCGGTACGTTTCTGAGCGTACGGACCAGGCAGACCGTCGTTGCCCGGTTCGCCTTTCAAAGTGCGGTAACCGTGTGGGAAGTGCAGTTTCCATTTGCCACTGCGAACAGCCTGAAGCTCGCGGCCGTAGTACATCGCATAATACTCGTGCGGCGACTTCGCATCTGCTTGGCCAGAAAGCAACGGCCAGATATTCTTGCCATCAATCGTGTGTTCGGGAAGCGGTGCTCCGGCAAGTTGAGCGAGCGTTGGGAGAATGTCGATCGTGGCGGCGACTTCGTTGCACTCAAGTCCGGCTGGAATCTTTCCCGGCCAGCGAGCGATAAACGGCTCTCGACAGCCACCATCCCACATCGTTCCTTTACCCTCGCGAAGCGGTAAAGCGGACCCGCCGTGATTTCCGTACGACAACCACGGACCATTGTCCGAAGTAAAGATGACCATCGTGTTGTCATCGAGACCGTTCTTCTTCAGTGTGTCGAGAATTTGCCCAACGGACCAATCGATTTCCATGATGACGTCGCCGTAAAGGCCTCGTTTGGATTTGCCTTTGAATTTGTCGCTGACGTAAAGGGGAACGTGCGGCATCGAATGAGGCACGTACAGGAAAAACGGCTGTTCTTTGTTCTTCTCGATAAACGACACCGCGCGTTCGGTGTACCAGGTCGTGAGGTGCGTCTGATCTTCCGGCGTGACCTTCGGATTGATGACTTTCTCGCCTTCGATCAACGGCAGACTCGGCCACTTCTTCAGCCGCTCTTCCATTGGCAAGTGCAGCACATTCGGATGGTAAGGCCACATGTCGTTTGAGTATGGCAGCCCGAAGTAATCGTCGAACCCGTGCCGAGTCGGTAGAAACTGCGGATGGTGACCGAGGTGCCATTTCCCATAAATCGCGGTCGCGTACCCCTTCTGCTTGAGTACCTCCGCGATGGTCATCTCGTCATCGTGAATTCCGATGGTCGACTTCGGGCCAAGCGCGCCGAGAATCCCGATCCGAACGTTGTAGCACCCAGTCATCAACGCGCTTCTCGATGCCGAACAAACTGCCTGAGAAACGTAGAAGTCGGTAAACCTGGCCCCTTCCGCCGCCATACGATCAAGATTCGGCGTCTCAATATCCGGAGATCCGAAAGCACCGACATCCTGGTAACCCTGATCGTCGGTAAACACCACGACGAAATTTGGCGGTCGACTTTCAGCCGCGCTCGCCTGCGAAATCCCAACAGAGAAGGCACCAAACAACAGCAGCCCGGCCACCCTGAGAGCAAACACCGCGGCTCTTGCCGACTGACGGGCAGATTTCCGGCATAGAACGCTCGAACATCGTCGGGCAACGGGCATTGCGAAATCATGATGCATAAGAAAAGCCTTCCGTCTTGCAGGAGCCGCTAGCTCAGTCGCAGTATGGTCAACATTGACCGAAGAGACTGCGGGGCATCAAAAAATAAGCCGCAAACCCTTTCGGGTTTGCGGCTTATCAAATGAGAGCGCAGGGGTTCGAACCCTGGACCTACGGATTAAAAGTCCGTTGCTCTACCAACTGAGCTACGCTCTCAAACTCTTACACAAAAACAAGTTGTGTTAATTGTGATAGCAAGTCTTGCCTTCTGTAATCTCTCAGGTTCGACACGGAGAGAATGAGCAGGTTCGGCTGTGCGGGCGAAGGTTAGGTTGAAGCTCCGCGGCCATCAAGCGAGCAGCATCGAGCGTTTTCAAGAAAGGCCAACGACCATATCGTGCGAGGCCAGCAACTTAGTTTTCGATGACCAAAGAGTTGCTCCGAATCAGGGACGTCGGCATCTCGACGGGGACGTGTTGAGTTGCAGATTTGTTCAGCGGCAAATACCGTCGCTGGTCTCCAGTTCCCAGGGAAGGGGCAAGGATGGCAGCGGGCCAGTGATCTAGAGAGATGCCTGTCCATGCGGTTCGCACATGCGGGAGCGGTTGGCTGTTGGGGCTGGCCGTTCCCGTTTTCTCTGGCCTCAATGTTTGCTGCACGGGCACTCACGCTTTCTTGCCGAACAGCCGAACGGCACCGCAATTCTGGCAGAGATACGTGCTGATCTTTCCTGCCTTAGGATATGCCCCTGACCAGAAACCGCGTTCAGCATCGGTCGCTGAATATTCCAGACCAGCTTCTTCCGGCATTGCTCCCTGCTTGTCAATGATTCTGATTTCAGACATCGGACCACCACAGTCGAGGCATTTTCGCTGAATGTCGCTCATCAGAATTCTCCTTAGCCTTGTTACGACACCAAGAATGAGCATGTTGTCGAGGCAGGATGATCACATCGTATTCGCGGTTCAATCCTGCCGACCGATGCGATGGTCCGAAAGCATGATGAAGAATGTTGCGATGTAGCCTGCCAGTGCCGTTCGGATCAGCAGAGGAACCCACAGCCGATCCGCGACATCGCTACGTGAGAGTGTCATGGAGCAAATGATTCCAACGATCGCGACACCATTCATAACACTTCGCAGTGTCTCAAAGTGCTCGTGAATCGCCTCCCGCATAATCACCGCGACGGCAACGACTCCACCCATGAGTGGAAGGGACAGAAGCAGCATGCCGCTGGCAGCATCACGATTGAGACTGAAACCCAGGAACAGGCCAATCACGCCACACTGCAAACACCCAACGAGCCCAGCATTATTTGCAAACCGTCCGAGTCGCTCCATTGACGTCGTTCCTGAAGAGTGGGCAATTGCAGTCGCATTCCGGTCATTAGTCGGTGATTGCAGAGCCGCATGTCACGAAAGCAGCCAGCCGCCATCGACGTCGATTGTGGTGCCCGTGACGAAGTCGTTTTGAATCATAAAGAGGATGGCCTGAGCCACTTCGTCGGCGGTCCCGGCTCGTGGGATCAGATTGCCGGCGGTTGCTTTTTCATACAGGGTGGCGCGTTCCTCTCCCTGTAGAGAGACCATTGGAGTATCGATAGAGCCCGGCGAGACGACATTCAGTCTTCGAGGTGCGATCTCCGGAGCGACTGATCGAACCATTGCTTCAACAGCAGCGCCGACTGAAGACAGCGACACTTGCCCAGGTTTTGCTTTGCGAGCCGGAGCTCCGCTGACAAGTACGATCGTTCCGTCTTCGCTCATGTGGTGCGCGCCGAATCGCACGACATTGGCATAGCCCCACAACTTGTCGAACGACGCCTGGTAGCCATCCATGTCCATTTCGAGGAATGGTCCAAACGATCGTTCTCCGCCGGTTGCGGCGCTGACGAGAATCTCGAAAGGCGCGCATTCTTCGAACAGCCTGGCCAGGGCGTCGCGGTCGCGGACGTCGCAACTCTTTAGACTCATGCCGGCTGGTAAATCATCGCCAGCCTTGTCCGGGTTTCGACTGACGGCAATCACGGTCGCCCCGAGCGACGCGAGTTGCTTCGCCGTTGCCAGGCCAATGCCAGACGTTCCGCCGAAGACAAGTGCCTTCTTTCCTGCTACGTCCATCGTTCCTCCGGATGAAAATTGCTGCACTCAGCACGCCGCGAATGCGTCGCTTTCTCTCGCTTGTGCGGCGTTGCGGACATTCTGGCGCGGTCGCCCTGAACGATCAATGTCCAGGCATCAAGCATCGATATCTTGGCGCGGATGATGAATCGTCGAGCGGCATCACCGAGTCGACTACCACTTCCAGGTGACGTCTCGGACGTGCTTCGGAACGAAGTTATCTTTGAACGACGTTCGCCAGAAGATTTCGCGCGTGTACGACACGATGCGATTTGCGATCAGAAAGAGCTGGTAGAACGGCGAGAGCGGCAGCACCAGACAGGTCATCAGATGCGCGAGTCTGGTCCGGCTGTAGTAGGTCAGCGTGAGGACGTTGATAAACTCGAGCAGCAACGTGTAGACGTAAAACGTGAAGGCGACGAACAAGGCGTGGTGTGGCGTGTTGACGCACAGCCAGGCTGAGTAAATCAGGATCACGTAGCCGAAAACCAAATTGACGGTGATCAGCTCGAACGAGACAAAGAAGTTCGCCCACCGGAAAGATGCCTTTGTCGGATTTGCCATATCGATGTGTTTTCGGCAGTGAGTTCGCACGACGGATGCTTCTTCCCAGCGCAGTCGTTGACGCCAGAGTTGCTTCCACTTTGTGGGCACATCGGTCAGGCAATCGGCGTAGGGAGCGCACTTGATTTTGTAGCCGAGATGCCGAATGCGCATCGTCAGGTCGAGGTCTTCTCCCGGGCCGACATCCCAGCCGAGCGTCCGTTCGACGGCTTCTCGACGCAGGCAGGCGAAGGCTCCGGATGTGATGCCGAGAATTCCGAAACGTTCTGCCACCATTCGTCCCGTGAAGATGGCATGCAGATATTCGTAAGCCTGCATCCATGTGCAAAGATTCACGTACGGGTTTCGCGAGAACACGGTGGCGGAAACTGCACCGACTTCGGGGTCTTTGAAATACTGCACGCATTCCCAGAGTGCTGCATTATCAAGGCTGGAATCGCAGTCAACGGTGATGACGATTTCGGCTCGCGTGTACGGCAGAGCGAAGTTCATCGCCGACGACTTGCCACCCCTCGCTCAGAACGAGCCAGCACTAGAATATTGTCGTATTTCTTACCGTACGGCCGGGCGTATTCGACCATGCTGTGTTCTTCCGCCGAGCCGTCATCGATCACGATGATTTCGAGCCGAGGGTAAGCACCAATCAATGACTCAATGGCGCGAGCTACCGAGTCGCCTTCGTTATACCCGGCCAGGATCACGCAGATCGACGGGCAGTAATCGAACTCATCCTGGTCAGCGCGACCGCAAACCCAGCTCCACAGGTCCTTCGCAAAATCGATCGTCACCATAAACACGCGCGCAAGCGCGTACCGCGGGCAGTCGACCAGCATCGTCCCCGTCAGGAGCAGTGCGACCTCAAGCCAGCTCAGATGTGACAGCCAGTGGATCCAGTCGACAAACATCGTAGCGGTACAATTCCTGTTCGCGGGCCTGAGTCATTCGAATCGGTTGCTGCATCGAAGACAGTGTCCAACGAGTTCGACTTCGCTGTCTCGCCAGCCGCAACTGCGACAACGGTTTTCTCCGACGAGGTATTCGAAGTCCGCACCGATCGACAGTTTTCGCATTTGACACTTCGGGCAGGCCAGATCGTTCGTGTCCGTTGCGAACTCCGACTTGAACCCGACGTACGCACAAGCAAAGTGATGGATCAGTCGATCGTTGGTGACTCGGCCCGAGCCACACTTGCGACACGCATTTCTTACGGTGGGAATGGCCCGCGCACTTTGGGCAGACCATCACGTGGTCGAGCAGAGTTTTCTGAAGGACTCCAGAATCCGCCCAGTTGTCATAGACCTGCGGAGCCTGCGACATCAGAAACGCCATCTGTTCTGATTGAAACCTGGGTATGAGTTGGCCGGTTGAGAGCACGTCAGCAGCAGGGCCGCCAAAGTCAGCACCAAGTCGTAGCGTGCCGTCTTCAAGCTGTTCAACTCGCCGAATGATCAACCCAGCGTACTGCACGCCGAGCTGTTCGATGTGCATTCCCAGGAGCAACGGCTGTGACGCGTGAAACGTACCCGAGGTTACATCGACCGAGATGCCTCGCACGCTGATTTCGCGAGAAGTTCCGGTGTGACGCTCTGTCGGATCGAGTAGCCCGTCGAGCCCAACCGTTGTGACTTCAATCGGTCGTTCAATCGCAAACCGCTTGTCACGCCGTCCAATCTGTTGTTCGCACAGCGCAGCGAGTTCGTTCGGATCGAGTGAAACTCGACCCGCGTCTGCATTGTTGCCTGCAGATGCCTTGTCGATGTGTTCGACGGAATGTTGCACGAGGTGCTTTCGTTGAGCCGTGAAATATCCACAAAATGCAGAGAGGTCTTCCAGTTGTTTCTACTGAAACCGGTCGAGAATCCTTTCGAAGTCGTGCGGCAATTTGATCATCGCCCCCGGCTTGATCGTGATATCGCCGATTGGTTCAAGAATGACCGGCAGCAACGGTTCTCCGCTGTCGTAGTAGCGAACGAGTTGTTCTGGAGGAACTTGGAACTCGTCGGCCGTTCGTCGAACTTTGCAGTTCACAGGTTCGCTCATCGGATCTATGTGGACGACGATTTCCGTGCCGCGGTCGACCTTTCGAGTATCGCCCTGAGAAAGAAAAAGGACCGGTTCGACAGTTCCTTCCTCGACGATTTTCAACAGCTCTTCGGAAGCATCGACCCAGTTTCCAGCGATGCAGCGATGCTTGACGACGACTCCGGTTAGCGGAGCGACGATGTTCGACGCTTTGAGCAACTCGTAAAGCCGTTGCGTCTCGTTCTGCAGGTTCTCGATGTGAACCATCGTTGGTTTCAGTTCAGCGAGATCGAGTTCCGCCTCGTCCGATGTCAGGTCGTTTCTGACCTGCAATGCAGAAACGGCCTCGGCCAGTTTTGATAGCAAGCCTTGCTCACCCTGTAGCGCGAACTGAACTCGCTCAAACTCTTCGACTGAAAGCCCGGCAAACTCATTGGCCTTCTGAGCTCGGGCGAGACTTCGTTCAAGACGTTCGACTTCGGAACGACGTTTCGGCAACTCACTGGCCAGTTCAAAGAACTCCGCAGCGTTGTCGAGCACGTCCCATTCACGCTGGCGAGCGATGCGACGCAGCTTCGCGATGTGTGCATCCAGTTGAGCTTCGGCCAGTCGGATGCCATCCCGAGTTCGTTCCAGGCGATGTTCCAGTTCGACGTTTTCGATTGTCAGCAACAGGTCGCCAGTACGAACGAGATCGCCCTCGGCCACATAGACTTTCTGAATGATGCCTGCTGCCGGAGTTCGAACGGAGACTCGATTCCCTTCCACAAGACCGTAAGCCTGATATCGGAATACGCCATCCCAGACGATGTAAAACGCGGCGGCAAACAGCACCATCAGCAATGAACCGATCAGCAGCCGGCCTTTCGGACGTTTGACCGGTGGGGTCGGCGTTGGCGGTGCAAGCTGAGCAGCAGCACTCGCGTTGTCGATCTGCGCAGCGTCCTGTGGCAGTTCGGTCTGGAAACCGGCAAACACCGGTTTCGAAGACTCGCTCTGCTTCAGATCTTCAATTACCGACTCGACGTCGCTGAGTGCGTCGTCAACATTCGGCGTAGATGGACGCTGTTCTGAATTCACTGCCCGACGCTTTGTAAGAACATGGACAGGCTCAAGCAGTGCAAGAGCCCTTGATTGTCAGGAAACGACGTGGTCCAAAGGGAACGGTTTCCAACATGCATCAACCGTAGTTCGACCAAAGGCTGGTCGTAGAAAATCCCTCCCGACATGAAGTGAAGATTCGACTTGTCAGTTGATCTGTAACGGTTGCGCAGGCAGACCCATGTTTGCAGTGCAGGTAATGCCGGTTGCGATGAGTTCTTCGTGGCGACGTCGAGTCAAAAATGCCTCCAGACGCAATCGCGGCTGGCAAACGCGTAATCGCTACATTCCAGACGTACCGAATTGTCGCATGTGTCACCTTTGCCGAGTTTCTCATTTCGAAAGAGTTTCACCGTTGCGTCACGCTTCCTGACCTAGTCTTCAGATCGGAGCTTTGAATGGAACGTCGTGCGTCGGCCACACGCCGGGCCTTCGAAGCTGAAGCGAACTACGGACGTCAGTTTTCTCAGAGTGTTCTCTGACTGGCATTGGAATCGGCTATGTCCTCACAAACTCAATCGATGAGTGACTTCCTGGACGACCTTTGGTCGAACCTGGACAACTCTCCTGCAAAACCGCAGGCGACAAATGCCGATGCTCACGCTGCGCAACAACAAGCGAACTCGGCTCCCGCACCTGTGCACCAGAACTCTCAGCCTTACAACGCTCCCCCCGTTCAACACGCAGCTCCTCGCCAGCCTGTACCGCAACAGCAGCCTGTCCACGATCCGCGATTTGTTGAACCCGCTGCTCAGCCGATGCAGCAACAGCCGATCCAACAGCCCGCTGCACCGCGAGTTGCGCCACCTCAAACCGCGACCCAGCAGGCAACGCCGCCACCAGCGCGACAACATCGCCAGCGACTGTTTTACCCGAAAGCGCCTCGGTCACTGAAAGACGCAGGCATCTCGGTCGACATGGTTGGACGCTTGTCTTTGAAACTGCTGGCAGCGCGAGGTGCGGTCACCGGCAGGAAAATTTCGGCACACATTCGACTCGGTTTTCCAATGGTCGAATCCGTTCTGAATACGCTTCGAAAAGAGCAGCTCGTCGCATTGAAGGGTGACGCCATTGCTGGCGACTACTCTTACGTCATCACACAAAAGGGTTTGGCCCTGGCGAAGGACTTGGCTCGCGAGTGCACGTACTTCGGCGCGGCCCCGGTTACGCTGCCGCAATATCTGGCGGCAATGGAACTTCAGAGTGTCGCCGATCAAGTCATCCGGTCGGCTGATCTCAAGCACGCGTTTTCCGATTTGCTGCTGGAAGAAGACCTATTGAAAGTGCTGGGGCCGGCGATCAATTCCGGCCGAGGCATGTTTCTGTTTGGTGAGCCTGGGAATGGCAAAACAAGCATCGCCGAGCGAATCTCAAAATCGTTCGGAACGACGATGTGGATCCCGCGTGCCCTTGGCATCGATGGACAGATCATCCGAATTTACGATCCGGCAATTCACGAAGTCGCACCTCCGAGTGCAACGGTTGGTGAACCCGACGATCCGACTGAGATCGATCATCGCTGGGTGAAAATACAACGGCCCACCGTCATCGCCGGTGGCGAGCTGACGATGTCGGAGTTGGAAGTCTGCGAGGACGATAACACTCATATCTGCGAAGCGCCGCTTCAGCTAAAGAGCAACGGCGGAGTTTTGCTGATTGACGACTTTGGCCGCCAGCGAATGCCGGTCGACGAGCTGCTTAACCGCTGGATTGTCCCGCTTGAAAAACGCTACGACCTGTTGAATTTACCGAGCGGCAAAAAAGTCCAGGTTCCGTTCGATCAGCTCGTTATTTTCTCAACAAACCTTGAGCCGAAGGACCTGGTAGACGACGCCTTCCTGCGCCGAATCCCGTACAAGGTTCAGGTGCCAAACCCGACGCCGCTGCAGTTTCACGCGTTGTTTCAGATCATGTGTAAGAAGATCGGCATCGCCTACAACCAGGACGCCGTCGACCACTTGATTAAGAATCACTACACAAAGCCAGGCCGTGGCCTGAAAGCGTGCCATCCGCGAGACCTGTTGCTTCAGGTCCGGAACTACTGCCTCTACGAAGACATCGAGCTGACACTGACGCGCGAGTCGATGGACTTCGCCGTTGCGTGCTACTTCTCAGTCCTGTCGTAGACGCCGGTCCTAGTAGCCGCTGCTCGGTGCTCCGTCGGATACGTCGATCGGTGGCAAACCTAGCTGCTTGCGACACTCGTCGAGCATGACTTTCGTCGCACTGGCGCCGCAACGAGTAACCCCGAGATCGCGAACGAGTTTCAGTTTTTCGAAGTCCCGGACTCCGCCGGCCGCTTTGACCTGCACGTGATCGGGCGTGTTGTCGACCATCAGCTGAAGGTCTTCCATCGTTGCTCCGCCCGTTCCGAAACCGGTCGAAGTCTTGACCCAGTCGGCTCCAATGTCCGTGCAGATTTTGCAGAGCTGAACTTTCTCGTCGTCGGTCATGTAGCAGTTTTCGAAGATCACTTTGACCTTCTGTCCGGCTGCGTGAGCGACATCGACGACCGCCTTGATATCGTCAGAGACGTAACTCCAGTTGCCACTTTTTACCTGGCTGATATTCACGACCATGTCGAGTTCTTCGCAGCCGTCGGCGATTGCTCGTTCGGATTCGGCAACTTTGAACTCGGTCTGAATCGCGCCGTGAGGGAAGCCGATCGTCGTGCTCGGCTTTACCGTGCTTCCGCTCAGCAACTCGGTGCAGCGTTTCATGAAGTACGGCAGGATGCACACGCTGGCGACGTCGTAAGCAACGGCGAGCTGACAACCAGCTTCCAGATCGGCTTCCGTCAACATTGGAGGAAGCAGCGAGTGGTCGATCATCTTCGAGTAGTCGGTGTATGAAGCGGTCATGCTGTCTGATCCTGAACCTTACTTCGGCAATGGGCCAATTCGGCGAACGGGCCGCATCATACGTTGTGATATTTGCGATACCACTCAACGAAGTTCGCCACGCCGGTCTCGATCGGCGTGGCAGGTTTGAAATCGACATCCTGAATCAAATCATCGACGTCGGCGAACGTCGCGGGAACGTCGCCCGGCTGCATTTCCATGAAGTTCTTTTCGGCTTTCATGCCCAGGCAGTCTTCGAGCACGCCGATTAGATGCATCAATTCGACGGGTTGGTTGTTGCCGATGTTGTATACGCGGTAGGGCGAAGCGCTGGTTGCAGGATCCGGAGTCGCCGATGACCAGTCTGGGTTTGCAGCAGCCGTGTTGTCGGCAACTCGCGTGATGCCTTCGACGATGTCCGCAACGTAGGTGAAATCTCGTCGCATCTTTCCGTTGTTGAATACGTTGATCGGTTTGCCCGAGACGATGGCTTCGGTGAAAAGAAATAGAGCCATGTCGGGACGGCCCCACGGACCGTAAACGGTGAAGAATCGCAGCCCGGTCGTCGGCAGCCCGTAAAGATGGCTGTAAGTATGAGCCATCAGCTCGTTGGCTTTTTTTGTCGCCGCGTAAAGGCTGATCGGATGATCGACGTTGTGGTGAATCGAAAACGGCATCGTCGTGTTGCCGCCGTAGACGGAACTCGACGATGCATAGACCAGGTGCTTCACACCGTTGTGACGGCATCCTTCCAGCACGTTCGTGAAGCCGACGACGTTGGCGTCGATGTACGCGTGCGGGTTTTCGAGGGAGTATCGAACTCCCGCCTGGGCTGCGAGGTTGACGACGACGTCAAATTGCTCGGCCTCAAAAACGCCGGGCATCCGCTCGCGGTCGGCGATGTCCATCTCGATGAAGCGGAAGTTTTCCTGACCAACGAGTTGCGACAGGCGATCCTGCTTCAGTTGAACTCGGTAGTAGTCATTGAGATTGTCGAGCCCAACGACTTCGTCGCCTCGAGCAAGCAGCTTTTGCGTCAGGTGAAACCCGATGAAGCCTGCGGCTCCGGTTACCAGAATTTTGCTCATCACTCAGCTCCGTCTGAGGCGACTGATTGGTCAGCCGATTAATAGTCTGATTTCTTGTTTTTCGCTCGCGTAGTTCGTGGCTCGTTAGGCCGCGGGGTGATGCAGCATCAAACTGACTGGTGCGTCGAGACGCACCCTACGCTACTCAACTGAAGTTACCCGGTTTGCTCGGCGAGCAGGCTGCGGTAGTACTCGACCGTTCGTTCGAGCCCGGTTGCGAGGTCGATCTTCGGTTCCCAGTCGAGGTTTGCTTTTGCTTTGTCGATGTTCGGGCAGCGGCGAGTTGGGTCGTCCTTGGGCAGCTCGCGATGCTCGATCTTCGACGACGAACCTGTCGCTGCGAGAACGGCCTCTGCAAGTTCCAGCATCGTTTTTTCGTTTGGGTTTCCGATGTTGACCGGGCCGAGTTCATTGTCCGGATGATTCATCAAGCGGATCATGCCCTCGATCAGGTCGTCTCGGAAACAGAATGATCGAGTCTGAGAGCCCTCGCCGTAGACGGTTAGCGGCTCGCCTCGCAGTGCTTGCGTAATGAAGTTTGAAATCACGCGGCCGTCGTTCGGATCCATCCTCGGGCCGTACGTATTGAAGATTCGAATCAGCCGCGTTTCGACGCCGTGCGCGAGCGAGTAATTCACGCAGAGGGACTCAGCGATGCGCTTGCCTTCGTCGTAGCAGCTTCGTGGGCCGAGGGGGTTGACGTGTCCCCAGTAGTCTTCGGTTTGCGGATGAACCTGTGGGTCGCCGTAAACTTCGGAAGTCGATGCCTGGAGGACTCTCGCTCGGCAGCGTTTTGCCAGACCGAGCATGTTGACCATGCCGACGCTCGACGTCTTAATCGTCTTGATCGGGTTGAACTGGTAAGCGACCGGAGAAGCGGGACAGGCGAGGTTGTAAATCTGCGAAACCTCGACCGTCAGCGGGTGGACGATGTCGTGACGAATCAGCTCGAACCGCGGATTGTCGAGCAAGTGAGCGATGTTCCTCTTGCTGCCGGTGAAGAAGTTGTCGACGCAAATGACCTCGTCGCCCCGATCGAGCAGCCGCTCGCAAAGATGGCTTCCGAGGAATCCGGCTCCGCCGGTTACAAGAATGGTCTTCATGATTTTGAACGGCCGTCTGGTTTATGTTGTTAGAATAGAATGTCGTGACGCTGGCTGGAATCGTCGTCCAACGTGCATCCGAGGCGATTTCCGGCCTGGAACTCTGGCTTGGCTCAGTAGTAGAGTCGAAAGCGTCCGATTTACGCAATGTGCCATTCTGCTCTGCTTTGCCAGAGCTTTCGGGCACCGATACAGTTCCGGCCCGTAATTCTGGACCGGTCTGCAATATGAAAACGGAAACGACTAAATCTGGCCATACCGACCCGAAGCAGGTCTACGAAGACCGCCGCGACGGGCACCTTGCGGACCAGAAGGAACTCGAAGCAACCGACGCACGTTTTGCGACGACTCGCGGGCTCGTGTTTCTGGTCGCCCTTGTGCTGAGCTGGTTTTCGCTGGTCGACGGATCTCTGCCGCCGCTCTGGCTACTCGTGCCGGTTGGAGTTTTTGTCGCTCTGATCGTCTTTCACAGCCGAGCGATTAAGCGGCTGCAGCAGACGAAGCGGGCGGTTGACTACTACGAACGAGCGTTGAACAGGCTGGACGATCGCTGGCACGGCGAGGGCACCACGGGATCACGGTATCGCGACGCGGATCATTCCTGCTCGTCGGATCTCGATCTGTTTGGCGAGAGTTCGCTGTTCGAGCTGATTTGCGGAGCACGTACGCGGCTGGGCGAAGACACTCTGGCCAGTTGGCTGACAACGCCCGCGGACACAAAAACCGTCAAGGAACGTCAGCAGGCGATCGCTGAGTTGCGAGAAAACATCGATTTTCACGAGTCGCTCGCGCTGCTCGATGCTGAAGTTCACGACGACCTCGACCAGAACCAGCTTCGCGAGTGGGTCGCAGCCGAAGCTCGCCCAATTCCATTGTGGCGACGAATTATGGCCGGCGTTCTGGGCTTGCTCGCCGTTCTGGGGATCGTCGCGTGGTCGGCCGGGTACGGACTGGCTCCGTTTCTGATTGTCGTTCTGCTGGAGATTCTGTTCTTCGCGACGATGGTGCGGGAAATCCGCCAGATCATTGGCGAAGCCGACGAAGCAGGTTCGGGACTTGCGATTCTCAGCCAGGTTCTGGAGCTGATCGAACAACAGGAATTCACAACGCCAACGCTCAGCAATCTAAGCGGCAGCCTGGAAACGGAAGGGCACCCGCCGTCCTGGCAGATTCTGAAACTTCGCAACGTCATTCAGACGCTGAATAACTGCCTGCAGAATCAGTTTTTCGGGCCGATCGCCTTCCTGCTGGGAGTGCCGGTTCACGTCGTCCATCGAGTCGAAACATGGCGAGAACGAATCGGGCCACGCATTCCAGAATGGCTCGACGCCGTCGGTCAAGTTGAAGCGTTCAGTTCGTTGGCCCGTTACTCGTTTGAGCATCCGGACGACCCGTTTCCTGAGGTTGTTGAGGAATCCGACGGGCCGATTTACGAAGCTGACGACCTCGGTCACCCGCTGATCGAAGCCGAAAAGTGCATCCGAAATGACTTTCGAATCGACAGCCAGCAGCGGCTGATCATGATCAGCGGCTCGAATATGTCCGGCAAAAGTACGTTGCTAAGGACCGTCGGCATCAACGCCGTGCTGGCTCTTTGCGGAGCGCCAGTTCGAGGAAAACGGCTGAAGATTTCGCCCTTCGTCGTCGGTTCAGCCATGCGCGCCAACGATTCACTTCAGCAGGGTGCGTCGCTGTTTTACTCGGTGATTTCCCGTATCAAATCGGTCGTTGAACGAGCCGGACAGTCACCGCCGCTGCTGTTTCTGCTGGACGAAATCCTGCAGGGAACGAACTCGCACGACCGCCGAGTCGGTGCGGAAGGCATCATTCGGCAGCTCGTCAAAGACAATGCCGTCGGGATTGTGACAACGCACGATCTTGCGCTGACGGAAATCGTGGATTCGTTTGAGGGGCACGCGGTCAACGTTCATTTCGAAGACCACCTTATTAATGGAACGATGTACTTCGATTATCGAATGCGGCCGGGAGTCGTCGAGAAAAGCAACGCCCTCGAGCTGATGCGGATGATCGGTTTGAACGTCGGCGACAAGCCTTCACAGGGCTGAGTCATCACGACACTGCTGCCGCAACGTCGCCGAAATCCTCGGCGACAACTCATCTTGCGGCGATTTACGGATGCGGATATCACACCGGCCCCTTCTGGACTGCTCGCTCAGTCCTGCCCTTCCGATTGGCAGTTCCTGCCTAAGAAATCTCTGGTGAGACGCCGGCGCCGAGCTGGTTTTTGTTCTGCCAGATTCATCCGTCATTCCACAAACGAGCAACCTGTTTATGAACGCTTCGTCGTTCAAATCTGCCACGTGGCTGCGCAGTGCGCTGCTGTTGACGGCTGCCGTTGTCATCCCGCTTAGTATCGGCGGATGCTCGCTGTTTGTGATGGCTGGGAAGATGTTTTTCGGTGACCCGAAAGTCGCCGCATCGTTTCAAAACTCAAACTGGAGTCGACCTGACGGAAGGCGAGAAATCGCTGCTGGTCGTTTGCCGAAGCCCTCACTTGATTCTCAACTCAGCTCCAACGTTTGAGTACGACCTGACTGACGGCTTGCTGCGACGCCTGAAGCAGAAGGGCGTCAAAGTCGTGTCGCCTGACAAGGTCTCGCGGTGGCTTGATGACAACGGCGGCGAGTTTGAAGACGTCAGAGAACTGGCTCGCGACTTCGATGCCGATTTCATCGCGGTTGTGGATGTTCAACAGGTCAGATTCTTCGAAGAGAACAGCAAAGACATGATGAAGGGCCACGCTCAGGGCACGATCCGTGTTCACGAAACCGCCAAAATTGGTGGTGAGCGAACGGCGTTCGAAGCCTTTCGCAGCGGCTTTTCAATGGATCATCCGAGATTCCGTCCGATCTCGATTCACGAAATGTCTGAACACGCCTTTCAAAGGCAATTCATAGACACGCTGACTCGCCAGATCGCTCGGCAGTTTCACGACTACCGGACATCAGACGAGTTTTAAAACCACTGATCTGACCGACTGACAAACACACGCCTGCGGCCTCGCTGGGTAAAGTCAATTCGACATACCTGGCCAGACGCACGACAAGGTGCGATATGAAACGGATACTGACGACATGCCTGCTGATTGCTCTGGTCGGAGCAACGAGCGGCTGTAACTACATCGTGCTGCTCGGTTATCTCATCGGCGGGCCGCCGTCGATCGAGCCAGACTACGACGCGATGACCAGCGAGTCATTGACCAATCCTGGCATCGTTGTGGCCGTTGCGTGTTTCGCTCCGAAAGAAGTTCAGTACAGCTTCGCTCACGTCGACCGTGACATCGCTGTTGCCGTGGCGCGGCGACTCCACAATCACAAAGTCAAAGTCATCACGCCAGACCTCGTGCAGCAATGGGTTGACGAAAATCCCGACTGGGACGAGCCGGACGAAATCGGCAAAGCGGTTGGAGCAACGCATGTCGTATACGTCGACCTGACCAGCTTCACGCTCTACGAAGAAAACAGCCACGAACTCTATCGAGGACGTTCGGAAGGTATCGTCAGCGTTTACGAACTTGACGAATTCGGCGATGGCGAGCAGACCTACAGCAAAGAATTGATCTCGCGATATCCGCTAGCGGCTCCTCGCGACTCAAGCGACATCAGCCGAGCCCAGTTTCAACTGCAATACCTGGCCAGAATCAGCGAAGAGATCGGCCGGCTGTTCTACGAACACTACAACGGCGATGACATGTCGGACGCGACGTAGGTCGGGACGGGAATCCTGACAGACCCAAAATACAACGAATTTTTGTGAGACAGTCGACAGACGGTAGTCGTTTCCTGTAAACAACTTCCGTAATATTTGACTAGCGTGCTGGCCTCTTCGTAAGGGAGTTCAGCAGACTCAATCCGGAACACACTGGCTGGAACCACGAATGAACACAAATCGACACGAATAGATTTCTGGTCGCATTCAGAATTCGTGTTCATTGGTGTCTATTCGTGGTTCAAGAGCTGCCGAAACCGAACTCCGGGTAAACTTTGCGGATTTTGACGATTCTTCTGAATTCATCATCGCGGTAATGCCGATAGTGACTTCAGGACATTCTGGAAGGCTCGAATTTACGACCAACCGGAGCTGATTCAGCAGACCCAAGTTGACACTAAGTTCAATTCGGGTTTACAGTTCCGACTCGTATCCGATTCGGATGGGTTGTCCTGCGGCACCGCTGGGCGGAGACTCAGTTGTGACGAAAAAAGATATTGTTAAGGCGATTTCCGAACAGATTGGGATGACCCAACTGAAGACGAAGGAAATCGTCCAACAAACCTTCGATGCAATCATCGACACACTTGTGCGCGAGCATCGGATTGAGCTTCGGAACTTCGGCGTGTTCGAGGTGAAGAAGCGTGCGGCTCGAAAAGCCCGCAATCCGAGAACTGGCGAGCGGGTCGATGTTGCCGAAAAATACGTTGTGACGTTCAAACCTGGCAAAGAGATGGAGGAGCGAGTCCGCCTTCTGGAACAGCAGGAAGCTGAAAAGCGAGCCGCAGAAGCTGCCGCCGCTCAGAATGCTGCTGATTCATCGGCCTCACCTCAGCCGTTTTCTCCGCCACCTGCTGCACCTCAGCAGTTTTCTGATCAGCACAATTCAACTCAGTCAAACCAACCCAACTCGTCCGGACCAGCCTCGCCGCCATCTTTTGACAGCAATCCGCCGTCAACACCTGGCATGTAAGCTGACTTTTCAGTTGCGAAGGATTCGCAGCCGCCGGACGCAGCCGCCGACTCACGGAGGAGTTTCCATGCGAAAGATCGTCCTTTCGTCCATTCTGGCAGTGCTCTGCGCCGTACAAATCGGCTGCGTTGTTCCGATTTACTCGTCATCAGCCGACACCCGGACCCGACAGCTCATCTACGTGTCGGAAGGTTACCGTCATATCAACGGTATCTGGGAACGTGTCTGGGGTTTGGAACTGCCTGACCTGGCGACACCATACCGAACTCACGGCGGCGTGATCTGAGATCGAATGCCCCGAGGATTTGCGGTTGTCGATTGACCGAACTTAAGAGTTCGTAAGACGGTATCGCTCGACGAAATGAGCCCATCCATTTTGAGGTGGACCGACAAGATTCAACTCGGCCATCTGCCGCGGCTTTCCCGCAGCAGGTGGCTGTTTCTTTGCGCTGACTGCCAGGCGTGACCAAATGACCTTTCCCAAACGGACAATCTGCGTCGCTGCGTTGCTCGTGATGGCGATGTCACTGTTCGCGGAGTCGTCCGATTCGTGGATTGATCGTCAAGCGGCTGGTCGCTTTCAAATGCGATCAGAGATTCCGATCCGACAATCGAAAGTGCTGAGCAACTTCATGCACTCGTTGCAGCAGCACGAGTCGGACATCTCGGCAACTCTTAGATTAAGGCAGAATCAGAAACCGATCGTGATCAACGTGTTCCAATCGCGGCGCAGCTACCAGGACTTCGTGACTCGCATCGCTCCCGGCGAAAAAGAACGGCGAGCGCTGTTTATTCAGTCCGAAACCCACGGCAGCGTCTACGCGTACCTTCATGCCGACGTGATGACCGACCTGCGGCACGAAACGACCCACGCGATTCTGCATTCGTCACTTCCGTTCGTCCCGCTGTGGCTTGATGAGGGGCTGGCCGAGTATTTCGAAGTCGCGAGGGCGAACCGAGCTTCTGGTAACCCGCACCTGAGACGAACAAAGCTGGATGCTCGACTGATCCTCACCTGGCGCCCCCAACCTCACGAAGCTGGAAGCTGTCCGAGACCAATCTGCGATGACGGCTCGTAACTATCGCGAGTCGTGGGCCTGGGTACATTTTCTGTTGCATGGCCCCGACGCCGCAAATTCGATGATCACTCGATACCTCGCCAGCATCGAAGCCCATGATCCGCCGGGACCACTCAGTACGCAGCTAAGGCGAGTCTGGTCAAAGCCTGAGAGACAGTTGACGTCGCACATCAAATCGTGGAAGTAGTCCACGAGCTGGCTTTTCTATTTGAGACGTCACCCTCGGAAGAATTTCATGCGCGTAATCCCCGTCATCGATATCCTGAATTCCGTTGTTGTCCGCGGTGTCGCTGGGCAACGCGCCGAATACCGTCCGATCGAAAGTTGCCTCTGCGACTCTGCTGAGCCTCTTGCTGTCGCAAACGCGTTTCGAAATGAGTTTGGGCTTTCGACCTTGTACGTCGCCGATCTGGATGCAATTCAGAATGCTGAACCGAATTTCGAAACGTACGAAGCACTTCTGGCTGATGGCTTTGAACTGCTGATTGACGCTGGCTTGCGAAGCACCTTCGATGCCGAAACTTTGCTGATGGCCGGAGCGTCGAAGATCATCGTCGGGCTTGAGACCTGGCCGTCTCTGGCGACTCTTGAAATGATGCTCCAGAAGTTTGGCCCTGAACGAGTCATCTTCAGCCTCGACCTGAAGAATGGGCGGCCAATTCGAAAACTCGATGACGTCTTGAGTGACGATCCCATCGACATCGGATGTGCCGTGATCGAGTGCGGAGTCCGAGAATTGATTGTGCTGGACCTTGCCGCAGTCGGAGTCGCGTCCGGGCCGACGACTCTGGAAATCTGTCAGGAGCTTCAGGATTTTGCTCGAAAGTTGAAGCTGATCACGGGCGGCGGAATCCGGTCGTCTGCCGATCTTGCGACGCTTCGTGAGGCGAAGGTTGACGGTGCGCTGGTGGCATCTGCGTTCCACGATGGATCAATCGCGTCGAGTGATCTGTAAACATAAGTCCTGCGGACGTTGAGAGTTTGCACTGCGGATTTCGAAGTGCTTCGGGGCTGTAGGGACGCACGGCTGACGCATCATACCTGCTGGTTTCTGTCGATAATGTGACGTTTCCTGCGTTTCTTTACGACTGGAGTGACGCAAAACAAGGAAAGATTAACGACAAAACACCTGTCTGAGTTTTGATGTGACGACTAAGTTCCCTTCCGTCGCTGCCGAGGCTGCAACCTTTGGTTCTGAACTCGAGGCAGCAAACGATCAAAATCAGCCATCAATGGAGCGAGCTATGATCGCTACACTCGACCAATCGAATACACCTCTAGAGACCGCTGACGACAGCCTTGAGTCATCCACCGAATTTCGCGCGGAACTCGCTCATCTCTGCAAAATGCTGTCGGATCCAAACCGACTCCGAATCGTCTTCTTCCTGCTGAACGAGACAGAACTCAACGTCACGGAATTCTGCAGTCGTCTTGGCCAAAGCCAGCCAGCCGTCAGCCATCATCTTGCGTTGCTCAAGCAGGCCGGAATTCTGACGGTTCGCCGAGACGGCAAACACAATTTCTACGCTGTTTGCCGAGACCGTTTTCAGGGCGTCATTGTTCAGCTCTTTGAATCGTTTCTCGAACCGGTCGATGGCGAAATTCGAATCAATGATTTTCTGCTGACTCATTCTCGACCAGCGGCAACCGACGCCGTCGTCGCAGAAATAGTTGCCGTCTGACTCTGTGTCACCGGCATAACGGAGCACCGCCTATGAGCATCCTCAGACAATGAGGGTGCTCATTTCGTTTCATCATCACGTTTCGCTCGACCTGCTGTTTCAAGAATCGCCACGATAAACAGCACGCACGCAATGAGGCCCAGCACGATTACCGCGGATGACCAGTCTGGCACTTTGTAAAGAAGAAGTCCGCCGATTCCGGTCGTTACTGTCGCCAGGTGAACAGTAAGCACGGCGTTTCGTTGTTGCAGGCCCAATTCCACCAACCGGTGTGAGAAGTGGCTTTTGTCCGGGCTGAAGGGACTTCGACCTTCCTTCAGCCGAATCAGCATGACGCTGGTAAAGTCGTAAAGCGGGACGGCGAGCACGCACAACGGCGCCAGCATCACGTGCCGGCCGATCGACGGCGACTCCTCATAGAACGTCCCCACGATTGTCATCGAGGCGAGCATCAGTCCGACAAAGTAGCTGCCGGTGTCTCCCATGAAGATGCTGGCCGGCGACCAGTTCCACCAGAGGAAACCGGTCAGTGATCCGGCGAGGATCAGCAGCACCGCGGCGACGAACCAACGAGGTTCGCTGAGTGCGGTCAGCATGATGACGGCAAACATGAGCGAGGCGATCAGACCGATGCCTCCGGTCAGACCGTCCATGTTGTCCAGAAAGTTGATCGAGTTAATCAGAACGAGCATCCAGCCGACGGCGATGACAAACCCCAGCCACGGCCACGGCGCGAAAACGGTCGCACGAACACCGCTTGCTGCCAGAGCACAGGCGACGAGAATCTGAATCACCAGTCGCGGTTGCCAGGGAAGATTCTTGCGGTCATCAATCAGGCCCATGACCGAAAGCACCGTCCCTCCCGCAACGATGCCCCACAGTCGACCAGCCTGAGCAAGCATTCCGTCCAGATGCGGCCAGAATTCCTCAGGCAACCATTTCGGCGGATGGTCCTGTTGAGCAATCAACCAGACGGCGAGGTGCGCAGCGGCCAGCGGTAATACGACGCCCAGCCAGATTCCAATGCCGCCACCGAGTGGCGTTGGTGTGACGTGGACTTTGCGAGCGGCGGGTTGATCAATCAGTCCCAGCTTTGGCGCAAGCTGACGGACAATCCGCGTCGACACAATCGACACAAGTAGTGCAGAGCCGAAACACGCGGCGATCAGAAAAACCATGCTGTCTCCACGTGTTCTGACAAGGACTGGCAACAATGCCAGCGACATTTGCCTCAGAGTATGGCAACGTAGTTGCCCGGTGAACAACGGCGGAACGGACTCTCAATTCAGATCGTTCTTACAGTGAGAATCCAGGCACGGCTCGTCCGGATTGGGCGTTTCGTGAGGGCGTGTCACGTGGAGCGTGATCTGCTGAGAATCGCATCCTGTGGCGTTTTGTCTGGGAGAAATCGTCACAAGTGAGTTCGCAGCCGCCTGTGATCACCCTGTCTCATGCTAGGTTCGGTAAGAGATTCGCACAGGCTCCAGGTGCGCGAAGTAACTATTGCTTCGCCAGCCACGGTGTCTGTTTATCGATTAAGTTCAGAGGAGTATTGTCAGAATGGTCTGGTTCAACGGAAAAAAACTCGCCGCAGCAGCGACAGTTGCAGCTGCGATCGTCGGGTTCGACACCACGCCGAGCTACGCGCTCGACGTCTTCGGTGTCCTGGGCGGATCAAGCGGCGGCTCCAGCGGAGGTTCGTCGGGAGGCTCCAGTGGTGGCTCGTCCGGCGGATTTTCGATCAGCCTTGGCCTTGGTGGCTCGCTTGGCGGAAGCTCAGGCGGTTCATCGGGAGGCAGTTCGGGAGGTTCATCCGGTGGAAGTTCAGGCGGATCATCTGGAGGTTCCTCAGGTGGCTCGTCAGGCGGTTTTGCCCATCGAGCACCGGCTGGATACTGGGCTGCGTACGGTGCACCCGTTGCACCAGTACAGGGCTTTGTTCCAGTTTCTGCACGAGCTGTTGCACCGTCCGCTCCGGCAGGTCCGCCTGACCCGGTACCCAAGTGGGCTCGCCCACCAGGCACCGTTCCCGTAATCGCGATTGCCGCCCCGGCTCCGCGATGGGTTCATCCAAGTGCTCTTTCAGCAACGCACAACGCTGCGAACATGCAGGCTGTACCGTATCAGGCTGCTCCTGCTCAGCAGGCGATGCCTATGCAGGCAGCTCCCGGGCAGGTCGGTTACCCGAATGGAATGCAAAACGGAATTCGGTTGCAGCAATATCAGGTTGCACAGGCACCCGCTCCAAATCAGCCCGCAGTCCCTGCTGACCCTGGCGTTTTCAACGGTCAGGCCGGAGCTGCTCCGCTGGCCAACACACCTCAGCAGATCGTTCCGCTGCAGCCTGCACAACAGCCTTTGGCTGCCCCGCAGGCCGGGATGCAGCCGGGATTCGCTCCGCAAATCGCAGCCCCACAAGGAATGCCATTGCAGCAGCAATACGCCGCTCCGCAGTACGGACCAGCTCAACCGATGCCTGCGTACGCTGGACCGGCATTGCCGATTCAGCAGGTTCCGCAAGGAGTCACACCTTACGTCCCAGCTCCGCCTCAACCAGTTCCAGCAGGACCGATCAATCCGCCGTCCTCAGTTTCAACCGTCTACGGATACTCCGACACTGGTGCACGACCACCAGGAACGCTCGGCAAGACCTACATGCGTCCAACACGGATGATCGACTGGGACAAGCACCCGCGAATTGGCATGCTCGACGTCGAAGTCATCGACACGCTGCGAGCCGGCCTCGCTTCGGATGTCAAAATCAAAGTCACGGCTCGGGACATGTACAACTACTTCAAGCCACTGGAGGGTTTCCGCGGTGACGACGGTGTCTGGCACTTCGAATCAGACCCGCTTCTGACAACCGTACCAAACATTTACGACGTCAAGTTCGAGCTCATTCGAGAGCAGACCGTCTTCGAAAAGCGATACGGTCGAGTCTTCGAAAAGACGGTTGAGCAGAACCTTGGCAGCCTCGGCACTCAGCGAGTTCGCTTGATCCCTGGCCGCATCGTCGACCTGGTCTACTACTAACGGGCAGGCGGAATAGCTCCGCACATAGGACCAGTTGGATTCAACAGGGCATCGTACATTTCGTGCGTTGCCCTGTTTTTTTTCGCTCGCAGTCGCATGATCAAAACGGAATGCGAAGTCCGTCATAGGCAAGTTGCACGTTTGCTGGCAGTCGAGCGTTTGTCGCTTCGTGCTCAAGCGAATGCGAGATGTGCGTTAGCCATGTCTGTTTCGGTTTCAGCCGATCGACGACTTCCAGTGCCTGATCAATCGAGAAATGCGTTGGGTGCGGCTTGTCTCGAAGAGCGTCGAGAATCAGCACGTCTAGCCCCTCCAGTTTCGACCAGCTTTCGTCTGGAATTGTGCTGACGTCCGTGCAGAACGCGACATCATTAAATCGATATCCAAGAACCGGCATCCGCCCGTGCAACAATCGCACAGGTTGGACGGTCTGGCCCAGCAACTCAAAGGCTTCTTCACCGATGCGTCGTACGTCGAACTGTGGGATCGACCAGCCCTTTGCCTCGGGCGGTCGTTCTCGAAACGCGTAGCTGAAGACGGCTCGCATCGTGGTTTCAGTTGATTCTTCCATGTAAATCGGCAGCGGATAACCCAATCGATACGGAAACAGTCGTGTATCGTCGAGACCGTAGAGATGGTCGACATGCCCATGCGTAAAAATCACCGCATGGGCGATCTGAATCTGCTCTCGCAGTAGCTGAAGCCTCAGTTCCGGAGAAGTGTCAATCAGAAATGTGCCGCCGCGTGCGTGAACGGCAACGCCAGTTCGCATTCTTTTGTTACGCGGATTGGGAGACCGACAGACGTCGCAGTCGCAACCGATCATTGGTACGCCGGTGCTGGTGCCAGTTCCAAGAAGCACAAGCTCCTGGCGTCGCGATGCGGCCTCTTCGTCCGTCGGAACTTCTTCGGAACCAGCTTCGGTCGTCATGGTGAGGTTACCCGGCCTTCAGCTCATCGTTGAGCGCTCGGCGGTCGGGAAGCATGACGGTGCTGACGCCTCGCTGACGGAACATTTCTGCCAGATGCTGGTGACACGTGAAGAACAGAACCTGCTGGTTGTCGCCGGTTTGTCGCATCAATTCTTCGATCGCCGCTCGAGTTCGCTGCTCGTCGAAGTTGACCAGGATATCGTCCAGCACGATCGGCAATTCGACACCCTGATTCGAGAAGTGCTCGATCATTGCGAGACGAATCGCCAGGAAGAGCTGTTCTCGAGTGCCGCCGCTCAGGTGTTCAATCCGAAGGGTGTTGCCGTCAGCAGAGTCGACGCACAAGGTCCGCTCGCCCATCGGAGTCCAGATATTGTCGTACCGCTCGCCGCTGAGCCGGCTCAGGTATTCTTTGGCCCGAGCCAGGATCGGCGGCTGATGACTCTGTTCAAATTCGATTCGCAACTCTTCCAGAGAATTCACAGACCACGCCAACGCAAACCATTCTTCGGCCAGGGAAGTGAGTTCCGAAAGTTGTTGTTCTCGTTCGAACCGTAATTCCGCGCCGCTTCGATCGTTTTCGAGCAGCTCGATCTCACGCTTGAATCGTCCGAGATTTTCGAACGCGTCTTCAATGTCGATCGCCAGATCGTCGAGTTCGCTTCGAATTGTCGCGATGCAACTGGCGTTGTGTTCGGGATCGTAGTTTTCGAGATCGCTCTCAACGATCGCCATTGTCGACTGTCCTGACGCGGCGTCAGACAGTTCCTGCTTCGCCCGGTCGAGCAACTCTTCCAGTTCAAAGCGACGTTCCAGCAATGACGCTCGATCCTGGAATTCATCACGCGAAACGGCTCCGCCACGTACAAGGATCGCGTCGCGTTGAGATTCCAACCGGCGAATGCGGTCGCGGAACTTCGAGGCTTCCAATCGGCGTTGACGAGATTCACGTTTGCACTGCCGTCGCTGCTGATTCAATTCCGAGATTCGCGTCAGCACCTGAGCCCAATGGTCAAGCACCGGTACGGGATCGGAATAGTCGACTTTCCATTGTTGAAGTCGATGTCCAAACTCTTCGACACGTTTTCGGAATCGTTCCAGCATGCGACGGGACATCTGAGTGTCCTCGTCCAACGCGTCGATCCTCTGAAGGACCATCGCGGCTCGACCAACCTGATCGCGATGCCAGATTGCTTCGTCGATGTCGACAGTTTCTTCCAGGCCTTGTTCAACCAGGTGGCTGCACCAGTCCTGCCGTGCCGCTCCGAAGTCACGCTGAACATCACGCAACCGATGACGCATTTCGACAAGTTCAGGGCGAGTCTTCGCAACCCATTCTTCGATCTGCTCAAGCAACTCCAGTTCACGCAGCCGCTCCAGCGTCTGCCGCAGCAGGTCAGCTTCAGAAAGCCAGGACGGGCGAACTTCATGATTGCTTTCGCCGTTTCCGGCATCGCGAGTCTGATCTTCCGAAAGCGTCACACGATTCACCGGTGCCGGCGAAACCGGCACGGAGGATGTTTCGCTGTTTGCCAGGTTGACGGCTGAAACACGAGCCATCATGTCGGCGATGCTTTCGGGTTCTCCCGGCACTGTGACGACCTTGTCGTCGTCTTCCTGCCACTCTGTTCTGACTGAAGATGTCTCATCGGCTGACGTCGAGGATGCAACGAGTCCCGCCGCTTGCGTCTGCGAAAGCGGATGTTGCTCAGCGATTTCTTCGTCCGTCGTTTCAACGCGTTCCTCGCGTCGCAACTCGGCCACTGCCGGAGCGATGCATGAAATGGCCTCACGAGTTTCCTTGACGCGAAGTTCCTGCTCGCGAATTTCGTCTTCGAGTAAGAGTTTCTTTCGTTCGAACTCGCCTTCGAAATGACGCTTCAGAGCAAACGGTGTCCCGGTGCAGAACGCTCCGAGAAGTGCGTATGTCAGTCCGAGAAAACCGTTTGTTGAGATGCCCGTCGTGAACCCAATCAGTCCCAGCGAAAGCCCGGCAATTCCCAGTGCGAGGAAGACGGCGTTCACCCACTGCGGCAATGCCGAGTGAAGCTGCAGGCGGTTGAGTTGATTCGCCAGACCAATTCGACGTTGCGTCAATTCGGTTTCGCGAATCCGCAGACGGCTGAGATCTTCGAGCCGTGTCAGTTCAACTTTCGTCTGCTCAATCGCTTGGGCAATGGTGACACCGGGGAAGTTTTCGCGGGCTTCGGTCAGCTTTTCCTGTCGCCGATGAAACTTCTTTGACAGTTTGCGGTAGCGGTCACGCAGCTTCTGACTGCGACCGCTCAGTTCGCGAAATTCTTTCGCCCGGTTCGTCAGGCAGTCGCCAGCGAGATGCGAAGTGTCGACAGCTCGCAGCCTCTCTTCGGTCCAGTCCGTGCCGATCTCCTGCAATCGTTCGGTCAACTGATCGCGCAGCTTGTCGCTCTTTTTGTCAGTCTCGTCGACAAATTCCTGGACTTCGGCAATCCAGTCCCGTTGATCGACGAATGCCTGGAGAGCTGGTCCGTAGCGGTGAAACAGCGGATCGATCTCAATCTGTTTACGCTGCTCGACGAGCTGCCGAGCTTCGGTCAGCAATGCGTTACGACGTCCGCGAATCGAGGCCAGCTCCTGCTCGATGGTATGAAGATCGGACAGGCCGTTCGCTGGAAAGTCCGGCAGATGTGGCAATTGATTCAGCTTCTTCTGCAGTACTCGGACCTTCTCCCACGGCTCGTGAACCTGCTCCATGTACTCATGGCCGTTGAGTTGATGTTCGAGTCCCTGTTGCCGCTGCTTGAACTCGACGATCGACTCTTCCCAGCGAGACTGTTCCTCGCAAAGCTGAGCATGCTTTCGTCGGAGACCAGTCACTTGCTCCAACTGAGCGTCGATTTTCGCAACGTCTTCGTACAGGTCGGCGAGCCGACCTTCTCCAGTTTCGACGTCCAGAATCTCGCTGCATTCCTGCCGAACGTCCTCGATCAGTTGCAACAGTTGCTGACCGTCGAGCCCTAACGACAACGAATAAATGTGCTCGGCGACTTCCTTCGACTCGAGCGTCGCAAGTTCCTGCAATTCGTACAGGCCGATCGCGAAAATGTTCTCGTAGACCGACTCGCTGACATCCGACACTAAGTTCGAAACAAGTTCCGAACCATCGTGCGACGCTTGCTCCGACTGCAGGCCGTCCTCGGTCTCGACCGGCCAGGAAGTGACCAACCCCGTCGAGTCGCCTTGCCCGGAACGGCGGATCATCCACGACTCGTGGTCGTGACGAATTTGTATCGCCCCGCCCCACGGTCTAGTGCCGTCGTCGTCGGCCGGGCGGCCGGATTCGCCTCGTCGGAAGCCGTAAAGCACGCCCCGCACGAACCGCATGAGCGTCGACTTGCCGGCTTCATTCGGGCCGTAGTAAACGCTAATCCCTTCGGAGTCGACTGGCAGGTCAAGGTTCTGCCAGGCACCGAATCGTTCGATATGAATCCGTTCAAGTTTCATCCGGTTTCCTCCTGAAACCCGGAACCGCCGTTGTCTGATTATCCTCGGAAATGCTTCGTTCGAGAGTCAGGGTTCGGCGTCTTCCAATCCGACCGGGCAATCCCGGCACAAATACAAATATCTGATGACCGCTAAGGGCGATCGCTCTACTTATTGTCCATCAAAATCAGCAGCGTTGTCGTCAGACGAGTCGAACCATTCGGTTCCCAGGGCACGACTTCGCTCCGCGACCGCCGTCTGCGAAACTCGCCCGGCCAGTGCTTCCAGTCGACTCAGCCAGGGACTGGAAGAGTCTTCGACGTTTGATTCCAGTCTTCGAACGACGTTGCCAGAGAGAGAATGTTCGCGGTCGATCCGGCCAAGAAAACTCGTCAGCAGAGGATTGCGATCTTCGCGCTCATGAACGTCGTCGTTCCACTCTGTCTCGTCACCAAGGTCGGATCGCTCAGTTGTTGTAGACGATGGTTCCGGCCGAAGTGTCAGGCTGTGAATCATGCGCTGACCGTCGACCAGCGATGAATCGGTCTCAAGCAGTTCGAACAGTTCGTTCTCGGCGTCTTCGTGCTGCAATGATTCATGCAATGATCCACTACCGGTTAGCACCCAGTTGAGGATCAACACGGATGCTCGATCGAGCGCGGGCAAAGATTCAATGTAGCCACGCATCGCGGACATGAGTTGATCCCATGTCGCCGTTTCACCAATCGTGATGTTGATCGTTTCTCGCCGCACGGGTGACGTAACAATTGTTTCGGTGGCGATGCTGGATCGAGCTTCGACCGTCACCAGCGAACATCCCGCCGGCCCGCAATCAGAACGGGTCATTGACGTCGCCGGGCCGGGGCCGTGAGCAATTTGCTCCATCCGTGTGATCGTCGTCCGAGCGAACGGCAGCGGTACGGCGAGGTAGTCGACGCGGTGCGTGGAAAGCCAGGTTTCAACGACCGACTCGTCAGGCGTTTCCCCCGAAGATGCGAACGGCGGAATAATGCCAATGCGGAATGGACCAATCCGCGACTGCCCCATCGACGATGATTCATCGTGCTGAACGGCGTTGTCACTGGACCGTCCGAGGCACGCCTGCAAAGTCGCCAGCACATTGCCATTTCGCATGATCGCGGTGGGCTCGTCGACTTCCGGAACAAACAGACTGACATTGTCGGGCAGGTCTTTGAATGACGCCCAGGCATCCTGAGAATCTCGCGGGCCGGACACGACAAACACGTCGATGCCGACTTCTTCGAGGCACGTAAATCCTTCGCGAAGTGCGACTCGCGCCCGCAGACTGCGGTCGGCCTCGTCAAACGTATCGCCCGTTAGCAGAAGGAAGTCGACCTCGTTGTCGACGCAGGCTTCGACGATCCGCTCAAAGGAAAGCAGCGTCGCGTCGATGAGTTTCCGGCGGACTTCGTCGTCGCACGGACCAGTGTCTCGAACCTGGTGATCTGCCAGCACGCCGGCGGCGTGAATGAACTTCAAAGCCTCAAAGGCCATGTTCGAATCCTTTCGATACTCGCGGGCTGTGCCCGTTTCTAACCGCTCCAATCCCTGAGCGGGGTGCTTGTCCGAGTCGGTGCGCGCAGCACCTCTCGGCGAAGTGCGGCGAGTCTAACTCCAGTCCGGATCTGGAGAAAGAGCGATTCCGGAGCTGTCACGCAGGCGGATCGACCGGATCTCGTTCGAGCCGTTTACCTTCCTGGTAAAGCTCTTCCATCTGATGGATGGTGACGTCCCGGATGTCCAAGCCTTGTTCGCGCAAGCGATTCTCGATGTACCGAAACCGCCGCTCAAACTTCGCGTTGCTTTTCCGCAAAGCCTCTTCCGGATTGACCTGCCAGCGGCGGGCGATATTCGCAATCACGAATAGAACGTCCCCGAGTTCGCCTTCGATCCGTTCCAGTCGAGCGTCATCGTCAACGGGCTCGTCTTCCGTCCGAGGGCCGTCAACGCTCGCCGGAATGTCCGGAACCTGGCCGTCTTCGAACAATTCATCAGCCAGTTCCGCGACTTCTTCGTTCAACTTGTCGAACAGCATCGCACGGTGGGGGAAATCGTAGCCAACGCGAGCCGCCTTCTTCGTGATGCGTGCGGCTTTGGCAAGACTCGGAAGTTCGACCGGAATCCCATCGAGCACAGACTCACGGTCACTTTTCTCTTTGCGTTTCGCCTTGTCCCAGTGCTGCGAGACGTCCTCAGCGTTCTCCGCGACCGCGTCTCCGAAAACATGCGGGTGCCGTTCGACCATCTTCTTTGTGATGCCATCCATCACGGACAGGATGTCAAACCGCTGCTCGTCTTTAGCGATCTGAGCGTCCAGCACGACCTGCAACAACACATCACCGAGCTCTTCACAGATCGCGGCGTTGTCGTCCGAGTCGATGGCCTCAAGCAGCTCGTACGTTTCTTCGAGCGTGTATGGCTTGATCGTGGCGAGAGTCTGCTGCCGATCCCACGGACAACCATCCGGTGACCGCAACTTCGCGATGACATTCAGAAGGGCGACAAACGCCGCACCAGCCTGTTCAGCATCCGGAGCAACTCCAAACGTCGCAGGATCATGTTTCTCAAACATCAGAATTACCGATCGACTTCAACTCTTCAGAAACACGCGCCAATGACTTTGAACAGGAGAGAACAGTGGAAACAGAGAGGAAGATTAAAGCCAAACTCTGTTCTCTCTGCTCACTCCTGTGCATACCCGCCGCCCCTACGTTTTTAAGGAACGGTATTGTTCGTGCCAAGCAGCTCGTTCAACGCTCGGTTCAGAACTCGCACCGTGTACTTGCCGTCGGCGACGAAGCCTTTGCGGTAAGCGTTGTTTCGTTTCATTCCATCCAGAACCGGCCGAGCCTGATCGTCGATTTCGTCCAGGACGTTGGCGGCGTGGACTCTCGCCCATTGAGAACCATCGTCAAGAACTGCAACCAGCACACGCAACGCTTCGCCAGGTTCGTTCATTCGGCACAGGGCTCGTGCGGCGGCGACTCGAACGTTCTCTGAGTCGTCTGTCAGAGCCAGCGTGAGTTCATCCTTCGCGGGAGCTCCCGCCGTCCCGAGATTGCCGATACCGACCGCCGCCCAGTAGCGGACGGCAGCGTCGTCGTCTTTCAGAGTTGCTCGCATCTTCGGCAGGCTGTCTGCACCTTCTAGTGACGACGATGCCGCGTCTCGCAACCGGTTGATCAATGTACCTGCCTGGTCACCGCCGAGAATCGCCCACGCGCTACCAAGCTTTCCTTGTCGAGCGTTAATCTCCGCTTCTGGAACCAGACCGAGGTCGCGAGTTTCCAGCACCCAGGCAAGATGCGTCTTCCGCATCCGTTCGAGAATATTCTTGTACTTCGGATCCGCGGCGAGATTGTTCATCTCATGTGGATCGTTCTGCGTGTCGTACAACTCTTCGATGGCTTTGCTTGGCGAGAGGAACTTTGCAACGCCTTCGCTGGCCGTCCCGTCAGACTGAACTCGCCGAATCTCCTGCATCAACGCTCCCTTTTCGGGCGTGTTCATGTACTGGTAGAAAGTCTTGAACGACTCGTAGTTGCGAATGTACTTGTAACGTTTGTCACGAGTCGCCCGAATGATGTCGTACCGCTCGTCCATCCGGTCGCGAGCTCCGTAAACGTAGTCTCGCGGAGCCGGCGTGTTCGCGCCGAGAAATGCCTGACCGTGGACGTGCTCAGGCACGGTGGCTCCGGCCAGGTTCAAGGTCGTCGGACCAAGGTCGATGAGACTGACGAGTTGATCGCTGACCGACCCTGGCGTTCCTTGTCCATCGACTCGGTACTTTTCAGGAATGCGAACAATCAGTGGGACGTGCATGCCCGAGTCGTACAGCCACCGCTTGGCACGAGGTAGCCCGACTCCATGATCTGACCAGTAGACAACGATCGTGTTGTCAGCTTCGCCGGCGTCTTTCAGAGCCTGAAGATGTTCGCCGACCCAGCGATCCATCGCGGTGATCACGTCGTAGTATCGGCCCCAGTCTTCACGCACGACCGGAGTGTCCGGGTAGTACGGCGGCAAACTCTGGACCGCGACACTTCGGTCGATCTTCTCCAGCCCCTCGGTCACCGAATCGTATTTGCCTTTGCTGGCGATCCCGGATTCATGACACCCCGTGTAATTAAACACGGCAAAGAAAGGCTGATCCTTGTCGGGACGCTTCTTCCAATGAGCCTTCCCGCTGGATTCGTCCCAGACTCCCTTGGGAGTTTTGAATTGATAGTCCTGCTTCGAGCTGTTCGTGCAGTAGTAACCAGCTTCTCGAACGTAAGTCGGAAATGGTTTTACGTGCGGCGGCAATTCGGCTTTGCACCGCATGTGGTGAGTACCCAGCGACGTCTGATACATGCCAGTAATAATCGCCGACCGACACGGAGCACAAACTCCCGCCGTGACGAACGCGTTGGTGTAGCGAGTCCCCTGTTCCGCCAGTCGATCAAGTTTCGGAGTTCTCGCATTGGGATACCCGTAGCAATGAAGGTGAGCACTGATGTCTTCACACGACAGCCAAAGAATGTTTGGCCGGTCGGCTGCGGCATTCACATCGTCAGCTAACGTCAGCAACCCGAGGCACAGTACTACGGAGCGAACAATTCTTGAGGTCGACATTGGCTCTCGCTTCGAAACGGTTCAAGACTTAATTTGAGACAACGAATCCTGGCTCACAGCGTCATGCTACGAACTAACGAAGCAGCCCGAAATTGGCCGCGTGAAACTTCATCAGCTCAAGCCCACGCTTCTCGTAAATCAGTCCGGCACTGTGAGGAACTCCTTCGACGATCAATCGCTCATACGGAATTTTGAGCGACGTCAGCAACTCCATGTACTCAAGATTGTTTTCGTAGTTGAAGCCTTTGGTTCCAACGTGGACGAGAATCTTCAACGATGGCTTTGGATTCTTTGCGTACTTCCGGGCAAGATCCCACGTGTTGTAGCCCTCGGCAAATACGAGGTTGTCGTTTTCGCGACCGTGGTTTTCCGAAATGGATTTCTCGGTTGAGTGTCCCGCCCCACCGGGAGCACACGAGCTGAACAGGTCGGGATGTTTGAACATGATCCGAGTCGTGCCTCGACCGCCCTGCGAGAAACCTTCCAGGCCGCGGCTTTCACGCTTAGCAATCGTCCGATAAGTCGCGTCGATGTGCGGGATCAGTTCTTTGACAAAAACATCTTCACCGAACGAGTCAAACTGCGGAGTGTTGTAGTGGCTGACTTTTCCTCCGTTTACGAAGACGTAGATCATCTCCGGAACGTCGCCCTGCTGCATCGCCTTGTCGATGTGAGCTGTCAGCTTGATTGACTTCGTCTCGCTGCCAGGCCGGCCACCGTGCAGGTAATAAACGACCGGAAACCGCTTCTCCGATTTCTTCTTTGTCTCATAGCCCGGCGGAAGGTAGATGCAGTACCCGACGTCGATGTTCATCGATGGGCTCTTGAAGGTTCCATGTTTCAGACCGTCTGGCCAGTTGCCTTTCGGAATTGGATTCACCCAGCGGAACGGTTTCGGACCCTTCTTGGCGGGCTTCTTATCATCCTTGTTCTTTTGTGCGAAAGCTGACGACGACGCGACAAGAACAGCGAGTGTCAAACAGAGTGTGCGAATCATGAAGTGATATCCAAACGAGTTTTCGGAACGCATTCTGCCAAAGATGTGCAGACGGAATCATGTAGGGTGGGCACCGCCCACCAGTCAATCGACGTGTCAAATATCACAGTGGTGGGCAGTGTCCACCCTACAGCTTTAAGCCATCGCTCTTTCAGAAGCGGTTCAGGCTGGAATCAGAACCGGACCTTTCCGAGCGGACGCGTATAGCTCCTTCCAGCGTGCAGAGCCATCGTCCGGCAACAACGTCGTGTCGACGCCGCGTTCGAAGTAAGGCATCCGTCCTTCCTGCCCGACCGTCAACATGAAGTTCACTTTGCCGTTGTTGGCAATGTACATCTTCCGACCGTCGGGCCAGGTCGTTTCAATCAGTCGTGGAGGCTCGGGGCGATGAGCTGGCTTGCGGACTTTGTACTTCTCCACAGCGTCCCAATCGATTTCGCAGCCCAGCCCCGGCCCGGTCGGGATTTTCGACATCCCCGCGTCGACTTGGATCGGTTCGGTCAAGAGCTGATGCTGATAAAGCTGATGACAATTGACGGCCGGCCATTTGGCATGGCTTAAAACTGCTCCGAAGTGTTTCGACCAGGTGGCTGTGATGCCTGTTCCGACGATCTGCAGCCAGAACGGTTTGTCAGCCATCGCGGAAACTGTTCCTCGGTTACGGACTCGACTGGCTCCACCGCCGATCACAAAGCCATCGCAGACCTCATTCTTGAGAGCAATAATCGGATCCGGGTTTCCATAGTGCATGGCAACGGGCACTCGCGTCGCTTTGCGGATCGCCTGGTTGCCCGCGATGTCGTCCTGGAAGATTGGCGTCTCCCAGAACGTCATCTGTGGAAACTCGGCCAGCTCTTTGAGAATCGGAATTCCTTGCTCGGCGGTCAGCAACGTGTCGTTAAAATCGAGAGCGACGTGAAAGTCGTCCGGCACCGCCTTGGCCGTTTCTTCACACATGGCCCAAACGTCAAACCACGGCCGACCTTTCGTTTTGTAAGCTCGATAGCCCTGACGATACGCCTCGGCACATTCAGCAGCCATGTCTTTGGGCGACGTGTCGATGTTCCACCAGGCGAGCGGAGTTTCGTCCGTCAACTGAGTTCCCAACAGCGCATGCACCGGTACTTCGCAAGCCTTGCCGACGGCATCGAACAGAGCCATCTGAAGTCCGGCACCCAGCTCGTCGTTCCACATAATTTCAACAGCGTTCTTGCCCATCGCACGGGCGACGTCTGAATCTTCAGTCGCTCCGTACGTGTAATAGAGCATCGTTTCGCCGTGGCCGACGTGCCCGGACTTCAGCTTGACCGAGCAAATCTCAGAGTACATCCAGTGAGGGATCTCGCGAGACATCGCGCGGTGCGGAATTTCGCGAAACGGCACCTTCACGGTCACGCGGTCGATCGACGCGATCTCGAACGAGCGATTCGGTTTCGGAGCGGCCGCGGCTTTGGGCACCCCATCCAGCAGCCCGAAGCCAGCGTACGCCGCTGCGGCACCTGCCCGACTGAGAAACTGGCGTCTGCCGATTGGCGGATTTGTCGTGGGTTGAGCGGTTGTCTGAAGGCTGAACATAAACGGCTCCCTCGGTACGAAACGGTTGAGGTTATCCTGGGAGATCGCGCGAGCTTCCGCCACCGAAGCGCCGAGCGTGATCGTCGCAGCAGGGGCAACGTGGCAGGAAACCAGTCGTACGATATCCTTCGCGAATCATGCCCACCGAACCCCCTTCCGAAATTACCTTCGAGCTGAACAGCGAAACGGAGACTCAGCAACTCGGTCGAGCGTTAGGAGCAGCCGCGCAGCCGGGACTAGTCGTAGCGCTGGTCGGAAACCTCGGGGCGGGGAAGACGCGATTCGTTCAGGCAGCGGCCGAAGGCCTCGACATTCCTCGCGAAGCCGTCAACAGCCCAACGTTCGTCCTCATTCACGAATACGAAGGTCGACTGCCGGTTTACCATTTCGATACTTACCGGCTGGGCGACATCGACGAGTTCCTGGAACTCGGAGCGGACGAGTACATGTCCGGCGACGGAGTCTGCTTCATCGAGTGGGCCGACCGAATGGAAGAAGTGCTTCCTAGAGACCGCCTGACCATCACATTCGAAATCACCGGCGAACTGACACGCCACCTGACGCTTGCAGCCGGCGGCCGCGTCTCACAATCAGTGCTGGACGCACTGGATCAGCGCGGTTCAGAATCTCAACCCTGACGGTGACTCCAGGATCTCGATGAGGCCTTACGAATTGTCGGTCGCTTTCCGAGCGATAAGTTCTTCCTTTTGCTTGCGGCTCAATTTGCGGACTTCGGCTTCGCGTTTGAGTGCCGATGACTGATCGGGCAGCGTTTCGGAGTAGACCATTGCGACGGGCAACCGGCTGCGCGTGTATCTCGCACCTTTACCAGCGTTGTGGACTTCCATCCTCTTGACCGGGTCAACGGCGATGCCCGCGTACAACGAGTCGTCGGAGCACCGTGCAAGGTAAAAGTGCCATTGTTTCTGTTCGGTTCCGGACATGGCACGGACCATAGTGTTTCGGGCGGCGAGCGGTAGCGGAATATCCGTTAGACGTTGCTGCGACGAGCGATTCCGGTCAAAGTGGTCGATCTGTTCCTGCCTCGAATCCTCACCGGTTTCCCTCCTGCGAACGCCGAGTTGCCCAATGCATCCTCGTCGGATTCAAAATCACGTTCAGATGCTGACTCGTCCGCAATTGCTGGTGGCGTGTTGTGCCGTGGTTGTTTTCTCACTTGGCACACAGGAGACGGCTCAGGCGGAGCTGATCGTCAGCCCGACGAAAATCGTGCTGGACAGTCCCGAGGCTTCGCAGCAGATCGTCGTTTCGGTCTCGACGAAGAACGGGAAACGCGACGTTACGCATGAGATCAATCTGGCTGTCGCAAATGAGTCCGTCGCGACTGTGCAGGGAAGCTCGCTCGTTCGGCCTCGCTCTGAAGGCCGAACCGAGCTGTCGGTATCACTCGGCAAGGAAACGGCGAAGATCCCCATTGAAGTGTTGAAACAACGGAGCCCGGATCCGGTTTCGTTTCGCAATGAGATCATTCCGATTCTGACCAAGGCTCGTTGCAATTCGGGAGGCTGTCACGGTAAGGCGGAAGGTCAGAACGGCTTCAAGCTGAGCATCTTCGGCTTCGACGTTGAAAGTGATTACGCCGCGCTGATGAAGAATGGAAAAGGCCGACGAATCTCGCTGACGCAACCTGAAACAAGCCTGCTTCTTCTAAAAGCCACGTCTGAGATGCCGCACGGTGGCGGTCGCAAGATCGAGGAAGGCAGCTACCGATATCACCGCGTGTTGAGATGGATTCGCGAAGGAGCTCGGATCGATCCTGAAGACTCAGCCGCTGGCCAGATCGTCAAGATCGACGTCGAACCTCGCGAGCAGATTCTTCTTGGCGGAGGGACTCAGCAGCTTCGAGTGACGGCAGTCGACAGTGCCGGCGTCAGACGGTGCGTGACGGTTGAAGCGGAATACGAATCCAACGCGACGGCGATTGCCGATGTTGATCATCGCGGGCTGATCCAGGCCAGCGATATCCCAGGAGAGGCTGCGATTCTGGTCCGCTATCTCGGGCACGTGACTTCATGCCGAGTGACGCTGCCTCGTCCAGGCGTCACGTTTGAGCGTCCGGCCGAGACAAACTTTATCGACACGTATGTCTGGAATCAGTTGGCTCGCCTGGGGATCGAAGCCGGAGCCACATCCAGTGAGTCCGAGTTTCTGCGACGGGTTTATCTCGACACGATCGGCACACTGCCTACGTCAAAGGAAGCTCGGAAGTATCTGGCTGATCCCTCACCAGACAAACGGGACCGTCTGATCGACGAACTCCTCGACCGCGACGAATACGTTGATTATTGGACCATGAAGTGGCTGGACGTTTTGCGAGCCGACCAGCTCAAGGTAACCCCACAGGGAACTGTAGCCATGCAGCGGTGGCTGCGGCACAGCTTTCAGCGGAATGTTCCGTTCGATCAGATGGCTCGCGAACTGCTCACGGTTCAGGGCAGCACGACCGCGGAAGGTCCCGGTGCGTTCTATAAAATTCTGAAGAAGCCCGACGAGATGAGCCGGGCGGTCAGTCAGCTTCTGCTGGGTGTTCGGATAGAGTGCGCACAGTGTCACCACCACCCGTCGGAACGTTGGAGCCAGGAAGACTACACGGCGCTGGCCGGATTTTTCACGGGAGTCAAGCTGAAGAAACTCCCCAACGGGACCGAAGCTGTCGTTTCGTTTGGCGGTAAAGATCTGCCGCATCCACGGACCAGCGAACTGGTTGCTCCACGAGCGCTCGGAGCGTTGGACGCAGACTTGGCCGGATTGAATGATCGCCGAGTCGCGCTCGCGAGTTGGTTGACTCAGGTTGACAACGAATTCTTTGCGAAAGCGATCGCCAACCGCCTCTGGGCTCACTATCTGGGACGCGGACTCGTCGAGCCGGTCGACGACATTCGCGAAACAAACCCGGCGACGAATGAGCCCTTGATGGATGCCCTGTCCAGACACATGGTCGATGTGAAATTCGATATGCGAGCGTTCACTCGGACGCTGCTGAAGTCGCGTGTCTACCAACTTAGCTCTAAGTCGAACGATTCGAACCGAGACGACCAGCAGAACTTTTCTCACGCGGCGTACAAGGCGATTCCCGCCGAAGCTCTGCTGGATGCGATTTCTCAAACGACGGGTGTTGCCGAGAAATTCAACGGCTGGCCCGAGGGGTATCGGGCGATTCAGATCTGGGATAACCGGATGCCTTCTTACTTCTTCCGCATCTTCGGTCGGCCGGTTCGAGCGACGGTTTGTGAATGTGAACGCAGCGGCGAACCCAGCATTTCTCAGGCACTGCACCTTTTGAACTCGCCCGAGATCATGGCAAAGATTCAACATCGGGACGGGACAGCACGCCGTCTTGCGAATTCTGAGTTGACTGACGACGAACTAATTGACGAACTGTATTTAACGACGCTGTCGCGTTTCCCGAACGAAGAAGAACGGAGCCTGATGCGGGAAGCGTTTACAGATTCCGGTTCGGAAAGAAATGCGGCGGTTGAGGACGTCCTCTGGGCGTTGCTAAATACGAAAGAGTTCATCTTTAATCACTGATTGATTGCAGACTCAGCGAATTCACCGGCGGAACGAGGCAGATTATGTTGCGACTGGAACTCGGAAATCGACCGTTACGAAATTGCGATGGCATTGATCGCCGGCATGCGTTGCGTCTGGGCGCGACGGGATTGCTGGGAGGGCTAAGCCTGCCCACTCTCCTGGAGCTTCAGGCCAAGGCGGGAAACGGTCGCGAAGTCAAAGCAAAGTCATGCGTGTTCCTGTTCCTGGAAGGCGGGCCGCCTCATCAGGATATGTGGGATCCAAAACCGGAGGCTCCGGAAGAAATCCGCGGCCCCTTCACGCCGATCGCGACCAACGTGCCCGGCACCTTTGTCACTGATCAGCTTCCACACTGTGCGAAGATTGCCGACAAGTACACGATCCTTCGCAGCCACAGCCATCGCATTAACGGACACTCGACCGGTTACCACTATGTCATGACCGGACGGAAGCCAAACTTTGCGGACGGCGACAATCCGATTCCGAATAACGACTACTTTCCGTCGGTCGGTTCGGTGGTCGCTCGCGAGCTGGGGCAGGGCGGGGCACTTCCGCCGTACATCAATCTGCCGCATCCGATGCAGGGGGGCGGCCCCGGTTTCTACGGTGCCGAGTACGCTCCTTTCGTGATCGAATCGGATCCGACTCAGCCGGATTTTGAAGTCCGCGACCTGCAACCGATTTCAGGGTTGTCAGATAAGCGTGTTTCCACACGACGAAAGCTGCTCGCCGGAATTGAGCGATTGGAACGCGGCCGGGCCGAGGGGCGAGCCAGTGTCATGTCGACTTATTACGAGAAAGCTCAAAGCCTCATTACGTCTTCCGATGCGAAGCGGGCGTTTGATATTCACTCAGAGTCAGACGATGTCCGAGACCGCTATGGTCGAACTCAGATTGGTCAGTGCGCGTTGCTGGCCCGACGGCTTGTTGAAGGTGGATGTCGATTTGTTGGAGTCGACGCTCCGGGCTGGGACGTTCACTTTAATTGCTTCCCGAGTCTCCAGACCGATCTGATTCCGTACGCCGATCGAGCGTTCAGCGCACTCGTAATGGATCTCGAAGAACGAGGCCTGCTCGATGAAACACTCGTTGTGATGATGGGCGAGATGGGCCGCACGCCGCGTATCAACAAGCAGGCCGGTCGGGATCACTGGTCGATGGCTCAGACGGTGATCTTCGCCGGTGGCGGAGTGAAACCCGGACAGGTAATCGGCGCGACGGATAAGCAAGCGGCGGCTCCGACGACTGATCCGGTTGGAGTCAACGATCTGCTCCGAACGATTCATACATTGATGGGTATCGATTCGGACCGAACCTATCTTGGTCCTCTCGGTCGGCCCGTCCCGCTTGTCGACGGTGGCAAGTTCATCGACGCACTCGTTTAGGCGTTTGATTTTATCTGGTGAGACTATGCCTTCGATGATTCGCGCCCGCGTCGGCTTATTATTATTGCTGTGTTGCTTTTCGAGCAACGCGTCTGCTCAGCAGGCACCGTCCATTGGCTACATGTTTCCGCCGGGCGGCCAGGCAGGTTCGACCGTCGAAGTCGTGCTCGGAGGTTACGACTGGACGCCGGACATGGAACTGTTCGTCCGGGACGCACACATCGAACTTGAACTGACGGGCGAACCCGGTCCGGTGATCGTCCCCGAGCCGCCGTACTGGTTCGGCAAGAAAGCTCGCCGCGGGCCGTTCATGCTTCCACGAGAAACTCCGGCAAAGTTGAAGCTCCCGACCAACCTGAAACCGGGCATCTATCGCTGGCAGGCAGCCAATGCGAACGGAGCGACGGCGTCGGGGAAGTTTGCGGTCTCAAACGGGCGGGAAGTCATTGAGAAGCAAGACCGCCGGGCGCCGCAGCAGTTGCCATCTTTGCCCGTCACCGTTTCCGGCCAGATTCTGAAGATTGAAGAGGTCGACGAGTTTCGTTTCACGGCCCCAACAACAGGGCCGATGACCTGCGAAATCATTGCGGCGGCTATTGGCTCTCCGCTGACCGCTGTCCTGGAGATTCGCGATAGTTCCGGTCGATTGATCGCTGACGCGGCTGACACTGCCGCGCGAGATGTGAAATTCACCTTCGCTGTGGAAGCAGGACTGGAATACTCAGCACGAGTCTATGATGTCGATTTTCGTGGGAATCGATCATTCGTTTATCGGTTATCGCTTGTGCCGGGACCATCGGTGGTCGCGACGATTCCAGTCTTCGTTCAGCGTGGTGCGAAACAAGATGTCGAGTTTCTGGGATACGGACTCAAGACCGGAGCGGCAAAACTGGAGTCCATCATCCGAACGATCCAGGTGCCGGATGACGCCCCAACAGTGACTCCTGGGGAAATCGAAATTGCTGGGCAGACAACGGTACCGTACGAAATTCGCACCAGCGACATCCGGGAAATTGTCGAACATGAATCCGATCCAGATTCGCCTGACCCGATTCTGGAACTGAGTGGTCCGGGAGCAGTTACGGGCGTGCTGACTCGGCGATACGGTACAGACCGTTATCGAGCGTCAGGTTCCCAAGGCGACGTCTGGGCGATCGATGTGCTTGCCGAGGCGATTGGCTCTTCGCTCGACGTTTCACTGACCATCCTCAACGAAGCTGGCGTCGAGCTGAAACGCGTTGACGATGTCGTGGGCACGACCGATGCCCGAATTGAATTCAAATTGCCAGCAGACGGAGCGTACGACCTGGTTGTCGGCGACACGTCCGGAACGAGTGGCCAACTTACGTCGATCTATCGTCTGGCTGTTCGCAAGGCTACGCCGGGGTTTCGACTTTCGACTCCAGAACTTCTGGCTGTGCCGATCAATGGTTCGACCGTGCTTGCGGTCAAAGCGGAGCGATTCGGAGAATTTGCCGGCCCCATTGCCATCTCGGTCGACGGACTGCCCGAGGGAGTGTCCATTCCCGAAGAATCGGCGATCCCCGAGAAGAAAAACGACCTCAAACTGAAGATTTCTGCCGGTGCTGATGTGGCGACCGTTGCCCGGATGCTGACGTTGACTGGTTCAGCGGTGATCGCTGAGAAACCTGTGGCTCACTCACTCGAGTCGACGCTGCTGGCCGTCACGATGAAGCCGCCGTTCTCGATCGATGCGGAAGGTAAAAACGATGTTACCAAATGGCCGCGAGGAACGACGTACCCAGCACCCGTGCTTGTTGAACGCGACGAGAAATTCAAAGGCGACATCATCCTTGAAATGGCAGCAAAGCAGGGGCGACATCGGCAGGGAATCCGAGGTCCTGAAATGAAGATCACCCCCGAGCAGAATCGAATTCTGTATCCGGTGTTTCTCCCCGAGTGGCTGGAGACAACCCGGACATCTCGCATGGTTGTAAACGGCGTAACAAAGATCGCTGACCCGGCCGGAAGGATTCGATACTCGTCGAGCAAGCTGGTCACGCGACTCGGTTTTCTGCCAACGGGAGCCATGCTGAAAATTGAGAGCCCGCTCAAGGAATTGAATTTGACGTCAAAGTTCGAATTCGAATACCCGATCAACGTTCGGCGAGCATCCGGACTTTCCGGTCCGATCACCCTTGAGCTTGTGCGAAATGTCGATTCCGCCGAGGCCTTCACCGCAGACACAGTCAGCATTGGTGAAACGACAACTGTTGCAACACTCAAACTTAATCGTGTCCCCGAGGTTTCCGTTACCCGAGTTCTGCCATTGAGAATTCGTGCGATTGGAAATTGGAACGAGTATCCGGTGATTGCTGAAACAACTCTCACTGTAATTTCGAATAAGGCTGTGCCACGTAAAGTTGTAATGCCTTGAGGCTGTGCACGATGGCCCTGCGCGACAGTTCGCCAACCGCTGCAGATGCTTCGTCAGTCTCGGATACGTGCCATTGCGGTCGTTCCGGACGATTTGCGTCGGATTCCAGTTCCAGAGGATGCTCGACGCACGCTGCAGTTCACATCTTTCGGTCTAAGTCTGTGGGTGAAGTTGGCTCCGGTTTTGCGCGGCGAAACTCCGTAAGTGACTCATGGGCAACACTTTGCCTCGCACGCATCGACTCTCAAGTGTCACTCGATGTCGAATGGCGACGTTTCTTAGCCGCGCAGTGGCAAGCAACCTTTTGTGTAAACGCCGTGGACATACCGTATTTTCTGACGCATACTGACTTTGATCGACAGATGGTGGGGTTGGAACTTTTTTATGATCAAATTTCGTACTGTTTGGAAGAAATGCCGTCAGCCTTCTGCGGGCTTTACGGTGATCGAACTTCTGGTCGTTATTGCTGTCATCGGCATCTTGGTTGCTTTGCTGCTCCCTGCAGTTCAGCAGGCACGAGAAGCTGCACGACGGTCACAATGTCAGAACCATCTGAAGCAGATATCGCTGGCGACCGTTCAGTTCGAAGAGACCAACAAAGCCTTTCCACCTGCTCGAATTCAGCCGCGTCCGATCGAGCCAGATCCGTTATTGCAGTGCGGGGGCGAAGAGCCAACGTGGCTGATTCGTATCCTGCCGTGGCTCGACGCAGCCAGCCTTTACGAAGGCTGGAACCTCTACGATCCGTTTCGTCTCCACGGTGAAGAACTGCGGAACGCGAACCTTGCTGTGTTTGTCTGCCCGACCAGACGGTCAACGTCTAACGCAATTGGCAAGCGACTATTTAGTATTGCCGGCACAACTACGACCATCACATTGCCGTGCGGATGCCCGGTTACTGTTACCAGCGGCGGCATCAATGAGGAATTGACTGGTGCTGTTGGCGATTACGCGGGTAATCACGGTGACCTTTCGCCGGGGGCGTGGGGCAGCCCTAATGATCTCTGGTTTGGTGGGAACGGAACGGGAGTCATTATCAGTAGCCGTGCCGAATGTATGACTGATAAACCTGTCAACTGGGTCGATCAAATTTCCATGGCAAGTATTACCGACGGAACGAGCAATACTTTTCTCGCCGGAGAATTGCATGTTCCTGCTAAACGATTGGGAGAGTTCCCGGAGAACCCGCCGATGTACGATGGTGATTACTTCGGGTCAGCTTCGAGAATCGGTGGCCCGGCAATGCGACTGAGTCTGGGAAGTACAGACACCGCTGCTTCGGCATTGGCGTTCGGAAGCTGGCATGAAGGAATCTGTAATTTCGCGTTTTGCGATGGCAGTGTACGTGGTGTCAACAGCCGAATCTCAACTCGAACTCTGGGTTATCTCTGCAACCGACATGACAGCGAGGTCATCCAGTAATGAAATCTGCCGCGGTTCACAGTTTGCGAGTAGCTACTCTGTTTTGCCTCGCCGTTCTCGTGGGGTGCTCTGGAAACGGCATCGCGACATATCCGGTTGAAGGCATCGTCACACTTGAAGATGGCACGCCGTTGCAAACCGGCACGGTCGAGTTCAATTCGCTTGAGCATGACTTGACTGCCAGTGGAAGCATCCAGTCTGACGGAACATTCAGATTGACGACGTACAAAGCTGGAGACGGGGCTGTTTCTGGTGATCACGATGCAGTGGTTGTGCAACTGATTTCGACCGAAGATCTCCCCCTGCATGACCACGATCATGGTCCAACGATCGACCCAAAGTATTCGCACTACGACAGCGCTGGCCTTCGTTTTACTGTCCATGACGACCGCACAAACGCGGTGAAAATTGTGCTGACTCCCGTCCTGGGAGATTCCCACGGTGCTGAGTCTTCAGAATCTTAGCAGTCTATTTGAACGCCAGTTCGTCGGCCTGGGGGAGTTCGTCGAGGCTGCCCAGACCGAAGAGTGAGAGAAACCGCTTTGATGTCGAGTAGGTGACTCGTTTGCGGTTTTCTGTGTCGCGTTCCAGAGAGATTAACTCGCGGCGCAGGAGCTGGCGGAGAAGGGGACCGGGTTTTGCTTTGCCCAGGTCTTCGATTTCTTCTGGCGTGATCGGCTGCCGATACGCGACCAGAGCCAGAACTTCCAGGACGTCCTGGGAAAGCTTTACTTCTCGCGGGCCGATGCCGAATACTCGGTTGCGAATTCGCTCGAATTCTTCGCGGAGCACCATGCGGTAGCCGCCTTCGCCGAGTCGGATTTCGTACGGTCGTGCTTCGTCGACGTATTGAAGATTCAGATCTTCTATGGCTCGTTCGACGGCGTCCAGGTCGTAGTCGCCCTTCAGCATGTAGCAGAGTTTCTTCGACGTCAGCGGGTCGCCACCCACAAATATGGCCGCTTCGATCACCTGCCGAGCGGTGACTCGCTGCGGGATTGGTTCAGGCGGGCTGTCGGGCTGGGATGCTCGTTCAGATTCTTCGCCGGACTCTGCCGCAGCGTTGCCGTCCGTATCTTCGGCGGCGGGGTCTTCAGGTGAGTCACCGTCTTCCGTCGCTTCTTCAGCGGGGGCGAGGTGGTCGAATTCCCACTCGACGGCGTCGTTGGCTTCGAGGGCTTTTCGATAAGCGGCTTCCAGATCGTTGCCGCCCCATTCGTCGGTCTCGCCATACGCAACGGTTTCTTCTGAGACCGAGTCTTCGTCAGCATCGGGATCGAGTTCGGAATCTTCGAGCGACATTGGTTATTTGGGTTTCTGAAATCCTGCCTGGCGAATCTCGTCGTCTTTCAAACCAGAACTAGGTCGCAATGCTCCGCCGACTCCCAACACTTCCGGGCGGCGTGCAATCTTATCGGTGAACACACGCATGTCCCGAACGATCGGCTCGATGTTTCTCAGGAGGATGGCCAAAGACGACGCAGAGCGTTCCAGGTCGTCGTACAGATTTGGGTCCGAGAGGAATCGTTTTAGTGAGCCGTCCGATTTTGACGCGATTTCGGCGACGTCTCGAAGTTCGCCGGTCATGGCTTCGACGTTCGACAGACTGTTGTCGAGCCGGACGACGATTGACGTCGTGTGCTTTGCCAGTGGTTCGGTGACGTTTTCGATGTTCTTCAGATTTCCGTTGATTGTTCCGACGGTCTGACGCATCGCGGTGATTGTCTGCCGGGTTTCAGAAACGATGACGGGAAGCCCTGCCAAGGCTTTTTGCAGGTTGGCGACGGTTTGCGGGTCGGCAATGACTCGGTTGGTATTCTCAAAAGCGGTCCCGGCCTGCTTCATCGTTCGGGTGAATTCGTCGAGTGATGTCGCCGTTCGCTGCACAACGTCGTGCAAGCTTCCCTGGTTCGTCTCGACGAGGGAGTTCATGTTGCGAGCCAGTAATTGCCACTCGCGACTGGTGGCTTCAAAGGATGTCATCGTCGTGGCCAGTTGCTTCTCCATGCCCAGCACGATTTCCATGACGTCCGGTGGAGCTTCGCCTTCGAGAACAGATTGGCGGTCAAAGTCCGTCGGACTGACGCCAGGCGTGAACTCGATGGCCGCGTCGCCGAGTAATGACTGCTGGAGTCGAGGAATGGAGTCGCTGCGCAGCGAGTACTTTTCATCGATTGATAGAGTGAGCAAGACTCCGCCCCGCTGTCGGTCGAGCGTGATTGTTTCGACGTCGCCGATCGGGATTCCGTTCAGTCTGACCGGTGAGCCTTCGAGGACTCCAGGTGCGGAATCAAAATGAATTAACACCTGATACTGCTTTTCAAGCAGCGAACGGACTTCGCCAAACTGAAAAATCAGCGTCGCCATGACGCCCATCGCGGCGATCGCAAATAGGCCAACTCGAAATTGAAGCTGTCGTTCATTCATGAGTTTTATGTTTTTGTTTTTGAACCACGAAAGACACTAAAAATACGAAAGAAGATTTGTTCTGTCGTGACGCCGAATTAGGCGTTCGAAATGGCTGCTGATTTGTAGATCAGAGTAGAGCTAGTTCCTGCATTCGTTCGCCGGCTTCTCCGTAGACGAATTGAGAGACTTGTGGGTCTTCAGAGGCGAATGCTTCTTCAGGCGTGCCTTCGAAAACAATTTGGGGCTGTCCTGGTTCGAGTCGGCTGAGTGGGTAGAACATGATGACCCGGTCAGCGACCTTGCGGACGGTCGACATTTCGTGCGTGACGATGACGCTTGTGACCGGTCGTCGTTTTCGAGTCTTCAGGATGAGTGTGTTGATCACGTCGATCATGATCGGGTCGAGGCCGGTCGTTGGTTCGTCGTACAGAATAATGTCCGGCATGAGTGCCAGAGTTCTTGCCAGGCCGACTCGTTTTCGCATGCCGCCTGAAAGTTCGGATGGCATTTTCTGAGCGCTTGCGGGTGACATGCCGACATCTTTGAGACGTTCGGCAACAAGTTCAGCGAGGAATTCGTCAGACATTTTTGTGTTTTGACGCAGCCCAAAAGCGATGTTTTCAAAGACGCTGAGACTGTCGAAGAGTGCGGCTCCCTGAAAGAGATAGCCGAACCGCAGCCTGTCGCGAACGAGTTCTTCGTCTGAGCGATCTTTGATTGGAACGTTATTCCATAGAACGTCGCCAGCGGTTGGCTGCATCAGGCTCGCCATGATTTTCATCGTGACACTTTTGCCGCAGCCACTTTCGCCGATCAGGCAGACGGTCTCGCCCGCTCGGACGTCCAACGAGACGTTGCGCAGGACTTCCTGCGAGCCGAAGCTTCGTGAGATCCCGCGCAACTCGATGATCGATCGGCCGGACTCTTCTCCGGTGAAGGGATCGTTGAACGGGTCACGAGGTTGCATGTTTGAGGCTTTGCGAAAAGTGTTGACGATCAGTTCTGTTGGTATGCCGGCGCTTTGCTTGTCATACCCTACTGGTTCGTGGTGAGTGAATTTTCAGACGAAGGACGAAGGGCCAGGCCAGAGAGTCCAGTAGATCTCGTTCAGGAACATTCCGAGGAAGAAGTCGAGTACGAGAATCACGACGAATGAAAGTACGAAAGAACTGGTTGCGGCCTGGCCGACACCTTCGGCTCCGGAGCCGCAATTGAATCCTCGGTGGCAGGCGATCAAAGCGATGGCGGCTCCGAAGAACATGCTTTTGAGAATGCCTGCGAATACGTCCCAGGCGGCAACGTATTCGGTCGAGTAGTGCCAGTAGTAGGTGGCATCGACTCCCAGAACCTGCGTGCTGAAGACCCAGCCGCCAGCGACTCCGATGGCGTCGGCCATGACGGTCAACAGCGGAATCAGCAGGAAGCACGAAAGAAATCGAGGGACGACGAGGTATTGGATCGGGTTGGCGCCGAGGGCTCGGAGAGCGTCGATCTGCTCGGTGACTCGCATTGTGCCAAGCTGAGCGGCCATCGCGCTGCCGACTCGGCCAGCAAGCATCGTCGCGGCGAGGACCGGACCGAGTTCTGCGACGAGGGCCATGTTAATGACCGCTCCCATTCGCGTTTCCATTCGCATCAAATGGAACTGCTGATACCCCTGCACGGCAAGGACCATACCGATAAACATCCCCGTGATCAGGACGACGGGGATGCTGCGGACGCCGACTTCGTACATACACTCCACAACGACCGAGCGGCGAGGAAGTCCTCGGCACAGCCAGCGGAGCATCGACGTGGCGAACAGCGCAAGGTCGCCGACCGCCTGGACGAACTCGATCACGAGTTGTCCGAACGTGTGAATTACCGACGGTTTACGTGGAGCGGGGACTGACGACATGACGTCCGTGTCAGGTGTTATTGGGGTCAAATTCTGTCGGCGCGCATTCCTTGCTGGGCGACGGGCGGAAGGTTAGCCAATTTCCGCAATTCGGGGGGAGACCAGATTTTCTGGCTCTGAGACCGCTAATTACTCGGTCAACAGATTGTTGATCATCATGATGGCTGCCGGGCCGACGATGACCACGAACACGCCAGGGAAAATGAAGATCACCAGCGGGAAGATCATCTTGACGGATGTCTGCTGGGCTTTTTCTTCGGCCATCTGCCGTCGTTTAACACGCATCGTGTCAGACTGAACCCGCAACGCCTGGGCGATTGATGAACCGAACTTTTCAGCCTGGATCAGAATCGCGGCAAGAGCCTTCATGTCGTCGACGCCAGACCGAATACCCAAGTCATGCAGAACCTGTTTTTTGGGAATTCCCATCTGCAATTGCATGTTGCACATGGCAAATTCGTAGCTGGCGTCAGGGGCCGAATCTTCCAGCTCTTCGGCAACTCGACGCATGGCCGCGTCAAGGCCCAGTCCGGCTTCGACACAGACTACCAGCAGGTCGAGCAGGTCAGGCAGCGAAAGAAAAATTCGCTCCATGCGACCTTTTCGGATCAACCACAGCCAGATGGCTGGTGCATAGAGACCGACGGCTGCCGTGATGGCCAGAGCCATCATGCCCTGCATGTTCGCACCCCAGCGGAAGTATCCGAGGGCTCCGCCGGCAAGCGCGCAGAAGATGCCCAAGCCAGCTCGCGCACCGGCATACATCTGCGGTGCGTTGGGTGAGTTGAAACCGGCATTCGCCAGCTTGACTTTCAGTTCGTTCTGTTCGAGTTCCGATTTTGGTTCGAAGGCTTTTGATAATGTCGGAGCCGCTTTCTCAAGCATGCTCAACGAATTCGGATCGTCGGTGAGGCCGGCAGCTTTGCTGCTCGGATCTTTAAGCTGGTCGAGCCGTTCCGATGCTCGGGAAGAGTCACCGGTAAAGACCGTAAACATCGCCCACAGCATGACTGTGACGGCACCGAAGACGGCGAATTGTCCGAGAAGTGTGTAGTCCATGACGGGAATCCCGTGTCCGTTGAGACGATTGTTTAACTGATTGCAAAAAAGTGGCTCGTGCCGATCGACGTCAGACTTTGATCGCGACGATTTTTTTAATGACGAACGCTCCGAGAACCTGCATCACGATCGCGTAAAACAGCATCTGTTTGCCGAGCTCTTCCTGAAAGAGGAGCATGACATACTCGGGGTTCATGTAGTAAAGCGTGAGGAACAAACCGATCGGCAGAGCCTGGAGCACGATTCCACTGATTCGACCTTCGCCGGTCAGAGCCATGACCTGGCCCATGATTTTGAACCGTTCGCGGATGATGTACCCGATCTTGTCGAGGATTTCTGACAGGTCGCCACCGGCCTGTTTTTGAATGCCGACCGCGGTCACGAAGAATTTCAGGTCCATGTTCGGCATTCGCTTCATCATGTTCTTCAGAGCGATTTCGATTGGTATACCGAGATTCTGTTCCTCGTAAGCGAGCATGAATTCCGTGGCGATTGGAGCAGGCATTTCTTCTACAACCACGGCGATGCCCTGGTTCAGTGAGTGTCCTGATCGAAGTGCGCGAGCGATAAGCTCCATCGCGTCTGGCAACTGTTTGGCGAAACGTTTGAAACGGCCTCGCCGACGCATCCACAACCAGATAAACGGGATCAGAGAGAAGCCAATTGCGAATACCGGCCAGAGTGGCATCGGTGCGCGGCTTGCCCAGCCGACTCCGGCTCCCAGAAACAGGCTGACAAAGCTCATCAGAAAGAACATGTCTGGTCTGATCGGAGAATCGGCCTGTTCGAAGAACAGACCGATGTTGCCAATTCCTTCGAACATCTTTCCGAAGAACCGCGTGACACTGCCGCCAGCAGCGACCATGTCTTCCTTCATGATGCCCTGATCTTCAGCTCGTGCGGCCTTTTTGCCGGTCAACACTTCGAGCCGATCTTCTGTTGTCGACGCGCTGGCATCGTACAACAGGAAGAAGATTGCACCGACCAGAATGGTGACCGCTGCAAATATTCCGAACATGATCAGGTAGCTGGTCATTTCATCTCACCTTGTCCGACGCGGAGAGGGCTCCACGAAGAAAAGAGACGCCCACAACAGGTTCTGCACTGATGCACAAGGTTTGTCATGAGGATTAGTAGTGTTGAGTATCGTTGTGTTTTGCGACGTTTTATTTTGTGGCGGCGGAGTTGCTGTCGATTCAGCTCAACTGCCGAGCGTTGAAGAGGTTTGCCGGCAGTCGGACTCCTGACGCTTCGAGCTTCGACATGAATCCCGGCCGTACGCCCGATGCTGTGAAGTGGCCGGTAGCTCTCCCTTCATCGTCAACGCCTTCGACGTTGAAGTTGAAGATGTCCTGCATGATGACGGTGTCGCCTTCCATACCGAGCACTTCTGTGATGTGTGTGACTTTTCGAGGTCCACCCTGCAGACGGTTTACCTGGATGATCAGGTCCACGGCTGATGCGAACTGAGTTCGAAGCGCTCGCAGAGGCAGTTCCACGCCGCCCATCGTGATCATTGTTTCCAGTCGAGAAACAGCATCACGAGGTGTGTTGGCATGGATGGTTGTCAGCGAACCTTCGTGGCCGGTGTTCATGGCCTGGAGCATGTCGAGTGCTTCGCCGCCACGACATTCCCCGATGATGATTCGGTCAGGCCGCATTCGCAGTGCGTTCTTCACAAGGTCCGTGGCCCCGATGCGTCCCTTGCCTTCGATGTTCGGTGGGCGAGTTTCCAAACGCAGAACGTGTTCCTGCTGAAGCTGGAGTTCGGCCGCGTCTTCGATCGTGATGACTCGCTGATCGTTCGGGATAAAGCTCGATAGAGTGTTAAGCAACGTCGTCTTACCGGAACCAGTACCGCCACTGATGATGCAGTTCAGTCGAGCCTTAATAATCCCTTCCAGGACCATGACCATTTCTGGTGTGAACGCTCCGAATCGCAGCAGGTCTTCCAGCGTCAGCGGGTTGGAACCAAACTTTCGAATTGTCAGTGATGGACCGTCGAGCGCCAGCGGCGGAACGATCGCGTTCAGACGCGAACCGTCTGGCAGGCGAGCGTCGACCATCGGGGATGTTTCATCGACTCGTCGGCCGACCTTCGACACGATGCGGTCGAGAATCTGTAACAAGTGCTCGTTGTCACGAAACGTCACTTTGTGTCGCTGGATCCGGCCGTCCTTTTCGACAAAGACATGCTTCGGACCGTTGATCATAATGTCCGCCACGCCGGGCTCTTTGAGGAGCAGTTCCAGCGGGCCGAAGCCGAACGTTTCGTCGAGGATCTCCTCGATCAACCGCTCGCGTTCTGACCGGTTAAGCAATGGGTTTTCAGTATCGCAAAGATGCTCGATGACCAGGCGGATCTCGCGGCGTAAAGTGTCGCCTTCAAGATCGCCGAGGCGTGAGAGGTCCAGCTTCTCGACGAGCTTTCCGTGGATTGTTCGTTTAAGCGTTTCCAGATCGTTGGCTGCGTTTTCGGCGCGGCTTCGCTGGGCAAAAGACGGTGCGGGCATGTTCCGTTGACCTCAGGACTGTCTTCCTGGTTTCAGAGGGGAAGAGCAGACCTTCTGCTCCGAATGAAACCTGTCATTCGAACATAGCTCACGAAATCGAGTCATTGCCGCAGAGATGGGAAATGTTTCCTGAACGCTCCGGAGTCCGATTCCTCTTTGACTGTCATAATCGGATGCCCTGTCATGATCGCGCGACGTGTCAGAGCCCGCGGATTCCGACAAGGTGGCAGCGATGAGTGGTTCTTCAGCTTTCGTCGTGTGAAACTCGGAGTGCCGTCAGCATGTTTCCTTTCCCTAACGGACAGAGAAACCGCTTTTCGGTTGACGAAGAAAGTGCTTTTCGGCGAGGCTGGTCGTTCCCCGCGGTGGGCTTTCCGATCCGTTACTGAAAGCCTGCCCTGATCCCGCTTCCTGCCTCGGGAAGACCCTGCCATGAGACTTCGCTTTGTTATCTGCATCACAGCCTCAGCGCTGATGCTTTTCGTTTGGAATTGCACTTCGCTTCGGGCTGCCGAATCGGACGGCTCGTCAGTCGTTCCCAATGCCCCGCTGACTTTCGAGCGTGACGTGCGACCGATCCTGAAGACGCACTGCTTCCATTGCCACGGCGAGGAAGAAGAGCTCGAAGGAAGTCTCGACGTGCGCCTTCGCCGTTTTCTGGCAAAGGGCGGAGACAGCGGGTCGGTCATCGTTGCTGGAAAGCCAAGCGAAAGCCTCCTGATTGAGCGACTGCTTAGTGGAGAAATGCCGCCGGGAGATGACCCGTCGAAGAAAGTTTCCTCGGCAGAGATTGACGTCATCGCTCGTTGGATTACTGCCGGAGCCGTGACTGCTCGGGCGGAACCGGACGTCTTGACCGATGCGGATCTGATTACCGAGGAAGAACGCAGTTGGTGGTCGTTCCAGCCGGTGGAGCGGCCCGCGCCGCCCGCCGTGCAGCATCATGACTCGATCAGAACGCCGATCGACGCCTTTGTTGTCAGTCGCCTTGAGAAGGATAGCTTTGGCCTCTCGCCGAGCGCTGACCGCACGGCACTGATTCGTCGAGCGTATTTTGATCTGATCGGAATGCCGCCTTCTCCAGAAGCTGTCCGAGCATTTGTCGAGGATTCATCGCCCGAGGCTTACGATCGTCTGGTCGATCAGCTACTCGCCTCGCACGATTACGGAGACCGCTGGGGGCGACACTGGCTGGACGTCGCGGGGTACGCCGATTCGGAAGGTTACACGATTGACGACAAGGTCCGGCTCTGGGCATGGAAGTATCGTGACTGGGTGATTCAGTCGTTGAACGATGACAAACCGTTCGATGAATTTATCCGTGAACAACTCGCGGGCGACGAGATGGTCCGCCCGCCGTACGCTGAGTTGCCTCCCGAAGGCATCGCGCGGCTGATCGCGACGGGGTTTCTGAGAAACGGTCCGGATGGAACTGGTGGTGGAGCAGCCGACGCCGAACTCGCCAAGAACGATGTCATTGCCGAAACGGTGAAGATCGTCTCGACATCGTTGCTCGGCATGACGGTCGGCTGTGCTCAGTGCCACGATCATCGCTACGACCCGATTCCACAGTCGGACTACTACCGCATGCGAGCGATCTTTGAGCCAGCATACGATCCAAAGAACTGGCGGACTCCGAACTCACGGCGGATTTCGTTGTACACAGCCGCCGACAAGAAAGTCGCAGCGGAAATTGAAACGGAAGCAAAGAAGATTCTCGAAGAACGAACCGCAAAGCAGAACGAGTTCATTGCCGCCACCTTTGCAAAAGAACTGGCCAAGCTGCCGGAAAAGATTCGCGAAGAGGCTCAAAAGGCTCGCGATACCGTAGCGAAGGATCGAACGACCGAGCAGAAGCGGCTGTTGAAGAAGCATCCAAGTCTCAATGTCTCGGCAGGCTCGCTTTACCTTTACGATAAGAAAGCGGCCGACGTTCTGAAGAAGATGTCAGCAAAGGCGACGGCTCTTCGAGCGAAGAAGCCCAAAGAAGAATTCGTTCGTGCAACGACAGAGACGCCGGGCAAAGTGCCTCAAACATTTCTGTTTGCACGAGGCGATCATGAGCAGCCGAAACAGGCTCTTGAGCCAGCGAGTCTGACTGTTCTGTCACAGAACTCTGCGGACGCGAAGCTGTCGGTCAACGATGACCAATTACCAACGACCGGACGCCGGCTTCAATGGGCTCAGCGACTGACCGACGGAAGCCATCCGCTCGTCGCACGCGTTCTGGTCAACCGAATCTGGATGCACCACTTCGGCCGCGGAATCGTCAACACGCCCGGCGATTTCGGGTTGCTCGGCGATCGACCAACGCATCCCGAGCTGCTCGACTGGCTGGCATCGGAGTTTGTGTCGAGTGGCTGGAGCCTCAAACATCTCCACCGGCTGATTATGACGTCGAGCGTTTATCGTCAGCAGGGAGTCGCCGGTTCAATCGGACGTTTTGAAATGTCTGTCTCAGCCGCTAAGGCCCGGAGCCCGCAAGTCGTCGATCCGGACAACACGCTGTACTGGCACTTCCCAATTCGACGGCTCGACGCGGAAACTCTTCGGGATTCGATGCTGGCTGTTGGCGGTCTGTTGAACGATCGACGTGCTGGCTCGCCGGTGCCGGTCATGGCAGACATCGTCGGCCAATGGGTCATCGGAAAAGAGAATCTGAATGCGGGACGACCAGGGCCAGTTCTCGCCATGAATACAGAAGAGTTTCGCAAAACAATCTTCGTTCAGTGGCGGCGTTCGCGGCCGCTGACGGTGCTTGACACTTTTGATCTGCCGAAGATGGAGCCGAATTGCGAACGTCGAAACTCGTCGACCGTCGCGCCGCAGTCGCTCTTTCTGATGAACAGCGATTTCATCGTGCAGATGGCCGAGCATTTTGCCGCTCGAGTTCGTCGCGAAGCCGGAACAAACGCCGGCGAACAAGTCCGGCATGCCTGGCGAATCGCCTTTGTACGGAACCCGGCGGACAACGAGATTAACGAAGCGCTGGAGTTTCTCGACGCTCAGATTGAGCAATTCAAAACGAAGCCAGTCGAGACAAAGCCAGTCACAAACCGGTTTGATCCAAAGGCGAAAAACGTCAAACGGGATGCGGCAGAACTGGCGTTGGCAAACCTGTGCCAGTTGCTGTTGAGTTCGAACGAGTTTCTTTACGTCGATTAAGTTTGCAATTGCAGAATGAGTCATGACATGACTGAAAACGGAATCAGCCGTCGAGAGTTTCTAGGAACCAGCTCGTTCAGTGCCAGCAGCCTGGCGTTGGCGTGGTTGCTTCAGCAGGACGACGCGTTTGCTAAGCCTGAGAAGCCGGAACTTGAGCCACGATCTTTTGATCAGAAGCCAAAGCAGCCGCACTTTGAGCCCAAAGCGAAGGCGATGATTTCGCTCTGGATGCAGGGAGGACCTTCGCATCACGACCTGTTCGATCCAAAGCCAGAGATGGAAAAATGGGACGGAAAAGCGTTCCCCGGCGAGATCAAATATGACAACGCGGCACAGGCCAGCTCGAAAGTTTTCGCGAGTCCCTGGAAGTTTGAAAAACGTGGCGAGTGCGGAACAGAACTTTCCGAGCTGATCCCAAACATCGCGGGCATCGCTGACGACATTTGCCTGGTACGGTCTATGAAGACCGGAGTGAATAATCATGGGCAGTCGATCCGAGCGCTGACGAACGGGCGAGTTCTCGGCGGCCGACCATCGATCGGAAGCTGGCTGACTTACGGGCTCGGCAGCGAGACTCAAAATCTGCCGGCGTACATGGCGCTGATCGATCCAGGGCAGCTTCCGGTGATGGGCGTCGAAAACTGGTCGAACGGATTTCTTCCAGCGGTTTATCAGGGAACGGTGATCCGCGCTCAGGAGCCAAGAATCCTGAACCTGCAGCCGCCGAGCTATCTTTCGGGAAAAGTTCAGGAACGATCACTGGCGTTTCTGGAGAAGATGAACGACCGACACTTGAAGCAGCGTGCCGGGCAGCTCGATCTGGAAGCTCGGATTCAAAGTTATGAACTGGCCGCGCGCATGCAGACGGCGGCCGCCGAAGCGATGGACCTGAGCAAAGAATCGAAGTCGGTTCAGCAGATGTATGGGATGCTCGATGGCGGAACGACGGCCGAGTACGGAAGCCGATGCCTGATTGCCAGGCGGCTGGTTGAACGCGGCGTCCGCTTTGTGCAGGTCTTCACGCAGAATCAACTGTGGGACAGCCACGGCTCAATCCGCAGCGCACTTCCGAATGCGTGTAAGAAAGTCGACAAGGGATCGGCAGCTTTGGTCGTTGATTTGAAGCAGCTTGGAATGCTCGACTCAACGATCGTCCAATGGGGCGGTGAAATGGGCCGCCTGCCAGTGATTCAAAACGACGCTGGTGCGGCGAAGATCGGGCGAGACCATAACACGTACGGGTTTTCGCACTGGTACGCGGGCGGAGGATTCAAAGCCGGCCACGTTCACGGCACGACTGACGAATGGGGGCACAAGGCAGTCGACGATGTCGTCAATCATTACGACATTCACGCGACGCTGCTTCATCAGTTCGGAATTGAGGCGTCGGATCTGACGTACAAGCGGAACGGGCGGGAGCAGACTTTGCTCGACGGTCAGCCGGGGACCGTTGTCGATAAACTTCTGGCTTAGAGTTGCTGTTCGCTCCGGACAGTCGGTTCTCCGGGCAGACTTCTCAGCCGCGGACGATTTCGATTCCGTTGTCGAGATTCAGCACGCCTTCGGTCTTCATGACTGCCTGTTGAGCAAGCTGCAGAAGATAAAACTGCGGCAAGCGACCGCTCAGTCGAACCTGGCCATCTTCGACGACAACATCCAACCGACGAAGCTGGTGATAGCCGGTTTTTTGCAAGCTACTGCGAACCGAAGTTTCGAGTTCGCTGTCCGGCGACGAAGTCGTGCCAGCAAAATGTGGTTTAGGTGTGGATTGTGACATGAAGATGGGCCCGTGCTGAAGTCGATGGACGAAAGAAGGGATACTGGATGCGGGAACCCAAGTATCCTCACCATCGATCCTTAGCACGGCATATCTGGAACGACATTGATTTTGATTCACTCTTCAGCCGGAAACGCGGTGCCCCGTGAGGCGTTTGCGGGATCTGCGTCCTGCAGATACACAGGCGGCACGTTGTGTGAGCGTAGAATCGGAACAGCTCGTACATTGCGCGCCAAAGGCGATACCGCAACAGGTGCTCGAATCTGAAGCCCCTGGTCAGGTACAACGCGTCCAACCAGGTGGTTGAGCAGCCAAAGAACGGCGGCCATTTTCTCGGGAATAATTCAGAGCAGGTTCATGGAAAACACATCCCCAGAATCGCCTGGTCACTGGCTGGTGATCGATCTCGAAGCGACCTGCTGCAACGACGGCCAGTTTCCCCGCGAGGAAATGGAAATCATCGAAATCGGTGCAGTGATTGCGGAAGGCAAAACGCTTCAACCAGTTGACGAGTTTCAGATTTTCGTGCGGCCGGTTCGCCACACCGCGCTGACCGACTTCTGCAGAGAGCTGACCGGGATTCAACAGGCAGACGTCGATTCCGCTGTTAGTTTTTCAGAAGCAATGCGCAGGCTGACCGACTGGATGGCGGGATTTCCTGACGCCGTATTCTGCTCATGGGGAGCCTACGATCTTCGACAATTCGAGCGGGACTGCGCGTTTCACGACACCACCTGGCCGTTCGGAGATCGTCACGTCAATCTGAAGAAGCGTTACACCGAACGATTTAGCCTGAAGCGAGGCGAGGGCTTCGGGCATGCTCTTAGCAAACACAATTTGACCTTCGAAGGACGCCCGCATCGAGGAATCGATGATGCACGAAACATCGTCCGAATGTTGCCGATTATTCTGGGACGATAATGACGAGCGGAAGTGGAAGGTGCTCAGTGACTTGAGGTCTCAGTCGGCTGTTTCAGCTCAGGCGACGGGCAGAAAACCGGATGGGAATTCAATCCCAAATACTGCTGTCGCAGTGGTTGTCGTCGAGGCGGGAGACAATGTAACCTACGCGCAAAGTCACAAATGCGGGAGTGGCGGAATTGGCAGACGCGCTAGATTTAGGATGCAGCGTCACCACTTTTGAGCGTATTCCGAACCAACGGCACATCACAGGTATTCATTATAAATCCTTGTGTTTTTGTTGTTTTCGCCCCGATATGCAGTATGTCGAAGTCAGTCGCTTCAGGATGGTCGCGTCGTACAGGCGTCGTACAGGTCCTGAATCTGCCACCTGAAGCTTTGCGGAGAGCGTATTGATGGATGACGACACTCTTCTTGATTTCTTCTGCTATGACGAAGCTCTTGAGTCACGGCCTTTCGTGTCCTTCCTGCAACACTGGAAGACTGTTTCAACGTCGATCAGGCAGAACTCTATCAATGTGACGCGTGTGACACTGAGTTCCACGTTACAGACGACGATTAAAAATCACGATACAGATGTCCAAGCAATCTAACGAAGCCGTTTATATAAACGCCCTTTAGAGCGAATCCCGCCAGTTTTTGCGTGATATAGCCAATCAAAAACCGCCTGAAATGACGAGTCCCGGAAACGGCATGGGCCGAGAGACCTATCAGGAAAAGAACTTCAATGAAATATATCTATATGTTTGTTGGTACTGTCGTTGGTGGGCTACTGGGATGCGTTCTGTGTCTCTATGTGTTTATTCCCTATCTCATAGAGGATCGACACAGTTTCGGGGGATTAATTGTATCTTTTTGTGTCATTTGTGCAGGCATATCGATTGGAGCGATATGTTTTTGGTCTCATGGGATACCTGCTAGGCAAACGCCTGCATGAGACAGATTCCGACAAGACGAACCAGAAAATCGAAGAAGCCGATGTTTCGTAACCGGATTCGTTTCTGGTACATTATCGAAAAATACTTCACAGACTCCTACGCAATCTGCGACCTTGAGTACATCGTAAAAGACGAAGAATAGAAACACGCGGAATACGTCCAGACAACCTAAAGAGGCCGTTTAAAACGTCATACAGGGCGTCTGAGGGATGGGTGAGGGTAAATCTTTCAAATCAAAAAGAGTCCCAAAACCCGGCACAAAAATCGCGGGTGCTTTATACTCAGCAAGTGGCTTTTCATACGGTTTTCCAATCTATTCTAGATTTTCCAATCTTTTCTAAATTTCAAACCTTTTTAACTCAATTAAAATCGAAGACCCCCTGACCACTGTTAAGGAATGGATATATAGGAACCCATTCAAAACAACAGTCAGGGGTATTTTTGTGGAGTTTTTTAATCTGTATTTATAGTACGTCTTAAAAAATAAGTCGTTTAGGCCACTTTGTCCTCGTTCCAACCATCTTCCAAACTTTTAACGATCTGTTTTTGATATTCTGGAGCATTCTCCGGCATATATATGTAATGGGATTCTCTATCCGTTATTTGTGCGTGTAGGCTCCAGTCTATATTGGTCATACCAAGCCGTCTGAACCTGTCGGCTTGATTTGTTAGCCGTGATCGTCTTTGTCTTTGAAGGTGACGTCATAACCGTCATCACGTGAGGAATGAGCTTAGACAGACGAGAGCATTCGACTTAGACTTTTTCCCCAAGAATACGGAAAGGGATCGGCAACGCACAGGAACGGAACCGCTAATTCGTCAGAAATGTCTTTGATTTCTGTTAAAATCCGACTTTGCTCGCCAATGCCCCGGTATTTTTCTACGACATATAAGGCACGGACCATAACACATTGAAAAGTATGCTGCTCCAATTTCCTTAGCCGTCTTTCCTATCCGTTCTCCAAGTTTGCAGGTAATCGGTACTCCCTCTTCTTCTATCGTCCAGAACGCCCTTTTAGAACAGAACGTGAACTCGCTTTCGTCATCGTACTTTAATGAACCTGTAACGTTTGGCAAGCTCAGAGGAGATCGTACCCTCAAAATCTTTCCAATTGATGTACTGCCCGTCGTCAATATTATTTGTGTTCCGTGACATCTCGACGAAACCTTTGCTTAACGGCTTTCTTCTGCATCCCTTCGCAATTTCCGACGCTTTCCATCTTTTTTCGTTGCTCTAGTTTTCTTTTTTCATCGTTTGAGCTTTCGACTAACCCATAGAGCAAGAGGAAGCAAGCCCATAGTCATACCCAACCAAAGCGAGAAGTTCTTTGCATTTCTTCTTCACCTGCTCGTTGTCGATATTGACCCTGTTCACCCAGGTGCCTCATGAACGTTCTAGTAACCTGACTGTTCTTAACATCTATCCCGTACTCCTCTTTAACTTTTTAGAATGTACACGGACGGACTGTGATAAAACCCTATTAGCGTCTGCCACGCACAGTATCATCTGTTTTTGCGTTTTAAGGTTGCTTGTCTCTGACCACTTAATGTCTCCTTCACCGTAGAAATTATAATCTTCTCCAAAAATAGTAACCGAATCTCTAAACTCCCGTTGAACTGAATCCTTGACGTGAACGTAAATGACTCGCCCTTCCCTATCCATCCCCGACACAAACGCGATATTCACATCCCGCCGTAAGTTTGAGAAGTTCTTTTACGAATTTAAAATTGGGGATTCTTTATAGCTTGACCACGAACATTTTGCGAGAGGACAGAGAACAGAACGTCTTTCAATTTACTAGCGTTGACCTTTAACAGCATCCCGATAGATCAATCTGTATCGTTACCTCTCCTGTACTTCACGGACAGGGTTTGCCGTAAGACCCTCGATTATATTTTTATGACACACTGAATTGAACCTGTCCGCCAAGTATTTTCACCTCTGCAATTTCTCTCGATTCTGAAATCGCGGTTAGAATTTCAATCTTGATAATGTCGTTGACGTTTTATCATTCAGATTCCCTGTGTACGCACCACGGGTTTTATAGGGTCATATAGACCCCCACTCGGAAAGATCTAAGTTAAGGCAGGCTTACTGAGAAATATTTCTTCACTCTTTCGAGCTATGACCCTCTGGGTTGCACCTCCTGCAGTAGCGCCAAGATTCTCTGAAATACTTCTCGTAAGAACACGGCAGGGAGTGTGAGTCCCATCGGGGTCGGGCTTATCTCTGTTAACCAAGATAAACTTATTGAAGGTTTGGTTACCTTCCGGCCTCCGCCTTACGTTACTTATGGCAACGCCTTTGTATTATGTTCGGTTCTTTGCCAGGGTTGGAAAGCAAAACCACACCAGTGACTTTTTTATACGAATTCGGCAACAAGAACAAAAACTCGACGATCTAACCTTTATCACTTACTATAATACACGAGAATCATACAGAAGTCCGGTGAACTACGAAAAGTCTGTCTACAATTCGTCTATAGTAGTTATAGGCAAATGCTGGCCCAAAAAGCAGATTTATATGGGCCAATCTCGTTGAGTTTGTCCAAAGTTAAAAAACGGCCATCGATTTATAGCTGGCGGAGGCTCTTCATCTTCTTCGTTTGAGTAAGACAAGCGATGACAGCTACTCTATTTTATCATTGAAAAGCGTTTTCTCAATTAAATTCAGGCCGTAATATATTATTTAAAATCCACGTTTTTATGGTGACGTTCAGATTTGATTAAAACTATGTCAAGCAAAGTTCGTAAAGAATTTAATGTTTAGTGATTAAGGTTGACATTTCAATTGACGATGGTTTAATAGAGATTGGCGGTTAATTCGGCGCAATTAACTCGGATAAATTGGGGAGAACTCGATGAAACAGTTTGCCAGTGGGTGTTTGGCGACGATTTCGGTTGTTTTGGTAGGTTTTCAATTTTTAGGTGATCAAGACGATGTGAAATCGGATAAACAAACAACGATTAAAAGTGATGGTCGGGAAAGTTTGGAGGCGGGCCTGGGAAAGGCGGAAGCAAAAGCAAAGGCGGAAGTGATCGAAAAGCTAAGTGGAATGTCGCCTATGCCGTTTTACCGAGTAGAATTTATCAGATGGCCTTTGGATTCCGATCCAGATAATTTTATAGACAACAAGTACTACGTTGCGGAGTCATTTATGGAAGACATTAACAAGTCTTTATTGTTTTAAACGCAGGACGGAGCGGGGCCTGGTGGGGAGCGTCTCGCTCACGTTGTAAGGGACGGGGACGTGGCGACACTTATTTTCGAGACGACTATGCGTCCCTTGGATAAAGTCTTGCAGCTAGAAGAGATCGAGAAGGCACGTCAAGAGCGTCAAAGAAATGAAGAGGAACGTGTAAAAGACGAATCCTCGCTGATCGACAAAATTGGAACGGAAAGAGCGGAAGAAATGGGAAGAGTTGAAGAGGAAATATCCTCGGAAAGGTTTTACCGAGTTATTGAAAATATTTAACGATCAGCGTATCAAAGAGTCAGAGGCTGAATAGAAATAGTGGTTTTAGGACTTAACACAGAATAGGTAATTGAAATGACAGACATTATCGACAAAAAGACGGCGAAACAGCTTGAAAAAGAACAAGCTGACAAACGTAAACAGGCAGAGGCTCTTCTTAAAGAAGCTGAAGGGATTGAACAAAAGCTTGCTCCGTATAGGGATTCATCTTTGGTGACTCTGTTGGATGAACTACACGACTTACTTACTAAACGACCACTGGAGTCGAAGTTTGACGATGCAACGAAAGAGAAGTCGAAGTCAGTTAACGATTTGATTAATCCGGCCCCGAAGAAGAGGAAAAAGAAAACGGCGTCGGCCAGCAAGAAACAGACAAAGATTAATGAGGGTATGGGATCGGCAATTCTGGAACTCCTTAAAGCTAACCCGGATAAGAAATTCAAACGGGGCGAGATAGACGAAGAAGTATTCGAGGATTCTAAGGTTCAGACGTTAAATGCGGTTGATTGGAGGGGAGTTCAAAGACAAGAACGCAGATAAATTGAGTATCGAAGGAAAAGTTAGTGGTCAGACAGTTCAGTGGGCGGGTAAATAGTGGATCATCTTCTTTTTACTGATGCTCAAAAAACGTTGATTAATCGGCTAATTGATGAGAAGGTTGACGCATCAACGAAGATACTGACTCAAGAGATTGAGGAGCTTCGCAAACAGCTTGATGACGTAAAAACAGACAGGGAATTACGGGAGCAGAAGCTACGGCAGAAAGAAAGCTTCGCCGTTAAAGACCTTGCCGACTTACTCAAGGTCAAGCCAGAGACTGTTAGGAAGAATTACATCGCCAGAGGATTGATTGAGGCAGTTTCTGTTTCTGGTAAGGCTAGCGTGATTACAAAAGAAGAGTACTGGCGAGTTGTGGATGATTTAGATCGTTACGGAGAAGTTACCGCCAACCGTGAGGGTAAATAATGGCTGCAACACTTGAGAAAATGCCACGTAAAGCTGGTTACGTTATTCACGTTAAAAATAAGTCTCTTGGTCTTGGAACGAGTTTCCAGAGTCATACAGATAAAAAGCGAAGCGCAGACACTTTGGCGGCGGTTGTTACTTCAAATCTCTTACGTGTAGAACGCGGCGAACTTTCATTTGGTGAAGATTGGTCGACGCAAGAGAAACTTCATCTTCTCAAGACAGGCCATAAGCCGGAATCTCAAAAGAAGGTAAGAGTTAAACTGCAAGATGCAGTTGATTGGTACGTTCAAAGTCGAGAGGACAGGAAGCTTGCCCACAACACGTTGAACCTCTATCGCCTGCACCTTGCAGAGATTTTCAAGCACTTCGGAAATTGTCACGTCGAAGCTATTCGACGAAATCAGGTTCAGGCTTGGATTACGTCACAATCAAAACGGAAGATTGTGACGGGCAAACACGTTGGGCAGATGGCAGACATTAAAACGATAAAAAAGAAGGTAGATTCTTTAAATAGACTGTTTCGGTGGCTGAAACAGAATGGTCCATTACGACGTTGAGTTTTCTCCGATGTTTCAAAACTTAGAATATCCAATTTCGGGTAGTGATTGGGATATTCTGGATTGGGAAACTTTGACTGAGAGAATAGAGACTTTGAAACGAGAAAAGTTGCCAATGGATAAGCGGCAGTCTTTTGAGAAAGTCTATCTCTCGCCAGAAGAGGTTGGACGACTGCTTAAACTTGCTGAATCAAAGTTGGCAGAAGGAAGTTCAAGTCAACGACGCTTGTTTTATGCTCTTTGTTTCGCCGCTTATACATCTGCTCGTAGAAGTGAGATTGTTAGAGTTCGACGGAGAGACATCGACCTCGAAAGAGGGGTTGTGCGTCTGACGATAAAAAAGGGAAGAGGTGACAAAGCCTTTCGCTATCTTGATTTTCCTATTCATAGTGACCTGAAACCGCTTCTGATTGAGCATATGAACGAGCATAAAGGCGAAGCACTTTTCACAGGTGACGATGACCACTTGGTCGATTCGGGCTTTGACGACGAAGAAGAGAGGGCAAAGGCGTCTTGGTTGGGTAATCAGCTCAAGAAAGCGTTGGTTGGGACAGAGTTCGAACTCTGTTCAGGATGGCACATCTATCGCCACAGTTTTATCTCTGCCATTGGCGAAACGCTGACGCCTGCTCAGGGTATGCAGCTTGTTGGGCATCACACGGAAAGCGTACACTTGAGATACAGGCACGACGCGAATGACGCATCAGAAAAGGCTGCACATCTTGAGTCTCTCAACTACAATTCAGACGGCAAAGGTCGTACAAAGGTCGTACAAACTGAAAAAGAGCTTGCTGTTTGCGACTGATATTTGCCGTAAGTCGTTGATGTGAAACACTCTGCGGGAGTGGCGGAATTGGCAGACGCGCTAGATTTAGGATCTAGTGTCCTTAGGACGTGGGGGGTTCAAGTCCCCCCTCCCGTACTTTGAATCGTTCGGCTCAGCACGTATCAGCAGTCGAGTTTTGAAGTTCAACTCTGATCGCCCGGCCATCTGGAAGCGATCATTGGCGTCTCGCAATTGCCCCCTGCACGGGGATCGAAGACTTGTCGGGAAGTCCGATTAATGAGCCTTGCGACGGACACTGCTGCATCGCGAAGCGTTCTTGGCCGCAACTATCGACTGACTGCTGATTGGGCCCGCCGTTAAGATCGAGGCTGTTTTCCGGCGGTTTCAGCGGTGCGGCTATATTTAAGGTGGTAAGTGCTGACGGCACGTACTGTTTGAGACGGTGGCCGGTATCGCAGACGTCTTCGGCACGCGTGCTCGCAATTCACCAGGTGCTTGAGCTCGCGAATCATCGAGGCATTACTGCCGTCCCTGTTCCGGTGCGATCGGATTCTGGAACGACTCTTCCTGAAGTCGCTGGAGAGTTCTGGCAGCTTGAACCGTGGATGCCCGGTGTTGCTGACTTTTCGACTCGCCCCAGTGATGAGCGGTTGAAGTCGGCGATGACTCAACTGGCTCGATTTCACAACGCAATTCGAGCCTGGGAGCCAACGGCCCAGGTCAGCCAGTGGTTTCAGGCTTCCACTATGCGAGCATCGCCGACTGTGAAGCATCGAATCACCATGATCGATGGCTATGCTTCGAGCGTTTCTGATTTTGAAGCTGCATTGGCAAAGGAAAGCGACAGACGATTTCGCGATGCCGGTAGCCAGATTGCCATTCTGTTTCGAACCGCACATCCGAGAGTGAAGCAGGAATTGTCCGCTGTCGAGGGTTTGTCTGTTCCGCTTCAACCGTGCATTCGTGATCTGTGGTGTGACCATCTGCTGTTTCAGGGCGACGAGCTTACTGGGATCGTCGATTTCGGAGCGATGGCGACGGACTCTGTTTCGTGTGACTTGTCTCGCCTACTGGGAAGTCTGTTCGGCGATGACTCGGAGTCGTGGCAGAAAGGGCTCAGCGATTATGAATCAGCCCGAGCGCTGACTGAAGCGGAGCATCGTCTGCTTCGGCCACTTGATCGGTCGGGTGTTCTGCTCAGCGGAATGACCTGGCTGAAACGCCGCTACGTTCTCAGGAATACCTCGGCCGATTTGTCACCAGTCTGCGATCGTCTCGACGTGATCCTGGCGAGGTTGGCCGTGCTGGCTCTCAGTTCCTGACACTCGACTCTGATCAACTCTCCCGTTTCGTCGACTCTTTTCAAAGGCGGCGGTACGATCTCCCTTCCACCTGCGAATACCAAACTGTTTGAGAGGATAGTCCGTTGAGTGATTCTGAATTCACATGCCCGCAGAACCGTGAAGAGGTCATCAATACCTACTTCATGGAACATCGAGCGAAACTGATTGACGTCGCTGCTTATCTTGATCGTCTCGACCGGGCTCGACCGGTTGGCGATGAAACCGACTTCCGCGATGTCGCGTTTCGGAATGCGATCGCGATTCTGACGGATGGTGAGTCGCAGCGTGCTCGTCGGATTCTCGATTTGCTGAGCGATCACTCGACGGAGATCCCACAATCGGCAGAGGGAATGAAGGGAGCACTCGGAGCTCCACTGGTCGCAGCAACGGAAGGCGGTGAAGCATGAGGTACATCGACCCGCACATTCACATGGTCTCACGCACGACCGACGACTATCAACGGATGGCTCAGGCTGGCTGTATCGCCGTGACCGAGCCCGCATTCTGGGCCGGGTTTGACCGCTCATCAGCGCAGGGTTTCTACGATTACTACCGACAGCTTACCGAGTACGAACCAAAACGCGCCGCTCAGTTTGGCATCAAGCATTTCACCTGGCTGTGCATCAACCCAAAAGAAGCCGACGATCCGGGATTCGCTCGAGAAGTGATTGCTCTCATTCCGGACTTCCTGGAAAAGGAAACGGTGCTCGGTATCGGCGAAATCGGCTTGAACAAGAACACGAAGAACGAGCTGATCATTCTCGAAGAACAGATCGCCCTCGCTGAGAAATACAACCAGATGGTGCTTGTCCATACGCCGCATCTGGAAGACAAGCAGAAGGGCACGCGGATTATCATGGACGCGATCAGCGCCAGCTCGATCGAACCAGGCCGAGTGCTGATCGACCATGTCGAAGAACACACAGTTTCAGAAGTCCTCGACCGAGGCTTCTGGGCGGGCATGACTCTGTACCCGGATACCAAGGTGACTCCTCAGCGAGCTGCGGACATCATCGAGATGTTCGGCACTGAACGGCTTTGGATGAATTCAGCGGGCGACTGGGGCTGCAGCGATCCTCTGGCTGTTCCGAAAGCTCGGCTCGAAATGGCGAAACGCGGGCACTCTTCAGAAACGATCGATCAGGTCACGTTTGGGAACCCGCAGACATTTCTCGGACAGTCCGAGAATTTCAAACTTGAGTAGCTCAAAATTCGGAACATTAATAAACGCTAATTGTCACTAATGATTTTTCATCAGAAATTAGCGTCTATAAGTGCAGATTAGCGTTCCTGAATTCGCACGTTTTGAATCTAAGCATCGAGCATGTCGAGCGTTTGCCAGAGACTCGGGTCGCTGGCGAATGGGAATGCCGCGTCGACGGTCAGGCAATGGTCGCCGAGTTCTGAGTCTCGCAGCATCGCGTAGAAGGCGAGCTGCGACGACTCGGCCGAATCAAAACCGTTGAGGCATTCGGCGGGGAGCCATGCTTCGAGTTTGTAGCCGTCCTTTGTCCGTTCGGAGCGAATCCTGAACGCGTCAGTCGGCATGATCGGTGCGTCTTCCGTTGCGCGGGCGATCGGGAGTTGCCGGACGACTGGTTCGAGGCCGTCGTCGCCTCCGCCGTTGGAGAGCAGGCAGAAGTGATGGCACAATCGGTTCGCTCGGTGGATCGTCGTCGTGTTGCGAGTATTGATCCAAATCTGCAACGCGTCGGTTTCGTCTGGCCGATCGATGTTGGACACCGCGGGGTGTTGTTTGCCGGAGACCTCGGCGGCGATCGCAAGCCCCTTGGGATTCCACGCGGCGGACAACTTTAGCGGTGACGAGCCTTCGCTGAGATCATTGCCTGGCCAGAACAACCGGCAATCATCGGTCAGCTTCAGCAGTTGCTTACCTTTTCGTGGGAGCTCGTCGACTCTCTGAAGTGGAAAGGCAAAACGAAAACTGAACGTGGCCGGGATGACAGAATTCATCAGCTGGATCGCTTTCGAGATTAAACCAAGTTCCTGAATCTACAGATCGCAGAGGGTCGCGGAGTGAAAGACGCTGAGTTCGCGGAGAGTTTGTTGTTGAAAGTTAGACTCTCTGATGCCTCTCCGTTTTTCTTCTCAGCGAACTCTGTGATTCAAAAACTGAACAATACAATGCGGCCAACTGACCTACAGAGTCGCAAAGTTTTTCAGCAGTCGAAGGCCGACGCTCTGACTCTTTTCGGGGTGGAACTGTGTCGCGAACAGATTGCCTCGGGCGATGGACGAGCAGAAGTCCGTTCCGTGATTTGTCGACGTCGCGACAACCGATTCATCTTCCGGGACGACGTAGTAACCATGCACGAAGTAGACGTGTGAGTCTTCAGAAATTCCTTCGAGCAACGGAGAACCACTGGCGGTCTGCAGCGAATTCCAACCCATGTGCGGAATCTTCAGGTCGGGTTGCTCTTCAAAGCGGACCACTTTTCCGGGGACGATTCCCAGGCCTTCGAACTCGCCATCTTCGTAACTGACGTCGAAGAGGAGCTGCTGACCGAGGCAGATTCCCAGGAACAGTCGGTCAGCGGCGATGTGATCCTGAATCGGGGCGACCATGTCCTGATCTTTCAGGTGGCTGATGGCGTCTCGAAACGCTCCAACGCCCGGCAGTACCAGCTTTTGCGCGTCGGCAAGTTCACTGGCTTTCGTGCAGACGGTCGCTTCGACTCCGAGTTTTTCGAAAGCCTTCTGCACACTGCGAAGGTTGCCCATTCCGTAATCAATGATGTGAATCATCAGCCGTTTTCGTCGCAAATTATGGGGAAAGGCGCGGTCCGCAGGGATGACACTGGTTTCCGTCGGGAGTTCGCCATCTGGTTGAGCTTGAGAAGTTGCGGCGAGTATCGTGAGGCATTCCGGCCAACGCAAGGACCACTCGATGCGTAAGGTCTGGCCTCGCTGGGAATCACGAATGCTGCTGTCTAAGATGAAAATTCAGTCCTGCCTCTAATAGTCCCGCCAGGGATTTTGACGCGACGGTTCTGCCGTTCCGGATTTTTCGACGGAAATGGTGGCAACCGACTCCGCTGTCCACCAACTCACAGATTTGCCGGAGCCTTCTCCCAATGACAATTCGAATTCTGCTGACCGTTGCGCTGTCGATGTCCGTGTTTTCGTTGCCGGGATCGGCCACGGCCGATGACCATAAACTGAAGACTGTTAAGGAAGTTCCGAAAGGGCTCTCACCGGAAATCGAAAAGCTACTCGATGCGGCTGGCCATCAGATTCAGGGCGAAGAGGGAGCCGTCGTCGAATTGTGGCTGCTGAAGAGTCTGCCGATCAAATCGAACTTCAAGTCGAGTGCCTCACAGCTTTACCCGTTCACACCGGGCCAGCTTCTGGGAGCGATGCGGGTTCCCAAAGGGGCTGAGTACACCGATTTCCGAGATCAGGAAATCGCCGCCGGAACCTACACGTTGCGATACGGTCTGCAGCCCGAAGACGGAAATCACCTCGGCACCAGCGACACCGCCGATTTCATTCTGGCATTGCCAGCGAAGCACGACACAAAGCCGGCCACGATCGAAGACTTCTACGAACTGTCCGAACGAAGCGGAAAAGCTGCTGGCTCGACTCATCCAGCCATCTTTTCGTTGCTCGACCCGAAAGAGGCTGGCAAGGAAACGAAGCTTGACGAGGACGAGTCTGCTGAAGACTGGGTTCTGACTTTCACTGTGAAAGGTGAGGCTAAAGGTAAGGCGACAGAAGTTAGAATCCGACTGGTCGTCATCGGTGAATCTGAGGCTTAGCGCCATTTGCGAAATAACAGTCGTAGCCTGACTCTCCGAGTCGGGCAGTGTGAGGACGATGATGCTCGACTCGGAGAGTCAAGCTACGTTGATGTGACACTTGTTTTGTACGAACGGTGCTTAAGCATGGCACTTCGCTCCGCATCGCACATCCTGATCAAACTTTGTGCGGTCTCAGTCTGCGCTGCATCGATGTCGCTGTGCGATTTCGGATTGGCTGACGAAGCGGCTCCGGAGTCGAAGCCGGCTGTCGAGAAATCGTCAAAGAAACCCGAGCCGCGGAAAGAATTGTTCGCGGGCACGGTCGTGCTCCTGCAGGACGCTCTTAAGAAACGAGACATCAAAGTTGCGGACGAGATGAAACTTCAGGCCGTCCTCGAAACGAAGTCCGGCGAGCTGATTCCGATCGCCGCGGACTGGCGTGGCCGAGCGTTCTTTCAGGATAAGAAACTGCGGAACCGACCGGTGGAAATTGTTGGTTACCGTCGGCCGGGAGTTCCGTACCTGCAGGCGCTGGTTGTTTACTTCTTCAACAAGAAGGGCGAGCGAGAAGAGTTTGACTACTGGTGCGACATCTGCGCGATCCCGATGTACGAGATCAAAGATTGCGAATGTTGCCAGGGGCCGAGCCGCCATCGCTACCGTCTTGCGAAGCTCCCGGATTATCTCTTTCGAAAGGACACGGCAAAGAAGCCGTCTCCAAAAGTCCAGGCAAGACCGACGGATAAGCCTTCGAGTGCGAAGAAGCTGGCTCCATGAGTGCTTCTTCGGAACCGTATCTTGTTCGCCTTGCTGAGCGGTTGGCGAATGGCCTCTCGCAAATGGACGACGCACGCCGCGAGCGGCATCGGTCGTTCATCCTGTCGTGCCAGCAGAGCGACGGTGGCTTCGGCGGGCGAGAAGGCGACTCCGACCTTTACTACACCAGCTTTGCCGTACGGGCTTTCGGCATGCTTGGCGGTATGAGCGCGGACGAGGCGAAGTCGGTCGGGGCGTACCTTGCCACTTACGACTGGCGGGACCTCGGCGTTATCGACCTGATGAATTGGCTCTACACCGCGCTGGCCGTGCAGGTTTTCGGCGGCGGCGATCTGCTGGAGAATGAAGATGCCGACTGGCCGGAACAGATTGCTCACAAACTTGAGAAGGTCCGCACGGCTGACGGAGGCTACGCCAAGTCGGAAGAGGGCGCTGCCGGCAGCACATATCACTCGTTTCTTGTGACGTTGACTTACGAACTGCTAGGCAAGGCTCCGCCTCGGCCGAACAAACTGATCCAGTTTATTTATGACCGGCAGCGGGACGACGGCGGGTTCGTCGAGATCGCTCCGATGAAAAACAGCGGGACAAATCCAACAGCGGCGGCCGTCGGTCTGATGTCGATTGTCGGCGGACTTGACACGGAACTCTGCGAGGACATCCGAGACTTTCTGAAGGAAACCTGGAGCTCCGAAGGCGCATTTCAGGCCAACAAACGAATCGCCTTTGCGGATGGTTTGTCGACATTCACAGGCCTACTGACAGTTCAGGATTTGAACATCACGAACCTGGCCAGCGATGCGATGATCGAACGATTCATCGCTCACGAGCTGGAGTTCCCGACCGGCGGATTCCGCGGAGCCGCCTGGGACGACCAGGCCGACGTCGAATACTCATTTTACGGGTTGGGATGTCTGGCATTGCTCTGGTCGAAGGCGGGGGAATGAGGCCGTTCCGCTCGTTGATTTATGCGTCAGCGAGAATTATGGTGGGCGACCATTTCCGCTTGATCGACTGATAATCGAGGCTCAAAAACGCCTCGCTGCACGATTCAACCCGGCGGCACCGCGTGCTGCCATTTCCGGAGTCACTGTCTGATGAAGAATCTCTCTCTGTTTGCATTTCTGGCAGCGGTGTCGCTGACATTCTATGGCTGCACGAATTCGTCTGATCCCGGCTCGACGGGTGGAGCAGGCGGCGGTGGCGAATCAACGATCAGTGCCGACGCTCCGAAAGTCGCCTACGTCACTAACGGCATCGCCTCGTTCTGGGATATTGCCGAAAAGGGAGCGATGGACGGCGGCAAAGAATTCGACGCCAATGTCATCGTTAAGATGCCGGCGAATGGCGTGGAAGATCAGAAGCGAATGTGCCAGGACCTGTTGGCTCAGGGCATCAAAGGCATCGCGATCAGTCCGATCGATCCGGACAATCAGGGAGACCTGCTGGACGAAATCTCTTCTCACACGAATCTGATCACGCAGGATTCGGACGCTCCAGCCAGTAAACGACTTTGCTACATCGGCATGGACAATTACACCGCCGGCCGGATGTGTGGAAAGCTCGTCAAAGAAGCCATGCCCGAAGGTGGATCGGTCATCATCCTTGTCGGCCGACTTGCTCAGGAAAATGCAAAGCTGCGACGTCAGGGAACGATCGATGAAATCCTCGGCCGCAGCGAAGACCGCACTCGGTACGACGATCCAAATGACGGCGAAATCAAAGGCGAGAAGTACACGATCCTCGATACTCGAACCGACGGCTTTGACTTCGGGAAATGTAAAGACAACGCTCAGGACGCCATCGCGAAGTACGAAGACCTCGGATGTATGGTCGGCCTGTTCGCTTACAACCCGCCGCTGATTCTGGAAGCTGTCCGAGAGGCTGGCAAAGTCGGAAAGATCAAGATCGTTTCTTTCGATGAAGACGAGCGCTCATTGGAAGCGATTCAGAAGGGCGAGATGTACGGCACCACGGTTCAGGATCCTTACAACTACGGCTACAAGTCGGTCGAGATTCTCGCGGCACTTGCTCGCGGCGACAAATCGGTCATTCCCGAAGGCGGCGTGATCAACATTCCGGCCAGAAACATTCGCAAAGATAACGTCGACGAATTCTGGACCGAACTGAAGCGCCTGACCGCGAAGGAAGCTCCGGGCTGCTGCTGAGGAAGAAACTGCTTCCGAGGAGCCAGCTGCGACGGACGCAGAAGCCGAGACCACTGAAGAGGAACCAGCGGCCGAAGAAGCAGCGTCAGAGCCTGCCGAAGCGGCGGCTGAATAAGTAGCGAATTGGCACGGCGGCAGTTTGTAAAACAACTTTACAAACTGCCGCGGTCGTCCTATCGTGAATTGATCATCGAGAAAGACGGAGCCGCTCGCCGAGGTTCGGACATTCAATCTGAATTCCGTTGACGCAGAGCGACATGGATGCCGGACCGACCGCAGAATACCGTTTTCGCATTCTGCATCAGCTTCGAAACAGAGTACGACCATCCATGACCGAGTCTCCACAAACTCCGCTGCTTGAGGTCCGTGACGTCACGAAGGGCTTCCCCGGAGTCATCGCGCTCAGCCATGTGAATCTGACGCTTGGCCATAGCGAGGTCCTGGCGCTGATCGGCGAAAACGGGGCCGGTAAGAGCACGTTGATGAAAATCCTGGCGGGCGTGCAGGAGCCGGATTCAGGGCAGTTGCTGATCGATGGTAAGCCCGTGCGGATCGACTCCGTTCAAGCAGCCTTTGATCACGGCGTTGCATTGATTCATCAGGAACTCAACCTGTCCGACAACCTCGACGTCGGAGCCAATATCTTCCTCGGCCGGGAACCAAAGAAGAACGGTCTGATCGACAAAGCGAAGATTCGTGAAGACTCGCGAGACTTGCTGGCAAGAGTCGGTCTGAACGTGTCGCCCGATACGATCGTCGAACGACTGCCGATCGGTCAGCAGCAGCTTGTCGAGATTGCCCGGGCCCTGTCCGTAAACGCTCGCGTGCTGATCATGGACGAGCCAACGTCCAGCCTGTCTGCTCACGAGGCTGAGACGCTTTTCAAAGTTGTCAAAGACCTGCGTAGTAAAGGCGTCAGCGTTATCTACATTTCGCACCGTCTTGGCGAAGTCAAAGAACTGGCTGATCGAGTGACGGTCTTCCGAGATGGCGAGAACGCTGGCGATCTCGGCCTGGACGAAATTAACCACGACCGTATGGTTCAATTGATGGTCGGCCGCGACGTTTCGCAGTTCTACGTCAGAAAGCCGCATTCGCCTGGTGAGGTCGCGCTTGAGGTCAAGGATCTGGTCACACCAGCGAACCCCGGCCACAAGCTGAACTTCGCGATACGGTCGGGTGAGATTGTCGGAGTCGCCGGACTCGTCGGAGCCGGACGGACGGAAACGCTGCAGGTTCTGTTCGGTGTCGAGCCGGCAGTCTCCGGCAGCATAGAAGTCGATGGAAAAGCTGTCCGGATTAACACGCCGATCGACGCGATCGATGCGGGGCTGGCACTGGTCCCCGAAGACCGGAAACTGCAGGGCCTGGTCCTTGAAATGGCCGTCCGTACCAACGTTGGTCTGGCCGGACTGAAGCGAAACCAAAAGAAGCTCGGATTCCTGAACTCGCCGCAGGAAGGTGCCGACACGACCGAGATGATCAGTAAGCTGCGGATCAAGACTCCGAATGAACAGCAGGTCGTGCAGTACCTTTCCGGCGGCAACCAGCAGAAGGTCGTTCTCGGAAAGTGGTTGTCACTGAATCCGAAAGTGCTGTTGCTTGACGAGCCAACTCGCGGCATCGACGTTGGCGCGAAGCAGGAAATCTACCGCCTCATGGAAGAACTGGCCGAGCAGGGTATGGCCATCCTGTTTGTCAGCAGCGAAATGGAAGAAATCCTCGGCATGTCGGATCACACGCTGGTCATGCACGAAGGCAGGATTACAGGCAAGCTGTCTCGTGAAGAACTCAGCGAAGAAGCCGTCATGCAACTGGCGACCGGAAACGTTCCTCAAGAATCAGTCGCTTAGATGACATATAAATGACATATTTGAAGAAGAGACCACGGAAAACACGGAATTACACGGAAGGCATTCTCGGACTAGGATTTCTTTCCGTGTAATTCCGTGGTCAATAACCTCAGTCCTGATCTCAGCATTATTGATATAACGATGAAAAAGAACCTTGGCATTCTAGGCTTGTTCCTGGTTGTGTTTATCGCGACCGCGTTCGCCAATCCAGACTTTGTAAACGCCTACAACCTCGAGAATCTGATTCGGCGAGCGTCGCTTTACGGCATCATCGGAATTGGTGTTTCGCTGGTGATCATTACCAGCGGGATCGACCTTTCGATCGGTTCAATGATTGGGCTTGTCGGTACGATGCTGCCGTACCTTCTGATTGAGCACGGAGCCTCGTTGTTTACCGGCTTGCTGGCGGTGGTTGCGCTGTCAGCGAGCATCGGTCTGATTCACGGACTGCTGATTACGAGACTCAAACTGCAGCCATTTGTTGTGACGTTATGCGGATTGTTGATTTATCGAGGCTGCGCGCGGTGGATGACTGGCGACAGCGTTCAAGGTTTCAAAGGCAACTACGACAGCTTGCGATACCTGGCCATCGGCAAGATTCCTCTGGGAACCCTTCCCGGAATTGGTGAATTCAATCTGCCTGTTCCATTTCTGCTGATGACTGGCCTGGCGATCGTCGCAGCCATCTTCCTGAACAAGACGATCTATGGTCGGTACCTGCTGGCTCTGGGGCGAAACGAACAGGCCGCTCGCTACAGCGGTATCAACACGGACCGAATGGTCGTGCTGGCTTACGTCCTGTGCTCCCTGGTCGCCGGGTTCGGCGGAATCCTTTTCGCGCTCGATTCAAACTCGATTCAGCCCGACAACTTCGGCAGCTTCTACGAACTCTATGCCATCGCGGCGGCCGTGCTTGGTGGTTGCAGTTTACGAGGCGGTCAGGGTTCAATCTTCGGAGTCGTTATCGGAGCGGCGATCCTGCCGTTGCTGAGAAACTCGATCAACCTGCTCGGCATGCCAACGACGCTGGAGTTTGCCATCATTGGCGTCGTGATTCTGGCGGGCGTCATCGTCGACGAGGTCGTCAAACGAATGGCCGCCAAACGGCGAGCGGCACTTGCGGCGAAGCAGGCATCGGGAAGTTGACGTGAGGCTCCCGTCGATGTTGCTATCATGGGCGACGGTTTCTCGGCGTCACTTTTAGCGAGTCGGCTTATGTCTGAATCATCGCTCTGCACTCCTCATGAACATCGCTTTTCACGGCGGCGATTGCTTGGCAGCGCCGCAGCGGGAGCGGCAGGCACTGCGGCCTTAGGTGGCCTGCTTGGGCCGGCTGTTGCCGAGGAAGTTGCAAAGAACGATAAACAGGTTCTGTTCGTCTGGCTCGACGGGGGAATGAGTCAGCTCGAAAGCTGGGATCCAAAACCGAACACGCAGTTTGGTGGGCCATTCCGGTCAATCGAAACTTCCGTGCCGGGGATTCAGTTCTCGGAGTTGATGCCGAAGTCCGCGAAGGTTGCACATCACCTGGCGGTGCTTCGCAGCGTCCACACTCAGGACAACAGCCATTCCGCGGGAGTTGCGCGGATCAATCGAGGCGATCCTAAGAACCGCGGCGTCGTTTATCCGTACTTTGGCTCGGCAGTTGCGAAACTTATGGGGCCGACTTCTTCTGGCCTGCCGCCCTACGTCTGGATCAAACCGTACAGCGGCGGATTCAAAACGACGGATGCCGGATTTCTGGGACCGAAGTACGGTGCGCTGGCATTCGGCGATGGTCAGCCTCCCGAGAACATGCTCCGACATACTGACGTCACGGCCGAACGGGACAAAGTCCGCAACGAACTTCGCGAGAAGCTGAATCAGAAATACCGAGCTTCGCGACGCCCCGAAACGGCCGATGCCAGTTTTTACGTCTTTGACGTCGCTCAGAAACTGATGGACCGTACCCACTTGTTCGATGAATCGAAGCTCGATCCTCGCGACGTCGAGCGGTACGGGAGTCACAATCTGGGTCGGCACATGTTGCTCGGCCGGCGGATGCTCGAAGAGGGAGCCCGCTTCGTCAAAGTGAACTCGTACCATTGGGACAGTCACGGCGACAATTTCAACGCCAGTTACAGCCTGGTTCGAAAATTTGACCAGCCGTTCGCGGCATTGATCGAAGACCTCGACGATCGCGGAATGCTCGACAATGTTCTGGTCATCGCGATGAGCGAGTTTGGCCGCACGCCAAAGATCAACTCGCACGTCGGCCGGGATCACTGGCCGGAAGCCTGGTCAGTTGGCATGGCGGGAGCTGGTCTCAAACGCGGACTGACGGTTGGCAAGACGAACGACAAAGGAACGTTCGTCGCCGACGAGGAGTACGACATCGGGCACCTTTTCCACACCTGGTTCAAAGCGTTGGACGTGCCGGAAGAAATGATGGAGTACGACAACGGTGGCCAGCCGCTGCCAGTCGCTCACGACGACTGCTTTCCGATCGAAAGCCTGCTGGCTTAGTCAAGAGCATACTTCAGAGACAACCATTCATTTCTCAACGTCCTGGTTAATGCCGAGAGCCTTATCGGATGAATCGGCGAGTGCGGCCCGACGGCGTCTCACCAAAAACTGCGATACCACCACGCGGCAGACGAGATACGCAACTAGAGCAACTGCGATCGCCGCGGCCAGACGTCGATTCAGTGCGAATGCTTCGACTTGATCACACCACGAGATAGCTTCCGGATAGTGGTGTTCACGCAGAAGTGTTGCGGAGTGGGTGTCAGCGCCATGAAAAACAGCTTGATCATTCAACTGCTTGGCGATTCGACGAACAATCGGAGCTAGCTCATCAGTCCTTTGGTGAAGCATCAAGCGTGAAAGGGGCGTTTTACTATCACGTGGTTTCCAGGTTGCATTGTCGCCGGGTCTCCACGATGCACGAGAAATCATTTGCCACACCTTCTGCGAATTCTGCAACGCCGACATGGTGGATGCATCAGGTCCCCATAACACGATTCGATCCTGCCATGCTGTGAACAATTGCCGTTCAATTTCCTCTGCTTTGGCAAATCGACCGAACTGCCGTTCGTATCTCGCGCAGATATCCGCAACGTCGGGATCGTCTGGGAATTGTTCATACATCCGACTCTGCACTTCTTCGATCTCTTTGGTTGTAATATCGGTCAACATTGCAAAGTGGAGGTTGAAGGAAGGTTCCAGATTCTTCGTTTCCCAGACCGCCATGTCTGACGTAGGAAATTCAAACTTTCCGATCGGCACGTCTCCAAATCCTCGCCCGGGTTGACCGACCATGAGATCGTTGAGTTCGACTTCAACTCGACATGTTCCGATTGGGGCCATGCCAGCCGGCACCACTTCGCAGGATATAGCGAAATGCTTTCAAGCCGAGACGTGGCTGCAATGTGGCTAACTCATCGGCCGGCAAGACTGCTTCGGCTACTCGTACGAATTGCTTTGCTGACCATGGATTTGTCGCTGAAAATTGCCCAGCCATGTAACGAGGCCCTGTTTTCGACGAATACCGAACGTCAACGGTGACCTCTTTTTAGGTTGAAACTGCATTGGCCAGACATGCCAGTAAGTCCTGTACGTGACTGTGCCGAGTGCCCCTTCGGATTGATAGCTATCGACTATGTGTTCAACGCTTACCGGCATTCCGTTGATCGAAGCACTGAAGTTCAACAGCTCATCTTTGTAGTTTGATGGAAATCCGACCTGAATGGCTTCAGTTTGATTCGCTGTATTCTTCATGCGGAACGTGACATGAAACGAGGGTGCGTCTTGCGAAACGCTGATTCGTACGATCTCGTGAACCATGGCGACCATGGTTTTACTGCCCTTGGGGCGTCGAGATATTGATGCACCTCCGCCCAGAGGGTCGGGAGCGATATCCGCCGAGGCAGAGCTCACGAGGCTAAGCAACAGGGTAAGCGTCCAGACGGGCTTCATGGTGCACTTCCTGCTGCAACGTGAGTTGTATCAGCGACGGGCACGGAACACGTAGCCTGAGTGTCGCGAGTGAGCCTCACGTCTCGCAAGGTCTGTTGAGCCGAACTGATCAACGAGAGAGTCTTGAATTCGGCCTTGACGAAACCTGCCTAGTGCTTCGTCATACTTTGATTTGCGGGTAGAGGGATTTGAGCTTGGTGCGTGCGTTGTCGATTGTGAATTGCCAATCGACACCTCGCTGCCTGTCGTTGCTGGCAGCGGACCAGGCATTCGTTTCTGTTCGAAGTTCGTCGATATCTACGATGCGGCGATCCTTCAGGCACTGACGCGTCATGGAGCTGAGTTCGTTCTCTGAGCCCTGTTCATGATTAAGGGGCAGCCAACTGCCGTGCTTTGGAGTGAAGCGAAAATCCAGGCGACGGACGAGCTCGCGAGCTTTGTCGGCGGGAAAGGCTTCGTAGAAAGCTCCCATGGTGTGCGTATTCAGATTGTCGCAGACCAGAATCACTTTTTGTGCATTCGCGTATCGCGTGCGGAGAAGTTCTTCCATCTCAACAGCCCAATCGACCTTGGTGCGTTGCTTGCGAACATGCACCGTGCGCCAGCCGGAAAGTGGTTCGGTGAACATGAAAATGCTGGCGGTTGCGTTCGTATTCGTAGTCAACACGGCGTGGATGCTGTCTACTGGCAGCGATCGGGACGCGAGTTTCCTTAAGCAATTGCACCGGTTGCTCGTCCATACAGAGCACTGGAAAGTCTGCATCGTAAGGCAGGGCGTACGTGTCCAGCACGTTTTCCATACAAGCAACGAACTCGCTGTTCGCTTCCGGTGGAATGACCCAGTACTGAATTTTCCGTCGCGTCATGCCGTTTTTTTCAGCGTCTGGCGAACGGTCTCGTGACTCACCGATTCGACGATGCTCAGTTCCACGACTTTCTCGGCGAGCAAACGCAGAGTCCAGTTGGCAAAACCTTTGGGCGGGTTTACCCAGACGCAGAGCAATCACTTTCGCTTCCTGCTCACCATCAAAGAGCTTCTCGTGTGGCGGCGTTTCGCGTGGCTTTCCATTCAAAGCAATTTCGAAACCTTCCGTCACCAGCCGCTGCCGAATGTTCTCTACCGTATTAATTCGACAACCAAAGGCCTCCGCGATTCTGCGGTCCGTCCAGCACGGACCATCAGCATCGGCTTTCAAGAGCACTTGTGCCCGCCGCACTTTCTGCGATGACCCGCTCAACTTCTTCACCACGCTCAGAAGCGTTTCCCGTTCGTTATCTGCCAAACGAACCACATATTTCTTCTGCATAGCAACCCTCCATGGTTGCCAGACTTGTCTCAAAATCAACAGTACCGGGGAACCCCAATTCCAAAGACTGACGAAGCACTAGGTCGTACGGACATTCATCTTGCTGTTTGTCGTTAGTTTGAATGAGGATGTCTATCGTCTCAAGGAGGAGCACGATGGTCCGACGTCATGAACTGAGCGATGAACAGTGGAATGTGATCAAGAGTTTGATCCCGGGAAAGAAAAGTGATCCAGGGCGGACAGGTCGTAACAATCGATTGTTTATCAACGCCGTGTTGTTTGTGCTGAAAACTGGCATTCCCTGGGAAGATCTTCCTGGTCGATACGGAAAACCCAACTCGGTTTGGAAGCGGTACGATCGCTGGTGTTCCCGAGGCGTCTGGGAGCGGATTTTCCTGGCCATCGGTGAGTCAGGACTGACAGACGAATTGCAGGAAGTACAGATAGATTCTACCAGCATCAAAGCTCACCCGGTCGCTTCCACCGGACGCCGCCTGGCAGATGAAAAAAAGAAGACGCTGACGAACGACGCTGCCTTGGCCGTTCTCGTGGCGGACTGACGACCAAAGTTCACGCAGTAACTGGCAGGAGCGGCCGGCTTGTCACCTTCCAGCTGACGGTCGGTCAACCTGGCGATGCTCCTTTGGGAGAACAGTTGCTCAAAGACTTCAAACGCGGTGATGTGGGCACCATCATCGCTGACGCCGCGTACGATTCAGACGCGATCCGCAAGCGTGCCCGACAGCTCAGGGCAAAGGTGTGCATCAAGCCAAATGCCGGACGCAAAAAGAAAAAGAGATACAACAGGACGGTCTACAAACACCGCAATCTCATCGAACGATTCTTTGGAAGAATCAAACGCTGCCGCCGCATCGCCACACGCTACGAGAAAAAGCCGGCGAACTTCGCCGGCTTCATCTGGCTCGCAGCACTAATCACAGACATGGTCTGAATGTCCGTACGACCTAGGCCGTTTGACCGCTCCCAATTTGTCAGCCAACACAGGATCACAGGTTTGGTTTGCAGTGCTTCCTGTGGCGACCATCGGCGGGCTGCTCACATATATTTGTGGCAAAGGGACTCAGCGTGAACGACTGATTCGGAAGCACTGTGGCGAACTAATCAGTATCTGCATTGATCCGGCAAGATTGTCGAGTGAAACCTGTCAGGCTCTTGAACAGCACATGTCCGAGTGTTCGCGTGATAGCCTTGGCGAAGGAACTCGCTCTCCAGCACTTGTATCGCTCGTGCGTATTCGAATGAGAATTGCCGAAGGAGAAGATCCGACTGAACTCGAAAACCAAACGGACGCATTACTCATGGAGCTCGATGCGTGTGTCGGAGCATGAAATGGCGTCACTATGCACCCTACGAGTCGTCAGCCACGCAGGGCCACCCTGCAGAATTGCCGATTCAGCAACTGAAGCCTTCGCTGCTGCCGCCGCACGGGCTGCAGGATGAGCCGGCTTGAGCGGCGGCTTCTGCTGCTTTCTCGCGGTCGGCGAGGAGTTCGGCGGTGCGGGCATCGCCGGTGATGATTTTGAAGCCGAGGTCTTCGATCATCCGGAAATCTTCCATCGCCGCCTGCCCCTTCGTCGTCAGGTAGTCGCTGACGAAGAGCGAGTTGGCCGGGTAGAGGCTCATGGCCTGCATCGATCGGATGTTGACCTCGCGGCCGCCGGCGATGCGAATTTCGACGTCCGGATTGGCGAAACGGAACAGGCAGAGTGTCTTCAGGCAGAAGCGAGGATCCAGATCCCACTTGCCTTCGAGCTGTGTGCCATCGATCGAGTTCAGGAAGTTGACCGGAATCGATTCGACTTTGATGCCTCGCAGTTCAATCGCGACGTCGACCAGGTCGGCGTGTTCTTCACCCATGCCAGCGATGACTCCGGCACAAAGTTCCATGCCTGCGTTGCGAGCGACTTTCAGCGTGTCGAGGCGATCGTCGAACGTGTGAGTCGTGCAGATGTCGTCGTAGTATTTCCGGCTGGTGTTCAGGTTGTGATTGATGCGGTCGACGCCGGCGTCTTTCAGAGTCGTTGCCTGATCGGGACTGAGGATTCCCATGCAGCAGCAGATGTGCAGGCCGTACTCGTCTTTGATCTTCTTCACAACGCTGGAGACGTGATCGACGTCGCTGTTCGACGGGCCTCGGCCGCTGGTTACGATGCAGTAGGTGCGTGCCTGAGAATCGTAGGCCTGCTTCGCTCCGGCCAGAATTTCTTCTTCGTTCAGCAGGTTGTACTTTTCGATCGGAGCGGTCGACTTCACATTCTGCGAGCAGTAACCGCAGTCTTCCGCGCAAAGGCCGCTCTTGGCATTCTTCAGAAAGTACAGGTGAACGTCGTTGCCAAAGTGGTGACGACGGATTCGCCAGGCTGCGTCGAGCAGTGACAGCAGCTCGGTATCGTCAGAACTGAGGATCGCCAGCCCTTCTTCCTTCGTCAGAGAATGACCGGCAAGAATTCGATCAGCGAGGTCGGACCAGGTATTCAAATTCGAAGCGATTTCAGCAGTTGCCATAGGATTCTCGGTTTTCATCAAGGTAGGTCAGGCTCTGCCTGACGAAGTCTCATTCGGTCAGTCTTCAACCACGAAAGACACAAAATACACGAAAATGAAACTGCCTGATTCGTTGATCTGTAGGCTGGGGTTTGACCCCGCAATCTCATTCGAGCTGGGTCACGACCGAGCCTATGGTGTTTTCGTGTGTTTGGCGTTTTTCGTGGTTTCTATAGACGAGCCTGGAATTGATTGTTTTGCATAAGTATTTGGTCAGGCGGAGTCTGACCTACGGAAGAACGGCCAGTTTACCGGCTCTGGTTTCGACAAAACACCCAGCGGTCAGGCGTCAGCTTTGGGAGTCAGTTCATGACCGCTGACCAGGTCAACGTGACGACTTTTGAGGCCGGCGTCGCTCCACGGCTGGAATCTGATTGCGAACGAGCATCAAGAACTGGAATCAGCAAGTCAATGAATTCACCAGCAAATGACAAAATCACAGACAAGTCCGATTGCCGAGAAGAATCCGATCGGCCAGAACCAGAGCGAAAACCAGTCCGAGTGAGCGTCCATCTGCCAGACGGTGATGGCGGCTCCGGCGAAGGTGCCCAGCAGGACCCCCAGCCAGGTCGCTCGCGGCATGAACAGCCCGACGATGAACACCGCCAGCAACGGGCCGCCGAAGGCCGCCGTCGTTTTCTTGGCGACCGCGAAGACGTCTCCGAGTTCTCCCACAAAACACGCCAGCCCGACGGCTAACGCTCCGACAATGACGAGGATGATCCGAGCAATCCGCATTTCTCCGGCGTCGGTGGCAGGCCTGAGTTTGGGAAACAGCCGGTCTCGGAAGTCGACGACGATCGCCGTGGTGACGGAGTGAATCCCCGAGTCGATGCTCGACATCGTCGCCGCCATCAACGCGGCAACGAGCAGGCCGACCACGCCGGGCGGAAACTTCAGCCGGACGAACGTCGGCAGCGCCTGATCCTGGAGGCCATTCTCGACGATGCTTGTCATGTAATCTTGCTGCAGCTGCCTGGAACCGCTTCCGGAGTAGTACTTCTTGAGCGACATTCCTCGAACGCACTAGCGTCGTCGGCTAGAGCAGAGCTATCGAACATCGGGCCGCAATCGCAGTTCCGCGGCAAGACGAATCGCTGGATCTCGGTCCTTTGCATTGTGCTCGATTGCGCTGTTGGATTCCTGACACTTCTCAACGAACATCGGCGACCAGCGTCTTCAGGGTGATGGTCAAAGTAGGCAAACAGCCCGGCGCCGATGCAGAGCAGACTCGGAACGATGAACGACAGGCCGAGCATGTTGATCAGGAAGCCGGACTGCGACGTCTTCTCATCCTTCGCGGCGATGTAACGCTGCACGGCGACCTGGTCGGCTCCGAAGGCCGAGAGTCCTTCCAGGAAGCTTCCGATCAACATGGCAAACGTCGCGAAGCGAAGTTTGGGATCGACGGCGAAGTTAACAATCAGGTTGTCTCGACCTTTGGTGTAGGTTTCGACGATTCCTGAGAAGCCGCCATCGGCCTGCGAGATCAACAACCCCAACGCGAAAATGATCGTCCCGGCGAAGATGAAGAACTGCAGCACGTCGGTCCACATCACCGCTCGCAGACCGCCGAGCATCGTGTAGAAGATCGCGACCACTCCGAGGCTGATGATGACCACGTACTGGTCGACTCCCGAGATGGTGGCGATGGCCACCGACGCGGCGTACGTCGCGGAAGCCATCCAGCCGATTCTCAGCAGGATGAACAGGCCGCTGGCGAGGCAACGTACGGAGACGTGAAATCGTTGCTCCAGGTACTCGTACGCGGTTTTGCATTTCAGTCGAGAGTAGACCGGGATAAACACCCAAATCACGACCGGAGCCATCGCCCAGAACGCGATGACGCCGCTCCCGCCGTCAGACTGACCGCGTAGGCCGTCGACGGGTACATCATGAAACTATTGGCTGAAAACAGCGTCGCCATGACGCTCAGACCGACGGTCATGCGCCCCATCGAGCCGCTGGCCTGAAAGAACTCTTCGCGTGAATTCTGCCGCCGCATCGCGATTCCAAGGCCAATCGAAATGGCGAGGTATCCCAGAACGACAAGATGATCGAGCCAGTGAAAGGTGTCGGACATAAGCCAGAGGTGCCTTTTTCTGTGTAGATGCTGCCCGAGTTGGGACGCTTTGTTAGATTGGGACGACCATATTTCCGGTTCTCTCCGCAGAATGAAAGCGACCTGGTCGTCACTGCGTAGTTTTTGCTTCGGATTCAGGACTTCGACAATGCTGAAGAAGATTTCGATTTCGTGTTTGCTGGCAGTTTTCAACGCGGCAATGCTGCCCCCATCGGGCGTGGCGGCAATCGTACCTGAGCCGGCGACGGTGACTCTGGTCGGACCGCATGCTCAGCAGCAGTTGATCGTGGGAGAATCCGTCGACGGATTGGATGTCGACCTGACTCGAAAAGTCGAGTTCGTCTCCGAGAACACCGCGATCGCGACAGTCGATGCCAAAGGGCTGGTCAGTCCGATGTCGAACGGAAAGGCAACCATTCTGGTTCGACGAGGGGCTGATGAAGCTCGCGTGACGGTCGAGGTGAAAGACGGGAAAAAGCAGCAGCCTGTCGACTTTCAGAATGACATCATGCCGATCCTGACGGCCGGAGCGTGCAACTCGGGACCGTGCCACGGGAAGGCTCGCGGACAGAACGGGTTTCAGCTTTCGCTGCTCGGTTTCGATGCGAATTTTGATTACGCCGCGCTGGCGAAGGAAGCTCGCGGGCGGCGAGTGTTTCTGCCGTCGCCCAAGGAAAGCCTCCTGCTGATGAAGCCGGCCGGGCAGAGCCCGCATGGTGGCGGAATCAGACTCGCAGCCGACGGACCGGAATACGAAACGCTGCTCCGCTGGATCAATGCCGGAATGCCGCGACAGGTTGAGAATGCTCCCGAACTGACTGGCATCGCCGTGACACCGACCGAGCGAATTCTTGGTCGCGAGGCGGACCAGCAGTTAATCGTCACCGCTCATTTCGCAGACGGTTCGACGCGAGATGTCACTCGGCAATCTCACTATCAAAGTAACGAAGGCGGGATCGCTGGTGTTGATGAAGAGGGCCTTGTCTCAACAACCGGCGTGACCGGAGAAGCCGCGATCACAACTCGGTACATGGGCATGTTCTCCGTCGCGACGGTGTCCGTTCCTCTTCGAGACAAAGTGTCTGACGACGTTTATCAGAAGCTGCCGCGAAACAATTTCATCGATGATCTGGTCTGGAAGAAACTGCAACGTCTGAATCTGACTCCTTCGGAACCAGCTCCGGATCATGTCTTCCTGCGGCGAGCCTTCATCGACGTCATCGGACGAGTTCCAACCAAAGACGAAACGCGAGCGTTCCTGGCAGAGCCGTCGCCTGATCGCCGTTCGAAGTTGATTGATCGACTGCTCGACGATCCCGAATACGCCGACCATTGGGCGAATAAGTGGGCGGACCTGCTGCGTCCGAACCCGTACCACGCGGGCATCAAAGCCGTGCTGAATTACGATCATTGGATTCGCGATTCGTTCCGCAAGAACAAACCGTACGACCAGTTTGTACATGAGCTGCTGACGGCCAAGGGCAGCACCTTTAAGCACGGTGCCGTGACGATGTTCCGCGATCGGCGAACGCCCGACGAACGGGTCACGATTGTCAGTCAGTTGTTCCTCGGAATCCGGCTGGAATGTGCGAAGTGTCATCACCACCCAAACGAAGTCTGGGGGCAAGCCGACTTCTACGGACTGGCTGCCTATTTCGATCGAGTCGACCGCAAAGGCACGGGAATCTCCGCACCGATCTCAGGCTCTGAAGAGTTCTTCTTTGCCGGCAAACGACGAGCGGTTAAGCACCCGCTGACCGGTGAAGAAGTCGCCGCCAAGCCGCTGTTCGGTGAAGCTGCCGTGCCCGAGGACGTCACTGATCCTCGCAACGTGCTCGCCGACTGGGTCACTTCAGACGACAACCCGTTCTTCCGTCAGGTCATCTCGAACCGAGTCTGGTTTGACATGATGGGCCGAGGCCTTGTTGAACCTGTCGACGACCTGCGAGCATCCAATCCACCGTCGAATCCCGAACTGCTCGAAGCACTGGCCATCGATCTGCGGGACCATGACTACGACCTCAAACACCTCATTCGGACGATCGCTTCGTCGTACGTTTACGGGCTGAGTTCCGTTCCGAACGATCGAAACTCGGTGGACACACGCAACTACTCACGCTTTTACCGAGACCGTTTACGCGCCGAAGTGCTGCTGGATTCGGTTTCGCAGATCACCGGCGTTGAGGAGAAATTCTCGGCCATGCCGCCCGGTTCGTCCGCGAGACAACTTTGGTCGCACCGCATCGACTCGCTGTTCCTCGACGCGTTCGGTCGCCCGGATCCGAATCAGAATCCACCGTGCGAAAGAATGCCCGACACGACGATCGTCCAGGCTCTGCACCTGATGAACTCGCAGAAACTCTACGACAAAGTGACGAGCGATTCCGGCCTGGCCGCGACGGTAGCCTCAAGCGATCTGGAAGCCGACAAAGTCATCGAAGAACTGTACCTGTCGGTCTACTCCCGCTTCCCGACCGCCGAAGAAAAAACAGCAGCCGTCGCCCTGCTGAAAGAAGAATCCGCCAGCCGCCGCAAAACCGTCGAAGGTCTCCTCTGGGCGATGCTTAACACACCAGAGTTTGTGTTTAAGCATTGACCACAGTCATTGAACAATCTCTTGTGATTTCACGCCAGACTTGAAAAGGGTACCACGGGACCAATGAATGAAGAACGTAATTGACCAGCTTCGCAGCTCCATGAATTTCCGCATTGAAGAGCTTATTTGTCTGGCAAATCCCCTCCAGTTGGAGAGACGACGTATCGTTCGTGAGATTTACAGCGGGATTCCGAAGTCGCTGGGATTCAAGACAAAATTCTATAGAGATGGCTGCGGCGAATTCCGCTCGCCAAAATGTGTAATTCGCATCGCGTTTGAACGGTACGAATCTGTCCTGTCGACGACTGTGTTTCTTGATCCCTTCCATCCAGCGAGAGAGATGGCATTCTGGATACTGGTCCAGGTATTGGAGCTCGATCTCAAGGCGGATGGTGAATGGCGACCAAATCTTGATTTTGGGAAAGCGTTGGCTAATTGTGTCAATGAGATAATTAGAGATGACCGCAATGTCTGGCAAGAATATGCAACCAAGGAACGTCGAATAATAGACGGCATGCAAGAGATATTTAGATTACCAAAAGATCATCCGGTGCGTGTGCGATTCGATCATTGTGACTTGCAGTGGTTGACAGAACTTGAAAATCTCAACTCGTGATCCGCGGGTAGCACTGGTTGCTTGCCAACTAGTGCGGCGAAGCCGCAAGAGGTTTTACAGCTCGACGACCAGCGAAGTGGCTTCTGACAGCGGATTCAGTCGACCCACTCGATCGGTACTCCGACCGATTGCCGATTTTCGTACCAGCGGGCTGAACTCCATTTCCAGTCAACGGGGTGCTCGACCAGTCCAGATCGGACCGGATTCTGGTGCATGTAGACCAGTTTTTCTTCGAGCTTTGCCCGGCTGTAAATCTCAAATGAATAGTACTTCGGCTGCCAGAACGGATCGGATGAGTTGATGCGTTCAAGGTATCGAGCGTTGCCATCTTCGAACCAGCGGCGGATGTTGTAGCTGGAGATTCTTTTCCAGACGTGCATGAAGCGGCTCAGTTGGCCGGTTTCAGGAAGCCAGACGATTGCATGGACATGGTCGGGCATGACCACAAAGCCGACGCATTTTGCAGACTGTCGTTCTAACTGCTCGTTCAACACTCCGAGGACGATTCGTTTTGTGTAGTCGTGATCGAGCAGTCGCCGCCGCTTGTAACACGAAAAGGTAACGAAGTGGGCATAGAGCTTGTCGTCGATGATCTGTCGGTTGGCCATGCTGCCACTCCGTACGATTTTCAGAGATCGTCGGCTGAGTGTGATTTACCTCGTGTGGCTTCGCCACCCCGGTTGCAAGCAACCGCGGCCACCCAGTGATCAGCATCCCGACAGATTCGTGATAATCGGTTGACCGATTTCGATGACGTCGTGGTTGACGGCGGCGTTGCTTTGGGCAAACTGTTCTGCTGACGAATCCTCAACGAACAGGAGCCGGAAGATGAACAAGCCAGCCAGCACGCGACGTGATTTCTTGACGACAGGTATTGCTGCCACGGCGGCGGCGTATGTTCCCTCGCACGTTCTGGGGCGGGACGGGGCGACGGCGGCCGGTGAAAAGATTTCGTTTGGGATCATCGGGATTGGCCCTCGCTGCACGTACGATGTGAAAGCGATGTTGCCGTTCGGCGATGTTCGTTGCGTCGCGATTGCGGACGTTCAGGCCAGCCGTCGTGATGCCGGCAAGAAGCTGATTGATGACCACTACGGAAACGATGATTGCGTGCTCTATCGCGACTTTCGCGAACTGCTCGACCGCAAAGACATCGATGCCGTGTTGATCGCGACCGGCGATCGCTGGCACGGTGCGGCGTCGATGCTGGCGGCCGAAGCCGGCAAAGATGTCTACAGCGAAAAGCCATGTGGCATCACGATTGCCACGTGTCAGGAACTGGCCGACACGATGCACCGCGAGAAGCGAGTCTTCCAGGCGGGCACTCAGCGACGTAGCGTCCCAAACTTTCAGAAGGCCGTCGAGTGGGTGCATTCCGGCAAGCTTGGAAAACTCCACACGATGCACGCGTCGGTGTACTTTCCGACGCTAGACAACACCTGGCTGCCCGCTCAACCGATGCCGGCTCGCGAGGTGGTTGACTGGAATATGTGGCTCGGTCCGGCCGCATGGCGACCGTTCAATCAGGCTTACTGCAACGGTCGATGGCGAGGTCACTGGGACTTCGATTCAGGAGCCCGCCTGCTCGACTGGGGGGCTCATACAGTCGACCTCTGCCAGTGGGCCAACCAGGCCGACGACACGATGCCGATCGAATATGCCCCCACTGAAAAGAACATCGTCTGCCGATACGCCAATGGCGTGAAGCTGATCATCGACTTTCTGGCAGAACCCTTCGGGAATCGAGCACCGCACTATGTGACGCGACTGGGAACCTGTCCGGTACGCTTCGTAGGTGATGAAGGTTCGGTCGAGACCGGCGATTCCGGCGAGATCGTGGCTTTGCCAGAATCACTGCAGAAACAATTGCCGGCCGGAACGAAGCGCGTCCGCGGCCTGGATGTCACAGCGCACTCTCGCGACTTCTTCGATTGCATTCGCACGAGAAAACCCACCGCTGCGAATCCAGATGTGATGCGACGTTCGCACATCGCCTGTCACGCCGCCGCGATCGCGTGGATTCTGAATCGCAAACTGAAACTCGATCCCGTCACCGAAAGATTCATCGACGACGCAGAAGCCAACCGACTTCGCTCACGCCCGTCACGCGATTGGGCCGCGACATAGGACGCGATGAGCCAGGCTTCCCTTGCGTCCTCGACAGAGGCCCTTCTGACAACTCGACGCGTACGGCCCGACGGCAACCGGTCTCAACCGTTTCCAGGGGCCGTGATCTGTATTCACTCTCAAAACACAGTGGCCTCGGATCGATGCTTCCAGGTAAATCTGGCACCCGGTGTCCCGAAGGGCCGTTAGTATGAATATTGTCGGGCGACTGATTTTGACCGTACTTGCTGCTCTTGTCGGAGTCGTTTGCGGTGGCTTAATCGGATCCTATGGGCTGTTTTTTCTCTGTGAGTTAATCGATTGGATGCGCGATGCGGGACCTGGGAACAAGATCGGCGGAGGAGCCTGGGCGCTAATGATTGTCACCGTGCCTGGCTGTGCTTTTTACCTTGGCGTCGCTTTCGGAACGGGCACCTGGCACCACTTCTCCAAGAATGATGCTGGTTCTGAAATCTCGTCAGATCTGAATAAACGGCGTCAACCGCAATCAGGTGAAGAGTCGATCGAGGGCTTTCTCTCCGACCTTGATTACCGCGACCGCCGCTTCGATGACGATTGACAGATTTCTTCGAAAACCGAATGCAGTTCTACGATGGCGTCACATTCGTTGATGTCAGTTCTCGAGCGCAGCGGAAGCCGAGGTTGCCGCCTGAGCTGTCTGGCGTATTTCCAATCCGAGCGGACAGGCGGTAGCGGTTGCAGTAGGAATCGTGGCAGAGGTACGAGCCACCGCGTTGCACTCGTTTTGTTCCGGATGGCGAGCCGGTTGGATTGTCGCTGAGGTCGGCCCGGATTCTGTGGTACTCAGGATTGAACCAGTCCTGGCACCATTCCCAAGCATTGCCAACGCTGTTGTAAAGACCGTACCCGTTAGGCTCGAAGGCGTCGACCGGGCACGTTCCTCTGTAGCCGTCCTTGCCAGTGTCCTTCTTTGGAAAGTCGCCCTGAAAGATATTGCAGCGGTGCGACTTGCCTCGCAGCAGAGAGTTGCCCCACGGCCAGATTTTTTGTTCGAGCCCTCCGCGAGCGGCGCATTCCCACTCGGCTTCCGTCGGCAAGCGTTTGCCTGCCCACCGACAGTAAGCCTGAGCGTCATTCCACGAAACCTGCACAACCGGATGATCAAGGAGGTCGTCGATGTTCGAACCCGGTCCGGTCGGATGTTTCCACGATGCTTCGGGGACGGCCAGCCACCACTCAAGTCCGGCGACGGCCTTCGTCTGTCGAAGTTGCTCTCGCTGCTTCTTCGGGATGTGAAGCTGAAAGACGAACGACCAGCCAAAGCGTTCGGCCTCGGTGACAAAGCCAGTCGAGTCTACAAACTCAGCAAACTGCTCGTTCGACACCGCACACGCATCAATCAGAAACGGATTGACCGAAACTTCACGCACGGGACCTTCACCATCCTGCTGCCAGGTCTCCGGCCCCTCGCCGCCCATCAGAAAGCTGCCGCCTGGAACTTCGACCATGCCCTCACTTGTCGACAAGCCAGCAGAGGGAGCGACTGGAAGTTCCAACGATGCCAGTGGGGCCGGATCACTGCCGACCGAATTGCGACTCGGCGTGCAGCATGACTTTGGTTTGACGGAATCGGGTTCGTCCATGCGACTTATTCGTAAAGGTGGCTTCGTGAGATGACTTCGTCATTGGTGTAGGGTGGGCACCGCCCACCTTCACCGTTTCCATTGGTGGGCGGTGCCGACCCTACTTGGCTGTCATTCTGAGGCGGCAATCTGATTACGGCGCCAGGCGTCGAGGTACTTCTGAATTCCCTTTCGAACATGCGGCTCGGTTTTTCGGACAGTTGTCTGAGCGTCGCTGTCCAGGAACGGAGGCTGTTTGCCGAGGCCGGACTGGCGATGAACAACGAACGCTGCTTGTGCAGCGGTGGCTTCGTCGTACGTTTTGAGATTCTCCAGGACGGCATCGAGTTTTCCGGCCGCTGACCCAACGGCGAACTCTGCATAGTCGCGTGCCGAAGATCGGCGGCCGTCACCGTCTACGTCGAGCCAGACGGCTCCGCTACAACCGAGCGATGTGGGTTCAAAATCGGGAGACGTTGGCTGGTACGGCAGCGCGGTTTTCCAATGTGGGCTGGTGATACCTGGCCCGGTCGCGATTGCTACCAAATGAACGTCATGGTTTGGGCGAGGGATGATCCATTCCGTTTTCCAGTCCAGCTTCTTAGTGGGGGCAGAGTCGTCGCTGGTGGGCGTCGTCGCTTCGCGGATCACCGTACCGTTTGCAAAGAGCTGGACTCGCGAAGCCGTCGTCCAATGAGGCCCTTGCACCCGAACATTGACTTTCACAGTGTCGCCGCCGGCGCGTGCCAGTTCGCCGGAGCCGTAGCGATCGTTGACTGTCAGGTTAGTAAGCAAACCGTAGCTCACCATCACTCTCCCTTGAACGAAACTGTCGACAGCCTGTTCAACATCGATGTTGCCAGGGTCTCGATCGTCGCAGCGGATGTACGTTCTCCCCTGGCCAACGAAGTGGCGAGAGACGTCGTGAGAGTCGCTGCAGCCGACCGGCGTGATATTGTGGCCTCGATTCAACATCGTCATCCAGTCCCGAAACATCTGCATGATGTCCGTCTGGTTGGCAGACGAGTTGGCCGTTTCCATTGCGTTCGCTCGGAAACGCCAGCCTTTGATGTTCTCTCCGACCGCGTCGTTGAATAGCGCAGGACCAAACGGGCGAACGTTGGAATGAATATCACGAGCGTGGTTGAGAATGACGACTTTCACACCGTCGACCTGGTTGATCGAATCAGCAATTTCGTCCCAGTCTGTCAGTTTGTGATTCGGAAGTTCAGCCCCCGGCTTAACCGGAAAGACGTTGAAGTGTCCGATCTTTGTCGTGACCTCGTTGCCGATAACCGGAGTGAAGTAGCGGTCTACTCCCGCTTCCTTCGCAAATGGTCGGTGGTCGATGTGAACGTTGTGATCCGTCGCGATCGGCAGTTCGATGCCCTCGCCAGCCAGCGTCACCATCCGCTCCTGAACCGTCGAGTCCCCGTGCCCCGAGTGAGTCCGCGTGTGGACATGAGTGTCGCAGGCGACCCAGCCGGTGGTGTCGACTTCGCGATCGAGTGTAAACGACAGGTATTGCCCATCATCCTTGCGGACATCGACCATTTCTTTTTTAAGCGAGTACTCGAATCCACGTCCGACCATTACCTGGTACTTCCCAACGGGCAGCGCAATCTTCACGAGCCCATTCGATGCATAGACCGTGCCCGGGCGAACTGCGATAGGACCATCGTATTCTGCAATACATTCTTGAAGACTCCCTACAGAATCTATGATCGTTATCCGGCATGGTGCTCGGACAGTCGCTGTGTTGCCCAGGATAGTATCGATGCTTCTCTCAAGTCCGGCCTGCAGTTTTTCCGTCGTCAGGCGATCCTTGTGTTCGTCGTACCAATTCTTGATTTGATCCAGCATTGGATCCGAACGTCGCAATGGACGACGCTCCATTACGCTAATTGCGAGAGTCCCGCCTCGCAATTCTGTCTCTTTCTTACGATCCAGCAGCGTGATCTCTCCGACTCGAATGTCGTCAGCCTTACGACCTTTCGGACACTCAATTGTGAGAGTGTTCTCGCCGTCTTTCACAATGTCGAAGCCGACTTCGTAGTAGACTCGCATGTCGATTTCGTTGATGTGCAGTTTGCCGAGCGACTCGCCGTTCAGGCTGATCGTCCAGTTGTCTTTGACGTCCTGCTGCCTCAGAGAGAGGCAGCGTTCGCGAGCTGCGGCCTTTGCATCGAATTTCAGTTCGAGCTTTGTAGCTTCGGCCTTTTCGGGAAACGTTGACCACTCGCGAGGTTCCATCTGCCGAAGATGGTGCATGCGAGTTGTGAGAACGATATCGTCGGCGATAACCGAACTGGATGATGCGGCGGGCGTCACAGCAAGTCCGAGTCCGGCGAAAAAAACACACAAACTTCGCGTCATTTTAGTATTCCTTCGTAATGGTGTCGGCACGCGACCATTTGAAGTGGGTGATCCTACGTCGGTGGCACGATGCTCGCCAGGCGGCGGAGTAGCGAATGGATGCCCAATGTCCGAAACTCCCAAACACTCGCAGGACAGACTGCGAGATTCAACGAAATTCACTCTCAAGAAACGGCACCCTGGAGTACCTGATGAGCGGACGGAAAACGGCGTGGGCGATAACCGCTGGCCTCATGATGATGGCCTGTCATGACATCGTTTCGGCAGCCGAGAAGGACCATGTCCGAGATCTTCAGACTCGGGCAATCGAATCCAGAAAAGCTGACTGGGGGCGATGGGGATCGCACACTGACAAGTACTCGAGCTGGGTCAGTCATTCAAATCGATTGATCCCGATCTACTCGTTCGGGATGGGCCTGGACTCAGTTTCTGGTAAGAACAGTCCGTACCGTTCGGTGGAAAAGCTGCGACAGCTATTCGGAAAAGTGCCCACCGGCACTATCAATCCAGAGGCCGAGTACTTTGATCAGACAAACGTCTATTCACTGCAGAAGGCTGCCGTCGCGAGCGGCAAGAAGCGGATCATCCTGTTTGTCTTCGACGGGATGGACTGGCAAACCACCTGGGCGGCTGCGACTTACAACGCCGACGCCGTGAAGTATCGAAATGGCCGCGGTTCTGGACTGGCATTTCAGGACTACGCGAAGACTCAGACGGACTTCGGTTACTTCGTCTCGACGCCGCACAACGACGGAACGAAGAAGAACGTCAACCTGCAAGCGGTCGAGAATCCCGGTGGCACAAAACCGAGCGGCTACTCGAGCCGAATTGGTGGACGGTATCCCTGGTCAGCACCTTTGGACCCTCTGTATCCAATCGGGTTAGGTCGCGACTTCCGTCACGTCTATACGGATTCGTCGTCCAGCGCGACGTCGCTTTGCTCCGGAATCAAGACTTACAACGGAGCGGTCAATGTTGATCCCGAAGGAAAGCATGTCGAACCTCTGGGCAGGCAACTGCAGCGCGACGGTTTCGCGATCGGACTGGTCACCAGCGTTCCGATCAGCCATGCAACGCCGGCATGCGGATACGCCAACAATGTCAGCCGCAGCGACTATCAGGACCTGACACGAGACCTGCTTGGTCTGAAGTCGATTTCACATCCTCAAGAACCGTTGCCTGGTGTTGACGTTCTGCTGGGAGCCGGCTGGGGAGAAGACCGCCTCAAAGACACCGGGCAAGGGAGCAATTTCAATCCAGGCGACACGACTGAGAATCGTTACCTCGCCGCTGTCGATCTGAAGACGATCCAGTCCCAGAAGGACCGTCCTTGGACCGCAGTCTTGCGCGAATCCGGCGAGAATGGAAAAGCCGCTCTCGTCAAGGCGGCTCAACACGCCATTGACGAGAAGACGCGACTGTTTGGAATGTTCGGTGTCAAGAAGGGGCATCTGCCATTTCAGACAGCCGATGGCGGTTTTGATCCGACCCTCAGCGCAGGAGCGGCCGTCGGGAATCTTGCGACAACGGTTGCCGCCGAGGAATACTCGCAGGCCGACATCGACGAGAACCCGACTCTTGCAGAAATGACGGACGCCGCGCTGACGGTCCTTTCGGCGCGGTCCGATCAATTCTGGCTGATGGTCGAGGCCGGCGACGTCGACTGGGCGAACCATGCGAACAACATCGACAACTCGATCGGTGCGGTCCTTAGCGGCGATTCTGCATTCCAATCAGTCACCAACTGGGTCGAAACCAATGGGGGCTGGGAGGACACTGCCGTCTTCGTGACCGCCGACCACGGTCACTATTTCGTCCTTGAGAAACCCGAAGCACTTATATCTCCGCCGCAGTGAGTTTGGTTAAACCATTGACCACGTACGACTTCAGCCACGACCGAACTCGGAAAAAGTCGACATTCAGGCTTCTGAACTCCGAATATCCCGTTCCGTGGGCGCGTCGAGGTGTGGTCGATAAACTCGCCGCCTCACATTGAAACAAATCGCTTCGCCGTGCGAAGCGCACCAGAATTCTGACAGGATGAGATCAATGATTCGTGAATCCCGTTTCCTGACGGCGCTCATTTTGCTGCCGCTGTGTGCTCAATTGATGCTTGCTTCGAGCGTTCGAGCACAGGATGAAAAAGCTGAGGACGAAGCTCCAAAAGCACCGGCTTTGAAAGTGGTCGTCGACGAGGGTGATGAAGACCCGAGCGAAAAATGGAAGTCACTGCAAGCTCGCCGTCTGACGATCTTCGAGAAGCTGCAGGATCTGAAGAAGAAGTTTGCGGACGCCGCAACCAGCGACGAAAAGCGGACGGTCCGCGATCAATATGTAGATTTGATCCGCGAGTTCGAAGTCGAAATTTATCCCGAGATGCTCGATCTGGCGGCAAAGATTTATGAAAAGAATGATGGCGATCTCGACGCTGGCGAAATCGTCATGAAGGAAGCCTTTAACAACAACGACTTTGATCGTTCCGCCGAAATTTCTTCGAAGCTACTGACGGCTGGCCGAAAAACAAAAGATGCACTCAGCATGGGAGCTGTCTCCCAGTTCGCGTTGCACAACTTCGAGCAGGCATCTGCAATCTTCGTAGAAGCTCAGAAAGTGAATCGACTCGATCTTCGCTACGAGACCTACATCGAGTCCGCGACGAAGTATCAGGAACTCTGGAAGACGGAACAGGAACTTCGCGCCAAAGAAGACGCTCTTGAGGGAGACGCCGCTCTTCCAAGAATTCAGTTTGAAACAAGCAAAGGCAAGATCGTCTTTGAACTGTTCGAAGATCACGCACCAAACACCGTGGCCAATACAATCAGCCTGGTAGAAGGCGGCAAGTACGACGGGATCAGTTTTCACCGAGTCATCAACGGCTTCATGGCTCAGGGCGGCGACCCCAACACGCTCGACGATGATCCCAGCAACGACGGATACGGTGGCCCTGGATACTCGATTAAATGCGAATGCTTTGAAGAGGGCACCCGGATGCACTTCCGGGGCAGCCTGAGCATGGCACATTCCGGACAGGACACTGGCGGTTCACAATTCTTTATCACTCACCTGCCGACCGACTGGCTGAACGCTCGAACGGAACCTGAAAAGGGTGGTCACACCGTGTTCGGTCGAGTGATCGAAGGAATGAAAGTCGCCGCTTCGCTGAAACGTGGCGACAAAATCACCAAGGCAACAGTCTTGCGAAAGCGGCCTCACGAGTACAAGCCGGAAATTACTCCGGATGAAACGGCGGAAGAAGAGCCAACCGATGAGTCTGCAACAGACGATACGTCGACAGATGAGCCCGCCGGAGACGACGACGCGAAGACTGAATAAGTAGAGCGATCAAGTATCAAGCTGGAGAACCCCGGGAATCGTTGATTGCCGGGGTTTCTTCGCGTAACTGGGAGCGGCCTTATGACTGAGCAACTGCTGATCTCAGTCATGCTGGTGACGCCGTTTGTCGGATGGTTTCTGGCGGTTGCCATACCCGCTCAACGAAACACCGCGATTGCCTTGTCGGCGGGATGGGCCGTAGCAGTCAGCGTGGCTTGGCTCCTCTGCTCGATAGCCGATTTGATCGAGCCAACCGCCTCGATATCAGTCGGTCAGTGGCTGATCGTATCGTCGGAAGTTGACCTGACAGTGAGCCTGTCGTTCCAGACAGACCAGTCGCGATGCATGCTGATCCTCGCGGCATCGCTGATTTTGCTTCTTAAGAACGCAGGCTTTGATTCTTCCTCTTCGGAAGACGTCGAATCTGGAGGGACAGCACTCCTTTACTCCTTGAGCACTGCCGCGATCCTGACTGCCGATTTCGTCGCGCTCGTCGGAGTTTGGATTCTTATTGACTGCTGCGTTGTCGGAATGCTCGCACGCCGCAGACTGCCAGCAGTTCAACCCAGGAAACTTCTAAATACAACGATGGTTCTCGGTGCATCCGGGGGCGTTATTGCTGATCGCAATTTTGATGGTGACGGCTCGGTTCAACACATCGAACATCGAAGCGGTCGTCAGTCGGGCTGTCGAAGATGGTCGAGTTGACGCGACGGCCGTTGCTTCTGGAATGTCGGTCCTGTTTGTTGCGGCCGTTGCCGTTCGATGTGCATTCTTTCCAGCACTGATCTGGCCTCGCACGTTTCTCGCAAGACAGCCTCGCGACGCTGGAATTGTTGTCGTACTTGCTGGAATCCTGCCAGGCCTCGCCTTGGCCCTTGCCGTCTTTCCACTGGGTACTGTTGCCGTCGACGCATTCCGGCTACTTGGTCTATTGGGCATACTGACGTCTCTCACAGCCACCGGAATCGCGATTGTGCAGGATGATTCGAACCGAATCGGTGCACTCCTGGGCGTCAGTGCTGCCGGCCTTGCCGCATCAGGAATGGTGGCGGGCTTGCCATCCTGTGGCCCAATTGCCGCTTGCACGTTGCTCAGTCAACTCGTGGCGGTCTTCGTGCTACAACGCGATCACGTCGTCCTCGGCCGGGGAATCGCGTTTGGCGTCGCGGTAATAATTGCGGCAACCGGAATCGGCGGAAGCAACGCCGTGTTGTCGATTATCGAATCGTCACGGCATGCAAGTGGAAATGAAGCCATCGCCTCGGCGCCCGGCCAATTGCTGCTAACGGCCTGGTGGGGAATTCTCTTTGGCCAGATCCTGTGGGGAATCGCGATTATAAAACTGGTAATGAGCCGGCCTTCGAACGTGTCAACTACCAGGCAGAATGTTTCAGAACAGCGTACGGTCACGGGATCAGCGATCACGTCGGTGGCAGCCACGCTAGCTGCGTGCGTCGCGTTTTGTGCGTGCATTGCGCCGTTCGACATCCCCGAAACAGCCAACACATCTCCAACACGGTTGCTGACATTCGGAGCGGCAACTCCTGTGTGCCTGTTGGGAATGGTCGCCGCATGGTTGCTGATGCAGGCTGGTGAGAATGTTCGTAGTCGCGTAACTGCCAGCCTGACCTCGTTAACGCAATTATGCCGCGAATGGTTTTATCTTGAAGATGCCGTCCGATGTGGTCTCGCATTACCCATCCGCGGGCTGGCCGTCGTTACCGAGTTCTGCGATCGAAAGATTCTCGGTGGCACGCCGGAACATGGCTGGAAGAAGCTGCCCGACCGAGTTGCCAGCACACTCGAACATCTCCGCTCTCAGCCTGCAGTTTACTACGGGCTAACCGGTGTGTTGCTGGTTGTGGGTCTGCTTTGGTCGTTGCGATAACTGCGGGACACTGCCAGTCAAATCTTGAGGGCAACACTTTGCGCTACGGAAAGCGTCATGCGGTTTGATATCGATCCCGCAAGACAACATTGAAGATTCTTCACTCGCCAATGATCTTCACGAGAAGCCGCTTCTTCCGCCGGCCGTCGAATTCGTAGTAGAAGATGTGCTCCCACGGCCCGAGGTGAAGCTTGCCTTCTGTGATGGCGACGACGACCTCGCGGCCCATGATTTGCCGCTTGTGATGTGCGTCGGCGTTGTCTTCTCCGGTGCGGTTATGGTGGTAACGCTCCGGTGACGGATCAAATGGTGCGAGTTCTTCGAGCCAGACGTCGTAGTCGTGGTGAAGTCCGGATTCGTCGTCATTGATAAAAACGCTGGCTGTGATGTGCATCGCATTGACAAGAACCAACCCGTCCTGGACGCCGCTTTCTGCCACAAGCCGCTCAACTTCGTGATGGATCGAAATGATTGCCCGACGCTGAGGCACATCCATCCAGATTTCTTTGGTCAGAGTTTTCATGTGAAGCCACCGTCACTTTGTGGATCGAATTTCGTCTGCACGTTCTTGAATTTCTTCAAGCCGCGGCATCGGAGCAAGTTCATCTCGGAGAACTGCAAAAACACCCGCGGTCACAAGGTCGGCAGTGGTCCCGGGATTTCGCTTACTTCCCTTTGCGCGAAGCCAGCGATCGAATTCTCGAATTCTTAATCGACCTTCCATCGCCATCGGCCAACCCGCTTGCAGTACAGACATGGCTCGGCGTTTTGCTTCATGGACATCGATCGAATTGCACTTTCTGGCGATGTCTGTGTCACCGTCTCGAGCGATCAGTTTCAACTGCAGATAAATGATGGCCTGTTCCCAGTCCTCTTCGAAACGGCTTGAGGCGTTCAACGTTGTGACTGCATCATCCAACACTGTCTTAAAACTGTTGGCGTACTGCCTGGCCACGGAGTCTCGATCGGCGGCTTGCGACATTACTTCGGTCAATGTTCCGTTGGGTGATGAGGCCGTTACATCCGCTGAATCTGCTGTCCCTAATCCACGAGGCTGAGCGATCCGAATTGCTTCGTACGCATGCTCGGCGTCGTCTCGCGTCAATCCAGAAAGAACAGCTCCAATTCCTTCCGAGAGCGAAACGTCAGCCGGTACGGCAGTCAAAGGGGCAAGCAGCAGAATGATGCCGAGATTCGTGTTGTGTTCGCAGATGCTGCGAGTTGCTTTGACGGCTTCGAGGATACTCTTTCCAACTCCGATGTCAGCGGTGTTGGCCAGAACTGGCGCGATAGCATCGGCAGAGGCGACGAAATCTTCGTAGGCAACGTGTTCGAATACCGCGCCGGGGTGCACGTTGCCGGGCTTCTGAGCCGTTGCTTCGAGCAGGCAGGCTCGATGGACGCATTCCTGAAGATTCGCAGCGGGCACGCGACACCTTGGCTCAAAATCGAAGTTGAATTTGTCGTCAATTGTGGGGCGACTCGAACAGAGAGCAGAAGCATTTCTGCATTAAAGCCACAAGTTCAAGAAAAGCACCGGACCTCAAGCCCGCAAAGTCACCGACGCCATTCTTCGTTGAGCTCCTGCCAAACAGTGACAGCTACCCTTCTCGCCCAAATGTCATGATCGTGATGTCGTCGTTCTGTGCTCGGCCATTGGCGTGTCGTCGGACATCGGCCAGAAGAATCTTGCCGAGTTCTTCCGGTTCGCGCGGGCTCTTCGAGATCAGCTCACGCATTCGCTCCAAGGTGTAGAGCTCGCCCTCGGGATCCATCGCCTCGTCCACGCCATCCGTAAACAACACGACCGTTTCGCCGGGATTAATGACCCGTTTCTCGACTTCGTACGGGTAATCCTCCATCACGCCGATTGGAAGTCCGATGCTGTCTTCCGGAAACTCATCGATCGAGCTGTCCGGTTTCAGAATCATCGGCGACATGTGGCCGGCATTGACCAGTTGAATTTCGTTCGTGTTGATGTCCAGGAGCACGAAGTTGTACGTGACGAATCGTCCTTCGGCCGCGTTCGCACACATGTGAGTGTTAATTGCGTTCACAGCTTCCAGTGGGTCGTGCGTAAACTGCAGCGTACTCTGAACACAACTGGACATACGGGACATAATGATGGCACCTGGAACGCCCTTGCCGGAGATGTCTCCGAACGAGAGAACGTATTTGCCATCTCCAAGGTCGAATGCATCGTAATAGTCGCCGCCGACTGCTTGAGCAGAATCGTACGAAGCGTAGAACTTCCAGCCTTCAGGCTTGGGGAGCTTGTCAGGCAGCAGTGCCTGCTGGACGCCCTGGGCGATATTCATCTCGCCGTCCTGCTTCTGCTTTTCGAGGAACGACTTCATCAGTCGTGCGTTCTCGTATGTCAGGGCAGCCTGTCCGGCGATCGTCATCAGCAGATCGAGATCTTCGCTCGTAAATTGAGTGACCGGGTTCATCGTGTCGATATTGATCAGGCCGATTGGCTCAGTGTCCTTATCGAGCAGCGGCACACACATCATCGAACGGATGGCGAGGTTCGAGATTGATTCCGATGCGTCAAACTGATCGTCGTTGGCTGCGTCGGCCGAGAGGATACCAGTTTTGTCGCCGATCACTTTCTTCACGATCGTGCGTGATAGTCGAACAGTCGAGTCCTCACCCTCGCGGCGATGTTTGAAGGCTCGCGGAACCATCTCCCCACCTTTATCCGGGTCTTTCAGCAGGACACACCCGCGGTCAGCGTGTGGGAAGACTCGGAACAGCGTGTCGAGAATCGCCGGAAGCATCTTGTCGAGATTTGTTTCACCGCACAGGCTGCGTGTGATGTCGATGACAGCCTTCAGTTTTACTTCTGGCTGTACATCCAACCCGCCGAATCCGCCGCCTGCACCACTTCCAACGAGGGTGCCCATGATTTCGGCTTCGTCTTCTTCTTCGTCGGAGAAGTTAACGGTCGCTCCAAAGTCATCGTCACCACCGAAGTCGTCTCCGCCTGCGGGGATTTTAGGAGCAACCGGTGCCGGTGCAGCCTGGGCCTGAGCGACGGGGCGGGCTTCTTCGCACTCGAATCGAAGAAGCATTGGACCGAACTTGATTCGGTCTTCATGATTGATCGGATGCGGCTGCTCTTTTTGCAGTTGCGTGCCGTTCACGATCGTGCCGTTACCGCTGCCAAGATCTTCGATATAGAACTGGCCATCACGTTTAGTGAATCGCGCGTGCCGGCGAGAAACGGTATTCGACTTCAACTGAATTGTGCAATCAGGATGTCGTCCGACAACTGTTTCGCCGTCGCCAACGGGGTACGGGATTGCCTGACCTTCCTGAAGTAATACAAGATTTGCCATGAGTTCCGTTCCCGCTTTGCCAGTGGACCCGCGTGTTCGATTTCAACCTGACTCAGAGTCACCGTTACCGAACGTCAAGTTTTTGTCGTGTTTTAATTTTCGTAAATACTCTCAGGTCGTGCGAGGCACGATTCAAACGTCAAATATTGTCTCGACGTTGCCTCGAAGATTGAGTTTGCCCAACGCAATAGCTCGCTCTTCGCTCCAGCCTCGGTCAATTACAAAGTCGTTTGCCAGAACCTTCGCCAGAATTCGTCGGTACATCGCAAATTTCGGCAGAGCGAATTCGAGTTTGTACATATCGCTGTAGTAGCCAACCTGCTTTGTTTGCGGGACAGCACTCAGGCGAGTTCGACAATCAAGTTCGATGTGCGGCGGAATGTTCGAGTACCACCAGTGTCCGTTGGTGACGACGTTCGGGAAAATCCAGGCGTAGCTGACCAGCTCCTGGTTGCTTGTTTGAGCCAGGACAGAAACGGGGAACGTCACCTGCGGGAACGCATTGAAGAGTTCCTGGTACTGAATCAGCGAAACCCGCGAATCGTACAGGTCCTGCCCCTGGAAGACCCCCGCCGGATAGACAGCTCGATTGACGCCGATCATCAGATCGAACGGCAGTTTGTATTCGTCACAAAACGTTGCAAGCGTCCAGAAGTTGAACTGGCTGAGGATGGCTGCTTCGTCAGGTGTCAGTTCGCGACCTGCCAGCACGCTGGCCAGAATCGGCTCGATTTCGGAATCAGACACTGCTGCCGGCGAGAATGTCGGCGGGATGGAAATCGCACAGGCCTTCGCACCGTTCTTCGTGAAGTGTTCGAAGAGCTGGCCGATGGCGGCTCGCAATGAAGCCGGATCGCTCACTGTTGAGCTTGTGGCTTTTTCGAGACGTTCGCGCGTTGTGGCTTTCGTAAAGTGAAAGACCAGATCGTCGGTCCGCAGGCAAGGCACGTAGAGTGAGGTGTCGAAGCCTGTGAGCGGATCGTCAAAGTCGTTTGTCAGGAATACCTTTTCGAGGCCGCTCTGCTTCAGAACCTGCTGTTCCCAGTCGGGCTCCGCCATTTTCGCGGCGGCGGTGTCGTAGAGGGCTTCCCAGTTTTCTGTCGTAACGGCGACGTCCTGAAATCCGAAGAACTTCTGCGACATCTCGACGAGCCAGCTGACCTGCACGGTGTTGTCGAGATCGCCAAGCTTTTCGACAAGCCGCCCGACCTTTTCCTTCGGACTGATTCCGGGCTCTTCGATTTGCTCACGCGGCAGGCCTGCCGAATGTGCCAGCTCGGTGTAGTAGTGATACCCCATGATGTCGGCGAGCGTGTCCGAAGCCGCCGCGTGCGGGTTAATGTGCGTGTGTGGGTCGATCAGGACGAGCGAGTCGAGCTCTGCCTGAATAGTTTGAACAAGCTGACTGGACACAAAAAATCCTGCTGGATAGACGCGGTTTTAACGATCGAATTCGGACTAAGCCGCCTCGTGCATGACGCGAAAGTCGACGAGCCAGCGAGCATTCACCCCGATTTTCATCCTGGACTCATAAAGCTGACGCTTGCCCGAGCCGAACAAGCCAGTTTGGCGGGTTCCCAAGGGTGAATCAAGTATCGCCGAAACGTGACGTTCTCACGCATCCGGTAATTTCTGGTAGTTCTCAAACAGGGTGGGAAGCTGTGGCAGGCAAGGCAATGTCCGGTCTGTCTGCTGAACCGGATTTGACAGGTACCGATTGCAAGTCGGCAGCGACGCTGGGTACGCCAGTTTCAACCCGTTGCTCGTCCATCGCTCGATTTCGTGACCGACCAGGGCACCCCAGAAAGTAAAGTTCGATTGAGCGACCGGATTTCGCCACGGCATGCTGACCTCGATGTCGGATGCTTCGTCGCGCGTTATCATCGCGGGGTCGCGCCGTCTGACGAACAATTCTCAGAACGACGGCCAGCGAACGGTCAGACTGTGCAGCGTGGCATGCTTCGTCCATGAAGAATTTCCTCGAATGGTATCTCGGTGTTCCGCCCGCTCAGCCGGGGCAGGGAACGCAATGGAGCTGGCTTTACCAGACTCCTTGGCCAACTGGGATGCCGCAATGGACCGTGCTGCTCGCCGCGATTTCGTTGCTGCTTTACGTCTGGTGGATTTACAAACGCGATGCAAGTTCTGCGTCACGGACCAGTCGCTTTGGTCTGATCGCGTTACGGCTGGCGGTGATTGGCATCGTGCTGGTCGTTCTTTCCGAGATCACTCTGGTCGTTGACCGAACAGGGCTGCCGTTCATTGCGATTCTGTTGGACGATTCAGCCAGCATGAGTCTGGAAGATCAGTATTCCAACTCGCGTGACAAGTCGGCAGCAAAATCATTCGCTGCTGCGACCGGCGGAGGCCGAACATCGCGGCTTGCGATCGGCCAGGGAATCGTGACCGGAAATGATGCTGAGTTTTTGCGAGAGCTGCAGCGGCGCCATCAGCTTCGCGTCTATCGTTTTTCTGAATCAGCCACGCCGCTCGGCAGCCTTGACGCGGATTCTGGCAATCAGATCGAAGGCCTGGTCGAGTCGCTCAGGAAGCTTGAACCCGTCGGCAGCGAAACTCGTCCGGCCGCTGCTCTTCGAAAAGTTCTGAACGACTTCCGAGGATCACTGCCAACGGCGATTGTGATTCTCTCGGACGGAATATCGAGCGTTGGTGATTCAGGGCGGCTTTCAAAAGTAGCCGCCCTGGCGGCACAACGGCTTGTCCCACTTTACACAGTCGGGATCGGCAGTGAAGAAGCGATGCACGATCTCAATCTATACGACACGCTGGTCGACGAGGTCGCCTTTGTCGGAGACCCCATCACGTTTACCGCGAAGCTGAAGGCATTTGGATTCAAAGGAAAGCCCGTCGACCTGGTCTTGAGAGACAAGTCGAATCGATCGGTGCTTGCTTCAAAAAAAATCACGGCGGCGAACGACGGGCAAACATTACCGTTGGAGATTACCTGGATCCCCGAAGAGGCAGGCGATTACGAATTCATTGTTGAGGTCACTCCGAAGTCGACGGAAGTTGATCGGACGAACAATGCCGAAGTCAGGCAGGTCAGCGTTCGCGAAGGTCGCATTCGAGTTCTGCTGGTTGACTCGGCGCCGCGGTGGGAGTTTCGCGAGTTGAAAGTGCTGCTCGAACGCGAGCGGACTATCGAACTGCACACGGTCCTCCAAGATGCCGATCTTCAGTACGCCGATCAGGACGCGACCGCCCAACCGTTGCGTGGACGCTTTCCCGTCAGCCGCGATCAACTCTTTGCCTACGATACGGTCATCTTTGGTGACGTGAATCTCCAGTATCTAAGTCCGTCGGTTCTTGAAAACCTGTCGGACTTCGTCGGCGAAGCTGGCGGCGGGCTGATCATGATCGCTGGTTCGCAGTTCAATCCGGTTTCGTACGAGGGGACTCATCTCGAAACCTTGCTGCCGATCGATCTTGAAGGCGTCAAAGTTCCGCCGCCTGACGAGCCGATCGTCACGCCGTTTCATCCTCAGCTCACGCTGGAAGGTCAGAAGAGCACACCCATCTTTCGGTTCGACGCGGACGAAGACGATAGCCGCGACATCTGGGACAGCCTGCCTGGATTTCATTGGCTAATCGATGTGCCGACGATCAAACCCGGAGCGGTCGTCTTTGCCGAGCATCCGACTCGTCTCGGTACCGAACGCCGGTTACCCGTGATTTTGATGCAGCGTTTCGGAGCTGGCAAAGTCATCTTTCACGCGACAGACGAAACCTGGTCGTGGCGACGTCGAGTGGGTGACCTTTACTACGGACGCTATTGGGTGCAGGCGATTCGGTACTTGAGCCGTTCGCGATTGCTCGGTCAATCAAAGTTGGCCGAACTGAAATCCGATCGACTGGTTTACAACCGCGGAGAGAAAGTGACGTTGCGAGTTCGCTTCTTCAATGAGGAAGAAATTCCAACGGGCGATGACCCGGTCGAAGTCGTTGTCGAACGTCGGGGAGCTGACAGTCAAACGGTGACTCTTTCGAAAGTTCCGCAGGCTCCGAACGCTTTCGAAGGTCAGCTTCGCCGGCCGGCCGAGGGAACGTATCACGCCTGGGTGGCTCGGCCAGATTTTACGGACTCGCCACCGTCCGCAGACTTTCGCGTCGAGGCGCCCGATCGTGAAATGAGAATTCGCGGCCTGGACACTGCCGAGCTGTCCGGGGCAGCTCGAAAAACCGGCGGCAAGTACTACAGCCTCGCGAAGGCCAGCGACCTTCCCGGAGATGTGCCTCGCGGCCGACCGGTGCCGATTCAGTCGGAAGAGCCGATCCGCCTCTGGGCACGATGGGAAATTCTGCTGCTGTTTGCACTGCTGCTCACGACCGAGTGGCTGCTTCGAAAGCGACACCGGCTCGTTTGAGCGGCGACTCCTGACGGTCATCAATCAATTCAGTCCATTTACGGCTGAATTTGCTTTAATCGACCGGTCATTTGAGGGCGTCTTTCGGGTGAGCGCCCTGCGTTTCGGCCGAGTCGGAGCGCAACGCCCCCCGATTTTGTGCGTTAACGCCGCCTTAATCTTCGCCAATGATGTCGGAGAAGATCCTCGTTTTTCTGAGCATCCCAGCGTGGGAATCCGCGCCGGCCTGATTCATCTGGCCTGCCAATTCAGAAAAAGGCACACTTGGTGCATAGAAACGCTGTTGAAACAGTCTGGCCGAGCGGCCGTCCCAGCGTGACTGCCTGGCCAGTTTACCTCAGGCGTACAGATAGAGTTCTCCTCATTGTCGACGCGGTCGTTGCCGATGCGAGAACTGTATCGGTGCGCTGTGACGCCGCAGGACGCGGTGTCGCATTGTGCAACGGTCAAAAACAAACACATTGCCGCAGTTTTACCAGACTGCGTGACCGGAAAGTTTTTCCTCTCCCGAAAATCTGAAGGTCGCTAGCGTGGCCGGATTTTGAGGACTCATTCATGCGGCTCAGCCCGTGGCTTGCTCCATTAACACTTCCCCGAACCGGGTTGGCGGACAAGGTTGTTCGTCGCAAGGTGACACGTCGGAAGACCGCCAATCGTTTATCACAGATGACCGAGCGGCTCGAAGCTCGGACTCTGCTGACATCGTTCACTGTCGACAGCTTTTTCGACACGGTGGACGATAATCCGGGCGACACGTTTGCTGCAGACGCGACCGGGCGGACATCGCTGCGCGCTGCGATTATGGAAGCAAACGCGTCAGCAGGTTCAGACACGATCACACTCGGCGGCGGAATCTTCAACCTGTCGATTGAAGGCACTGACGAGGACGCTGCACTGACCGGCGACCTCGACATCACCGACAACCTGATCATCCAAGGACAGTCTGCGCAGACCACGATCATCGATGCACGAAATCTCGATCGAGTGTTCGAAGTGTTCCCCGGCGTGACGCTGCAATTGTTCAACCTGACGGTGACCGGCGGTGACCTTGCAGGCCGAGGCGACGGCGGCGGGATCCGAGTTGGTGGCGGAACGCTCCAGCTCAACAACGTGATCGTCACCGATAACCGAGCGTCAAACGGCGGCGGAATACACAACAACCTTGGCACGGTAACGATCTCCAATTCGACACTTTCAAATAACCGTGCCGAAGGTATGTTTGGATTCGGTCAAGGCGGAGCGATCGACTCAATCGGTGGCGCCGTCATCGTCCAGCAAAGCACAATCAATGATAACTTTGCACTGAGTGCCGGCGGCGGAATCTCGTCCAGCGCGGATACTCTGGGCGGTACATTGTCGATCGACAGTTCCACAATCGCACAGAATACGGCTGGTGACTTTAATTCGATGCAGGGAGACGGTGGCGGTCTTTACATTCAGGCCAACGTCAACGCGACCGTTTTTGCGTCGACTGTCGCATTCAATATGGCCGGTAACCAGGGTGGTGGAGCGTGGGTGAACGGCTCGCTCACTCTTGACCGGTCGATTGTCAGTGACAACTCGGCGGGAGTAGCAGGGCCTGAAGGTTTCCTCAGCGGCGGCAACGTCAATTCCAACGGCTTCAACCTCGTCAGAGATAATTCGAACTTCCCGATCACCCCGGTGACCGGCGACCAGATCGGAACATTCGCCAGCCCGATTTCTCCAAACCTGCTCGGCCTGGCCGACAACGGAGGCCCGACACAAACGATCGCACTGGGCGGCATGAGCCCGGCAATCGACGCAGGGCCAATGGATCCTTCTCCGTTGTTTGCCGATCAGCGAGGCTTCACTCGCGACCGGGATGGGGACCGCAATGGTTCGATGATCACAGACATCGGAGCATTCGAGGTGCAGTCTCCGTCCGACTACTTCGTTGACGACATCGGCGGCGGCACAATCATTGGTGGCTTCGCTGGCGACTTCGAGGTCTTCGTCGACGGCGACGGAGTAACCGGCGGCGGTGGCGGCACGGCGAACGGAATTCTTGACTTCGGCGACATTGTCACCTTCGATCCGGCCGGGGCAAATATCGCTGGTTTGGAATTTGGCGTTCGAGCATTCGGAACCATCGCGGATGCTCTGACGGCCGTACGAGGAAGCGATGATTTTCTATCCGAAGTCGTGCTTGGATCAGGAACCTACACCGGAAGCGTGACGCTCGACATATTCAACCTGACATTGCGTGGCCACACCGGAATTCCGAATGACGTTGTGATCAACGGAGGCGGTGCTGCGACGGCAATCTCAGTGACGGAAGATTCCGTCTCACTGTCGTCGTTGCGCGTGACCAACGCCACGACGGGTGTCGATGTTGCCCCACTCAGTTCCGCTCAGTTCTTTGATGCCGACAACATTCACATCGATGGAACGACGACCGGACTCCGCGTGTTCGATTCGATCGGCCTGATGAACGTGTCGATTCAAAACTCGACCATCACCGGCAACACCGGAGACGGCATCAACATCACAAATGTTGGCACCGCGCTGCTTAGGAACGTGTCGTCGACCCTCAACGGTCAGGATGGTGTCGAAGTCGTCAGTACGCCGATTGTTGGCTTTGACACCGTGACGGTTGATCAGAATTCGAATCGCGGTCTGGTGGTCGACGGAGCAGACACTATTGCGGTGATGGACCCTCGAACTTCGGCCAGCACGAACGGCAACGTGTTTTCGAACTCGCCCGTCCTGCTGTTCAGCGGGGTGGCCGGCGATGTCAAAAATTCAACGACCATCACGGCTACGGAAATCAAGTTTGACGCCGGCGCAGGAGCGACTCAGGAAGACATTACGATTTCAAATGTGACGACACTGTTTGTCACCGGCGGCGGCGGAAACGACACATTGGCTCTCGACTATTCAGCCGGCAATCCATCACCCTCACGACAATTGTTTCTCAACGGAGGGGAAGGCACTGACACCATCCTCTCAGTGAACGATGCGAATCAGAGGTTGACTGACGCTCGGCTGACAATCGGTGGCATCGACGAAGTGGCCCTAACGAATTTTGAGCAGGCATCACTGGCCGGCGGAGTCGGCAACAATAATCTCAACGCGATCGAATTCGATGGCCCGGTCACTCTTAGCGGACTCGCCGGCAACGATACGTTGCGAGGTTCATCCAGTAACGATGTTCTCGACGGCGGCGCTGACGACGACATCCTCGAAGGCGGCCCGCTTCACGAACAGTACGTCCTGGGCGGGACGAGTTTCGAAAGCCTCGACCTGACCGATTCCGATCTGGGCGTTGTCACAATTCTGGATGAGACCGACACAGAAACCGCAACAATTCTGCTCGACTCAGACATCTTTCGATTCAACGACGTGACGTATGCCGGAAACTCGCTGTTTGTGGCTCCGTCGGGCGTTGCTTCGTTGGGCGGGCCAATCTCTCCTCAGAACAATTTCGACCTGACCGACGCGCCGAGCAATGTTGGCGGAATTCCGATACTCGCACCGCTGTTTGACGACTGGGTAACTGGAATCAATTCTCCGCCGGGACTCGCGCTGCCAGACGCGAAAGTGCTTTACAAGTTCGAAGACACAAACACTGACTTCATCAATGACCGATTGATCATCGAGTGGAACGAGGTCTACCACCGAGATCAGATCGACACTCTATCGACGCCGTTTCTGAAAGCGGGAGCGTCGCCGGTAACGTTCCAGTTGATCCTCGAACTCAACACGTTCGACCGGGACGGCGACGTCACGTTCAACTATGTCGACCTCGACACAGGAGCTCCCTTCTCGTCAATCACCGACGGAGTCAGTGCAACCGTCGGAGGCAGAGACGGTGCCGATCATTCAAACGGAGTCCAACAGGTATCGTTCAATTCGCCGAACTCGCTGGTCGCAAGCAGCAAGGCAATTGTCGCCAGAAGCGCCGAAAGCGATGGTGACGACATCCTGACCGGCGGCACCGGCGATGATATTCTGTTTTCGAACTCTGGCTCCGACTCGATTGACGGCGGTGGTGGCTCGAACGATCGCTTTATCTTCGGTGGGTTGAACAATGATCTCGCCTCGGACCACGCGATCAACAGCTCCGCGGTCGAATCGACCGTGTTTCAGACGCCCGGCCGGTCGGTCGACTTTAAAGCCAGCTACACAAACATCGAAGCCCTGGACGTTGGTCTGGGCCCTGCCGACCAGAACGTGCTTGTCGAGTTGAGCGGACTGCCGACTTCGGTTTCACTGGATACACGAGGCCCATCCGCATCGGACTCAGTGACGATCAACGGAACCGCCGGAAACGATGCTCTAACGCTATCCGGCACGACGCTGACCGATGGCACGACGACGATCGATCTGGGAGGCGTTGAAGACCTGACCCTGGATATTTCCAGCGGAGGAACCGACACAATCTCGGTCGATCAGGACTTCACCGGCTCAGCTCGTTCGATCAAAGTAGCCGGCGATTTGTCCGACGATACCGTTTCGCTTCAGTCAACGACGAAGCAGCAGCAAGTCAATATCTTCAGCGGAGAAGGCTACATCGCGCAGGTTCGAGAAGTCCTCGGCGGCGAGATTGTTCTGGAAGAAGTGTTGAGTGACGGCGGTGACGACGGCTCGGAAAACACGATCGAGAATCAACAGGCTCCCAATCAGGTAATCGTCAGCCCGGACGGCACTCGCGTTTATGTCGCAGCCTCTGATTCCGATGCACTGGTTGTTTACGGTCGTGACCGAGTGACCGGCGATCTGACGTTTGTCGAATCGCTCGCCAACACAGGAATGGATGCCTTCGGTAATACGATCACCGGGCTGGACGGAGCCAGCAACGTCATCGTTTCAGCCGACGGACGTTACGTCTACGTAGCCAGCGAACTCGATCGGACCATCGCGTTTTTCGTCAGACACGAAGGCGACAACCAGTTGACGTTCATCTCGTCGACGGTCCGCGACAGTGCTGGGAATCCTGTTAACGTCGATCTGCCTTCAGACATGGCGTTTATCCCGGACGGTTCTGTTCTGATGGTATCTTCGGAAACTGGAAACCGAGTTGATTTCTTCGAAGTCGGCGGTTCTGGCGATCTCGTTTTTCAGGGTTCTCTCGTCGACGGCGGTCGAGACTCCGGGATGACGACGATCGATGGGCTGGCAGGTGCATCAGCCGTCGCGGTGTCACCCGACGGGCGATTCATGTACGTCACCGGGGCGACTGACAACGCCATCGCTGTCTTCAGCAAGCCTGACGACGGCCCTGAGATGATGGGTTTCGGGTTACCCCTCTTCATTCAGAAACTGGCCGATGGTGACATGGACGCCTCGCTGAATGTTGTGTCTGGTCTGGGTGGAGCATCATCCGTTGAGGTCAGTCCCGATGGCATGCACGTTTACGTAACCGGCGAAACTGACAATTCAATTGCCGTCTTCTCCAGGGATGCGGGAACGGGCCAATTGACATTTGTCGAAAGCCTTACCGACAGCGGCCTGGACTCGATGAGTAACATTGTCGAAAACCTGCTGGCTCCAACGTCAGTGTCGATCAGCCCGGAAGGTACGATCGTCTATGTGGCGGCTTCTGGCAGCGACGCGGTAACTTTATTCAGTCGAGACTTTTTCTCCGGAGCGCTGACCGTTCTTGAAACACTGGCCAGTGGCGACACGGACGGAGCCGGTACGACGGTTGCCGGAATCAACCGTGTTTCCAGCATTTTCGCGAGCGTGGATGGGCAGCACGTTTACGCATCGGGAACCGGCGATGACGCAATCGTTCGATTCAATGTGCCGAGACTCCTTGACGTTTCGACAGATGGCGACGCAGCTCTGTCGATCACCACATCCGATGCCGACGACACGTTTTCATTCGATCTTGTCGCGCAGCCGGCGAGCGTGACGATCGATGCCGGAGGCTCCGCCGACAACGACTCGGTCATGATCCAGGGGACGGGGCTCGATGATACGGTCAGCGTGAATGGCGGAACGCTGGTTTCTGGAAGTTCGACATTCTCGCTAACAAACGTCGAAGGGCTGAACCTCTTCCTCGACGACGGCGACGACACTGTCAATCTTACAGCGTCTTCGTCAGGCCCGGCGTTCTTCAACGTCGACGGAGGCACACAAACCGGCAGCGACCTCTTGAATGTCGACGCTCAGACCGCACAGGTAATTGATAGTGGCTCAAACATCTCGTTTACAGGCGGACTGAATTCCGTCAGCTATGGCAACTTCGAAACTGTCGCTATCACGAACGCAACGCCGACGGTTGACGGTGCCTCGTTTGTGATTGCGGAAGACGCACCGGTCAGCACGGCTGTCGGCACGCCCGTCGCATCCGACCCGGAAACTGGCGAAAGTCTGGTCTGGAGCATCCTTTCTGGAAATACGGGCGGCGCATTTGCGATCAGCGCTTCGACTGGAGAAATCACAGTCAACGCGGCACTCGATTTCGAAGTCCTCGCGTCATACGTTCTGGTTGTCCAGGTTGAAGACAATCAGATGCTGAAAGACACAGCGACGATCAACATCGGCGTCACCGACATCGAACCGATGATCAGCAACCAGTCCTTTACGGCCGATGAAAACGCCGACAACGGAGATTCGGTTGGAACCGTCGCCCTTGATCCCGGCGATCAGAACTCGGTCAGCTTTGATATTACGGGCGGCAACTTTGAAGGTGCCTTTGCGATTGACGGCTCAACCGGTGAGATCACGGTCGCAAACACGGCGGCTATTGACTTCGAGCAACAGTCCTCATTCAACCTCGATGTTGAAGTCACGGACGATGCCGGAGTGACTGTCGACACGGCCACGGTCACCGTCGACATCAACGACGTTTCGCCAGCAATCAGCGATCAGTCGTTCTCCGTCGCCGAAAACACTTCAAACAGTTCGTCTGTCGGAACGGTGGCGCTCGACACTGGCGACGACAACTCACTGAACTTCAGCATCGCTGCTGGGAACACTGGCAACGCATTCGCAATCGATTCAGCCAGTGGCGAGATCACCGTCAACGATACGTCTGCGATTGATTTTGAAGCGTCGCCGTCATTCGGCTTAACGGTGCTCGTGATCGACGACACGGGAAACAGCAGCGCGGCGAGAGTGACGATCAACATTTCGGATGTCGAACCCGCGATTTCCAACCAGGCGTTCAGCGTCGCCGAGAATGCGTCCAATGGAACTTCTGTCGGCACGGTCGCCCTCGACGCTGGCGATAACAACTCGATCAACTATTCGATTACCGCCGGCAATACGGGTGGAGCATTCGCGATCAATGCTTCTTCCGGGCAGATCACCGTCGCAGACACATCAGCAATCGACTTCGAAGTCGCCACGTCATTTGGTCTGACTGTCGCGGTCACAGACGACGGTGGAACGACAACCGACTCAGCAACCGTGGCCATCGCCATTGCGGATATCGAGCCTTCGATTGGCGATCAGAACTTCAACGTTCTGGAAAACCAGCCAAACGGAACGAACGTCGGGACGGTCGCCCTGGACGCCGGCGACGACAACAGCGTCGCCTTCTCGATCACAGGCGGGAATACGGGGACCGCATTCGCGATCAACTCGGCGACTGGCCAGATCACGATCGTCAATACGGCAGCGATCGATTTCGAAACTGGCAGCCCGTTTTCGCTGACAGTTCAGGTAACCGACGACGGCGGAACGACTACCGAGACCGGCCTCGTGACAGTCAACATTCAAGATGCGAATGACCCGCCGATCATTGCCGCGCAGTCGTTCAACGTTGATGAGAACAGCGTCGTGACAACGCCGGTTGGAACGGTTATCGCCAACGATTTTGAAACGCCGTCGACATTGATGTTTGCGATTACTGCCGGAGACCCATTCGGGCAGTTCGCGATTAACGCGTCAACGGGAGCAATCTCAGTTGCCAAAACCGGACTCGATCATGAATCGGTCAGCTCGTTCAATCTAACCGTTCAGGTCACCGACCCCGGTTCTCTGAACGCGTCAGCGACGGTCACCATCAACGTAGATGATGTCAACGAAGCACCGATTCTGGACCCGATCGGCAACCAGACAGCCACTGTCGACGAGGAGTTCTTCTTCACGGCTTCCGCGACCGACCCGGACACGCCAGCGGCACCGTTGACTTTCAGCCTTGGTAGCGGAGCTCCAGCCGGAGCCAGCATTACCGCCAGTGGCGATTTCACGTTTACGCCGACGTCCGCTCTCGATGGCATGTTTGTCCCGGTAACGATCATCGTGACCGAAGGTGACGCTGGAGCTTTGACCACATCCGAAACGGTTGTGATTTTCGTCACGAGCATCGCGTTGGACTTTGGAGACGCTCCCGCCAGTTTCGATACATTGCTGGCCGATGACGGGCCACGTCACGTAATCGGGTCATTGTTCCTGGGCGGCGCCGTCGACGCCGAAGCTGACGGACAACCCGGCGCGGCCGCACTCGGTGATGACAACAACAGCACGGGGCGAAGCGGAATTGTCGACGACGAAGATGGAATTACATTCCTCTCCGCGCTTGGCGTGGGAACGACCCGCCAGTTCCGAGTTTCCGCATCGGAAGCCGGTTTTCTGGATGCATGGATCGACTTCGATCAGAGTGGCGACTTTTCCATCGGCGAGAATCTGAGCCTCGGCTCCTCAATCATTTTTGACGGTGGCGAACTCGACCTCGGTTCCGGCGGCGGTAATGTCGTCAGCTCATTCAACATCGGAACGGGAATCGCCGTGCCGGCTGGCTTCAGTACTGTCAGCTTCGACATACCTGACACAGCGATTCCGGGGCCAACGATTGCCAGATTTCGGCTCAGCAGCACTGGCGGTTTGACACCAAACGGGCTCGCGAGCGACGGCGAAGTGGAAGATTATCTCGTCGAAATCGCGGCTCCACCAGTTGGAAACTCTGACTCAATCGAACCGGCACTGGACACCGCAGTCGACGAATTCTTCAACGCATTTCCCGACGAGCTGAACGATCCGGATCCGAACATCGACGGAACCGAGTTGCCGCTTGCGGTTCAAGCCGAGAATGGCGCACGTGCTGAACGCCGCGACGGAGCACCGCCGCTCAACCAGACTGACCCGGCTCTTAGGACCGTCATCCGGGCAATCAACGCCGCCGTCGAGCGACTCGAAGAGGACCGTGGCGCGGAGGAAAACATCCTCGTCGTAGCGACTCACCCTGTCGACTTCCTGCTCACCGACACGCAGGGACGAACAGTCGGCTTCACGCAGGACGGGGGCACGGTCAATGAAATTGGTGCCGACGCAACGTTCACCGGAGACGGCGTGGTCGAGCTACTGACAATTCGGAATGCGGACCCTGGCGAGTACGGCCTGCAACTGGTTGGTGTCGGTGGAGTTTTCCGTGGCGGTTCCAGCCTGATCACGCCGGCTGGAACGCAGGAGATCACTTTCCAGGGAAGCCTTGCCGACAGCGACGAAGTTCAGCTCGCACTGACTTACCAGGAGGGCCTGGCGAGTTTCCCAACACAGACGGATCTGGAGACTGTAGATTTCTCTGAGATCGCTGACTTCGTTGCTCAAATTCCGACAACAGATAGCGACGCACAGACTTTGGCTGCTGGTGCCACGGAAGCACTTGCAAGCATCGCCCTCGACCGCCTCGACGCATCGCTGTTCAGCAAGAAAGAATACGAAGACGCCGCGTTGGCAAGACTACTTGAACGAATCAGTGAGGCCCGCAAGAAGTTGCTCGACGCCATCGAGACTTCGCTCGATGATGACGAACTGGAAAGCCTGAAGCTTGTCTTCGGGGACGATCCGGAAGGCGAGGACAGTGTCGAAGTGCTTGCGAGAGTTCTGCTTGAAACATTAAGCGGGCCGCTGGGTTCCGCTCCTCGACAGGTAAAAGAACTCTCCGGAACGCTGCAACAATTGCTGGATCAACTGCAGGAACAACGTAAGAAGAAGCAGGAGCAACAGGGGACACCGCAGCCAGCGACTGATCCAAAAGGAGCAGCCAAGCCTGAAGCAGAAGACAAACGGACGAGCCAGTACTCGCCCGTTCGAAAATCAGCGACGGTTATCAATTCAGCCTTCATCGTGAGCACGAATGACGCTGCAAAACGACGGAGAGTCGATCAGGCGTCCGGAACCAAGCGAGCTGCTGAAACGGCCAGTTTCGCCCCGCAAAAGAACATTCGGTTGAATGCCGCCGCGGAAAGTCAACCTGCATCCTCGCAAGCGACGGCTGACTCGGAAGACAACCCCGATACAGTCAAGGAATAAGCGTTACGGAATTCGCTGTAGAGAATTTTGAACAGGAGAAAACGGAGAGAGCAGAGCCGGGGATCGATTCCTGACTCTGCTCTCTCCGTTTTCTCCTGTTAATAATCCTTCACTGTTCCGTGCTCAGCGTTGAACCGCTCATCGACGTTGTAAGTCAAAACAAGCAGCTTCTTCACCGTTGCGGACGAACAAACGGCCGTTCCAGACGACGGGGTGGTTCCAGGATTTCCCGTCGATCGCCTGGAAGCGGTGCAGCTCGATGTGCTTTTCGGGTGTTGCGGAGACGAAGACGACTTCGCTGCTTTCGGCCAGGATGATCAACACGTCACCGCAAAGTAGAAGCTGGCCATACCCGTAACGGCCGCGTTTCCATTCCGCTTTGCCGGTTTTCAGATCGATGCACGTCAGAATGCCCTCGTCGAGACCGTAGACATAATCGCCTTTCCGGACGGGAGCGTTGAACTTCAGCTTCAACCGTTTCGATTCCCAATCCGAAGTAACCTTCCAGGTCTCACCTTCCAATGAAAACCGAAGCAATGTGCTGCCGATTGCGTAACCACAACTGATCATGATAGACGACTCGTCGACCAGCGTCGGGATGGCAGCGTTCACCTTCGGGCCGTTCTCCCACTTGAAATTCCACAGCTCGGCACCCGTTTCAAGATCGTGCCCGACTGGTCCATTGCCGCCGAAGATGATGATCTGTTCTTTGCCATGCAGTATCGCCAGCATTGGAGCGGTGTACGAAGCGGGGTAGTTACCGGCAGCCCAAATCTGGTCGCCCGTTTCTTTATGGTATGCAATGACGCTGCGATTGTTGCCGCCACCCGGATTGACAATGACTTTGTCGCCGATGATCAGCGGTGAACCGGACATTGCCCATTCCAGATTTTTAGCCTCTGCATCGTCAAGGATATTTCGCGCCCAGACTTTCTCACCCGTCAGCGTGTTGAGACAGTTAAGCTGCCCCGTCGCTCCCAGCGAATAAACACGCTGTCCGTTAACCGTCGGCGTTGCTCGTGGGCCAGGACCGCCGAGCGCTTCTTCGAAGCGAATGACGTCTTCGTGAAGCCAGACTTGATCGCCGGTTTCCGGTTCGTAGGCAACAACGCATTCCTGCTCGCCGCGTTGTTCCTGAGTAAGCAGGTAGGCCTTCGTTTGTGATGGCTCGTCCTGATTGATCGCTGGCAGAATTGCCTCCGCGACAGAAAATGACGACCAGCCTTCTCCGACGGCGTGCCGCCATACTTCTTTCGGAGTGCTCGACCAGTCGACGTCAGCAGGCACGTCTCGGACGACTCCATCGCGAGCCGGACCACGATACTCGCCCCACGTCTGAGTTTCCGAAATCGCCCATTCAGCAGTGACCAGCCGCGGCGACTGCTGTGTCTCGACGAACTTTGCCAGTCGATCCTCGTTAGTCGGGGCGGACCGCTTTTCGAAGCGAGGAATCATGTCCCCTTCAAAACCGTCGAACCGATACTGCGAATAAAAAAGCAGCACGACCGACGCCACAGCTCCAACACCAAGAAAACGAGTCATCCCGTCAATGCCGCTGAAGAAGATCCACCAGATCAGCAGAAAGAACGGAGTTCCGGAAACGATCGGCAGCGAGAACATCACCTGGTGAGTTCTGTCCTGCCCGATAAAATTCCAGACAACCAGCTCGGCAGCAATTCCTACCAGCAGAATGCCCAGCCCCCAACCCCACCGGAATCGGTACTCCCTGGGTTTCGGCACAGGCTTTTTGCTGAAGTCCGACGTCTCTTCGAAAAGTTGATCTACATCCACCGCGTCCGGAAATTCTTCCGACATGTTTTCACTCCGTTGCTGCAATCGTTAACTCAGTCATGCCGGTCGGTAATCGACCTATCGAAAAAGGTCGATGTACCACTTCATGATGCTCGAAAACGGCTCAATGTTGCTCTTAACCAGCAACACAATCGGAGCATAGATGACCTCGACCGCCTTCTGAAAGGCGCCGACTTTCAGCACGTTGTGAATGCCAGCGACCGGCCCCGCAGACAATAGATAGAATGCCAGAAACCCAAAGAAACTCAGTGACAAGGCTGGCAAGATTCGCATGAATCTTCGGAACAGGCTCACGACAAGATTCCGAATTCTACGCTGATCGGATGCAAGAGTCTTTGCCTCCAATTCCTCACGGCGCGTTGGTGTGCTGCTGGCATCCAAACTTTCGATGTCATCAGCAGGCTGTGAAATCGTTGCCATGCGACATTCCTTACGCATCCGTAAACTTGATCGAATTACAATTCTGGCGTGAGCAGATCAAATCTCGCCACAGAAGTCTGACTGGAGTTCGTTGCTCAGCCGCGCAACGTACGACCAGGCTCGACGTTTTGCATCGTACCTGCAGACTTACTGACCGGTTTCAGTCGAATCATCATCCTGAATTCGCATGACCACAAGCAGATTCTGACGAATGTGGTTGCGACCTGATAACTCTTCCTGCACGGTGGAAGAGGACTGGTCACGAAGTTGTCAGCCCGCCAGAATTGATCACCGAATACTTCCGTTCTTGTACATACTATGTAGTTTTCTGTGGGCAGGGCCGTCATACGATGAACATGCCGCTTCCATGTCCGGATAGCGCACTTTTGCACGTCATCCGGCGAGGGACGATCTCCCCCGAGCAGGAACTGGAGATCGCGCAGCATCTTGAGCAGTGTGCTCAGTGTCGGGCGGTTGTGGAGATGCTCAGCCTTGATGACGACTCTGACTCAGGAACCGAGTTGTCGATCGGCGAATCTGAGCCATTGCCGATCCCGCTCGATGTAGAAGCGAAACTGGCTGAGCTTCATCAGGATGTCGCTGAAAAAGACGAAGCATTGGCGGCTGGCGATTCACTGGATGCTGAATACTCGGAACACACAAACAGCGGGCACGTAGACGAATTCGTGGTCGAGCTGTGTCAGCCATCGGCGCATCCGGATTCAATCGGGCGAATCGGTGACTACGACCTGTTCGAGCGGATTGGTCGCGGCGGCATGGGAGTCGTCTATCGAGGACGTGATTCACGACTCGGTCGCGACGTCGCACTGAAACTGCTGAAGCCAAAACTCGCAGCAGACAGCCTGTTTGTCGAACGCTTTCTGCGGGAAGCTCAAGCGGCTGCAGGCATCAACCATCGCAACGTGATCACCGTTCACGCGATCGAATTTGTGGGCGGGATCCCGGTCATCGTGATGGAATATGTGAATGGAGAATCGCTGCGTGCCCGGATTCGGCGACTTGGTCCGCTTCCGCTCAGCGATGTCGCTCGCCTGGGAAGTCAGATCGCCGACGGACTGGCCGCCGCTCACGACCAGAAGGTGACGCATCGCGATGTGAAACCCGCGAACATTCTGTTGATGGACGAAACGGACGAAGTTCGTATCACCGACTTTGGTCTGGCTCAAGCCGAAGGAGCGTCGCGTTTAACTCGATCAGGAACGCTGCTGGGTACACCTCGGTACATGTCGCCTGAACAGGCTCGCGGCGAAAAGACCAGCTCGAAGTCCGACCTCTTCTGTCTGGGAAGCGTTCTTTACACGATGTGTGTCGGTCGCCCTCCGTTCTCCGGTAAGAACCAGGGCGAAGTCGTAACCGCTGTCGCTCACGCCAAAGTCGAAGAGATCGAGCAAATTGATCCGACACTGCCAGCATGGCTAACGGCAGTGATTCGAAAGCTGCATGCGAAGAATCCTGAAGACCGCTTCGAAGATGGGCGACAGGTTTCGTCAATTCTGAAGCATCCGAATCTCGCTACAGAAAATCCAGTTGCGGTTGGCACTGACGATGGCTGGGACGATTTCACTTCACCCGAATTCGACGCTAACGCTCCTGAGTTTGCGCGTGTCGCCGCTGAGACAATCGTCGAGTTTGACGGCGTGGTGAACGAAGCTTTGTCCGACGAAACGGGCTCGACCATTCGCATGGCTCGTCGCCGCCGCCGCGGGATGGTCGCCGCGGGCTGCCTGCTTGCAACCTGCCTGTTGGTGCCCGTCGTTGCCGGCCACTTTTCGTCGGCAACGGACGCCGAGCAGAGCAACAATTCGGCCATTGTCGGGTCACTTAAGAATCCGACTGATAACGGACCTGTCAGAAACAATGCTTCGACACCACAGATTGAAGCTGGCAATCAGCCTGGTGGCGCTGAGCCGATCGATATGCGGAATTTGATTCCTGACCTGTTCGTGAATCTTTTGCCCGCAGATCGCTGGTACGAATCGCTTGAAGAGGCAATCGATGCAGCATCGGAAGGTTCGACGATCGAGATTGCGTCAAATCGCAGCGTACGAATTCGGCAGATTAGAATCGACAAATCGCTGACCATTCGACCCGCGTCAGGTTTTACTCCAAAGATCGTCTCCAATCTTGATCAGCCAGCACTCGACGACGGAGATGCTCTGTTTGTCGTTAAGAATGGCGAATTCACTGTCGAAGGGTTGTCATTCGAGTGCCACAATCGGCCGCGAAAGGGTGGTGGCAAACGTCATCCTGAGCAGGCTCGGCAATCGGCTATCCGATGCGAAGGCGGTACGCTGAGAATGGCTCACTGCAGAACCCGAATGTTGCCGGGCGTACCGCTACAAGTCGGAATTGCGGCAGACGATGCGGAGCGGGTCGATATCCGAGGTAGCGAATTCTTCGGCGGTAGCGCCGTGACCTGGTACGCTCCGCGAGCTGGACAGCTCCACATCGATAATTGTGTTTTTGTCGGTCAAACTGGTCTCGTCTTATGGTGCAACGGGCATCTCGGATCAGAAGTCGCAGTTGATCGTTCAACTTTCGTCAACGAACACTCGCTGATGCTGCTCGTCCCTCCGCGAGACGATTTGCTTGCTGAGAATCTCACGACAAGGCTGGGAGTCATCGCCTTTTCGATGGAAAAGTCGTTGGTCGATACGCGGCAGTCGATGGTGCTCCGCCGCGCAGTTCCACCTCGAGGTGCCGGTCAACAGGCACCACTTCTTAAGCCGTTTGAGTTACGGGCGATCAAGGAACCAGCGTTGATCGCCTGGAGTGGCGACCAGAATATCTACGATGCTCCTCAGGGATTCCGGGCCTACATCGCGGCTCGCGATACGGTCCGGGAATCACAATCCTTGTACGACGACTGGCGACGACTTTGGCGAGGTAACGATGACACGTCGCAACTCGGAGAGATTCGAGTCGACAATGGCCGAGAGTCGTTCGTTGATTCGATGCAGGAAGCGCGAGACGCACACTCGCTGAACATCACCCGGTTCGAAAATGGCAAAGCGATGTCGCCCGATGCCCCACCTGGTGCCTTAATTCGAGTCGTCGGCCCTGGCCCCCGTTACGATGCCTGGCGAAACACGATTCGCGCCAATCTGTGGCGAGAAGGGCGAGAGCTTCCGTAGCGGAATAGTATGCCTGCTACTCGTCGTCGGCTGACTTGCGACCTTTTGCCGATTTCTTTTCTTTGCCGGGCAGTCGACCAGCGTCTCGCAGCGCTTTTCGCAAAATGAAATCCACTTGACCGTTCGTACTGCGCAAATCGTCCTCTGCCCAGCGCCGTAGCGCGTTCAGAATCTTTGGGTCAGTTCTCAGCAGGAAGGATTCGCGAGCCATCCGGTGCCTGTTTCGTTTCAATGAAAGAGAGTCCCGGCCTTGATTGTGGCTTCGGGACTCGCCCTCGTCTTGAAATGTCAGTCGCGATTATTCTGAGGAGTAACGATACGCTCTTGATCAGTTGTGCAAAGTTCCGGCATTCACGACTGGTTGTGTGTGCCCACCGCTGCACAGTACGACGAGCAGATTTGACACCATCGTCGCTTTGCGGTCTTCGTCGAGTTCTACGATGTTGTCTTTTTCAAGATGATCCAGAGCCATGTCGACCATCCCGACCGCTCCTTCCACAATCTTGGTTCGAGCAGCAACCACGGCCTGAGCCTGTTGACGTTGCAGCATCGCCGCTGCAATTTCAGGAGCGTAGGCGAGGTGACTGATGCGGGCTTCGATGACCTCGATGCCAGCTTTGTCAAGCCGCTCCTGGATGTCTGTCTTCAGTTGCTCGCAGACTTCTACCGGATTCCCACGAAGCGAAATCGTTGAATCATCACTGTCGTAAGGATGACGGCTGGCGAGCACTCGCAAAGCAGCTTCGCTTTGAACTTCCATGAAGTTTTCGTAGTCGTCGACTTCAAACATGGCTTCGGCCGTATCGACCACTCGCCAGACAACGACCGCTGAAATGTCGACCGGGTTGCCGTCGCTGTCATTCACTTTCGAAGGCTTGCCACCGGACCGCGTTCCTGGCGTCACAACCTGCCCCATTTCGTTCTTCTTTTCAGGTGTTGTCGTTGAGCCAGTTTCGAAGTTACGAACACGTAGTGAAAGTTTCTTCTTAGAGAAGAACGGGATGACCCAGTAGAAGCCGGATTCCTTGGCGGAGCCTTTGTACGAACCGAACAACAGCAGCACGCGTGACTGGTTTGGCGCAATCGCCATGAATCCGAAAATGCAGATGATCGCGCCGATGGCCATCAGAATTCCACCGATGATTGGAAACGGATTCCCGACATTGACTCCGTAAATAAAGAATGCGAAGCCTCCGAAAAACGTTCCGAGAACACCAACCAGTGCCAGCCAGCCGGACATGGGGCGATAAGTTTTTTCTGAGTGCATAGCTCTGTACCTGCCTTCAAGAGGGAGACCGCGTTGGATATCGATATGATATCACTTTGATATTCCCCTGCAACGGCCGATTTCTCAGAGTGGATCACGCTTTCGCCAGAAAAAACGGAAATTGATTCCGCCATTGAAAGCAGCGATTTCGAGCGGCGTTTCCACCTTGCTCAAGAAAGCGGCGGTTATCTCGGCGTATGCGAATCCGCAAAACAGCTGACAAGCTGGTAGTCAGTAAACGCTTGCGGACAACTGCTCGAGGCACAACGTGGGTAATTCTCGCAGTCAACGGCGAGAGCACGGATGCGCGCGGTGGAGTCTACTTGCCGGCCTTATCGCCGATGCAGAAGAGGTGCTCGGCAGATCGAATGTAGAAGTGGCCATTCGAGACAGCCATCGACGCCAGGCAATTTTCGCCAATGTCGTTGCTGGCAATTTCGTCGTACTTGTCACCTGGCCGAAGAACGAGCGTCACTCCGTCTTCCGAAAGGACAAATATCTTACCGTCGGCCAGGACGGGCGATGCGGAATGCACACCTTCCAGACGCTTCATCCAGACGACTTCTCCGGACGACGCTTCCAAACAATGCAGAATGTTGTCGCGAGTGATCGAGTAAACGTGCGGGGCAACGTAGAGCAACGACGCGAGTGCGGACACGCCTTTTGTCTGCTCCCAGGCAATGTGTGACTTTGTGATGTCACCCTTTCCGCCGAGTCGTATCGCGCGAGTCGTCGGCGCTTCGAAACCGGACGACGTGAAGATCAGACCGCCACCAACAACCGGCGACGGAGTGACACCTTCGCCCTGGCTGTAGATCGACCAGATTCGCCTGCCGGTTTTCACGTCGAAACCCTGAACTCGGTCACCGCCAGCAGTGACGATTTGATTGCCGCCTTCGACCAGAATCGGCGTGACGTGTCCCACGCGAGACTCGCCTCGCTTGCCTTTCCAATTGACGGCTCCGGTCTTCGCGTCAAGTGCCAGGACGACCGCATCCTTCCAGGGAATCTTCCAACCGAGTTTGTTTTCTTCTTTGCTGCTCCCGTCAAACGGCATGATGAGTTGCCCATCAGCAAGAACGGGTGAAGCTCCAAGCCCATGCAGGCTGAAGAAGTTCATTTCCTGACTCTTCCACACGGGCTTTCCGCTGAGGTCTACAGCCGACACCGTGCCATCGTAGAAGACCGCGTAGACTCGCTCGCCATCGGTGACTGGCGTCGGAGTGGCGAACGAATTCTGTCGTCGCATCGGGCCGGTCTTCTGGCGATGCACTTCAGTGTTCCAGGCAACGCTACCGTCCTTCCGGTTGACGCAAACGATTCGACAGGAAACGCCTTCTTCAGTAGCAGTCGTCAGAAAGATCTGATCCCCGTACACGATCGGCGATGACCAGCCTTTGCCGGGGATGTTCGCTTTCCAGGCGACGTTATCGTCAGCCGACCACTTGACCGGCAGGTTGGCTTCGCTGGAGATACCCTGACCGTTCGGGCCTCGGAAACGCACCCAGTTTTCGGCACTGGCAAAGTCGCCTGTCGTCAGAAGCAGAGTTAAACAACTTAGAAGTCTAAAGGCTCGAACCATGATCACAGTCTCCGGTTAATCGCCATTGTGAATCGGCACAATTTGAAAGGCGACACTGTAGCTGATCGAGCGGAGACGAAGGAGTGAGCGACCGCCTGTGAAGTTTTGTGAATTACGGTTTTCAATTCTGACTTGAACAAGTTGAGCTCTGCCGCTGCGCAAAGACAATCGGCGCGTAGAAAAAGCCCGCTCGATACGTCAAAGCATCGGGCGGGCTGTTGTCCTGCAACTCGTTCGTCCTGTCAGATTAGCCGGCGAGATCGTCGACGACGTCCGGGTAGCCGGCTCGCAGACCGAAGACGACAGTGCCGTCATCCTGTCGGATTTCAACAGGCAAGCCTGCACGTTTGAAGGCCGTGATAGCAGCCTCGCGGGCTTCGCGTTTGGAAGCGCTCTTGCTGCCAAGAATCCAGCGTCCGCGATGCTCGACAAACAAGGAATAGCAATGGACCTTCTGGATCTCGTCCAGAATGCCATGATCAGTCTGTTGTTGTTTCAGTTGGTGTACTAGTGCAACCATTTAATTCATCCCCCAATGATTCAGCGCGTCGGTGTTTGTCAATCTTAGGTGCAAGTAAACAAGTCGGTGTGATCTGCTAGCCCGAAATCAGCAAAGTCGTTGAGGCATATTGCCGGTTCTTCCGGCTCGTAAGGCGTTTCCCTCAAACTGCGTAGGAGGTATGTGCCTTACAGAACGACCTCGGTCGGGAATCTTTTCAGAACTCGACACGTTTTCGGCGACCGCAGGGGCAGCGGAGTTCCGTCTGTACGGATTCTCTACGCAGTCCGGTCGAGCAATTGAGCGTGCTTACGAAGCCGCTTGCTGAAGAGTTGTGCTGGGCCTTCGATTCGTCAATTCTGTTGACGTCGTCGGAATGGGCAGACGAATGCGAAGAACAATGCGCCAACACAGCAGCCTTGAGCGAACCAGTCGCCGTGCGCGACGTAGAAGCTGCTGCGTGAGTCGAGCGGCACGTCTGTGATTACTGCCGCATTCAGCGACTTGCGAAGTTTGCCGGTCGCTGGGTCTCGCATGGTCGAGATCAGGTCAGCTTCCGTTTCGGCGTTGCCATTGATAAACACGTCGGGTTCAGTCAACACGCCGTCGCCATCGATCACCGCTGAGATACCCGTGTTAGCTGCTCGAACCAACGGCGTGCGAGTCTCGACCGCTCGGAACGACGCCGTGATAAGATGCTGATTCAACGCGCTGGAACCGCTCGACGAGCCATCTTCCATCACGTGAACGAACCAGCCATCGTTCGTTTGGTTCACAAAGACATCGATCGACTGATCGCTTTCGTTCGCGCCCTTAGCGATACCACTGACGAGATGTGGGACCGTGTCTTCAAAACAGATGATTGGCGAGAAGTTCCAACCGCCATACTTGAAGACTTTGGCCGATTCACCTTTTTCAAGACCGCCGCTATCACCCAATGGGCTGAGCGATGCAAGAAACGGAAGCTCCTCTTTCAAAGGAGTGTATTCGCCATAAAGAACTCGGTGCATTTTGTCGTATCGTTCACCGATCCCCTCGTCGGGCGTCACCATGACCGACGAATTGAATCTTTTGATGTTCTGCTGACCGGCGATCCACGTGTCGATACCAATCATCATTGCTGCGTTGGCTCGTTCACTCATCGTCTGCAACGTTGTCCGTACCGCCGGGTCTTCCCAGGATTTCAGCCAGCGGTTCTGCTCCGTGCTGTCGACAGGCGGAGCCATTGACAGAAGGTGAGCTTCTTCGACACCGGGCTCAACAATCTGCAGCGGCCAGCGGAACATTGTTTCGGGCCAGACGACCAGGTCCGGCTGATGTTTGACAGCCATTCCGGTCAGCGCGTCGTGGTAATGAAATATCGTTTGGTACTCATCGGCTGAATGTTTCAGCCTCACTGGGAAGTTTCCCTGGATCAAGGCGACGCGTGGGCCGGGCTTGAAGTCGGCCTGTGATCTTCGGACAGCTCCATACACAAATGCGGCCGCGACGACTGCCAGCGTGAGCCCAACGTTCAGCCACGGGCGACGGAATTCTGCTCGGCTCGAATTTTGAATGACGATCTCATCTTCCGGCAGATGAGCGAAATCGGCTGGCACTTCGACTGGCGGGAACATCTTCAGGCGTTCGAGCCACGCCAGAGGCACCAGGCCCGCAACGCACGTGCCGACCAGCGTCACGATAAAGCTGACTCCGTATGCACCAACCAGATCGCTGACCTGGATCATTTCCGGCCAGGCATACTGAGTGTGCCCCATAAAGTACCAGGCAAATCCGGTCATCAACGTGGCTCGCAAGTACTCAAGTCCTGTCCAGACAACCGGCACAGTGACCAGCAGTGGGAGACCCAATCGGTGAACCGCTCCGCGTGAAATTGCAATGCAAACTGGAAAGTACATCGCCATATAAACGGACAATGCCACCCACGGGACAAACATCATCGGATCGCCCAGTCGCATCCACTGCAAGGTCGTCAGCGACCAGACCAGACCAGAAGCGTAAAGTGCCGGGTACATAAACCGCGTTGGACGTTCGAGTCGGACGAGCAGGATGATCGGCGACAGCGCAATCCAGCCCAGCCATCCCCAGTCGATCGGCGTGAAACTACTCCACAGCAGAACGGCTGTCGCCAATGTGCAGGCGACAGCTCCCCGAGCGGGAGCCGGCGCGGACCGAGCGGCTTCGATGATCTCTCGAACCGTTGGCTCGTGCCGTTTCGCTGGCGCGGGGTTCATCGATGAGGACTGTCCGGTCGGCGAGGTCTGAGGCAGGATTTGCGTGGCCATTGCATCCATCCGTGGAGCGTAGGAAGCGAGCGTTCGACTTAAGCATCCCAAAGGACGACTTCGACACGATCGTTGACTGAGTAATCCTTGGGTTCCGGCGGAAAAACCACCATCGCATCTGCATCAACCGTCGACTGCAGATCGGACGAACCGTGCCAGTTCATCAGTCGCACAGTCGGCCCGTCAACCGTCCACTCGACCGCCGCGGGAAAGTACGTCTCCCGATCATCCTTGTGGGAGTGCGAATGCGTCAGTCGTGCCGTGAGCGATTGCGGAATCGCCGGAAACTGCCCGGTCAGACGACGAATTGCCGTCCTCACGAACAGTTCAAAACAGACCATACTGCTGACCGGATTTCCCGGCAACCCGAATACCAGACACGAGTTGCCGCCACGGCGAAGGACTCCGAACCAGACTGGCTTTCCTGGTTTGACGCGAACTTTGTGAAAGACCTGATCGACACCGGCTCGCTCCAGTTCGCTTGGTACCAGATCAAGCTTCCCAGCCGAAACACCACCAGAAAGCAGCAGAATGTCCGCGTTCAGGCCTTCTTCAATGTGTCGCCGCAGGTCTTCCCGGTTATCCCGGGCGATTCCGAGCGGAACGGGAACTCCGCCAGCGTTGCTGACCTGCCCGCACAGCATGGTTTCGTTCGAGTTGCGAATCTGCCCTGGGCCAGGCGTTTGATCGGCGGTGACCAGCTCATCACCGGTCGCGAGCACCGCTACGACGGGCTTCCGACGAGCCGAAACTCGAGCGCCACCAAGTTCCGCCAGAGCGGACAGTTCCTGAGCCCTCAATAGACGACCGGCCGAAACGATTTCTTCACCGACTCGTTTGTTGGTGCCCTGCCGGATCACGTTTTTCTCGGGAGCGATTGACTCAATCAGAATTCTCACACGGTCTGAGTCATCGTCGACAAGTTCAGTCCTCTCGACCGGCACGACGACGTCTGCACTCCTGGGTGTCGGCGCCCCGGTCATGATCCGAGTTGCCTGTCCGGAAGAAATGTCGCACGACGGCGTTCGCCCGGCCGTGACTTCATCGACGACGACGAATTCACGACGCCCGTCTGCAACGTCTGAACTCAATACGGCGTAGCCGTCCATCAGCGACTTGTCGAACGGCGGCGAATCTTCCTGGCTGATGACGTCTTCAGCAGTGACCAATCCCAAAGCATCGTTCAACGCAATCTGTTCCGGTGCGAAGACGGGCACTTCGCGAACGATCTGATCCAGAGCCTGAGTAACGGTCAGCATGACGTCGTGATACCTCTAACAAAGTCGAACCAGCGGGAATGCAGAGTCTATCGCAGCTGCGGCTGAATGTTGAACGCTCCACGCACGGTCCACGAGTAAAAGGTTGCGAGTCCGAACCTTCGTAGGGTGCGTCTTGACGCACCAGCCGTTCGATCGATCAATGGTGCGTAGAGGCACACTCAGTGAAATTCTCGCGCAGAGGCACGGAGACGCAGAGCTTAATGTTGCCGGTATCAGTCTCGACGGGCCCGCGTCTCTGCACGAAATCATTGGTTACGACCGCCTGTGGCCGACGGGCCCAATGACGAAATGACGCCAATGTTTGGCTCTGGAGGGCGTTGGACCCGAGTTCTGAGGTAGATACCTGAGAGGTTCCGATGCCGATCGCACGCGTCGTGAGGAAGCTGCTTCCGGCAGCCGCAATCGTTGAGTCGGCCTTGTGAACGCTCGATAAGAAATACAGAACGTGCCAACTTAACCGTTTGTCAGGCGTCACCTTCCCGTGAGTACAACCGCCGATCCTCGCTCCATCGCTTTCGACATTCTTGCCAGACACAAGTCTGACGAGGCTGCCGACGTGTTGGTGCAGGCGTTGGAGTGTGACGACGAAGCGGCAAGAAAAATGGCGGCGGCAACAGTCGTCCAGCGTCCTGGCCAGAAGAATATTCTGGACATCATTCGGAAAGTTGAATCGCTCACGGATGACGCCTGCAACGAATTCAGCCAGTCACCGGAACGCTTCCGGATGGCCTTGGAACAGGCGATTTCGAAATCGGACGACGAGACTCGAAACGCGGCCGTCACGTTTATTCGTCGAACTGGCAACTTCGAGCAATTCGCAACCCTACTCGAAGAATTCGGTTCCACGGACGAGTCGCGTTGCGAGAGTGTCCAAACGGCTGCCGTCGAGCTGGCTTCGCAAATGGCCGAGCGGCTGCGTGCTAACGACGAATCGATCTTTCCCGGAATAGACGGAGCCACTCTGCGAAAGCATCGTTCGACGATCCTGGACGATCTGGATATTCGCACAAAACAGTTTGACGATCTCCCCAAACCGGAAACCGTATTGCGACTGATTCTGATAATTGGAGGCCCCGACGACGACGCTGTCAGAAGTATCTTCACCAAGCGTGGCGAACGTTGTCGGAATGTTGCGACAAAATTGCTGACGGAAGATTCACATCCAGCGCTGTTTGATCTGCTCGGCGACTTCCTTGCCCATCATGCTCCGCCGCCGGCAGTTCTTGATGTTCTTCGAACTCGATCCGATTTCGAATTCGTATTGCATCTTCTGAAACAACTGCCAAAACAACCATCAGAATATCTCGCGTTCAACCTGGCTCGTTTGAATGATCTTTCGTGGCTTCAGGATTCAATGGCTCTTGTCGAGCGGTTGCCGACTTCAGTACATGACCGACTCATCGGTGCGATCAACCATGTTCCGATTGATGAGGCAATAAAAACGAAAGTGAAAGCATGGGTCGTCCGAAAATCGGGCGGTGCCGGCCGCGAGGCAGCCAGTGACGTCTTGAAGGTTCTTCCTGCTGAGGACGCAAGCCAGATTCTTCATGAAGCATTGGAAGACTCGGACCCGGAAGTTGAAGCGTGGGCGACTCATCACTTGCGAGCTCAGAAGCTGCCCGACACTTTCGAAGAACTACTCAAGCGGCTGGACAAGAATCTGGACATCGTTCGCGACGCGGCCCGCGACGAACTCTTCAGTTTCGATTTGAACTACCTCATGAAAATCGTCGGAGACCTGTCGCCAGGACAGTCTCTTCTTTGCGGTCACACATTGCTCAAGATCAACCCGAATGCCCCCGACGAGTTGGCTCGAGAGATTGATCATCCATTTCGCCGACGACGCATTCGCGCGATCGAAGCGGCAGAAGCTCTCGGTTTTATGGACAAGGTCAGTTCGTGCCTGATCGACAAACTGGAAGACCCAGAGGTAAGCGTTCGTTGCGCCGTGATTGAGGCATTCGGAAGAAACCCAACATCAGACGCCATCAAGATCATTCGAAGGATGACGGAAGACTCGCATCGACATGTTCGCAGCGCAGCCGAAGGAGTGATTTCCAGATTGAGCGAACAATTGAAGTCGGCGACGGCCAGATCTTCATCTCAGGTTTGACAACATATTTCGGCCGCGACGATTCGAAGCGGCTGTACGTGAGGACAAAAACATGACGTCAACAGAATCAATCACCCCAATAGTCTCGGCGGTTCTCTCCTCCGATTTTCTCCTGGCAGCCAAAGACGGATTTCTACAATCTCAATCGGCTCGGACAGTTGCCTGGGTCCTGGGATTGCTCGTCGTCATGGGTACGGCCTGGGGAGCGTCGGCTATCTCAGGATCGATTCGCCGTAAAGAACGAGCGAAACAGTCATCGAAGAAGTCGAAACCCAAGGACGTGTTCGACGAGATTTGCTCCGCGCACGGTCTGTCGCCGGAAGAAAAGCGTCAGCTACTCGGCGGAGCAGCCGTCCTTGATCTGGTTTCCCCCGCATTGCTGTTTGTTGATTCGGGGCTGCTTAATCAGCTCGCCACATCAGACCGCGAGGACGCCGGCGAGTTTCGAAAGCTTGCCGACCGACTCTTTCCGCCAGATGCAGCTCCGTCGGAAGCCGACCTCGCAGATCTGACAGAAACCCCAACGGTTGTCTGACCGACCTCGTCACGAAGTGACAACGCGCGAACCGTCGACTGTCAAACGCCCCGAAGCAAACATTCGAATGGCTTCTGGAAAGGCTTCGCACTCGGCCTCGAAGACTCGCTTCTGAAGAGTGTCCGGAGTGTCATCGTCCATCACCGGTACGACCTTCTGCAGGATGATTGGTCCGGCGTCGTATTCGTTGTTCGCAAAGTGGACCGTGCAGCCGCTGGCCTTGGCGCCTCGTTCGAGCACGGCCTCATGAACATGATGTCCGTGGAATCCTTTTCCGCAAAACGCAGGAATTAGTGACGGGTGAATGTTGATGACTTTGTGTTCGAATTCGGCAGGAACTTGAACCAGGCTCAGAAATCCACCGAGAATCACCAGGTCGACTTCAGCTTCGTGGCAGAGCTCAAAGATTCGATCGCTGAAAGATTCAACGGAATCGAATTCTGCACGCACGACAGGCTCGCATTTCAATCCGGCATTGCGAGCTCGTTCGACACCACGGCAGTCTTCTTTACTGGCGATGACGATGGGGAACTCCGCGTCGAGTTGCCCGGCCCGATTCTTTTCGAGCAGATTCATCAGCGTTGTACCGCCACCGGAAATCAGCACGGCAAGACGAACGGGACGGTTGAGCGCAGGAAGAGCGGTAGGCATGACGTCGGGTTACCTGAGGCGGCTGCGTGACTACGCGTCCGGTTTTCGTTTGCGGCGTTTAAGAGTGGCTTTCTGCTTCAACCGCTTGCGAGCTTCCCGGATCGGGAGCATCATTTCTTCGATGGTCTGCCATCGATCATCGGGGTGCTTCTCGAGGCCCTTCATGATGGTCTCAGCAATTTGCTCGTCGATTCCAGGGGCCAGCGTCCGAATGTCTTTGGGTGGTTGATTAATAGCGTGCAGAACCGCTTCCAGAGTTTCACCGGTGTCCCACGGGTGCTTTTTGGTGAACATTTCGAAGCACGTCACGGCGTAAGAAAAGACGTCAATTCGCTGGTCTGTCTTTTGCCGCTTGATCAATTCCGGGGCCATGTACGAAGCCGTGCCAGTACGATTGCCCGGCTTTTGAAATGGTGGCGTGTTTGGCACAACCAGTCCAAAGTCGATCAGCTTGACGACGTTGTCGGGATCGACGACGACGTTTCTTGGGCAAATGTCGCGATGGATCCAGCCTTCCTCATGGAAGTATTTGATTCCTTCACCGAGCTGCAGGATCAAGCTCAAACGATTTTTCTGCATCACCTCGTTCTGCATGTCGACGAGAAAGCTAAGGCTGACGCCTTCGACAAACTCCATCACGAGAAACTGCTCGTCGTCGATCGTCGTTCCGAACTCCAGCGTGTTGACGACGTGCTTGTGTTTGAGCTGAACGGCGATCTCGCCTTCAGTGGGTTTGTCCAGGCCGAAGAAACGTGCTTCAAAGCGCGCCGTCTTGAACTTGTCGAGAACTTTGACAGCGACCTGTCGACCGGAAGCCGTATCGTTGGCCCGCCAGACTTTGGACATGCTGCCCTGTCCGACTCGTCCAACGAGGTCGAACCGCTTGGTCACGTCCGTACGGACGACCTTCGGTTTCTTCTCGAAAAACTTCTTGAGGAATTTCATCGAACGTGGTCTCACAGGCCGCAGAATCACATGCCACAGTAGTCGATGATGCGGGCGATTTCGCTCCGCAAATTATGTCGATGCACGATTCTGTCGACAAAGCCGGCACCTTCGAGGAATTCACTCGTTTGGAAAGTCGTCTGGCAGTTCTTCGTTGACCGTGGCCTTAACGACTCGCGGCCCGGCAAAGCCGATCAGAGCTTTCGGCTCGGCGATGATGATGTCGCCCAACGCTGCGAAACTGGCGGCGACTCCACCCATCGTCGGATGAGTCAGAATCGAAATATACAATCCGCCGGCTTCGCGAAACTTGGCGAGTGCAGCTGACGTTTTGCCCATCTGCATCAGCGAGACGATGCCTTCGTGCATGCGTGCTCCACCGCCGGAACCGCTGAGGATAACCAGTGGAAGATGCATCTCGGTGGCCGCTTCGATGGCGCGCGTCAGCTTCTCTCCGACAACCGACCCCATGCTGCCCATGATGAAGCTCGAATCGGTCAGGGCGAAGACCAGCGGACGGCCTCGCATGTAACCTTTGCCGGCGGTGCAGGCTTCCGTCAGTCCGGTCCGCTTCTGCTCGGCGACCAGACGCTGGGCGTATGGTTTTTTGTCGACAAAGCCCAGCGGGTCGCATGGCTGAAGCTCGGTGTACCACTCTTCGAAACTGTCCGAGTCGAGCAGTTGCTGAACTCGCACTTTTCCCGGCACGATAAAGTGATGATCACATTGCGGGCAGACAAACTGATTCTCTTCGACGGAGCGTCGATACACGGTCGCACTGCAGCCGGGGCATTGCTGCCAGAGGCCTTCGGGGACGCCGCGTTTCTGTCGTTTTGTCTGGTCCTGCCAGGATTCTACATCCGGTTTGGCCTGACTCATTTTGAGCTGCCTTTATTCATCACTGGCCGCAGCAGCGATCGGAATCTGCTCGCTGGAGCCAGTTCGTTCGTTAGCCGTTCCGTTGGTCTGGATAATCTCGACGAGCTGATCTTTGCAGCATCCGAACATTGAATCGCCAATGTCTTCCGCCGGTGCACCTCGCAGCGTACAGCTTACGAGACTGGCCAAAGGCTCGGAAGCCACCACGACGAAGCACTCATACTTCTTCAATGGCTTCTTCAATGCCGAAATCATGCGTTCAACGGCAATCTCTACCGTTTCTCCTTCCGGCGGACAAACGGTTTCAGGAGCTTCCTTCCACTGTTTGAACACCTTCGGAAACTTCTTGCGGATTTCGTCGATACACAGCCCCTGCCACAATCCCTGATCGAGATTGCACAGTGCCTGTTTCTCTTTAATCGTGACATCGAGTGCGTGCGCAACGGCTTCGGCCGTTGAGCGGCACGGTTCGCATGGGCCTGTGATGACGGCTTTGACCGGTTGATCCCGAATCGCGTCAATCACTTTTGCGAGCTGACCGTGTCCTCGATCGTTGAGGGGCAGCTCAAGTGAACCCTGAATGCGTTTTTGTTCGTCGAAGTCAGTACACCCTGGTCGAACCAGAACGACTGTGGACATTGATTTTTCTCGCTACAGGGATGAGCTGCTCTGGCGACTCGCCAGCTCCGACAGCTCGGGCATGACAGCACCGTAGTCCGACTCGTCGAACACGGCACTGCCGACAACAAACAAGTCCGCTCCCGCTTCTGAACAGTCGGCAATGGTCGAAGGACCAACGCCGCCATCCACGGAAAGGACAGTCTCCGGAGAGCACAGCTCCCGAAGCCGACGCAGTTTGTTCAGTGCGTCAGGAATAAACTTCTGCCCGCCGAAGCCCGGCTCGACGCTCATCACGAGCACCAGGTCGCAGTCCGACAGGAATGGTTCGATCTTTTCAACAGGCGTTCCCGGATTCAAAGCCAGCCCGGCCGCGACATCCGCCTCGCGAATTCGCTGCAGCAAAGGCCCGGCGTCCGGTACGGCTTCGTAATGGAAAGTGATCGCCTCGCAGCCCGCTTTGAGATATTCGTCGAGATACCGGTCCGGCTCGGAAATCATCAGGTGAGCGTCGAAAACGGCGTCCGTCATCGGCCGCATTTTCTCGATGACCATCGGGCCGTACGACAGATTCGGGACAAAGTGCCCGTCCATCACGTCCCAGTGGAGAACGCCTGAATCGGCAGCGTTCAACAGCTCGATCTCTCGATGCATGTTGCCGAAGTCGCACTTCAGCATCGAGGGAGCAATTACCGGAACGCGGCTACGAATTCGATCAAGGATTGCCGAACGGCTCATCGGGAAGAAGCCCCGGGATTTGAAAACGGATTCCGACGCTCTCTGAGGGCCGGCTGGAAGCGGCCCATTTGAACCAAACCGGAGTCCTCATTCAATTCCGAAGTCGAAATCCGGACGTTCCACGACCATAAAAGCCTCGCGCGGCCAGCTTTTAATAACAAAAGAACGCAATTTTAAACTGAAATAGTCACATTTCGGGAGATTGCGCGACGAGCTTCATCTGGCAGAATCTTCGAATAAACACGATACCCAAGGATTACGAACCACGAATGAACACGAAGAGACACGAATTCTCGCCTACTTCAGCTTTGACATTCGTGTCTCTTCGTGTCCATTCGTGGTTCCTTTACAAAGTGGGCAACTCATTAAGGTGGGAAACACAGTTTCGCCGCCCCATCAAACTTCGCACGACGCGGCTACGATTTCGAAACCGTTCCGGAATTCGCCGAAACCATTCGCAAGGCTCTCGGTTAATTCTTCAGCAATCGGCATTGAGTCGAGCAAATCCTCAGTTCGACAAGCCCGTCCGCATCGGAAACACTTCTTGAAACCCGCAATCCGCTACGCCGTTGAGTCGGCAAGTCGTTCACTCGGCAAGGAATCTGAAATGCGTTTTTCCACGATCTGCGTTGCAGCCATTATTTTTAGCTTCGGAACGTTCGCCTCTGCCGCTGAATTGTCCAGCAAGGCTTCGTCCTCAGAAGTGGCCGCCGAGATCGACCGGCTGGTCGAGGGCGAACTGAAAGCAAACGGCGTCGAAGCTGCTGGAATCTCAGTCGATGAAGACTTCCTTCGCCGAGTGACGCTCGACCTGGCAGGAACGTTGCCGTCGTCTCGCGACGTGACGTTGTTCGGTTTGAATCCGGATCGTTCGAAACGTGAGCAGGCAATTGAGCGGCTGCTCAACTCTGACGAGTACGCCGCCGCTTGGGCTCGCTACTGGCGAGACGTCATCTTTGTCCGAGCGACCAACATGCGGGCAGGCTTTGCGAATCAATCATTCGTGAGCTGGATGACCGACAACCTGAGTGAGAACAAGGGATGGGATGAAATCGCCACGGAGATGGTGACCGCGACCGGCGACGTCCGCGAAAACGGCAGCACGGCGTTGATCTATGCTCAGGAAGCATCACCAGAGGATGTTGCCGGAGAGGTCTCGCGAATCTTCCTGGGCATCCAGATGCAATGTGCGAACTGCCACGACCATCCGTGGGACCGTTGGAAGCGTGACGAGTTCCACGAACTGGCAGCGTTCTTCCCTCGAATTTCTGTGCGACCGATTCGCGAAGACAACCGACTCCAGAGCTACGAAATCGTTTCCGTCAATCAGTCAGCGAATCCTCAGGACCGTTTCCGCCAATTGAAAGAAAACGCCGACCGCCTTTTCCGATTCGCAGATCGCAACCGTGACGGAAAGCTGGTGAAGGCAGAAGTCGGCCGCACGCCATTGGCGCGAGCGTTCGATCAGATTCTTGAGCGAGGCGACTCGAACAAAGACGGCGGTATTTCGCTGACCGAACTGAAGAAGATTGAATTCCCAACACCGATGCAGCCAGGCCGAGGCTCGACCGAACACTTCATGGCTGACCTCAACGATCCGTCATCGCCCGGTCGCAAGATCGAGCCGAAGTTTTTCGTGACCGGCTACAAACCAAAAAGCGGTCTGGCCGACATCGATCGACGCGAAACGTTTTCGAAGTATCTCACTTCAACACGCAACGAATGGTTCAGCCGAGCCTTCGTGAATCGGATGTGGGCAGAAATGACCGGCGAAGGTTTCTACTCCCCGATCGACGACATGGGCCCGGACCGGTCAGCATCATTTCCGGAAGTGCTCGATCTGCTGGCCGCCCAGTTCAGCAGCAACGGCTATGACATTCGCTGGCTGATGAAGACGATCACTTTGACACAGACTTACCAGCGGGAAGTCCGCTCAGCCGACCCGGAAACCCAGGCCGTGCCGTTTGCATCGGCAACCGCAACGCGACTCCGAGGCGACCAGCTTTACAGTTCGATCATCACCGTGCTGGGCAGCGAAAACGCTGCCGGACGTGGCCGAGGTCAACAGATGGGGACTGGCGGTGGCATGTACCGAGGTGCTCGCAGTCCGCGAGACCAGTTTGGCCAGCTCTTTGGATTTGATCCGTCGACACCGCAAGCCGACATCACGGGCAACATTCCGCAGGCCCTGTTCATGATGAACTCGCCAATGCTTGCCGGTCAGATCAACGCCCGCGGCTTCACAAAACTGACAGCCCTGCTCCGACGCTTCCCCGACAACGAAGACGCGATCAACGAGCTATACGTGATGATCCTCTCCCGCGAACCATCCGACCGCGAAATGAAAATCACCACCGAGTACCTCGCGGAAGTCAACAACCGAGAAGAAGCTTTCGAAGACCTGATGTGGAGCCTGCTGAACTCCAGCGAGTTTCTTTCGAAGCGTTGAAAATCAGTTCCAGGTTCCATGTTCAAAGTTGGATGCTGACCATCACGATTTTTTCTTCTCGAAGTTTACCAGGTAGTTCATGAAGGCTTTGATCTTGCCGCGTGTCTGCCGTGCCAGGGAATAAAGCTGGTCGAATTCGTCCTGCGACAAGTAGCTTTGATCAAGAGCAACGTAGAGCTGACTTTGCACTTCAGTACACGAACGCTTGGAGTAACCAAGGAACCTGACGAACTCACGATTGGACTCTGCGTCGAATCCTTCTGCGATGTTGCGCATAACAGAACCGGCTGCTCTCCGAATCTGATCTTTCAGTCCAAAGTCACGACCAAACTCACCACGCCCGGAAATTGAATAAACAAGAACCGACAACTGCCGTCCCATTTTCCAAGCGTCAATCTCTTCAAACTGCTGAATTCGCACGTCCAACCTCCGGTTTCGATACCGACCACCACGAAAACAAACATATCCAACCTCAAAAACATTGAACATGGAACACGGAACATGGAACTCCTAACCACCCAACGGCACGAGCAGGTCAAAGTTCGAAAGCACGGCGTTTCGCGACGAGGCTTTCTGCACACCGTTTCGACTGGCGCACTGGCCGCTGGAACGCTCAGCCTGAGAGACGTGATGTCGCTCCAGGCGGCCGAGCTTCGTAAGCAGGGCAAGTCGATGATTCTGCTCTGGATGGGCGGAGGACCTTCTCAGTTCGAGACGTTCGATCCAAAACCGAACCACGCCAACGGTGGCGAAACAAAAGCCATCTCGACCAGCGTGTCAGGAATCCAGATCGCTCAAGGCTGGGAGAAGACCGCCGCCGTGATGAACGACCTGGCCATCATTCGGTCGATGACGAATAAAGAGGGGAGCCATCCGCGAGCGACCTATCAGATGCACACAGGCTATATCCCGTCGGGAAGTGTCAAACACCCGAGCCTCGCCGCGTCGATCGCCAAAGAAATATCCGATCCCGAGTTCGACCTCCCGGCTGTCGTCTCTGTAGGGCAAACTCAAGGCGCCGGCTTCCTGGGCGTCCAGTACGAACCGTTCATGGTTCAAGACCCCAGCCGCATGCCACAGAACGTCGCGACGGGCGTGCCCACAAACCGGTACAGCCGGCGGCTCGGGCTTCTCGACAGACTTGAAGACGAGTTCGCTGACCGCGGCGGAGACGTCGTCGTGAAGAATCATCGAGACCTTTACGGCAAGACTTCAAAGATGGTACTCAGCTCCGAGCTGAAAGCCTTTGACATCTCCGACGAGCCGACATCCATGAAGGAAATGTACGGCGACTCAAACTTCGGCCGAGGCTGTCTGCTGGCTCGTCGTCTGGTTGAGGCCGGCACAACGTTCGTTGAAGTTTCGTCACGAGGCCAGGGCGGCAACTGGGACACCCACGACAACCTTTACGAACGAGTCGGCAACCTCACCTCATCGATCGACCCAGCAACCGCCGGCCTGATCACCGACCTGAAAGATCGAGGTCTGCTGGAAAACACGCTCGTCGTCTGGATGGGCGAGTTCGGCCGCACTCCGCGAATCAATCCCCGCGGCGGCCGAGATCATTACCCTCGAGTCTTCAACGCGGCAATGGCCGGTTGCGGAATCAAAGGCGGCCAGGTCATCGGCTCCTCAACTGCCGACGGAACCGCAGTCGCCGACGATCCCGTCACAGCCAACGATCTGTTCTGCACCATCTGCAAAAGCCTCGACGTCGACCCGCGCCATGAAAACATGAGCCCTCTCGGTCGCCCGATGAAAATCGTCGACGGCGGCGCTCCCGTCGAAAAACTGTTTGGGTAGCAGGTTGATGTGAGATAACGAGCGGGTGATTCCCGAGACGAAGAGATCTCTTTAGTTTCAGGGGCGAATGTGATGCTCAGTCTGTTTGATATTATCCAGGCGGCTGCCGGGCCGCCTCGAGGAGACGACGACGATCCAAACGCCACGTGGGAATTCGCTTATCCCTGGCAGAGCCCGGTTGCCATCGTCGTCTGCATCGTCGGTGCCTATCTGGGGCTGTTTTTCTATTCGCAACTGACGTGGGGGATCGTCACTTTTGTGCTGTTTCTCTTCGGTAGCGGTTATGCAACGGCGCGATTCCTGTTCGATGTTGAAGAGCGTCTCCGCGTCATCCGCCGCGCACCACTGCTGGGCTCGTTCTGGTGCCTGATCTTCTGGTTGCTGTTCAGACTGATGGATTTTCTACAGTAATTGCACGAGGCAACGGCTGATTCCAGACGCGGCATCCTTCGGGGCTGAATTGACTTGTCGCCAATCAAAGCAAAAGGCGGAGCTCAATCGTCAAGGTAATCCCAACGACGAACAGGCCTCAAAAAGTGCCTTTGGAGAAGCTCGCCGGCACAAGATAAAGCCCCGATGGCTGAGCTGGGCCGACACCGACGAGTTGGGCGTCTGGACAAACTCTACGCCAAATGATTGGCTGAAGTCCGACCTTTATGTAGACTGTCTAGGGAACGGCCGTCTGATTCTGTTGAGGTAACGTCGCGGCGTTAGCTCTCATTGTTTGGCGGGGGTCAACGAGTTCGCTGCCGAGTCGGACTTTTCCGTGAGGGGGAACAGGTCGTGAGTCGATTTTGTTTTGTGCTGGTACATTTGACATGCCTGGCTGTCAGCGGCCTTGCTGCTGACTCGCCAACTGGTGAACGGTTCTCGCGGCGTTGGATTTCCGCTCATCCCGGATTCAACTTGCAGCGTGACGATCAGGCTGATCAGTTGATTGAGCTAATCAGCCGCGGTCAGAAGGCCGGATACAATGAGGTGGTAATCGCCACTAGCCGGCTGCAGTTGCTTCAGATAACGCAACCTCGATCGTACTACTTGAATGCCGAGCGGGTTCGAAAAGCCGCCGAAGAAGCCGGTGTCGAGCTGATTCCCCGCGTCATGAGAATCAATGGGTACTCGAACAATCTGCTGTCAAATAATCCGAACCTGGCACCGGCCTTGCCGGTGCGCAACTGTGTGATGCAGGTTCAAGATGGCAAAGCGACAGTGACGAACAACGAGAGCCCCCTCACCGGTGGAGCCTTCGAAAAGTTCTCGAGGCCGAATCGTCCTGACGGTTGGGACTGGCTGGACGTTCCCGGCAAAGTTTCGTTTGAAGATCGAAACGTACGGCATTCGGGCAAAGCTTCGATCCGGATGGAACATTTCGAGACCGCAACGGAACATGGCAATTGCCGAATCTTCAAAAAACTTGCCGTCAAGCCGTGGCATCAGTACGACCTGACGGCGTGGATTAAGACAGATGGCATCGTTCGCGCGTCCGCGATCGGTGTGCAGGTTCATGGGAACGTTGATCAGCAGCGGCGTATCAATCTTCAGAAACGGTCGATCGATGTCCAGTCAACTCAGGACTGGACTGAGCATCACGCTGTTTTCAACACGCTCGAGAACGAAGAAGTCTGGCTTTACATCGGCGGCTGGACTCCGGGCGGCGGAAAGCTATGGATCGACGATGTCAGTCTCCACGAAGTTGCCGGCATCAACCTGCTGCGCCGCGAGGGCTGCCCGCTTCGTGTGACCAGTGAAGATGGCGCTACTGCTTTCGAAGAAGGACGAGATTTCGCGCAATGGGAATACTCGAAGATGGGGCGTGCCCGACGTCCCGGCTCATACGAGATTGCTCATCCGCAGCCGCCAATCGTTCTGACCGAGGATTCAAGAATCCTTGACGGCCAGAAGTTGAACGTTTCGTACTACCACACGCAGATGCACATGAACTCGGGCGTGGGCGTCTGCCTGTCGCACGACGACGTCTTCAAGTACCTGACGCAACACTTTCAAGCCGTACAGAAACTCTATCGACCAAAAAACGTACGTTATGCATCAGGACGAAATTCGCCTGGCCGGATGGTGTGAACTGTGTAATCGTCCGGGAGTTACAACCGGCCAGATTCTGGCTCAATGCACAAAGCGGTGCACGGAGATCATCCAGAAGCTCGACCCGGATGCTGAGATCGTCGTCTGGAGTGACATGTTCGACCCGTTCCACAACGCCGTCGACAATTACTGGCTGACGCGAGGAACAATGAAGGGTTCATGGGAAGGAGTCGACAAAAGCGTTTCCATCGGGAATTGGAACCAGCGATTCCGCAAGCCGTCGCTGAAGTTCTTCGCCGCGCGAGGACACCGCCAGATCATCGCCACCTATTACGACCGAGGCGACAACTGGAAAAACGTCGTCAACGACTGGCTAGTCGCCGCCGACGGTCTCCCCAACGTCGACGGCATCATGTACACAACCTGGACCAACAACTACGACGACCTTGAAGAATTCATTCAGCTCGTCAATCCGGACTGACGGCGAGGTTCAGATCGACGTCGTCATGCCGATCAAGAACGACCAGCGGCTGTGAGTGACTGAAACATCCTGTCGAAGTTGACAAGGGATTGATTCAGCCCAAACTCCACAACACCGACTCACAGAATGTGTGAGATCGGTAGTTGTTCTACCTCAGCCGAACTTTTCAGCGGCGCACGCTGTGGATCAGGCTCTCGGTTTCGCAGAACTCTATGTTGAAGTTTCAGAACAACTCAGCCGAGTTGCCCCTTATCGTTTTGGAGAACACGAGCATGAAGAAGCATCTGCTTACGACTTTCGCATTGCTGTCTGTGGTGGCGTTATCGTCGGTTGCAAACGCCGCAAACCTCTGGCAGTTGAAGAACGGAACCCCCGATCTCAAGTCGGCGGGGACTCTGTCCTTCGGCCCGGATGGAATTATTTTCGTCGGGGATCAGAAGGGGGCTGCGGTTTTCGCGATCGACACGGGCGACGCCAAAGGCACCGTGTCCGAGGTGGCTCTGAATGTGGGCAATGTCGGTACTCGTCTGGGAAAACTGTTCAACGTCGACGCTGGTGACGTGGCCGTGAACGATCTGGCGGCGAATCCTGCAACCGGTACCGTGTTTCTGGCTGTGACAAAGGGCAGCGGTGCGGACGCGACTCCGGCGCTTGTGAAAGTTGATGGCAAAGGCGCGTTCAGTGAAATCTCGCTGAAGAACGTGGCCTTCTCGAAAGTCGAACTGCCCAACGCTCCGGAAGACAAGGTCGTCAAGCGTGGTCGACGGTCGAGCAACCCCCGCAAAGACTCGATCACGGACCTGGCCTATGTCGACGGCAAGGTGATCGTATCGGGACTTTCAGCCGGACAGGGCGGATCAACAGTTCGCGAAATCGGATTCCCTTTCTCGTCGACCTCACAGGGATCGCGCGTTGAAATCTACCACGGAGCGCACGGCAAATACGAAAGTCACTCCGCCATTCGCACATTCGTCCCGTTCAACATTGACGGAGAACCGGCGTTGCTGGCCGGTTACGTCTGCACGCCTCTGGTGAAGTTTCCGCTGTCGAGCCTCAAATCCGGCAAGCCGGCACGCGGCACAACGATCGCTGAACTGGGCAACCACAACCGACCGCTGGACATGATCGTTTACGAAAAGGACGGCAGCAATTTCCTGCTGCTGGCCAACAGCGCCCGCGGCGTCATGAAAATCAGCACGGAAGACATCGCCGAGAACAAGGGCATCACCGAGAGAATCTCCGACACGGCCGGACAGACTTACGAAACGATCGAGTCGCTGCTGGGCGTCGTCCAGCTCGCCAAACTGAACGCGTCGAGCGCCGTCGTGCTGGTCCAGGCCGGCAGTGGCGGTCTGTATCTGCAATCGGTTGACCTTCCGTAACGTCCATCTGAAACCGATGATCTCTTCAGCTTTGTGATTGCCCGCCGTGGCGATCACAAAGCTGTTTTCGTAATCCGCTCGTCATATCCTACGGTCTTGCAGAATCCGTCTACAGCCGTGGGATCCTCATGCCGCCGTCGAGGTACAACACCTGTCCCGTTGCGTAGGGAACGTCGCCTCGAACGAGCGTAGCGACGGCTCGTCCGATGTCTTTCGGTTCTCCCCAGCGTTTTTCAAGAGCCAGGCCGTCTTCAAACAGCCGGTCGTATTTTTCGGTTACGCCGGATGTCATGTCCGATTTAATGATGCCAGGCTGAATCTCGTAAACGCGGATTCCAAACTCAGCCAGCCGTGTCGCCCACAGCTTTGTTGCCATGCCGGTTGCGGCTTTTGTCAGGCAATAGTCTCCGCGGTTGGTTGAAACGAACTCGGCGGAAATCGACGACACATTGACGATGCACGGCTCTGTTTCGAGGCTTGCTTCGCGTAACTCGAGCATTAAGTTTGCGGCGAGTTGCGTCAGAAAATACGGCCCCTTCAGATTGACGGCGACGACCCTGTCAAAACTTTCTTCGTCCGCTTCAAGCAGATCTTTGCGGCCGGGGGACGTGATCCCGGCATTGTTGATCAGCACGTCCAATCGACCGAATTCGTCTGTCACTTTCTGGATGATCGATGCACGGTCCGCCGCCGAACCAACGTCTCCCTGGCAGTAGACAACTTCAATACCAGCATCGCGAAACGCCGTCAGCACATCCGCGACCTGGTCTTCGGGACGGACGCCGTTCAAAGCCAGCGAGTACCCATCAGCGGCCAGCGACTTTGCGATTCCAAGCCCAATCCCTCTCGCTCCGCCAGTAATCAGAGCAACTCGATTGTTTGAGGTCATTGGAAATTCTCGACGAAAAAGAACAAATCGCAGAGGCCGCAGAGTGAAGACGCAGAGATTCGAGAGACGACTCTCCTTTTTCTCTGCGAGAACTCAGTGCCCTCAGCGATTTCAAAACTTTTCAGAGCAGAACAAAACTTATCCGCCTAACGCCTTACGGAAGACGTCCGCTCCAACTTTCAGCGCTTCCGGAAGTTTGTCGGGATTCTTGCCGCCAGCTTCGGCGAGATCAGGGCGTCCACCGCCACCACCACCGACAGCTTTGGCTGCTTCGCGGACACAGTCTCCCGCCTTTGCACCTTTGGCGATGACGTCTTTCGTGACCGCTGCCAGCAAGGCGACTTTGCCGTCGACTTCCATGCCGAGTAACACGGCTGCCGATCCGGCTTTGCCTCGCAGTTTGTCAGCAAATTCCCGCAAACCGTCTCGGTCGAGGCCCGAAGCGAGGTGAGTGATGATCTTCACGCCGTCGACTTCTTCGGCACTCGCGACGAGGTCGTCGACGGCTCCACTGATCGACTGTGAAGCCTGCTTCGCGAGTTCTTTGCGAGCGTCCCGCATTTCGTCCTGAAGTTGCTGAATTCGTCTTGGAAGTTCCTGCGGCTGCGTTTTCAAAGAGACCGCCAACTCTTTCAGTAAAGCGTCTGTTTCCTGCACACGTTTTAGAGCTCGCTTGCCAGTCGTTGCGACGATTCGACGAACTCCGGCAGCCACGTTTTCTTCGCTGACAATTCGGCACAGGCCTACCTGTCCCGTGTTGCTGAGATGGTTTCCTCCGCAGAGTTCCATGCTGTAATCGCCCATCGTGACGACTCGGACGCGGTCGGGATATTTCTCTCCGAAAAGTGCCATCGCACCGCCAGCCTGAGCTTCTTCCTTGGACATGAAATTAATGTCGACGTCCGAGCCTTCGACAATACGGTCGTTGATGATGTCTTCGACTCGTTGCAATTCTTCGGGCGTCACGGAGACTCCATGCGAAAAGTCAAATCGCAGAATATCGTCTTCGACCTTGGAGCCTCGCTGAACAGCGTGATCACCAAGGACCGTGTGCAACGCATGATGCAACAAGTGTGTTGCCGAGTGTGCTCGCTGGATGCCGGCTCGACGCGGCTTCACAACTTCCGCCTGAACAGCCTGCCCAACTTTCAGCGTTCCAGCATTCAGCTTGCCACGGTGAACAATCAACCCGCCGTGTTTCTGAGCGTCCATGACCTCGAAATCGGGACCGCCGCCGGAAATCCAACCGGTGTCACCGACCTGCCCGCCAGACTCGCCGTAAAACGGGGACCGATCCAGCAAAACGTCGACCAACGCAGGGCCATCGTTAACTGAATCAACGCTGACTCCGTCGACAACGATACCGATGACTTTCGCATCTGCTTCCGTGGCTTCGTAGGCGAGAAATTCGGTGTCGCCGTTTTCCTGACGAATGGCGTCGAGCGGTCCGGCGGCCATGACACCCCAGCTTCCAGTGCCGCTTTTCTGCCGATGCTCTTCTTCAGCTTTGCGGTAGCCTTCCATGTCGATCGTCAGGCCACGGTCTTCGGCCAGAGCGGTCGTCAGGTCGAGCACGAAGCCGTCCGTCTGGTGGAGATCGAAAACTGCATGACCAGCCAACACTCCGCCTTCGCCAGCTTTATCGACCAGCTTGTTGAACTTCGACAAACCTCGTTCGATGGTCCCAAGGAATGCGGACTCCTCTTCATAAATCGTGTCAACGACGCTCCGCAGTGTGTGGACAAGATCCGGATACGGCCCCTTCATCATGTTGATGACTGCTGGAGCGAACTCGTTCAGGAACGGTTCTCGTTTGCCGAGCAGATAGCCTTCAAGGCACGCGCGGCGGAGCAACAGCCGGATGATGTACGAAGCTCCGTTGCTGCCCGGAGCGACGCCTTCGTGAATCGCAAACACGGCGGCACGAACGTGGTCGACGATGCGGCGGATAGCTCGCCCGTCTTTGCAGTCAAACTGGTACTCGACGCCGACGACTCTACCTGCTGATTCACAAAGCGGTTTCAGCGTGTCGATTTCGAAGTTGCTGGTGACTCCCTGCAGAACGGCGGCCGTTCGTTCGAGGCCCATTCCCGTGTCGATATTTTTGTTCGGCAGCGGAGTCAGATTGTCCGGCGGATCGCCCACGCGGTTGAACTGCGTGAAGACCAGATTCCAAATCTCGACTTTGTTGCCGTCGTCCGGTGTGTAGTAAATCTCGGAACACGGTCCGCAGACACCGTCCGGCCCTTGCGACGGCGAACTCGCAGGCCAGAAGTTCTCGTCTTCGTCCTCGCGAGTAATCTGCCCGGCCGGAACGCCGACTTCTTCATTCCAGATTTTGTACGCCTCGTCATCGTCCAGGTAGACGGTGATTGACAATCGAGCCGGCTCCAGACCGAGCCACTTCGGGTCAGTGAGAAATTCCCACGCCCAGTGAATCGCGTCCTTCTTGAAGTAATCCCCGAACGAAAAGTTGCCGAGCATTTCGAAGAACGTGTGGTGGTACGCGGTGACTCCGACATTGCTGATGTCGCCGGTCCGGATGCACTTCTGGCAGGTCGTTGCCCGAGTAAAATCGACCCCGATGCCCATGAACTCATTCTTAAACTGGTTCATTCCGGCCGGCGTAAACAGCACGGTCTTATCGCCTTGCGGCACGAGAACATCGCTGGGGCGGCGAACGCAGCCTTTGGATTCGAAGAAAGCGAGGTATTTTTCGCGGAGTTCATCAGTTTTCATGGGAGCTTTTCCGGGACGTCAGTAATTCAGAAGGGCGGCATGATAGTGTCGGGCGGGCCGGCATCAAACCGGCTGCGGCTTCGGCGATTTTGCAGCCGGAAGTAACGATTTGACGCATTGAGCGGGCTCGCCATACTGGAGTGAGCAATTGGTGCTTCCCTGAGACCATTCGCCGCTGATCTTGTTTTCAAAGAGAAAGGAACGCAGAGATCGCCGAGGACACGCAAAGTAAGAGGAGAGTTCTCCTGACCTCTGCGTTTTGCCCCTCTGTGCCCTCTGCGTTCAAAAATAGAATGATCAAGAGAATCCTGCTTTTCGCGGTTGGAGCGACACTTGCTGCGGACGTATCGGCTCAGCAGAAGCCGCTCGACTTCGCCCACCAGATCGCCCCGATTCTGAAGAAACACTGTGTCGAATGTCACGGCGGGGACAACGCGAAGGGTGGCTTTTCGCTGAATACTCGCGAGCTGTTCCTCGAAGACGACATGGCGACTCCTGGCAAACCGGGTGAGTCGCATTTTCTGGAACTGATCGCTTCGACTGATCCGGACGCGCAGATGCCTCCGAAAGGCAAACCTCGCGTGTCGGCCGAGCAGATCACCCTGCTGAAAGCCTGGATCAAAGCTGGCATGAAGTGGGACGCTGGCTTCACATTCGCCACGAAGAAGTACGAACCACCACTTCATCCCCGACGCCCCGAATTACCACCGGTCGTCGAAGGTCGTGCCAACCCGGTTGACCGAATCATCGATGCGTACTTCGCAGAGAACCTGCAGCCTCGGCCAGCGGCGATCGGTGATGCGGCATTTCTGCGGCGAGTCCATCTCGACCTGGTCGGTTTGCTGCCAACTCCGCAAGAGCTGAACGAGTTCCTCGCCGACCGCGCGCCGAACAAACGAGCAAAGATGATCGGTGCTCTACTCGCCGACGAGCTTCGCTATACCGAACACTGGCTGACCTTCTGGAACGACCTGCTTCGCAATGACTACGGCGGCACGGGATTCATCACCGGCGGCCGCAAGCAGGTCAGCGGATGGTTGTACCAGTCGCTGATCGACAACAAACCGTACGACCAGATGGTTCACGAACTGATCGCCCCTCCGACGCCGGCCAGTCGCGGCTACATCGACGGCATCAAGTGGCGAGGCGAAGTCAGCGCGGGACAGACAATCGAAATTCAGTTTGCTCAAAGTGTGGCTCAGTCGTTCCTCGGCATCAACATGAAATGTGCCTCGTGCCACGACAGTTTCATCGACCGCTGGAAACTCAGCGAGGCGTACGGTCTGGCCGCCATTTACTCCAGTCGACCACTCGACATTCACCGCTGCGACAAACCAACCGGCGAGACCGCACAAGCTTCGTGGTTGTTTCCGGAACTCGGACAGGTCGATGCGAAGGCTGCACCGGCAGAACGTCTTTCGCAACTTGCCGGATTGATGACACATCCGGAGAACGGACGATTTTCGCGGACCATCGTGAATCGGCTGTGGGCTCAGCTGATGGGACGAGGCATTGTCCACCCTCTCGATGCCATGCAGACCGAACCGTGGAACGAAGACCTGCTCGACTACCTGGCAATCCACCTTCAGGACAATGCTTACGATCTGAAGTCAGTGCTCGCGCTGATTGTCAACTCGCAGGCCTATCAGTCCAAAGTTGAAACACTTTCGCAGGACGCCGACGTTTCTGGATACGTCTTTGCCGGTCCGCGAGCCAAACGAATGACCGCTGAGCAGTTTGTCGACTCGCTCTGGCAACTGACAGATTCCGCACCGACGTCGTTCGACGCTCCCGTTTCGCGAGGCAATGTCGATCCGGCAGAAGTTGCTAAGACAAAACTCTCGGCCGAGTGGATTTGGGGCGACTCTGCGAACGGCGGCGTTCCGGCGGCAGGTGAACAACTCGCTTTTTACACGACTTTCAAAATCGACAAACCAGTTCAATCGGCTGGAGCAGTTGTCACGTGCGACAATGAGTTTGCGCTTAACGTGAATTCGCGTGAACTGGCGAAAGGCACCGTCTGGACTCAGCTCGGCGCGGTCACGCTCACAACGGCGTTGAAGCAGGGCGAAAACTCGATCGTCATTCTTGGAAAGAACGCCGGCGACACTCCGAATCTGGCGGGGCTGTATTTCGAAGCTCGGATCAACTTCGCAGACGGAGAGTCACTCACCATCAAGTCCGACAGTTCGTGGCAGTTCGCGTCGAAGTTTCCGGCCAAGTCGCCAGTGAGACGGTGGAGGCTCGCAGAAATGAAGTGGCAACCGGTCACCGTCGTGCCAGCGATCGACGCCTGGAAGAACGCCATCGATCCGGTTGCTTCCGAACAGCTTGTGCGAGCATCGCGAGGATCGGCACTAATGGTTCGAGCGTCACTTCTGAAAAGCGACTTCCTGATGCGAAGCCTCGGTCGGCCCAACCGGGATCAGATCGTTTCTTCACGCCCGAACGACCTGACAACTCTGGAAGCGATCGACCTGTCCAACAACGCCACCGTCGCTCAAGCACTTGCCCGAGGCGGCCAGCGACTGGCGGATCAGGACAACGTGAATACAGACAAACTGATCAATGTGCTGTTTCAGTCAACGTTGACCAGAGACCCGTTAACTGGAGAGCGTGCGGCTTTGGCAGAACTATTTGGAAAGAATGCAACAGCCCAGGCAATTGAAGACGCCCTATGGGCTTTGTGTATGACTCCAGAATTCATGCTCATTCGATAGATTCAATAATCGACAAACAGCGGAGAAAATTATCACCTCGCCCCCTTGGGGGAGAGGTCGCGGTCTCAGCCGCGGGTGAGGGGGTTCTGCCTGTGTTCTTATTTCACTCGTTCCAACGCTCTGCGTTGGAACGAAACGCTGCGACGCTCCGCGTCTTCACATTGGCCGTCAAACGAAAACGACGTGACGCAGAGCGTCCGACAGAATGCTCCCACGCGGAGCGTAGGAACAAGTATTATTTCTGTTGATCCGATAAACGAAATCGCTGAGAGCAAACTATGACTTTCAAACACGACCCAGACACTCCGGACCACATCGTTCGTCGGGACTTTGTCAAACAACTCGCAGCCGCTGGTGCCGCGTCTTTGCTGGCTAGTGAACCACGGTCTTTGACCGCTGCTGAGCATGGCTTCGAGCAGCCTGAAGCGACCGCCGATTCGTGCATCCTGATCTGGATGGGCGGAGGCATGGCGGCTCCGGACACGTTCGATCCGAAACGGTATTCGCCGTTTAAAGAAGGCCTCGAAATAAGCAGCATGCTGAGCACCTTCCCGGCCATCGACACCGCCGTCGACAATATCAAGATCTGCGAAGGCCTTGAGAACATCGGCCAGGTCATGGACCGAGCGACGCTGATCCGCTCGGCCGTGCAGCCGGATCTGGGCAGCATTCTGCACTCGCGACACCAGTACCACTGGCACACTGGCTACGTTCCGCCGCAGACCGTCGCCTGTCCGCATCTGGGAGCGTGGATGGCAAAGGTGCTCGGCCCGAAGAACCCGGTCATTCCGCCGTTCATCAACATTGGCCAGCGGCTGGAAGGCGTCGGCGAGAAGGAAGAACTGAAATCCTTCACAACGGCCGGCTTCTTTGGCAGCGAGTTCGGCCCGATGAACCTGCCTTTCCCCGAACAGGCATCGCAATCTGTTCAGCCGCCGAAAGGCATGACGGCCGGCCGTTTTTCGAACCGTCACAAGCTCTTCCAGGAACTCGTCAAGTCCGGCCCGCTGAAAGAACGAGCCAGCGACTATCAACAGGAATCGATGGTCCGCTCCCTGGAAAACGCCTACCGACTGCTCAGCTCAAAAGACCGCGAAGCCTTCGACATCGAACTCGAACCGAAAGAGAGTCGCGAAAAATACGACACCGGGCGGTTCGGCCGCGGCTGCCTGCTGGCGAAGAGGCTGGTGGAATCCGGCGCCCGGTTTGTCGAAGTCACCACCGAGTACGTCCCGTTTCTGCACTGGGACACTCACAACAGCGGCCACGACACCGTGGCCAGAATGCACAGCGAAATGGACCGGCCGATCGCGCAACTGGTCCTCGACCTTGAAGCCAGCGGCCTGCTCGATCGAACGCTGGTCATCATCGCTTCGGAATTCAGCCGCGACGCATTGATCGAAGGCAGGCCTGGCTCAAAAGCGAACGACCAGGCGACATTCAAAGTCGACAAGATCACCGAAAAGAAACACTACGGCCTGCACCGACACTTCACCGGCGGAACCAGCGTCGTAATGTTCGGTGGCGGCGTGAAGAAAGGTTTCCTCTACGGCAAAACGGCCGACGAACGGCCGCTAATCGCCGTTGAAAATCCAGTCTCAGTCACCGACATCCACGCGACAATCATGACCGCAATGGGAATCAGCCCCAAAACCGCATACGACATCGAAGGCCGCCCCTTCTACGTCACCCCAGACGGCAAAGGGAAACCGGTGATGGACATTTTTGGCTGAAGTCCGAACAGCAAAATCGCCGTTTCCGCGTGCACTATCTGAAGCCGGCGATTTCGCGCCAACGATGCAACGTTCATGAAAGGCGGTGATGCTTGTCCGTTTCCGAAACACCCAACAGCTCAGCCCCGCCTGCAGGTAGTGTGATTACCGTTGCCGACACCACGGACGGAACAGCACTTCTGTGGCAGCCTTTAAGTCGCCATCCCCTTCAATGGATGGTAGCTGGGTTCGGTGCGATCGGAGTGGTAATGATGCTTTTCTTCATGGTCATGATCTACTCTGGCGAAATGACCAAACAGACGGAATGGTCACAAAATGTAGACCCGACGATTGAGTTTTCGCCGCTCTTCGTCCTTCCACACTTGCTGATCGCCTCGTTCATGATTTGGGTCGGCCTGAAGAAAGGGCACCCCCAGGAAATCAGTTTGGGACAAGCAACTTTCAATTATGACACCGGAAGCCCCGCGCTTCCAATTCCGTTTGGTTGGTTCTTCTGGCCGATGTTCATGCACGGAAGTTCGTGGTTTGGCGGCGCTGGATCAGAAAAATCGCTCTTTTTGTCACGCAAACAGTACGAGATTCCCACCGACCAACTCGCAGAATTCACACTCGAACGGGTTGGCGAACGCCAACGATTAACGGTCGACCACGGAGCTGACCGAATCGAAATCGGCGCCGAACTTCGCGAACCGGAGCGAGAATGGCTGGCCGAAGTACTTCAGGCATGGCGTCAGACCGTTCGTAGCTCGTAATCCCTTTTCAGGATTTCTGATTGATCACCTGCGTGACGGCTCGCTCGATTTTCCGAGCAGCTTCAGCATTTCTTTGCCAAGTGCGTCGCCAATTAGAAAATAGCTTTCAGCGTTGCCGAACCAGTGGTGGCCGTGGCCGACGTTTGGTGATTGATCGGCAGGCCGAGCGAAGTCGACTGTCGGCGCGAAGGCGACCGTTCCTTTGAATTCGTCGCGTGACGCTGCGGACCTTTGAGCGTTTCGGATTGCCAGCATGCTGTCGTTGGCTTTGGGGCCGCCATTGCCGAGTTCACCGATCACGACTGGCAGCATCGGTTGTTTGAATTCAGCTCGAACGTCGTGGATCAGATAGACCAGATTCTGCTCGTATTCGGCCCGAGCTTTCTCGTCGAACATATCGTTCCAACCCTGCATCCAGACGAAGCCTGAGATGTTCAGCTCTCGGTCAGCCAGCGACGGGAAGTCAGTGTCGACGCTGTTCAATGCTTCGCGAACCTCTTCGATCATCTGTTTGTAGTAAGGCCCGGTTTCTCCGCGAGCGCTCGGAGGTCGAAAGTCTTTGAACAGGCTCTTGCCGCCCCACGCCGTTTTGATCAACAGAATCGGCTCGTCGAAAGCTGCTCCGGCCACGTGTCCAAACTGAAACTCCGGGCCGATGTGATGCTTTCCCGGATAGCCTGCGAAGCCGATCGACAGTCCGCCCTTCTTCGTCTCGTGACGAGTTTTGAATCGGACAAACACGTCGTCACGCACGATCCAGTTTCCGGCAGCATCATTCACGTGAGAAAACTGTGCAACCTTCTTCGGGTCGCTCATCACTTGCTGCAGAGTGCCCTTGCCGCCGTTGTAGTATTTTGGATGGTCGAGATCGACGACGCCCTGCCCTTCCATGTTCGACTGTCCGGCGAGTATGAAGACTCGCACGGGAGACGGTTCCGCGGCGGTTGCTTCACCGGTCATAACCAAAGAAATGATCAACAGCAGCGGCAGGCTGATTGAGATAACCGGATTCACGCCATTATTCTCCAAAGAATGATTGCCCAGACTCGCCAACTGGGTAGCACGCGGTCGCCTGGGAACTCTACGCTGGAAACTTTCTGCCCGGCAGTCTGGCCCTCGCTTTCGTACAGACCAACTGCCAGCGTCACATTATTTCGCTTTCGTTCCCACATTCTCAATTGACTCATCCATGTCCGACACTGAATCAGAAGTTTCACACGAAGAATCCGACGAACAGAACGACGCCGTCATCGGCAAAGCATTCTGGGGATCAATCGTTGTTGTGGCCGTTGGAGCGGCAGTTATCGGCGGCGTCATCTGGCTGAAAGGTCGCCCCGACAAAATTGAGATCACGGCTCCACCAACGACGCCAACTTACACCGTCCGAGAAGAAACCGTCGACCTGCCGAGCATTCCGTTCAAGGATATGACCGACGAATCCGGAATCGACTTCGTTCATGTCAGCGGAGCGGCTGGCGAGAAACTGCTGCCGGAATCGATGGGCGGTGGAGTGGCGTTGATCGATTTCGATTCAGACGGCGATCTGGACATCATCTTCGTCAACGGACAACGCTGGCCCTGGGAAATCGCCAAAGACGAAACTCCTCAACCGCCAGCGACAATGTCAGCATGGCGGAACGATGGCGACTGGCAGTTCACGGACGTCACGAAGGAAATCGGACTGGACCTTTCGTTCTACGGCATGGGTGCAGCCGTCGGAGACTACGACGCTGACGGAGACTCGGACCTCTACCTCACCGCCGTCGGCTCTAACCACCTGTTGCGAAACGACGATGGCCACTTTGTCGACGTGACCGCTGAAGCTTCGGCCAATCCTGAAGCCAGTATCGCGGGCGGAAACGAAACATGGAGCACCAGTGCCGGCTTCCTCGACTACGACAACGATGGCGACCTCGATCTCTTCGTCGCTAACTATGTCGAGTGGAATCGCGAGTTCGACCTGGCTCAGCCCTTCCAGCTTGTCGGTGACGAGCGAGCGTACGGTCGACCGTCGGCTTTCGATGGCACATTTCCCTACCTCTTTCAGAACGACGGAAGCGGCAAGTTCACCGACGTCTCCGAAGCCGCAGGCATTCAGGTTCGGAATCCGGCAACCGACGTCCCCGTGGGAAAGTCTCTGGGAGTAACATTCTGCGATCTCGACGAAGACGGCTGGCTGGACATCATCGTTTCCAACGACACGGTCCAGAACTTTCTGTTTCGCAACAAAGCTGACGGAACTTTCGAAGAGACCGGCAGCGGAGTCGGCATCGCGTTTGACGAAGACGGCCGGGCTCGCGGAGCGATGGGCATCGACGCTGGCTGGTTCCGCAATGACGGTTCCATCGGCATCGCGATCGGAAACTTCGCAACCGAAATGACGGCACTCTACGTGTCCCCGCCAGGCGTCATGCAGTTTCATGATGACGCCGTGCCAACCGGCCTCGGTCCGTTCACTCGGCTGGAATTGACATTCGGAGTCTGCTGGGCCGACTTCGATCTCGACGGTCGCCTGGACCTGTTCACCGCCAACGGTCACCTGGAAAACGACATCAACCGAGTGCAGGAAAGCCAGCATTACGAACAGCCGCCGCAACTCTTCTGGAATTGCGGTCCGGACAGCACGACAGAATTCGCCCCCATGACCGAAGAACAGTGTGGAGCGGACCTCTTCCAACGCATGGTCGGACGAGCTGCCGTCTCCGCCGACTTCGACCTCGACGGAGACCCGGACATCCTCATCACAGCCTGCGGCCAGAAGCCTCGCCTTCTTCGCAACGACCAGACAACCGGCCACAACTGGGTCCGGCTGAACGTCGACGCCCCCATCGGTTCAACCGTCGAAGTCCACGCCGGGGGCTTGGTTCAGAAACAGCAGATCATGCCCACACGAAGCTACCTCTCGCAGGGAGACCGAAGCCTGTCGTTCGGCCTGGGTACGACCGAGTCGATAGAGCGAGTGTCAATTCACAAGCCGGGATCAGTAGGCAAAACCGAAGAGCATGTGCTGGACGCCGTCAATCAGCTTCAGAAACTGTGACCCGGATTAGCGTTCTGATTCACGCGGCACGGAGTTGCGTATGAGAATTCCGAAAGCCGGGCCGAGGCCGTTCCAGAGTGCAAAACCCGCGGGGATCATGGCGATACCGAACAGCCACAGATAACCGATCGGGCATTGATGCTTGAGCAGGTCTCCAGCGTCGCCGACGGATTCGAAGGAGCCAATTCCGAGGTATGCACCGTTCGCCACACAGCAAAAGTCGGCGAAGAATCGCGCAAGATGGGAAAACTTCTCAACGAATTGCCAAACGGTCAGCCAGACGAGAACCGGAAGCAGGCACCCAAAGATCGGTCCACACCAGACGACCGGCAACGGGTGCGGATTCACTGATAAGTCGGTCCGAGAAATTGCCAACGGGTGCAGAATGACACGCTCAACGACGCCGCCAGTAAGCCACGCTCCAAGCACGTGTCCGAGTTCATGAACGGCCATCATCCCGTACCAGCAAATCGCCAGGTACACCATCATCGCCAGGATCCAAAGTGGCCCCCAGGTTTGGAGTCTGCGTTGAGTGTGTTCCAACGGTGCGGAGTCGTTCGACACAGTGCCGGACTTTCGAGAGACTTCAGAGACAACGAAATTCGACTCACAACAGTTAATCGACGGAAATCCCAGGCGAGCGGCAGGCGTTAGCCTGCCGGCCAGCAACTGATTCAGTAATTGCCAACGGACTTACGTCATCCGCTCGCCTGGCCGAATCTTCACAAACGAATAACCGCCGCGAGGGACACATCATGCCACGTTATCTACTTCAGGCCAGTCTTGTTTCTGTAGCTATTTCTGCGGCTTCGTTCGCAGCAGATCCCCCGTGCGTGAAGAACGCTCTGGATGCTGGCACGAAGCTGCCGCTTGTCTTCTGCGATGACTTTCAGTCTGGAAGCTCAGAAAACTGGGTGCCGGGTGATCCGAAGGCATGGAAGATGACGAAGCTTGGCGACAACTTTGTGTTCGAGCAGTTTCAGCAGAGCAAAGTTAAGAACCCGGTCCGCTCGCCGTTTAATCGATGCCTGATCAAGGACGTGACCGTCGGTGACTTCGTGCTGGATCTGAAGTTTCAATCAACGAAGAAAGACTACGGCCACCGGGATCTGTGTCTGTTCTTCGGTTTTCAGGATCCGTCGCACCACTACTACGTGCACTTCGGCAAGAAGACTGACGACCACGCCAACCAGATTTTCATCGTCAATGAGAAGCCGCGAACAAAGATCTCAACAAAGACAACCGAAGGTACGAATTGGGACGACGAATGGCATCACGCCAGGATCGTTCGAGAAGTGAAGTCTGGAAAAATCGAAATCTACTTTGACGACATGAAGACGCCAGTCATGACGGCCACCGACAAAACGTTTGCCTGGGGGCAGGTTGGCATCGGCTCATTCGACGACACCGGCCGCTTCGACAACGTTTACCTGTTTGGAAACGCTGTCAAAAAGCCGAAGTAACACTTCCCCCCAGCGGCCGATCTCCAGAGTCTCAATTGGCGACAAGATCCACGGTCACCGTTGGATTTTCCAGCACGTCAGCAGGCAGAGTTTCGGGCCAATCGCCGGTCATGACGACGTTTCGAATCTTCGCCGTCGTCTCGCCCTGACCGCGATAGAATCCGAAATTGTGATCGCCACCAAAATCGATCGTTCGCTGGTAAACCACCTCGCCGTTCAACGTGAGCGTTGCTTTTCCAGCGGCTCGTGCAAGCGTAACTTTGTTCCAATCTCCCTCATTCAGCGGCAACGGACGTGGGCCTCGACGGCTGAGCGGCTCCAAAAGAGCATTGTCGATCGGCAGGCCCGTCCACTCGTTGGCTCCCACAGTCAACCAGCGAACTTTGACACCGCCGGATTCGATCAGGAATGCCAATTGGCCAAGCGCCGGATGAACGAGTACGTCGCCGTCTTTTGAATATTCAAACTCATACGAAATTGATTCGCCGTCCAGCAGAGGCCTTTGATACCGCAAGATACTTTGCGACTTGGGACCGTCTGCCGCTCTCTTCGGTGCCGTGATGACGCCGTCAGCCAACGACCAGGCAACTTGCGGCGTCGCTGGACTGGCCGTACTTCCGACTGCAAACGCTGGCTGAGTTTCACCGAAGAAGTGCGACTGCCAACCTCTCAGGTCATTGCCTTCAGACATGCGAACTTCTCGCGGAATTACCGGCTTCCCGGTAATCGCCAGGTTACGGAATATCGGGCGTCTTTCTTCGAAACTTCGCAATCCGACCCACGGGCTGTTGCTGACGTTAGCGGAAGGATCGAACCACATCGGGTGCATATTCGCGGTCAGCATTGCTTTCTCAGCAGTTGATCGAATCGACATTCGATTGAACGTCGGCCGAGCTTCGTGTCGTACGAACGGGCAGGGTTTCACAACCGAGTGCACGATATCCGCATCCCAGACCGTCAATTGGTTCGTGCTGCCCAAAGCTTGAAACTGCAGGCCGCCATAAACGAGCCCAGCGTCTGTGCCGATGCGACCGCCTTCCTGGCCTTCGCACTTAAACTCGAACTCACCGGCCAGTGGGTACCGAAAGAACAGCACATCATTTCGACCGCCCGCTAGATGCAGTATGTGGTCTTCGTGGACCAGCCAGGTCGAATCGACACTGCCTCGTGATCGGAGCACGGAACTTGCTCCAGATGCCGGCACCCAGTACTTCAGTCGGTTCTGACGAATTGCCTCGGCGCCGGACTCTCCACGTGCCAGTTGAACGGAAGTTGCGTGAGCCAGTCGAAGAAATGACCGAAGACGCACTGCAGACCGACTCAGCGTCTGCTCGACCAGAGACTTGAACATCGACTCGCCGAGCGATCGCTGTGACTCGACCGTCGTCGCGGCCGCGGCAACCGCGATGTCTGACGGATCGATGATCGCAGTCGCTTCTCCAGCGACTGCCTCTCCGACAACCGAATCGCTAAGCCGCTTGGCTCTCTGTTCCAGAGCCGCCTTCAGCTTCGCCTCATCGCTGCGTCGATCAGCCAACTGAGCCAGTAACAGCAACGTGTCTGCGTTAGGAACTTTGTCGGCAGCCAGTTCTTCGAGTTCAGTCGACAGACGGCGCAGTCTTCCGATCTCATCGGCAGCTTTCACCAACATCCAGCCGCTGCAAAACAAACCATGAATGTCACCGACCGATGAAACGGCAAATGTCTCATCGCGAGGCCGTTCACCAATTGCTCGCGCGAACGCTTTCGGTGGGGCGATCTGAGGTACGACCGACGTCAACAGCCGCACAATTTTTCGATCATCAGTCGGCATGGACCACTCATAAAGAAGATCAAACTGTTCTCCTTCATCGAGCTGACTCAACGTTCGGAATAGACCACCGGCCGCAGCAGCGAGACCTTCATCCTCCGTCGGATGCAGGTTTCTGATTACGTCCGCCGCCGCTCCCAAAGACTCTAACGCCTTTTCAACATCGTCATTTCGAAGGCTCTCCAGCGCCGCTGCTCCGCTAGTCTGACTGATTGAGAGGGGCGTTTCTGTTGCTTCCTGGCTGTTGGAAACCGAACAGTAACAGGCAAGCAGTGCAGCCAGAATATATCGCCACGATTGGTCCACAAAATCTTTGCTTCTCATCTTGGTTTCTCCAGTTGTGTTACTTCACGCTACGGCATCTGTGCGAAATTATTAGCGAGTCACTTTGCATTCAGGCAGCGTCTGCAGGAAACGATCGAATCCTGCATTTGACAGCTGGGTGCCCTGAAGATTCACAGTTCTCAACGCCGTCATCTTCGAAAAACTATCGATTGCTGCATCTGTCACTCCGGTATTCTTCAACCCCAGAACTCTTAGTTTCGGAAGTGTTGATAATTTGCTGATCGTTACATCTGTCACCATTGTATGCGACAGCCCCAGCGTTTTGAGTTTCGTAAGACGACCAAGAGTCGTCGCGGCTTCATCATCAATCCGGCTCTGCGTCAGATGAAGGTGCTCAAGACCTTTCATGTGCGATAGTTCTTGCAGCCCCGATGACGTGATGCCTGTTGCTTTCAGATAAAGCAGCCGTATGTTGTGGTGTTCTTTCAGCCTTGCGAGATCATCATCTGTAACGGTCGTGCTATCGAGAATCAGTTCCGTCAGGCCAGTTGCTTTGGCAATTATGGCCCATTGACTATCTGAAATCGCACCTCTGGTTGCATGGTAACGGAACCGGCTCAATTTCTCAGAAGCGATTCGAACATGCTTCCAGACTACACTTGCCGTGGACCGAAGGCTCGCGATCATCCGTAGCTCGATCCGAACAACCTGCTTCCCGCCACCTTTGACGGTTTGCTCCACAACGTCTCGATAAACGGGCGAATCGTTTTCGGCAACCAGGAAGGAATACGTGTCACCACGTCGAGCCACGCGGAGTCGGCCCGCAGGCGCTTCGGTAATCAGCACATCTTTGTTAAATCGAAATTCGCCGTCACCAGCAGGAACTCGCCAGGTCAGATACACTCGATGGAGATTTCCTTGACGTCTTCGCCGGCTCAGCAAAACGACATGCCCATCGTCAGTGCGGATAATCACTCCGCATCCGCCATACTCGGGCTCAGAAATCTGCAGGTTGTCAAACGTGACCGTAACATCAAAGTCACCGTGCAAGTCAAAAACCGGCTCAAGGCTGGAATCTGTCCACGTCCCCGTCGACGACTGCGAATGCTTCACTCCACCGGCCGCTAACGTAAGCGTTGTCGCATCCCCTGAAGGCAATGTGAAAGATTCACGCAACATGCGGCTGGTCGAAAAGTCGTAATCGAAAACTTCCAGATCGGCGAGCCTCTTATCAAGCGGGTGAGGTGCGTGACTGACCACCTGATGTTCAATCTCCTGGATTCGTTCTGGCAGTTGCCGATTCCGCCAGATGACATTACGAATTTTCACATCCGCTGCATCTGCGTATCGAAAGAATCCGAAATGTCCGGGAGTCGTAGATCGCCAGGGACATGAGCAAACCATCTCATCGTTAACGAAGACCTCAATCGCGTCATGGCCCAGCGATAGTCGGCATTGATTCCATTGCCCACGCCTGAACGACGGAAGGGCAACGTCACGACCGTGATGATGGCTCGTCAGAACTGAAGCCGGATCGGATTCGGCCTGGTCCTGCTTTCCGTTCGTGACTGCGTGCAGCGAGACTCCGTCTGGCCGAAGTAGAATCGCAATACGGCCAAATGCCGGGTAAATCTGTGCAGATTCGGCGTCACAGTAGAAGTCGTACTCCACCGAATCCCCTGCAGTGAGCGGTCGGCTGTATTGAAGAAGGCTCTCTTTAAAGGCTGCAGAGTATGCAGGTTGATTCAGGGCACTCAGTCCCTGGCCATCGTCGTCAGTCAGCGGTCTCCAGGTTCCGTTAGTGCCAAGGTCGTCCCCGAAGTAAGGCCACCACGCGTTGAGATCCCGCCCGTCGCACAAATCGACTTCGTGTGGAATGTCAGGATCACCGTCGATTCGAATATTACGAACGATCGGCTGCGTACGACTCGACGTTGTACGAATAGCAAGCCAAGGGGCGTGGTTTGCTGGTAGAACTCGCTGTTGAAGAATTCGCCCATTAAAAGAGGTCGTGCATTCATTGTCGCGAACGCGAATCCGACACCAGACCCACTCGCCAGGTGGCGTAATCGGAGGATCAAATAGATCGAGGTGGCTTTCTCGAATATTGCCAGTTCGATTCTGTAATGGATCGCCGACCGGTGTTGCATACAGGCCCGCATACATAATGCTGACGTCGCCGATGGTCTGAGCAGGAATCTCACAGGAGAAATCGAAATCTCCGCGCAGTGGCAGTCGATAAAAAAGAAGACTTTGCTTGTGCGATGCCACAAACTGCAGCCCCTGCTGATGTTGCCTCGCAAAAATGCCAGGCCATCCCTGTGCAGAACTGACTGCGGTGGCAATGTCCGCTGAAATCCAGTTCGCCAGCGTTGGACTCCGTGTTGTCTGCAAAAAAACATGCAGCGCTGCCACTTGCTCTACCCACGCCGAGCCTCTCCTCGGCGAAGCAAGGTTTAACTGACTCGTGTGGAGCGATGTCAACAAGTCAGCAATCCTGGACGCTCTGTCGTTATTTTTTAAGCTTGCCCATGCAGCCACGATCAATGGCCAGGAATTCGATTCGTCGAACTCCTGAAAGTCTTCGGTGAGCTCCATCAGTCGTTCAGCCGCCTCTTGAGCGGCCTCTTTGTCACCACGTTCCAGCTCAATCAAAAACAGAAGAGCAGCAGCCGATTGATCATTTCTGATACCAGGTGAGTATGAGACGGTCGCGACCTGATCACGAAGCTCAGCGAGTTCCCCAAGCCGTCCAGCCACTTCGACAAGGTCAAGTGCAGGACAAATCAACTTCGACGTTGGCACTCGAAAATCCGGCACAGTCGCGTCCGAATCTGGACGCTCATTCGTACCCTCAAGCAACTCTCGTCGAGGACGATTGGCCTCGGTGAACATCGCGTTCAAACGAAAACTCTTGTGAGTGGCTGATGGCAGGACCCAGCTTCGAAGAACTTCGAATTGCGAATTCGGTTCAAGCAGCTTCGCTCGGCGGCAAACAGTCGCGAGATTTTCAACGATGAAGTCATCTTCAAAGATGACGTTCGCCGCGATGTCGTCAGAACCGTCAGCAGCATCAGATGAAGACACACGGTGCCATGTCGCCATCGCCAGAACGATGACGAGCAACAATCTGCCTGACTTCTGTTGAGGTGACAAGTTCATTCAGCGTGAATTCATTGATACGACGGGACGGAAACGTACGCCCGACTATTTAAAAAAGTCGATCACTTTGTCGAAGAATCCTCTGGATGCTGGCGGAGCGTTGCGAGGAGGGTTTGAGCCGAGGCGGATGAGATTGTTCGTTGATGTAAACTTGTTCGCTTGGATTTTGAGTGACTTCAGCAGGACGCTCGTCTCACGCCCTTCACCGCCAGAATGGACCATAAAGTTGGCAGCTCGACTGGCGACAGTTTCATCTGACACTTCAGCAACGGAGACGAGTTGTTCGGGGCTGCCCGCGTCTTTCTGAGTGAAAAAGTACATCGTGGTTCCGTAGCGTGCGATTCTCAAAATTGCGATCTCTGAAGCGGCGACTGTACCGACAATCCTATAGTTATGCCCGCCGTCTGGTCTGCGAGTGCCCAGGCGGGCGAAGACCTGACGTTCGCCCTTCGCATTGATATCGAACATCAGGCTGGCATGAGTATTTCCGCTTCGTCCGAAGAGAGTCTTGAGATAGACAGTTGACCGATCACCAACTGACGGATTGACGATCTTTTTCAGTTCGAAGACGGCCGTTATGTCGAAGTCGCCGTCGATTTCTTTGCGAGGAGTAATGCCTGAGGCTGCCCAGGTTGGTCGTCCTTGATGAGTCATCATTTGGCCGCCAAGCTTCGAAGACCACGGCAGGACGTTTCCCCAGCGATAAAACTCAAGGTTCGTTGGTGCTCGCTTTGTGAAGTCAAAATCACCAACGACGCGCAAGCCGTCTCGCTTCTTATTGACGTCGGCAAGTACTGAAACGGGAGATGAGCTCTCTGTGGCCGGGCCGGTAATTCGATCAGCTCGAACAACCAGTTTTTTCCAACGGGCACTGACAAAGCTCTCCTGGAACGTCAGAGCGGATAGCTGGATGCCTCCCATCAGAACGTCGTCTGTCGGGAACTCGGACTGTCCCGTGATGCGAAAGTTCGTCGAGCCATCTTCAGCAAACAACGTGTAAATCTGATTGCCTCGCCGAACGAGTCGCAGAGTTCCTGAAGTGCTCTCGGCAGGCTTATAGCCAATATTGGTGCGGCGAGGTTCACCGTCGGGATAAGAGGCAACGTCGGCATAAGCAAGGTACTGATCCTCACGTCCAACATACCGGTTATGACGTCGCCGGTAGTTGGTCTCAGTGCGGGCATTATCGGCAAGCTTCAGTGAAAGAGAAACGCTGCTGTGTCCACCCTCGTTGGGTCTGGTCACTAGCGAATCGAACGAAGCGGAAATATCAAAGTCTCCCCCAACGATCAGTTGAGCCGCCAGAACGGTCCGCTGATATCTGCCCGAACCGTGCCGTTCGACATAAAGCCCGTCCGCCTCCGACCGAGTATCCGACATTTGACCGGCACTGACCGTGAATCTTCCTAACGGGAACCGCTCTGTCGTAAACGAATGCTGAAATAGTGCCGCCAGATTCTCTGCAGACTGATCGAGTTCCTGCGTGTCATCCCCGGACAGCTCCTGCTCATAGACTGACGGCAGTTGCTTCGGCCAGTCGCCGCGCCAAACAACGTCTTTAACAACAGACTGGGAACGGTCTGAGTAGTGAAACAGTCCGAAGTTACGCTGATTGCTGACTTCCAGACGCCGTTCGTAAACGTGCTCGTCATTAAGGAACAAGCTGACGGTGTCGCCGATCAAAGTCAGGCGAACAGAATTCCAGAGGTCTTCTTTCAGAGGCAACTCTGCTGGTCCGCGGCGGTTTTCCAATTCGACAATCGAGTTGCCTGGTGACAATTCGGAACGTGCGAATTTGCCATCGGTCACCCAATGAAGTTGCACCCCGTATGGATTGAGTAGAAATGCTGCTCGACCAATCGCCGGATGTACCGTCGACTGCCCCGCCTTGTAAAAGAATCGGTATTCGATCGTGCCGTCTTCGAGCATCGGGCGATGGTAGGAAAGCAACCGTTCATCGTCTGATCCCGGCGGCAACTTTGCGTCTCTTCGTCCTGTAATCAGTTGGCCAGTTGAGCCGTTCCCGGCCCGTCGCCAATGAGAATCTCTGCCGTTCACATCGGCCGTCGATTCTCCGAAATACGGAATCCATCCTTCGAGGTTCGGAGACTCGCTTAGTCGTAACTCGTCTGGAATCTCAGGCTGACCGGTGATTCGGACGTTCCAGATTTTCGCCGAGTGCTTCGCAGATCGCCGCAGCGCCAGCCAGGAATCATGATCATCCGGCAGCGTTACTGAGTTTAATCTCCTACCGTTGCCAAAGACTTCCATCTGCTGGTCTCGGACAGAAATTCGATAGTGAATTTCATGACGAAACTTTGAAAGCTTTGCTTCCAGCGGAAACAACTCGCTGTCCAGTTCGGCAAGTATTCCGATTCTGCGGTGCGTTCGCTGAGGCTCGACGCCGGCCCAGTGACCTCCATAGGTCGGATGAATACTTCGCCAACTGAGGACCGACGCGTCACATTCAACTCCAAAGTCTCCGCGTAACGGACTTTGAAAATACAGCAGGTCGATGTCGTGACCGGAATCTTTCCGAACACTCGTCGCTTGACGGCTCCAGACATTGGGAGGGCATCCAGTGCCTCTCGACCTGGCATTGAACAGCGATCCGATTTGCCACTCAGAAAACTGAGCCGTCGGCACGCCAGCAGTTGGATCATTTGCCTCGTGATCGGAAGCGTTTGCCATTGAACTTGTCAGTGCCACCAGATGTCGATGGTACGGCCGCCAGTCGTTGGGTTTGACGAGGTCAAGATGGGCTTCGTGCAGGCTGTATGCCAGATCCCTCGCAGCAGCCCGAGTCGCTGCGTGTTGACTCCCGGCCTGAATCGCCAGCAACAGAGGGCCTTCCGATTCATCTCGCAGTTCACGATTCGCAGAAACAATTTCGAAGATCCCGGCGAGGTGCTGTACGGCTTTGTCCACCTCACCGGATGCACAATCAACGACCGCCAGGGCGGCGAATCTCGCAATCTGTCCGGACGACTTTTCGGCCGGAACTTTCTCGATTCGATCACCAAGCTCGCCAAACCGGTCGAGTTCCATCGCGACTTCAACAAGGTCGAGGAAGGGCGACGTTAGCTGTCCGCCGGTCTGAACTCTTCGTTTCGCATCAGTGCTCGGATCAAGCGGCGACATGGGATGATTCAGAGGCGTAAATACAACTGGCATTCGCACCGCATTGCCTACACTTCTCGGCAGCGTGAAATCCGATAGGAATCGATATCTATCGGAGGCATCCAACTGTGCTGCCGTCTGCCGGACGGTCATTGCATTTTCGGTGAGGAACTCGTCCCCGAACACCGACACTCTGACAGAAGAGTCGGACGAAGTTTGCCCTTGCGTCACCGAATGCATCGACGCAAAGACGGCGATGACCAAAGTGGTCACCACAATCGATTTCGCATTCTGCATCCGATGATTCATCATCAGTTGGGTCCCGAAAAATGTCAAAACGCTATCCGCATCAAGAAGAATGAATCGTTTACTTACCGCTAAAAAAGTCGATCGCCGAGTCAAGTAATCCGCGGCGGACCGGCTCGGGAACTGCCGGCACCGTTTTCGAGATTCCGTCCGCGCGAACGTCGATCGATTTCCAGACAACGTGTGATTCGAGTTTCGGGTCACCCGTGTGAACCATGAATCGAATGCAGGACTCCGGAATTGAAGCCGCAGGACGATCCAAGTAACCGATTATTCGGTCGTGTGGCGAGTTTTCGGTCGATGCCAGAAACGTCAACCGCTCACCACGACGAGTGATTCGCAGCGCCGTCACGTTGCCGGAATTCATCGATCCAAGCGGACGATAATTGTACTTCCCCTTGCCAAGAGGCTCGCGCACCTGCGCGATCAACTCAGTGTCGCCAGTATCGTTGTTTGTGAAGATTGCGCTGGTTTGAGTCCTGCCTTCGTCTGCGAGTTCGAGCTGCAAATAAACCGAGCAACGCTTTTCCGCCATTGGTCGGTCGAGCTTCTTGGCGTTAAACGTCACAGAGATGTCGAAGTCTCCAGTTACCGTCTTCCGCAATGATCCACCGGCAGATGTCCAGGTTTCTTTGCCCGGAGCGACGATCAACAGTCCGCCGTCTTCTTTCTTCCACGGACGTGTGTCAGTCCATCGGTGAAATAGTGCATCGGGCGGCGCTTGCTTCGACAAGTCAAAGTTGAACTTTGATTTCAACTTTTCACGCTCCTCATTCAGCGCGACAAGTTGCGAATCAATTTCCTCAACAGCTCGACCGTTAAGCGACTCCGCCCGAATGAGAAAGTGGTCCCAGACAACGCCGACTTCTCCGCCCTTCTGGTAGATTTGAGTCAGCAAACGCAATCCCTGATTTCGAATGTCGTCTGTCGCCACTTCACGCTTTCCGCGAAGCTGGAAGTGCGGCGAGTCACCTTCAGCCGTCAGGAAGTATGCCTGGTTGCCGCGCCGCGATAGACGCAGGCGGCCGGATGACTCTTCCATGGCCACTCCACCAAAATAGTATCGGCGTTCGCCATCAGGAGGCCGGCTCACGGTAAAACATTGTGAAGCGTGTTCCTGAGTACCGTTCGCGTGGTGAATGTGTTTCCTGGAAACGATCAGCTCGTCAGCCGTTGGGTTATCGAGAATCGTCAGCAGCAGCGCCGTGGCATTTCCACCTTTGACAGCAGTTGAGTGAAACTTTCGGTACGAGACGATGATGTCGAAGTCGCCATGAGCCGACAATGCCGGAGCGATCGTTGTGTTCTGGTACCCACCAGTGCCCAGCCTAGTCGTCAGAACGCCCTCTTCCACATGTCGGACATGAGCTTTCGGGTCGCCACGTTGAATCACAAACTGCTCACGAGGAAGGCCGTCTTTCGCGAAATCATGTTCGAAGACAGCCGACAGATTCTCCGACCCACTATCCAGAAAGCTGGTGTCGTCAATCGCAAGCTCCTGATCGACAAGAGGTGGCACTTCTCGAGGCCAGTCGCCTCTCCAGACGATGTTTCGGACTCGAGCTTGCGTTTCATCAGCGAAGTGAAACAGCCCGAACGTTCGCTGGTTCGTTGGTTCCAACTCACGCTCATAAACCAGTTGATCGTTCAACGACAACGTTACCGTGTCGCCACTCAAACGAAGCTGTAAACGATTCCAGTCACCAGGCTTCAGCAGCAACTGTTCCGGGCCTCGACGATTTCCCGGTTCGTCAGAAACGTTGGTCGGACTGAGACCCGATCGGTCGTGCTCGCCGTCAGTGACCCAATGGACTCTCACGCCGTCGGGCCTCAACAGAAATGCCAGCCGATCCAGCGTGGGATGAGTCAGAATGCTTCCAGGCGAGTAATAGAACTCGTAGTCGATCGTCCCGTCTTCGAGCATCGGCCGGTGATAACGCAGCAGCCGTTCTTTGTGCGCCGGCAGTTTTGCGTCTTCCTGAGCATTCTGCGCGGCGTTGCCGAAAGCGTTTAACAGACTAGTAACGAACCCGCTCGGCCTGCCCGCGCGAGCCCCAACAATCTCACCGCCGGCGGTGGTCCGCCCAATCTGTCGCCATTGGCCGTTTGATCCCCCAACGCGGTAGTCGAAATACGAAACCCACCCGTTGAAGTTTGGATCGACGGAGAGGCGAATTTCTTCCGGGACGACCGGCTGCCCCGTGATCCGCAGATCGCGAACGGCTCCGTCATGACGCGGTGAACTACGAATCGCCAGCCAGGGATCGTGCTCGCGAGTCACCATTCCCTGACGCATCAACCGACCGTTGAAATATGTCGAGATGACGCGGTCTCGGACGACCGTTCGATAGTGGATCCACTCTTTCGTTTTGGTCATCGGCGGAGAAAACTGGACACGCGGTCGAGCCATGTGAAAGTTCCCCACGTCGTACCCGGCATGGGTATAAACAGGAGCGACCCACAAACCGCCGAACATCAATTGACTGTCCTGCCAGCCGAATCCCGTCACGTCGCATTCAACTTCGAAGTTGCCCTTCAGAGGCACGCGAAAGTACAGATAGTCCTCGTCGTGACTGGCCACGTTCTCAACGAACCCCGGCTGATAGTCCCATTCCGAAACGGGACAACCCATCCCACGGGACTTTGCTCGACTTCGACTTACAACTGACCATTGTTTGACAGGTCGCACGTCCAATGGAATGGTCGGTTCTTGAAGCGTGACCAGTTGAAATGTACGCAACTTACTTCGTACCGATTTGAAGTGTCGTCGGACGGGCGACCGATAAAAATCAGCATTCATCCACCGGATATAACGCTCGGAACCGGCAGCAACCGCTTCCCGCACGGCGTCAAAACTCACTCCATGTGTGAACACAAGAAGCTCAGCCGCGGTCGGCCCCGCCGTTGCAGGATTCGTCATCGCCGCTTTCAAAAACTGTTCAGCACTGCGGACGACGGAAGCTTCGTCGGCAGCGGCAATATCAATGAGTGCGAGCATCGCCGCTTTGGTAAGTGCGTCATCTCGTTGCGACGTCGATTTCCAATTCGCAACCCGGTCTCTCAGCTCGCTCAACCGCCGAGTCAGCTTCGCAGCATTCACAAGGTCCCAGGCGGGCGAGACAAGCTCACCACCAGACGGCCGACGTGTGCGTGTCTCGTTCTCTTCTGAATCGATGACCGAATAGTCCGCTGAGATTGGGCCGGGGCTCGTCTGCGTAAACCCAACGTTAATTCGCAACGAGTCATGATGAGCACCTGGTAAAACCCAGTCGCTAAGAAAGTCGTATCGTTCTTCGAGAGACAATTCCATCGCCTGCCGATGAACGTCCAGGGCTACACCCTCGACGTGCTGCTCCGCAAAAATTTCGCTTAATACAAGCCGATCGCCGGCAGGTAGATGGGTGTTGCTCATCACGAAGCAGACAACTGCGAAGTACAAGACTTTCGCAAGAAGCCACGGAAACCCTCTCCGGCTCTGTGAGGCCGACTCTCTCCCAGCGAGAGTGATGGTCTCTAGACCGAAGTCGGCCATCACTGAGGTCACTATGTTTCGAGTACGATTCATATCTGGAAGAACAACTCAGTCGTTTAATGCCGCACGAGGATCTTCGGGCTCGTGGACGATCAGTTTTTTCAGGACGAGATCGGACCTGTGTTCGTTGCCGTTGGCCACGAATTTGAGTTCGACACCTGTCGCTGGCAAGTCTCCAGAAATCGGAGCCGTCGTTGCTATTTGGTAGTCGTCCGAGCCGGCTTCGGAATACAGGAAGTACAGCGTGCCATCATGGACGACGGTTCGGAAGGCGTCGGGCGAGTTGACTCTTACCGTGAGAAGCGGTCGAAACTGTGCTCTGTTTCGGGCGTTTCGAAACACGATCCGTGTCACAAGAACGAGACTTCCATTCCTCGTTCGCCGTAGGATGAATGTCGCTTCGTGAGGACTCAAGTTGCTTCGCATTGTGGATTCGAAAAAGACCTTCAATGCGATTTCGCTTTTCGTTGCCGGAATATCAGGGTGGCCGAGTTCCTTGATATCAAACTTCCATTCGACGTCTGAACCTCGACCGAGCGGAACTTTGCTCACCAGCACGGTAGATTCAGTCGAGTTTCCAGCAACGTTGGTAACTCGATGCCCGTCAGGTTCTGGTTTGAAGAGAGGCGTGCCGGCTGTCGTGATCGCAAAGTTGTCCGCGATTGAATCGAGGTCGACGAAATCGATGCTGCGTGCCGACATGGACTCTCGTCGCTTGTTCATGGATTCGACGATTGGTTGTGGATCGGACAGCAGCAGCCCGGAGAGCTCTTCAGCTCGCACGTCGAGCTCTTTCCATGTCACGCCGACAAACGACTCGGCGGAACTCATCAGAGTCATTCGTAATCCCTGAATGGCAAGTGGCTGGTCGGTAATTTCACGCTGACCGACCAACTTGTAGTTTGGCGAGTCGTCCGAGGATGACAGGGCATAGATTGTTGACCCGCGGCGAGCGATCCGAAGACGGCCCGACTTCGACTCCTCAACCTTGAAGCCGCCACGAACGGTGTAAGGCTTACCCGGCGGCCGTGAACTATGCACAAACGACACTCGACGATTGTGTTCGTTTCTCGCAAGGCTTCGGTAAACGCCGCAGACATCCGTCATGTCGCTGTTGAAGTGCATGACCAGGCCGGCTCGCAACTCCCAGCGAGGCGTATCCATCCGAAGTTCGAGGTCCTCGAACGTTGCCGTGATGTCGAAGTCACCGCTGATTCTCAGACCGGATTTCAGTTGCTTCGCACCGTCGTGAACATCCAGAAACTGACGAGTGCCGACGTCCAACGCCTCAAGACCTGACGCGAGGCCGCCTATATCAAACTGGTCAGGAAGCGTGCCATCTCGGAAATCATGATGGTAATGCGCCGCGAGTTTCGACCGGCTTTCATCGAGGAAGTCGAGCGACGTATCGACCAGATCCTGATTCTCGATGCCTGGCATTTGTTTCGGCCAGTCCGCCGCGCCAGACAACGTTACGGATTTTCGCTTCGGTCCGGTCTGCGTAGTGAAACAAACCGAACGTTCGCTGATTCGAAGCTTCCAGTTCTCGACGGTAAATCGCCTGCCCATTTAAAGAGAGTCGAACCGTGTCTCCCCGCCACGTCGAGCTTCACGCGGTTCCAATCGCCATCTTCTAAAGGGTCAGCTCCGCGGGCCCAACGCGGTTTCTCTGGTTCTTCCGAAACGTTGGGCCGGATCTCTGGCGAATCGTTCGTAACGGCGATCCGTGATCCAATGAATCTTCACCCCCGTCCGGTTCCAGCAGAAACGCCATTCGATCGAGAGCCGGGTGAACGCAGGCTTCACCTTTCCTGTAGAAAAACTCGTACTCGATCGTGCCATCTTCGGCGACAGGGCGGCAGTATCGCAGCAATTTCTGAACGGCTGAGCCTTCATACTCGGGACGGGTAATCCCGAGAATTGCGGTTCCGCCTTCCCCATCATCAGTCGGCTGCCAGTTTCCTTGTCCAGCACCGAATCCCGCTTCGAAGTATGGTGTCCAACCGCTGAGTTCCGGATCGCCGGTCAGGTTGATCTCGTCTGGAATAACCGGGTCGCCAGTGATGCGGAAATCGCTGACTGTTCCCAACGACCTCCTCCATGATCGAATCGCAACCCACGGATTGTGCTCTTTGGGCAACTGTCGGCTCAGCACCGGTTCGCCGTTCATGTAGTGAGTCAGCGTGCCGTCTCTGACGACCGCTCGAAATCGAGCAGTCTGTTCGAACTTTGTCAGCGCTTTCTCAAGTTTTTCCTGCGCCGCGTACTTGCGAAAGTTACCAACTATCAGAGCATCACGATTCGGACTCGTATGAAAACGCGTCCCTGCAACCATGAACGAAAACTTCCTGCCCTGCGGAGTTGTGAAATCACACTCGACCTCAAAGTTTCCTCGCAACGGACTGCTGAATGACAGATAGTCAAATTCGTGACCAGCGATCTTTTGAACTCTGCCGTTCTCAGAATGCCATTGCGCCACCGGGCGGCCATTTCCGCGCGTTTCGGAATCGCTATAGCCAAACGGAATCCACTGCTCGCTTAGACTGAATTGTGGAGCACCTTCCGATTCGCCTCCCCCCATAAACTGGTTAAGCGAAAACATCGTTCGCAGGTGATCGTCTCAGCACGTCGCGTCGAAAGTCAGACGTGTAATCTCTCAAGTCCTGAAAGATGCTGAAGAAAAACTCGGTGACGTGACGGCGGATGCCGCTGTCCGAACTCGCAATAGCGGAGCGCAACATCAGCAGCGCCGGCCAGCGAAATTCTTCGGACTTACCGTCAAGGTCTGCCGACCCCGGCAATCACCTCGTCAAATGCCAGAGTCGCTGCGTCGAAATCTTCTCGTGCCACGTCGACGAGAAACAGCAGCGTCGCCCTGGCATAGTTCTGTTGAGCTCCGTCTACTGAAACGTCGGACGCAAGAATCCGCTGACGCAACTTGTCCAGCTTGCCGAACGATCGAGCAGCTTCGACCAGATCGACGGCCGGCGACAACACGGCAACGCCCGGCGTCAGTTGAAAATGAACATTCATCGATTGTTTCGCACCGGGTGGCGCACCGGTCGTGCCGAATTCGGCAGTCACGCGAAACGTCGAATGTTGATCGCTCGGTAGAACCCATTTGGCGAGAAACTCAAACCGGTCAGCGATCGGCAGGGCTGCTGCCGAATAATGGACCGCCTGTGTGTTATCCTGAAAGGCTTCGTCCTGAAAGATCGTCGATTTGACGCGGCTGTCCGGTGACGAAGCGTCTGACTTCTGACCGCTGGGCGAATCGGCGTCGCGGGCACAAACAATTCGGCCAGGGATCAAAGCCAGCAACACGGCAACGAGGCACACCCCCGTTTGGCAGTGCCGGCAGCTCGGCTGGAAACGACAGCGCAGGCAAGCGTTGCTGGTGTTTTCGGTCCAGACATGACCACACTGACTCCCTCGTCCGCAGCGTTCGCAGGATGTGTCTCGTGTTGACTATATATAGCGCTGCCGTTTCAGTCGCTCTTCAAGTCGATTTCACGCACGAATTGGACCTGGCCTGAACGAGCACGGCAGCAATGGAATCGACGAAATCGCTCACCCTCAACCTGATCCCTCACGGCCAGCAATCATCTCAAAATGACGCAACTCCCCTGTTTGCCGGGTGTTGCGATATATTTTTGCGGATACATTCTAAAAATCAGCAGGCATCGATGCGTGAAGTTGCGGCCAGTCGCGACTAACCCGTTGCAAGTCGAAAAGAACCTCAAAAGCGGTTCATCCGCTGACAAATCTCTCTGAGGCTGTTTTCCCAAATTGGGGGCTATTTTGAACGATTCACTCCTCGTCCAGGGACTGCGCGAGCAGAAGCCGGCGGCAGTGCAGCATTTGACCGAATGCTATCTGCCCTCCGTGTGGCGGTTTGTGTACGCACGAGTCGGCAGAGACCCGCATCTCGCCGAAGACATCGTCAGCGAAACCGTGCTGGCGCTGATTCGAGCAGCGTCTGACCCGGAAGCAGACATCAGCAATCCCGGCGGCTGGCTGAGGTCAGTCGCTAGTAATAAAGTCAACGATCATTTCAGAGCGGCGGCTCGAGTGCAGCATCTGATCGATCAGGCCAAGCAGACAACGGCAGTCGCCGACTTCGACGAGCCTTCGGGAAACCAGGAGCAGGAAGAGCGGCGAGCGGAAATTCGGAAGGTCATGGATGGTTTGCCGGAGCAGCAGCGGCTGGCTCTGGAGTGGAAGTACATCGACAAGTTGAGCGTCAGGTCGATTGCTGATCGCATGGATGTGTCGGAGAAGGCGGCGGAGTCAATCCTTTTTCGGGCTCGCAGAGACTTTCGCGACCGCGTGTTGAGAATCGACAAGGAAGAATCACCGCCAAACAGACACGAAGTCGGCGGACCAGAACATGACAGCGACAGCCAGCCAAAGCCGCAGCAGAAAGCTGCCAACGCAACGGCCTGAGCGAGTCGAAGTAGAAACCAGGATGCCTGCTAACCCAGGATTTGACATGGCGACGTCACGATGAATGAACCGAACAATTACAACGACGCATCAATCGCAACCGACGATCCCGAATTGGAATCGCTGGTTAACGATGCCTTCGACGCTCCTTCGATTCCTCGATCTCTGCTGAAGCGGATTGATCGCGGGCGTGGAAGCAGAATGGGGCGAGTCTCCCGGTCTTGCTCCGGATGTCGCCGGAAAGTGGACGAAGTCGATGGCTCGTGCCGCCCGTTGGGCACGTTCTGTCCCGGCGGCCGCGTGCATCGCGATGGTGGTCATTCTGGGAGTCATGCTGAACGGCAATGGCCAGGCCTACGGCTGGGCATCCATGATGCAGGCACTCGCCGAACGAGGCATCATTCAAGTCGAAGACGAAAACGGCTCACGATGGCTCGCCTTGTCGGGAAGGCGTCATCGGCGAAAGAACATCCAACTCGACGCGACTGACCGACGTCGGGCAGCAGGTTGTTCTGGAACGATTCGAAGGAGCTTCTGAAGTTCGCCGTCGCAACCTGATCACAAAAGTCTCAGTAGCTGATCGCGATGAACTGATGCTTGGTTTTCTGCTCGGTAACACATTTACCGACGACGATGCAGCTAAGCTGGAAGGTGCTCGACTTGTCGAGGAAAGCTGGGATTCGATTACCGTTGGAGGTGTCGATCAGGTTGCTCTGAACGTTGCATTCGAAACGTCGGCGGCCAGAACAATTAACCTGGGCATCACCCTTGACCCGGAATCGCAGTTGCCGTCGAAGTACGAATTTCTCAGCGACGACGTTCAAGCTGATCTGCTCACGTTGACTTATCCGCTTGCTACTGTCGCCGCTTTGCGTGAGCAGGATTTCCCTGCTGACATGTTGATCGTCGATGTCGATCAGGAAGGCAACCCGCTCAATCGAATCGCGATCATTCCAACGCCTGACAAAGACACCACTCCTGACCCTGGAAAATGCAATTGCAAAGGCTGGCCGCAATGATAACCCGCCGCCAGACGGTCCACTGAAGCCTCAGCCGGTCGTCGAAATTCCTGCCGTTCAGTCTTTTGCAGACGCACCCTCTGATTGGAAATCTGTAAAGCCTGTCGAATCGGCTGCTAACGAGGTCGTTCGGCAGATCGATGAATTGCTCAGAGAGTTGTGGGCCGAAAACGACATCGATCCGACGATGCCGGCTGAGAACAACGAACTTCTGCGTCGAGTCTACCTCGACCTCGCCGGACGAACTCCCAGCGTCAGCGAAGTGCGAGCGTTTGAAAACGACGAATCGACCAACCGGTTTGAGGCTCTCGTCGATCGGCTGTTGAAAAGTCCTGACCACGCTTCGCACCTCGCCACAGTCTGGAGAAGGTTCCTGATTCCAGAAGGCGTCGACCTGACAGCATTCGGCGGCGTCGAAGCTTTCGATCAGTGGCTGGCCGAACGCTTCTCCAGTGACGATTCGTACGATGAAGTCGTCCGAAATCTATTGCTGGCTGAAGGTCGGTTAGTTCGGTCTGGGCCGCTGCTGTTCTACTCGGCCGCCAAACTTGATCCCGACCAGCTTGCATCTCGTACCGCCCGCGTTTTCCTGGGCATGCGACTGGAATGTGCACAGTGCCACGATCATCCGTTCGAGCCGTGGGCTCAGGACGAGTTCTGGGGCTTCGCTGCCTTCTTCGCTCGCATCTCTCGTCCGAACGGTACGTTGGAAAACGTGTCGACTGTCATGCGAGTCAGCGATGTCGATCGCGGCGAAGTCATGCTGCCTGAGACCGAAAAGGTCATCGCTCCAAAGTTCCTGGACGGTTCCGAAGTTCTGGAGGGCGACGGTGCTCCCGCTCGACGACAGCAGTTGGCTGACTGGTTGACGGCAGCTCGCAACCCATTCTTCGCCCGAGCCACTGCCAACAGAGTCTGGGGCCAGTTGTTTGGTAAAGGAATTGTCGAACCGATTGACAACTTTGGAATCGAACATCAGCCAGCATCTCCTGAGTTACTCGATCTGCTGGCAGGCCATTTCGTTGGCACAGACTTCAGCCTTCGAGAACTGTTCCGATCGATCGTTCTTTCGAAAGCTTACCGACTGTCAAGTGGAGCAGTTTCTGTCGACGACAACCGTCCCGAACTGTTCGCCCAGATGAATATCAAAACTCTGACCGCCGAGCAGGTTTATGACTGCATTTCCGTGGCGACACTGCTCGACTCTGCACCGACCGGCGAAGCGATGGCTATCAACGTGGCCCGCATCGGAAACACTTCTCGGGCGGCATTCGTTCAACAGTTCCGCACGCCAGTCGGGCGAAATACTGAATACCAGGGCGGCATCCCGCAGGCTCTCACCTTGATGAATGGTGGCCTGATTTCTGGAGCCACCGGCTTGTCGACCAGTGGACTGCTGACGTCACTGGAAGCTCCCTTCTTCACGAACAAAGAACGAATCGAAGTGCTGTATCTGGCGACTCTGTCACGCAAGCCTCGTCCTTCAGAGTGGAAGCTGCTTGACGGCTACATCGACGAAGACACCAAAGGCAACGAGCTTCAGGAGGGTCTTGCTGACATTCTGTGGGCATTGCTCAACAGTGCTGAATTCACTCTGAATCACTGATCCCTACTTGATGACTGCACCGAGACGACTTACGAGGACCAGGTTGATGCTTGCTTATCGAATCGCTCAATTCTTCTGCTACTTATGCGGTGTTGCGTTTCTAATAATCGCGTTGAACGAGCGTTCTACTTTGCAACTATCAGACGTCGAAGCCTTCACAACTCTGCTTCTGACCGTTTGCGGAACGTTGCTCTTTATCTGCGTCGGAACTGTTGGCGGAGTCGCCGGCGCGATCGAGCAGCGGCATTCAGTTGACGAGTAGAGTGGACACCGCCCACCGCACACAAAGTGACTAACCTTCTGGCTGTCGGCCAATGGGAAACTGATAATCATGACCAGCAAACTCTCTCGACGACGAATGATGTCGACACTCGCAGCCGGAATCGGTGGAGCCAGTGTCAGTGGTTGGTTCCCGGCGTTTGCCGACCAGCTTGTGAGTGATCCCAAACGTCAGCGACATTGCATCCTGCTCTGGATGAGCGGAGGTCCAACTCAGACGGACACGTGGGATCTGAAGCCGAATCATGAAAACGGCGGCGAGTTCAAAGAAATTCAGACGGCATCGCCGGGTCTGCGATTCAGCGAACATCTGCCGAAACTCGCCGCGATGTCAGACGAACTGGCGGTGCTGCGGGGGCTAAGCACTGGAGAGGGCGATCATGGTCGCGGCACGTATCTCATGCGGACTGGCAAAGTGCCGCTGGGGCCGATGCAGTATCCAAGCATCGGTGCGTCGCTCGCCAATCAGCTTGGCAATCAGGAATTGGCTTTGCCGGGTTACGTTAGTGTCGGACCATTTCGAGCCTTCAATCAGGATGCCTTCGGAGCCGGATTCCTGGGGCCTCGATTTGGGCCGCTCATCGTTGGGGCGTCAGATATTCCGGGACAGATGGCGAACGGTGCTCAAGGCTTTCCAAACTTAAGAGTTCAGTCGCTCGATCGGGCTGCGGGGATCGACGAAGCCCGCATGAAGAAACGCCTGGGCATCTGGAAGAGCCTGCAGGACGACTTCCTGAAGACTCGAACTGGGGCAGCGAAGACGCACAACACCGTCTACGAGGGAGCCGTTCAGCTAATGAACAGCGAAGACGCCGAAGCGTTTGACCTGTCGAAGGAGCCCGAGAAACTCCGCGAAGACTACGGTCGAACGGTCTTCGGTCAGGGCTGCCTGATGGCTCGCCGATTGATCGAACGTGGAGTCGCCTTCGTCGAAGTTTCGCTTGGTACAAGCAGCGGCGGACCAGGTTGGGACACACACTCGGATAACTTCAATGCGGTGCAGCGGCTGTCGACAGATCTCGACGCCGGATGGGCAACACTGATGAAGGACCTCAAAGATCGAGGGTTACTCGAATCAACGACCATCATCTGGATGGGCGAATTCGGCCGAACTCCGCAGATCAACCCGAACGCTGGTCGCGACCACTTCCCTGGAGCATGGTCGGCCGTGCTGGCCGGCGGAGGCATCGCGGGCGGGCAAGCCTATGGAAAAACCAGCGAAGACGGCATAGAAGTTGTCGACGGCATGGTCGATGAAGAAGATTTGCTCTCGACCCTGTGTCACTCGTTGGGGCTCAAGGGCAAATCAAACACGGCGCCGAATGGACGTCCGATTCCGTTGGCCGAGGGCAAAGCCATCGAATCAGTCCTGGCGTAATGTCAAGCAGCCGAAAGAAATACGGGGCCGTAAAGAGTAATAGCCAAAGTGGTCCAACTTTGAGGGGGCACAGGTTGAACCTGACTCAGACAACAGTTCGCAACGCTGAGCGAAGCGGTCGCGTGAAAACTCTTTTCACAGCCGCCATCGCTGCGTCGTGTGCGTTGGCGACTTTTTGCGTGACGGCTGATGATGAACGGGCACCATTGTCAGTCCCAGTGAAGATTTTGCCTTCGTCGCAGAGCAATGATGCTCAGGACGAGATGCAGAATCAGGCCGTCATGCAGCGACCGCGTCCGCAGCCAACGACCCCAGGCGGAAAGTTGCCGCAGTACCAACTCGGGCATCACCACCGGACGCTTCCATCCGAAGCCGAGTTGAACAATCCAACGCTTCGTCTCATCCTGGCTTTGCCGGCTCAACCGATTCTGGTCGATGCCACAATTACGATTGATGGACTCCCATATCTGATGGCTCGCGAGCAGCGAATTCAGCAGATACTCGAAGATGCGGCCAAGCCGGCCCCGGTCGTCACTCAAGTCTCGGACGAGACAGAAAACGCTACCGAACCCGATGCGACCGATGAAGCCGCCGCCTCAGCACCGAACAATGAGGATGCGGCGGAAGATTCAGCATCGAACGAGGGCAATCCCGAAGAACCGAGCAATGGCGAAGCGGACTCGGAAGAGAATGACGATCCCGCAGACGAAGAAACAGAAGACGTCGCAGAGGAAGAAGACGTCGCAGAGGAAACGGAACCCGAAGAAGAGCCAGTCGCCGCTCCGACCGTGCCTGAGTATTCGCTTCCAACTACAGTCGCCGACCGAGTGCGGCGTTTTGTCGCGGCGACTGGTGAAGCGGCCACAGTGGACGAAGTTCGCTGGTTGTTGACGAACTGGGTCGATGGTCCGGTGCTCCTGATGCTGAACGACAATTTTCAGCGATTTCGAGCGAATCAACGACCGGTCTTCAATGTGCTTGACGCTGATCGCGACGGAACGATTTCCGCTGGAGAACTGGCGAACTCGGTAACCGCGTTCGAGAAATGCGATTTCAACCGCAACGACATTGTCGAGTACACTGAGCTCGCGAAGGTCGCCAGTAACCCCGACCAACGAAAGTCAAAGCACTCCGGGCCTGGCAAACTGATCTTCCGAATTCCGGATGTCCGGTCATCGGTCGCCATGTATCAACGGATCGCCGCTCGGTATCCGGCACCAGAACCTGGCACTACACCACTGCTGCCTCGGTTTGACGTGAATACAAACGGAAAGCTTGATGCGGACGAGCTTGCTGTGCTCAAGATCGCGAAACCGGATTTGAGTTTCACGATTGCGTTTAACACGGAAGACTCAAGCAAGTCGCGAATCGAAGTGACAGCGGCTGGGTCACCGATGGAAGCCGACGCGACACAATCGATCTCCCTGGCCATTGGCGGAACGACGGTCACGTTTTCTGCGGTTCAGTCAGGCAAGAGCGATCAGATTTCGATCGGAGCCGTCAACGATGGTTATCCGATTTTGCCAGTCATTGATCCGAATGAAGATGGACGATTTACGATCCGGGAACGACGCGGCCTCATCGACAGTTTGTTGAAATTTGATGAGAACCTGGACGGAAGTCTTAGCAAAAATGAAACGGAAGCGACTATTCGCGTTTGCTTTGGATTAGGCCCACACGTACATCGAGAATTGGTCGCGTTGCGTCAGGTGAATCCGAATTCCAAAACGCCCGTTGTGGCCGGTCCAGAATGGTTTGTCCGAATGGATCGGAATCGTGACAACGATCTCTCTGACAGGGAATTCTCGGGTACGGAAGAACATTTCGCCGGTCTGGACACAGATCGAGACGCCTTGATCAGTGCTCAGGAAGCCCTGGACTACGACCGGCGACAGAAGCAATCGACAGACACCACCGAATCGACGACTGAAGAACCAACAGAAACGCCGACAGAAGAAACCGCAACAGAGACGGAATAATTAATATGAATCGCCTTGAAACGTCGCCCAAACCGAGTGGCCAGCCAAAGGACAACGGACACGCAAAAAGTGACATCGCCACATCAGCCGATGTCGCCGAAGCGGTTGACCGGGTGCACGAAAAGTTCAGCGAGTTACGAGAGCAACTCGCTGGAGTCATCGTCGGTCAGCATGAAGTCTCGGAGCAACTGCTGATCGCATTACTCTGCCGCGGGCATTGCATCCTACAGGGGATGCCTGGCCTGGCGAAGACGATGCTTGTTTCGACACTGGCCTCGCTGATCGACATGTCGTTTCGTCGAGTTCAGTTCACTCCGGACCTGATGCCTGGCGACATTACCGGTACCGAAGTTCTGGAAGAAGATCACACGACCGGAAAACGAATCTTCCGCTTCGTCGAAGGGCCACTATTTGGCAACGTGATCCTGGCCGACGAAATCAATCGCACACCGCCAAAGACTCAAAGTGCCCTGCTTGAGGCGATGCAGGAGCGACAGATCACCGTGTGCGGGAAAACGTACAGTCTCCCTGATCCATTCTTTGTCTTGGCGACACAGAATCCGGTTGAAACTGAGGGCACGTACCCGCTTCCTGAAGCTCAGCTCGACCGCTTCCTGCTGAAAGTTCACGTTCAATACCCGGATCGTGAACAGGAACTCGAAATTGCCCGACGGCAGACGACGGATTATTCGTTTGAAACAAAAACCGTGCTGGACGCCGACGATCTACATGCGATGCAATCGCTCGTTCGAGACGTCGTCGTTTCGGATCATGTTTACGCGGCGGCGTTGGACCTCGTCCGCGGCACTCGTCCAGACGAAGGAGAAATGGCGGCCGAGCTTCAACAAATGGTTCAATGGGGAGCCGGTCCACGAGCCACCATCGCGCTGTTGCTGGCGGCGAAAGCTCGTGCGTTGCTCAACCGAAGATGTCACGCCACAACGGCCGACCTTGTCGCGGTCGCCCATCCGGTTTTGCGTCACCGCATTATTCTGACGTTCAACGCCGAAGCCGCAGGCATCGACGCCGACTCGGTTCTGACAAAGATTGTCGAAGCAACCCCGTCACTGCAGAAGCAGGCAAAAGACGCACCCGCGTAATTCGGCGGTCCAACGACAATGCTCAGCTTATTCAAATCCAAGTCGAAATCTGTTCCGCCCTCGAGGGCGAACGGTAAGGCTGCGCCGTCGGGCGAGATCGTTGATCCACGGGTCATGGACCAGATCGGCCATCTGGAGCTTCTTTCGCGAACCGTCGTAGACGGTCTGCTGGCCGGAAAGCATCGATCGACCACCAAAGGTGGATGCTGCGAATTTGCGTCGCACCGGCAGTACGCTCCGGGAGACGAAATTCGCCAGATCGACTGGCAGGTTTACGCCCGGAACGATCGCTACTTCATTCGGCAGTTTGAAGAAGAAACCAACCTGCACGGAATCGTCGCAGTCGACACCAGCGGCTCCATGAAGTTTGGCATGTCGACAGTCAGCAAACTTCACTACGCGTGCCAGGGTGCGGCTTGCCTTTCACGATTACTGCTGCATCAACGCGACGCAGTCGGAGCGGTCATTCTGAACGAGAACAAGCCATTGTTCGTTCCGCCGAAACAGCACGCGGCGCATCTTCAGGCGATCCTCGCGGCACTACAGTCAGCTCAGCCGAGCGACGGTGGCGATGTTGGCATGCAGATTCGGGCGGCGATTCCTCGGCTGCGCCGTCGAGGAATGTTCGTCCTGTTTTCTGACTGCTTCGGTGACCTCGACGAACTCGGCAAAGCACTCCGCATCGTCCGAGCCAAAGGGCACGACGTTGTGGTGATGCACGTCCTTGCTCCCGAAGAAATCCATTTCGATTTCCGACGCTGGTCGTCGTTCCAGTCACTCGAACTTGCCAGCCAGAAAATGAATCTCGACCCCGCTTCGATCAGGGAAGAATACCTCAAGCGGTTTCGGAGTTTCCTTGAAAACCTGGAAGAACTCGTGACTGGACTCGGTGGCGATTACATCCGCATGACCACGAACCACGACCTGGCCGACACGCTTGGGTGGTTCCTCCGCAGCCGCATTGCAAGAAGTAAATAGCCACACCTTTCCCAATCAATACAGCGATACGGAGAAGTTAGAGCGTGAGTTTTCTGAGTATGGCATTCCTGGCCGCTTTGCCTTTAGCGGCGGCCCCGATTCTGCTGCACCTCTTCGATCGACGACGAAACGTTGTCATCGAATGGGGGGCGATGCAGTTTCTGATGGAAGCCGCGACTCGGCGAACAAGTGCCAGAAAACTCAAACAGTGGCTGTTGCTTCTGCTGCGAGTCCTGGCTGTCGCTCTTCTTGTGCTGTCGCTTGCTCAGCCCATGCTGCCAGGAAACTGGTTCGGCAACACAGAACGTGGCGAGACGATTTTTGTCGTCGACAACTCAATGTCCATGTTACGAACGACTGGTGACATGTCGCTGTTTGATGCTGCCATCGAGCGGGCCGCCGAAACGATTCAGGAAATGCCGGCTGGTGATTCCGTGCGAGTACTGCTGGCATCGCCTTATCCGACGTGGGCGATGGGCGGCAGCATGCGAGTCGACTCGGGCTTCCGTGAAGCGATCAAAGATGAAATGCGGGAACTTCACCCGACGCATGGCCGCAGCGATTTACTGTCAGCACTGTTTACGGCCGCGCAGGCAGAAGTCGCGCCGACTCAGCACAAGCGACGTATCGTTTTGCTGACAGATGGCCAGGGCTCTGACTGGAGCATCGCCGACGATGCCGGTTGGAAACGTTTTCGTGAAGTCCTGACTTCTGCGTCGATCCCGACGCAACTGGACGTTGTGGAGCTCGATAAGAAAAGCAAACCGGCCAGCAACCTCGCCGTGAACAACATCCGCGCGAGCCGCACGGTCATCGGTGTTAACAAGTCCTTCAGCCTGACGGCACAAGTGCAGAACTACGGACGCAACACTTCAGTCCCCTGTTCGGTGACATGGACAATCGACGGGGCCGAGGAGCACGACAGCCAAATTCCCAATCTGGACGGTGGCGAAGTTCACGATGTCGCGTGGAAGTATTCATTCGCCGAGACCGGGGTCTATGCCCTTTCATGTTTGATCGACTCAAAGGACGAACTTGCTCCGGACAACGAAGCGACGGTAGTCGTTGAAGTCGTCAACGAAGTGCCGATCGTTTTAGTCGAGAGTGCTCCGGACCTGGCTGAAATGCAACGGGATGCGTTTTTCATTCAGGCCGCGTTGGGCTGGTTGGACGGCGAGTCACTCGACGAGCGCGGCGTACACGCTCCAACTCTGATGGAACCGGCTCGCTTGGAACGAACGAACCTGCAGGCTTACAGAGCGGTCGTCGTTCCAAACCTGACAGTGCTCAGTGATGGAATCGTTGCCCGGCTTCGAGACTACGTTTCCAGTGGTGGCGGGTTGTGGATCGGACTTGGCGCCCGAACGGACATTGAAGCATTCAATCAACATTTCTTCGCCGATGGCGACGGCTTGTCACCGCTGGCGATCGACCGGATCGTCGATGAGCGGCCGTCGATCACCGATCGCGATGTGAAATCTCAGTTGACCCGAATCGACCCATTCCTGAAGGAACATCCTGCGACAGCGGAACTGGCTGACACCGACCGACTTGATACGGGTGAGATTACCGTTTCCAGGCATTTTCGTTTTGTGCCGCCGCCCGAAGGTGAAGATGTTTCTGTACTGCTAGGCCTGACCAATGGCGAACCACTCGCCGTCGAAAAATACGTTGGCCGTGGTCGAGTAATCGTCCAGGCCGTCCCGCTTCGAATGCAGTGGAGCGAGCTTGCTCGATCGCAGGCATTCGTCGTGATGGTCCAGGACTGGCTTTCGTACCTGACGCAGCCTCAGGCAACTCGGCACAACCTGTCGCCCGGCGACCCGCTTTCAGTTCACCTTGCCGATGACAGCGCTCGTGATGCCACACTGCACACGCCACATGGAGATTCGATCGAACTGACGGCGGACTCAGCTGGTGACGGAGTTGTGTTCCGATCAAGCCGAACAATTTTACCGGGCAACTACACGCTGGAATTCGGAACGGCAGGCGACGGAATTCCATTTCACGTAAACCGTGATCCTCGCGAATCGGACCTCACTTCGCTGACAACGGCGGATCGACAGCTCCTGGCCGAAGTATCCGGACTCAGCAGAGCCGTCGGAACGAACGCTCTGACGGTGACAAACCAAACCGATCCATTGTGGCCGATGCTGCTGATGATCCTGGTCGGCCTGATCGCCGCCGAGCTGCTTCTTTCCGGAATCATTTCCCGCGAACGCTTCGGCTCTGATCCGATCGCTGAAACGACCGAATTGTGGGCCGAACAGCAGGCAAGATTCCCGATCAGTTTCGGCCAGAAACCTTCGGCGGCACCAGCTCGTCAAGGCCGAGCTTCAGAACCAACCCCTCACCAGACAACGACAAACTGACATGCCACCCACAACCACCAGCAACATTGAACGCATCGTCATGGAAGGGCCAATTGGTCTTTCGATGGCGATCGCTGCTGGAGTGATCCTACTGTTGGGCTTCGGCTGGGCGTTGTGGCATGAACGCCGAATACTCGGGCAGCGACAGACGATCCTGTTCTGGGCTTTGCGAGGCACCGCTCTGGGGACGGTACTCTGGATGCTGCTGGCTCCGGAGAATATCCGAGTTGAAACGTCGACCACGCGAAAAGTCGTTGCCGTCGTAACTGACGTCAGCGGCAGTATGCTGACTGTTGATCCGGCCGGAACATCGGATGAGTTTCGCTGGGCCGCCGCGTTGCCCGGCGGGCAAGACTACTCCATCACGCGAGCCGCCGACAAATCGATCGCGGCGGTCGGGATCGCTGTCCAGCACCTGCTGAAAGCATCTGAAGCAATTAGACAAAGAAAGCCCGAGAGCGAAGTCGTCGAGTTAACCTCTGCGACAAACCGGGCTTTACAGCGGGTAGTAGAACATTTGCAGAAAGTCCAAAGCGAGTCGGCACCAGCCAGCCGTGCAAAAGCTCTCGCGGGACGTTTGATTAAGACACTCGACGGCTCCGAATTTGAAGCGTTCACAAGATTGTGCGTCGCTCTTCAGAAAGGCCGAACTCCGGCGCAGAAAGGGTGGCGGGAAAGTCTTCCGGATCTGGAGCATCGTATTGCCAGCCTCAGACGCTCATTGCACGAACTGGCTCGACTGGTCGCTGAAGATGAAGCCAGAGTTCTGGCGAAGAACGACTCGAAACTCCTCGCGTCCGTCCGCAAATCACAACGTGTCGAACGTGCAGCCTCGTTCGTTGGAAGCCTGCATAAGTCTGTGCTCGATTCGGTTCAGGACAAAGCTGACGTGCGACTCAGTTCTTTCGATCAATCAGTGACGCTGCTGACCGACCAGAAAACGCCCGAGAGTTCGCTGCGAAAGTTTGCGATTCGGGACAAGGAAGTAACGGGCTCGGCACTCGGCACCAACGTGACCGCGTTGCTTGAACAGCTCAATCTGGATCGGCAGGAGCAGCCACTCGCAGCCGTAATTTTGCTCAGCGACGTCGCCCACAATCAGATGGACCAAACTAATCCTCGCGAAGTCGCAGCCACGCTGAACAACACTCCGGTCTACATCGTGCCGATTGGCAACACTCAACACGTCCGCGATGTATTGCTTCAATCGGTCTACGCTCCGGCCGTCGCCATGCGAAACGACGATATCGTTATCGAAGCTCGCGTTCAGGCTTACGACTGCGAAGGCGAAATCTGCATCGTCAAGCTGCTGCAGGACGGCGAGATGATCGACTTCCGCGAAGTTGTGCTGGACTCCGGATTCGCCAGCCGAACGGTCCGCTTTGAACAACAGATGCCGTCTATGGGGCTGCAGCAGTTTCAGGTGTCAATCTCTCCGCTCGAAGATGAACTCACCGACGAAAACAATATCTCCGAATTTGAAGTCAACGTGACCAGAAGCGACATCAAAGTTCTGCTGGCCGACGAAATCTCCCGCTGGGAATATCGCTACCTGTCGCAACTGTTCCGACGCGATCCGAAGATCGAATGCGACGAGCTGTTGTTTCATCCTCGAAAACGAGCGACAGGTCGACGCGAAGAATCCGGTACTTTCCCGGTAACGGTCGACGAATGGGACCAGTACGACGTCGTACTTCTGGGCGATCTGATCCCCGAACATCTGCCTGTCGCTGTGCAGGAATCCTTGATTGAGTATCTCGAAAACCGCGGCGGAACGGTCGTCATGATTGCTGGCCAGGAAGCCATGCCGCACGCGTTCGTCGACCACCCTCTCGAAGACATCCTTCCGGTACAGAAGCTCGACCTTTCTGTTTCACAGAATGCTAACCACTACGCATTTCGGCTGACCGATGCCGGCCGGGATCACAACGCGTTGATGATTGGCGACACGAAGGAATCCACGCAGATCGCCTGGGACTTCGTCAACCGGTTCTCGCCGTTACACCACGTTTCCGATTGGCGTCAACCTCGGCCATCCGCTCACACGTTGATTTCGGCCGTACCTCGCGGAAGCCTCGACGAAGAAGCCGACGGCAAAGTCAGTGCGTTTCTTTGCTGGCAGCCGGTTGGCCGAGGTCGTGTTGTCTACCTTTCCGGCCCTGACACTTATCGGCTGCGATATCTTCGTGGTGACGCTCTGCATTACCGATTCTGGGGACAACTGCTGCGATGGGCCGTTGCTTCCGACCTGTCGGCGGGTACGAAGTTTGTCCGAGTGCGGACTGACAAATCGCGATACCAGAAGCAGGACGACGTTCGCGTCACCGTCAAACTGGTTGATTCCGAAGGCGTTCCGGTTGTGGCCGACGATCTTGAAGTTCACGTCGTCTCCGATGATGACGAGCGTACTGTGCCCCTGAAGCCAATCGCCGAAATTCCTGGCGAGTATCTCGCTGAAGTTCGTTCGTTATCGCCGGGCGAATATCGCGTTGAGCCGATTGGATCAGTCGTCACCGACTTGCAGAAAGACAGTACCGGCGAAGCGGCATCGGCCAGCTTCACGGTTCAGGCAGACGCTCCTTTGGAGCTGGTCGATACTCGTTGCGACCGAGCACTGGCTCAACAGATTGCAGACATCACTGGCGGCCAGGTTCTGCCACCAACCGCCGTCGAAGAGATTCTTGAACTAACGAATCTCGACCCCATCGTCACCGAACGAATTGAAACCCGGCCGTTGTGGCTGGAATGGAAGTATCTGTGGATCGTCTTTGGCTGCCTCCAGATCGAATGGATGATTCGAAAGTGGAAAGGGCTGTCGTAGGGTGAGCGTTTTGCTCACCTGCCCATTAGTGACCAGCAATTCGCTCGTCGCCACGACAAAGGAATAAGGACTTTAAGCATGTCCAGAATCATGAACTCATCAGCGTTGCCATCGGCGATGGAGCAGAAGCTGCGGCAAATCCGCTGGCGGCAATCGCTGCTGGCATTTCTGCGAGCCATCGCCATCTCAGCATCCGTGCTCATCGTGGCGATGGTCCTGGCGATGGCCTTCGACTGGTCCGTCACCCTGTTCAGCACGAGCGTGCGAATTGGCCTGACGATCGGAGTCGTTGCGTTAGCCATCGTGGCATTGGTGGTTGCCGGCCTGCCTCCACTACTGGCGGCGCTACGAATTACACGTGCCGCTTCGAATGCCGACGACGAAGTTCCGCAACTCGAAGAACGCTGGACCACTGTCACATCCTTCGCGAACTCCGAACATCAGCCGACGTCGAAAACCGGCCAGGCAATGCTTCAACAAGTGACCAGCGAAGCGGTGGCGATGGGCCGACTGGTCAGGCCAACGCAAGTTGCACGTCCGACGGCGATTCGACCTGCTGCCATCATGCTGGGGGCGTGCGGCCTGATTTTCTCCGCATTTCTGGCCATCAACTGGCCACAAACTTCCGTGCTCATGCAGAGGTTCTGGTCGCCAGCTACGAACATCACGGCGACTCAACTGAAAAGCGTGACAGGAGATGTCGAAGTTCCTCGCGGAGAATCCCTCGACCTTGTTACCGAACTGTCCGGAGTTCCTCGCGAGTTCGCGACGCTTGAACTTGCCACTGGCGACGAATTTGTCGACAGCTTTGAACTCACCCCGGATGAAGTCCAGGCGAACGCCTTCATTCATCAACTGACCGCCGATGAACCGTTTCGCTATCGAGTAGTCGCTGGCGACGGTCAAACTCCCTGGCACACGGTCGGCGTGATTGATCATCCGGCACTCGGCGAAGTTCGTTTGACGGTGACCGCTCCAAAGTACGCTGACCGGCCGAAGTACGAGAAGTCGCTGATCCCCAGTCGCGTGCGAGTCATCCAGGGCAGCCGTCTGGAACTGATGATGAAGCCCGTCGACGCGTTGGAGCGGCTGGAACTTGCTCTGACGATCGAAGGCACGTCGGGCGATTCAGACGACGCTCCCACAGAAACCGTACTGACGCTCAAGCCGGACGCTGATGGCTGGTATCGATACGAAACTCAACTGATGGAAGATGTGGCTCTGCAGCCAACGCTTGTAAATTCGCACGGTCTGACTAACGAAGACCGACATCGCTGCCGAATCCAAGTCATCCCGGATAAGGCTCCATTCGCAAGAGTCATCAGCCCGACCGATGAAATGGCTGTTGCATTTGACGATGTGCTCCCCATCAAGTTTGAAGCTCATGACGATCACGGAATCGCCACGGCAGAACTGGTGGTCTATGACGAGTCCGCTACTGAAGAGGGTGAGGAGCCAAAGATTCTAGAGATCATTCCAATTCCTCTGGGCGACCAGGCGTTGGAAAAGCATGTCATGGCGACAGCGGAGCTAGACCTGAACGAACTTGGCGTCAAAGAGGGGACGAACATCAGCTACACAATTCGCGTGACCGACACGCGAATGCTGGAACTTGATCCGGACAACATGCGGGCTCAGATGTCCGAAGCCAAACCTGGCAAGTCCGACAAAGACACCGAAATGGCGGATGCATCCGAACAAGGGGACGCTGCTCAAAGGGACGGCGATCAGGAAGCCGGTGAATCACACAACGGCACTCCTTCTGACTCGGAATCTGCCACTCGAAATAAAGAAGCTGACCCAGACGCTGAGAAGATGAAGGACATGCTGGCCTCGGCTGGCGACCTCAACAAGAAACAGACGGATGCTCGCGAAGCTGCAGAGAACAACCTTGGGCCACAATCTGCAAGCAAGCAAAATGGAGAGACATCATCGTCCGAATCTGAGCCTGAGAAAGAACGCTCGAAGGGTGATACGAGCAACGAGAATGCAAAAACGACAGCGAATGAAGGCGATGCTTCAAAGAAGGCAAAATCCGATACCGACGACGACTCGAAAGAATCATCAGAAACAGAGCGAAAAGGAATTCGCACGCTGCCGCAATCCGATGCTTCGGCCGGTGACGAATCCGAAAAGGCAGAGTCACAATCTGCTAACGATAAAGATAAAGAAGCGGGAACGCTCGATGCGAAAGGAGAGCCTGGTAAGCCGAACGGAGCAAAGCCTGGCGAAAATGATCCCAATGGAGAGTCTGCTGACGAGAAGCCGACTCCGAAAAGTGACAGCAATACAGCACTCGCCTCTAACGATCCGAAGACTGACGGCGATCCGATGCCCGCTAAGAATGGATCAGACGCTGGCGCCGAACCTCGCGAGAATGATTCTGACAAGAACAACTCGGAGCGAGATGCTGAAAATGCAAAACAGATGCTGGCACAGGCGGGCGATGAGAAAAAGGACGATTCCCAGCCACGGAAAAACTCTGGTGGCGGTTCGAGCAACTCCGATTCCGAAAAGAAACCACAGGAGAAGCGTGACGAGCCAGGCGAAGAAGGCGCTCCGCGGAACGTCAGCGTTGCTCTGGCACCGCAGCAGTCAGAAAGTGGACAGAACACCGAAACAAAAAAACGAAAACTGAAGATCACACAGCGTCTGACAGCAGTCGCCGCCGCCAGTGGTCGTAAAGCAACCGCGACGAAAATTCGTGATCGCGTTGTACGAATCGACGAAATGCTGGCGGAAGCCGAAACTGCTCTGACGGCCGTTGTCGAACGGAACATTCCTGACGCCGATCGAAGCGAACAGTTTCGTATGCTCGACAAGCAGCTTGGCGATATTGAGGAGTACGTCGCTGAGCTTCGTAACGAAACCAAAGAGCAACAATTTGCTTTTGTTGGTTTGCAGATGGTTCACATTACGCGGACGCATGTGACTCCTGCTCGCGATCGAGCTTACATCGCCATCCGAGAACCACTTGGCACCGACAACCCAACCGTCGCTCTGCATCACGTTGTGCGAGCTCGAGAAATGCTCAACGCACTTCTAAAACGTTACGACAAAGTTGCTCGTGATGAAGAGCTTGCCAAGGCTTTAGACGAATCAGTCGAAATGTATGAAGTCATGGTCGAGCGAAGTCAGCAGTTGATGCGCGAAGCTCGACAGAACATGAATCCATTGAAACGTAAGATGGGAGTGATCGAGGTCGACCAGAATTACCTCGATCGATACGCCGAAGTCGCCAACATGCGACGTGAGATGCTGGCAGAATTTGGCCGCATGCTGGGTGAAGACCCGCGACTTCTATCTCGTTACCTCGACATCGTAAGACGGCGGCGGCAATCGCTGCGCAACCAATTGTCAGAAATCTCAATTCGCCAGGAAGAAGTGACCACGGAATTGAGCAGTTGGCTACAGGTTGAAGATGATCAGCGTGCAGACTTGTGGGCAATTATTGCAGAACTGCGAATGCACGCGGCCACGTCGTTGGCTAAGGAGGCTTCAGGGCTTGCTGAGCGAATGGAGCAGGTGATGCCGCTGAGCCTGCGAACAGACCAGACAACCCCGGCTCTGGTGATTGGACATGCACAACAGATCGCCCGAGTCGCTCGCGAAATTACTTTCGACAAGAAGACGTTCCTGAAGCAGCTTGCACAGGGTGAAGAACCAATCGATCTGCAGCCAAAGGCCGAACAACTGAGCTATCTGTTCGGTGAGCTGGATGCTGCCTTGGAACAGCTCAATTTCGAGAACGACGACTCAGAAGAAACCGAAGCCTATGTCACGACCAGGCTGCTCGAGAGCAGAACCATCGCCGACCAGGCTGACGCATGGGCTCAACTGGCCGGGCAATTGCAGGATCGCCATTATGCCGGACTGGCAGAAGTCGACCAGCAATCTGTCGCCCTTCTGACCGAACTTCTTCGGATTGACATGCTGGGTATGGAAGAGGAGCTGGACGGCCAGTTCCAGCAAACTGCCGGCTCCGGTGTGCCTGGCGAAATCGCCGACATGATTCGCCAACTGCATGTCGTGATGGAAGGAATCACTTTCAATCAGGCCGCTGCAACATTCGCAACGACTAAGGATCGACTTCCCGCCGCGGAGACTCAGGAATTCATGGCAATGGACGGGCTTGCCAAGGCTGAAAAACTATTCGACAGGATTCGAAGAGCAGTTGTCACAGCACTGGATGAATACGACGTCGACGATCTAGACATTGCCAACCTTCGTGATCCAACCCTCGACGAGTTTCTGGCAAGGCTTGAGCGCGAGCCGAACATTGAAGCACAGTTGGGAATCCCAAATCGTCCCCGAAATCTTCGGGTACTGGCTCAGGCCATGACCGGTCAGCAAAGCGGCGGGGGTGAGTTCCTTAGCGACGCTCGTGAAGCCGCACGGCGACGCGCAAAAAACGCCATGAAGATGATCGACCAGGAGACAAAGAGCGGAAGCAAGGAAAAGAAGAAAGACAAGCCTGAAAGCGAGATGACTGAGGAAGAACGTCGGGAGCGTCAAAAGGCGAAAGAGATGCAGGAGACTCTTGAAAAGTCGCTGGCCTCGATCAAAGAAAAGATGGAAGACCCAAAGACTTCGGAAGAACAGCGCCGCAAGCTGGAAGAAATGGCCGGAAACATGAAACGGATTCTCGACCAACAAGCTGACGATCCGGAATCCGCCGGCGCGTGGGAAAGAATTGTCGAAACAGAAAAGGCCAACGAAATGCTGAAAGCACTGGCCAGCGGTAAAAAGATGCCGGATAGCCAGTGGAACAAATTGTTGTCGACACTGGATGACGGGGTCTGGCAGGTGGGTGGCAAGACTCCGCCCGAAGATTACAGGAAAGCCATCGAGCGCTATCAGGAACGTATTCGGCAACTGATGAGCACCGTAGGGACGGGAGCGGAGTAGGTGGTTCTGTGGCACGACTAATTCCAACTCGGCACCGGTGTGTGTATCGCGGCATTCAGAAAGTGGCATCGCAGATGCGATGGTTCGTGGTGATAATCGGTCTACTGCCTTGGTCGTTTGCTGTTGGAAGCATTCGTCAGGTTGACCATTCGGCGTCGGACAACCACGCGATGTGTGCCGTCTTTGGTGACAGGTTTGTGAGCGAGAATATCAAAGCTGTTCGGGAGTTTTCCGCTCGACTCAGTGATGAGAACCGTTTCGAGTTTTTGTGTACGTGGGTGTTGCCAGGCGAGACGCATGCTGGGTTTCGACTCGCGGGAGAGTTTACTCCGGCCAATCCACCACCGATGTTTCACGACGATCACCCGTCGACAACCAATGTTTTGCAAGACGCGGCCGCCAGTCAATTGTCACGTGTCCTCGTTGGTGGAAACCTTGTTGCCCCGTCGCTCGATTTAGTCGACGTCGCAGCAGCACTTGGACGCCTGGACGAACTCCGCTCGCGCATTGAACGAATTCGTCTGACGGACCTGGATAACCATCAGAAACGGGCTCGAACGGCGTTGCTGGTTCTCGTTCATGTGGAGGCGGGCGACGCGAGTGCAGCAACCATTCAGTTTGATCAGCTCGTCGAGCTGTTCGATGCATGTCGGAATCATGACGTCGAAGAACGGTGGCCAGAGACGCTTGCCCTCGAACGCGGAATTCACTTTCCGCCGATCGGAGAACTGGTCAGCGAGATGTTGGACCAGATGAAAGCGATGCACGACTTCGACACTCGACAATTCCGATACAGCGGATCAGCAAGCTGGGACCGCCACTTCCATTTCCTGCTCGGAGAACGGCAACGCCAGAAGAGTGGCCAGTCAAGCAATCAAGTTCTCCGGCAGCCCTCGCTCAAGAACTGGTCTCCTGCCAGCAGGACCACTGCTCGATCGCGCGGCGGCGGATTTCAGCATGCACGCTGGCAGGCCAATGTTGGGCAGGTCAGCAAACGATCCGGACACGATGACGACTATCTGTTTTATCGAATCCCACTGCGAGGCGACTACGAGGTCGAATGCGATCTTAAGCCCTATGTATGGCAGAACATGCAGTTGATGGTTTGCGGAACACGGCTGCCGCTCGGGGGCGATCGTCTGTCTTTCCAGACTGCCGGTTTTCGCGGACCACAAGCGCGCGTTGAACTGAAAAAGCCGATTCCGGCGGGCGATGAATGGGCACGCTGTCGTGTCGTAGTCCGAGAAGGCACTTCGACAACTTACCTCAACGGATTGAAAATTCACGCTGAGCAATTGACCGATCATGCCGATCCCTGGCTTGCAATATGCTGCTCGGCGCGTGATCACGGAACAGTGCGTCACTTGCGGATCACCGGCAATCCGACCGTCCCTGATCAAATATTACTGACAGAGCATTCAGAACTCCGCGGATGGGCGGCGTATTTCAATGAAAGCGTGGGACGGGACGGCCACTGGCAGCATTTCCAAGATTCAACCGATGGTCGTGGAGTAATTGGCCTTCAAGATCACTCGATCGCCGGCGCGATGAAAGAGAGCCTGCTCCGTTACAAGCGACCAATGCTGGAAGACGGCACGATCGAATACGAATTCTACTATCAGCCTGGTTCAGTGATTGTGCATCCAGCGCTGGACCGGTTGGCGTTTATGATTGAACCAGGCGGAATTCGACTTCACTGGGTCACCGATGGAAAACACGAGTCGCACGACCTGGAGCCTGGAAACCGTTTCATTGAACCAGAACATCGTCGTGGGCCGGAGCAGATTCCTTTAAGGGCTCAAGAGTGGAACAAGATTCGACTGACGCTTCACGGCGATACCATGCAGTTGCAGTTGAACGACCAAGTCATATACGAACGGCCGTTGGAACCTACCAACCAGCGTACAATCGGGTTTTTCCATTACGCTGATCGGAGCGAGGCACGTGTACGTAGTGTTGTATGGAGTGGGGACTGGCCGAAGCAGTTGCCGTCAGAGAATGAGCAGGAACTGGGTGTAGGCCCGGTCGCCGCGATTGATGCCAGCCTGGCTGGATTGGCGGATGTATTTGAACACGACTTTGCGAGTGACGGCCTGCCATTGGACCAGTTTACGATCCACAGCACGGATCAGGATCCGAAAGTTGAAGCCAGGCCCAACGGATTGCACATTCAGCAATCGGGAATGAAGACCGGCTATAGAGACACGTGGCTTATGCCTCAGATGAAGATCTCAGGAAACTTTGAAATCACGGCGGCGTTCGAAGATCTTCGGGTCACCTCAATCCGTAGCGGCATGATCGGTATCGCCTTATCGATCGTGATGGAAGACAAGTCGACGACTCATGGGCGGATTTTCCGCGGCACTATTTGCAACGCCACGGTCCCGCCTCATAGAGCCGTGCAATCCGAGATTCTTCAAGTGCGAGAGGGGGAGTTCAGCGCAAACCACTCCGATGCAATTACTGAGGAAGCATCCTCTGGTCGACTGCGAATTACACGTCTCGGTGGAATGCTTCACTGTCTGCTGGCTGAAGGTGACTCATCGCAATTTCGTTTGATTCAGTCCGAAAAAGTGTCAGATGCAGATTTACGTGCCGACGGAGTGCGGCTGATGGCTCAGGCATCCGCGAACTCTGCTGACGTTGGCTCGCTGGACGTCATCTGGAAACACCTCACGATCCGTGCCGAAAAAATTGTCGGCCTGCCTGTCCGGAGCCCTCAAGAACTATTGGCAAAACTCGACGAGCACCGAGAAACGCTCGGTGCACGATTTCATCACGATTTCACCAAATACGAAGCGGACGCGACTCGATTCAGCAGATGGGGCGCAGTCACACCGTGGACGCCAAACCCCAACGGCCTGCGAATCGTTTCACGAGGAGCAACTACTTGGTCGTCATCTGGTCTTACGCTGCGTCGCCGGGTGCGCGGAGACTTTGATGTCACGATGTCTTTCACGGCTCCTCTGGTCGAAAAACCTGTCACCGGCGAACTGGCTTCGATATATCTCCACGTCAGTTTTCCTGGAAATCCGCGAACGAATACTGATGCTATCTTTTGTCTGGATGAGAATGAGATCCGATCAGTCCTTGCCGATCTCGATGTTCGAGAGAATGGAGAGCGAAGGTATCAGCGCCTTAAAACTCAGCCCGTTCAATCTGCGGCCAGACTCCGGCTCGTCCGGCACGACTCTAAACTGATATTTATGTTTGCTGAAAACGAGTCAGCACGGTTCCAGATTCTCGCCCAAACAGACGTGACCACTGACGACATTCCTGCATCTTCAATCCGGCTGTTTGCACACGGCGGTGGTGATGGCCGCACAACGGTTCTATCGGTGAAAAGCCTGGAACTACGGGCCGATGTAATTCTGGACAGAATCGCAAAAGCGAGAGCCGACCGTGGTCCAGCGAGCAACAACGCCCCCCGGAAGACCGTGCCATGAGCAATCGACGAATCGAGCCGGCGAGGCCGAAACATCTTGAGAATGCAGATCAAGCAGCATCACTGAAAGAGGGGCAGACAGAATGACAATTCAGCAGCCAATTCGAATCAGAAGCCGATGGCCGCAGAGTTTGCTGCTCTGTTGTGTTCTGCTGAACTGTCGAGGCGACGTGTCGCGAGTCGACGCTCAGGAAACAACGCGAACAGTTGTCGCGCGGACATCGAATCTCAGTTCGGCACTTCCGCCAGGAGAATGGGCTCGCGTTGAAGCCTCGGTCGACAAAGGGCTGGAGTGGCTGGCGGCTCAACAGGCGGAAGACGGCCGATTTCCTAGTGCCGAAGCGGCTCAGCCAGCTGTGACATCGATGGCGATCATGGCGTTCCTCTCACGAGGGCACCTGCCCGATCAGGGGCGGTACGGAAAGCAACTCTCTCACGCGATCGATTTCGTGCTGTCGACTCAGCGAAGAAGAGGTTACTTCTCACTACTTCCAGTTACGCCGCCGGCTCAGCACATGAGCCCTTCGCAAACGGTTACGTACAACCACTCAATTGCTGGTCTGATGCTGGGTGAAGTTTACGGCATGACGTCGGGTGAACGCTCAAAGCGAATCGAATCAGCGATCCGAAATGCACTTGCTTACCATCGCGAAGTTCAGGTGCGCGTTAAAAAGAACAAAGGCGACATTGGCGGATGGCGATACGGCTATCCCGAAAGCCCCGAGGCATCATCAGACATGTCAGTCACTGGCTGGGCATTAATGTTTCTGCGGTCGGCTCGTAACGCCGAGTTTGAAGTACCGAGAACCTTCTTCGACGAAGGACTGGACTTTGTAGAGCGCTGCCACGAAGCGGACACCACTCTGCACGAGAAAGGCGTCTTTCGGTATCGCCCCCTGATCTCAGCACCGAAAGAGAACCCTCAGATCACACTTGCCAATACTGCGTCGGCGATGCTGACGTTGATCCTCGGCGGACGGCTGCAACATGCTGGTCTGGCAGACGGAGTCCGCTGGTTCCGCTCGCGCGATTACCCAAAGCCCTGGCAGTATGGTTACTTCTACCTGGGCAGTTACTACAGCAGTCAGGCGATGGCGCAGGTCGGCGGCGACACGTGGAACCAGGTGTTCCCGCAAATCGCGGCGAACCTGCTGGAAGAACAAGCCGAAGGGGGCGAATGGCCCCTCGGGTCCGGGCGTGAGCGCGACTTCGGTTCTACCTACACAACTTCGCTGGCGGTGCTCGCACTGACGCCGGCCCTTCAACTGCTGCCAATCTATCAACGATAACGAACAGCTTGCTGCCGGCTGAATGCTTCCAATGATTGACGAGAGCCATGAGCGACTTCAGGCGTGACGGATTACAAACGGCTGCTCTTACGATGCAGCCAAACGCGAACTCACGACGACTGCGAATCCTGTTCGTGAATACGTGTTTTCTGCTAGCTGCTACGTTGTCTTTCGGACAGATCGCCGACGCATCGGACCACCATGTTCTGAGTGAGATCGTTGGCGAATCCACGGTTGGCGATAACGTCCTCGCTTTACCAGCAAAGCTGACAGCTCGTTCGAGCGAAGATCGATTTAAGGCCCTTTCTAGTTGGGTCTTACCTGAAAAACGTCACCTGCACTTTCGAGTTCAAGGAACGTACACGCCGACTAATCCTGCGTCCTCAACGTTCATCGGTGATTCACCATCAAACGAGCACCTGGCATTTGCCGCCAACCACGAACTATCACGTGTGCAAGTCGGCGGAAACATTGTGTCACCGGTAATTGATCTGGTTGACCTCGCCAAAGAACTCGACCGACTGAACGAGCTTCGGAGTCACATTGAAAAGATCGAGACACCCGACGAATCCGATCTGCGTGCGAAACTTTCGTTACTCTTCATGATCGACATTGCAAGAAACAATGATTCGGCAGCTACAAAATCCGCGACTCAACTGTTTGACGTCTTTCTCGCCAGCGACCACGCCGAGGTTTCAGACCGGTGGCCGGAAACGCTCGCAACAGTCTACGGGGTGCGACACGCAGCGCATCTGAAGATCGTCAGCGAGTTGCTCTACATGAACTACGAAAAGTTCGTGAACGATCTGCACGACTGGCGACAGTTGGGCAACGACGTCTGGGACGGTCACTTCTTTTCGCTGATCGGAAAACATCGACTGGGGGAATCGGACGACGATGCCGCGAACAACATTGCGATTCCGCCAGCACTGAAGAACTGGGCTCCTGTCAGCCGCTTTACGGCAAGCAGTCGCGGCCAGGGACTTGCCCATGCGTACTGGCATTGGGACGGCAATCAAGTCAGCAAAGTTGCCGGTCACGATCAGGACTACCTGATGTTCCGCAGTCCGCTGCAGGGTAACTTCGAAGTTGAGTGTGAAGTGACGTCGACAGACTGGCAGAGAATGGAGTTACTGACCGCGGGCCGTTGGATCGGCACTTACTGGAATCGGAAAGCGTTCGAAATCGGCAACGTTCGGTTCCAGAGACCAAGGGTCTCTTTAGAGAAACCAATGGCAAAATTTCGCGAGTGGTCGCGTTATCGAGTGGTCGTCCGAGATGGCACGTACTCGATGTTCTTTAACGGCCGAAAACTTCACGAAGAGCAGGTTGGCGACACGTTCGATCCCTGGATCGCAATTCGCGGTCGAGCGAGATCACTGGGAGCTGTGCGTGATCTCCGGATCACCGGTGCTCCCGTTGTGCCCGAAGCCGTCGATCTGGCGACAAAGAAGGCGTTGCCTGGTTGGACATCTTATTACCAGACAGCAGTAAGTGACGACGGCGAGTGGCGGCATGAAAGCGACGAAGAGACATTTGGAATCGTCGGTCGGCGACAGCCTGAACTGGCCGGGAGTTTCAATGAAAGTCTACTGTCGTACCATCGGCCGATGCTGGAAGACGGAACGATCGAATACGACTTTTTCTACGAGCCAGAAAAAACGCTCGTTCATCCGACAATTGATCGACTGACACTGCTGCTCGATCCAGCAGGCGTTGATGAGCACTGGGCGACCGACGGTCCCTACGAACGCACCGGCCTGAGTCCTTCAAATCGATCTGCCGAATTGAAGAATCGTCGCGGAGATGGATCACTTCCGCTGAAGAATGCAGCCTGGAACAAATTACGATTCATGTTGCGCGGTGACACGGTGCTGCTCGAACTGAACGGCGAGTCAATCTACGAACGAAAGCTGGAAGCGACCAATCAGCGAACGTTCGGATTGTTTCATTACTCCGATCAAACGGAAGCTCGAGTCCGCAACATCGTCTGGCGCGGCGACTGGCCGAAACACGTGTCGCTGTTGCACGAGCAGGAACTTTTCCTGCCCGATCATAAATGTCTCGACGGTCTGGAGCTGTTGACTGAAACCTTCACACATGATTTCACGGATGAGCTCCCAGAAAATGAGCTGGCCTTCAGTGGAGCAGCCGCAGCCCAGTCGATCAGTTCGACTGAAAACGGCATCAGAGTGAAACCGCCGATTCAGCAAAAATGGATCGGAGTCCGAGTCGAATATGCAAAGCCGATTTATGGCGACTTTGATGCAACGCTCAAGTTTGAAGTGCTCGGCACGAGCTACGGCACTGATGGAAGCAACGAGCTAATGTTGCTGGCGACCGATGAGTCGGGGATCACAGTCCGGACGTCAACATCGCAATATGCTGACGAAAGAAGTTACGCGTCCTGTGTGATGACCCTCCCGCTTCCTGACGGGAAGAAAAGATACGTCAAAAGGGGAGTGATCGATGAAACAGGTTCTGGCACATTGCGGATCGTCCGTCGTGGCTCGACCGTACATTCTTTGGTCGCTTGTGGCGATTCACCAAATTTTCGATACATCGCCAATCACGAACTTCCTTCGGCGGCTTCAGCGGTTGAATTCGCGTACATAGCCAGCCAGAACGGCGGCGGCTCGGTGGACGTCGTCCTGAGGGAAATCTCCGTTCGATCGAACACGACGGAATTCGAATCGAAGATCGACGCTCGAGTGACGTCGCTCAACCAGTTCATATCATCGCTATCCAGGACGCATCGTCATGGTTTTGCGGCCAGCGGAACCGACGGGTTCGCGGTGGTCGGCGACATTAAACCTGTCAAAGGGAATGGCGGCCTGCGAGTTCGTGCCGGTAACGCCCCACAAACAGGCGGCACGACGCTGAATTTCGGTAAACAACCAGAAGGCGACTTCGACTTGTCGGCCACGCTGAACGCCAGTGGGTTAGCTGCTTCTGGATCTGTTTCCGGTGAAGCTTCGATGTCGGTTCGAAGCGAAAACGAGCAGGCGAAGCTCAGCATTCGACGCACAGGCGAAGAGTCGTTTGAGGTGATCGCCACTGTGCAGCGCACAAGCTCAACCGGTCCTCAGACCGAGACGATTGCTTCCGAGACAGTAGCGTCTGTCGACTCACTGCGTCTCGTCCGAATTCAAAAAACGATTCTATTTGTTTACTCAGAAGGTGGCCTGTCGCGGCTACTCGGACAGGCGAGCTTTTCAGCGGCTCCAGTCTCAACCGGCGGCATCCAGTTGCGAATAGAACCAAAAAGCGGCGAAGTGCTTTGGAAGTCGTTCGAGGCACGAATGTCTGCGTCAGACAAGTAGCTTCAGAATTGGCGATTCGCCCTTCTGAAGACCAGATATCCGATTGTTGAATGCCGGCTCGTAAGAATTCAAAACTCTCCCGCGGGACGAATTATCATGCGATTTCTCACGTTGATTGCTGTTGCCGCCGTTTCGCTTTCTACGGCGAATCTTCAGGCCAAAGACTCTAGCCCTCAGGACATTGAGTGGAACGTTTTCCTTGCAGACTGGCATCTGCTTGGCCCATTCCCCAAGGAGGATGAGTCTGGCCTGGAAACTGAATACGTGCCGGACGAAGCGTCGCTGTCGATGGGACAGGTCTACTTCTACAAGAACAAGCTCTACGCCTGGAAACCATACGCCGAGCGCGTGATTGATTTTCGCAAAGGGCTTGGCGTTACTGGCAACAAGGGCGAGAACAAAGTGGGCTATGCGTGGACTCAGTTCACCAGTCCCGTCGCTCAGAAAGTTAAGATGACCGTTGCTTATGACGATAACTTCGTCGGCTGGCTGAACGGTAAGGAAGTCGCTCGCGGAACGGACGGCTGGGCGTCGTCGCTCGATCAGGAAGTTGTTGAGGTCGACCTGAATGCTGGCGTCAACACGCTGTTGATTCGCCTTGCCAATGGGCGAACCAAGTGGGACGCCGCTGCTCGATTCATTCCGATTAGTCTGAAAAAACCGCTCTTCACGTTCAAAGCCTCGCCGGCCAACAACAACGCTCGATTGCCGGTCATCAATGTTCAACTGCTCGATAAGAAGAAGCAGGTAATCTCCGAACACCGCTGCAGCGGGGCACGCCAGGCGTATCCAGGAATCCCTGGCTACTACGCGCTTTATGCTGAAATGCCAAAGCCGGCTCCGGCGTTCGTGAAATTGATGGTCCGGCAGCCGTACTTTCAGGAAACCGACACCATCGCATCCTGGGCACGAGCGACTGCCGGCAACGTCACAGCGAAATTTTTGTCTGCACAACCTGCTTCGTTGCTGGTTGTCGACAAGTTGACTCGAGAACCGCTCGAGGGCGTGCAAATCTGGTCTGCCAAAACGATGGCTGAATCGACCACCAGCAAATCCGGCAAAGTGGTCCTGCCGAATGTCACTCCGATGTCCGATCGGCTGTACGTTGTCGCGAAAGGCTACGAGGCGGCGACAGTCAATCTGAAGTGGCCACGAGGCGCGATGCAGCGGGTTGAACTGGTCGAAGGGGGCAAAACTCTAAGTGGCACGATCGTCTCAACGACTGGTGAGCCGTTGCCAGGTGCCACGGTGACTTCCGGATTGTCCGGGTACTCAGCCACCGCCGTCGCCGACGAGAACGGAGAATTCGCAATCTACGGACTACCGAAAGACCAGGGAAACCTGTATCCGGTCATCGAAGCACCGGGGTTCGTGACAAAGAGTCGGTTCTCATTTCAACTCACAAACGACGACATGACTGTGAAGTGGGAGCTGGCTCCAGGAGCCACAATCACTGGTCAGATCGTCCACCATGAAACGGGCAAACCGATTTCGGGCATCAAGTTGACTGTCGGCGACAGTCGTTTTGGAGGCAGTAACAATAAGGCTCCCACAGCAACGACGAACGACAACGGCCGCTATCGATTGATCGGCGTGGCTGATGGTCAGAACATCGTCCACGCATTCAGCGATGACTACGCCCCGGAAATGAAAACGGTTTCAGTCACGACCGGAACTGAAGCGAAGGCAGACTTCAGTTTGAAAGTCGGAGAACCAATCACGGGAACAATCACCGATGTCGACGGCAAACCAATCGCCGGAGTCTGGCTGGTAACAGACACCTGGAACGGCGTTCGCATGTTCCGTCGTGAAGATCGAACCAACGGCAAGGGTGAATTCACACTCGCGCACATGCCGGAGAGTCTTACCGAGGTCCACGTTCTGAAGAGCGGCTACATCAGCCATCGAGAACTCAAAGTCCGAGGTGGCGAAACGCTCGAACTCACTATGAAACCGGTGATCACGCATACGATCACGATTCGAGATGCTGCCAAAGGAAAGATCGTCCCGAAACTACAGATAGCGAAGGGCTATTTGTGGGCAGGAAACAACGACTGGAGCTGGCGCTCGGACGACTATGAAACAACTCGCTACTACGACAAGCTGAAGGGAGCAATGAAGATCGAGATTGACGAACCCCTCACTTACAAGGTTGCTTATCGATTTCGAGCCACCGGTTTCAAGGAAGAGATCGTCAATATCCCCGGAGACGCCGTTGTCGGCAAAGAGTTCAACGTCGACCTGACACCCGCCAGCGTCTTTTCAGGCCGTGTTGTCGATGCTGCAAGCGGCAAGCCCATGCCGGGTATCGCCGTTGCAATCGTCAGTCCGGGCGACCAGATGCGTCCTGACTATTACGGAAACTACACATCACCGTGGCAGTTCCTGGAAACGAAACGGTTTTCGGGCCAGCACACAGTCACCGACGCGGCAGGCGGATTTCGTTTGTCACCACCTGCCTCCAGTGAAAAATCCAGCATCGCACTCCTATCCAAAGAGGGCGGCTTTCACTTAATCACCGGCCTGAACGATATCCTGACATCTTCCTCGCTCAGCAAAGGCGTGTTGGAACTCCCATTCCCAAAGCAAAGTTCCGTTGAAGGCCGAGTCACTGTTGCCGGCAAGCCGCTTGCCAATACCAAAGTGCGACTGTCGTGGACCGGCTACGACGGCCCCACGAGCCGAGGAAATCAATCGTTCGGATTCGGCGGGCAAGTAACAACCGACGCTGACGGAGTATTCAAGTACGAAAACGTCGGACCTGGCACCTATCAAATCAGTCGTGTCTTCAGCTTCTCGCTCGGGCAAAGCAGCAGCATGTCGACATACATCGACACACAGAATCTTGTGCTACTCCCGGGACAATCTCTGACACACAACATGACTCAGCCAGCAGGGGTCAGCCTGTCCGGGATCACTCGTGACGCGGAAGGAAAACCGGTTGGCGATGCGTTCATTAGAGTGAACGTCAACGGTGACAACAGCAGACAGGTCGCTGCAACAGCGTCTGCTGCGGATGGAAGTTTCAAGATCGAACACCTGGCACCTGGCTCGTACGCCGTGAACGCTCAACACTACTCCAAGTCGCAACGTGGCTATAACGAGCAGGACATGATGGGCTCAACAACGGTTGAACTGTCAGAAGCAGCAGACAATGTCACGATCGAAATGGGAGACACACAAAGAGCGAGTGCTGCAACATTTCAGCAAAACGCAACACCGATCACGAAAACGCTTCCCCCCGACTTTACGGTGACACCCGTTGGAGCAGACAAACCATTCACACTCAGCGAACATTCTGGAAAGGTCACGGTCATCTGCTTCTGGGCATCCTGGGCGAATGACGCCACGACAATCTCCAGCGTTTATGAAAAGTACAAAGACAACTCGGACGTCGAATTTTTGACGGTCTTTCTCCAGGATGAAAAACAGCTCCGAGCCTACGAAAAACAACAAAAGACCGAGCTCAAATTTCCAATCATAACAACCGCTCCCAATGCTTCCGGACAGCTCATATCCGTTTTCGGGATCAGTGGGCAAACGGCCTGCTTCGTCATCGGTCGAGATGGTCGATTTGCCGTCGAGCAAACACAATCCTCGCAGTTGGCAACAACAATCGAGCGTGTGCTGGCTATGAAGACGAGTGACAATCCATCAGCGGGTGAATCTCAGTTAGCCATCACTCTGTCTGCCGACGGAAGCACGCGGGGAATTAACGGAGCACGGCTCGCGCTGAAGGCAATTGGCGCGGATGGCAAACTGGTCCGCAACGACAGCTATGCATTGAAAGGTGTTCCGAGGCAGATCAAGTGGCGTTACCCCGAGCTTGCTTCCGGAGGCAAACTTGAAATCACGCTCAGCGGCAAAGGAATCGAAACCCGGACCGAGACGGTCAGCAATCCGACCTCTACAGAAAAGTTGACGATCGATGTTGAAAGTCCACGAGTCGTCTCCGGAAAGATTGCCACTGCGACTGATGAAAAACCAGTTGTTGGCATGCAGGTGCGTTTGCAGATGTACGGCGGCGAATTACTAACGACTGAGTCCGACGCTGGCGGTGGATTCTCTGTCCGTTGTTTTCCTGGCACGTACTACGTCGTCGCAGTCGGCAACGACCGATTCGCAACGGCATCCAACGCGGCCCGCTCAATGACGGTTTCCGAGGATGCCGATCCCGAACCGCTTCTGCTTAAAGCCGTCCCGGCGGTGACCATCCAGGGACAGGTCGTTGACCAGTCAGGAAAGCCAGTGGAAGGTGCCACTATTTCGTCTCAGGGAGGCACGACGGCGACAAGCGGTGCGGAAGGAGCATTCACTCTGAAAGGCGTCGCTTCAACTGGCCTTACACAGATTTATGCAATGTCCAGCGGCGTCTACGGAGCCATTCAACTCACCTCGCCGGATGCAGAAAAGACACACAAGATCACGTTGGGGCAGGGGTTGAACAATGAGGCAGCTGCATCAGTCACGTCGACCGTCGGCGGAAAAGTTTCAGCGTTCGACGTCATGACACTCGATGGCGAAGAAACGAAATGGCAACCCGAATCCGAGAATGCGCGGCTGCTTGTCTTCTGCGCGTTGTGGCACCCAGCGTCCAAAGCATTCCTGGAAAAAGCACGAGTCTGGTCCGAAGAAAACGACACACCGATTGAGCTGGTCAGCCTCGATTGGAACCTCGAACAGGCCCGCCGTGAGTCCGCATCGCAGAAGCTGAGTGACCGAACCTTGTTCGCCGGGCCGGGCAAGTTGAATCTTGATTCGCAGTGGCGACTCGTCAAAGGTCGAGGTGCCTTTCTGATCGGCAGTGACGGCAAACTGAACGACAAACCGCTAGACTGATCTGGACACTGCAACTCAATTCGCCGGTCAGCACAATCCCTGCCCGGCTCTGAGCAGGTCAGGGTCTATGAAGTATCTTCAGGCTACAGTCTCAGTAACTCTCCATCGCATTCTGTTGCTGGCAACGGCGATTGCTGCGTGTAGCGCGATTACTGAAACCAGCAGTAGCGCCTCGGACACCGTCGCATTACATAAGTTGTTTGGCGAATCCGCGCTGGCTTCAAACGTCTGGAATGTTCGAGAACGAGCGGCCAACCTGCCGGACGACGAAGCCTATCAGTATTTGTCCGAGTGGGTCCTGCCGGGAAAGACTCACCAAACGCTGCGACTTACGGGTACATTTACGACAACCCATCCCGCTCCGATCGTTGAACATACGACTTCAGGTGGCAGTGAAGTGGTGGCACCGGCTTATGACCTTGTTGATGCGGCAACGCGACTCGGTCGACTAGCTGAACTTCGAAAATTGGTCACAGCAACTCGACCATCGGGCGAAGCTGAAGAACGAGCGAAATTTGCACTGCTGTTTCTCGTTGATGCGGCTCGCGGTGACGGCGATTCGGCGAAAGCAGCTTGCGATCAATTGCTGACATTGAGCGTGCAGAACAGCGGACTTCGCTACGACGCCAATTGGCCAGAACTACTGGTGGCAACTCGTGGACTACAGAAGCCGGAAATGCGCGACGCCGTTACCGAACTTTGCACGTATCTCTCTGGACAGATTCTGTCATGGCGCAGCAGCGGGCTACTGGCCTGGGACCATCAGGTGGCGGCACTTAACGGCTTTCAGCGGTCGTTAAAAATGAGCAAATCGCCAACTGAGAACGCGGATGCCACAGATCGTTCGCTGTGGATTCCCGGAAGCGTCCTCACGGCAAATTCGCGAGGAACGGGAATGCCGGCCAGCCGATGGCATCGAGACAGGGCATTTGTCGACAAGCTCTCACCTCACAACATCGATTTTCTTTACTACAGAATTCCGTTGACGGGCGACTTCGACGTTGAATGCGAGGCGACGACCGGGGGCGTTCACAACACTGGGCTGATGTTCGGCGGTTTTCTTTACGCGCTCCGCAATCGCGAGACGTTTGACCTCGGCAACATTCGAACAACGAAGCAGACAAAACTGGACACGCCGCTCACTCACGTTGACCGTTGGGGGCGGCTGCGAATCCGAGTTCGTGATCGATCATGCACGACCTGGTTTAATGGCAAGCAGATCGGCGTGCGGCAACTCCCTGAGCGGCACGACCCCTGGTTGGCCATCTACAGTTTCGGGCGTCACCAGAGCAGCGTTCGCAATTTAAGGATCAGTGGCGAACCCGCCGTCCTCGCGGAAGTCGAAATGGCGACCGAGGACCAACTCGTCGGTTGGGTGCCGTATTATCAGGAACGTGTCGGTACGAAGAATGACTCGGCCCATTGGCAATTCGTAGACAGTCCTGCTGGACCAGGTATTGTCGGACCGAAGTCTCGTACGCTTTCGGGATCCAATCAGGAAAGCCTGCTGCAGTACCACCGGCCGATTGATCGCCATGCGGAAGTTGAATACGAGTTCTATTACGAACCCGGCAAAACACTCGTGCATCCGACTCTCGACCGGTTGACGTTTCTGCTTGAACCGGACGGAGTTCAGATTCACTGGGTCACCGATGGCCGATTCAATCAAATCGGAACCGACCCGGGGAATCGATCGATCGCCCCCAGGCCGCAGCACGGAGTCGCGGAAGTTCCTCTATTACCAAAGGCGTGGAATCGATTGAAACTGCGTGTCCACGGTGAAACAGTCGACGTCCTTCTGAATGACAAACTGATCTGTGAACGACCTTTGGAAGCAGACAATCAACGAACGTTCGGCTTGTTCCACTTTGCAGATCGGACGGAGGTTAGAGTCAGAAACATCGTGATGCGCGGCGACTGGCCGCAATCACTGCCACAAGTCTCCAGGCAGGAACTGGCCGATACCGGGAAATTTCCTGAGCAGCACTTCGCCAACTTGCCGGCAGTCTTCACGCACGACTTTGCTGCTGACGGTTTTTCGAATCAGTATTTCAACCTCGCACCGGCAAACGGCAAACCTGTTGAGCCGCGTCGAAATGGACTCTTTGCGACTGCCACTGGCGGCGGAACATGGACGTCTCTCAATCAATACGCTCGATTCGTCATTCATGGCGATTTCGATATCGAAGTCGCCTTTGAGGAACTGAAGACACATGGCGACAAATCTGCTGGCGTAATGCTGATGACCCAATTGGCCGATCAAGAGCGCTACCAGTACCGTGTCATGCGGTCCATAGACAGCCGCAACCGCGAGCAAATTGTCATGTCGGAGTCTGCTCTGAAACCCGACGGCAGTCGCAGTTACGACTCGCACGTTGGCACCGTTTGCGAGGGCTCGGCGGGGCGTCTGCGAATCGCTAGAAAGGGCGAAGTCCTTTACTACCTCTTTGCTGACAACGACTCGCCGACGTTTCACGTTCTGGAGACTCTCAAAGCGTCAACAGCAGAGACAACATCCGATGGCATCGTCTTTCGTGTCATGTGCAACGGGACGGCTACCGCGAGTGTTGTCTGGAAACAGTTAGTGATCCGGTCCGACAAGCTTATCTGGTACCCACCGCCAGATGCCGAACGGCCGCGTAAGCTGCTTGTGATGAATGATGACGGTTCGGAACTGCTGCGGGCCGTGGCAAATCGGCCGACGGGATATAAGAGCCTGGGGTCACCTGAATGGTCCATTGATGGAAAACAGATCGCCTTTGATACCTACCAGGCCAGCCTCAACGACTCGCGCAGCAACGTTGTGAATATTGACGACGGGCAAATTCTAGACTGCGGTCCGGGATGTATGCCCAGTCAGTCTCCGGATGGGAAGCGCATCGTGTTCACGCAGAGCGGTCGCGGAATTCAGATGATGGACGCTGACGGCTCAAATCGCGAAGAAATTGACCGTCGCGGCTGGAGTGCTCAGTGGTCGCCCGACGGGAAGTACCTGGCGTGGGGGCAAGGCGGAAACATCGTTGTGATGAATCTGAAAACCAGAAAACGCGTTCCGATACTCGTCGGCCCCCAGGCAACCATGTTCAGCTACACCTACTGGAACCTTGGGTGGTCTCACGACAGCCGTACCGTTGCTTTCAAAGCTCGCAACCGGCGAACCAGCGGTGAGGACATCGTAGTTGCTGACATCGATTCGCCGAACGGCTTCCAGATTCTGGTGGCGGGCTCAAAAGCCGTGCATCCCGATTTCACTTTCAGCCCCGATAACCGACGCGTCATGTTTGCGATGAACGATCCAAACGACGGAGTTCCCCGACTATACACAGTGGATCGAATGAAGCCCGGACCGCCACAGCAGTTCGCAGGCCAACCACGTGACTGGAAGATCTTCAGTTGCGACTGGCACCCGAGTGGAAAAATTGCATTCACTGGTGAGAAGATACTCCAGCCGCTTGATTGGGCGACAACTGCGAACTCGATGAAAGGAACAAAGTAGATCGAAGTAAAGAGCCCAGATTTTTGAAATGGTAGTCACGTCAGAACATTCAGAGCTTCATGTTGAAGATTCCGCCAACTTACAAGTGAATCAATCCGAACCTGAAGTTCTTCGATATTGTCACCGCAGTTTGAATCTGCCTGTTGACCTACCGGATTGCATCGGCTTAGGACGGCTGTTTCGGAATTAACGAACCGACCCAACTCTGGAAGAGTTCATGCGACCTTCGAATCTCTCAATTCAGAAAGCCTTATCATCAGTTCCAGCCTTTGGAACTCGATGGTTCTTTTATTTTGGCTTTCCCATGAGGGAATTCGGGGAGTGACCGTTTGACGGTTGCGGAAAACTATTTTCAATTGCCCTGAAATCCCTCGAGGACTTCAGGGCTTTTTTTGTGCCCAATGAAGCCTTCAGCGATTTCGCCAGTTCACACGTTTAACCAACGGGAGAGACTCAGATGATCGTTGTTATGAAGCCAAACTCTACGGAAACCATGATTCAGAACATGGTTCAACGCGTTGAAGGCCTCGGACTGAAGGCTCACGTCATCGTCGGAACGGAGCGGACAGTCATCGCCGCGATCGGTGAAAAACGCGACGAGCAGAAAGAAATGTTGGCTGCCTGCGAAGAGGTCGAGCAGATCGTTCCGATTCTTGCTCCGTACAAAGTCGCCAGTCTGGAAGCGAAGCCGGAGCCGACCGTTGTCGAGATCGGCAAGTTCGCTGCCGGTGGACCAAACATCGGGATAATCGCCGGGCCATGCTCGGTCGAAAGCGAAGAGCAGATAATGGAGTCCGCTCGGCGAGTTCGAGACGCTGGAGCAACGGCACTTCGAGGTGGAGCGTTCAAGCCTCGGACAAGTCCTTACGCCTTCCAGGGGATGAAAGAGGAAGGGTTGAAACTGCTGGCGGCTGCTCGTGACGAAACAGGGCTCGCCGTCGTCACCGAAGTCATGTCGCCGGATCAGGTTGAACTTGTTGCCAACTATGCCGACGTGTTGCAGATCGGGGCTCGCAACATGCAGAACTACAATCTGCTGGCGGCGGTCGGTGCGACCAGAAAGGCTGTGCTACTGAAGCGGGGGCCGGCGGCGACTATCGACGAATTCCTTCTCGCCGCAGAGTACATCCTCGACAAGGGAAACACACAGGTCATGCTCTGCGAACGCGGCATTCGAACGTTCGAAGCTCACACTCGCTTCACGCTACCGCTGGCCACAGTTCCGTACCTTCACGAGAAGACACACCTGCCAGTGATCATTGATCCGAGCCACGGAACCGGGCACGCCAATCTGGTCTCACCCATGTGTGCGGCAGCGGTCGCTGTCGGATGCGACGGCCTGATCATCGAGGTACATCCTGATCCGTCAAAGGCACTCAGTGACGGAGCGCAATCCCTGACTCCGCAGGTCTTTGCGGATGCCGTCGTCCAGTGTCGCAAAGTTGCAACAGCCTTGGATCGTCAGCTTCACTGACAAAATCGAACAACTATGAAAAAAGTTGTTGAATATCCAAACCGGCATGGCCACTATTTGAGGGACTTAACTCAGTGCAGACAGGCGAAGCGGGCCGACGCTGTCGCCTCTGCGTGGCAAGTCTCATAACAGTTCTAAGAAATAGATCACGGACCGGATCTGCTCTTAGGCAATGATGGCTTCCGCAAGGCAAACGAGCCGGTTGAGAAACTTTTCTCACCGGCTCGTTTTCGTTTTCTTCAACCCTTTGCGTGACTCTTAGAAGAGCTTCTCAATCGGGCTGCCGCCGTTGCCCAGCGTGAATGGCCGGCCGTCGGGCGAGAAGATTTCTTTGTTATGCTGAATGCCGACCGCATGAGCGATCGTCGCATTGAAGTCTTCGACAGAAACAGGATCTTCATCGACGTGGAAGGCGTCCTCGTCGGTTGCCCCATAAACCTGACCGCCTTTGATGCCACCTCCGGCCAACACTGTGGAAAATGCTGCAGGGTGGTGGTCGCGACCGCTGTTTTGATTGACCTTTGGCTTCCTGCCAAATTCGGATGCGATCACAACGAGAGTATCGTCAAGCAGACCACGGCTCTGGAGATCCTTCAGCAGAGTGCCCACGACCTTATCGAGTTCCTGAGCTTTTGCCGGCAGGTTATCGAAGAGTTGGTAATGGTGGTCCCAGCTTCCGAATGAAATCTCAACGAATCGAACGCCGCTCTGAACAAGCCGACGGGCGAGCAATGCTGCATTGCCGAACCGAGTTCCACCGTAAGCTTCTTTGGCCTCTTTCGATTCTTTGGTCAGGTCGAACGCTTTCAGGTCTTCACTTCGCAGCAGGCCGATTGCTTCCGAGTAAAGGTCGTCATAACCGGTTACCTGACTGCTGGCGTTTGCTTTCTTTCTGAAGTCAGAATCAAAAACGTTCGACAATTTCATTCGCTTATCGAAAGACGACTCCGTCAGGTAACTTGGAGACGTGGTATTCTGCAGCCCTTTCGCCGGATCACCCAGTGGTACCGGTGCGAACTCTGCACCAAGGTAACCAGGACCGAGTCCACCGCCGATCTGCACACTGGCCGGCAATTCTTTGTGATCACGGCCAAGGATTTTGTGCATCCACGAACCAATGCCCGGATGCTTTGTTGTGGCCAGCGGGCGGTAGCTTGTTCGCAGCAGATACTTTGCCGGGCCGTGAGCACCGGTTGAAGTACTCATTGATCGAACGATCGCCAGCTTGTCTGACATCTGAGCAAGCTGCTTCATGTGCTCGCTCAATTGCACGCCGGGAATCTTCGTTTTGATGACGCCCGTCTGCCCCTGAACATCGCTCTTTGGCTTTGGATCGAACGTGTCGAGCTGACTCATTGCTCCGGACATGTAGAGGTAGATTACCTTCTTCGCCTTGCCGCCCGGTCGAAGCGTGCTGCTGGTCCGCGCCTTCTCGGCAGCGTCCAGAACCGATTCCATGCCAGCAGGCAACAGGCTGACGCCAAGTGCATAGCGGGCAACATCCGACATCAATTGTCGCCGGGAAAGTGAGTCAAGCCGTGACGTATTCTGCGAGAACATGGTTCGTCCTTATCTGTGACGAGTGTTTTATTTGAGCTGGATATAGCAAGTTTCAGCAGTCAGAGTCGCACTGCGTGATTCAGCAACTATTGAATGAACAAGAACTCTCGAGTGTTAAGCAATGCCCAGATGACATTTCCAAAGCCTGCGTTGCCAGCCGATCGTATTTCACGTTTGGCAGAGGCGACTTCGCGTTCTGTCGGGGTTCGGCTCAGAAGGCTCAGGAAGATCACATCGAGCTGGTCGTTGATAATCTTCAATTCAGTTACCTCGTTATAGATGACCGAGCCTCGCTCAAGCATCATGTGGTGACCGGGCCGTTGAACATGGTCAGCAACTGTGGAACAGTTCCTTCGGTGTGGCTGTCGCTAATGATTGCTCGGTCACTTTGTCCAAACTGGCGGACGAAGTGGCCTTCTGGCAGCGGCTGAGGTAACTCGGACGCGCGGACCAGTTCCTGGCCCTTGTAAAGTCGTTTGTTCCGAGACGTTCGCTGAGCCTTGTTGTAAGCGTCGAGCTGTTTCGCTTTCTGAATAACCTGCTGTGCGGTCGTTTTCACATCGATGTCAATAATCTTTGTGTATTGCGAGTCGTCTGGTCGAAGAATCGCATCCGGATTTTCGAGCGTCAGCGTCAGCAGTGAATCCCAAACCTGCTCCGCAGTCATTCGACGCAGGATCGGGCCGGGGAATCGATAGTGCTTATCCGGGTCCAAGTCGGCGTAAGTGACCTGCCGCTGGTAAGTTTTCGAGTAGTAGATGATTCGTTGGAATTCTTTGAGGTCGAAATTCAGGCGTTTGATTTCGCTTGCGAGAAACTCCATCAACGCCGGATTGGATGGTTCGGTCTCGTCCATCATGTCGTCGACCGGTTCGATCAGACCGATGCCCATCGCTTTTTTCCAAAGACGATTGGCGATCGTAATGGCAAACCGATCATTCGATTCGTCCGTCACCCAGTCCGCAAAAATCTGTCGTCGTTCCGGAAGCGAGAATGATGCCTTCTTTGTATCGAACAGGAAGGTCGGCGTCGTTAACTGACCGGGTTTAGCATCGTCGTATTGATAGTCATTAGGAAACTTGAGCTGTTTCTTATCGTTGCTCCAGATCGCCGCTCGGTTGAGCCGAACGATGCTGCGGCCAAGTCGAGCTTCCATCGATCGATCTCCGCCGGGTGCGGCCTTGTCGATCGTGCCGTTGTTGAGCTTCGACATGTTAGTTCGTGCAAGTCGATACTCGGTTCCGCCAGTGAATGCAGCGAGCTGGTAGAACTCTTTCTGAGTCCATCGATCAAATGGATGATCGTGGCACTGGGCACAGCCAATCCGAGTGCCCATAAACATGCGGACGGCGTTGTTCAGATTGTCGAGCGGCATACCGGGATCGCGAAGTACGAAGCCGGCAGCCGGGTTCTCCCAGACTTTGCCTTCTGACGACAGCATGTCGTTGACCATCTTGTCCCACGGCGTGTTGTCTCGCAGACTTTGCTTGACCCAATCGCTGTACGGCCTGAGGTAGGTATTGTTATCGACCTTGTCGACCAGCCTCATGATGTCGGCCAGCCAGTTGTACATCTGGCTTCCGTAGCCAGGATCACCAAGCAAGCGATCAATAATCGCGACCCGCTTCGACGACGATCGGGATCTCAGGAAAAGTCTGGCTCGAAAAGCAGTCGGAATTGAGCCCGTTGTGTCGAGGTAAATCCGTCGGACGAATTCTTCATCCGTCGAAGGAGGATTTGGCTTGAGGTTGTGCTTTCTTAGATCAGCTTCAACAAGCATATCGATGCGGTTAGCTGAACGGATCGCCGAAGCCTGCAATCGCTCCGCGACCGGAGCCACTTCGACATCCGTCTTCGCTGCCTGTGTTGGCAGACGAGTTTGCGGCGTCTTTTTCGGAGCAGCTTTCTTCCGCTGAGCGAAAGCAGACTCCGACACACCGAACGAAAACAGACCCGTCAAAAGCCCGACGGAAACAGTCAGCATCAAGAGATTTCGCGACACGTAATCTACTCCGATGTCGAAGAAGGTCAGTTGATCGAAATGCGCTGCTCTATTGCCGGGCCTGACCGACAGAAAAGCTTCGCACGAGACCGATTGATCGAATATCCGCAGCAATAGTTGGCTGAAACTCGACCCGGACGAAATGAATGGCGAATGCCAATTTGGGAAGTGCTCGCAGAACGCGTTGAGGCAGTATAGCCGTCGGACGCTCAAATTCACGCCGAGTTCCAGCCCCAGTTCGTCCCGCAGACTTACTCGCCAGTAGACGCAGAAAGTTCGTTGCGATCTACAGAGAATTCTGACACCAGCGGCTGCCTTGGCATTTCGACGAAGTCGACCGTCGAGCCGTCTTTGATCAACCGCCCACCGAGTGTCACGACGAGTGAATTCTCATTCAGACCCGTCAGCACTTGAATCAGGTCTCCATCACGGAATCCTACAGAAACTGACTGTCTGACAGCGGTCTTACTGGCTTCGTCGATCGTATAAAGATATTGCCCGCCGGCTGGGCCATGAACGGCCGAAGCGGGAACAGCTATGGCTTGTGAAAGCTGTGAGACAGTGATCATAACTCGGCCATGCATTCCCGGTTTAAGAAGTGCATCCTCGTTTTCGATGTCGATCATCACTCGACCAGTGCGAGTCGTCGGATCTAATACGGGAGCCTGCTGCACGATTCGGCCGGTAAACTGGCGGTTCGGAATTCCGTCGACGCTGATAGTCGCGGTCTCGCCGAGTTTGATTTTTCCATAGTCACGTTCAACAACGTTGACGACCGTGCGGATTGAACTGAGATCAACAATCCTCAGCAGCACGTCTTCCGCACGTGACAGGTCGCCGATGTCGGCATTTCTCTCAGCCACGTACCCGCTGATCGGTGTCGAAATCTGCAGCTCGTCGAGGGCCAACCGAGCACGCTCCAGATCGGCTTTTGCCTGGGCCTGCCGAGCCCGTTCCAGCTCCGTTTCGGCCTTTGACACGCTCAAAACAGATTCAGCTTCTTCGATCTGTTGAGTCGTACTGACTCCTGATTCGGCTAATTCTCGCAGCCGCATGACTTCGCGGAGTGCCTGCCCTTCCCGTGCGACCTGAGCCTTCAGTTGCGCAGCCGCGACCTGCTCCGCCGCCGCAGCCCGGGTAACCAGTTCCCGCGTGGCTGCATCGTCGAGTTCTACGACTATCTGGTTCTTCTCAACCCGGTCGCCGACGTCGAACGGGACTCGGCCAAGATAACCACTCAGTCGCGACCGGATTGCAACTTCAGTAACTGGTTCGAGGCTTCCGACGAGCTCGATTCGTTCAGCAATCGGCTGCGAAACGACTCGCAGGACATCAACTGCTGCGACGTCCGTCTTTTTATCTTTCGGTTCAGATTCGACCGACTCAAGCGATTCGCCATAGAGATGCCATCCGAAGGCGCCAGCGAGTGAAACGGCGATGAGAAACAGAACATATCGCATGAGCGGGGCTCGATCGGGCAGGTCTGTGAAATATCCACAGATGTCGTCAGAAGTTTGCGGATGCAGCGGAGAGCTGACCGGGGATGGCAAGGGAGGCCGGTGGCATGAGCGTGGTGGGTGAAGGTGATTTTGAAGACGTCACATTCAAAAACGCTTATTCATTAAATACGACCAGCTCCGGCCAGGCAATCCCGACCGCCTGGAATCAGTCGTTACTGCTGGAAAACGTGCCGGATTACTGCCAGTTAATTTGGATTTGTGCCCATATCTAAGGCCTTATGTGGTTGTCGTTTTCTCATAATCATGATTTGATGCGAAGTTCGGTTAGTGATGGGCAGTCACTGGCGGGCCTTGAAACTTGGATCGTTCACGATCTGAGTTCATTTGCTCCGCCATTTCCAGCGAAATGGTTTGCGGTTTACCGTGAGTAACGCACCCTTTGAGAGCAGCAAATCTGAACCCCGCGGAAGAGTCGATGGAACCGTCATCGTGCCGGCTGACACAGCCGATCAAGCCGACGAGACCCTCGTCCGACCGCGCGACGAATTGTCGTCGGTATTTGCCGCCCGGAAGAGTGACGCTGTGGCTGTCCATGCGGATACGGATCAGGAGTCGGTTTCGCAATGCGAGGAGCCATCAACTGCACCTCGTGTCGTTGCGTTCCGAAGCGCACGCGGAATCGTTCCGTTAACCGGAATCGAACGGCTGCAGAGCATCGCCACCCAGCTTCAGGAGATCGATGCGACCGGAATCCTGTTGATAGAGTCGGTCGGTGAGATTCACGATGGCTGCGTGGTAACCATGCCCCCCGTGTCCGGTGCCACGCTTGAGCAACTCCTTGCAACGCGACGGCCAGCCTGGCTGGAATCCTTGCGTATCGTCAGCCAGATCGCTGACGCGTTGGTTCCAGTTCATAAGGCCGGACTTGCTCACGGCTGCCTGCAAGCTGCGCGAATCTTTCTCAGAAACCAACAACTCACAAAGATTGCGGACTTTGCGCTGTGCCTTGTCTCTGACGAACTGTCTGCGACTGCAGACCACAAGTCGCTCGTATGCGTCGCTCCGGAAAACGTAGATGCGTTGCGATTTCCTCTGACATCTGAGATGGACGTTTACGGCGTCGGAGTTCTGCTTTACCGGTTGGTCTGTGGCCGGTATCCGTTTCGCGCGGACAACCGAAACGAAGTTCAACGACAGATTCGCGAAGACGCTCCCCAGCCGCCACGGCAACTAGCCCCCGAGATTCCTCGCGAGCTGGAGCAACTTTGCCTGCAGTGTCTCGCCAAGGTACCAGTTGACCGACCGAGGTCAGCAAAGGAGCTGTCGAAAGCCTTCAACCGTCTGCTAACACAATGCGAACAGAGCAATCAAGGCGACAACTCACGATCAACTGAGAGCGACTCGCTGACAAACTCGCAACGTATGCGAGTAACCGGCCCGACATCCGTTCGCCGAGTGATGCTGATCCAGCCGGATCCACCAGACGGGCTGGTGCTCGACGCACTGGCAACGACTCTCGAGAAAATCGACATTCAGCCCGAACCCTGGTCCGGCGACGGTTTGCTGTTTTCACTTCCGGCTTCCAATCCGAATTCGGATTGGACCGTCTCCTTCTGCGATCGCGTGGTTCGATGCCTGCGTGCAATTTCGACGGAACAGAAGTCGCAAGCGGATGAAGCAGAAAATTCTGACAGCGCAGTCGTCATTCGAGCTATTTCCGCGCGCCTGCGTTCGCAACGCGATGTTGACCAGCCAGTGAGTCCCGAATCGATCGATCGCCAGGTCACAGAACTCGAAGCAACCGTCGAAAATGGCAAGATCAAAGTTTGCGCTCGTGGGTGTGAGCTGTTGACTCGAAGCCTGCATTGTGACAAATCAAAACCGTCATTCCGGTTGCCAGACACCGGCCACTTCCGGTTTGCAGATCGAGACGGTGGCACGTTGAAAGTTCGCGGCGATCTGATACGAAATCAGCTTCCCTTGTCCGGCCGCAAGTCGCAGTTCGCCATGCTGAAATCTCGCTGGGATCAAACCTGCGAAGGAATGGGACAGATCGTCCTGTTGATCGGCGACGAAGGTATGGGAAAAACACGCATGGTGCGTGAACTGGTTTCTCACGCCGCTGACTCATCTGACAGTGGTGCCGACGGCAAATCAGTTTCAGCCAGGACCATCGTCTGGAACTGCCGACCGTTCCAGCAAGGGCAAAGCCTTCACCCACTGATGCACTGGCTGAAGCACAGTCACAACGAGTTCGATAACCTCGACGGTCCGATGACGATCAGTTCTCGCATCGATGCACTACTCGAAAGCGCAGAGACATCCATTTCAGAGCCAGCCTGCGTGCTCGGTTCCGAACTTGGAGTCCGAGACAGTTCGTATCGGCTGCGCACAAGCTTGAGTGCCACGCAGCGACGCGAGCAATCCTGCCAGGTTCTGATCGACTGGCTGAAAGCACAGGCCAAAGAATCTCCGCTGCTACTGGTCATCGAAAACCTTCAGTGGGTCGACCCGGCAACGCTCAGTTTTTTGACCGCTCTGGCCGAAGGCGGCTTCAGCGACAGAATCATGACTCTGCTGACGTTTCGGTCTGACTTCGAAACACCGTGGGGCAGCCGCGCTCACCAGACTCAGGTCGCTTTAAATCGACTGACAAAACGCCACGCAAAAACAATGATCGAAGCGGCATCGGGACGGAACGACGTTTCTGCCGACGAGGTGCAGCAGGTTCTGAAACGAACTGACGGCGTACCACTATACATTGAGGCCGACGTATCAAATCCTGCGAGTGATTTGTTTCGTGACGCGCGCTGACAAACTCGCAGGAGACGGACTTCATGAATCAGGCCAACGAAAACTCTCCCAGTGCTGACAATCCAAACGAAGCGGGGGCTGGCAACAAAACGGCCAGTGCAGCCCACGACGCGACGGTCGATTCGCCGGCTATTCCTGAAACCTCAATCAATAGTTTTGGCGAAACAATTGTTACGCCCTGGGAACCCACTGACGGCGGACGTGAAGAACCCGTAACCGGCCATGCACGATCCGATTCAGATGACAGTGTCGAGTCAATCGGCAAGTACAGCGTTCGTGGAATTCTTGGACAGGGCGCGTTCGGAAAAGTTTATCGTGGATACGACCCTCAGCTTGACCGCGAAGTCGCTATCAAGGTTCCCATAACGAAAGACGGGAAGGCTCACAGCGACAGCTTGCTTCAGGAGTTTCAGCAGGAAGCTCGAAACCTGGCAAAACTCAATCACACAGGAATTGTCACGGTCCACGACGTGAGCGTGGAAGACGGCGTTTGCTACATCGTCTCAGAATTCCTGGAAGGTCCCGACCTGAACGATTGGCTCCAAACGAACGCATTGTCCTGGCAGGACGCAGCAGCACTGACAGCTCAGGTTGCAGACGCATTGGCCTATGCACATTCGCAGAGCACCGTGCATCGAGATCTCAAACCAGGGAACGTCATCCTGACTCAGCAGGCGGGTGCGGTTCGGCCGGTACTTGTTGACTTCGGCCTGGCTCTAACTGACGGGCAGGTCGCCGGCGCCGAGCTGGGAGTCATCGCTGGAACGCCAAACTACATGTCGCCAGAACAGGCTCGCGGCGAAGGACACCGCATCGACGGACGAACGGACATCTACGCTCTGGGAGTAATCCTTTATCGATTGCTGTCCGGAGAGCTTCCGTTTACCGGATCCAATCTCTCTGTTCTTCTTACACAAATCATCGAGGAAGACCCCCGGCCGCCGCGACAGCTCAATCGATCACTGCCACGCGATCTCGAACGAATCTGCCTGAAAGCGATGGCCCGAGACATCGCCGACCGATACACGACCGCCGCCGATTTTGCAGACGATCTCCGCCAACTCGTACAGAACGACCAGCAACAATCCAAAACCGAAAAGACCAAAACGCGGCAACGGCAAGCTCCAGTAAAACGACAAGTCACCGTGCTCAACTGCGAATGCGAGCTGTTTGAGTCGTCCGAATTCCTCGAAGACCTCGACCCGGAAGAGCAACACGACTTACTGCAGGATTATCAGGACCTTTGCCGAGCGGCTGTTGAGAAATACGACGGATCAATCATCCACGCATCGGGTTCGGAATTGATGGTCTGCTTCGGCTACCCGACCGCACATGAAGACGCAGCGCAGCGTGCCGTCCGCACGGGTTTGGACCTGATGTCGCAGATTAAGGAACTGCAATCGCGTCTGGAGAAAGATCACGACATCAGCTTCACCGCATGGGCCGGAGTTCACACCGGTCCGGCCGTGCTTCAGGAAGACGACAAAGGTGATCTGTCACTGACCGGTGCAGCGCGGACAATCGCCTCACACCTCGACCGAGTTGCTGAAGACGATGCCGTCATCATTACAGACTCAACGAACCGCATTGTTCAGGGATACTTCGTTTGCGAAAGCCAGGGCAAAGTTAAGATCAAAGGAGCTTCCGAGAAAGTTGAAGTGTTTACGGTCGAAGGCGAAAGCGAAGCTCGAACAAGGCTCGACGTCGCCGAACCTGCAACATTGACTCCACTGATCGGTCGTGAGACAGAACTTGAGATTCTCAAAGATCTGTGGGAGCAGGCGGACGAAGGTCTGGGCCAGGTCGTCTGCGTGCTTGGAGAAGCCGGGCTTGGCAAATCACGCCTCGTGCGTGAACTCAGCGAATACGTCATCGAAGAATCGGATTCGGATACCGACGGTAACGATGGGCCAGTCCCCGTCATCGAATGGCGATGCTCTCCGTTTTTCCAGAACACCGGGCTCAACCCAGCCATCGAATGCTTCGGACGATTACTTGGATTTAATCGCGAAGCATCGCCGGCTCGACGCTTCGACCTTCTCAGTTCGCACCTGACCGACCTTGGCATGGGCGACGATGAGTCCGTCTGGCTGATCGCAACGTTGCTCGGTGTCCCCACCACTGGACACATTCCGGACCTCGCCCTCAGCCCAATGCGTCAGAAAGAGCGAACGCTCGAAGTGTTATTGCAATGGGTCCACGCAAACGCCGAACAGAATTCCGTACTCTTCATCGTCGAAGACCTGCACTGGATCGACGCGACGTCTCTGGAACTTGTCGGGCTCCTGCTGGATCAAGGTTTAAACGAGCGGCTGCTATCACTGCTGACGTTCCGTCCCGAATTCGAAACGCCGTGGGGCAGCCGAAGTAACCAGACGCAGCTCGCCCTGAACCGTCTAACCCGGCAACAGATCGAGCAGATGGTGAAGTCTCGACTGAAGGTCGACGAAGTTCCCGAAGAAGTCGCAGCTCGAATCTCTGAACGGACCGAAGGCGTGCCTCTGTTCATCGAAGAATTCTCAACGATGATCGCCGAATCCGGAGCGGTTGAATCTGTCGACGGTACGACAAAGATCACAGTCGACTTCGACCTCGATGACATTCCTGCCACGCTGCAGGACCTGCTGGTTTCAAGACTCGACCGACTCGGCAGCCGCACCGAAGTTGTCCAAATGGCCGCAACGATCGGCCGCGAGTTCAGCTACGAATTGATTCTGGGCGTGCTCGACCTTGACGCAAACATTCTGCAGGAAGAACTCGAACAACTCGTCCAGGCGGAAGTCATCTTTCAACAGGGGACTCCACCCCAAGCCATTTACACGTTTAAGCACGCCCTCATTCAGGACGCCGCCTACTCGTCGATTCTCAGAAAGCGGCTTCTGATCAATCACCAGACGATCGGCGAATGTTTCGAGAAACAGTTTCCGCAGACTGTCGAATCGCAACCCGCTTTGCTGGCGCACCACTTCACAGCCGCCGGCGTCAAGGACAAGGCGATCCAATACTGGGAAACGGCAGGCAAACGATCGCAGGCCAGCTTCGCCAACATCGAGGCTCAGTCTCAATTTGGAAATGGTTTGAAGCTGCTCGCGACGCTGGACGAATCCCCAGAACGCGATCAGCAGGAACTTGGTTTTCAGCTGCCACTCGGCACAGTCATGACAATGGCCGGTGGGTGGGCAAATCCTGCAGTCGAGAAAGTTCACTTGCGGGCGCGTGAATTGTGTGAACGCATCGGGGAAGGCTCGCCCATCTTTCACGTCACCTGGGGAATGTGGGCATGGCGACTGCTTCGCAGTGAACTGGAAATCGCAGACCAACTGGCCCAGGACGTTGTTAACCTGGTTGCTGATCATGACGACGGATATTTGATGGAGTCGTGCTTCGCACAGGAATGCACCGCTTTATTTCGCGGCGAGTTCGACAAGTGCCTCGAAGCCAGTGAACGCGGCATGGCTCTTTACAATGAAGAGCGTTGCAAATTTCACGCGGGCATCACCGGACAGAATGCCGGATGTACGATCCTTGCTCACTGGGCATGGTGCTTATGGATTGCTGGCTATCCTGAGAAGGCGATCGAGACCGGGCGGCGAGGCGTTGAACTCGGCAAACAACTCAAGGATCCGTTCAGCGAAGCTTTTGCCGTTTACCATCTAGGCTGCGTCTACCAACACTGCCTGATGGGTACTGAGGCACGTGAATGCGGCGAAGCGGCCATCGCTATAGGCAAGGAACAGGGTTTCGGCATCTGGCTGGCGTTGGGCATGTTGTGTCGCGGTTCTGGCCTCGTGCTGGAAGGAGAACGAATTGCTCGTGGCATTGAACTGGTCAAACAGGGCTTCGACATTTTCCGAGGAACCGGAGCAGAACTGTCACTGACTCACTACCACACCGTCCTGGCGGAAGCTTACATGGCTGGTGACCGCATCGATGACGCGCAGCAAACAGTCGAGGACGGGCTGAAACTTGTCGAGCGAAGTCACGAACGATTTCATGAATCCAACCTGCATCGCCTGAAAGGCGAATTACTGCTCGTCACTTTGCCTGACAGCCGAGCGGAAGCGATTGCTGAATTTGAAGAAGCCGTTGAAATCGCTCGTCGGCAGAATGCCAGGTCCTGGGAATTGCGGGCAGCTATCAACCTGGCCCAGATCAGGCAAGCTGACGGACAGAAGTCACAGGCATTCGATGTTCTAAATACAGCTTTCAAAAAATTCACCGAAGGCCTGGACACTCCTGACCTGATCGAAGCCGGAACGCTACTTAACGGACTTGCCTGATGACACGATTCGAAAACCCACCAGCAAGCGACCAGTCGATAATCGATGCCATCGTCGATTTCCAGATTAACCTGATGAAACAGTCCGATCCGACGGTGCGAGGCCAGCATCCTAAGATCAATGGATGTCTGCGCGGTGAATTTCGAGTTCTGGACAATCTGGAGCCAGACATCGCTCTTGGAGTCTTCGCAGAACCTCGCACGTATCCTGCTTGGATCAGATTGTCCAACGCTTTCGGCACTGATGACCGGCAGCCGGATTTTCACGGATTGGCCATCAAGCTGATGGGCGTGCCAGGTGAAAAGATCGGCAACGAACAACAGACCCAGGACTTTCTCCTTCTGGACGCTCCGTATTTTTTTACGGGCACTGTCGAAGCTCTTTTGAAATTCATGCAGCAGAAAGTCGGCCTGATGGTGCAGGGGAAGACACCACAGGAACAGCTCCAGGCGTTGAGTGTCGATTTCCCGAATGAGGTCGAACGATTTGTGAAAACTGTTCGGCCTGCGCCGGCACCACCAACAGCGTCGCGATATTGGAGTTGTGCTCCGTCGCTGCTGGGGGATCAAGCCGTGAAATACATGCTCGAGCCTCAGGGATTTGATTCAGACGCGTCAGGGAAGCCGGAGACTTCGGTAGAACGCGACTCACAGAACTACGCTAGGGAAACGCTTGTCGCCAGCCTGGCGTCAGACTCAAAGCCAACCGTCCTGAATTTCTCTATTCAGAAGCAGGAAAATCAGGATTCGGAGCCCGTCGAAGACGCCTCAGTTGAATGGAAAACCCCGTTTACCCGAGTCGCTGAACTAACCATTGCACCACAGAAATTTGACACCAGCGAGCAGGACCAGTTTGGTCAGAATCTGTCGTTTAACCCGTGGCATTCACTGCCCGAACATCAGCCAATTGGCGGTCTCAACCGTGCTCGAAAAATTGCTTACGTGAAGAGTTCGGAACTGCGTCACGCGACCGACGGTGTGCCACTGTTCGAGCCTCGTCCGAACGACAAGCCATAGACCGATTTCGCAAACTGAGTTACTGACCTGGTTCTGGGGCGACATTTCCGATTGTTCGTTCTGGAATGTTTCGGAAAGTCTTTCGGAAGCCCGGAGGAATTTCACTCACGAGATCGCAGGTGTCGTGTTGTTCGAGGTGTTTAATTTTTTGAACGATGTATAGCCTGAAGAATCGACTTCAAAGTTCGTCACGTTTTAAGCGGAGCCAATCATGTCGTGTCTAAACTACTCACCCCGTGTTGCTCGGTTGCTCGCAACCTTGACGGTGCTGCTCATTGGATCGTTGACACCCAGCCAGGCTCAGCATGTCACCTACCTGCATCAGGGATGGGACGACAATACGCGGCAGGAGTTCTACTACACGCCGCAGGGTTCCCAATTGATTCGGTACAGTTGGTTCATGGCCCTTGAGCAGCCCGACTGTGCGTGCATGTTTCGGGATGACGACTACCTCGCCAGCTTTGGTTTTCTGCCCAACGCCAAAAACCACTACAACCCGGCAGGGCTTCCCGTTGGTTTTGTTGGCGAAGACAGCAAGGCCAAAGAACGCTGGATGGGCCTTACCTGTGCAGCGTGTCACACAACTCAGCTCAACTACGCAGGCAAATCAGTTCGCGTTGACGGCGGAACGACCATCGCCGACATGATCGCGTTCCAGCAGGCGATCGTCGACGCGGTCCGCGCCACCGTCAAACAGGACGACAAGTTCTGTCGCTTCGGCTGGAGAGTCCTTGGCTCAAACGCCACCGCCGAACAGTTCGAAGAACTTCGAGCAGAACTCAAAGAGGGGCTTGCTGGACTTGCCAACTGGGCTGCCCACAGCCGACCGGCCAACGGCTCGGGATTTGGAAACTGGGACGCTGTCAACATCCTGATGAACGAAGTCAACGCAGAAGCATTGACCGAACCTGCCAACAACCGAGTCCCTCAAGTGCCGGTCAGCTATCCGTCAATCTGGAACTCCAACCAGATGGACAAGCTGCTGTGGAACGCTTCAGTTCACAACCTGACGCTGCGGCAAATCGGTGAAGTCATCATCGTCTTCGGCGATGCAAAAGTGACGGCAACTGACAAAGGGCTGAACATGACTTCCAGTGCCGACCTGCCGAAACTGCAAGCGATCTATGAAGCTGTCGACGGATTGGAGCCGCCGAAATGGCCGGCAGACATTATGGGTTCACTCGATGCCACGAAGCTTGAACTCGGAGCGAAGATCTATCAGCGGGAAGGCTGCGCGGCATGCCACGCCAACAAACCACCGTATCCAATGACAAAGCCAAATAAGTTTGGCAAAGAGTTCATCAAGGTGTACCCGACCTCGATCGGCAAAGTCGGCACAGACCCCAACTACGCCATGTACTTCGTGCAGCGAACGGCCAAGCCGGGAATCATGCTGCCAGCCTTCAAAGGTACTCCCTTTGAAAAAGCGGAGAACATGCCGGCCGCCGTTTTGTTCCTCGGAACGCTCGCGGGAATCACCATGTCCGAAATCAAAGCGATGGGAGTCGCCGACGACGAGATTCCCTACTGGCTCGGTTATCGCGACATGCCGACGCTGCCAAAGACCGAAGCCGAACTGAACGCGTTGGTCCAAAGCCTGCTCGTCTACAAGGCTGCTCCGCTGGCCGGCGTCTGGGCGAGTGCTCCATACCTGCACAACGCCTCGGTCCCAACTTTGTATGATCTGCTTCTACCTGCAGACAAACGGCCAAAGAAATTCACACTCGGGAATCGTGAATACGACGCCAGTAAAGTCGGTTATCAGACGAAAGGTGGCGGCTACACCTTCGACACGTCAATCAAAGGATTCTCGAACGTCGGACATGAGTACGGCACGACAATCACCGACGAAGAACGCTGGGCATTAGTCGAATATCTGAAGTCGATGTAGTCGCGAGTGCTACTTGTGCATCAGGCGAGCCGCGGCCGTTAGGCCACGGGCTATACAGAAACCCACAGCCTTACGGCTGCGGCTCGCCATTTGGTTCGATATGCCTACGTCAGCACATCAGAGACGACCTCACCGTGCACGTCGGTCAGCCTGAATCGACGGCCCTGATACCGAAACGTCAGTCGCTCATGGTCGATGCCCATCAAATTCAAAATCGTTGCGTGTAGATCGTGGATGTGGACCGGATTCTCAACGACGTTGTATCCATAGGGGTCGGTTGTGCCGTAAGTCGTCCCGCCTTTGATTCCGCCCCCAGCCATCCAGATCGAAAAACATCGCGGGTGATGATCGCGACCGAAACTCTTCGCCGTCAGTTTTCCTTGGCAGTAGTTTGTGCGGCCAAACTCGCCGCCCCAGATGACCAGCGTATCCTTCAGCAGGTCTCGCTGTTTCAAGTCCTGAATCAATGCGGCCGAAGGCTGATCGGTCTGCCCGCATTGATTGCGAATTCCTCCTGCCAGGTTCCCGTGCTGATCCCATCCCTGATGGTAGAGCTGGATGAATCGAACGCCACGCTCGGCAAGTCGCCGAGCAAGAACGCAGTTCGCCGCGTAGGTGCCCGGCGTTTTCGAGTCTTTGCCATACTGCTCAAAGATGTGGTCGGGCTCTTTGGACAGATCAGTCGCTTCCGGAATGGACGACTGCATCCGGAACGACAATTCGTGCTGCGCAATCCGTGTTTCAATTTCCGGGCTAGAATTCTTCTCAATCTGCAACTCATGGAGTTTCCGCAGCGCGTCGAGCATGTTTCGTTTGCCAGCCGAGTCCAAGCCAGCGGGATTATTCAGATAGAGAACGGGATCACTCCCGGATCGAAAACGAACTCCCTGATGCCTCGACGGCAAAAACCCGCTGCCCCAGAAACGCGAAACCAGTGGTTGCCCGCCTTTGCCTTTTGTATTCATGACGACGAATGCCGGAAGGTCGCTGTTCTCACTGCCCAGCCCGTAGTCGAGCCACGCGCCCATGCTCGGTCGCCCTGGAAACTGCGACCCGGTCTGCATGAACGTCGTACCAGGTCCGTGATTGATCGCTTCGGTGTACATCGACCGGACGACGCAGAGTTCGTCTGCCACCATCGCCGTGTGCGGCAACAACTCGCTGAGCGAAAGCCCGCTTTCGCCGTGCTGAGCAAACTTGAATGGCGAACCAGCCAGAGGAATACTCGACTGATTCCCGCTCATGCCCGTCAGTCGTTGGCCATTTCGAACTTCATCCGGAAGCTGCTCTCCATGTTTTTCATTCAGCAACGGTTTGTGATCGAACAAGTCGATTTGAGACGGCGCTCCGGATTGAAAGAGGCAGATAATCCGCTTCGCCTTCGGAGCATGATGCAACTTAGACAACGTGCCACCAGTTGCAGCTGACGCCGCTTCATCACACAGCAAATCAGCCAGAGCCAGACCGCCAAGCCCCATTCCAAAACGCTGCAACAACCGCCGGCGAGGCATCGTCGGCGCTGAATCGTAGCCGGTGCATTTATCTGTCATTTTCTGTATCCAGAATTAGATCTCGAACAATCTCGACAAGCAACTTTCGACGTGTGCCATGCCGGGCGATGACTACCGACGATTCACAACCTCGTCGAAACTAAACAGAGCATTCGCAACGGTCGACAATGCTGCGAGTCGATTGGCATCGAGTTTCGCATCAACCTCGCTATGCCCTGTCTTCAGATATTCCGCTGCAGCTTTTGCATTCCCGGTGAAATATTCGAGCTGCTGAGAATGCAGCTCGACGAGGATTGTCAGCTCAGCCTCTTCCGGCGACCGACCGGTCAACGTGCGAAACAGTTCAACCAAAGCAGCACGATCATCGTCGCCGTGCTGTTTTCGAATTGTCTCGCTCAAAACTCGTGCTGCCTCGACAAATTGCGGGCCGTTCATCAGAACAAAAGTCTCGAGCGGTGTCGACGTCCGTTCGCGGCGAACCCTGCAAACGTCCCGCTTGGACGCGTCCAGCGTCATCATCACCGGAGCCGGCCCTGTCCGTTTCCAATAGGTGTAAAGGCTGCGGCGATACAGTCCCTCGCCCTTGTCCGGTTTAACCGGTTTGAACGAGACCTCGACTTCGTAGGGCTTCGCCGGAGGACCGCCCTGTTTACGAACCAGCAGCCCGCTGGCAGCGAGAGCGTTGTCTCGAAGCATCTCGGCCGGCAAGCGGAACGTCGGCGACCATGACAACAGCAGGTTCTGAGGATCGCTCTTAATTGATCCCGCAGACGGTGCCGAAGACTGTCGATACGTCGACGAAAGCACGATTTGTTTCAGCAGACGTTTGACGTCCCAGCCATGCTGAACGAAATCAACGGACAGCCAGTCGAGCAGTTCGGGATGAGTTGGGGCCTGTCCTTGTCGACCAAAATCTTCCGGAGTTCGCACAAGGCCCTGTCCAAAGATCATCTGCCACATTCGGTTCACGACGACTCGTGCAGACAGTGGGTTATCCGGCTGAGTCAGCCACTTCGCCAGTCCGAGCCGATTGCGGGCAACTCCGTCGTTCAATGTCGACAATACAGCCGGGGTCTCCGGAATAACTTTCGCATCACGAGCGTCATAGGCTCCTCGTTTAAGCAGGAACGTGTCGCGGCGAGTTGGTTCCTCACGCATGACCATAATCTCGGACAGTCCATCCACGATTTTGCTGTGAGCTTCACGCTTGTCCCTGAGTATTTTTAGTAGTCCGACGTATTCTTCGTTGGCTGTTGCAAGGTAGTAAGCCAAGAGCCCCAGGGACTCAGCATTGCCGACGGTGGTAGCCAACCCCTCAGACACGGATTTCCCATCATGGAGTTGCGAAGCTTCCAGTGACGTTAGCTGACGATCGAAGACCTGAAATTCATCAACCAGCCCGTTAGTGAATCCTCGATCGCGAAACCGTTCCCCGATCGCGATGTTGTCACCACCGCCGCCCGTGATGTTCTTGTAAAGGTTGTCGCGAACGACGTCAGTCTCGGCTCGTTCGCCGTTGAGGTAGATACTCAAGCCGTCTGCACGACTCGAACCGTCCCACGTGACAACGACATGATGCCACTGCTCCGTTGTCAGTGGTTGCTTTGTGCGAATTCGAATCGCGTTGCCAGGCCAGAAGTGAATCAGCGAGGCACTCAGCCGACCATCTTCAATGAGAAGCTGATACCCGCGGCTGCCGGCGTCCGTCCAGGCTCGCGAGCGATGAAAGACAACCGCTCGCTCTTTGACGTCCGGCGTGTTCATCCACAGGCTGACTGAAAACGGTTCGAAGCGTCGGAAGTTGCCGACTTTCAATCCGACAGCATCGTCGCCGCTGAGTTTGACGGCCTTTCCTTTCTGGCCATCAACGGACTTGTTTCCGCCTTTGGCGGCATCTTCAAAGTCCAGGTGAGCAACCTGTCCGGGAACCAACCTTTCGAGATCGGGTTTTGACTCCAACCATGCCTTGAAGGCCTTGCGTGACTCTTCGGAATCCGCCAGTGCTTTCAGAGAAGCTTCTGCTTGTTCAACTTCCCGCTCGGCCGCTGAAACCTTTGACTTCGTTGCGTCGTCGGCGATCACGAGCGTCGGGGTGGGAACGGACGGTGTGAAATACGAATACAAACCGGCTTCGGCGATGTTGTCGAAGAACGCCGAGAGCTGGTAGTACTCTTTCTGGCTAAGCGGGTCGTACTTGTGATCGTGGCAGCGGCAACACTCCATCGTCAGGCCAAGGAACGCCGTCGCGAACGTCTGCGTGCGGTCGGCAACGTACTCGATTCGAAACTCTTCCGGCACGCTGCCGCCCTCCACTTTCTGAGGATGCAGTCGGTTAAAAGTCGTCGCCAGAATCTGGTCGTCCGTCGCGTCGGGAAGAAGGTCACCAGCAAGCTGCTCGGTGATGAACTGGTCGTACGACATATTCTGATTGAATGCGCCTACGACCCAGTCTCGCCACGGCCACACAAAACGATCACGGTCGACCTGGTAGCCATACGTGTCGCTGTATCGAGCGGCGTCCAACCAGTCCGTCGCCATCCGTTCGCCATACGCCGAACTCTTCAGCAGACGATCGACGACTCGCTCAACCGCACCGGATTGTTTGTCGTTTAGAAAATCGTCGATCTCCACCAGCGACGGAGGCAGTCCGGTTAAGTCAAAACTGAGCCGTCGAATGAGTCGTTCTTTTGTTGTCTCCGAAGCCGGTGAAAGTCCGGCCTCTTCCTGCCGTGCGAGAATGAAATGGTCGATCGCATTGCGGCACCATTTGGCGTTGTTCACTTTCGGCAACGCAGCTTTCTGCGGAGGAATGAACGACCAGTGCTGCTGCCATTTCGCCCCTTCTTTGATCCACTGGCCGAGGATGTTGATTTCGCCCTGAGTCAGCGCCAGCTTCGAATCAGCAGGAGGCATGCGAACGTCCGGATCGTCGCTCGTAATCCGGTGAAAGAATTCCGACTTCTCAGGATTACCGGGGGCGATGACGTCTTCCGAAACGGCTCCTTCGATGTCAAATCGGAGTTCTGCTTCGCGAGTTGCTTCGTCAGGACCATGACAAAGGAAGCAACGGTCGGACAGGATCGGCAAGACGTCGCGATTGAAGCTAATCTGGTTTTGAGCATGCAGGACTTCTGGCGTCATAGCAGCGACGACGCTTGAAAAGATCAACAAATACCAAACAACACTTCGAAATCTCATCGCATATATCCTGAGTGAACTAAGGTGGTCCCAAAAACAATGAAATGCTCAACCGAGAAAACGTACAAGGCGCTGCCACAGTCGCCCTCGCTACGTCACTCAGACGCAGATCAATAAAGAATTGCTTCTGTATGCACGACAAAGTAGAACCGACTCGCACGATATTATCTTCGCTGCACACATCAAAATCTGGCAGATTTGCAGCATCTTTTTGTATATTCACCGCATTCATCGAGAATGCTACGAGTCGTCATCAGACGGCGTCTGCTCAGAATCCGCTTTCTTCTGAAACGGATACTTGAACTGTGAGAAGTATCCGTGCGGTACTGGATGGCCGGAGATCCCGTAGCCGACTGGCCATTCCTCGCCAGGCATGTGATATGTGCCAAACAGTCGATCGAGGATCGGGAAGTGGACGGCGTAGTTGATGTTGATCGATTCTTTCTCGACGCCGTGGTGCCAATGGTGAAATCTCGGGGTGCACAGAATGTACTGCATTAATCCGAAATGGAATCGCACGTTCGAATGCACGAATACCGAGAACAGATACACGAAGAAAATGTACGCGTAGAGCGCCGACTCGGAGTAGCCCATGAAATACATCGGGACGGTCGTGAACGCTCGCAACAGGACGATTTCGAAGACATGCATGCGTGAACCGGCAATCCAGTCCATCTTCTGAGCGGAATGGTGGACGGCGTGAAACTTCCACAGCCAGGGAATCTCGTGAAACAGCCGGTGGAACCAGTACTGCACGAAATCAGTGACAAACATGATCTCGAAAAACTGCAGTATCAGAGGCTGGCTGGCAACCATTTCGCGAAAGCCAGTCGCCCAACCCGTTCCCTGTACAAGCTGCAGCGACGGAGTGAGCGACATGTAAGTCAGCGATTGGACGAACAGGCTGCTGATGAAGAAGTAAAGCAAATCCTCTCGCCAGTCGTCGCGGAAGATCGGCTGCTCGTTCTTCTTAAACAGTCGTTCGATCGGGATGAAAATCGTGCCGAGCAGAATTAGATTCAACAGAAAGAAGTCCAGTCCGAAGTACATGTCTGTTTCGCCAGTCATGTGGCGACTCGCCCGCGAACCGCCCATCGCCGCTGCAATCAGGACGATGGCGATCCCAGCGAACCCCAGCCTCTTACTATGTCGCAGAGTGATGCTCAGGATGCCGAACACAAATGCGGCGATCAGCACAAAATGCAGGGCGAGGCGAATCAGGCCGACCACCTGCTCGCTGTACAGCGTGTGAATCTCCGGGACAGTCAGCAGTTGCGGAAACCACAAACAAAGAACCGTTCCCAACCCGACAACGCCCAGCACGATGCTCAGCATCCCGCTGATCCAGCCCGAACCGAACTGTCGGTTTTCCGAATCCATCTCTTGAGCAAGCCGTCCCATGATCAATCCTGCAGGTTGTATAACTGGCCGAGGCCGCACATGATGAAGCAAGTGCTTAGCATATACGAACAACGCTTTAAAAAGTGCACGGGCACAATGTTACCTCTATGAGGTGCTCAAGATGAACTTCGACCGACGTTCGCTGCTTAGATCGAGCGTTGCGCTTTCGCTGGGTGCGGTGCGAGCGACTGACGTGGCAAGTCTGCAACGAGCTTCGGCGACGGAAGGTTCGCTGCGAGCTGTTGATGCAAATGGCCGGGCGAAGTCGTGCGTGTTCATTTTTCTGTTTGGAGGACCATCCCACATCGACCTGTGGGATATGAAGCCGTCGGCTCCCGAAGAGATTCGCGGCGAGTTTCAGCCGGTCTCAACCAGCGTCTCCGGGATTCAGATGTGCGAACACCTGCCGCTGCTCGGGCAGCAAATGCATCGGTTCTGCCTGCTGCGATCGATGCGGCATCGAATGCCCGTCCACGGCCCCGCATGCAGCGAGGTCTATTCCGGGCGTCCTTATTTTGGACCGCCGATTACTGACCAGGCCACTCCGGAAGACTGGCCGTCGATCGCGTCGTTGGTGCATCGCTTCGCACCACAAAATCGAGGGCTGCCGAGTTCGGTCGTGCTGCCGTGGTACACGCAGTTTGTCGGGCAGGATCGTCGCATCGCCGGTCAGACTGGCGGGCGGATGAGCGAGCAGTTCAATCCGTTTCTGGTCGAAGGAAATCCGAAGGAAGCCGATTTCAAAATGCGTGGACTGCAGCTTCCGTCGGAAGTCTCGTCCGCGAGGTTTCGACAGCGACGAGAGTTGCGAGAACAGCTCGATCCATTTGGTCTGCAGGCGGCACAAAACACGTTTCAGACGGGGCTGGTTGAATCCAACTTTGATTCAGCAGCAACGCTGGTCGAGAACGCGGAGTCCGTCGGCGCGTTTGATCTCAGTCGTGAATCGACGGCCCAGCGAGCGAAGTACGGGGATACTCGGTTCGGACAAAGCCTGTTGCTGGCACGGCGGCTGGTCGAATCGGAGGTGCCGCTTGTCACTGTCAACTGGGACGACGATCACAAGGACGACAAGGTCTCGCCGCACTGGGATACGCACGCGTTGAACTTTCCGAAATTGAAGGACCGATTGTGTCCGGTGTTCGATCGAGCGATGGCGACATTTCTGCAGGAACTCGACCAACGAGGTTTGCTGGAAACAACGCTGGTCGTCGCGTTGGGCGAGTTCGGCCGCACTCCGAAGGTCGGAGTCGTCACGCAGAACGGGATGACCGCAAAAACCGGCCGCGATCACTGGCCGCACGCGTTCACCGCGATCGTCGCTGGTGGTGGCGTGCGAGGCGGTCAGGTTTACGGATCGACAACGGCCAACGGTGGGTACGTCGCAGAGCGGCCAGTTTCGCCAGCGGACCTCTCGGCGACAATCCTGTCGCACCTGGGGATTGATCCGTCGATCGAGTACGAAGATCACTTCCTGCAGGTTCGGCAAAGACTCAGCGAAGGCCGGCCCGTTGACCTGAATCTGTGACGCGACGCGGCGTTTGCAACGGACATTCCACGTGGAGCCCCGGTTGGCAATCCATCGGCCGGCGTTTCACTCGTGGAGCTCGAAGCTGGCTTCGGCGACGACGTTCCCGTTGATCTGAACTTCGAGGCGATGCGGGCCAGCGTGGAGTGATCGGGTACTGCGAGATTTCATGGGGAAGGATTTCTCCCATTCAAAAGTCTCGGTTGCCGGCAGGACGATCTCTTTACCTTTGAAGACTTTCGACGATGCTCGCCCGGTCGGACGGGCGTAGTGCATCACCCAGTCGATAAGAAGGTTCTGCGATCCCCGGCCGGATGGCGAGAGCTTTAGATGGGCGGTGGCGTTTTCTCCGATGGCCACTTTGGCTGGAGAGACACTGAGTTCGACTTCTTTTAACTTTGCGGGGCCGTAGCCAAGGATGCTTAATGCAGTCTCGTCGCCCTGTTTGACCAGACTGCGAAGAGCGTGGCGGATGATCCAGTTAGTCGTCGGGTCGTCGGCCTTGCTCCACGCTTTCATCGTTTTCAGCAGCCAGGCGGGGTCGTCTTTGCCGAGATCGTTCAGGTGGTTGGCGACAGACTTCTGAACGAACTTCGAAGGATCGCTGTTCAGCGTTTCGAGAATCGGCAGGACCTGATCGCGAGGAAGCGTCAGACGGCTGGCCCACGGCAGACGCGGACGAGTTCCTTCGCTGCATAGCCGGCGGACATGTTGCGATTCGTCGGTCGTCCACTGCTGGAGCACTTCCAGAGTTTTCTCAGGATGGCGTTCAAGCTGCGGGCGGATGGCAAACTCGGAGGTGAAGCATCGAGTCAACCAGTAACACGCTTCGATGGCCTCGTCCCAATGATCGGTGGCGAAGTCACGAACGAAATCCGACAGCGGCCACAACCAGAAATGCTCGGAAAACATTCCGTCGACATCCGGCAATTCCTCGGGCAACCCGTTCGTAATAATTGTGAGAGCGTCTGGAATGTCGTCAGGCAGCGACTTGCGCAGAGCCTCGGCGACATGCCGTGTTCGCTGTGTGAATTCGAGCGGTTCGAGGTTGCGACAGCCCGCTCGTACAAATCTTTCCAATGGAAAATCCGGCCAGGCAGTCCTCATCTGCTTGCCAAGTGTTCGAATCGAATCTCGATTGATGTAGTTCTTCAGTGCGTAAGTTTCGGCCATGAATTCCTGGACACGTCGAATGAAGAAGCGTTGAAGGTCCCCGCTTCTGTTACGAAGCGGCTGATTGATCAGGTTCGGGCGTGATGTACTTTGCGAGGATCAAACCGGTGATTACGCAAGCGGTCAACGTGTAGAAAGCTTGATAAAGCTTCCATGACCAGGCGATCTGCCACCAGACAGCGTCGCCAAGGTCGACCAGTACGGCCGCCGTCAGCCCGACCAGCGTCACAAACTTGACTCGGTCCAGGTAGGTTGGCAATGCCGAGCACACTCGACGCAGCAGCATGGCGATCAGCACGATGACGACGAGGTTCAAGATGAATCCCTGAATCATGATCGTCGGATCGTGCATCGATCGGCCGCTCGCCGAAATCATATGGACGAACGCTATCGGGCCATCCGCAAAAAGCTTTTCGACAGTCGCCTCGTCCTGAGTGAACCCGGGTACGAAATAGGTACCGTTTTCCGGAAAGTGTTGCAGCAACGCCTGGCCGGCGGCCACATCGTCTGTATTCGTCTGCCAGATCATCGTTCGATACGGACCGAGCCCCCAGTAGAGAAATCCCCAGAAGAAAAGAACCACGGCTGCGATGGCGACGCATTTTATCGAGTTCTTCATCGTCAAACTTCCTTACCAAAAAATGATTTCATGGGTTCGAAGTAGTGAGTGCTCCAGCCGGTCCCGTGACTGCCCTGATCGTCGGGCACGTTTGTGTGAGTCAGCGTGATCTTGGTGCCGCCTTCAACGGCTTCGAAGATCACTTCGATCTTTGAGTCGCCGTCAGAATCTTTGTAGCTCGCCCCCCCGCCACGACTGAAGGATTCGCCGGCCGCGTTCCAGCTCAAGATTTTCACCTGAGATGTAGCCTTCCCAGGCGTCAAACTTCCCGCCAACATCAGCGGAAACATGAGCCGGGCTGCCAGTCATCCTCGAATGGCCGTCGGAGTCCAGCCACGCGGCGTAGACTTGGTCGGGCGTAGCCGGAATGACGTCTGAAACTGTGAATTGAATGGTCATGATGGTGGGCTTTCATTTGAAACGGTGGGCGAATCAGCCGTCACCTCAACCTTTGGCTGCCCGACTTGGCGAATGATCAGTGCGACGCCCACCAGCAAGCCGATTGAGTCGCCAGTCGCGTGCATGTAGTTGGTGAGTCCTGGCGAAGACTGTCCAAAGACATGAATTATCCACATCGACGGCATCCACAGAATAGTCAGCCCGATAGACGTGGCCACTTTCCTCGACGGAGCAACTGTCGCACCGACGAAGACCAGGGCGACACCGCTCAGGAAGTATTGAAGCAGCGGGAACAAAAACTCGGGATAGGCTGGCCCTCGGAGAAAGGAGAAGAGCGCAAACCTCTGCAGCAACCAATGAGCAAGGTATGCGCACGGCAAGACACCCTGCCATCTCAATAGATCGAGTCCAGAGTGCTTCTTGCTGTCCGACACGGCGGTCTTCCCAACGAAACTGTCAAAGCTGAATTTGCGAGGGCACGAGGCTACGCTCCTGAAACTCCACCCGCACAGAGTATGACGTGATTATGTCGAAAATCACGCTGCCGACACGATCACCGCTCACGCACGACGCCTTCGGTTCGGAAGTCAGAGTCCGGAAGGTTAGAATCTCAGCTGAATTAACATCCCCCAGAATATCAAACAGAGATCGACTCATGAGAATCCTGACTGTGCTCCTGCTGCTGGCAACTGTTTCTGTTTCGGCGGAAGATCGACCGAACATCCTGTGGCTGACGTGTGAAGACAACAACGTCAACTGGGTCGGCTGTTACGGGAACCCTCATGCCGACACGCCGAACATCGACGCGTTGGCGGCCGAAGGGTTTCAGTACATGCACTGTTATGCCAACGCTCCGGTTTGTGCTCCGTCGCGAAGCACATGGATTACCGGCGTGCATGCTCTGTCGATGGGCACGCATCCGATGCGGAGCCGTTACCCGATTCCTCACGACAGAATCAGCTACTACCCGGACCTGCTGAAGGATGCCGGTTACTACGTCGGGAATGCGAAAAAGACCGACTACAACATTGGCGGGCGCGACGACAAAGACGCCTGGGACACGGACAAAGCTGACTGGAAAGAGCTGAAACAACAGCAGCCGTTTTTTATGGTCATCAACAGTACGAAATCTCACGAATCGAAAGCGTTTGGCGACGTCAACAACACGACTCACAGCCCGGATGACGTGCGTCTGGCGAAATACCATCCGGACATTCCCGACGTCCGAAAAAACTACGCTCACTACCACGATCAGATGAAGAAGATGGACGCCGACATCGGGCTCGCTCTTGAACAACTCGAAAAAAGCGGCATGGCGGAAAACACCATCGTCATCCACAACTCAGATCACGGCGGCGTCATCGCTCGCAGCAAACGATTTCTGTTCAACAGCGGAACGCATTGCCCGCTCATCATTCGAATCCCCGAAAAGTTCAAGCACCTTCGACCGGCAGAGCCCGGCAGCAAAGTAAACCGCATCGTCAGCTTTATCGACATGACCAAGACGTGGCTGAAAATCTGCGGAGCCGAGACACCAGACTATCTCCAGGGAAAGACCTTCCTTGGGCCGGATGAAGAAGAACGTGAGTATCACGTCAGTTTTCGATCCCGCATGGACGAACGATGCGACAACGTTCGTGCGATTCGCGACGGCCGGTTTCTCTACATCAGAAACTACATGCCGTACGCACCGTGGGGACAGCACCTCAACTACCTTTGGATCATGAAAGCGACTCAGGCCTGGGAAGCTCATCATCGCGCCGGCAAGACGGACGCTGTGACTGGCCGTTTCTTCGGCACCAAGCCGATGCACGAGCTGTACGACACGAGCGTCGACCCGGACAACGTCAACAACCTCGTCGACGATCCTAAGTACGCAAAAGATGTCGCGAGACTGAGTAAGGCCCTCGACGACTGGCAGGTCAAGCACTTTGACTCCGGCCTGCTCCCGGAAAGCGAAGTCGTTAAACGGTCCGAAGACGCGGGACTGACGATCTTTGACCTGGTCCGCGATTCGTCACTCTACGATCTGAAGGCCTACCAGCGAGCGTCGGCCACGGCTCTGTCTCAGAACGCTGCTAACCTTCCGAGCTTCTACCGCGACCTGAGTCACTCGGATGCCGGAGTCCGCTATTGGGCGATCGTCGGGTGCTTCAATCTTCAGGAAACGACTCGTCTGGATTCGAATTTCATCCGCAGAAGTCTGGACGATGACTGTCACCATGTTCGAGCGATGGCCGCCTGGATCCTGTACCGAGCCGGCGACAAAGCCGACGCTCAAGCCTGCTGGAACAACATGCTGACGAACAGTTCGTATGCGTCTCTCAAAATCTTCAACATTGTCGATTGGATCGGCGACGGCACCGAGCCCTACGCCGACGCCATGAAGGCTTGCAAGTTCAGCCACGGCAACTACGTCTCGCGAATGAAGGAGTACATGGGCGTCGCTCCACCGCCGGCACCGAAAAAGAAAAACCGCAAGAAGAAATAGACCGCTGGCTGTTTGAGTGGTTCTGCGAATGCAAATTCGCCACAGATGCTGGCAACACCTGTGGCGGTGCTGACGCTGCCAACGTCGGGCGATCGGGTCTTGCGTCGAACGCTCTTTGGTGACAACTCCAATCTGGATAGGCAGTCGATGTTGTTCAAGAATCTCGCAATGACGGTCATTTCGGTGTGGCTGGTCGCAAGTCTTCGTCCAGCCGTTGCGGATGAGACTTCCAGCCGACGTCCCAACGTCCTGTTTATTGCCGTGGACGATCTGCGACCGGAACTCGGCTGCTACGGCGAAAAGGCAATCCACTCGCCGAACATCGATGCGTTGGCGAAGTCGGGAGTCGTCTTCGAACGGGCTTACTGCCAACTGGCAGTTTGCAATCCGTCACGAGTCAGCATCATGACCGGGCTGCGGCCGGACTCGACTCGTGTCTGGGATCTGGCGACACGATTTCGGCATACGATTCCGGACGCAGTGACGTTGCCGCAGTACTTCATGAAGAATGGTTATGACGCAGTTTCGTTTGGGAAGATTTTCCACAATCCCTGGCCGGACAATGAATCGTGGAGCGAGCCACACGCGTGGCCGAAGAAAAGCTCACTCTGGTCAAAGGAAGCAAGGCAGCGGCACGCCGCATACCGAGAGAAAATGCGGGATGAGGGCCAGCCCGAAAAGAAGGTCGCAAGGATGCGCCCCGAGGCGACCGAAATCGTCGACACGCCAGACCATGAACACATTGATGGAGCCATTGCCGAGCAGACATTGTCAGCGATGAAACGTCTGGCAAAGCAGGACAAGCCATTCTTTCTCGCTACCGGCTTCGTCCGGCCTCACCTGCCGTTCGTCGTGCCGCGAAAATACTGGGACCTCTACGACCGAAAAGCGATCCCCGTCGCGACGAATCCGTTTCTTCCGAAGAGTTCGCCCGCGTTCGCGATGAACACCATGTACGAACTGCGGGACTACTTCGACTTCGCCGGCACACCGTCCCCGTCACAAGGATCGTTAACCGAGGCACAGCAACGCCGGCTCAAGCACGGATACTACGCATCGGTCAGCTTTGTCGACGCTCTGATTGGGCGTTTGCTTTCAGAACTTGATTCGCTGGGCCTGGCAGACAACACGATCGTCGTCCTGTGGGGAGACCACGGCTGGAAACTTGGCGAACACAACAGTTGGTGCAAACAGTCGAACTACGAAATCGACGCACGAGTTCCATTGATTATCCGAGCGCCCAACGCGGCAGGCAACGGCCGAGCGTCGAAGGCTCTGGTCGAGCTGGTCGACGTCTACCCAACGCTCTGCGAGCTGGCCGGCCTGCACATTGGCGAGCAGCTTGAGGGAAAGAGTGTCGCGCGGCTGCTGGCTAACCCGGATCGCAACTGGAAGGATGCCGCGTTTAGCCAGTTCCAACGGAGAAATGGAAACGTGCCGCTGATGGGCTATTCGATGCGAACCGGTCAGTATCGGTATATCGAGTGGCAGGATCGGCGTTCGCGGGAAGTCGTCGCGACAGAACTTTACGACCACAGCCTCGATCCGCAGGAAAACGAAAACATCGCAAGCGACGCGAAGCACAGTGAGCTGCTGACTGCACTGAGCAATCAACTCTGGTCGACGTTGCCCTCACCGCCGAAGTATGTCGCTCCGAAGCCGAAACGACCGCAGGCGATCTTTCGCAATCAGAGCAAAGTGCCGCTCACATTGTTCTGGTTGAATCCCGACGGCGAAGAACGCCGGCAAGGTATCGTCAAACCAGGTTCGCAAATGTTGCAGAACACGACACTCGGACATCGGTTCCGTCTGCGAGGCCCAAACGGATTCCTTCGCACGTTCGAGGTTAAGAAGCAGAGTCAGACCTTTAATGTTCAGACCGTGCCACCGACGAGTATCCCAGCATCCGCCAGCAAGCCCACTCGACCAAACATCGTCTTCTGTATGGCAGATGACTGGTCGTGGCCTCACGCGGGGATACTGGGCGACCCGGTCGTCAAGACTCCAAACTTCGACCGCATGGCTCGCGAAGGAGTGCTCTTTGAAAATGCGTTTGTCTCGACGCCATCATGCACTCCGAGCCGCCTGAGTATCCTGACCGGCCAGCATCACTGGCGGCTGCGGGAAGGTGACAGTCTGGGCGGATCGCTGCGTGAGGAGTACGACGTTTACACTGAGGTTCTTCAGAAATCCGGCTACCGAACCGGTCGATTCGGCAAGGGCGTGTGGCCGAGCAAGCACACGTTTCGCAAACGCGATTCCTTCGGAGAACGGTTTAAAACGTTCGACGAGTTCCTCGAAAAACGAAATCCAGGCGAACCATTCTGCTACTGGCACGGTGGCCAGGATCCTCATCGCCCGTACGAACTCGGCATCGGCGTAAAGAGCGGAATGGATTTGTCAAAAGTCAAAGTGCCGGCGTGCCTTCCAGATACCGACACTGTCCGAAGCGACTTTGCTGATTACCTTTGGGAAGTCCAGCGTTTCGATCGCGAGGTAGGCGACATCGTTCGTAAGCTTGAGGCGATCGACGAACTGGACAACACGATCATCGTGGTCAGCGGCGACAACGGCATGCCATTTCCACGGTGCAAAGCGACGCTTTACGACCTCGGAACGCGAGTGCCTCTTGCCATCCGCTGGGGCAAGAAAGTTCAAGGGCAACGCGAAGTCGCTGATTTCGTCAGCTTGTGCGATCTGGCTCCGACGTTTCTCGAAGCTGCCGCGTTAAAACCGCCAGAGCAGATGACCGGTCGAAGCCTGACACCTCTACTTATCTCAAAGAAATCCGGGCAGATTGACTCATCCCGAGATTACGTTCTGACCGGTGTCGAACGGCACGTTTATCCATATCCAAAACGGGCACTCAGAACCAAAGATTTTCTCTACATCCGCAATTTCGATCCTGACAAGTGGACGACTGGCGAAGTCAAAGGTCGAAACCCGGAATACGACTTCGCTGAAACGCCGTGGCCGACCGAGCCGGGTGCATTCTCGTTCGCGATTGACCCATCGCCTTCGAAGCAGATTCTTCGACTGAACCGAAGCATTTCGGACATCAAACGGTTTGCGAAGCTGTCATTTCCACAGTGGCCGAAGGATGAGCTGTACGACTTGAGCAACGACCCAGATCAATTGAAGAATGTCGCTTCGCGGCCCGACTATGCCGCAACGCTTAAGAGCATGCAGGATCAACTCACCGCCGAACTCACAAAGACGAGCGATCCACGAGCAGTGTCATTGGCCGAAAACTCCACGAAATAGAGCCAAACCGTCGCAGGATGGGTCTCGACGCACCGATGCACGATTCAGAACAACGGTGCGTCAAGACGCACCCTACAGACTTTTGAGGCAACAGATGAAACGACTTATTCTTCAGCTCACATTTCTACTCGTCATCGTTTCACTACGGACTTCGCCAGCGGCTGAGCCAATCAGCGAGTCCGATCAGGTGAAGGCTGCGACGAAAATCCTTGACGCGTGGCACGAGGACGGACCGGAACGAGCCGAACGATTTCTGCACATTGTCTGTTGGACGCCGTCCGACCGGGAGTTGCCAACTGAGTATCAGTCGCGACTGACTCGGATGATGGAGCACATTCGCGGATTCTATGCCCGCGAGATGGAGCGGCTTGGGTTTGGCGAACGCAGCTTTAATCTGAGATACGACGCGCAGAAACAATTGGTTCTGCACACGGTCAGAGGGAAGCACGACACCAGCCACTACGCCGTGCAGTCGGGAAATGAGATCCGCAGCGAGTGTCTTCCGACACTTCAGCGTGCCGGCATTGATGCTCGTCAGGAGACAATTCTAATTTTCTGCAACCTGGCCACCTGGGATGAAGAGCGGCGGCGTTTTACTCACAAATCGCCTTACTATGCAGGAGGTTCGTTTCGAGGTGGCACGGCCTGGCAACTGGATTCGCCAGAGCTTGATTCAAACAACCTCAAACTCAAACAGCCGATGATTCGCGACGGGCAGTACGGTCGCATTTCTCTGGGCAAGCACAATTCGATCTTCATTGGTGGCATCGCACACGAACTTGGTCACGCGCTTGGGTTGCCTCACTGTCGAGCCCGACCTGACGAAGCCGTGCGAGGCACCGCGCTTATGGGTTCGGGAAATCGAAGCTACGGAGACGAACTCCGTGACGAAGGACAAGGTAGTTTCCTGACGCTGGCACACGCCCTTCGGCTGGCGTCACATCCGCAGTTTTCCGGATCGGTTAAAGGCATGGGCGACCGCACGAAAGCGACGATTGATAACCTGTCGATCACCGCCGAAGGGAAGTCGATTCACGTCTCGGGGAAGTTTACAGGCGAGCCACCTCTCTACGCTGTCGTCGCCTACTTCGATCCTGCCGGTGGTGGAGATTACAACTCAACAACCGCGACCGCTGTTCCTGCTGACGATGGTAGTTTTCATCTAAGCACAGACGCTCTCACTAAAGGCAAACAAAGTGAGCTCAGGCTCTTCCCGTTGCACGTTAATGGCTCGACTGCCAGGCAGATGTCGTCGACAAGATTCCGCTACCCGTACAGCGTCTCCGTCGACGGAGTTCCGGACCTGTCAGCAATCGAGCTGCGGTCTGACCTGGCGCCGGTGCTGGCGGCTCTGGCGGAGAACGATCGCCAGAAGGCCGCTCAGCTGGCTACCGAAATCAAGTCTCCAAAGGCTGCGGCAATCGCCAGGCGATTAACACGGCCCACGAAGCCAACTCAAACTCCGGCTGAGTACGACGGGGCGCCATCAACGGTAGCACTGACAAGTCTCAAGCCGGAATCTTCTCATGTTGGCTGGGGACGCCCCGCATTCGACCGAGTCCCTGAACAATCACCGTTACTCGAATCAGGCGGCGAAATCTTCGAAACAGGAATCTATGCGCACGCTCCCGCTCGGCATGTTTATCGAGTGGCTAAGAAATGGAAGCAACTGACAGGGAAAGTCGGCCTGGCCGCGGGACATCGTGGAACGGTTGAATTCGAAATCACCGGCGACGGGAAGCGTATGTGGAAATCGCGAGTTCTCAAGGCCGGAATGCTGTCGGAATTCAACGTCAAACTTGATGGTGTCGTAGAGTTCGAACTGCTCACTCATCCAACGGTCGACGGTCCGGGCTCCGACTGGGGGCTGTGGCTTGAACCAACACTGTCGAAGTAGCCCAGGCGTACGATCAAACAGAAGTACGCCCTGCTCTGTTGCGTCCAGCTAGAGTTTCTTGCGTCTCGACGAAGACTTATCCAAACCCGCAGCTTTCAGACGAGCGTCAAGTGCGGCGTTGAGTTGCTTGCGAGTCTCAGCATAGTCGGGGTCATCTACGAGATTCTTAAACTGGTTTGGGTCTGCTTCCATGTCGTAGAGTTCGGCCGATTTGTCTGCGTAACGCATGAATGCCCAATCTGGCGTTCGGATCGAGTAGCCGCCTTTGTTCAAAGATAGCGAACCGTCACGGACGCTGGCATCGTTGTCTTTTAGAATCGGAACAAGACTCTTGCCCTGCACGATCGTCGGAAGCTTCAACCCGGCGAGGTTGGACAACGTCGGAAAGATATCCATCAGCTCGGTGAGAGATTGTGAACGACCGGGTTTGACGCCGGGCACGGACATGATCAGCGGAACTCGTGTCACTTCTTCATGAAGATTCGACTTCTGCCAGAATCCGTGTTCGCCCAGGTGATAGCCGTGGTCGCTGGCGAAAACGATTGCGGTACTTTCCCGCAGGCCAAGTCGCTCCAGTTCGTTGACGATTCGTCCGACCTGAGCATCCATGAACGCGACCGAGGCGTAGTACCCGGTCCACATTCTCTTCTGGTTATCCGGGTACTGGCCGATGGGATTCTTCTCGTTCTGCGTTCCCGCCAGCCCCGCTTTCGGGATGTCGAGCAGGTCGTTTTCGATAGCCGGCGGCATCAGGATCTTCTGCCACGGATAAGGATCGAAATACTGCTGCGGCGCGACCATCGGATAGTGTGGCCGTACCAGTCCAACTGCGAGGAAGAACTTCTCAGTCTGATGCTGTTGCAATAGTTCGATCGCTTTGGTGGCTGACTTATGATCCGGCTGGTCTGAACCATCGCCTTCGTAGCGAACGGTCACGAACATCCGGTGCGGCATTCGTGTCGTCTGTCGGTTTTCGGGATCCGTCGTGAAAATGTTCTGATTCAGGCAGGCGTAGTGACCGGGAGTGTGAGCTTCCTGGCCTTGCGAGTTGAATCGTTCGGTCCACGATGATTCAACGTCCTGGCCGTTCGTACCGGCGATGATGTCGCCGGGTACTCGCATGTGATAAATCTTGCCGACCCGTGCGCTGTACCAGCCGTTTTCGCGGAAGTGCCGACCGAGATTGATATCGGCACCACCTTTGTATCGGCTGTGCATGAACGATGTTCGCGACGGTCCGCAGACAACTCCCTGGCAGTAGGTCCGCTCGAAAACGACACCTTCAGAAGCGAGACGGTCGATGTTGGGAGTGTGGCAAACCTTGTCGCCGTAGCAGCCCAGCACGCTCGCCTTGAGATCGTCCGAGACGATGAACAGGACATTCTTTATTCCAGGTAAATCCTGTTCGGCAAGAGCTGTTCGACTTACGCCGAGAACCGTGACCAAACACAAGAACAAAACAAGAGGCTTCGTCCCGGTCGTTGACATAAATGGAGTGTGTATCGCCGAAGCGACAACCGAGCGGGATTCAACAGTCATTGCAACTTCCAAGCGGAGATCAAGAATGAACGGACTCTATCGCCCGGTGATTCTGACTTCTCGTGGTGCATGTTGCAAAGACGTCGCTGGCGTATCCGACTCCGCTAACGACCTACTCTTTGTTCTGCGGCTGCCGAAGCGGCAGACGGATGACGAGATCGTCGCCACGTGGCTCGTCGTCGTACGACTGGCCGTTTTCATCGATTTCGTTGACTCCGTCGCTGTAGAAAATAAATCCGTCGCCTTCACGCCTGTAATTCAGTGGCTTTTCACTGAAAGCATCACCTGGTGGCATACTGACAAAATCGGGAACAAGCTCATTCAACGTCTCGGGATAGCTGTCGTGTTGTGCTTTCCAATCGGCGAGAGCAAATGCCAGCAACAGGTTTTCTCGATTCTGCACGGAACGATTGTGTGCTTTGTCGACCGCACTCAATGCTGGAAGCAGCAAGGCCGACAGGACGTTGCCCATCATCTTGCCGATGGCTTTGCCGGTCGATCCTTCCGTCACCGCTGCCAGGATAAACCCTTTGGCTGAAACGTTGTTCCGGACAAGCTTCAGTTCCTCTTCAATCTTCATCATCGCTTTTCGGCGATCCTGATAAGATTCGAGTTTCATCGACGTATCAAAACGATCATAGATCCGGTTGCCCTCCCGCATCACGATATTCCAGTCAATCGACAGCATGGCCAATTGCGTCGCGAAACCTTCAAGGCCAGACGGCGGTGAAACATCGAGATCGTTGAACTCGATGCGCCCGCATGCAATCTGCACGACGCTGTCGAGATACATCATCCGTTCGGTGAAAGCCACTTGCTCAACCGCGGACTTGATCGGCCTCAGACTTGAAAGGTCTTTTCGATACTGAGCCAACTGCGCGGCGGCCGGCTGAACTCGGTCAAGGAAGACGATTTGACCATGCGTTGCGATTTGAGTGATGGCCGTGCCGACAAGGTATTCAATCAGAGTTGGCCCTCGGCCGATCATTTCTCCGACTCGATGGCACGCGATCAAGTCTCGCCATGCATGATCAACGTTACCTTTTTCGATGTTCATCATCGCTCGCGAGACGAGGTAGCGTGCGATCGCTCGACTTTGCTGAATGCCAGGCAGCAGCGTAGCTATCAATCCGCCCGGATGACCGTTGGCATCGATCGGCGGAACGAGCGGAGAGTAGTAATGCGGAAGCATGGCTCCCTTGACGATGATGTCGACCGGCTTCTCGTTGTCGCGCAGCCATTGGGCCAGTTCAGGGAAGTCTTTCTCCGCCCACGGTTGTCGCCACGATTCTGAGTATCGGTCATTCACTTCCCTGCGTTTCTCAACAGGCAGGCCAACACCAAAATGCTGAAAGTATTTTCCATCGTCCGCCGGAACAGGCATCTCAAGCAGCTCGAAGAACTTGTCGCTCAGTCGAGTTCCTTCAGGAGCCGGACCAAGTGCCTGATAAAGAGCGACCGCACCGTTCTGCTCTGGAGAGATTCCTTTTCCAAAGTGGCGATTGACGGCTGCCGGGTAGTCAGGGAGTCCTTCCTTTGTCTTCACGTCGGTAATCCGCGTGAACTCCTCAGAGAAAACCAACGACTTTGCCAGCAGCTCCCCTCGTCCTCGAAAGTTGTCCACCGCAGCCTTTCTCGCTGCAGGCTCGTCATCCTGAGCTGACAAAGGCGACAGGCAATGCAGCGGCACAATCACAACTAACAACAGGCAGGACAGTTTCATAAGACACCTTTATGCAGTTTCCCGATGCCCGGAGTAAGCATCGGTGATCGAGACAGGCCACGGTTATGTCACATCCAGACGACGATCGTCGCCGACGGTCGATTTGTTTGATGGATTTTCAAACTGGCTCATAAATCCTTGAAATTCGTTTCCTGCATGCGTTCATGCAGAATTGCGTACAACCGTCCCCGAGCGGTACGCTGATCGGCAACAACCGCAAGCAATCGGACATGAGAGTACGATGTCAGAAGCTACGACGGACTCGATCAGTGATTCACGAAAGTTCCCGATACTGCTCTGGCTGTTGCGGCCAGTCGTGGCGATTCCCCTCGTCATCATGGTTCTGATTGTCGCCGCTCCAATCGTCTATCGATCGATGCAGTTCCGTGGCATTCCACCGATTGATCCAATCGTTGATCCGGAAGTCGACGGACGAGTCGTGTTGCCTGTCGACGAGAATGCGTTCACGTTTTATCGACGTGCCTCGGGGATGCATCCTGTGGTTTCTGGATCGATAGCTGATGGCGCTGGAGTCGCGGCCATCGATCGAGGCGAGAATTGGAGCGTTGTACCTTCGGACGTTCGCGACCACTTAGAGAAGTGTCAGTCCGCGTTGGGCACATGGAAACTTGGAACCGAAGTCGACGATGGACATTACCTCGACGTCGCCGATTTTGATTATTCGACACTGTTGCCTGTCGTCCAGGATCTGCGGCGATTCTCGCGTCTGGCAGTGCTTCAGATGTTGCGTTGCCAGGACGAAGGAAAAACGGACGAGGCGTGGGGTTGGTTGCGAGCATCACTGCGGTCCAGTCGGCATGCCGGAAAACACGGAGTCGCGATTGAACGGCTCGTCGGGACTTCAATCCACAATCAGACGGCCAGAGCTATTGTGCACTGGGCGGCACAGAATGAGGTTTCGAGCGAACAACTTTCGGAAGCGTTGGCAGACGTCCGAGAGATTTATCGATTAACCCCAGCGACTTCAGCAACCATGAAGGCCGAGGCGATTCTTGCCGCGAACACGCTGAAAGACCCGCACAAAAGTAGTTTACTACTGCCTAAGTCCAGCGGAATCCCTCACGGATTGATGCGGGCCTATCTGTTTTTGAAAGGGGATCCGGAACTCGGCCGCGAGTTGACCAGGCACGTTTTCGCGAACTATCTGTCGCAGTGTGATCTACGGCCCAGTGATAGAGTACTTGCGATTGCCCGGCTGGGACTGTATCGACCAACCGGAAAAGAGGTGCCTCACTTGATGGATCCAGCACGGCTTTCTGACGCGGTGATGAACTCACCCATTGTTTGGCATCTTGTCGCAGCCCAAGGCCAGATCATTATGGCCTGTGATCTGGAACGTTCCTGCCAGACGGCTCTGGACCTGTGCATTCTTTTCGAGATGTACCGTCGTCAGCACGGCGACTATCCGGAATCCATCAATGCCCTCGTTCCGGAGTTCGTGGCCGAAGTTCCACGCGACTGGCTGGGCACATCAACATCCGAAAAAATGTTGTGTGTTTCTGGCAAGAAAGAACTCACGTCAGACGACCCCAATGCTCCGATAGTCGTTCGCCCGTGTCTGATCATCTACGGACGTGGGAGAGTTGCAGGGGACGGCGGTGGCGACCTTAGCTACGACAACGATGTCGGCTTGCGCATTCTTTTGCCACATGCCGTAAGGGAAGAAGAACGACCAAAACTCAACTAAAAATGAAGGCAGCGTCTACCAGTTGGTAGACGCTGCCTGAAGTTTTACTGCTGTGCCACGTTGACACTTACGCAACGACACATTCTTTTTCATCAACAGCGAACTCTGAAACGAGTTCGCGAAGTTCTTCGGCAATCGTCAGGAGTTCGTCGCCAGCCGAGCGGGTGACTGATGCTCCGGAAGAAGTGTTCCGAGCAGCCTGGTCGACTTTCTCCATGTTTTCTCGAATCTCCTGACAGGCTGTCGTCGAATCGGCAATCCCGGCCGAAACCGTCTGCACGGCACTCGTCGTTTCGTTGACAGTCTTGGCGATCTCGTGCGACGTATCCTGCTGTGCTGCGACTGCAGTTGCGATTGTTCGTGAAACATCGCTGACGTTTCGAATTACACCTTCGATTTCGCCGATGGCTGTGATGGCTTCGCCCGTCGATTCCTGAATCGCTTTAATCCGCTTGGCGATATCGCCTGTGGCTTCAGATGTCTGGCGAGCCAGTTCCTTCACCTCGGTCGCGACGACTGCGAAGCCCTTGCCGGCATCTCCAGCACGTGCTGCTTCAATAGTCGCGTTCAAAGCAAGCAAGTTGGTTTGCTCAGCGATGTCCTGAATAACCTCGATGACTTTGCCGATTTCGTCTGCGGCGTTACCGAGCTGTTCAACTTTTTCATTACTGACTTCGGTAAGACGAGCGGCTTCTCCGGCAACACCTGCCGCTCGGTCTGCATTCTGAGAGACATCCGTGATGCTGGCTGTCATTTCTTCCACGGCTGCAGCAACCGTGATCACATGTCCGGACATCTGACTTGTCGACGCGGAGACATTTGTCATGCATTCTGACATCTCCGCGGCTGCTGAGTTCACCGTGCTCGACTGCGTCGTTGTCTGGTCAGCTCCTTCAGAAAGATTGGTTGCTGCTTCAGACAATTGAGTAGATGAGTTTGACAGTGTCGAAACATTCGCAGTCAACTTGCAGATCATGTTCTGCAAGCTGTCACGCATGTCGTTCATCGAGTCGATCAGTGTGCCGACTTCTCCGCTTGCCTCAACGTCGCACCGGTTCATAAGTTGTCCCGAGGCAATTTCACGGGCAAATTCGGAAGCTCGCACGATTGGAGCAGTAACAGTCCTGGCGATGTAGAACGCAACGAGCCCAACGGCGACGCCGCATACCAGGACCAAACCGAATGCCCAGCTCACGATACTGGCTTGAGCCGAGCTGGCCTTTTCTTCGATTTCTCCGATGGCCTGCAAGGCGTCAGAGACGTCCCGTTTGGCAAGCAATGCCCAGTTCAACCCAAGAATATCGATCGGCGTGTATGCAGTGATCGTTTCGTTTCCGACGTAGTCCGTTTCGATGGTGATGCCGGGATCGCCATTCTTGAACACAGCCTCTGTCGCCGCTGTTTCAATTCGGCCATCTTCTGCGTTGCGGAAGGCACCAACCACGGTGCGGTTTTCAGCATCTCTGAACGAGTCTGACCGAGGAAGATAGTCTGGACCGACCAGCATGGTCTCTCCAGTTTCACCAAGGCCGTCGCGTTCGCCCATGATGCCCGTAATCGTGTCGAGCGGCATTTGAAAGATTGCGACGCCAAGACGCTTGTCGCCATCGAAAATTGGACTGGCGATGAAACTGGCAGGTGCCTCGTAAGAAGGCATGTACTGCTCGAACTCAACCAGCACGAAGTCATTAGGGTCCGACAGTTTGTTGGCGCGTCGGAAGACTTCACCAAAGTTCGTGTCAGCAACCGGCCCGTCCAGCAGCGACGTTCCGTAGTCCAGTTCTTTGAAGACGGAGTAGACGATGTCTCCAGATTCTGAATCGACCAGAAAGATGTCGTAGTAGCCGAATTGTTCCAGATAGTTGCGAATGATCGGGTGAGCTTTTCCGTGCAACTCGTTGTAACGGGAATCGACCGGCGATCGGTCAAGCTCGTGCTTGGAACCCAGTGGGTGCGAGTTGGCTCGAACGTACTGGTACTGAAAGGCGATCGCGTCGTCGTCCAGCAATCGGAAGTGCTTGTCCACATTGGGATGTGTGCCGCTGTTCTGACTCTTGTACTCGTCAGCAAAATCCTGTGTGTAATAACCCAACAATTCGCGTTGCTGCTTCGCGATCGCTCCTTCGTCGAGCTTCTGTTCCTCGCGGAACTCGTGAAACGCAACGTTCATGTCTCTTAGCGAGTCGACCACCATCTGGTTCTCGCTGAAGGTTTGAATCTGTTTACGGATCGTTTCGAAGTAGTCGTGAACCTGAGTCTTCTTGACTTCACGCAGTGACACAAGCTGCTCTTTCGAGCTGCCGGTCAGCGCGTCCTGGCCTTTTTCAGTGATCGAAGTAAGGCCACTGCTGGCGCTGAGGTAGCTGATTACGCCGTAAATCGCGAGCGGCACCAGGCCACACGCCAGCATGACTGTCATTAGTCGCGTTCGAAGTGTCATTGTGAATACCCGCCTGTCTTCTGAAATGAATTTGAATTTGATCGAGCGCGCCTAAGACAGCACTTCCTCGACATCAACAATCAGCAGCAGCTCACTCTCAAGCCTGTACACACCTGAGAAAAAGCGATCTTCGATGCCACTGAGGTTGCCCGGTGGCGACTCAATCCTGTCTTCTCTTGCCGTAACGACGTCCGCAATCCCGTCCACCAGCAGACTGATGCGTTCATCGCCCGAGCTAAGAACAATGTTTCGGGTCGATCGTGTTACTTCGATTGCAGAGAGCCCAAACACGACTCTCAGGTCGACGACTGTCACGACTTCACCACGAAGGTTCATGACGCCTCGAACATGTGCTGGCCCGTGAGGTACCACCGTGAGATCAAGATTTCGATTAATCTCCTGGACTTCTCGAATCTCAATGCCAAGCAGGACGTCACCGACGTGGAACGTGGCATATTCCAGTTCTTCCGCGGTGCAAACTGCTGTAGCGTCCGACGTCGTTGACATAGCTGACTCCTGAGCGATCGATGTGTGGTTGGCTTTGTGTGAACGGCCTGGAGAGATCACGAAACTCCAGCAAGAGCAGATGGCACGTTGACCGGGATGCTGTGGTTCAGCAGGTTTGTGATCGTCAGTGCTAACTGGTCACGATTCAGCTTTGTGAGATACTCATCGATACCGGCGGCCGCGCCTTTCAGTTTGTGCTCGTCCGAGGCAAGCGAGCTGAGTGCAACAACAGGAATGCCACGGAATCGTTCATCAGACTTGACCCGTTTGGTCAGTTCATAGCCGTCCATTTTTGGCATCTCGATATCCGTCACAATGATCGAGAAGCTGTGTTTCAGACTCTCTAGCGTCTCCCAGGCAATGGCTCCGTCTTCACACGCCACGACGGACGTCCCGATCTGTTCCAGGTAAGATCGAACCGTCTGACGAAAGAACGCAGAGTCCTCTGCAAGAAGAATGACGGGCTGGCCGGGCGTCTCTGTGGATGACTCGTCTGTGACCACCGGCTGAGACACAGGCTTAACATTGTTGAACCACTGGGGGTGCTGGTGGAGCGTCAGTTCGTACGTGTCGACGATGCGAGTCGCTTTGCCGTCCAGCACCAGTGACCCCAGCAGTCCCTCGTCATCGAACATTTGCGTGTCGAGTTCGCATGGCAGGTCTCGAATATCGAGAATCTGAGGAGCGATCAGCCCCACTTCCCGCTTGCCTGCCTGAAAGACGATGATGAAACATCGGTCACCAAGTTCTCGAGGTTTAGTGTTGAGACTGGTTTCCAACGTGATCAGAGGCAACGTTCGATCGTTATAGTGCAGCACTTCCTGCCCGGCGACAGTTTCAATTTTTTCGGTTCGAATTCGCTCAATTCGCGAAACACACCCCATCGGCACGCCAAACTGCTCGTCAGGATGATTCGTGAAGAGCAGAGTAGGTATCGGCTCGCCAGAACGATCCTTCTTATTGACCATATCAACGGGCTCAACCTGGTCGGTTGAGCTGAGGCCGATGTGCCCGGCAACTCCGGTGATGTCGAGAATCAGCGCCACTTTCCCATCGCCAAGGACTGTTGCACCGGCCAGAAAATGGACGTCGCTCATGTGGCGGCCGAGAGGTTTGACAACGATCTCCTCGGAATCATGCAGGCTGTCGACAATGAGCCCGTATCTAAGATTCCCGGCTTCGACGACAATGATGTTGGTTGCTGCTTTTCTTGGCGATGTTGAAGACTCGGTATCCTGGGACTCTTCATCTGCGAGTTCTGTCGAAGAGTTTCCAAGCACGTTGGAAAGTCGGACGAGTGGCAACAGTGAACCTCGCAAACGCAGAACTTCTGCATCGCGAAGCTGCTCCAGTCGTTTTGAATCGTCGCCAGTTCGGATACGGACCAGTTCACTGATATTGGTCTGCGGAACGGCGAATCGCTGACCGTTCGCTCGAACAATCAGCGACGGAACAATCGCCAGGGTAAGAGGTAATCGAACTGTAAAAGTTGTGCCTTTGCCGAGTGCCGTGTCGATATCGACCGAGCCACCGAGTCGCTCAAAGTTCGTTTTGACGACATCCATGCCGACTCCACGACCGCTGACAGAACTCACTTTTTCGACCGTCGAGAAGCCTGGTGCAAAAATCAGGCGCAACGCTTCAGCGTCACTCATTGAGGCGGCTTTGTCGTCAGTCAGCACCCCCTTCTCGATAGCCTTCAACTTCAACTTATCGGCATCGATACCGGCTCCATCGTCAGAAATCGCGATGTTGACTTTCCCGTCCTGATGGTAGGCTCGGAGATGCACGGTTCCGCACGCAGGCTTGCCCCGCTCCTCGCGAACTTCGGGCGACTCGACACCATGATCAACAGAATTTCGAATCAGATGTGTGAGTGGGTCGCCGATGGCTTCGATGATGGTTTTATCAAGCTCGACGTCTTTTCCGTTGATCTCAAGCAAGCACTGCTTGTTCAACATGTTGCTCAGGTCACGAACAATACGCGTGAACTTGTTAAACACCGTCCCGACCGGCTGCATCCGAGTCTGCATGATCGTTTCCTGCAGCTCGCTGGTGACTTGGTCCATTCTCGCACCGACGGAATCCAGCATTTGCGTGTCGTTGCTGGCGATGGTTTGCAAGAGCTGATTTCGACCAAGAACGAGCTCGCCAGCAAGAGTCATCAGCCGATCAAGAACAGGCACCGGAACGCGAATATTTGCATCGGCACGCGGTGTGGATTCTCCAGTCGCCTTGCTCACTGGCTTTGAAGGTGGCTCTTTGCTGACAGATTCTGCAACAGGCTCAGCGGCCGGGGCTCCGGGCGATCGTTCCTTCGTATCGGTTGTCGAAGCCGTTGTTTTCTGACTGCACTCTTCTGAGTACGTCGGCTCTTCAACGTCTTCTGTATCAGCACGTGAAGATTGAACATCGTCGCTCGCGTCAGGTGCATCGTCGACCGATTCCGGCGTTTTACTTGAATCAACATCCGACGAACTCTCGACGAGCTCAGCCGATGTTGTTGCATCACCGTCCTCACCATTAACGATTCGGTCGAGCTGTTGAACATTCAATGAGACGTCGACAGATTCCGAGTTTCCAATGTCGTCGATCATCGAACTCAGAACGTCCGCACCTTCGAGCAGTACGCTGGTCCGTTCGGGATTCAACGTCAGTTCGCAATTGCGAATCATCACGAGAACATTTTCGAGACTATGGGCAAGCGAACCAACAGTGTTCAGCCCCATAAAACCTGCAGCGCCCTTTATGGAATGAATCGCTCGAAACACCTTGTTCACAAGGTCGAGATCGATCTCATCTCCACAGGCTTCGATCGCCAGAAGGTCTGACTCAATTTCTGCGAGTCCTTCACGAGACTCTGTTACGAACTCGGTGAGTAATTCGTCGTTTTCGTCGAGCATGGTTGTCCTCGGCGTCCTGTGTGCAGTGGCAGTTTTCTTCTGCGTTGCCAAATTCAGCGTGCAGCGAATTAGTGCAACCTCTACCCGAACGGGCCCTGACCGTGGCGACCAGGCGTTGGATCCGGACAAAGGCCCGACCAGCAATGTCGCCGGAGAAATACACACCAAACACGTTGGCTATGCAGCTCCATCCACGAAGCTAACACGCACAGACTTCGAAGTCGGAACGGACTGCCTGATCAGTACATCTTGCAGTGGCGAACTTCAGCCAGTGCGGCGATCCTCGCAGGCAAGTGACTCACCGTACGAGGGATGTCCCGCACGCCGCGGCAAATCCGTGTACACACTCCGCGCACTGAAAGACGTTTTGTAGCGATCAAACCAAGTGTCTCAGACGACTCTCTGTCAGACGCTTGCAGATTTCCGACACGCACGGGAGATCGCATTGGGCCATCAAAGACGGCGGCCTCAGTGATTGAAGAGGAACTCGTTCGAGTTCACCAGAGCCCACGCGACACTCGAATAGAACTTCTGCTGAATCCGCTGGTCAGGTGATTTGGGACTCAGGTCAAGCATTGCCGTTAACTCTTTCGGAGTCGGACGGCGGGTCAGAATTCGGATGTAAAGAGCTCGGACGATGTCCGCGGAGTCGGAGTGTTCCTTCATCAAGCGAGGAATCAAGACCGGATTACGCTGAAAGGTGCTGTCGATCGTTCCGCCGTTGATCAGGTGTAAGGCTTGTGAAAGGCTGGCGTCCGTTTGCGTTTCACAAGTGCAGACACTTTCTCGTTTGGCCTGTCCGAAAGTCGAGAAGAAGTAACTGTTGAAGTTGTCGTACCGGCCGCCTTCGAACATGACGACCGCACGCTCCGCCGTAGAACGTCTAAACGGATGCTTGTAGTCGAGAGCCTGACTGAGACAGTCAAACAGAACGTCCGATCGCAGACGCCTCAGATAAGCATGCGAAAATCTTGACTCATCACCGACGTTGCTCTCGTTCGTCGTGGGGGAAGCCTGGTAGGTGCGGGACAGGCAGATGTCGCGAACGAGTTTCTTCGCATCGTACGCGTAATCTTCTCCAAGCTTTCGGCCGAGTTCTTCGAGCAACGGTTCGTTGCTGGCCGGATTCGAGATGCGGACATCGTCAATCGGATGAACGATCCCCCTTCCAAAGAAATGCCCCCAGATTCGATTGGCCAGGTTACGACGAAACAGCCGATTTCCCGAAGTCGTCATCCACGCGGCCAGTACCTTGCGAGGGTCTTTGTTCTTCACTTCAGCGAAGTCGCCGCCAAGGAATCGATGCGCCATCGGTCGACCATCAACCAGATGCTTCGCCGGTTCAGCGTCAACGTCCACGAAGGTGTAATACTCGCGAGCTTCTGACCCGTGTTTGCGACGAACGCCGGTGAAGAACGACGTAAAACTGTAGTAGTCGTCGATCGTCCAACGGTCGAACGGATGGTTGTGGCACTGAGCACATTGCGTTCTCAGGCCGAGAAAAATCTGAGCGGTGTCTTCGCCGATTTTCTGCGGGTCGAGTTTCCCCTGCGGAAGCATCGTGTAGTAGTTGGACGGTGCGTTACGGAAGTTTGACCCGTTTCCTGTGAGCAAGTCGCGGGCAATCTGGTCCCACGGTTTATTCTTCACCATTGCTTCCTGAAGCCATTGGTAATAATTCCAACCGGCCTTCATCGCCGTTCCCGAACCCGGATTTGTGTCGGTCTTAATCCGCAGCCACTCGCCCCACTTAGCCGCCCACAACTCGCCGAACTCGCCACGTTGCAGCAGCGTGTCGACCAGATTCTCGCGTTTGTCTTTGCCGCCTTCATCCATGAACTGGTCGTATTCCTCAGGCGTCGGCAGTTTGCCCGTCAGGTCGATCGTGACGCGTCTCAGAAATTGCTCGTCGGTCGACACTTCAGAGGGAACGATCCTCAGTTCCTTCAGTTTGGAAAAAACGAGAGAGTCGACGTAGTTGTGTTCCGGAGTGTCGGGCCAGTCAAACTCTCCTTTCGGCAGGACAACGACTTCGGTCCCCACCGTAAACTTATCAAACCGAGCAAAGACGTGAGTCCCGCCTCCTTGAAGCCCGGCGATCTTCGCCTGCTTGTCGATCGTCGCGACGGCTTCGTTGTTCGTCATGTAGAGCGACAGGTCTGAAACGTCCCGTTCAGAGCCATCGGAATAATGAGCGATCACCCGAGCCTGCTTCGCCTCGCCCGGTTTGTCGAAAACAATCTTATTCGGAATCAATTCCAGACGCTCAGGCTCCGGCGCGCTGGCAGAATCCAGAGGGGCACCAGCCTCGATCCACGTTCGCAACGTTTCGTAGTACTGGCTGTTTGCCGGAAAAATCTTCCCGCCGGTATGAGGCACCGTTCCTGAGATTTTTTCCAGCAGCAGACTCTTTGCCGGAGCCGCAAGATTTATTCGCCGCCCAACATATTCTTCCAAAAGCCGGTAGTAGTCACCGTCCGGGTCATAGCCGAACAGCGAGAGCTTAAACCCATCCTTCCCTCGAGCAGCCCCGTGGCAGCTCCCACTATTGCACCCGCCGCGAAGAAAGATCGGCATCACGTCATTCTTAAAGCTAATCTGATCCTCAGCTTTTGCGGCATTCTGCAGATGCGCGAACACCGCTGCCGTCAGAAGAACTGTCAGTTTGAATCGATACATTATCCGTAAACTTTCGTCACTCACCGAGAATGCCATCCAGTAGACTCTCGACATTCAATTCTTTCGCCCACTTCCGCAAGTACGCAACGTCGATCTCGTCTCCGACTGTCCGAACCACACTCGCCGCATCTCGAATCTGTCGCTCGGACTCGCTACGTTGCGCCCACTCCAGCTTGCTGAGCACGATGTCTTCGGGGGTGGCGAGATGTACGGGCACACCGAGTAGCGTAGCTGGCGTGCGACGGTTGAATTCTTCAATGCTGAACTCTCGATCTTTCCGCACGATCAGATCGGCCTTCCATCCACTTGTGGTGTCGATCACGTTGAACATGGATCGATTTTTGAGAGCATCCAACGCGGCCGGGATGCTCACATAAACTGATTGGCCCAGGCTTGATGCGAAGTCTCGAATCGATTCTTCTGAAAGTTCCACGACGATATCAATGTCGTTCGTCGATCGCGGTTCACCGTAGTGCGTACTGCCCATCGAACCGGCAACCATGAAAGGGATTCTTGACTGCGTCAGCCCCATCGTAATGCGAGACAGAAACTGTTGCTGACTCATCATGGCGCGATCTCGCAATCAGGATACGCCTGCGCAAAGAGCACCTCGCCAAGCTGCAACTTAATCACTGCTAGTCGAACCTGATCGTTGCTGTAGTCCGGATGGCGACGACGAACCCCCCTCCGCAGCGATCGTCCGAACGTTCTCACTGAGTTGTGCACCCACTTCATCGCGTTGTTCAGCGGTCATGCGTCGCCAGACTTCACGCTGAACGTCCGCAGCTTCTGGTGTTGTGTCGGAGATTGGTTTGCTCATTGGGAAACACTCCGTTCCACATCGACTCGCAACGTGCCGTTGCCGGTCTGCTGAATGATCTGTTGCCCGCCGTCGCTGACGGCGACGCCGCAGAAGATGTCTTTATATTGCCCGACGAGGCAGTCCTTTGTCACTTTGACTCTAAACGTCGCTCTCACTTCACCAGGCTTAATTGTTGGGTAAGGCTGAACCTGTTCGACTCCAAACGGCAGCCGACCGAGTTGGAGAACCGCTGCTCCGCTGAACGTCTTGTGATGAGAGATTTCGCCGACGATCTCCCCAACCGTGCCTCGCTCGATGGCACTGCGAACCAGGTTGACGGTGACGTAGGGCTCACCAACGCTCAGCGGAACGAACGGTGAGCACACATAGTGAAAACCGGCGGCCGTTCGCACGTTGCCACCTTTATTCTCCCGACCGGTGATCGAGATCTGGAACTCGCCCGGCGTGGCACTATCGGCGGCACTCAGTTTGTAAGTACCTTCAGTTTCCCCGGCAGGAATGATCAATGGTGGTTGCTTATTGACGCCGGTCGGCAACCAGTCCATCTCGCAGTAGACCGCTTCTTCAAAACCCGGATGTCGCTGAACTTTGACTTTGAGCGACAGCTCGCCGTTCCGGACCAACGGAATACTCGGTCGCTCAACTTCAAGGTTAAACGCCGCTCCGCCGACAACAGCAAGTGCCATCTTCCGAGTCTTGTCAAAACACATCGCGTAATCGCCGCGACGATTCGTCGCCTGGTTGTTCTGAATAAAGCCGCCTCGAAAATGTGGACGATCATTCGGATCGACCGGCTCGACGATCAGGTCAACCAGTGCAGCTCCGATCGCTGTTCCTTTCTCGGCACGAAAGAGAACCGGAATGATGCCGTCACTCTGCTTGAAAGGTCTACTTTCCATCGTGACGCCCGCGGGAAGATTCTTCGCTCGCAACTGCAGCGGTTTGGCGTACTTCGAACCAAATCCTGGCTGGATACTGACAGGCCGACAGTAACTGTGACCGGGAAACAAAGCGATCCGATCCCGAACGATGGTTGGTGTTGATGGATAGGCCGCAAAATGGACGAACGTGCTGTCGACGTGAGGTTGAAACTCAATTCGGTAAATGTGCTGAGGTCCAAACTCGCGGCGAGTGTCTCCAACTCCGACCAGCCATTCGCCGTCCGAGTCCGGCTCAAACATGAACACCGGGTCGAGTCGTCTCTTCGTCTGGTGCCGGTAGGAATGTCCAACTAGATCGTGAGCGGCCCACGAGCTGTCGTCTTCGTCGTAGTTGCGATTGCTTGAGTTGCCCGGCGCCGGACGAATCCAGATGCGCGGGTCGAGTTCAGAGTCGAGCGTTTTCCCATACCCAACGACTCGATACCGCTCACCTTTCTTTGCGCGGATTCGATACCAGTCGACTTCTCCCTCGCCGGTGATTCTTCCGTTGATCGCAACCGGAAATGAATCAACAATCGGCTGAGCGGTTTCAGGCGAATTGTGATCGGCAGATTCAACGACGTCGGGGAACGACGCGATGTGCAATTCATTTGGCCATGCGGTTGGTCCAGCCTCTGGATGTCGAACACTGAGGAACGAATCTTCAAACGATCCAGGTGAAGTCGGCAATGTGACGTTCATTCGAGCGTCGCCAGACGCGTCGCCGATCAGTGACACTGGAATGGTTCGTCCGGCCTGGCCGCCCAGCGGAAACGTCACCATCGGCCGAGCGAACATTCCGACATGCATCAGGTAGTGCCGAAGCCGGGCAGCTTCGTAGTCCATCTGCTGGTGCATATCGATGAAGTAGCGTCCGTCTTTGGGAATCATGACGGTCAGCACCGGGTCCTGAGTATGCAAGGCGTTGTCGTCGTTGCGGCCGAGTTCCTTCCCTTCCGAATCGAAAATTCGCACGCCCGGATCGTTCATCCCTCCGTAATGGAGCGTCCCCAGTCTCGCTGCCACAACCTCGACAGACAGCCGCTCACCTTTACGACAATCAACCGCGTACCAATCGTGGTCCTGCGGCAACCGCCCAGGAATGTACCCGACGACCGTACAACTTCTTGGGAGTTGCTGAGCAGATTCTGCAGAGTCGTTCCTCGCACCGTCGGTGTCGATCCAGGCGTGTTCTTCCATGACGACCGAGAGCGCCGTCACCCAGAACGTGACCAGCTCCGACAGCCCATCACGTGTTCGAATCCGTAGTTGATACTCGCCGGGCCGAGCTTGTTTCGAAATTTCAAAAGTCAGCCTTGCCGCCCGTCCAGCTTCCGCCTCACAACGCTGGCCATTGTCGATACTCAACACGGTGTCCATCGATTCGAACTTCGTGCAGCGAATTCCCCGCTGATAAAAGAGAACTTCTTCCGGATGCTGCAGGAACGCGCCTTCAATCATCACTTCGACAGTCGTTCCAACCTGACCGACCTGAGGATGGACAAGTTCGAGAAGATACTCGTCGGCTGCGAATCCGGAGAGTTGCCCTCCTATCAAAGCAGAAATGACGAGGCTCATCCGAAAGAAGATCGTAGGGTGCGTCTTGACGCACCACTGTCTGAAACGGTGCGTCGAGACGCACCCTACGAGATCAATCATTTCGGATACCCCCGCCGTTGACGATTGTCTGCGTGCGCGCGTTTGCCTTGAGATCCCAAAGGCTCAATGAACCGTCGAAACTGCCGATCACCGCTGTTGCTCCGCCATCGAAAACCGCCGCGGCTGTTGGAATGCCGCCGTCGATTCTGGCTTCGCCTTGTTTCTCGCCTTCCGCAGACCAGAGGCGCGAAAATCCATCGCGTCCAACAGTCAGGATTCGACCGTCCGGGACAAAGTCGACAGCGGTCACACCGGTCCGGCGTGAGTAACGAGGCGAATCTTTGCTTGAGTGTGCGACGATGTTCCGCGATGGAAATCCGTCTTTCATATCCCAGAGAATCAGGTTGCCATCTTCAGCGGCGGTGGCCAGCAACTTGCTGTCTGCTCGCCAGTCGAGATCGGTAATCCGAACCTTATGCTCGTCCAGTGTAAAAACGATGGCCCCTTTATCCGTTTCCCAAACGTGAACGCCGCCGCTGCGATCGCCGGTTGCCAGCAACGAACCGTCCGGGCTGAACGCCATCGCCGTCACCCAGTCAGTGTGCTTGTCGATTTTGTGGATAAGCTCGCCACTTGCCGTATCGAAGACTTTCACAAGTTTGCCGGGGCCGCCGAGCGCCACGTATTTGTGATTCGTCATAATGTCTGCGGCGAGAACTGATTCGACTTCGTCGCCTATTTCGGCAACTCGTTTGCCGGTTTTGACATCGTAAAGAACGACTCGGCCCGAGTGAGCTCCTCGGCCGCCCGCAGCCAGAATCAATGATCCGTTCCGGCTGAACTTCACATCGTGAATCGTTCCTTCCGGAAACGGCAGCGCACCGAGCAGACCATAAGCAGGCGCGACTTCACTGATCATGGCGGCGATCTCGTCGGCAGGAAGTGCCCGGTCGTAGATCCGCAGCTCGTCGAGGTCGCACCGGCAGAGGTTTTGTGTCTGACCGTTGGAATTGACCTGACCGCCGATCGATTGGACGGCTCCTGGCCGCTGCTGAATCTTCTTCAGAGCAGCCGGGCATTGCTGCACAGCGACGAATTCGGAGTTAACGAACCACGACCATTTCCGCCCATCCCACGTTGCCGCCAGGTGTGACCATTGGTCATTCGGCAAAAATGCCACCCGGCCGTAATAGCTGATTCCGTTATCCTGATCCCTCATAAAAAGACGCGGCGTCCATCCATCGCGACGCCGTTCAAGGAACAACGTGAGTCCGTTTTCCTGCCCGAAAATCGTTTGTCCGCCTTCGATGTCTGACGGACGAATCCAGGTGGAAATGGTGAGTTGCTCAAACGAGTCGAATTCGACGATCGGTTCAACTCGAACTGGCTTTGATGTTGAGCCGAATTGAATCCCGTTGCCAATTCGGCCGGCATCTCGATTTGTGATGTGCCCTTCAGCCAGCGTTTCAAATTCCCATCGTCGGGCAAGATTGTCTTTTGCTGTTGGCTTGAAGTCAGACTGAGCTGCGGGAACGTCTTCCTTCCCGTAAAGCAGGATCTGTTCCTGGCCAGAAACCGCAAACATCGGTGCTCCAAGACTCGCCGCAATGGCTTGAGGAATCGGTGGGCGAACGACTTTGGTGAGGGAAACATCCGGGATCCCGTCCGGCATCGGAGCTGGCGACCCAGCTTTAACCGGCGTCAGCATTGCACCAACGGTTCTCAGTTGAGACTTACCACCTTTACCCGCAATCAGTCCGCCGCGGATCCATTCCTGAACAAGAGCAATCTTTGCATCGGGTAGTTTGGGACTTTCCGGAGGCATGGCCTCGGCGTTTTTAAGATGAGCCATCGCCCGATAAAGCTGGCTGCTCTCCGGACGCCCCGCCTTCACAACAGCTCCTGAGGATCCGCCTTTCACCACAGCGGCAAACGACGACAGATCCAAGTCAGCGTTGCTCTCGTCGGCATTGTGGCACTTGAGGCAATGACTACGAAACAGCGGCTTGATGTGTTCTTCGTAGTTGGGAGCTTCCGCGTAGACTGCCGAATGAGTTGTCAGCAGCACGAGAATCAACGTGAGAGTTTCGTATTTCATGTGAGCTATTTGTTCTTTTTACCCTTCGTCGCGTTGACCGGCTTGATCGGTGCAAAGCGGTCCAACCGTGCCTGAAGCACAGCCTTGACTCGAAGCTGCTCTTCGCTGAGCGACGCATCATTCAGTGGCTTCTTCTCGCTACGGTCGTTGGGAACGTCGAAGAACTTGCCAGACTCGTAGAGCTTGTATCGCTGATTTCGAGCGAAGGCTCTAGCCGCCTTGACACCGCCGTTCCGCGAGTACCACATGTAAATGGAATCGCGAGGCGAACCGGCTTCGCCTTTCAGTTGCGGAAGAAAACTCTGACCGTCAATTGTCAGTCCGGCTGGCACCTTCGTGCCGGTGGCTTCGCAGATCGTCGGCAGGATGTCGCTGAAGTCGATAATGTCCTGGACAACGCGTCCCTTCCTGATGACGCCTGGCCAGCTCACGAAGCATGGAACATGATTGCCTGCGTCGATCATCTGTCCTTTCGCACCGACGACTTTCCCGAACGTGGTGTTGGTGACGATGGGTGTGTCGGTTCCGTTGTCGCCGACAAAGATCAGCAGAGTGTTGTCTCGAATGCCGGCCTGTTTCAGTTGCGAGTCGAGCTTGCCGATCGTCTTGTCGACATACGACACCATGTCTCCGAAAAGTCGCTGAGGATCTTCGTGGTCGCCTTTGTAAGTAGTCGAGCCGAGTCGCTTCGGATCCCAGTCAGCGGAATCCGGCGTCGGATCGAAGGGGCAGTGTGTGAGGATCATTGGGTAGTAGACCAGGAACGGCTCTTCGCTGTTCTTGTCGATGAAGTCGCAGATAAATTCGGTGCAGACATCCGGGCCGTATTCGCCATCCACGTAGTCCCGTTCTTTGCCGTTTGATTCAATCAGAGGATTGACGTATCGCCGATCGTAGTTTTTGCCGTTTTCTTTCGATCGTCCGCTGCGTGTGTGCTGCCACAAGAATGACTGGTCAAAGCCAAAGTGCTGAGGCGCGTCGACCTCTTTGCCAAGCTGCCACTTCCCGGCGATGCACGTTTTGTAGCCGGAACCTTTCAGAAGATGTGCGAACGTCGTCTGCTTGCGATCCAGCTTTCCGAATTTGACGTAGTTGCGCTTGTTCGTCTGTCCGGTCATCAGCTTGACGCGGGAGGGAGTGCAGATCGGCTGCGAGTAGCAATGCTCGAACCGCAGTCCCGCCGCAGCCAGTGCGTCGATGTTCGGCGTCTTGTGATCAAGGCTGCCGTTCGCTGAGAGGCACTCATAGCCCATATCGTCAGCCATGATCAGCACGATGTTGGGACGCTCGTCGGCGGAAGTCGTCGCTGCCGACAGAACAGTCAGGCATGAAAGCAGAACAACGAAGAGGCGGGACAAGATATTCATCAAAAGCTCAGTCTCACTGCGTAAAGGACGAGGTTCAGAGTGCTTCCGTAGGGTGCGTCTTGACGCACCACCAGAGCCATCTCCACATACAATGGTGCGTCGAGACGCACGCTACAACTCTTTCGATCTGTCCGAATCAGGCAATCAGGTCTTTGATGACCTTGCCTTCGTTTACGATTTCGATCGGGCGGTCTCCGGGAGCCATTAGTTCTTTGTCCGAGTTGATGCCGATCAGGTCGTACAGCGTCGCGTGCAGATTGGCGAGCGGCACGGGGTCTTTGGAAGGTTCCGACGAAGTGGTGTCCGAGTCGCCGTAGAACATGCCTCGCTTCAGACCGCCTCCGGCGAGAGCGATCGAGAAAACCCGTGACCAGTGATCTCGACCGGCGGACGGATTGATCTTCGGCGTGCGACCAAACTCGCTGGCCACCCAGACGAGCGTGCTGTCGAGCAGGCCTCGATCATCGAGATCGGTGATTAGCGTTGCGATGGCGTTGTCGAGAGCCGGCATCTGCTTTTCGTAGGTTTCGCGAATCTGCGTGTGAGTGTCCCAGGCTCCGAAGTTCAGCGTGACGAATCTCGCCCCGGCTTCCACTAGCCGCCGAGCCAGCATCATCCGCATGCCAGCCTGAGCTCCGTATGGTTGTCCGTAATGTCCGTTCTCGAGGAACCGCCCGAAGCCATAGGCCTTCTTCAACGCCTCCGGTTCCTTGCTCAGATCAAACGCGTCGCGGACGGCGGGTGAGCTGATCATCGAGTAGGCCTGCTGGTAAAACGAATCCATTGTTTCCAGCGGGGCGGGGTCAACTTCGAGCCTGGCGAATTCGTTATTGACGATGTCTCGCAGGCTGCGTCGCGTGTTGAAGTCGGGAGACTCGACGCCGGCCGGCAGCCGAAGATCGCGAACCTGAAAATTGTTTCCGCTGGCCGGGTCGCCGCCGACTGAGAATGCTCCGTACTTCGGGCTGAGATACCCCGTCCCCGCGCCCTGATGTTCGGCGTGAGGAATTCCGACGTAGCCCGGCAGCCCGCCACGCGAACCGAACTCGTGATTCACCACCGAGCCAACGCTGGGATGCTTGATCGCCGTGCTGGCTTTGTGCCCGGTCAACATGTGGTAAGTGGCGATGCCGTGGTCCGGCACGCTGCCGATGACCGACCGCACGATGCTCATCTTATCGGCGATTTTCGCACAAGCCGGCATCGTCCCGCTGAGCACTCTGCCCGGAATCGGAGTCTTCGCAACACCAAACGGCCCGCGGTATTCCAGCGGTGACTCCGGCTTCGGATTCCACGCTTCCTGAGCGGCAATGCCTCCCCCGCAAACAATCTGAATCACACTCTTCGCGGTGTTCTCTTTCGACTCATACCACTTCTGCTCCGCCTGAGCCGACCGAATCCGAAAGAAGTCGCCCAGCGACACCCCTCCGATAGCCAGCGACCCTACCCGAATAAATTCACGACGAGAAAAACTCATGACTCAGCATCCTTCAACCTGATAGCAGACTGGCAATTATTCTAGCCATTCAGGTGGTAGATTTCCCCGTTAAGAATTTAGGCAGGTTGACTTCTAGCGGACAGGCCCGGATAAACCAGATGCCCGTTCTTTGTCTAATTCGGGAGTAATATAAATGATGCCAGAACTTCAAAAACGTGAGACCCAATGTTTCAATCGCAAATAAGCCGGCGGCGTGCGTTGCTCGCTGCAGCCGTGGCTTGCGTCACTGGTTGCTCATCGAAGAAGAGCGAAACGGAAGTGACTCCGAAGAACGAATCAGAAGTAGCTACTGAAATGGAGCCAGACATGAATTCCGTCACCGAGTCATGGCGACAGATTGACGATTGGTTATCTGCAAATGCGCCAAAGATCGTCGATAACTTGAATCCACCAGCGACAGAAACCGAATTGCGCGATGCTGAAGAGTCCCTTGGAATGCAAATGCCGCCTGAGTGGCACGAGCTTTATCGTGGACACAATGGAATGAATTCGGATGCGAATTTTGGAAGTCTGTTTTTCGGGATGCAGTTTTTGACATTGGAAGAATCTATTGCGGACCACAAGGAGAATTCAGCTCCGGTCGATAGTTGGCTGCCAGTTCGTCGTGCCTCAGATGCTGGGATTCGTACCGACGACATGCACAATCCAAACTGGATAGCAATCGCCAACTCCGGCGAAACATTAATCCGTGTTGATATGCTTCCCGAGTCGACGGGAATGAAAGGACAAGTGATCTTCACTGATCACGCGGATGACACAGTGATCCTGCTTGGCACGAGCGTTGCGGAGCTTATTTCGAACTTTGCAAATGATCTGGAAGCTGGCCGATATTTCTTGAACAAAGAAGCACTTGAGAACGGTGATCAGTTTCTCGGCTGTGATCCCGATATTGACGTTGTTAACTGGTCGTTTTCACCACGATGGAAACACTTAAGGCAGTAGCCTAAACGTTTAAAACTTGACGACTGGTCGTAAACTCTCTGCTTGAAGACTCATGAGCACCGTCGGTGAATAGTTTCGATCGTGAATACGAAGGTCAGCTTGCGGCGTTCCGGGATCGGGGTGTGATTCGGCTGGAGGGGCTAATTCCGCCGGAGAAGGTTGAAGCTGCGGTTAATGCCGCTCGGGATCGGATGTCACCGGCGGGAATCTGGGAGGATGGCGGCTGGCTGGTTGACCATCTTCGGCAAGCTCCGATCAATGAAGGGGCGAAGTTTGGTCGGAAGCTGAAAGGGGCTCCGGAGTTCGATGAACTCGTCGTGGGCGAGATTCCAAACGTTGTCGCCAGGCTGCTGGATGATCGTCCGACGTTTTGCGGGATGGCTGTGCCGCAGCCTTTGTTTACTCTGCCGAATGCAGACTCGTGGGAGGTGCCACACAATGTCTGGCATCTGGACGTCCCTCGGCTGCCGGACTGCGGAATTCCCGGCGTCCAGATTTTCACGTTCCTCGAAACGGTGGCTCCGACAGGCGGAGGCACTCTGGTCGTTGCCGGGTCGCATCGATTACTGAACGGCAACGAGCGAATCAGCTCGAAGAATGTCAAACGTCGACTGAAAGACGAGCCGTACTTTCGTGATCTGATGTCAGCCGATACGCCCAATCGTCAGCGATTCATCGACGAGGTTGGACACTGCGGCGACGTCGAGCTGCAGGTCGTCGAAATGCACGGTGAGCCTGGCGACGTTTACTTCGTCGATCTTCGAGTGCTGCACACGCCGGCCCCGAACGCGACGCCGGTTCCGCGCATCATGCTGACTCGGCGGTTCTTCCTGGAGTCACAGCGGGAAGCGATTTACGGCGACGACAATCGCGAAACAATGAGTTAGTAACCCGACAGTACCAAAAGACGGGCATGGCATTGGTCCGGGCGGCTCCAGGTTCCAAACACGATTTGCGAGCCAAAGCCGCACGACCGGATCGGTGGTCGGCTCGGAGATGTGGTTTCCTGCAAGCAATGTTGCCGCGATGCAACATGGCCCGGACTCGGTTGTTCCGGTTTGTCGATCAGGACGGAGTGTCGCGGAGGGGTTTCATTGGAGTGGTGGCGTGTTCGCGGCATCGGATCGGTAAATATCGCCCGGTCTGGAGTCAGGAGTGACTTAAACGCCAATCCGGTGTTAGACTTGCGGATCGGAAACTGTGATTTTCCGTGTGCGAAACTGCCGTCCCTGCACACCCGGATTCGGAGGAGTGACTTTGGCCGTCGCTCAGTCTGCATCACAATTCATTGAGAGCCTCCGGAAGAGCCGTCTCCTCACTGCCGAGGAAGTCGACGCTGCCGTTGAGAAGCTTGACGTGTGCAGCGACGACGGGGCGATCCCGACAGCCAAATCGTTCGTCCGTGGTGGCATCCTCACTCGATTGCAGGCCAGCCGGCTGCTGGAAGGTCAGCATCGCGGATTCTTCATCGATCACTTTCGCATCGACGACATCCTTGGCTCCGGCGGCATGGGCTGGGTCTACAGCGCGACGAATCTCGAAACGAAAGAGAAAGTCGCGATCAAGATGCTGACCGAGAAGAACGATCAGGATCCCGGATTGCTGACGAGATTCAAACTTGAAGCTCGCGCTGGCTTGATGGTTAATCACGAAGCCGTCGTCCGAACTCAACTGATGGGGCATACGCAGGGGCTGTTCGGCGACATCCACTACATGGTGATGGATCAGGTCGAGGGGATTGGCGTCGACGAGTTTGTCGCCATGCTGGGCGGACCGATTAAGTGGAAGCTGGCTTGCCACATCGCTTACTACGCCGGCGCGGGACTGCATCATGCTCATCGAAAAGGTCTGATTCATCGAGACATCAAACCTTCGAACATCCTTGTCGATACTGCTGGCACCGCCAGAGTTCTGGACTTCGGTCTGTCGCAGGTTTCGAACTCGGATCAAAGCGATGAATTTTCGCTGGCAATGATCTTCGGGCAGGACTGCCTCGGCACGGCTGACTACATCGCTCCCGAACAGGCCAGCGACAGCTTTACGATCGATCATCGCGCAGACATTTATTCGCTGGGAGCAACCCTCTACTACATGCTCACTGGCCAGATCATGTTTCCAGATTGCAAATCGCGTGCGGAGAAAATCGAGGCTCAGAAGAACCGAACACCTGAAAGAATTCGCAACCTTCAGCCCGAAGTGCCAGCGGAGGTCGAAGCGATCGTCAATCGGATGCTGGCAAAGAATCCGGACGACCGATTTCCGACCGCGAAGATCATGTGCTCAAAGCTGGTCAAGTACGCCAAGCCTTCGAACATTCGCTTTGATTTTCAGAAGGTTCTCGATCGTCGCTACACAATCGCCAAGCAGCGTGAAAAACTTCTGGCCGAACGAGCGAGACAAATCGCGGCACAAGCCAACCAGACGAATTCGGAAGACCGAGCACCAACGCCCACGGCCCCTTCGGCGGTGGAGACGGACATCCACAAGGACACTGAGTTAAACGCTCCAGTCGACCGCCGTCCGATGCCTGCCCAGCCAATCGAAAGCCCGTCACTCGAAGCCATTGAGCCTCTTCGCCGCGAAGGCTGAAGTGACCATCCTTGCGAACGGGAAGCCCCAGCGGCCACCCAATGGCCCCAGAGTTGTCGATCTTTATGAGTGAGCCGCTGGCCGTAAGGCCTCGGGCAGCGAGTCGAGCCCGGCCGCTTACGCGTCACGGCTCACAACTCTGGTGGCATTGAGCGGCCGCCGGGGCGTTCAAGTGAATGTTGCTCAGTCAGCGCCCCGTAGAGATCCGGTCGGCGATCGGCCATTCGATCGATAGCGTGTCTGCCAACTTCTCTGACGACACGTTTGTTGCGAGAAATCTCAGTGTCGATGTCGGCGTACAAAATCGTTTCCGAATCATCGTCTGACGAAGCAAGCGTTGAACCATTCGGAGCGCAGATTCTGCTGAGCCCGATGAAGCGGAACCCTCGTTCTTCGCCGACTCGATTGGCAGCCGCAAAGTAGACGGCGTTTTCCATCGCTCGTGTGTTGAGAACGTGGCCGGCGACGCACTCCGCACCCGGCGGCCAGTTTGTCGGAAGAGCAATCAGGTCGGCGCCCAGCAGCGTCAGGCATCGTGACGCTTCGGGGAACGCCGAGTCGTAGCAGATATTCATGCCGACATTGACGTCACCCGCCTGGTGAACTTCGAACGGCTGATCTCCGTAATTGACGTGCTGATCGATCCCCAGGAACGGTAGATGAGTCTTGCGGTAGCTGCCGATGACCCCGCTCGGCCCGGTCAGGACCGCGGCGTTGAAGACTCGATCGCCGTCCTGCTCCAGCATCCCGAAGACAGCAAAGGCGTCCAGCTCAGCACAGAGACCTGCCAGTCGTTCGGTCGCCGAGCCTGGAATCGACTGGGCAAACGGCAGAGCTTCTTCGAGATTCTCGAAGCAGTATCCAGTAACCGCACACTCGGGGAAAACGACAAGTTTGGCTCCGTTGCCAACAGCCTCTCGGAATCGATCTTCGATGGCCTGCAGATTTCGGTCGACTTCGCCAAGGGTGACGTCCATCTGGACTGCTGCGATCTTCATGTTTCGTGTTTCCTGAATCGGTGCGACTCACAACCCTGGTCGGGTATCTCACAGTTTTCTGCACAGTTCGCCGTATTCTTTGTAAGGAAGCTTACAGTCACCTCGTCAGGAGTTCGAATCGAGGTCCAGAAGACGAATAAAGCTTGGATTACAACACTCGGACGACGGCGTCCCCAACGTTTTAGGTGGGTTTGCCGTAGTCTCGCTGTTGGCTCCGGTGGTTGTTGAGAAAACGGGTCTTAACTATCCTCAGCCGCTTGTGCTGGTCGGAATTCTCAGGGTTGTCGCCTGAAATAATCTGATTCAAAATCCTGACAGACAATCGTTCGGGCGTTGAACATCTATATCGCGATTTAATTGCCTGACGAGAATCGACAGGGGCCATGGACGAGAAACTCTGGTATCTCAAACAAGCGAATCTCTTTGAGCAGCTTTCTGCCGAAGAGATTGCCAGAGTTGAATCACGCTCACGCATGCAGGTGTTTCCTCGCAAGGGAATCGTCTACCTGCCCAACGATCCCGGTCATTCTGTTTTCCTGCTGACGTCTGGGAGAATCCGCCTGTACCACGTTACGGCGGAAGGCAAAGAAACCGTTCTGGCGTTCATCGATCCGGGCGAAATCTTTGGCGAGTTGTCACTCTTCGGCCAGGCTCAGCGAGAAGAATTCGCCGAGGCAATGGACAAGTCGACGATCGTTCGCATCCCGGGCGACGAGATGCAGCAGTTAATGAGCGATCGTCCAGAGATCGTGCTGCAGGTCACTCGGCTGATGGGCCTGCGGAGGCAGCGAATCGAGCGACGATTGAAGGCGTTGCTGTTTCGATCAAACCGCGACCGACTGGTTTATCTGCTGCTGGAACTTGCCGAAAAGTACGGGCAGCCGTGCCCTGAAGGCATTCACCTGGGGATTCGCCTTTCTCACCAGGACATGGCCAGCATGATCGGCAGCACTCGTGAAACAGTGACCGTGTTGCTGGGCGAGTTGGCGTACGCTCGCAGTTTGATCGTGAAACGACGACAAATCATCCTGACAAACCTTGAGCAACTGGCAAACGTGCTCGACGAAGTCACCCCGGAAGTCGAACGCCTGATTGAAAACTCGGCTCAACGAGCACAGCAGTCGGCGACTCATCAACAGCCACCCTTTGCAAAACGACGGATCCCCGAGTGAGTTACGATACGGTTATCATCGGCGCGGGCCTTTCAGGATTGGCTGCCGGAATCAGACTGGCATATTTCGATAAAAAAGTCTGCATCGTCGAGAAGCATTACACGATTGGTGGGCTCAACTCTTTTTACCGGTTGCGAAAACGCGACCACGACGTCGGCCTGCACGCTGTCACCAACTACGCAGAGCCCGGCACAAAGACTGGACCGCTCAGCAAGCTACTGCGTCAACTGCGTCTGCGGTGGGACGATTTCGGTCTGTGTCCGCAGATCGAATCCAGCATTGCGTTTCCTGGTCGAACGCTGAAATTTACCAACGACTTCGAATTTTTCCGGCAGCAAGTCAACGAGCTTTTCCCCGCTCAGAAAGACAACTTTCAGAATCTGCTCAACCTGATCGACGAGCACGACGAGTTGCACTTAAGTGGCGAAACGGCGTCGGCTCGACAGGTGCTCGGCGAAACGATTTCCGATCCCGTGCTGATCGACATGTTGTTCTGCCCGCTGATGTTTTACGGCAGCGCGACGGTCGGCGACATGGATTTCAGCCAGTTCGTGATCATGTTCAAGGCGTTGTTTTACCAGGGATTCGGCAGGCCTCTGCGAGGCGTACGGCTGATCCTGAAGAATCTTGCGAACCACTTCCGTCGGCAGGGTGGCGAACTGAAACTGCGTTGCGGTGTGAAGCAAATCCTGACCGAAAACGGCAAGACAACTGGAGTTGAGCTGGAATCTGGCGAGATCATTGAAGCGAAGAACGTACTCTCTTCAGCCGGCTCTGCAGAAACGTTGCGGATGTGCGGCAACGTTCCTGCAGATTTCGAAGAGAAAAACCCACCGGGAGAAATCTCGTACGCCGAGACAATCTTCTCGCTCGATTGCCAGCCGCAGGACCTGGGACACGATCAGACGATCGTCTTTTACAACGACTCAGACGTCTTCAGCTACGAGCCGCCGAAAGAACCGTGCGACGTCAGCAGCGGGATCATCTGCTCGCCGAACAACTTTCAGTACGGCGACGATCAACTCGACGAAGGCCGAATCCGCATCACAGCTCTCGCAAGCCCTTCAGACTGGATGGACCTTCCCGACGAAGTCTACTACCCGCAGAAAGAAGAGTGGTGTGGAAAGATCGTCGAGTCTGCTCTCCGCTTCATGCCGGACTTCCGTTCGCACGTCGTCGATACCGACGTCTTCACGCCTCGTACGATTACGAAGTTCACCGGCCACGCGAACGGAGCTGTCTACGGTGCTCCCAACAAGATCCGCGACGGCCGAACGCACCTCGACAATCTGTATCTCTGCGGAACCGACCAAGGATTTCTTGGCATCATCGGCGCGATGCTCAGCGGCATCACAATCACGAATCTGCACTTACTGAAGTGAAGTCGGCAACTTGCTGCGAACTCGGGTGGCTCAGATTGTTCGTGCCACTCCGTGAGCAAAGTGGAGACTCTTATTCTTCGAGCGGCGCGACGTCTCGGTACTTGCCGGCAAAGTAAAGTAGCGGATCGCCAGAGTTCAGCTCGCCCGCGACGATTTCGCCAATGAAAATATCGTGGTCGCCACCCGGCAGGATCTCGGACAGTTTGCAGTCCACCCAGCCAAGACTGTCGGCAATGATCGGCGCGCCCGTTTCAGCGGTCTTGATGTCGAGATCCGAGAAATCTTTCGGGCCGGGAGTCGCGAATTTGTTCGAAACGGATTGCTGCTTTGACGTCAGAATACTCATGGCAAAGCATCCGGCATCCTTGATGGCCTGATGCGAGCCAGCTTTTTTGTCGATGGCAACAAGCACCAGCGGCGGGTCGAGCGAAAGCGATGTGACCGCGTTGGCAGTCAGGCCGGTCGGTGGTTCGCTGTTTGTCGTGACAACGGTGACGCCTGTGGCAAAAGAACCAAAAATGCGTCGCTGTTCTGCCGGATCAAAAGCCATGTCTCATTCCCGATTCATTTTTGATTTAAGAACTTCAGCAATCGAAGTTCGAACGTCTCGGAGCGTAGTCGGTTGTACGATCACTCGCGACGAAGCGTTGAGATTCAATTGTTCTTCCACGCCTTTTTCCGACGCTGCCGCAACGACGACGACTCCGGTGCCCTTCAGATTGCACCAGCGCAGCGCCTCGTCGTAGATGTCCTTGTTGTCGCCATCGCCGACCGCTTCGCCCATCAATAGCAAACAGTCCGGCGGGTTATTCTTGATTCGTGTCAACGCACGATCCCAAGCGGTCAGCATCAGGACGCGGAAGCCATGTTTCGAGAGATAGTCTCGGAGCATGTCCTGCTGCTTGACTCGATACTCAACACAAAGCACGGTCGACAATCGTGGTGCCTGGGAAGTTTCCGCTTCCGGCGCACTTTCTCCAAGAGCCTTCAAAGCAGATCGCAGATCGACAAGCAGTTCCGTTGCCGACTGATAGCGTTCCTGCGGAATGATCTTCAAAAGACGGTCGATGATCTCGGCGACGTGCGGGTTAATATTCGGATCGGCTCGACGGACCGGACGAATGCCAGAGTATCTCGCAAACATCTTTCTGTCTTCGAGACTCTTCGTTGGTGGATACGGACTTGTGCCGGTCGCCAGCTCGTAGAGGACAGCTCCAAGAAAGAACAGGTCACTGCGCGGATCGTTGCGGGGTGCACCGGTGTGTTTTTCCAGCGTTGCGTACTCAACGGCCTGGACGTCGCCATCGCCGCTGGAATCGTCATCGCCTGCGAGTCCGAAGTCAACGAGCTTGGCAACACCCTTGCTACTCATAAGAACGTTTGAGAGTTTGAAGTCTCGGTGGGTCATGCCCTTACTGAGTGCGTATTCGAGACCTTCTGTCATATCGGCCGCACATCGAAGCAGGTCGGCTGGCTGGAACTTGCCTCGGATATTGGCGAAGTCGCGAAGGTTTCCACCTTCCACGAATTCCATCGTGAAAAAGTGATTGTCGCCTTCAGTATCGACGCTATAGATCGGCACAATATTTTTGTGCTTCAGCTTCATGCACAGTTCCGCTTCCCGATGGAAATGGGCAATCGACTGTGGGTCGTCGAGGTATCGCGTGCGAAGAACTTTCAAGCCGACGATCTCGCCACTCGGAATTCTGCTGCCGCGAAAAACCCGAGCGAAGCTGCCCGACGCATTTTGATACATCAGCTTGCAGTCGCCCAGAACCAGCGGCTCGTCTTCATCAGTACAAAGCTTTGACACCTGGTATGACGTGAGCAGGTGCTGCCGCTCCAGAGCCTTCAGCAGCGACTTCGGTTCAGACGTAATCGGCTGGCTCGCCGTGCACTGGGCGAGTTCCTCTTCAGTAACAAGGCGAAGCTTGAGCAGCTCGCGAGTGAGATCGTCTGTCGTGTCAAACTGCATTTATGCGGGAGCCATTGAGGCTGTGTTGGCAGATTTTAGACTCATCAATCATGCTATCGGGAAGTGCGACTGTACAGTTGCCACGCCGGTCGAGTCGAACACCGACACGTTCAATTTCAGGTGCAGGATAAAGGCCAGGTCGACACGGGCCAATCGATGTGTGAAGAAATGAACCATCATTATCGAAACTGTCGTGTTTTCGAGCACTCTCGCGACGTTTCCGCTGGAATGAGAATAGCTGCCCGATTCGAGCAAACACTGCGCCAACTTCTACTTCCGGCACAGATGCCAGGTCCTAACACCAGTTCTGCGGTTTCCCGTCACATCTGGCGATTCGATTTCTGTGAAGTGCTGCCCGCGTAGTTCCTGCTGACCAAACCGGAACAGCGTGACACTCAAAATTGCATCAGGCGTGCGTCAGAGTGTCGGCAGAGCTCCGAATCGAAGTGCTCCTGACGCGACCGTCGCTCGCCATTCGAACCTTGCTCCAGGTCCGGCGTAATCAAAAACGACAAGATCAGCGAGTGAACCGGCGGAAAGCTCGACTTCCTCACAGCCAAGCAGCCGACAGGGATTTCGGCCAGCCATGTCGAACGCCTCCCGAAGCGACAAATCAGCGACACTCAATGCGTGAGCCACGCAGACGTCGGTTTCGAGGCTCGATCCAGCCAGAAGCTGATTCTGTCCCGCAATGACGATGCAGCCGTTTTCCAGAATCTCGACCTGCCCCGACGCTGCTTCGTATCGCCCGGGCGGACAACCGGCCAGGCCGGCTGCGTCACAGGTGATGACGATGTTTGACTTTCCTTTCGCGGCGATGAACGACCGAATCACCGATGGCGGAAGATGATGCCCATCCGGAATGATGCTGGCCATCAGCCGCGAATCGCCAAGTTGATCCCAGATATAGTTGGGATGTCTGCGGATTTGGCCGTGAGCTCCGTTGCCCAGATGCGTGCTCAGCCGTGCTCCGGCATCAGCCACAGCGGCAACCTGCTCGGACGTTGCTCCCGTGTGGCCGATCGCGATCGTGACTCCGTCAGCGACAGCTTTTTTCGTAAACGCCACCGCTCCATCAGCTTCAGGAGCAAGAGTTACCAGACGGATCCGCCCGCCTGATGCATCCTGATAATGGCAGAACTCATCCCAGTCAGCAGCTCGAACGTGTTGCAGAGGGTGCGCTCCCCGAGGCCCATCTTCTCGCGAAATGTACGGCCCCTCCTGATGGCATCCGGCAACCATCTGCTCGACCCAGCTTTCCTGCTCGCACGCCTGTCGGATAGCCGAAAAACCCGAGATGAACGCTTCGTGAGACGCGGTCACCAGCGTCGGCATCAGGCGGGTGATGCCAAATTTGTAGTGAGGCTCCAGCGTGCGGATAACTTTTTCCGGAGTCAGCGATTCATCACTGAACCATGTCCCGCCATGCCCGTTGATCTGCAGGTCAAACAGGCCCGGAGCGATCAGCGGCAACGTGCTTGGGTCGGTTGATGACGGCAGCGGCTCGACAGACTTGATTCGATCCCCCTCAGTTTCGATGCAGACTGCTTCCCCGGTGTCGTATCGTCGGCCATGAATCTGCAGCATTACTGAAACTCCTTGTTGCCATTTCAAAACAATCTTCGATGGATGAGTTGGCCATCGTAGGCCAGCCGGCGACGACGTTCCATTCTCCGTGTTCCTTTGAACCTGTCACGAGGTCGCGTAGACTTTCGAGTCGAACGGAACAGCGTTTCATCAGTGAAACATCAGCCCCGAGTTAAGGGAGTTTCAGCTATGGGTTTGCTCGCAGAAATGTCCGAGTGGGAAATGATTGGCGCATTCCTGATCGGTGTGCTCGGACTGGTGGCGCTGGGCTTTGTGTTCATGTTCTTCCGCTATTTCAAACTATGGCTGCGCGGCTTTGTAACGAAAGCGGGAATCAGCCCGCCGGCGCTGGTGTTCATGGCGCTCCGAAACGTCAACCCTCACGTCATCATGGACGCTCGGATCATGGCCGTGCAGGCTGGGCTGACCGATGTGACTCCCCAGGGACTGGAAGCTCACTATCTGAGTGGCGGTAACGTGCGTCGCATCGTTCAAGCACTGATCGCTGCTCACCGAGCCAAGATCGACCTGAACTGGTTCACCGCTTCAGCAATCGATCTCGCCGGACGAAACGTGCTGGAAGCCGTTCAGACGAGTGTGAATCCCAAAGTCATCGACTGCCCGGATCCTCGCCGTGGCGGCCGCAAAACACTCGACGGAATCAGCCAGGACGGAATTCAATTGAAAGCCCGTGCCCGAGTCACCGTGCGGACCAACCTCGCTCAGCTCGTTGGCGGAGCGACGGAGGAAACAGTAATCGCCCGAGTCGGTGAAGGCATCGTTTCCGCCATCGGCTCTTCGTTAACCCACAAAGAAGTTCTGGCAAACCCTCAACTGATCGCCCGAGCGGTGCTCGCCAAGGGCCTGGATTCACAAACCGCGTTTGAAATCGTGTCGATCGACATTGCCGATGTCGATGTCGGAGAAAACGTCGGAGCCCGCCTGCAGGCCGACCAGGCCGAAGCCGACGTCCGCGTTGCCCGAGCCACAGCCGAAGAACGCCGAGCGATGGCCGTCGCCAACGAGCAGGAAATGAAGGCCGTTACGGTCGAAAACCAGGCACACGTGGTCCTCGCCGAAGCCGAAGTCCCACTGGCACTCGCCGATGCCTTCCGCCAGGGCAGCCTGCGATCTTCGTCTTCATCCTAAACCAAGGCGAACAAATCAGTTGCGATCGTCATTGAGACTCCGCGTCTCCTCGTCGCTGCTCGAAATTTACCTGCTCGGCATTGCGATGATCTGTCCATTTTCATTCGGATGATCGACCAACCGGGCACATTCGTCGTCAAAATCCGTACAGATCACCGATTTCAAATCTGACAGTTAGCAAACCACAGATTCTCGAATCAGCGTTTTCTGTCCAGAACCTGACACCTCTGTAACTATCGTGCGGCTATCGGGGAGCGGGCCGGATGTCCGTCTGTGCCGGGATTTCCAGAATCCAACGTCAGTCTGGCAGAAAACCTCAAGTGAGGGCCGATCCGTAGGTGATTTTTGAGCCGCCTCGACCGAAGATATGCGAGAGTCGCTCAGAGATCGCGCGGCTCGGTTCTTGAGAGTCCGATTCGGGTTGATTACTATCGGCTCAGCGTATTTGCGATTTCGGTCGTAAAGGGACGATGGGATGCCACTAACTGGCTTCTGACCGTCTTCGAAACGAGACAGATCTCAAAGAATTGAATCAACCCCAGGCAAGGATCGCCCGGATGACATTGTGCATGGAAGACACGGATTTGCTTCAGAGCGAGTTCAACCCCATGAGTGATCTACTGACAGTCGAACTAAGCAAAGAGCAGCGAGACGAAATTCTCCGCGGACTCCGGTACGTGAGAAGTTCGGTCATGCTGACTCCTGCAGAGCCTTCCGAGAAAGTTGCCGAAGGTCGCAACGAAAAGTTGCAGCGGATCGCAGCTCTTTCGAGTTTGCTAAGTGGCCAGGAAGTTGTGCAGAAAGCCACCGTTTAGAAAATTGCCGCAGATTTCTTGAGTCTGGCCGTCATGCTGGCGCCAGTTCGGGAGCTGCAGCGATCAGAAATATGCTGCCACCAGGCAGTTAGAAGCCGCGACTCCCGCAAGGGTGTCAAGTCGCAGACGAGCCATGCCGATTCGCCCGCAGGGGCCTTTCGGCATGGCTCGTTCTGTTTTACGAGCCACCGCCATCGAACTTCTCTTCCCGGCAAAGCGAATTGCCCATCCCGCCGCAGGGAGGAATTGGCAATCAGCATCTGGCAGATTTGAAATCACGAAGCGTCACCAGTATCAAGAGCTTCCTGGCTCAGATTCGGCTGAACACTCTCCGCTGTGACGACTTCGCCAGTCGTCCGGAAACACAAATCCTTCATGCGATACCACAACGTTTGCCTTGAGGCGTTTGCTTATACGCTTCCCGATGAGATCGTCACATCCGACGACATCGAGGAACGTCTGCGCCCGGTTTACGAACGCCTGCATCTGCCGGCCGGTCGCCTGGAGCTGATGACCGGAATTAAGGAACGCCGATTCTTTCCGAAAGGCACCCGGCCCGGCGACATCAGCGCTCAGACCGCAAAAAAGGCGATCGAACAATCTGGCATTCCGCCAGAAACATTCGGCGCGTTAATTCATGGTTCCGTCTGCCGAGATCAGCTCGAGCCCGCAACGGCGTGCGGAGTTCACGCGGCAGCGGGATTGCCCGGTTCGTGCGCCGTGCTCGATGTCAGCAACGCGTGCCTCGGCATTCTGAACGGAGTGATCCTTCTGGCCAACATGATCGAACTCGGCCAGATCCGTGCAGGAGTCGTTGTCGGCACAGAAGTCGGTCGCGGCCTGGTCGAAGGCACAATCGACACGCTGCTCAAGTCACCGGATGTTTCGCGAAAAGATGTGAAGGGCGAGTTCGCTTCGTTGACAATCGGTTCCGCGTCGGCAGGGATCGTCGTGTGCGACGCAAAGCTCAGCCGAACTGGCAACAGACTGATCGGCGCACACTGCCTGGCTGATTCATCGCATCACAAACTTTGCGAGGGCGGCGTCGAGTCCGAGACCTACGGCGATGACCGGCCAAGAATGCAGACTGATTCCGAAGCGTTGCTGCATGCCGGCGTGAATCTAGCCACCCAGAACTGGGACGCGACATTGAAAACGCTCGGCTGGCAAAACTCGAACGTCGACAAAGCGTTCACGCATCAGGTCGGCAAGGCTCATCGAAAGCTTCTGTACGATAGCCTCGGTTTGAATCCAGAAATTGACTTCGCCACGGTCGACTTTCTGGGGAACACCGGCGCGGCAGCATTGCCAGTAACGACGGCAATCGGCCTCGAACGAGGGCATGTCCAGGCCGGCGATCAGGTGGCAATGCTCGGAATTGGCAGCGGACTTAACTCCATCATGATGGGGTGGGAGTTCCAGCAGCTTCCGAGTTGATCGCGAGTATTCCTGATCTGACGGCCGGCACTCACTGTCGATTCGAGCAACGCGGACGTAATGTATCGGTACGAATCGTTCCTTGATCAGCCGCCCCTATGCCGCATCCTGACCAACCATCACTGGACCAGACTCCTCGCCAAACCGACGAGCAGCTTGAACGTTCACGGCTTCTGAGCGAGCAGGCGCCCGGCAGTGCCGGACTGAAAGTCCCAGGCTTCTCATTGATCGAACGTCTCGGCGAGGGAGCATACGGCGAGGTCTGGCTGGCTCGTGAAGACAAAACCGGTAAGCACGTCGCCATCAAGTTTTACACACACCGCCGAGGCCTCGACTGGTCTCTGCTCAACCGCGAAGTCGAGAAACTCGCACTTCTCTACACGTCGCGAAACATTGTGCGCTTGATCGACGTCGGCTGGCAAAGCGACCCGCCTCACTATGTAATGGAGTATCTCGAACGCGGCTCACTGGAAACACTTCTGGCTGAAGGCACGCCCGATCCCGAAGAAGCTGTGCGAATCATTCGATCCGTTTGCCAGGCACTCGTGCATGCTCACGGTCGAGGCGTTTTGCACTGCGACCTTAAGCCCGCCAATGTGCTACTCGATTCCGATCTTGAGCCACGGCTCTGCGACTTCGGTCAGTCGAGGCTTTCGCACGAGCAGAATCCGGCACTCGGCACGTTGTTTTACATGGCGCCCGAACAAGCCAGTCTGGACGCCATTCCTGACGCTCGCTGGGATGTCTATGCCCTCGGTGCGTTGCTGTTTCAACTGCTGACGGGTCACCCTCCATTCAGAACTCCGCAGAGCGAAACTCTTCTCAAAGAAACAACAACACTCGAAGAGCGACTGCAGACTTACCGGGAAATCGTGACGACCAGCCCGCGACCGCGCGAACACCATCGCGTTGCGGGAGCCGACCGACGGCTCGTTGAAATTGTCGACCGTTGCCTGCACCTTGATCCCGAACGACGCTACTCAAACGCGCAAGCCGTGCTCGACGTTTTGTACATCCGTGAAAGACAACGGCGAGTCCAACCACTGGTCGCAATGGGTGGCATCGGGCCGGCGGTCATCCTGCTCGCGATGTTTCTGTTTGCCTCGAGGTCAATTCAAAGCGCTGTCTCGACAACCGGCGACAACCTGACAGCGAGAGCTCTTGAAAGCGACGTCATCTCCGTGACGATCCTCGCATCGGGAGTCGAAAAAGAACTTCAGGACCGTCTGGATGAACTTGTCGAAGTGGCTTCTGACTTAAACCTGCGCCGCGCCATCGAACACGCAGAAGGGACCGATTGGACCGATCGAAAGTTGTTCCAGGAAATCCTCGACAAGACACGCAACAACGTCGACAAACGTCGACAGAAGCGAAACCGGCAGCTTGATACGAGTTGGTTCTTCGTTGACGCAACCGGTTTTCAACGATGGAGAAACCGCTTCGACCCGGCAGTCATCGATAAAGATTTTTCCTACCGTGACTACTTCCACGGGCACAGCATCGAATACGAACGAGGAAAGGCTCCCGAGGGCACCGGCCCGATTCAGCAACCGTATATTTCGTTGCCCTTTGAATCGAAGTCTACGTTTCGAAATATGGTGGCATTGTCGGTGCCAGTCTGGGATCAGAACAACGTGAACGTCATCGGAGTCCTGGCCCGCACGACGCACCTCGAACAACTGCTTTCGCAATACCGAGGAAGCATTCGCGGAAGCAACGGCGTCGCCAGAACAATCGCCCTTGCTGATAACCGAAACGGGCGATTGCTCGACCACTCGCGACTTGCCAGCGTCGATTCCGGTGAAGCATCACCGACTGCCCCGCCAGTCAGCTCAGGATCGAACCTTGAATTGACCGAGGATGTTGCAATTCCCGAAACGACTCTCCAACGAATTCGAACCGCCGGCGAAACTGCGGTCCGCCTGGAACATTACGAAGACCCCCTTCAGACAATTGATCCGAAAGGTTCGAGTGGCGAGTGGTTGGCCGCCTTTTCCTCGGTTGGAGAAACGGACTGGACGGCGATCGTTCAGGAACGTCGCGATGATGTCTTGAAGCCAGTCTTCAGACTTCAAGCCACGCTAACAATGTATGCGTGGATCGCGTTCGGCATTGCCGGCACCGTTGTGGCCGCCTCGTGGTACATCGTCCTGAAATCAATCAACGAGCGAGGTATCCGGCACTGGTCTCGGAGTGGTCGTCGCAACCCGCGAGCCTCTGATACTCCGTCGCCGTAGAGCATTCCGCATGAATTCTGAGCATCGCTCAAATCAGCCGCTGACACTATCAGCAGTCCTGCTGACTCTACTGACGGTCGTCCTGTGGGCTGGCACGCCGACAGCGATCAGATTCTCGACGGACCTCGTGCCTCCAGTGTCTGTCGCCGGTTTAAGATTCGCTGTCGCGATTGTGTTCATGTTTTTCTGGTCAACGTTTCATGGCACCAGCCTGAAACTGACCTGGTCCGAACTCCGCAAACCACTGGTTGGTGGCGTCCTGCTGTTTTTCCAGATCGGACTCTTCACCCTGGGGATTCACTGGTCGAATGCGTCGCACGGCACAATTTTTATTAACACCTTCATCTTCTGGCTCGTCGCGATTGACCACTTTGTCACAAAGACAGAACGGCTTTCAGCCAGGCCGATCATCGGCCTCGTCCTGGCTGCTTTCGGAGTCGGTTTGATTCTGGCAACGACAGCTCGGCCGAGCACTGAAACCGTTCTTGAAAGCGCGTCACTCGACGGTGACCTGCTACTGATCCTCAGCGCTCTGATTCTTGCGGTTAAGATTGCATACACAAAACATTCAGTCGGAAGCATCCACCCGGACAGTTTCGTTTTCTGGCACGCGGTGTTTGGTACGGTGCTGTTTGCCGCGTGGGGCTACACAGTCGAAGGCTTCCGCTTTTCGATCCTCGCAAATCTTCACGACACAAAGACACAAGCCGCATTGGCAGGCGTTGCCTATCAGGGAATCGCCGTCGCCGGATTGTGCTTCGCGATTCAGGCTCGACTGTTGAAAAAACACTCCGCATCAAAGATCGCGGTCTTCAGTTTTGCGACGCCGCTGTTTGGAATTCTGTTCGCCGTTCTCCTTCGAGGAGACCCAGTGTCTCCCTGGCTATTCGTTTCCGGATCCGCCGTCGCCATCGGTATCCTGCTTGTGAATCTGAAACCCGCAGCATCAGTGACTCGGACTGACTGAAGGCTTATGGCCATGCAGAGTCATAGCAAAAGAAAAATACTGGCGGCCTTGTCAGTGGCAGTCTGCCTGCTGATCCTCAAGGTGACGGCTTCAGTGGTCAGCAACTATGTCGACTACCTGCCGCCAAACTTCGAGTCAGACTTTCTGCTGGGGCGAGATGCGTATTTCTACGGTGCCTACCAGTGGGCATTCTACACGCACATTGCTTCCGGTCCTTTGACGCTAATCTTTGGCATATTCCTGCTGAGTAATCGTCTTCGAAAACGGTTCCCCAGATGGCATCGTTACATCGGCCGAATGCAGGTCAGTCTTGTCTTGCTGATGGTCACACCGAGTGGACTCTGGATGTCGATGTATGCGGCAACGGGCCTTGTGGCCGGAACTGGGTTCGCCGTTCTGGCTGTGGCAACGGGAATCACCGCGGCCTGTGGCTGGCGGACCGCCGTCAGACGCAAGTTCGCCGAGCATCGTCGCTGGATGACGCGGTGCTACATCCTGCTGTGCTCAGCCGTTGTTCTGCGTCTGACCGTTGGCCTGTTCATTGTCACGAAAATTGACGGAGACTGGATCTCGCCCATGACGGCATGGACGAGCTGGCTGATTCCATTGCTTGTTTACAAACTGCTCGCCGCGAAGAAGAACCGCCGAACTGTTGGCACAGACCTGAAACGTTCCGCAACTTCCGCCTGACTCTGGCGCATAGAATCAGGATGTCAGCTTATCGATGATCATCTGGCGGACGGAGCCGGCGTCGGCGCCTTTCAGTTCCCGCATGACCTGGCCGATCAGTGGGCCAACAGCCTGTTGTTTTCCACCACGGACGTCTTCAACCGCTTTGGCATTTCGCTCGTTGTCGATCACAGCCTGAATTGCGGCGTCGATCTTGCCGGTGTCCTGCTCTTTACCGAGACCTTTGTCGGCGATGATTGCGTCGACGGATTCCGCTGAGACGGTCGTTCCGTCGTCGGATTGCTTTAGTAACTCGGCGAAGACTTCGCGGCCGCTTTTGATTGTGATGTCGCCTTTGACGATTTTCTGAAGAACGCTACCGAGCACGGCCGCTGAGATAGAGAATTCAGCGATCTCGATTTTGCGATCGTTGAGTTCGCGCTGGACGTCCTGAGTCAACCAGTTGGCTGCTTGCTTACCGTCGCCACAGACCGAAGTGACTTCGTCAAAGTAGTCGGCGTATTCGCGGCCCTGGTCAACGATCACGCTGGCGTCGTATTCCGAGAGTCCAAGATCGTTGACGTAGCTTTTTCGACGATCAGCAGGAAAGACGCACAGCGTCGCTCGGATGGCTTCGAGTTGTTCGTCGGTCGTCGTGACAGGAACAAGGTCGGGGTCGGGGAAGTATCGGTAGTCGGCAGCGTCTTCTTTACCTCGCTGAGCAAACGTCTGCCCGCGGTCGGCGTCCCAGCCGCGAGTCTCCTTGGGGACGTCGCCGATTCGTTTACGATCAGTTTCCCAGGCTTTGACCTGACGTTTGATTTCGTACTCGATCGCTGCTTCGACTCCGCGGAAGCTGTTCAGGTTTTTGACTTCGACGATCGGAGTCGGAATCTTCTCGCCGTCTTCGTGAACGTGCAGGTTGACGTTGGCGTCGCATCGCATGCTGCCTTCCTGCATGTTGCAGTCCGAGACCTCGATGTATCGCAGCAGAAGTCGCAGTTCTTCCAGAAAGACGCGAGCCTCTTCGGCACAACGGATATCCGGTTCCGAAACGATTTCCAGCAGCGGAGTTCCGGTTCGGTTGAGGTCGACTTTGCTGTCGCCACCGCGGCCGGACTCGTCGTGCATGTTCTTGCCTGCGTCTTCCTCCAGGTGGGCTCGAATCAGCCGTACTTTGGTTGTTTCGCCCGACGATGGAAGTGTTACCTCGACCCAGCCGTCGTAGCTGAACGGCAAATCGAACTGGCTGATCTGATAAGCCTTCGGCAGATCGGGATAGTAATATTGCTTGCGGTCCCACTTGGTGAAGTTGGCCAGGTTCAGGTTCAGTGCCATCGCCGTTTTCTGAGACAGTCGTAACGCTTCCTGATTCATGACGGGCAGTGAACCAGGCAGGCCGATGCACACCGGGCACGTCTGTACGTTGGGGTTGTCCGGGTTGAAAAGGTTCGGGCAACCGCAGAACAATTTTGACTTCGTCAGAAGTTGAACGTGAACTTCGAGTCCGATGATCGGTGTAAATTCCATGTCGACTCTCGTCTGAGAATGTGACGTCTTGAAATCGTAACCCGACGTCAGCTAGGAATTTCGCATGGTCCCTCGCTGACGCGGCGGTTTTCCAGATGATGAAGCTAGCTGAACGTTGGACGCTTTGTGTGCCAGTCCGTTTCGCGTTCGAACATCCGAGCGGCTCGCAGCAGCTTCTCTTCTTCGAACGGCCCTGCCAGAAGCTGCAGACCGATCGGCAAAGCGTTGCTGCTGAATCCGGCCGGCACGGACACTCCGGGAATGCCGGCGAGGTTGGCACTAATCGTGCAAATGTCCGACAGATACATCTGCAGCGGATCGTCGACTAGTTCGCCGATCTTGAAGGCGGGTGTCGGGCAGGTTGGTCCGGCCAGGACGTCGACGTTTTCAAGAGCAGTGTCGAAGTCGTTGCGGATTAACCGTCGGACTTTGAGAGCTTTCAGGTAGTACTGGTCGCTGTACCCTTCTGACAAAGCAAACACGCCGAGCATGATTCGTCGTTTGACTTCCGGTCCGAAACCTTCCGCTCTACTGGCGGCGTACATGTCGATCATATTTTCAAACTGCTCAGCTCGTCGTCCGTAATGAACTCCGTCGTAGCGTGCCAAGTTGCTCGACGCTTCCGAGCAGGCAATCAGGTAGTAGGTCGCGACGGCGTATTTTGTATGTGGCAGCGAGACCTCAGAAACTTCCGCACCGAGTGAACGATAAACATCGATGGCCGCTCGAACAGAAGAGTCGACATCTGAGTCGATGCCGTCTCCAAAGAATTCTGAGACAACGCCAACTCGCAAACCTTCGAGTGGTTGATCGACGGTTGCAGAGTAATTCGGAACAGGCTGATCAACGCTGGTCGAGTCTCGGGCATCGTAGCCCGCGATCGATTCAAGCAGCCGTGCAGTGCCTGTCACGTCGGTCGCAAACGGGCCGATCTGGTCGAGCGAACTGGCAAAAGCGACAAGTCCATAACGGGAAACGCGACCGTAAGTTGGCTTCATACCGACGACGCCGCAGAACGAAGCCGGCTGACGAATGGAACCTCCAGTGTCACTGCCGATTCCCAGCGGAGCCAGTCGAGCACCGACAGCCGCAGCTGAACCGCCGCTCGATCCGCCGGGAGCGTGGTCGGTGTTCCAGGGGTTTCTCGTGACTTTCAGAGCGGAGTTTTCAGTCGATGACCCCATCGCGAATTCGTCGAGGTTCGCTTTCCCGATAATGACTGCGTCGGCGCTCTGAAGTTGCGTCGTCACGTGAGCGTCGTACGGCGGCACGAAGTTTTCCAACATGCGACTCGCGCAAGTTGTCGACAAGCCTTTCGTGCAGATGTTGTCTTTTACAGCGACGGGCAGGCCAGCCAGTTTGCCGAGTGCTTCGCCGGCAGATCGCTTGCGGTCGACTTCGGCAGCTTGCGCCAGCGATCCTTCAGAGTTGACCGACAGGAATGCTCCGATAGTTTCGCCGTGGGCGGAAATTTCATCGAGGTAAGCCTGTGTCACGTCGACAGCCGAGACAGTGCCATCCTGCATCGCGTCGAGAAGCTGGCCGGTTGTTGATCCAGTTATGTCCATCGCAAATCAGCTCCGGGGTTCCAGGTCGGACGCCTGGTTTTCGGGATTGAGTAAATCAAACGCCATTAACTGCCGTTACGCGTTTTCCAGAATCTGCGGAACAAGGAAGTACTTTCCGTCCGTCTTCGGCGCGTTCGACAGAGATTTTTCGCGAGGCAAACTCGGCCGAGTTTCGTCAGCTCGGAACGCGTTGGAGACATCAGCGACGTGAGCCATCGGTTCGACTTCTGAAACGTCGACTTCGTCAAGGACGGCGACGTAATCGAGGATCCCACCGAGTTGCTGGCCAATTTGCTCCAGCTCTTCTTCAGATAGTTTCAGGCGAGCAAGCGTCGCCACTTTCTGGACATCTTCTGGACTCAGCATGAGCTAACTCTCCTCGATCGGCCTTCAAATGGCCGGAAACACTCAGCGGTAAAACTTGTTTGCCGGTGCTTACTCTGGCCGAAAACTTCTTCAGAAATTGAAGATCAGATGCGAAAGCACCCCGGCTGCCTGGAAGCAGTCGGGGTGCTGGTATTTTTGTTCGAGATTGTGCGCTTCCGTGATTTATCAACGGAAGGCTGCGTACCGTCGATCTAGCCCTGCCCGGGGATCGTGAACGGCTCTCGGACCACAGCTTTTTGAATCCGGTTCGACCGAATGCAGTTCACACAGACCTTTTTCCGAGCCGCACCTTCCGGCGTCTGGATACGGATGCTCTGCAGATTCGGGTAGTAATATCGCTTGGTGATGCCCGTCGTTTTTCGACCGTTACCACCGAGATACTTGGCTTTTCCGCGTTGTGCGAGCTTGTTGCCTCGCCCTGGCTCTTTACCGCAAACGTCGCAAACCCTTGACATGACTCGACTTTCTCTTCTTCGGACGGGCTTCCCCGTGGATCTCAATTCAATGAAGCGGGGGATTGTAACCTGGCGGTCTTCCGTATCAAGTCCGCCGAAAACGTGACGTTTGGCGGCCGAGACTCAGTTTCAAACCGCCGAACCGAGGGCATATCGGCAACCCGACGGACCGAAGCTCAGTTCCGTCTCAGACTTCACGAAATAATCTCGCTGACAACGTCTCCGTAAACGTCCGTCAGGCGGAAATCCCGACCGGCATAGTTGAAGGTAAGACGTTCGTGATCCAGGCCGAGCAGGTGCAGGATCGTCGCGTGCCAATCATGGATGCTGACCGGATTCTCGATCGCTTTGTGGCCAAATTCGTCGGTCGAACCGTAACGTGTCCCACCTTTGACTCCGCCGCCGGCCATCCAGATGGTGAAGCCTTTGTTGTTGTGATCTCGACCGGTTCCACTTTGAGCATACGGAGTCCGGCCAAACTCGCCCGCCCAGATGACCAGAGTGTCTTTCAGCATGTCTCGCTGCTTGAGATCCGCGAGAAGCGCGGCAACAGGTTGATCGGTCGCAGCGCAACTTTCGGTGAGGTTGCCTTTCAGGTCGAAATGGTGGTCCCACCCGACCGGAGCCGTCAGCTCGATGAATCGCACTCCGGCTTCAGCCATCCTTCGAGCCAGCAGGCACTGCCTACCGAATCGATCAGTCGGCAACCCCGAGCCAATTCCGTACGACTTGAATGTCGATGATTGCTCGGCCTTCAATTCGAGCAGCGCTGGCACCGAGTTCTGCATTCGGAATGCGAGTTCAAACGTCTCGATCGCTCCTTCAATCTCGGGGTGATGCACGTCGCGTTTCAGCTTGGACGAATTCAGTTCGCGAATCAGATCGAGTTGTCGCCGTTGTTGCTTCGGTGAGATTCGCGAATTGCGAATGTTCTTCAGCGGCGGGCCGGGCTCCTGATCGACGCCCATCAGCTTGGCATAGAATCTGGGAATCTGATTCGTACCGATCTTCGTCGCCTGGAAGATGGACGGCAGAAAACTGGTTCCGTAATTCTTTGCACCACCGTTGTCTGATGGCGGGTTGAGCGTGATGAACCCGGGCAGGTCGGTGTTCTCAGTACCCAGACCGTAAACCGTCCAGGCTCCCATCGACGGCCGCGTAAACTGGAAGCTACCGGTGTGAAGCTGGATGAATGCCTGAGAATGGTTCGGCAATTCGGTCTGCATGCTGTGAATCATGCAAATGTCGTCGGCATGCTTCGCGACGTTCGGGCACACGTCAGAAAACCAATGACCTGACTGTCCATGTTGCGAGAACTTGAAAGGCGACGGCATCATCCGCGGCCCGTTCTTCCTGGCCTCGTTACCAGCCTGCTTTGCGAGCATCGGCTTATGATCAAACAGGTCGACGTGCGACGGTCCTCCGTTCATGCAAAGGAAGATCACGCGTTTCGCTTTCGGTGCGAAGTGCGTCGGCTTAGGAGCAAGCTCGCTATCAGACTTACCTGCCGCACGCGCAGCCTCGTTCTGAGCCAACCCAGCAAAGGCAAGGTAGCCGAAGCCTGACGCCAGAGACTTCAGCGCAGCACGACGCGGTTGAGCGAGTCGAGACAAGATAGATTGTGTATCGAGCGTCATAGCTCACGCTTTCTTTCAGTCCAGGTTCCGAAACTCGGCCGTGCTGAGAATTGCCTGGCAGAAACTGCTCAGTGCATCAGCTTGAGTATTCGAATCGTTAGCCGCGTCTGATTGTGCTGAGCCGGCCGACAAAAAATCTAACGCACTGGATTCTTCGTCCGTTGTTGGCGACCGGGCAAAACACAGTTGGAATACGAAACGAACTCCAGCCGTTCCATCATCCCCCGCTTCTTTGCGAACTCGATTCGCAAGTGCCGCCGCACGATCCTGCACGAACGGACTGTTCATCAGGTAGAGGGCCTGGGTGGGCACGTTCGTCTTCTCTCGGGCCCCCGTTACAAAACTGGACGACGCAAAGTCGAATAGTTCCAGGACATCAGGAAGACGATCGCGAATTACCGGAAGATAGACTGAGCGATGCACGCTTCCATCAAGATCTTTCGGAAGGCGTTTGTCCAGGCCAATCAGCGAAATTGGCCGA
>CALSLT010000016.1 GCA_943787265.1 uncultured Planctomycetaceae bacterium | reverse complement strand
GACTCGCAGAGACGAACAGAACCGCGAAAAATGAGCCACGGACAGCCGCGTCATTGGTCCTGTCGGAATCTGAATTGCTGCGATAATACGATTTGCTCGATGGCTGTGTTTAGCTTGTATCCGTCTTCTTTCACTTTCTTCACGATTGAATCCACTGACACTCTGTCAAACGGCTCGATTTTTCGGCCCAAAGCGTAAGCGAGCATTTGTTTTACAAAGCTGGTTGCAATGTCGTCTTTATATGTCTCCAGGAGCAGTAACTTCATCTCCAGTGGTGTGTTGAATGATTTCCCATTCGGCATTTTTCCGGCGGACACAATCGGAGCCTTGTCGGGGTAATGCGTTCGCCATACGCCTGTTGGCGCAAAGTTTTCAAGTCCCAGTCCCAATGGGTCAATTTCTTTGTGGCAGGAGACGCATTCCGGTCTTGAAACGTGCTGCTTAATGACTTCGGCAACGGAAGGATTCTCTTTGAGAGTTAGTGCTTCCCGTGCCTCTTCAAGCGAGGGGACATTTGGCGGTGGATCCAGAGTCTTGCCTATGACCGTGTTCAGGATCCAAACACCACGTCGGATCGGACTGGTACGGCTCTTCGAGGCAGTGAGACGCATGATGGCCGCGCTCGTAATGATGCCGCCTTCCCTGTCGTGCTTCGCTTTGACGAGGACTGGTGGATCATACCTGAGGCGTTTGTTGTCACTCTGGCTTCGTCTGCCTGAAAGAATGTCCGCATACAGATTCTCAACGGACTCCGGTTCGATGCGGATGTAACCATGCTGTTTGGCATTGAGGGCGGACGTCCTGAGGTAACTCCAGTCGCTCTGCACGACATCCAGAAGGCTTCTGTCTGACTTAATCAATTCGTCGACGAAAAACAGGACCTCGTCGTAAGTCTCTCGATTCCATCTTTCGTCCACGAAGTACTCGCTGTTCGACAACAGATCGTCGAAGCCGAGCCATTGTCCAGCAAAGTTTTCGGAAAGTGAGAGCCGCTTGGGCGAATTCAACATCCTAGTGACCTGAGATTTCAGCACGTCGTCGTTGAGTAAACTTGTGTCCTGACCCAGCCGCAGCAGCTCATTATCCGGAGCAGTCGACCACAGGAAATAGGACAGTCGAGTTGCCAGCTCCACTCCGCTGACCGGATAGAACGCGTCGAGGTTCCTGCTTTCTTCGAGTCGATACAGGAATTCCGGTGATACCAGGATCATTTCGAAGACATGCAGCAGGCTCTTTTTACAGTCTTGAGAAGCCTGTATATGTTTCTGATACTGGCCGTAGTAGGCGGTTGTGAGTTCCTTCACTCGCCGTTGATTGCAGCGACAGGCACGCATCAGGAATGCTGAAATAAACTGTTTGACGTCTCCTTCGGTGGCATCTTTCTGTAGCTCTGCCTGGCCCAGAACAGACTGCCTGGCAGTCGGGTCGTTGTCGAAGACTCTCAGGGCATAGTGCACAGCCTCGGAGATTTCTTTGAGCGGCGGCTTGAGGGACTCCATCCGATGCGCGTCGTTGTCAAAACCGGATTCTCCTGGGATATCTGACGGCACGATGGATGCGATCGTCGATTTCTCGATACGGCCAATGATTGTGTCGCGATACGTCGGCTTGAGCTTGATCGACAGGACGTCTTCGAGCGTGTTTTCCAATTCATACCGAGTTAATCGACGCAACGGAGTTGGCCCGATATGCGGCTTACCGTTCCGCAATACGAAGGACTCGCGAAACCAACGTTTGATGGCCTCGTTCTCTGAAACTTCAAGAGCCCCCGCGACTGCCGGAGGCATCTCGCCGCTGGCGACCATCTTTTCGACCTTGATCCACAGCCTGGTGTATTCTCCATAGGACGAGTTCGCCTTCTGCAGCAGTGGAGTCAGATCGATCCCCGCCTCTCGGGTGTCGCTGTCATGGCAGGACAGGCATCGGGCTCCAATCACCTTTGAGGCGTCTGCAAAGCTCGCCGCAGACCCGCAACGAGGATTTGCGGTCACGGTGAGGGCAAGGACGCATGCGACGGCCGTCGCATTAAATTGCTGTATCTTCACGGCTATTCCAGCTCGGCATTCGTTAGAGCGACAATTGTCTTCTTTTCCCCGTCGACCTTGTACTTGCCGGTCACGGTCACAACCTTTCCGACACAACGGTCGAAGCGCAGCTTGTGGTTATTCATAAAGGGGATGCGGATGTCAAGGTCGCTCTTGTCCGATAGTCGCAGCTGATAAAACTCGACATCTTCGGACTCAATACTGATTCGCAGCAGGCCCTTCGCCGTGAGCGAGTCGTCGTCGCTCTTCACGATCTTCCAACTACCGTCGTCCGGATTCGCAGGTTCGAAATTCGCCTTCTCCGTGATTCCTGGAAGTTGCCCCGTCGAATCTCCAATGCCTGTTGCGTCCGCTCCCACGATATTCATGAGGGTCAACAGGAGATTGCCATAGGGCTGAGCTTTGGGGTAACGAACGTGCCGGCCGAGTTGTACTTTTCCACCGCCACCGCCGGTGACGACAAGGGGCAAGTCCGTCAGCGAGTGATAGTCGCCGTGCTTAATACCGGAACCCCATAGTATCAGCGAGTTGTCGAACAGCGTCGTATTGCCATCGCTGATGGATTTCATCCGCTCAATCAGGTATCTCAACTGGCCTGTGTGCCAGATGTTGATCTTGTCGTAAGATGGCAGAACTTTTCTGTTTCGAACGTGGTGCGAAACGTAATGAAACTCGGCATCCACACCCATGAAGTCATAGTGAGAACGACTGTTCGTGTTGGCGAGCATACACGAGATAACCCTTGTTGAATCGGTCCAGAAGGCGAGCGTAATCAAGTCAAGCATCGCCTTGATTCTCTCGCCGAGGTTGCCGACTTTCAGGCTCGGGTCGATGTTTGAGAGTTTCGTGTCGAGGTCCACTGCCCGGCTGTTCTGTCTGGCCTGCTGGATGCCGTTCTCCACATCTCGAATCGAATCGAAGTATTGTTCCAAGACCCGTTTGTCCCGGGCGCTGACTTTTCTCGACAGTGACGATGAGGCTTCCTTGACTCCATCTAGGACGCTCAGCAATTCATTCTGGCGATCGGCCCGGGATGTGTCCTTAAACATCATGTCGAAAACAGCCTGAGGATCATGCTGGCCGCGGAGCGGCTGATTACTGTTGTCGTAAGATAAAATGTTCAACCAGGGATGTTGTTTCCATACGTTGTCGGCCGTCAGCTGCATGGATTTGATCGGCGTCTCATTTCCAATGCGGTCTGCAACTCTTTGATCAAAGGAATAGCGATTAAGTTCTTTGTGCTTTGTAGCGCTCATGAATGTGCCAGGCGCGTCCATATGATCAGATGAACCCTGGTTGTCCAGATTTCCCACGACAAGAATGTCGTCCCGAACTGCCGCCAGTGGCTGGAGAGTTCTAGAAAGTTCGAAGTCCGTTTCGGTTCCGCCGACGATGTCCCACGAGTGCGGATTGACGCCGCATCCCTTGTACAACACGCACAGCCTCACAGGTGCGTCTTTGGTGGACTCCGCAGAGCTGACCGCGGGGGACATGATGTCCAGCAGAGGCAGCGCCAGCGATACACCGGCGCCTCGCAACAAAGTTCGACGTGGGATGAGATATGAATTGCGTCTCATGCGAATCCTCGAGTCGCCGTCGCGACAGTGTGTTGGGGCGAGCATCTGACATTCAGTGCATCCGAATCTCTTAGGGGCCACCGACCAGCATACCGGTTTGCTCAAACCCGATACAGGTGTCAGTGGATTCGGAAGCCGGTTGCGAAACTAACACCGGATTCCCGGCAGACCGGGGCAGGTAACAAACTAATTCACCAGGATCGTAGGACGTGCTTCCTGAGCATCATCATGATGACGCGCATTCAATTTACTTCGTGCATCCGGTGTCGTGCGACCGGGCGTATGAGCCAGTAACGATGCAATCCACTCCGGTATTGTCGACCGAGCAGTTCGGTCCCTTTGGAGCGGGGCAATGGGGTTGCACGTCGGGCGGCGCCGAGTTTACTCGACTGTATATATATCTTCTTTGAACCTCCCCGATTCTCACCGACACCGGTGGTTCCCCTGCAGGCGATGAGGCATCACAAGGACAGCCCATCATCAGTGCTGCGCCGGATTCGAAAAGGACTCAGAGGCATCGAAAAGCGAATTCGCTGTGATCGAAGGCATGAACCTGCCCAACGTCCTGATCAGTTTCGTCATGAGTCCTCAACCAGGACTCCGAAATACACTTGTCGGTACGCGAGGAAGTTAACCCAGTTCCGGAGCGCGTATCCGCAGGTATTCAAGTTAGCTTCACTGTAGTCATTCGACTTGCCGCCGCTGGGATGCACACCGTCCTGCGAGATCAATGTGCCGGCCCATGCTTCTCCCGATCGGCGACGTACGACCTCTGCGTGAAAATCAGCCAGTGGTACGTGCAGCTTAGCGGCAATGTCCCGGATGATTTTGTTGGCTTCGTTAACTGCTTCGTCCCGGTTGCGCCGAGGTGGGATCGTGTTGAGTATCGGCACGCAGCTGGCCGCCGTGCATTTCCTGATGGCCTCTTCAAGGTTGGATCGATACGACGCCGGAACGGCTCCACCTGAGATGTCATTGGTTCCGATCATAATAATGGCAACTTCCGGCTGATTGCGCTCGAGAACAGCATCCATAGACTTGAGGAGCTGACCGACACGCCACCCGGAGTAGTTGGCATGCTTTGGGCCCTTGTCTCGGGCACCCTTGATGTAGTCTCGCCATCTGAGTTTTGCTGGCGCCTTGGGCAGACCGTCCTCCTGCGTGATGAATCGATCGGGATTGTCCCAGCTCATTGGAGACCAGAAGGCCATAGAATAAGTAATCGAGTCGCCGAACTGGGCGACATAACCGGTCTGACCTTTGAAGCCCGAGTGAACTTCTCGCATTGCTTTCAACACTTCCGGTGATTGGATTCCAGGCTTCAATCGTTCAGCGGTGGCATCTCGACGAGTCGCGGCGAGTGACTCGGGGAGGCGAATCACATCAGTCAGCATAATAGAGACCTGCAGAAAGACCTGGCCGGCACCATTCGATTGTGTCAATGCAGCGGCGAGCGTACCGGCGTTTACGTTTCCGCTTTGAGTGATATTACTGTCGGTCGTAAGCAGCACCGAGGCACCAACCAGTACGTTGCTCTTAACCTGCAGGCCTTCGTTGGTGTTCTGTACCCAGATTTGACGCCGCTGCGGACTCGTTGGATCATGGACTGTGTTGTTCTCGATGCGGCAGCCTTGTGTGTAGCACGCCAGTATTCCGGTTTCGGGGCAGTCGTTGATGAAGTTGTTGCGAGCGACACAGTCGATCGCATGCAGCGGCGAATATCCGAGTGACGGGTTGCCAAGTGCAATTGCGACGTCGCAATTCAGGAAGACGTTGCGTTCGATCCGGCACCGACGACCGTTCTCCGAGATGTAGATGCATCCCCGCCCTTCTCGCGTGCGTCCCTGAATGCCGATGAAGACGTTGTCGGCGATCGTCCAGCCGAGCGTATTCTTGACATCGATTCCACCGATGTAGTTGCCGTTGAAAGTTGAAGCGGTGTCAGTTTCGTCGTCGGCAAACTGTTTGAGGCGATCGTTGTAGAACAGGCAGTTGCGAATGATGCAGCCTCGCGGGCCTTTGTCACCCTGGGCTTCCGGCATGGCGGGAGCCTTGATGCCTCGCTGCCAGACGTTGTGAATCACGCAGTTGTGAATCGTGACTCGTTCGGCTCCGTGGTTCGAGTTGATCTTTATTCCGTTCCATTTGACGTTTTGAACGGTGACATCGGCGATGGTGACGTCGGTCGCTCCCGTAATGCCGATCAGTTCACCGTGCCGACTGTTCGCTCCGTCAAGAATGACTTTGTGCCGATCGCCGGACTCACTGCGCAGTGTGACCTGATCGGCAGTCAGATCGAAGTACCGCGGCAGCATGTAGCGGCCATCGGCGATAAGAATCGTGCCACCAGGCTGCACCTCTTTTGACGCCGTCAGTAATTCGTCGACGGTCTTTACTCGCAGGACCTGCCCGCTGGGTTTCGGTAGTGCCCGTGCCACTGGAAACCAGGTGGCATGTGGTGGAGCAGCGTCCAGTTCGATTGGACGTAGCGTCGCCGCCATCAGAACCAAAAGACACACCAGCCGTACAAGCAGCCGTCGAGATTGTGATTTCATGTCGATATCCTGTGTAAAAGGCAGCGTGACAGCAGACTCAGTCGTTCCCGACCCCTGGTCCGGCAACCTTATGATAGCTTTCGCGCTGACGCTGCAAATCCTAGGTCGTACGGACATTCAGACCATGTCTGTGATTAGTGCTGCGAGCCAGATGAAGCCGGCGAAGTTCGCCGGCTTTTTCTCGTAGCGTGTGGCGATGCGGCGGCAGCGTTTGATTCTTCCAAAGAATCGTTCGATGAGATTGCGGTGTTTGTAGACCGTCCTGTTGTATCTCTTTTTCTTTTTGCGTCCGGCATTTGGCTTGATGCACACCTTTGCCCTGAGCTGTCGGGCACGCTTGCGGATCGCGTCTGAATCGTACGCGGCGTCAGCGATGATGGTGCCCACATCACCGCGTTTGAAGTCTTTGAGCAACTGTTCTCCCAAAGGAGCATCGCCAGGTTGACCGACCGTCAGCTGGAAGGTGACAAGCCGGCCGCTCCTGCCAGTTACTGCGTGAACTTTGGTCGTCAGTCCGCCACGAGAACGGCCAAGGCAGCGTCGTTCGTCAGCGTCTTCTTTTTTTCATCTGCCAGGCGGCGTCCGGTGGAAGCGACCGGGTGAGCTTTGATGCTGGTAGAATCTATCTGTACTTCCTGCAATTCGTCTGTCAGTCCTGACTCACCGATGGCCAGGAAAATCCGCTCCCAGACGCCTCGGGAACACCAGCGATCGTACCGCTTCCAAACCGAGTTGGGTTTTCCGTATCGACCAGGAAGATCTTCCCAGGGAATGCCAGTTTTCAGCACAAACAACACGGCGTTGATAAACAATCGATTGTTACGACCTGTCCGCTCTGGATCACTTTTCTTTCCCGGGATCAAACTCTTGATCACATTCCACTGTTCATCGCTCAGTTCATGACGTCGGACCATCGTGCTCCTCCTTGAGACGATAGACATCCTCATTCAAACTAACGATAAACAGCAAGATGAATGTCCGTACGACCTAGCGTGCGTGTTCCCGTATTCGGAGACGGTTAATGAAATTCCTGATTCACGCGGCCTGTGTTCTGGTGATCTCGCTGGGGCTTGCTGGCCTGGCCTGTGCCGAAGTTGGTGACCCTCAGATTCGCACGGATCATCCGTGGTATCCAGGGGAGCTGGCCATTTCAACATTCGACCGTCTCTTTGCGACTCAGGCTGAAACGTATCAGCGAGTCACCGGGCAACGCGTCGACACCGACGAACAGAAGGCACTCGCATCATGGCTCTGGCGGAATACGCATTACTGGCACGGTGAGGCGGGGCGTCGAGATTTATGGGGTCAGGGCTTTCAGGGCGGTGGAGATACCCGGCTCCGAGAATACTGGAATGGTCTCTTTGGCTATGGATTCGGTCTGTGCGGAACGACACACTCGCAATGGACAGCCGAGTTCGAACATATGCTAGGGCACGGCCGAGGACGCGGCGTCGGTGCAGCTGGACACAATGCGTTCGAAGTATTTCTGCAAGGTAAGAGCTACGCCGACGGTCGGTGGGCACTGCTTGACCACGATCTGTCGACCGTCATATTCGACGAAGCTGGACGTCGTCTGCTGGGACTCGGTGAAATGCAGCAGAACGTCGATCGCTGGATTGCCCGAGGATTCAAACCGGAACGGCAGCGTGGCTGGCTGGTCTGCGGACTACATCCGAATGATGGCAACTCGTATCGAAAATACGCCGTCGCTGAGTACCTTGCCGGATATGCTGGACCACCGCCGATGGTGCATCTGCGTCGCGGCGAACGCATGCGACGTTACTTCGAACCAGGCCTGGCTGATGGAAAGACGTTTGTCTTCTGGGGACGCAACTACAACACACGCGGCATACCCGGTCCGGAGCGTTCCAGGACCTGGGTGAATCAGCCGGAGAGAATGTACGGCTCACAGTCTGGTACGCCTCACCGGGATGGACAGGTTCGATTTGCAAACGTCGAGTACGTCTATCGTCCAAACTTCAGCAACGGCGATTACCGCGAGGGGCTTGTGGCCGAGGACGATGACTCAGTTACGTTCGAATTTCAGACGCCCTACATCATCGGTGCCACTCCGCCAAACGACAGCACGTGGGCAATCTACGACTCCGGCTGTCGAAACGGGCTTGTCCTGTCGGGCAATGCCAGCTGTCAGGTTGCAATCTCAATTGACGCAGGAAGCACCTGGCAGGCATCGCAAACGTTCTCGGATAGACTGGACCTTACGGATGCCGTGAAAGGACGCTCTCAGTACTGGCTCCGTTTTGCAGCGAACGGCCGGGAGTTGGCAGGTTCCCACCTCTTGATCCGTACCGTCTGTCAGGCGAATGTCGCCGTGCTTCCGCGATTGAAGGACAATGGGACAACGATTACCTACGAGGCCAGCGAGTCGACAATCCGCTCAATGGGACCGGAATTAAACCTTGCGCAGTCTTTTGTGACTGATGGAGGCTTTGGCAAAAAGGTCGTGACAATGAGTGCCCGCTCAGCCAGGCCGGTCAAGCGGATTTATGCCGCGGCACATGCGGCCTCCGGCAGCCCCCCACGCCCGGATGTGACCTACCGCATCGAGTACAGCCTCGATGAAAAAAAGTCGTGGCAGCCGATCGTCAAAGACTGGTCCGTTCCGCGCCGCGGCGACGAGCCGAACGACTTCTGGTCGCAGAGTTTCTGCTACGGCTCAGCCGACGTCGACATGCCGGACAACACGAATCTCCATGTTCGATTTCAAAACAATGGTGGTAAACGATTCCTTCGTGCGGAGATGCAACTCGTCGAGCAGACCGCGCCATCCGACTCAATGAAGGTGACCTATCACTGGGGCGAATCGACGGGCGAGCGTCTGGAATCTCACATGTTCAGGTCTAGCGGAAACTGGCGACTCGCAACCGGCACAGACGTCCGTTCTCACTGGGTCGAGTTTGAACCAGCTCCCTGATTAATTACCAGGACCGGCGGGACTGACCTACATGACTTCGTCAAACACGATCAACCACTGTGCACCCAAGTGATACCATCAGTCCGTGCCGCGTTCCTGCTCCCAGCCTGTGCAGACGCCAGCGCGGGGCACGTTCGAAGTCCCACCAACGACCTCACCGTTCGCTTGAATGTCGGACTCTGGTGAACTTCGCAGTCGGCTGAGGTTTGCCCAACGTTTGCGGGTTCGTGATCAGGCCAATTGCACGCGGGTTTGTCGACCGGAGCGGCGAAATGTGACTGCAGTCGAACGCGAAAAAGCAAACTGTCGCGTCATCAATCGGTTCGCAACAGCGGATGCATCGCCGAATTCGAAGAATTACGTCGACCTGGACTCGCTGTCTGAATCGTATTTCCGGTGTCCACAATTATTGGGCAATCGCACGCCTACGGCATCGACGGCAATGGAATCTTCCGAGCCATGCGCGTCGCCACAGGCGAACGTCTGTGGGGCAGTTCTCGGCCGGTGAACGGGACCGACAGCGACAAGCGCGGACCGAATGAAGGAGCCACATTCGTAACCCGAAACGGCAATCGCTTCTTCATCTTCGGCGAAAACGGCGACCTGGTGATCGCTCGGCTTTCACCGGAACGTTACGAGGAAATCAGTCGCACGAAGTTGCTGGATCCGGTGGGTGTCGGCTTGGGCCGTAGCGTCGTTTGGAGCCACCCGGCGTATGCCGACAAATGCGTCTTCGCCCGCAACGATCAGGAAATCGTCTGCGTTTCACTGGCAGCGAAATGAGCCGCCGCTGGCTGGCATCGTGTCGGCTTCCGATTCAACCTGCCGGATACTGGCCAGAGACTGCTGCGAATCGTTAGCGGCTTCGCGTGAGTTCCAGTCATCACCCGAATGACGAGGCTGACGTTTTCGAAAACTGAAAACTCGATCCTCAATCTGCCCCGGCTTCGAATCGGGGCAAGACTTCTGCTGCCGTCGATAACCAACGCGAATCGTTCGCGTCCGCCTCCAGTAACAGATCGCGATTCTCATTCAAGGTCGCCGTCGCAACGGATGTATTCTCTAATTCCACAGCGACGACAAACTCGGCAGCCGCTAATTCCTCTCGAATACCGTCAATAAACTCACTCTGACGAAGCCACTTCACTAACAGCAACGCATCGCCGGGCCGGCCTTGTTGAAACAATTCAAATGCATGGTCCAGAATGCGCCCAAGCGAATTCGGATTGAGCTTACACGCGGTCTCGTAGGCGTTGAATGTGGCCTCAACGTTTTCGAAATCGAAATTGCGATGGCCCAGGTCTTCCCATCCGCGATCATCCTGCGGTCCCGTCTCTGCAATTAATCGTTGGCGTTGCGCCCAGTGTTCCAACCATTGCACGCGCCGACCACCGTTGGCCAGGTAGCTTCGCTCGAGGCTGTTAAAGTAGTCTCGGTACATTTGGCGACGACCGGCGGCAGACAGGTCGTTGAATTCGATCAAGCCGATTTCCGCAATCTTCGCAGCCAAACCTGCCGCCATTTTTTGATGCGCTCCGATTGTCGGGTGCACATGATCCATGTACTGATCGTATCCCGGAATTCCATCTGGATCTGCCTTCACTAACAACTGATGCGCATCGACAAACGGCGTTTCTGTTTCCATCGCAATCCGGGCGACCACTTGCTGCATCGAATCGAGAATCCTCAACGGACAAACATCCCAATCCCTGGCGCGGCGGTAGTACAAACCGGCTTCATCCGTCCGCCCCATGCGGTCGAGACAGCGGCCAATCCGAAAGGCCAACAACGCATGCTCGTCCTCGATTGCTTCGGCAGCTTGATAGTGTTGCAACGCCTGCGAAGGGCTGATTTCGTCAACCTCAGTTCCCTTGTTGAATTCGACATACCAGGCCCGTTCTTGTTCGGGTTTGATGTCAGGATGAAGTTCCGATTTGAACGGCGGGCAATCGCGGAGATTTGCCCCGAGTTTAACCAGAATCAAAGGGACGCCGGCGTCCTGGCACAAGTCGACCATCACGCGCAGCGACTGTTCGAAATGGTCGACTACGTGCGTCTGCCACTCGCGATCATAATGATAGGAAGCGTAACCCGTGCGGCTGTCGAGAGCGGCTTCAACTTCTGCTGGTAAGACAGTAATGCCGTCGGCGTCTTCACGTTTCGTACCAAGCACCTCGCGTGCTAATGTCACTGTATGCAACGAATAGGCCCGTTCCTGCATCCAGGTGATAACGCGATTGCGTTGCTTGATCTCTTCATACGTGCGGTCTTCTAAGAACTCGTTGTGGCCCGTGGCGACGACAATTACGTCAGGCTGGTGTTTCAATACTTCCTGCAAAATGGGAATAAGGCGATAGCTGGCGTACGACAGACCTCCGCAATTGACAGATTCAAATAGACGATCGGGATGACGTGTTTGCATTTCCAGTTGCAGCCATTTGGAAAATGCTGTGTCGACCTGGTACGGTCGCCCACGTACGGTTGAACCACCCAGGCAAAACACGCGGAAGCCGTTCTGCGGTTTTTCCGCCAGGAATTCCTGGGGCTCAAAAAAGGGCTGCCGCGATGTCTCGGTTCGATACACGCCCTCTTCTTCCACCAACCCGAAGAACGGATGGATTCCGCTGAATCCAACGAACGGATCGGTATAGCCCTGGGGGCGACCAACATCGGTCACCCATAGTAGACCTTCTAGAACAACAATGAAGCCGACGCCGGCCAGAACTGCCAGCAACGGAAATACGACACGCCGCCAACCCCGCAGGTGCCGACGGGCCGTTACGATCTTCTTCTCGGAAGTTGTCAAGAATTCCACCCTGAATGACACAAAATTGTAGTTGCGTACACTGAGTCGTTGGGATGAACAGCGAAGCCAAAACTAAGGTGAGTCGGCTACAGAGAATTGCTGCGAAGTACCCCACTAACCATTGAATGTACGCTGAAATACTCGCATTGACCTTGCAGCGATCAAAAATTAGTCGCGTCAAGTACCTGTGTACTATGCTACGGCAAAGCCACCAAGTGAAAGAAGCGCAAGATGAGCAACGAACCACCTCTCACCGAACGAGTAGCCGCCTTAGAACAGGCAATCATTAAAGGTCTCCCGATTCGCCGCACTTCCTGGCCGCTGATACTGTCCGGGTTTCTGTTGCTGGCCTGTTTTGCAACGGCCAATATGTGGTTGATTCGTGATCATTCCCGTCGACTGTTGAATCAGAGCAGCGAACACAAGTTTTGGATTATTTGCCACGATGGCTCGACTTCGACCGAACGAACAACGGCATTTCTCGATCTTGTCCGTTATGGAAATACCGAATGGAAAAGCGCAAAGCTGGTCGAGCTCGATCTGGCGGGAGCCGATTTGGCAGGAGTCGATATTCAGTCGGCTCGTATGAATGATAGCAATCTGTATCAAGTCGATTTTAACGGTGCGGAATTATCACGTACGCAGTTCCGTACCTGTTCAATGAAGGGGGGCGTTTTTCAGAAAAAGCATTCTTGTGGAATCGGACATGATGCTGGCAGATCTCACCGAAGCGACCCTGCGCGAGGCCAATTGCCGAGGCGCTTCCTTTCAACAGGCCATCGCCCACAAGACCAAATTTATTCTGGCCGATCTGACCGAGGGGCAGTTCCTGATGAGTGATCTGACCGAAGCCAACTTCGCGGGGCGCTAACCTGTCCGGTGCCAACTTGCAGGCGGCGAAACTAGTCGGCGCGAACCTCACGCTGGCCCGGCTGACCGAAGGCTGATCTGACCGATACCGATTTTACGGGACAGCAACTGGTGGCGTGCCCGTGGTCTCTCACCCGATACGATCGAGCGGCTCCGCGATAGGTACGCTCCCTCAAAAAATGCCGACCCTGATTTCCTGGGCCGACTACGAATTGTGGGCGCAGCAACAATTGTCCGGTAGCACCTGGGCGTAGGAATTGAGACAGGATCAGTCTTGATCAGATGGCCTCATCCTACAGGACGATTGCATGTTAAGTCATGCCTCGATCAGGACTTTGAACAGGACTTTGAACAGGTAGTCTTCGTAACCAGGTGTCGAGAAGCTGTGCGAGAAAGCCATCTCGCCAATCAAAGTGCCAGATCACGGTGAATTCGGCCGCGACTGACGATCTGATTCACGAGATCCTCAGAATCTGCTCATCGCGTGCAGTCAAAGTGACTCATCTGCGATTTGGTTCGTGCTCTCGGTTTACACGACGAATGTCGCTTAGTTTTTGCTAAGTCGTTTTGTCATGTCACGTTTGAGTTGCCATCGTGGTTTGAGCATCCACTCGACTTTCTTGCGTCTTCGTTTATTCATACGAGGTTCGATGCGGTCTGGGCGGTCGGCGACTCGGTGTGTGGCGACTGCGTCGAGCAGGTGTTCGTAGAGCTGTTGGCGAGCGGTCTCACCTCGTTGGTCTTGAAAACTGATGAGAGGCTGGAAGGCTTCGAGAGTTTGTACTGTGCCCTTGAAGCTGATTGTTCTCGGTGCGATTTCGTGTCGGATGGCGGCCTGTGCCATGACGGTGCGAATCAGGTTGTAGGCCAGGATGTGAGTCCAGATTTCTTTATGGACGAGCTCGGGCGTTTTGCATCTGAGGACGTCCATCTGCAGAGTGACTTTGATGTCTCTGAGATCAAGCTCCTGATTCCACCGGCTGCGATAGAGATTTGCCAGGTCTTCCTTTGTCGCCATTTCGGGGTCGAGCAATGTTGTGACGACGATGATCTCTTTGCTGCGAAAGCCAGGCTTCGCCACTCGAACACGGGTCTCTCGAACTTCGAAATAGTCCGGAAGAGATTTGTAAGTCTGCCGGTCCATTGATCTGGGACACGCGGGTTTGGGCCACTTCACAACATGGTCTCCTTTGCCGAGACGTTTCCCACGCCGAAAGTCGGCCTCGCGTTTATTCAGACGTGTTACGGAATCAATTCCCCGTAGGGTCAAAAAACTCAGCCGAACTCCAAATCACTTTCGACATTGGATTTGCGCTCACGCAGAATGTCCCATTTCAGCCGCTTGAATTCACATGACTCGACACGGAAGCTGGTCGCTTTTCCTTCGCACGACCGGGTTTCCCATGCAATTCATGCTCCAGCCCTGCGACATTCTGCTTGCCGCTCTCGTTGGCTGGGCTAACGAACGTCAGCAGCAGATCATCGAGTTCCAGAACGACCAGATTGAGACGTTGCTGAGGAAACTCGGCAAGAAGCGATTGCTTCTGACTGATGATCAGCGTCGTGTACTGGCTGTGAAAGGCCTGGCCTAGGTCGTACGGACATTCAGACCATGTCTGTGATTAGTGCTGCGAGCCAGATGAAGCCGGCGAAGTTCGCCGGCTTTTTCTCGTAGCGTGTGGCGATGCGGCGGCAGCGTTTGATTCTTCCAAAGAATCGTTCGATGAGATTGCGGTGTTTGTAGACCGTCCTGTTGTATCTCTTTTTCTTTTTGCGTCCGGCATTTGGCTTGATGCACACCTTTGCCCTGAGCTGTCGGGCACGCTTGCGGATCGCGTCTGAATCGTACGCGGCGTCAGCGATGATGGTGCCCACATCACCGCGTTTGAAGTCTTTGAGCAACTGTTCTCCCAAAGGAGCATCGCCAGGTTGACCGACCGTCAGCTGGAAGGTGACAAGCCGGCCGCTCCTGCCAGTTACTGCGTGAACTTTGGTCGTCAGTCCGCCACGAGAACGGCCAAGGCAGCGTCGTTCGTCAGCGTCTTCTTTTTTTCATCTGCCAGGCGGCGTCCGGTGGAAGCGACCGGGTGAGCTTTGATGCTGGTAGAATCTATCTGTACTTCCTGCAATTCGTCTGTCAGTCCTGACTCACCGATGGCCAGGAAAATCCGCTCCCAGACGCCTCGGGAACACCAGCGATCGTACCGCTTCCAAACCGAGTTGGGTTTTCCGTATCGACCAGGAAGATCTTCCCAGGGAATGCCAGTTTTCAGCACAAACAACACGGCGTTGATAAACAATCGATTGTTACGACCTGTCCGCCCTGGATCACTTTTCTTTCCCGGGATCAAACTCTTGATCACATTCCACTGTTCATCGCTCAGTTCATGACGTCGGACCATCGTGCTCCTCCTTGAGACGATAGACATCCTCATTCAAACTAACGACAAACAGCAAGATGAATGTCCGTACGACCTAAAGCGATTGCGATCGCAGGGACGCATCACGCCTTTTAATCTTTTTTCGCACGACCTTCGTAAGATCTTCGCGCCGCGAATCGCCAAAAAACTGAACGGGTTTGCTGTTCAGACTGACTACGATGCCGCAGCAGAAGGCGGCAAGGTGCGAACAGGTTGGAACGAGCGGCCGCAGCTGATCGGACACATTCCGGGCGACAGCTTTGCCCTCCCCTTCAAGGGTTCCGCGGTGGCGATCCAGGTGATCGCCGACCGAAAGCCGGCATCATCCAGCACAGCGTCGATGGCTCCGATTGGGTGGAACAGGATTTGTTTGTTGCAAAGAACAGCTTCAAACTGCACCTGAACCGGATCTATATCCTGCGCGACGGACTCGACCCGGAAAAGGAACACACCTTAACCGTTCGAATCAGTGACAAACGACACGAGCTGAGCTAAGGCAACAACTGCCGCATCGTTTATTCGGACTGAACGGCGACCCCCGTACTCCTAAAGGTGTCATCGTAGACGGGATCTATTTTGATGGCTCGAAGGGTTCTGGACCGGAGAAATAGAATGATGCACCGACCGTAGTGAACATGAGGTTTCGGCCGTCGAGGAAGTCATCAAGACTTTCGGCAACTCCATCGAGGCCGAAACTCTTCGAGTTCCGCTACCCAGCAATTCTGAACGAGGTTGAAATCTCCAGCATGGCCTTGAGCGCTGCAACTTGCGAACGGCTCTCACGAGAGGACGTCTCTGGAGCGGCCCACTCGAAAAATTTGTCAATTATCAGAATTTCCGCGTTGAATCTGACGCCGAGTGGTAGCGGTCTGCTGTCGCCAGCAGCCTGACGAGAAAACTGAAGCCTGCGGCTGAATCCGGAAGAATACTGACGCATTTCGACAGTGGCGGCGATTCGTCCTACCGAAATTCAACCGGAACAGACTCGCGTGAACAGGCGTTGCGACTTGTTCTGAATCAAATTCGGCGCGTCGGCGCCGACACAAACCACCAGCCGTTGGCTGGCAATACAGCGGGAACCACCAGACCTATGAAACTCCTCACGACACTGACGCTGCTTTCTTTCCTTGCGGCGACCGCTCAGT
>CALSLT010000015.1 GCA_943787265.1 uncultured Planctomycetaceae bacterium | reverse complement strand
ATAAAGCTCGTCATCCGGAGGTGATCCCCACAGGAAGTAGGCGACACGGATGGCGAATTCCAGTTGGTTGACGACTTTTCTGGAACCGTCATTCTTCTCTTTGAGATACAAGAAAGCAGGGGCGGTCACGACCGCTGTCAGAGGCTCCATGACTGCGTCGGCGACGCTTTTTCCCGCGTCTCGTTCGAGCTTGTAGACTTTGACGAGTTCAGCAATGTACTCGTCGTCGACACCCTGATAGCGAAATGGCGCGGTCGGCAAATCGTTTCAACATGGCCGCTACTTCATCGTCGCTGGGATTCGTCTTTTGGACCACAGGCTCGACCGACTGCTTCAAAGAACGACGGCACGTGTTCGGTGTCTTCGTGCGGTCCCGTTAGGGTCACGTAGTCGAAGACATCCTGTTTTACTCCGGCGACTCGGATGTTGATGCTGGTATCAAACAATCCGGTGCGAACGTTGATCGTGGACGATTGAGATGCACCGGCAGGTGAATTGAACGGAGCCGATGTTCTGTTCATTCACAAGGATGTCGACTTCGTCACTCGTCGTTTCAACCGATTTGATGGTCAGCCGGTAGAGACTGCGAGGTCTCACGTCGACCGCGTACGCGAATCCGCCAGGCAACCCCTTCTTGCCCTTCAGGCTTTCGTATTGTGTCTTTGGCTTCACGATGCGTTTCTCGAATCGTTGTTTGAACAGTCTGACCTGCCCCGCATCGGCAACTTTCGGATCGACCTTGGCGATTTCCGCGGGCGGAGCGCCGGCGTCGATCAGTTCCATGACCTTCACCATCTGCTCGTACTGCGCCTTCGCCGTTTCAAAGGGAACGATCTCCGGGTCATGCCTGAGCGGCGCTGGCTTGGGCAGCGGGGCCACCAGCGACTGAACGTTTGCCTGAACCACTTTCCTGCCGGCTTTGTAGAAGTTTTCGTATTGCTTCAGAGAGAAGAACTGTGCCGAGCCGTTCGTATCGAAACCGCCGCTGACGTCGTCAGGCAAAATGTCCTGAGGCACTTCATCACCAAAGAGATCCTTCATGCTGCCAACGTACTCTCGTTTGGTAAGGTGGCGCATCTTGATCACGCCACCGGTTGCCGCCAGTCGTTTGCGAGCCGAACTGATGTTGTCTGTGACCAAGCCAATGGCCGCCGTCAGCTCATCTTTTTCAGGCTGCTTCTGATCTTCGGGAGGCATCTCTCCCGTGTTCAGAACGTCAAGCACGTCCTGCCACTTGGTCAGCGACGCGTGGTCCAGCAATCCGAGGATCAAGTCGATCCAGACGCACACCGTTATTCTGCTTCTTTTCACCGTGGCACTTCACGCAATGTTCCTGAAAGAAGCCAGCCAGCACTCGCGAATTAACTTCGTTTGATCCTAAATCTCTGCGCGGCTCTTGCGCGCAGATGTCATCAGCAAACGTCAACACGCAGGTCGTAGTAGCGATGATGGACATCAAAGGTTTCATAAACATATTCATAGGAAAGCGTTGTTTCTCATTCGGTTGAACAGTGTCGGTTCAGGTAACCCAACGTGTCAGCGAGGGACGACTCCTGGCAGGATTCATGATGAGAGTGTGCAGGTATTGATGTCTTTCACGTTTGCGGCGGAGTACCGTGCAGAGGCGTCTCCATCTTCCGAAGATCACGGTACTTTTTTAACTCGTCGAAGCTGCTCCAAAAAAGGACGACTGCTCCCACCGAGCAAGAGCAGTGCCCCATCGTATAGTCCGCGACGGAAACGCCCTCTTCGAGGTTGACGATCGCAAATCCAAGGCACAAAAGGCCCATTGCGAACGTGTCGATGACCAGAAGCAGTGCCACCTGTGGCGAACTCCAGTATTTCTGCGCCACTCCCGCAACGGACGCCGATCGCCCCGACTACGATAGCGAGAATTCCGATCCAATCGCCGTCTGGGAAGGCGAGCATGATCCCCATCACTAGGAAAAAGGCACCTACCCAAGCCACCGAGTGGATTCTCGCTTCTCGGCGAGGCACGACGTCGGCAGATTTTACGGCATTCTGTCGTGAGTCTTTCATCCGTTTTACTTCTCCTGTTGATTCTCAATTCGCCAAGCTCAGCTGAGCAACTCAGGCACGGCACCCGTGCTGTGGCTGAAGCTGCTCCAGCGGAACGCCGCATCGATTGCATCAGTGTCAGCCAGTAGTTCGCCAGCGGCGTGTCCTGTTCGGGCAGGATGATGTGCTCGCCCGCGTTTCAATTTCTCAGCCGCGCCGCCGGTGAAGATGGCGGGACAGCCTCGCAGGCCATGACCGGAGCGGATATTCGAGCCGTAGCTGATGAGCGAGGATTCGAAGAGGTTCTTGCCGTTCAGGTCCTGCTTGGACTTGAACTGGTCGATGAGTGAAGCGAGCAACTGCATGAAGAGAAGGTCCTTCTCTTGCGACGCCTCCCGCCGCTTGGGATCGAGGCCGTAGTGCGAGAGTGAATGCGGATTGAGATTGACGCCGTGGCCCTGGAGGACCGAAGCGACGGGCTGGCGATAGGTGATCACCCGCGTCGAGTCGGTCTGGAACGCCGCGACAATGAGCTGGTGCATCGTTTTCAACGCCCGCAATCCGTCCATGCCTTGGCCCGGCTCGCGCAGGGGCGCTTTCGGCTTCGGCGTCTGCGCCCATTCCACTTCGCGGCTGATGTTCTGCTCGATCTGGCGGACGGACTGAAAATAGTCCTCCAGTTTGTCCTGGTCGTTCTTGCTGAGCTTCCGCTTGGCCGATTTGAAGTCCGACGTGACGCCGTCGAGGATGCTCCGCTTTTGGGCGAGGCGGAATTCACGCTCCTCCGGCGATTCCTTTGCCTGCCCGAAGAGCTGGGCATAGAGATCGATCGGGTTGGTGATGCCGGGAATCGGGTGCCCCTGATCCGACCACGCAAGCGACAGCCCTTGCCCATGGCCGTCCTGGCTGGGGCCGCCCGTGTCGCTCAGGGTCAGCGCCGGAAAGCGGGTGTCCTGGCCGATCTTCCGGGCGATCACCTGGTCGAGCGAAACGGAGTTGTGGAACTTCTTGCCGGGCGTGTTGTTCACGTTCGCCCCGGTCAGATAGGACGTGCTGCCGCCGTGGGGATTGCTCGCGCCGAGATTGGTCAGGTTCGACACCATGGTGATGTCGTCCTGGTGGCGCTCCAGCGGCGCCATGCCCGGTGAGGCCGATGTCGGCGAAACGGCCGGCCTCGGTCGGGAAAAAGGTGTCTTTGGTGAATCCGAAGCCGCAGCCGATGAAGAGCATGCGCTTGGGATTGACCGCGCCGCCGCTTGCTCTCCGCTGAGCGAATCCAGCAGCGGAAGCGCCAGGACGGTGGAGCCGGTCTTGAGGAAAGCCCGGCGGTTGTGAATGTGAATGCTCATGGTGTGGCCGTTTGGATTGCTGTTTGTCATTTACGGAGATTCAACGCCTCAAGAATCTTGGCCGCCACTTGCTCGCCCTGCTTGTTGCGTCCCTCCCTGCCATAGTGAACATTCGATGGTTTACTGTACCAATCAGGGTTTGGCTTGGTCAGTGCATAGAGATCATTCAAGATGACGATCTTGGGATAGTCGCTCAGAACCTTCTTAAGGACTTCGTTGTATGCGGCCGCGTCGCCCGGTCGAAATCCAGGAGCGCCTTCCGGCGGCACTGGAGTCGTCGAGGCAAAGATGATTTTCGGATCCGGCTCAGTTTCCTCGAGGAAATCGAAAATGGCCCTCAGGTTCTTCTCATATTGCGTCGGGCGGGTTCACCTGCTTCCCGCCTTCCACCTGCAGCTTGTTCCTACATGACTTCAAGTCGTGTAGGCCCACGTTCAGATGGATCACATCCCACTTGAAATCCCAATGCCCTTCCACATCCGCGTCACGCATGACGGTATGCAGTTTCGTCATCCCCGGGATGAATCGGCCCGAGTGGTTTCCGTTTCCATAGAAGCGATACACATTCGCTTTCCCAGCCAAAGCCTCTCTTACTTGGAGCGTGTAGGCTATGGAAATAGAGTCTCCGTAAATAAAACGTTGGGAAGCTTCGGATCGCGTTCGGGGAGTTGGTAAACGGGGAGCGGTACTTTGCGTTCGGCGCCGCGCAGTCTCGCCCATGCCTCTTCCGCGGTTTCGCGCTCCCACACTCGCAATGCTGATTGCCAGAACGAAAAGTGCGAAGGGCCCAAGGTAGTAACTATGTGATTCTCATGGGACAATTTTCTCTTGTACGGATTCGATGACGCTCGGATCGCCTCGGCGAAAACGGGGTGACGAACGATCGCTGAATCAGGTCGGCGACGCGGTAGTCCGTCTGGTTGCGATTGCTTCAGGATTTCATCGATGGCCTGCTCGTCTGAAAACTCCACGTGCCGCCCCAGACCATAGGAAAGCAAACCCTCGGTGATCGATCGTGCGAGGAGGTCCTTTTGTTCCAGCAGTCCGGCCGAAATTCCTTGTGGTTCCGAAACTCGCGCTGGTTCGGAAAGTTGCCCTGAGCTCTCACCGGGATCTTTTCGCTTTTCGTTTGGCTTTCTTCCCGATGTTTCCGACGACCTCGAGATCCCGCCAGCGGCCGAGCAGGTCGAAGTTTTCCAACCCGAAGCCGATGGGATCCAGCTTGCGGTGGCACGAGGCACACTGGGCCTTGCGCTGGTGCATCTCGATGATCTCCTTCACCGCCAGCGGCTTGTCGCTGGCGGACGCGAGTTCGGGCACGTTGGCGGGCGGTGAAGCGATCGTCTTGTGAAGGAACTTCTCCGCCACGAGGACACCACGAATGATCGGCGACGAGCGCTCGCCGTTGGAGCCCATGGTGAGGAACGCCATCTGGCCGAGCAATCCGCCGCGCGGCGAAGTCCTGGCAAGGCGACCTTCCGGAATTCGTTGCCTCCGCCCGGATATTCGAGTCCCGTAGTGGGCGGCGAGCAAGGCATTGACACGACGAAATCCGAATCGATCAACTGATCGATCCCCAGGTTCTCCGCAACAAGTGTGTCGAAGAAATGCTGCGGTTCGAGCCGGGCGGAAAGACGCAGGCCGTCGTTGAACGTGGGATGCTGCTCGGTGTCGATGGCGATTTCGTCGAAGCGGGTCAGGCTCGCCCACTGGCTCAGGAAGCCTTCGGCCAGCGCCCAGCGATTCGGGTGCGCCAGCATGCGGTCGACCTGGGCACGGAGCACGTCCGAGTCGTAGAGCCGGCCTTCGGCGGCATCGCGAGCAGTTCTTCGTCCGGCATCCGGCTCCAGAGAAAATACGACAGCCGGTTGGCGAATTCGATCTGGCTCAGGGTTTCCCCGGCGCTTTCCTCCAGCAGGTAGAGAAATCCCGGTCGAACTCAGGATCATGGCCAGCGCGGGAACCAGCGCCTCCTGCGAGCGTGCTACCGTGCTTGCGAGTCATGAGGTAGACGGACTGAACGCGGTCGAGAAACTCCTGGCGCGGGCGCCTTCCCCGGAAGGCGCGTTTGGCAAAGCTGGCCAGCAGCTGCTGCGCGTCCTGGTCGGACGGATTTCCCGTGAGGTGTTTGCGGTAGAGTTGTTCGAAGAAGGAAACCTCGTCGTAGAACGGCCCTTCCACCTCGACGCGATCCAGCCAGGTGGCAGCCTGCGGCCCGCCGGAACCCACCGCCTTCACGTAACGCTTGACGCTCTGGACCTGGCCATTTCCGGTCCGGTTCTCGGAAATATGAATCGTGGCTCTTTCAACATCGGAGGTGGGACGAAACGTCAATTCGGCGTTCCCGGAGTTTCGGGCGTGCCGGTGATCCTGAGCTGCCCGATCGAGCGCCCGTTGGCCTCAAGTCCACGAAGTGACGAATCGGCGGCTGAGTTCCCGTTCACACCACCGACCACCCGGATTCGGTAGCTGCCACGAGGATCGAATTTGTAGTTGGGCGACAGGCGCCAGCCCACCGCGGAAGAATTGTTCGTCGAGGTAGGCGCCGTTCTCGATGTGAGCTTGCTCAAGGTATCTCTTCTGGCTGCCGTACCGGTTCTCAAAGCGCCCGACGAACAGTCGTCTCGCCGCGTCATCGTTGAATCCAAGCGCCTCGTTGCTTTCCCCGGCGGCGATCCGTTCCATCTTTTCTGTCAGCTTCCGCGATAAACTTCTTCATGCGCTCGTGCCGTCTTTCGGCTTCGAAGTTCTTCGTCGTGGTCTCCAACCGCGGCTGCCCGGCCCAGTGCATAGCGGTTCGAACGATTTCTCTGCCGCCGCGAAATAGCCTTCGAAGTGAAACGCGGAGAACTGCTGGCTCTGCCCGATCGTGTCGAAGCCTTCGCCGATATCGTCAGGCGGGATGAGTTCGTCAGGAACGCGGAGCCCGAACAAATCCTCCATCGTGTTGCGATACTCCCGGCGGTTGATCCGCCGCAGCATCACTTCGCCGCCGGTTTCCGAAAACCGCTGCTTCGCTCCAGCAGGGAGGACGTGAGATGGTCGAGAACCGGCTCCAGTTCCGCATTGGCCGGACGCGGTTCGTCCTCCGGCGGCATCTCACCGAGGTTGAGTGCATCCAGGACTTCCTGCCAACGTTCGGCCGCGGCGCTCGTTGACAGCTCGCGATTAAGCGTATCCAGACGCAGGTCACCTTCCTGTTTCTTCGCACCATGACAACTCACGCAATGCTTCTGAAAGAAGCCCGCCAGTACCTTGGGATTCAGTTGCACGAAGTCTGCGCTTTTGCGATCGTCGGCTTCCTGAGCAGCAACGACCGCTGACAGCAGCAGGCTAAGCGTAATAGCTATGAGATACTTCACGACGTTCATGTCCTTCGACGAATCAATTAGTTTCTTCAGCTGGTGACCCCTTTCTCGACTGCGTCAAATAACAATCTCCCCAGCGTTCCTGTACTGTGACTGAAGCCATCGAGTGGAACTCCGGCGGACTGCATCAGCGTCAGCCAGTAGTTCGCCAGCGGCGTGTCCTTCTGTCGGCAAAACGATGTGTTCGCCGGATTTCAGATTCTTTGCCGCGCCGCCGGTGTAGATGGCGGGGCAGCCTCGCAGTCCGTGGCCGCTGCGGAGGTTTGAGCCATAGCTGATCAGCGACGAGTCGAAAAGATTCTGGCCGTTCAGGTCTTCCGTGGATTTGAACAGATCGATCAGCGATGCGAGCAGCTCCATGAAGAGAACGTCTTTCTGCTCGGACGCCTCGCGACGGTGTGGATCGAGGCCGTAGTGCGACAGCGAATGCGGGTTCAGGTTGATGCCGTGGCCCTGCAAAACGGACGCGACGGGCTGGCGATAGGTGATGACTCGCGTTGAGTCCGGTCTGGAATGCCGCAACCATTAGGCGATGCATGGTCTTGATTGACTGAAGTCCGTCCATTACTTCTTCTTTGGGCTGCTGGTACTGGTGACTTCGGCTTCGGAGTCTGGGCCCACTGAGCCTGACGGCTCAAGTCGTGTTCGATCTGGCGGACGGACTCGAAAGTAGTCTGCGAGCTTGCCCTGATCCGACTTGCTCAGCTTCGGCTTAACGAATCGGACGTCGGAGAGAACCGCCGTCGAGGATGCTTCTTTTCTCGGCCAGCCGATACTCGCGTTCTGCTTTGGATTCTTTGCTCTGACCGAACAACTGGTGATACACATCCAGCGGGTTATTGATGCCGGGAATCGGATGTCCCTTGTCTGACCATGCGAGATGACAGGGCCGGGACCGTGGCCATCCTTATTCGCGTCGTCGCTTAACGTCAGCGTTGGGAAACGGGTGTCCGTTCCAATCTTGCGGGCAACGACCTGATCGAGCGATACGGAGTTGTGGAACTTCTTGCCGGGAGTGCCCAGCACATTCGCCCCCGTCAGATAGGACGTGCTTCCCGAGTGAGGACTGGATGCGCCGAGGTTCGTCAGATTCGAGACCATCGAGATGTCGTTCTTGTGTCGCTCCAGCGATTTCATTCCGGGTGCCAGTCCCATGTCGGCAAAGCGACCAGCCTTCGTCGGAAAGAAGGACTGCGAGGTAAACCCGAAGCCGCATCCGATGATCAGGATTCGTTTGGGACTCGCGGCGGGCGTCTTTGCTTGACCAACCGACTCCAGCAATGGGAGCGCCAGCACCGTGGAGCCGGCTTTCAGGAATGCCCGTCGGTTGTGGACGTGAATGCTCATGGACTTTGACTTTCATCTATTGTTGGTTGTTGTTTATCGAGTCTGATCGCTGCGTCGGAAAACCGGATGCCTGACGATGGCGTACACGAGGTCGCCGATTCGGTAATCGTTCTGTTTTGATGTCTTCAGGATTTCTTCGATGGCCTGTTGATCAGAGAACTCAACATGCCGACCGAGTCCGTACGAGATCAACGCTTCCGTGATTGATCGGGCCAGCCTGTCTTTCTGCTCAAGCAGTCCCGGCTCGGAATTCACTCAGGTCTTCAAACGTCGCATCGTTCGGAAACTTGCCGGAGCTGCGGACGGGGATCATTTCGCCAGCTCCTTTTCTTTTACCGATGTTGCCGACGACTTCCTCATCGCGCCATTGTCCGAGGAGGTCGAAATTCTCCAGACCGAAACCAATCGGATCGAGCTTCCGATGGCATGACGCACATTGAGCTTTGCGCTGATGCAGTTCGACGATCTCCTTGACTGGCAGAGCCTTGTCGCTGGCCGAAGCCAGTTCGGGCACGTTGGCCGGTGGAGACGCGATTGTCTGATTCAGGAACTTCTCCGCGACGAGGACTCCACGAATGATCGGTGAAGAACGTTCGCCGTTGGAACCCATCGTGAGGAAGGCCACCTGCCCCAGCATGCCGCCGCGCGGTGAAGAGTCCGGTAACGCAACTTTGCGAAAATGGTTGCCGGATTCCGGCAGATCGAAGCCATAGTGATCAGCCAGCAAACCGTCGATGACGACGAAATCGGAATCGATAAGCTGATCGATGCCGAGATTCTCTTCGATCAGGGTGTCGAAAAAGTGCTGCACTTCGAGCCGTGCCGAACGACGAATCCCATTGTTGAAGCGGTGGTGCTTATTGAGGTCGATGGCGATGTCGTCAAAGCGCTTCAGGTCCGCCCATTGGGCCATGAAACCTTCGGCCAGCGCCCAGCGATTCGGGTGATCCAACATCCGCTGGACCTGAGTCTTCAGAACATCAACTTCATAGAGCTTCCCCTTGTCAGCCACCCGCAACAATTCCTTGTCAGGCGAGCGACTCCAGAGGAAGTACGAGAGACGATTGGCCAACTCTTGCTGACTGATGATTCTCTCGTCTGATTTTGGCGCGTCTTCCACTAAGTAAAGAAAGCTCGGCGAGCTGAGGATCATCGCCAGCGGTGTCACCAGCGCACTGGTCAGCGTGTGATCGTGATCCCGCCGCAGGGTATAGATGCCGTACAGTTTCTCGATGAGCTCAGGAGAAGGCTTTCTATTCCGAAAGGCATGAAGAGCGAATTCTTCAATGAATCGTCTCACCCGCTTGTCTTCCTCGGCTCTCTGTTCCGGAGTCACCTCGACTGCAATGGTCTCCTGCTTTACATCCTTCCTGCTTTTCCGTTTGCCGGGTGAATTTTTCCGTCGGCCGGGAGTCTTTACACCAGTCGTACTGGTCGAACCGTCTTTGTTCAGGCCACCGGTATGTTTACCAATGTAGCGATCGTAAAGCGTCTCGAAGATTGTGGGCTCAGCGTAAAACGGCCCTTCACTTTCCAACCGATCGATCCAGACCGACGACTGTGCTCCGCCGGGATCGATGGATTTGACATAGGCGTCGATCTTCGGGTTAGTGTTCCGGTTTTCGTTGATGTTGACCACGGCCCGATTCTGCAGATCCATCGTTGGTCGATAGATTATCTCCTGAACTTTGGGCTCCGTGACCGTGCCATCCATCTTGAGTTGTCCAATCGATGTCACACCGAGCCTGACATCGACGAACTGGCGAAGCAGCGGCGGGTTGCCGTTCAGCCCTCCAACGACACGGAGACGATAGCTTGCCCGCGGATCGACTGACTCAGCGATGGATACTCCAGTCTTGATGTTTTCACTGTCGAGGTAGACGCCGCTATTCAAATGTGGCTGCTTTAGATATTCCCGTCGTGCGCCTGTCCGCTTGGGGTGACGGGCGATATACATCTGCAGTTGTTTCTCATCATCAAATTCCAGCTTTTCAAATCCTTCTCCCGCCTTGATGCGAGCCATCATCGCATCGTAGGTACGGACGTATTTGTGCAGGTTCTCAATTCGTCGTTCGACTTCTTCTTTCTTGATACTCGGTTCCGCGCGAGGTCGATCCGCCCAGAACAGTCCGGTTTCGACGATCTTCTTCGCAGCCTCGAAGTAACCATCAAAGTGATACGCCGAGAACTGCTGGTCGTGGCCAACGGTGTCGTACCCTTCCGCGATATCGTCCGGTGGAATCAGTTCAGGATTCACGCTTCAGACCGATCAAGTCCTCGATCGTGTTCTGGTACTCACGTCGATTGAGCCGCCGCAGAAAAACATCACCACCGGACTCAGAAAGCCGCTTCTTCGCCAGCAGCAACGAGTCCGTCAGGTGTTCCAGCACCGGCTCCAGCTCCTCGTTCGCAGGACGAGGTCTGCCTTCCGGTGGCATCTGTCCAAGATTCAGCGCATCCAGAACTTCCTGCCACCGCTCGGCCACAACGCTTGTCGTCAGCTTTTGGTTGAGCGTGTCGAGCCGCAGATCGCCTTTCTGCGTCTTTGCTCCATGACAGCTCACGCAGTGCTTCTGGAAGAATCCGGACAAGACATTGGAATTCAACTGCACGGCAACCGGGTTCGTTCGGCCGTCATTTTTCTGAGCATCAGCGAGCCAGCTGCTCGACAGAAAAGCGAGTGCCAGTGCAATTAAGTACTTCAGGACTTTCACTTCATTCGCCTTTCGTCGAACGAGCCGCTCGCGAAGGCGACACGAAGACATCGAATTCACCAAAAAATGTGTTTCTTTTCACTTCCCACAGAAGATACCGAAATCGTCCAATGTCTCCACCAGCCGAGGTGATTGAACACGCTTGTTGGGCCGGACGATCGAGTAACTCTCTCACCTTGAAAAAGTGATCGCTGTTCACCCGAGCGATCCGCGTCCAGCCGGATTCGTCAGGAAGCAAAGTGAGATCTGGCAATTCATCCCCTGAAAAACCATAGAGAGTGAATCGTTGCTGAGCTCTCGTGCGATGCGTCGGATCGATGAGGTGTTGATGCCAGGAATACGAATTGACCCTGGATACAGTCACCGCCTCGCCGAGATCGACGAGAAAGCTGCCGTAGGCGCGGTCCTGGAAGAATGCGGACTCGCCTGGAGCATCCTGCTGCGATTGGCCCCTGCCATCGAGAAGAACTGCGGCTGGCCCGCTCTGGCCAGGTTGATACCTGAGCCGACCTTGCGCCACACGTATCGTAGTGTGCCCCAATGACTGATCCGCATAGTCCTCGCGACTGGGCGGCTGAATGGTTGGGAACCGAAAGTCAGCTGTCCCGTCTCCTTCTTCGATGCGGGTCATGACCTGTCCCTCGCCGGGTTCGACATACAGTGTTTCACCGGCCCGCAGTCGGGGCGATCGTTCGGTCCCTTCCAGGACGACGTCAACCTCGCCTTCGGACACGTTCAAGCGACTGAGGCCATCCGGTGACACCCTTGCCGAAAAGGCCGTACTGATATCGACGAACTTCGAAGTCGGCGTGACGACCGTGAAGCCTTTCGATTCCGGCGTCTCGGCCACCAGGTGCACCTCGCCGAGCGTCAGATACACACTGTTGTCCGTCCGCGGCTCGACGATGGTTGGGCCGACGATCCTCAGTCGGGCACCCGTGTTGAACAGCACTTCAACAGAACCCGACGACAACTCGATCCGTTGCCCAGTGCGAATGGCGTCGCCGGATAACACTTGCGTTGCGGGATCCATCCAGCGACTGTCACTCAGGTCAGCGAAACGGCCGACGACGTCTGCGGCGTTGTCCGGAGTCCCATGATGAGTCTGAAAAGCGACCCACCCGACCAGCAGAATCACGACGCCGACAACCACTGAGAACCAGCCAGTCCTGGTCGCTCCCCACTTGCGTGCATGTGGTTCAGGATCGGAAACATCCAGCGCGCTCGAAGCCACGCGAGCATCAGCCACCGGGAACTCATAAGCCAGCATCGCCTCGAAGGCCGTCGCCTGAATGAACTCTGCTCGCGCATCGGGATCCGCCGCCAGTCGCTCTGCCAGCCGTTCCTGCTGAGTTGCGGAAACATCACGATTTGCGACGGCTTCGAGCAACTCCGTTAACTCCCGATCTTCGAGTGCGTCCGGTTCAGACATCTCCTGCTCCCTCCGTAAGCTGGATTTCGATACAGGCACGCAATGTCCGCCGCACGCGGAACAGCACCTGTTTCAAAGCACCAACACTTCGCCCCAGTCGAGCACTGAGTTCCGCGAGCGGCTGCTCGCTTTCGTAGTGAGCACGCACGATGTCGCGATCCTGCGCTGGCAGCTTCTCGACGCAATGTCGCAACGCGCGTTGCCGCTGCTCAAGGTCGGTCAGCAGCGGCTCGGCCTCGTCGGCAAGCGTCTCAATCAGCTCAGTCGAGAACCCCAGCCAGTGACTGCGTTTCGTCCGCTTGAAGTGAGCCAGCGTCTGCAGATACGCGATCCGAAACGCCCACGCCCTGAAGTTTGTCCCCGGCCGGAACTCGCCGATCTTCTGCCAGAGCACGACATTCGTTTCCTGCAGAATATCCTGAGCCTCACTGCGATCAGGATGCAGCGCGAGGATATACGCCAGCAGCGACGCCTGATGCAGGCTGATCTGCCGAATCGTGTCCGCAGGTGAGTTCTGATCCGTGTTCATCACAGGACAATAGCCAGAACCAGCTGCCGGTTAGGGGCAAATCGAAAAAAGACTGCATGCCCTGATGTTTTCGTACAAACCGCAATCAGAAATCGCCCCAGAGCCGGACATGACTGCGAAATCTCATCCGTTGAAAACGTTCGGAGTCTTGGGGGCACCATGAAATTCCCCGTGTTCGCAGTGATTCATTTACGGCTCAGAAAATGCCCCCGGTGATCGCGACCGGGGCAGTTTCGGCGAGCTGCTGTTGAGGGATTTCGATTGGATTTCAGGGCCTGATTCCGACCGCCGAAAGCTTGTGTTGTACATTGCTGGAGCAATGATTCGACGCCGGAGTTGTTCTTGGCAGACTGGTTCTGCTTTGTGTCATGCGATCACATGCAACGGCGGATGATCGGGGGGGGGAATCCGTTGCACAGTTATTGCACAGATAAGGGGCTTAAACCGTGCAATTGCACAGAAACCATGGGAACCATAAAATGTCGCAACTCTATAAATGGCTCGCTTTTGCGGCATTTTTGGCAGTTGCTTCGCTGCGTTCGGGACGCAGAGCTTACGTTGCCATACGTAATTCCGCCCCGACCATCACAGAGATTCGATCGCTTTCGTCGAACCGCCAGCGGCATTGCAATTGCCGTCGATTCGCGACGCTGAGTGCCGCGCCAGCAACGATCATTCAAAATGATCGCTTCGGTGGTGTCACACGCCGTCGATATGTATTCGATTCGAAAATCTAGGTGGTATAGATGCGCATTGACTCCATAGAGATAAGAAACTTCCGTCGCCTAATCGCTACTCGTATCGACATGGCGGAAGATACGACACTTCTGGTTGGTGCCAACAACAGCGGCAAGACTTCTGCGATCACGGCTCTCCGATATTTTCTGCTGCAACGGAAGGCATTCTCGGTAAGCGACATCCCTATCTCCCTCTGGGAACGTGTTAATGAGCTGGGAGAGCTGTTCAACACTTCCGGCTCCCCAAGCTCTGATGTCCATCCACAATGGGCAGAATTATTACCGTCACTGGATGTCTGGCTCACGGTACAGGACGACGAGATACACCATGTTGCACATCTGATCCCAACGCTAGATTGGAAGCCCGACGATGGAATTGGAGTACGTCTGCAACTTGCACCGAGCGACAGTGCAGATCTTCTAGAGTCATTCGCCAAAGCGCAAAAGGCCGCAACTGATCTCCTGGCAGGCCGATCCGCTGATGCTGATGGCGACTCTCAACGCACGCTCAGCGAAACGCCAATGTCCCCGGAGTTTACGCTATGGCCGAACGGACTTATCGACTATCTAAGGAAACGTATGGGAGACAGCACAATGGAGATCAAGGCGTATATACTTGATCCAAGTGCCAAGAAATTTCCTGTGAATGGGATGGCCCAGCCACAGGCGTTGTCGGCCGATGCTCTGCCCTTGGACGGTCACCCGCTTTCCGGCCTGATCAGAGTCGACGAAGTTCCAGCTCATCGTGGCTTGAGCGATTTTTCCGGACCGAGTGATGAATCAGACGAAAGATGGGGCAGCGAGTCGCGCCGGCGGCAGCTTCTCACAACTCAGTTGCGATCTTACTACGGGAAGCATCTCGATCCTACGAAGACTCCAGTCCCCGCTGATCTTCGGGCTTTGGAAGCGATTCACCAGGCACAGTCCACGTTTGACGAACGGATGCGGAACAGCTTCAAAGCACCTCTGGATGAGCTACGCGACCTTGGTTACCCAGGCGTGGCCAATCCCCGGCTGGTCGTCTCCACGCAACTCAAGCCAGTCGAGGGGCTGAACCACCAATCCGCCGTTCAGTACGACCTCTCCTCGGGAACGGAGTCGAACGCCACTTCTTACCGGCTTCCAGAACAGTGCAACGGCCTCGGCTATCAGAATCTGATCTCGATGGTATTCCGGCTCATCGGCTTTCGTGATGGCTGGATGCAAGTTGGCAAAGCGTCGACCGAAGGTGACACGCACACAGGCAAGGAAACTGGTCCCTCCCCCACTGCATCTAGTGCTTCTCGAAGAGCCAGAAGCACATCTTCACGTTCAAGTGCAGCAAGTATTTATCAGGAAGGCGTACGACGTCCTGAGGAATCATCCGGCCCTGACCGATGGGAGCCATCTTTCAACTCAACTAGTAGTAAGTACGCACTCAAGTCACATCGCTCACGAAGTCGATTATGCACAGATGCGATACTTCCGGCGACACCCCGCACGGAGCCCTGGAGAGACACCGACATCAACGGTTCTAAATCTGTCGGAAGTCTTCGGTAAGGAAGATGAAACCGCTCGTTTCGTTTCACGTTACCTGCAAGTTACACATGCCGATCTGTTCTTTGCAGATGGCGTGATTCTGGCAGAAGGGACGGCTGAGCGGATCTTGGTCCCACAGTTTATTCGTAGCCATTTCCCTGGTCTTCACGGATGCTATGTCACACTTCTCGAAGTCGGCGGAAGTCATGCGCACCGTCTAGCACCGCTAATCGAGCATCTAGGTGTCAATACACTGATCATCACCGATCTCGACGCGGTAGAGGCGGAAGGACACCACAAAAAGACCACTCCTTCGATGTCGGCTGGTCAGCTCACGGCTAACAGCGTCCTGAAGAAGTGGTACCCCAAAAAGAACACCTTGGACTCGCTCCTTGAGTTGGACGCTGCCGACAAGGAGAAGGTGTACGATGTCGATTTTTCGGTGCGTGTCGCATATCAGACGCCGGTGCGTATAAAGCTGTCAGCAGCCGACGAGCCATCGGAAGCAATCCCAAGGACGTTTGAGGATGCCTTGGTGCTGGAGAATGTCGACTTTTTCAAGAATCTCAGTGGAGCAGATCTGTTGGGAAGTTTCAAGAAGGCGATCGAAAGCAGTTCGGACGTCCAGACGCTTTGCGACGCACTTTTCTCATCGCTTGATTCAGGGTCGAAAGCTGGCTTCGCACTCGATGTCCTCTACCTTGAGGATCTCAAGTCTGTCTGCGTTCCAACATACATCAGCGAAGGTCTTGCATGGCTGCAGGAGAAGCTGCTGCTGCGGCAACAAGAATTGCTCGCGGATACCGGCGATGCGGAGACTGCTACGAACGAAGGGACGTGAGATCGTGCCTGTTAATCCCCCTCATTCAGACGATGTAGTCGATGCCGATGCCGACAAGACTATCGCGCGTTGTGTCACGTCGTCCCCGCGACAGAGCTTCTTCCTGTTTGCAGGAGCTGGGTCCGGTAAAACGCGGTCGCTTGTGGAAGCCTTGCAAGTAATTAGCGAGAAAGAAGCAAAGCGGCTCCGACTTCATAGACAGCAGGTTGGCGTCATCACGTTTACCAACAAGGCGTGCGATGAAATCAAACGTAGGCTGAAGTACGACTCACTATTCGCCGTGTCGACGATTCACAGCTTCGCGTGGTCGTTGATTGTTGGCCTTAATAGCGACATTCGTGGGTGGCTATCAGCCCGTTGAAAAAGCTGGCCAACTGACCTGGACTGAATATGAGTTCGCGCTATCCTGCTCCGGGTCTTGAGATTGAGCAATGGAGAATTACAGATGGCACTTGGTCAGCGTCGAACGGAGCGGCAGCAGGAACTTTGGGTGGCGACGGCGAAGTTGCCAGCTTCGATCGGGCATGTGTTTTACGACGCCCTGAATCGTGTGCTCCGCGACGGGGAGTTCGACAACTTTGCCGAGTCGTTGTGCGAGCCATTTTACAAAGAAGGTGGTCGTCCCGGCATTCCGCCAGGCATCTACTTCCGCATGATCTTTGTGGGGTACTTTGAGGGCATCGATTCTCAGCGAGGCATTGCGTGGCGATGTCGGGACAGCCTGTCGTTGCGGAAGTTTCTTGGGTACGAATTGCATGAGAACACCCCGGAGCATTCGAGCCTGACGCGCATCCGTCAGCGACTTCCTCTGGAAGTGTTCGAGCAGGTCTTTGCATTCGTGCTGTCGCTGGTCGAAGAACACGGGCTGTTGAAAGGCAAGACTGTCGGTGTCGATTCAACTCTTTTGGAAGCCAACGCGGCGATGAAGTCGATCGTGCGGCGGGACACCGGCGAGGACTGGGAAGCGTACGTCCTCGGTCTGGCCGAAGCTGACGGCGTCGAAATCAACAGCGACGACGACCTGCGGAAGTTCGATCGAAAACGCAAAGGCAAGAAGGCGTCCAATCAGGACTGGCAAAGTTCAAGCGACCCTGACGCCCGCATTATGAAGATGAAGAAGGGCCACACGCATCTGTCGTACAAGCAGGAACACACGGTCGACCTTGAGACTGAAGCAATCCTGTCTGCCGAGATCTATTACGGCAACGAGTCCGACGGTAAGACGCTGCTGGACAGCGTCAACACCGCTCAAGGCAACGTGCAGCAGGCCGACAGCGACGCGGCAATCAAAGAGGTCGTCGGCGACAAGGGCTACCACAAAAACGAAACGCTAGCGAAGTCCCGGGCGGACGAATTGCGAACATACATCTGCGAGCCGGATGGTCCGAACCGTCGCTGGACGGACAAGCCCGCTGATTACGAAGTCGCGTACCGAGCCAACCGCCGTCGTCTGAAAGGCGAACGCAACAAGCGTCTGCAGAAACTGCGATGCGAGCGTGTCGAAAGAAGCTTCGCTCACGTCTGCGAAACGGGAGGGGCCCGCCGCACCCGGCTGCGAGGCCTGGAGAACAACCGCAAGAAAGTCCGGCTGACAGTCGCCGCTCACAACCTCGGTCTGATCCTGCGAAAACTACTGGGCAGCGGCAAACCCCGAGAGTTCGCGGGTCTCCCAGGACTGCTGATCTCAATGTTTTCGCCACTTCAAGCCGCCCTGAAACGTTCCCAGCGACTCCTCAGTCGCACCAACCCATTCCACCGAGTCCACGACCATCAACACCGCCCGAAATTTCTCACACCAACCTGCACCTTATGACCAGCAACAACCAGCGTTCTTCAACGGGCGAGGCAATTTGGCCTCAGAGCTTGAAGAGCTTGCAGAAAAGGAAAGAAAAGGGCGTGCAGGGACAAAGGCATCTCAGGACCGCCGGGACGCAATGGCATCGAAGAATGAGCGGCTCCGGTCCCTAGATCAGATCAAGTCCTTCATCTACAGCCCCGACGGCGATAATCCAGAAAAGAATGCCCTCAATCATGCGGAGGTCATCAAGATAGCTTCAGCATTCCTCTCAGAGAAGCCCTTGATGCAGGAACTCCTCGTGAATCGGTACCCGATTCTCCTGGTCGACGAAAGTCAGGATACAGCCAAGTCGCTGATGGATGCCTTGCTCCTTACCGAAACAAGACAAGTTGGAACATTTTCACTTGGTGTCATTGGCGACATGATGCAGCGCATCTACATGGCCGGCAAGCTGGACTTGGAAAGTAATAATCTTCCTGAGACGTGGGCTACCCCCAAGAAGCTGATGAATCACCGCTCCGGGAGCCGCATCGTAGAACTCATCAATAAGATTCGGGAGCCGATTGACGGCCAAGTTCAGCGCCCTCGCGAGGATAGGGGTGAAGGTTTTGTACGACTGTTTATTGTGCCGACGGAGATCGCGGACAAGCAGGGCAAAGAGAACGCAGTTTGCCAGAGAATGGCGGAACTCACAGGTGACGATGACTGGAAGGACTCTGAGCAAGGAGTCAAAACGTTAATCCTTGAGCATAATATGGCGGCCAAACGCTTGGGTTTCCTCCCAATGTGGGAAGCCCTAAACGGAGTGAGTCACCTTCAAACCGGTCTACGTGACGGCAGATTGCCTCCATTACGATTCTTTTCGCATGTTGTCCTTCCACTCATTCAGAGCCGAGTTACTGTCAGAAGTCGTGGCGTGAGAGATTGAAGAAAGGTGGCGTATCCTGCTGAGGGGAATTGACTCTTCAGCCGCCCACAATGGGCACAAGGATACGCCATGAGAAACGCTACGAGAGATGTTGATCAAATTCCAGCCAGGGATTCAGAGGACGGGATTCCCTCGCCGGAGGGTGTTGAAGTTTTCGAGCGAATTTCGAGAGCCGCAGTCCTTTGGATGAGTTGCTTCGCGAGGGAGCCAGACGGATGCTGCAGGCGGCGATTGATGCCGAAGTCGATGATTTTCTGGCAGAGCATTCTGGTCGCCGAGATGAGCAGGGCCGTCGCCTGGTTGTTCGCAATGGATCACTGCCCGAGCGGGAAATTTTAACGGCAGCTGGCACGCTTCCGGGTGCGTCAGCCGCGAGTTCGTGACAGAATCTCCCGAGGCGGCCGATCGAGTCCGTTTTTCGCCGCAGGTGCTGCCCCCGTATCTGAAAAGAACGAACTCGATCGAAGAGCTGATTCCGTGGCTGTACCTGAAAGGAATTTCCACCGGCGATTTTTCTGAAGCCCTGCAGGCACTTGTTGGAGAGCGAGCCAAAGGACTCAGTGCTAACGTCGTTGTCAGACTCAAAGAACAATGGTCCGACGAATACGAAGAGTGGTCCAAACGCGATTTGTCTCAGCAGCAGTACGTCTATGTGTGGGCCGACGGTATCCACGTCAACGTCCGACTGGAAGACGATGCCAATAAAAAACAGTGCATTCTCGTGCTGATCGGTGCCACCGCAGATGGTCGCAAAGAGTTGATCGCGATCCTCGACGGATACCGCGAAAGCGAACAAAGCTGGAGCGAACTGCTGCTCGGCCTGAAGCATCGCGGGCTGGCGATGACTCCGAAAGTGGCAGTCGCCGATGGAGCACTCGGCTTCTGGGCCGCCGCCCGAAAGGTTTTTCCTGAGATGCGTGAGCAACGCTGCTGGGTTCACAAAACAGCCAACGTGCTCAACAACCTGCCGAAGAGTGTGCAGCCCAAAGCGAAATCAGACCTGCACGACATCTGGCAGGCCGAAACTCGTGAAGCGGCCAACAACGCCTTCGATCACTTCGTGGAAAAATACAAAGCGAAGTATCCGAAATCCTGCGAATCACTCAGCAAAGATCGCGAGGTACTGCTGACCTTCTACGACTTCCCCGCCGAGCACTGGGCTCACCTGAGAACGACCAATCCAATTGAATCGACCTTCGCCACCATCCGTCTGAGACACCGCCGAACCAAAGGCAGCGGCACACGCCGAACCAGTCTGGCCATGATGTTCAAGCTGGCCGAATCCGCCTCAAAGAAATGGAGAAGACTCAGAGGCTACGAACAAATCACACTCGTCATCCAGGGACAACTTTTCGTCGACGGAACCCTGCAGGAAAACGCCGCCTGACTCAGCCTCAGGCCACGACAATTGACAATAGTTCTTCAGAGCCACCAGCAGGGGGATAGATTCGCTACGGCATCAATTGTGCGAACTCATTCGCCGCTTTTAGACAAGCGAGGAATGAAAGCGAGCGGTGAAGATCAGTTGGCGCAGGTAGACGTAGCGAAGCGAGGTGTAATTGCGATTGCAGAGCTTTGGGACCGAGGGAGTTGTCCGACCTTCCTGGATGTCGTCTGTCGCATCCGAGATACCCAACTCTTCGTCGTTCCAGAAGCGATCCGTGCGTTCTCAGCACCTGCCGACGACAATTCGGACATGGAACAAGCTGCGGCGGAGTACGAGACTGACGAGATTAATGCGTGGCGGGCATTCCTTGAAACACCCTTCGCACAAATCGAACCTTACAGTCAGTACATTCAAGGGAAGGCGTCCTACGATACGCACCAAGGCATCAAAGGATTGGAATTCCCTCGAGTCTGCGTAGTCATGGATGACTCAGAAGCTCGTGGGTTCATGTTCTCATATGAGAAACTCTTTGGTGCCAAGGCCGAGTCTTCGCGAGCTAATCAGGAGCAGGAACGATCGACAGATCGCACGAGGCGGCTGTTCTACGTCACATGCAGCCGGGCCGAGAATAGCCTCGCCCTGATCGCATACTCGACTCATCCAGAAAAGGTAAGCGAGCATGCACTGGACGAAGGATGGTTCAAGAAGTCCGAGATTGAGATATCGGCGATCTAGGCTAGGCAGAAGGAGTTGAGTTGGTGCAGTTCGGACTTATGTCCGAATTCGTCGGGCAAGGTCTCGGTGAGGTGGCTTCTGCAATGGACCATCAACAAAGTAAAGAGAGAACAATTGGACCAACGTGGAATTGAAGCGTTCACGAAACAGGAAACAGTGAACTTCCCCCTGAAACGTGGGATGAATATCACGCAGCCGTTCGATGGTTATGCCGCGGCAAGCGTGTTGTCGCCACTCGACCGGAAACGCCCCGGTTAAGGACAACACATGGAATCATACCTGAAAGGCAGAGTTCGGAATTTAAATCTATCTGCCAAACGCTGCCTCCTTCCGGTCTTTGAAGCGGTGATGAATTCCCTTCAGGCGATCGACGACAGATCCAAGAATGGCTGGAAAATTGAGGATGGCCGAATCCAGATCAACGTAATTCGAACGAATGACAAAACACTATTCGACGCCGGAACTCTTCCGCCAGTCCGTGGAGTGACCGTCAAGGATAACGGAATTGGTTTCGACGACGTCCACTTTGCAGCATTCGGAAGGCTAGACGACGACTTCCGCATTGAGCAGGGAGGAAAGGGAATTGGGCGACTCTCGTGGCTATCTGCATTCGATCAAGTAGAGATCGAAAGCGGGTATCGCACGGGTTCTGGTTTGATGCGACGACGGCGATTTGAATACGCGATCGAGACCGACGGAGTCTGTAACGAAACTGATGCTAAAGTTGATTCCAGTGAAGAGTCGGGAACAGTGATCACATTGAGTGGTCTAAGATCGATATTTCAAAAGAATTGGCCGAAGAAACCACTCACCTTAGTTGACCGACTCGTGGTTCACTTTCAACGGTTTCTCGCACTTTCCCCATGCCCATTGATCGAAGTCGTTGACCAAGCACTCTCTGGACCCATTGAGTTGGGTAAATACTTCCGAGAGAAGTTTCTCGTCGATCGCCGTCAGGACTCCTTCTCAATTGGGAAAGCGTCCTTCGAGGTAGTTCACCTGCTTCACAAGATCTCTGGCGAAACTACCGAACAACGAAATTCGCTAACAATGTTGGCGGACGGCCGCCCTGCCGAGGATCCTCAAACAATCCCTCAAGGGCTCGGGGTGCCGAAAGGAGCAATCCGATGTGACGGAGAAGCGTTGTATTACAGTGCTTTTGTCTCATCCCTGATTTTTGATGAGGCATCGAATGATTCCCGGACTCGCCTCGATATCCCGTCTGAGGAGAATGCATTACCCGAAGAGCTAACACGGGAACAAGTCATTGAGGCGACTGCCGTTGCTGGCCGCGAGTTTCTCGGCGACAGAGTTGAGGCAATGTATGCGGAGCTACAAGCACGGATCGAGAAAATCTGTGATCGAGAAGTACGCTACCGTCCGCTTCTGAATCATTGCTCTGGCGAAGTGAAAGCGATTGAGCCATCGCTGTCTGACTCGAAGTTAGAAGATGCTATCCATGCCGTGTACCGCGACTACATGGAATCACTCAGAAAACGTACGCGGCAAGTATCCAAGCGTGCCGCACAGCACATCGACGATCTGGAAGCGTTTCAAAACGACGTGCGTGAGGTACTCGACGGATGGAATGAAACTGCGATGTCAGATTTGGCATCGTATGTAGGTCACCGGAGAGTCATCTTGTGGTTTCTCAAAGAACGGCTCAACCTGAAAGACTCCGGTAAGTATTCATTCGAAGAGTCAGTTCACGCTGTCTTCTTCCCAATGGGTTTCGATTCAAACGGATTCCCGGTCAGTGCCGCAAATTTATGGCTCATCGACGAGCGAATGTCATTTCATGAGTACCTTGCTTCAGACATGGCGATCGGCAGACACGAGAACGTTGAGAATGAATCGACTAAGGAACCCGACATAACCATCTATGACGCGGCTCACGCGTTCAATCCCAATGAAGATCGCCGCGGCACGATCACGCTTGTGGAATTCAAACGGCCAGGTCGTGATGACTATTCCGCAAACGACAACCCATACACTCAAGCAGTCCGTTACATGGAAGACATACGCGACGGAACAGCGAAGTTTCGCGACGGCCGCCCGATCCAAGACCTGAGGACGGCCCATTTCTTCGTATACCTGATCGCTGACCGTTCAAAGTCGCTGCACCATGCCCTCTCGTGCTTTGACTTCCATGAGACAGCGGACGGCCGTGGCTACTTCAAGCACACGAAGCACGCATACTTTGAAGTCATTACCTACGAGAAGTTAATCGACGACGCCACGGCCAGACACAAAGCGTTCTTCGATAAGTTGCACCTTCCGGAAGACGCAGGCGGCGGTTTCGGGTGAGGGCACGCCAGGATCAAAATTCCGCCGGTCTTGCGGCGACCGCCCGCGATCCGTTCCGGATCTATATTCTGATGCCACGACTGATACGGTCGGTCAGAGTTTAAACTACGTGGTTGCATTTGCGTCTGTGACGCCCGCCAATTTCATGGCACGGTATTCGGCACGGAATCTCTGGAATTGTGTGCCAGAGCCTGTAATCTATGGAGACTTGGCGCATCCGAATGTGGATTCAGTTTGATGCGTAAATCCAAGCAAATTCATGAGATGTGTCGGTTTGATCCTCGTGCGTCGCAGGTCAGAACTTTGGCCTTCGGAACCGGGGGTTGGAGGTTCGAATCCTCCCGGGTGTACTTCTTCACCAGAGCCGAAAGCTGCGGAGTCACTGTTGTTTTCGGCTTTTTTCCTGCGAGCTCGGGCTCGTTAGATAACCCATTAATCTTGTCCGTAGGGGCAATAAAGCAGACACGGGTAATCAATTCTCTGGCACGCTACCGCACCTCAACGACAGAAATGTTGACGGAATCGCTGGCGGGAATGTCGACTCGGATGTTAAGAATGCGGAAACGGCTATTGTCGCTGAGGAATTGTGATTCCAGACAGCCGCCAGCGACGGCGTAAGTTCCAGCGGGAACAACGAAAGTCACGCGTCCGCTCGGGTACGGATCGGCAAGCCGGTTTGTGATGGTTGCCGAGATACTGGTCTGTGTTCCGTCGTTCGGTTTGTGGAAAGAAACGGTCAGCGGCGAAATCGCCTCGCGGCTGAATGGGATCGGCGCTGTTTCGTGGCCGTTGTAGGTGCACGACTCGACTTGACCGTCTCGGAATCGGACGACTCGAAAGCTCTCCGAGTTAGTTTTCCCGATCCGTTGGGTCGGTGTCGAGCCAAGTTCCGCAACTTTCGAGCCGGTACCGTGCCCGTCATGAATCATTCGGATCTGGTGTCGGTCGAGAAAGTCGAACGGAGCGTTCGATTCAAAAGCGTTGATGACTCGAACGGCCGTTTTCGATCGCGACGTAAGGAGTCCGTCCGCTCGAGATCTATCGACGTGCCAGGGGTGACCGAAGTTCAGAATGCTTAGCTGTGATCCGAAGTCGATCGCACCGACCGGGTCTCCATACCACGCCTCATGGCCGGGGAACTGGTGATTGCCAAAGTTGACGACATACGGCATGTCGAGCCTGGCGAGTGCTCCGGAAATGTAAGCCGGATTGCAGGCGGTGCTGCACAGAACGGCGTCGGGGGCGAGCAGGTTGGCGATCGCTGCAAGACGCTCCAGGTATTCTGCCTGATTCTGCCCCGACGTATCGAGATGTCCGAACGTGACGAAAACTGGATCCGTCGGATACTCACTCACGACATGCACACTGCGTGGCGACTTGCAGAAGCCTGTGCGGCGTCCGCCAGTGATCTGTACCATCAGATCGTAGACACCGGGCGGCGTGTCAGGTGGAAGAGTCACGTCGACTTCGCGGTCGTAGTAGTAGGCAGCAGTTGCGTTTTCCTTGAACGGGCATACCCGAGAAATGACAGCGGGACCGACTCGACGGGAGATCGTTACTTCATCGATTGTCGTGTTGTAGCCGAGAAACCGAGCCGGAAATGTCTCACCCACCTTGCGGATGGCCTGCTGGTTCAATCGAGGAAATCGAAATTGCGATGTCACTGTCGAGGGATCGCGTCGCAGATAAATGGCTGGCACCTCCGTCACCGTGCCCTGGCGAATGACGAATCTGCCAAACCGGGCCGGTAACCAGCCAACTGCGCGGACTTCCAACGAGTAGTTGTCACCGGGTTCCAGGCCCGTCAGCGAGCATTGGCCGGTCAACCAGTTTCGGACCAACGAATCTCGAACGACAACGTCGCCGCGGCGGACGATGGCTCGACAGTCGACCAGATGCGCATTCGCATCACAATTGACTCGAAACCGTAGCTCGGCGCGTGGCTCGTTCCACGCGAGGAACGACTCGATTCGGCAGCCGGAGTCGTCATCGTCTCGCCGATGCTCGACTCGAACCCGATGTGGCCCTGCCGTCAGACCCTCGGCCAGCACGACTTCCCGAGGGAGCGACCGTGGCGTGAGTTTTTGCGGCGAATCATCATCGATCGTCACGACAAGTGATCCGAGATTTGGTGAACCATAAGCCGGTACGTTGTGCTCACCCAACCGGACCGCGACACCTGTTCCGTTGAACGCATATTCCAGTGCGGCTCGGTCATCGGTTGTGGAAGCCGCTGCGGCCGCTGCGAAACGGAACCGTGACTCGCCCCAATTTCCCGTTTGTTTGACTCGCTGCTTGTCCAGAGCGGAAACCGGCTCGGGCAGCAGAACGAGTCCTCGTTTCGGGGCCGGATGAGCGAGGTGGAGCGAACCGCGCCAGCGACCTCCATTCGTGCGAGGCCCAGTTGCCATGAGCAGTCGATCTTTCGAGACTCCGACGATCCCCAGTGAACAGTCCAGCTCGAACCGGCCGAGCATGCGGAACTTCTCGTCTGTTTTCAGCATGATCGCCGGCGAGCCGTAACAGCCAAACCACCAGGCATCGTCGTGAAACGTGGCCGTCTGAATGCCGAGATGCGTCCAGCCGCTACTGATGACGTGGCGTTTGACGAACTGAAATTTCCTGTCGTATTCGTAAACGTAATTTTCCTCGACACCGTCGGGCAGACCGCCGACGACGTAGAAGCCGCCATTCATCACACCGATTCCACCGGCCCCGTGAAACACTTCCTGAGTTTCGTGCTTCGACAGAAACTTCAGCGACTCCGCGTCGTACACATAGACCCACGAGTCGGCATTGCCTTTCGGATCGTTGAAGCTGCCGAGGTTGACGGCAACGAACAGCTTGTCGTCGTGAAAACAGAGGTCGCCGTGATGACTGACGACGGGGACTTTTTTCTGGACTTGCCCCTGCCTATCGGTCTTCACGAGCTCCGTCGTAAATGACCAGTAAACCGCGTCGTTCTCGTTCGTGCATACGCCCTGCAGATGGCGTTTGTAGTCGCCCTCGCAAAATACATTGCTAAAACGGGAAACGTCAGCGCGACAATGGAAATCCGCCATCAGGACAAATACGGTCAGAATGAACGTCAGTCGTGTCTTCATCTCGGGAGCCCAATGCTGCTTGGTTGGATCAGGGGTTAGTTCTCATCACGGATCAGAACGTCGAATCGTCCATCAGAATCAGCAGCTGCGCGGAACATTCCGGGACTGGTGTAGACCCATTCAATGTTTCCGTCTCGATCGACCGCAATGACTCCGCCGTCGCCTTTATTTAGACGTTGTTTGAGCACGTACTCGGCGGATTGCTTCAATGTCCAGCGGCGATGTCGCATCAACAGTGAAATCTGAGCACCAACCGCGTGTCGAATAAACTGCTCGCCCGTGCCTGTTGCTGACACCGCGCAGGTATCGTTGTCAGCATACGTGCCTGCACCCAGTATTGGACTGTCGCCAACACGGCCGAATTTCTTATTGGTCAGACCTCCCGTCGATGTGCCTGCCGCAAGATTTCCATGCGTGTCGAGCACGACGCAGCCAACAGTGCCGTACTGCCACGGGCGGGCAGAACGGATGCGACTAACTGGAGCTCCGTCCTCATGTGCCCGTACTCGGTTCCAGCTCTCACGCCGCCGTTCAGTGGAGAAGTAGTTGTTCTTAACCCTCTCAACATCTTGTTCGGTCGCAAACTGTTCGGCTCCGGAACCGGACAACAGGACGTGGGATGTCCTGTTCATGACCAGGCGAGCCAGACCAATCGGATTTCTAACGGTCGATACTCCCGCAACGGCACCTCCATCAAGAGTTCGGCCATCCATTACGGAAGCGTCCAACTCATGCGATCCGGCGCTGTTGAACACGGCCCCCTTGCCCGCATTAAACATCTCGTTGTCTTCCAGAATTCGAATGGTCGCATCAACGGCGCCCATGCTCGTGCCGCCACTCTCAATGATTGCCACTGCTTTCCGCATCGCAATTTGCAGTCCGTCACGCCATGCCTTCTCTTCCGCGGACGAGGCATCTGCAGGCACGGTTCCGGCTCCCCCGTGAACTGCGATTGCCCACTTCTTTGGCGATTTTCTGGTGACACCTGGCAATTGAATTGCGTCGTCGCGACGCAGGGTTTGCATGGACTGTGGCCGATCGTCTGGCTTAGTGATGACCGTAACATATGAGTCGCCGACAACCTTTGCCCGATCGCCCTGGACGATAATTGCTGTCGATTCGTCGATTCCGATTCCCATCCGATCGGGGTGTCGGCCGACAGCTTCGAGCAGGCGATTTACTCGACTTCTTCGAAGGAAGTGTTGGTCGACGATGATGCCTGGGATCAAATCCAGCCCGCGACCAATCTTCGGAACAGGATTGCCACCTACTATCATCACTCCGGATAGAATCGCGGCTCCGGCGGACGTTCCACCAATGACGCCGCCTCGGTTTCGCAGTTTTACCAACTCTGCCTGCACTTTCGTTCCAACGTAGGCGTCTGCCAGGCGTGATTGTTGCCCGCCGCTGATCCAGACTGCCGTAGCGTTTCGAAGCGGGTTCACAAAATCTTCGTTGTCTGCCTGGCTCCGATCACGAGTGTGTAGCTGGATCGCATGAGTGACTCCCCGAGAGCTCCAGAGCTGGATCGTAGAATCTGCCGTGGGGAGACCGTTGTCCGAGGAAGCTGTCGGGATCACGACCAGCCGTGTACCGTTGCCGCCGCCGAGTTCAACAAACCGATCGATGATCTGATCCGGAATCGGCCCTCCTCCGACTACCACCAAGGCCCCGTCGCCCGCATCGGCCACGGACACCACTGCCAGAAATGCCGCGATAGCAAATCTGCACAGCAACAGCACGCGATTGTCTACCGACAAAACATTGGTCATCAGGAAACCTTTCCTCGACTCAAGCAAATTCAGAAAGTACTCAGCGCAGCACTGTACCATCAGCCGGTGCGGTCAGAAAACAGGATGGTCATCACGGTCAATGACAATTACGAAATCGCTGGCTGAGTCAGCTCTGAGTGGACCGACGTTGCGCTCCAGCGTTGCTGCCACGACATCGCACGGAAGTCAGGCACAACGATCGATAGGCTCAACTTCACACTGCCTGCTCTACCGCTTCAACTGTCGGTATTTTTCGCGGTACTTTTCGTAGAGCTGCGTGTGTCGACTCGATAGGTCCACTACTCGGCCTCGAATCCAGGCGGTCGTCACCTGCGTCGAAGTTTCGAGCGGGTCACCCGTGGTCATTATCAGCGTTGCGTCCTTGCCCTTTTCGAGCGAACCGACGCGTTTCGATACTCCCAGTATCTGTGCCGGGTATAGAGTAATCGCCTTCAACGCTTCGTTGGCGGGTAGTCCGTAAGCAACGGCCGTCGCGGCGTGATAGGGCAGGTTTCGAGTGTTTGAGACTCGTGAAGAGCCGCTGCCTGAAATGCAGAACTGAATGCCAGCGTCACGCAGTCTCTCCGGCAGTGTATAGGCAACGTCGAAGCCCTCGCTGCGACGACGAGGCAGGCGGTAAACTGCGGAAACGATGACCGGTACGCTGTTTTTCTTAAGTAGCTTGGCACACAAAGGAGCATCGTAGCCCCCAATTATGATGAGTCGAATATTCTGTTCGACCGCAAACGAAACTGCTGACTGAATCACAGCCAGACTGTTGGCGGAAACAAGCAGAGGCATCTTTCGCTCTAACACAGGTTGTAGAGATTCGAGCTTAAGGTCACTCTTCTTGTTGGATGCTTCGTTGGCACGAGCTTCGAGATACGCACGGCTTTCATCAAAGAAATCACGCAGCGACGCGACTGGATCCTTCTTCATATCTGTTGTTTCAAGTTGATTTGGCACGGTTGGCCAGGACACGACCATCGCCGCTCCGGAGCGCAGAGTCATTTCTTCGAACGTCCAACCGTCAAGTTGTATGACAGCAGCCTTCCCCGCAATCCGGCCACCTGAAGGAGCAGTTAGTGCCAGCAAAACACCGTTCGCACGCGTGACTGGAATCAATTCGCTATCCGGATTCACCGAAACGTGGGCGCGAACATTGGGATTCATTTGTCCGGATTCTGACTGATCTCTTGAGGCACGAACCGCGCTGACTTCAACTAAACCAAGTTGTGAGTAAGCCTCGAACAGACTCGGATAAATATGCTGGCCTTTCCCGTTCACCAGTTTCGCATTGTCAGGGATCTTCACTGTTCCAGATTCACCGAGTGCAACGATTCGACCGCGATCGAACAGCAGGTCGCCGTTATCGATCGTCGGTCCGCTGACTGTGTGAATTGTCGCTCTGGTGATAGCAACCGGAGCTGCCTGGGGGGCACCGGGAATTGCATCAGACGCGAGCAGGGTACCTGACAGGAAAATGCAGAGAATTGCTGCGGTTAGTGGTTTCATAGTTTTGCTTCGCATTGAGCCAGGTTTGAGACTGTCGGGTCGGCGCTGACCACCGTTGACATGAAAAATGGATCGAACTTGCGTTGCCTATTCATGGTGATGGTCGTCGTGATCGTGCCCGTGACAAAACAGGTCCTCTCGCGGCCACAGCGACGCCGGATCACCGTCCCCTTCGCCGGGTTCCCGCATGGGCTCGCCTGAGTCGAGAATTTTCTGAATGAGCGTGGTTCGAACCCGTTGATTTCTCGCCCGCAAGCTTCGGTCTGTGGCTCGGTCGAAGTATCTCCGGCCGTCGATCCACGTCTGCTCGCATCGCGACATTGTCGACAGCGGCGACGCCGACCACAAAACAATGTCTGCGTGTTTGCCTGTTTCGATCGAGCCAACATGCCGATCAATCCGTAATTGCTTTGCTGGATTCAGTGTCACGAACTTCAGCGCTTCTTCCGGCGACACTCCTCCATACTTCACGGCTTTGGCGGCTTCGTGATTCAGATGCCGGGCGAGTTCGCGGTCGTCCGAATTGAACGAAACAACAACTCCAGCGTTGTGCATTAACGCTCCCGCATAAGGAATCGCGTCGTACACCTCGAACTTGTAGGCCCACCAGTCGGAAAAAGCTGAACCCATCGCGCCGTGCTTCGCCATCGCGTCGGCAACTTTGTAGCCCTCAAGAATGTGCTGGAACGTTCCGATCCGAACCTTGAAGTCGTCAAGCACTCGGATCAGAGCCAGGATTTCATCCTGCCGATAACTATGGCAGTGTATCCAGCGTTTTCCGTTCAGGATTTCGACAATCGCGTCGAGTTCCAGGTCGCGCCGGGGCGGAAGCCCTTCGCGTTGCTGATTCCATTTCTTCCAACGAGCCTCGTATTCCAATGCCGCTCGAAATTCGTCGCGAAATAATTGTTCAACTCCCATACGAGTCTGTGGGTAACGTGTCTTAAATTCATCGCCCCAGTTGCTTTGTTTGACGTTTTCGCCCAGTGCGAACTTGATGCCCTGAGGTGCTTCGGAAAATTTCAGAGCTTCGTCGCCAGCACCCCAGCGGAGTTTGACCACCTGATTTTGACCACCGATCGGATTTGCCGATCCGTGCAGAATGTTTGACGAAGTAACGCCGCCAGCCAGTTGTCTGTAAATATTGATATCGTCGCAATCAACAAAGTCACCAACTCGCACTTCGGCCGTCACCGCCTGGCCACTTTCGTTGACCCCTCCGTCGGTCGCAAAATGCGAGTGACAATCAATGATGCCCGGCGTTAGATGCTTCCCGGTCGCATCAATGACCTGCGTCTTCTTTGAGACTTTTAGTTTCAGGCCGATCTTCAAGAACTTTCCGTTGCGAATCAGCACGTCGGCGTTTTCGAGAATGCCGGATCGACCGCAGGTCCAGACAGTCGCATTCCTGAACACTACGGACTCCGGTCGTTCAGGCTGCGCGGCCAAACCAAACGCTCCCAGTGGATAGTTGACCGGAAATGAGGCTCCAGCCGGCTTACTCTTTTTTTCCTCTATCTTTGACTTCTCATTTTTCGCAATCTCACTGATCGCGACGTCGCGATGAGACTCTGCGATGGGCTCGGGACGATCGCTATTGACTGCGGGCGATGGTGGCAGTCTTGACAGTTCCGCAACCAGTCGTTGGCCGTTTGGCAAAACAAAGTTCCCGGTTGCGTTTTCGGATTCCGAATCGATCACAGCCGTCAGTTGCGCGACGCCCTTCTGACCGAAACTGTCCAACCGAAAAGTAACGCTCAAACGCGTTCCGTTCAGTATGAGGTGGCCAAGGTCAACGTCATCTTCGGTCGCCTTCCCGCTGATCCGAATCGTTCCCGTCAGCTTATTCGAGTCTTCGATCGAAACTGTGAACTCACCGGGTAACTCTTTGGGTGAACCGGTGATCTGCAGCATCCACTTTCCAGTGACCTCTCGCTGTGGCTTCCTGGAAAACTCATAACGTTCTCCCGCAACCCACGTCTCGACGATTTCTGTTTCCATATCGAACAATGGACCGTCGGTCACGACGAGGCTGGCCAGCCGCCCGGGTTCAACGGTTCCCACCTGGTCCTCGACACCAAACAGAGCGGCCGGAACAGTAGTCAGGGCACGTAGAGCGTCTGTTGGATGCAGTCCTCGCTCAACCGCCTTACGAATCTGAGACAGGAAATTGCCTCGATCGTCGAGTCCCTGTGAACAGAACGCAAAAGTTACACCCGCTGCGGCCAACCGCTTCGGATTTTCAGGAGCGAGATCCCAATGCATCAGCGATTCGGTCGTTACATCCAGCGATGCTTCAATGGTTCCTACGTTTGGCGGCTTCGGAAAATTCACCGGGAGGATGACGCTGCGTCCAGTTGCCGCGATCTCATACAGACGTCGATACTCATTCCCGCTGCCGTGCACGATCAGCGACAGCCCAAACTCACGAGCAAACCGATCGGCACGCAGGAAGAAAAGTTCGTTTGATGTATCGATAACCAGCGGGACGCGCCTCTCGCGAACTTCGTTCCAAGCTGCCAGATCGACGTTCCGCTCCGGCCGAGCCAGCGTCGGATTTACGCTAGCCGCCTGCCATGCCAAGCGATACCACTCGGCGTCAAACAGCGATTGCCGAGCCAACGCGACAGCCCCCATCGGAGAGTTCGGGTAAGTACGGCTCTCGTTTCGAGAAGCCGTCAACCGAGCATGTTGAGCCGTATCAGCCCGAAGAATCGCATGCTTCGCAGAGGAATCCGAAGTCAGCACAACTGCACTGAATCCCTTGGCGACTCCTCCGGTTGGAGCCACCAACCTAGCACCAAACCCCTGCTTCCGCAAAACTGAATTCACTGACGAATCAGCAGAGTAGTCATCGGCCACGCGCGTCCCCGGCCGAATCTTACCGTTCCAATAGCGAGCCGCCGCCATCGACTTCGAGGCGTTTTGATCGGTAAGAGCATCAAGGAGTCCTGCATAAACCATACGCCCCTTCAAGTTGAGGACCCGCGCACCGGCCGGTACTGCGAGATTTTTTCCCACTGCTTCGATCCGATCATCTCGTACCAGAACCGAAACGCCCCGCGCCAGAAGTCCAGGCCGCGCTACAACTTCAGCATTCTGCAGAACCCAGACCGAAGGCACATTTCGCCGCAACCCCTGCGGCTGATCCGAAGAATCTTCGTATGCGGACGCAAGCCCCATAGAAGAAGCCAGTGTTGCGGCAACGCCGACGCAGAGTCTCTGAACGGATTTCATGGCGACCAGACGAGTTAAAAGAAGAGATTTGCGAGACGTCCACTTTACCGGCACTCCTGCCGACTTTCGACAAGCGGTCACAGTTCAGAAGACATTTCCACGTCACTCTGATTGAAGCGACTTACCATGAGTGATGAGTCGAAGTTCCGGTGGTACGCAGAGCTGTGAATCGGCGAACCTGCGCGGAGTTGAATCGTGTGAGAGAATCAGTGAGCCGCGTATGTCGGTAAATTGCTACATGCCCGTGCAGTGGTATTACTTTAGTAGACCACCGAGTCGTTCGGTGAACTCGACTTTTCCGTCAAGCTCGCCGATGGGCTCACCCGGGTTGATGAGCCTGTTGCCCATCCACTGATGGTTTCGTTCGGTGTGATAGTGCTTAACGTATTCACAAACGGCGCGTTCCAACGATCGTTTGCTAAAGAAAATTATTCAGCCGAGGCATTTGAATTTTAGAGAAACGAAATATCGCTCCAACTGCGAGTTCAAGTTGAGGCTCTTCGGCGATTGGATGACTCGCTGCACATCCGTTTGTCGCAGGATCGAGCGAAATGATTCACAGAACGTTGTGTTACGGTCCATGACTCAGTGCCACTTGTTGTTGAGAAAACTGTCGTCGCAACTGGTGAGTTCACGTGCCGGTTGTTTCGTGCAGGATTCATGTGGGTTGGCTGTGCAGCCAGCAAAATGTCAGCCGACAATCACGTCCGGCGATGAATTCAACGTCCGATGTCCACATGGTCTGCATGTCGTTCCTGCTCTTTGACCACACGCGTTTTTCACTGGAGTCGCACTTCTTCGCCACCAGTTCACAGTGCCAGCGCGGGATCTTGGCGGGAGTCACAATGTATGGTCAGCTCCAGCAACGCCTTGCGACCGAAAACATTGCCTCTCATTGCCAATACGCGACACTGATCATCAGTCAGCAGCAAACGTGTCCTCCCGAACGCTTGCAGTAGCGATTCGATTAGGCGTCCTAAAACGGGATGGTCTACTATGTTACTGGCGGCGCTGGTTCACGAAACCAACAACAGTCGCCAGCAGGGTATTCCGGGGCCGTAGAATGAATGACATGGTTACCGCCCGAAAACAGCCAGTTTCTACGGCTGGCGAACGAGGCCAAATGGCGTAGATGGCAGGATCCTGGGAGCCGTAGATCGTGTGAAAGATGGCACTTTGAGTTCGGCTGTTTTTTGTCCGTAGGTCTAGGTCGTACGGACATTCAGACCATGTCTGTGATTAGTGCTGCGAGCCAGATGAAGCCGGCGAAGTTCGCCGGCTTTTTCTCGTAGCGTGTGGCGATGCGGCGGCAGCGTTTGATTCTTCCAAAGAATCGTTCGATGAGATTGCGGTGTTTGTAGACCGTCCTGTTGTATCTCTTTTTCTTTTTGCGTCCGGCATTTGGCTTGATGCACACCTTTGCCCTGAGCTGTCGGGCACGCTTGCGGATCGCGTCTGAATCGTACGCGGCGTCAGCGATGATGGTGCCCACATCACCGCGTTTGAAGTCTTTGAGCAACTGTTCTCCCAAAGGAGCATCGCCAGGTTGACCGACCGTCAGCTGGAAGGTGACAAGCCGGCCGCTCCTGCCAGTTACTGCGTGAACTTTGGTCGTCAGTCCGCCACGAGAACGGCCAAGGCAGCGTCGTTCGTCAGCGTCTTCTTTTTTTCATCTGCCAGGCGGCGTCCGGTGGAAGCGACCGGGTGAGCTTTGATGCTGGTAGAATCTATCTGTACTTCCTGCAATTCGTCTGTCAGTCCTGACTCACCGATGGCCAGGAAAATCCGCTCCCAGACACCTCGGGAACACCAGCGATCGTACCGCTTCCAAACCGAGTTGGGTTTTCCGTATCGACCAGGAAGATCTTCCCAGGGAATGCCAGTTTTCAGCACAAACAACACGGCGTTGATAAACAATCGATTGTTACGACCTGTCCGCCCTGGATCACTTTTCTTTCCCGGGATCAAACTCTTGATCACATTCCACTGTTCATCGCTCAGTTCATGACGTCGGACCATCGTGCTCCTCCTTGAGACGATAGACATCCTCATTCAAACTAACGACAAACAGCAAGATGAATGTCCGTACGACCTAGTCCGACTGCTCCGAGGCCAAACAGAAAATGGCCACGAAAGACCGGCGACTCTCGTAGAAATGTGTTCTGGTAGAATCGCATGACCGGATAAATCGGACTGCCATGATCACTTAGCAGATGGCCTTCGGCATGCAGGAATGCGCCGCTCGAATCAGCTTCCCGCGGCAACTGATAAGGCACGCCAGCACGCGTATCGATCACATTGCGGAATACATAAACACCAGACCCTTGCGTATGAACGGGGGGAGATGCTTTTAACTCAATCTCGTGCTGCTGAAAGACGCCCAAGCAGGCACCAATTCGATTCTGGAAAATGTAGATCGAGTGGTCGCGCAACTTCGCTCCGCACTCCAGTCCGTCATCGTTGAAATGGTCGACCAGGCAGTGATGCATCCGCAGGTTCTTTGCGTAACGCAAAAATGCAAAGTCGTGATCGTCTGTGAATTCACAAAACGCAAATTCAATGTCCTCATTGAGCGGTTGGCTGTTCTGCATGACGATCTGATACGACGCCGTGCCCAGATACTTCATGTGGGCACGTCCGGACCAGGGAGCGGCTAGTCCTCGAAATGCGGAATTTGAGACTTTCAGTTTCTGCGTTGCATTGACCAGCAAACCGGGAAATCCGCCGTAGATTGTCAGATGATCAAGCTCCACGTCTTCCGATCCGTAAACGTGAATCATCGGACTGCCTGTCGCTCCGCGTAGCGTCAGATCGAAGATTCGCACATGCCTGATTCCGCTGATTCGTAGAACGTCGTCACCAAAACCAACAGCTACAACCATTGGAATATTTCGAGGGTCAGTCTCTCCACGATATGACCGGTCGCCCAGCCCCGGCAAAGTGTGATGAGCCAATCTCGCGTGAACGCGTCCTGTCTCGCGGTTGAACCAAAGCCCCGGCTCGCAATAAACGCCTTTGCTTCGGTCATTCTTATTGGCAAGCCAGAATTCATTCGCCGCACGCAGCCCAGACAAATGACGATAGCCATGCAGCGGCACCATCGTGTCTCCAAAATGCCCCAGGGCTATTGGTCGCTCATCCTCTTTGCTCCACATTGGCTCCCACGAGCCTGACAGAAACTGATGCGGGACGCGGCGGTCGTTCAATTCATGATAGGTGCGAGTTGAAACGAACTCGCCAGGAACGCCATCGGCAAACGGTTTCCAACTCGAGGCTGGCTGTTCGAAGAATTCACGGAGTCCTCCGTCGATGATTACTGTCTCGCCGGGGTACGATCGAATCGTAATCGGGGCATCAATCGTGCCAGATCGACTGAGCACTGGTCGCTCGTAGAAGGTCCCACCACGTAGATAGAGCGTGTCGCCGGGTTTGAGTTGCCGCAGCGCATACCGAAGCGTCTTCCACGGTTGTGCTTCCGAGCCGGCTTGAGCATCGTCGCCGATTTTCGAGTCGACGAATCGCGACGGGCCACCGCTGAGTTGTCGTAACGGCGTCTCGGGCACTGTTCTCATGGCAGGGTGAGTCAGTACTTCGGCCGCGGTCGTCGAGTCGGCGGTCAACCCAATGAGCAAAACAGCGAGACAGAAAAATATGGCAACGCGGTTTGACTTCATCATTCGCCTCTTCGCGATAAGCATGCTTGTTTGAGCCATGCGTGTTCTCGAAACCGGAGATTGTTGATCGGGCGTGATGAGTCAGCTTACTGCCATACCTAAGCCTCCTCGTTCTGTTCGAGCAGGTCTCGATCGTAGTCGTCTTCAAGTTCGAGAATTTTACGGGCCATCTCGTCGTTCTCTTCGATAATGGCAGAGATTTCCTGCTCCCACTCGTTGCTGGTTGTACGAAGCTCGTCCATGTCCGGAGACAGTTTCAAAATTGCGGCAAGGCGGCGAGTGATTGCTTCGATGCAGAACGGATTTGTGCCTTGCAGGTAGCCGGGAATTTCGGCAACGAGTGACACCATGTCGAGGCCCTGCTCGGGAGCCTTCGACATTAGATACGTCATGAACGAACCCGGGCCTTCGTAGCCCGTCCGACGCATGCCGAACTGAGCCATTTCATCGTGCAGTTTCTCGTCGGAACATGTTACGTACATGCGCGGTTCGCGAGTGTGTGGAACGGTTCCGCCGAACGATCCCACAAACATCAGCCGCGAAATCTCACACTGCCGCGCAACCTCAAAGATGCAGTCGCCAAAGGTTCGCCATTTCAGGTTTGGCTCTTTGCCCTTGAAGAGGAGCAGGTTGGCTGAAGCAACGTGATAGAACTCGTTCTTCGGCATTTCGACCGATTTGACAAGCCCATCTTCAATATTGATGTGCGGCCGAAACTGTGCCGCGTGCTCCATCGATCCTGGCTGATTGAAGATGTAGTAAGGCTCGATGTCGATTTCAGCGATCGGCTCAGCATCGAGCAGCCGAATCAACCGACTGACCGTTCCCGTCGACGCATCGCCCCCGTCCATCCAGCCTGAAAAAGAAAGCAGGAGCGTCCCGCCATTGAGCTTTGGAAGCTGATCAGAATGCAGTAAGTCTTCCACGTGATCTTCCTTGAAGTGCGACGCTATGGAGTTTTGCCGCCTAATTGGCAATAGGCCGCAACCTCGCCGTGAACAGCCATGCCTGCAGTAGGGGTAACCATTGTTTGCTTGTCGTCGCAGTCATCGGACAGAAAAAGAAATCGCTGTCGGATGCGTTAACGTGTTTTTCGTTTCCGAGGCCCATTCAGCAACGATGTCAGTTTCGCTTCGTCTGCATCTCCGCTTAGCCACCCGAGTGAGACCAGAAACGCGTCGGTTTTCAAGACGGTATCAAGGAATGATTCCTTGCTCTTGCTTTCGTTGAAGAAGCCGTGTGGCTGACCTTCGTAGAACCAAACTTCTGATTTGACTCCAGCGGCTTTTAAGTCTTCATCGAACTTCTTCGCGGTGGAAACCGGAACCAGCGAGTCCTTCGAACCGAGGAAAACGATCGTTGGCGGGTCGTCTTTGGTAATGTTGTGCGCGGGAGAAATTGCTGGAAACCACGGTTTCGCTCGGTCGTGCCCGTATCCTTTTGGACCGTTGTCGTACACCGGGTTAAAAAGTAGCAAGGCGTCAGATTTGGAACTGATTTTTGAACCTTGTTCGGCCGCGTCGTCCAGCCCGTCGCAAATTCCGGTCGTAGCTGCAACGTGCCCACCAGCGGATCCTCCACCAGCGGCGATTCGAGACGCGTCGATTCCCAGCCGCTCGGCATTTTTACGCACCCAGCGAACTGCAGATTTTCCATCTGCAACGCAGGCGTCCGGCCCGGTTTTCTGGCGACTCTTCACGCGATAGTCGGCGACAAACGCGACCATTCCTCGTGACGCAAGGTACTTCGAATGCTGCTCGAATTGAGTCACGGTTCCGCCGTTCCAGCCGCCTCCGAAAAAGAACACAACGGCAGGGCGTTTGTCGTTCTTCAAATCGTGGTCCGCAGGATCGAAGCGATAAATCCAGAGGTCGTCACCGGATGCCTTTTTGTAGACCTCGGCAGTTGCCGCGCCCTTTGAAATCGTTGTTTTGCTGTCTCAGCAACTGCCGGAAGTACGGTAGCTGCAACGAGGAAAAGTGCTGGGAGTATCGATTTCATGATGCTGGTCGTTCTTGTCGTTATTCGTAAAAAAGGGACGGAGAAACATCGTTTGTGATGAACGCCGTCCCCGGTTTCTTTTCGCAGTTGTTGACTACATGTTGATTTCGTAGCCCTTGCGGTTTTGTCGCGAGAGGAACGAGTTTGCTTGGTCGTCGCCGATGATCTCCCGTTTGACCGGGTCCCATTTGACGGCACGATCCAGACGCATCGCAATGTTAGAGAGGTGGCAAATCTCAAGCATTTCGGTTGTGTGACCAGACGTCCGAGATCGGCTGCTTCCGGGAATTCATCCCTTCGATGAAGTTAGCCGTGTGGGTTGGCACTGACCTTTCCGCCGTAGACATCTTCAACGGCTCCCGTCCGGCAGAGGGTTGCTCTCTAAGTCTTCAACAGGCTTGCCGACGATCTTGCCTCGATTAACGAAGAATCGTCCCTTCGTTCCTTCAAAGAGGATTCCGTTGTCACCTTCGTTGGTGATAAGCAGCTCAACGCCGTTTGGCATGTCCGCCTGAATGTTGTACTCCGTCCGCGATGTTGTACTGGTCATCGACAAGCGGGTGACCGTCCTTGTACTCGACAGGAAGTTTGTAGTTGAGGCGGTGTGACCTTGCTCGGACCGGTATCGCTCGCTCCAATGGCCCAGCAGGCGATTGTCGACGTGATGGGCACCCCAGTCAGTCAGCTTGCCACCGGAGTATTCGTGCCAGTTACGGAACGCGTAGTGGCAATTGCTGTAGAGCGGAACGCCGCCGCCGTAACCTTTCCTGATCTCTGGCAGTGCCCGGTAAGCGACTTTCGGTGCCGGACCGAGCCACAAGTCCCAGTCGAGTTCTGCCGGAACGGGCGCGACCCGGAAGTTTTGGGGGAAGAACCAAATCCGCCGATGCCACAAGTGACTTTCTTAACGGTTCCGATTCGCCCGGCTCGTACGAGAGCGATGGCCTGCAGAAAACGCTGTCCGGATTCCGCTACGCTGCATCGTGCCGACCTGGAAGACACGGCCGGTTTGCTTAACGATTTTCTCGATCAACTTGCCTTCTGCGATGGTCAGTGTGAGCGGCTTTTCGCAGTAGACGTCTTTGCCTGCGAGCATCGCTTCGACAGCGATCTTCGTGTGCCAATGATCCGGCGTTTGCGATCATGACCGCGTCGACGTCCTTTCGATCCAGGACCTTTCGATAGTCCTTGTAGGAATCAGGCTTCTTTTTCTGTGCCTTTTCTGTCTTTTCGACATTGGCACCCAGGACGTTTCGAATCGACATCAGCGAGTGCTGCGAAAATCTGCGAACTTGAACGACTTCGAAGTAATCGTCCATCCCTGGTTTCGCAGCCCGATGGTTGCAAAGACGGGGCGATCATTTGGCGACTGGTAGCCATGAGCTCGATTCGTCGGGTGGCAGAAAATGCTGGCGGCCCCTGCGGCGGCGGCTCCCTTGAGAAAACTACGGCGAGTCGTGTGATGAGATGTCGACATAATTTGAATTCCTCGTGTTTAAGTTATTCATTGCTGAGTGCGAAAAGTTTCTGTCGGGACAAACGGCGCCATGTGTTTGCAGTCGCTCAGAATGCTCCAGAATTTTGAACAGGGAACTTACCCGAAATCGACGTTCAAATACACGTACTCAGGCGGTTGAGTCGTAAGGCGAGGAGCCTGTTCTGCTTACGAAAGAGCAGCCTGCAAGCAGGACCGAGCGTCGGCCGTGCAAACGCTGCAGTTTACTTACGTCGAAATCGCTAATGGCCGACAAACGTTTTCAGCAGAGTGCTGAAGCGATAGTGATCGTCGCCCCGTTTTTGATGCAGGATTCGTATGCCCCCGACTTGTTGAGGGAGCAATGTCAGCACCAAAACCGGTGTGAGTTTGCAGATGTCGACGAAGTGGCAACACTTCGGGATTGCACGCCGAGTTTCTGACTCTTTGGCGACGAATCTGCTTGGAAGCAAATTCTGTGAGGGGCGGCGGTAGCCTCTGCTTGTGTACTGACATTTTTCCGTTGTAGATGGCATCGAAACACCGCTCATGAACGATTCTCACGCTTCATTTCAAAACGGCCGTCGAGCAGGATTCGTTCATTCATCTTGTTCTGAGTCATTCAGTTGGTGGCGCTGATGTCTCGCCGAACGGCGACGGTAGTAGCAAGCAGGAGCCGATCGAGAAGATTATTGTACGCCCAGTTGACCTTAAAGCTGGGCGGAGTTTTCAGTTTACGTTTTGCGAAGCTCGCCGCGAGACGCATCGCAATTTCGTACTTAACGACGCGGCCTCCGAGATCGAAAGATTGATCTCAAGCGAGTTTCGGCGTGGGCGTCTCTTTACCTCGGGATTTGATTTCACGGTTAAGGTCAAAGCGAGCGGGAAAGTTCGGGGCTCATCAGTTTCCTCCGTCGAAACGGAAATCCGAATCGACGGAACACAATCGTCAGAAGCACTATCTGATCGCTGATGGAACTCCGTGTGGTTTTCTGGAAGAGATCGGCGTCATGACTGCCGAAAGGCAACGTCCGGAAGCAGAAGTTCGACAAGTTTCGGCAGAGATCAACAGGTATCTTGAATTCGTCGAGGATGTTTACGAATCGTTCCCGAAGACTGGTCCGATCAGAGTTGTCGATTTTGGATGCGGAAAGAGCTACCTGACTTTTGCTCTGCATCATCTGCTCAATCGAATTCACGGTCGGAAAGTTGACATCGTTGGCCTCGACCTTAAAACCGAAGTTGTTGAACACTGCAACGAGATCGCCAGGAAACTTAACTGCGACGGTTTACCGCTTCGAATCTGGCGACATGGCCGGCTACTCGCCCGTTGGAGTCTGTCGATCTGAGCGTCTCGCTTCACGCGTGTGATACGGCGACGGATGTCGCACTTGCGCGATCCGTCGAGTGGGATGCGAAAGTTATCTTCGCCGTTCCGTGTTGCCATCACGAAGTCGCGTCAAAGCTGAAGACGGACTTCCTTTCGCCAATCATGCGACGAGGCATTCTTAAGGAACGGTTCGCAGAGATGCTGACCGATTCCCTGCGTGCCGAGCTTCTGGAAGGTTGCGGATACCGGACGCAGGTTCTGGAATTTATCAGCCTGGAACACACGCCGAAGAAACATCCTCATTCGAGCGATTCGAGACTCGGCGTCAAAGCCGGTCGAACTTCCAGACAGTGTAAAAACTGTTCGCGAATCATTCGGGATTGGAGCCCTGCGAACTGGAGTCACTGCTGATCCGCCAAATCTAAAGCGATCCGTAAGTGCTACTTGTTGGCGGGGGCTGCGACTTTGGCGATTTTACTTTGTCCCGCGATTTCGATTTCCGCGGCCATCCCTGGCAGGATGGTCAGCTTTGCGTTGTCGAATTCAGCTCTGATCAAAACGTCCTTTTTGATTCGATTAACTTGAGGATCGACAAAAGTCAGTTGGCCGGGCAGTGTCACCGATTTTCCGTTTGGTGGATGAATGGTGATTCGCACGGGGCGGCCGATCATAGAGACGTCGACCGATTCCGCCGCGACACGGCCTTCACAGCCCAGCCGGTCCAGACGCAGGACTCGTGCGATACTTTTTCCGGTCTCGACCCATTCACCCGGATGGAAACTTACCTGGACGACCATGCCCGAGATTGGGGTGAAAATGCGGTGTCGGTCCAGTGTGTGTTGTGCAAAGTCGAGTTGATTCTTTCGCAGGTCTGCGTCGAGTTTGGTGAGACGAGCGGTCTGTTCGGACTGTTCGATCAACAATTCTGCACGTTCCGTCGTCAGACGAAGACGGTCCATTTCGGTTTGTGAGATTGATTTGGAAAATTGCTTGTTTGCTTCCTGTGCGCGTGCGAGTTCTGCTTTCGAAACGTCGAGAGACTTTCGAGCTGCGCGACTTTCGAGATCGCTGCTGGCTGCTTCCAACGCCTTGTTGTATTGGATTTGAGCTTCCTCGACTTTGAGTCGAGCTTGTGTTGAGTCGAGTTCGGCGAGGACTGAGTTGGCGTCGATGAACTCGCCAGCCTTGAAGTGGACCTTGGAAATTAACCCGGTCTCACGAGCGGCGATGTCGCGTTCCTGGACGACGGTTACAAGGGCACCTGTCACAGTCACTGTTCCGTCGGCCGCGATGGCGGGCTGACGGGAAAAGACAATCAGTGCCACGAAGAGGGCACCGGTTACGGACATCATTGAGAGGCTGTTACGCATGTGCTCGACTTTCGGTTTTGTTTGCAACCGGCAGGAATGCCGCAGCGTGACTAAAACAGCAGTTTCGTTCGGACAGTATGAATCAGTTCGTGGAACCACACAAAACCAATTGGTCGTTGTCCCGTATGAATGTGCGGAATGACCGTCGCGCCAGGCCGAAGCTGATTTTCAGGAATACTGCCTCGATCGATTTCGACGGTCACCAGAACAGTTGGCCCGGACTCTCCAAAGGAACGTGTGTCTTTGGCAACGTCAGTTACGTTGCCGGTCCACGTCGTTTTGGGATCGGTCGCCAGAACGAATGAGACGTCGAGGTCCCGTTTGAGTTCCCGGCGAGCGTCGTTGACGTAGCCGATATTCTGGTCGGGGACTCGAATTTCCAGAACCCACGGGCCGTCGACGTCAGCGATCTTGACGAGTAGATCGCCACGTCGGACAGGTCGGTTTTCGAGGATTCGGGCGGCTTCCCAGGTCAATAGTTGGCCGTCGATAGGGCTTGTGAGAATCAGATCGGTCTGCTGCAGCTTCAGCGCTTTCAGTTGAGCTTCCAGACTGGCGACGCTGACTTCCAGTTCCTTTTCCTCGGCTGAAAGTTTTTCGAGTTGCGATTCCCAGTTGGGATCCGAATCGTCGACGTTCAGGCGTTGGACTTCTTTGGTGCTGAGGCTTTCGCGAGCGGTCCGGATTTCTCCAAGGACTCTTGTGAGTTCGAAGTCGAGATCGGTGTTCGAGAGTTCGGCAAGAGTTTCTCCTGCAGACACGGATGCCGTTTCGTTCGCCGTCAAAGGCGGCGCGAGCGTGGCGACGATGCCGTCGCTTGATGCGAAGACACCTCGGCGAACGGCGGGCTGAAGTTCGCCGTGTCCTTCGACTGTGAAGTCAGCAGGGACGACGACCATAGCCACCGCAGCGGCGATCAAACTTCCGACGACAAGTACGGTTCGTGGAAGTTGTCGGAGTCTCAGATGCCAACCGACTTTGCCTACTATTCTGAGCAACGGAAGGAACGGCAGGTTTGAATGCTCGAGAGCGTTTTTCAGTGCTGATGCGCTTTGGCGTGCAACGACTTCTGAGCGATGACGCGTCAATCCGGATGTGCTGGCTCCTTCGAAGCGTTCGATCAGAATGGCTCCGATCGGTTGGTCTTTGCGCGAGCTGCGTTGCTTGGAATCGGACTTACCGTCTGCGGATTGCGAAGCAGGCATCAACGGGAGGACTGCCAGAAGCCGGGCCGGTGATTCATCGAGGTATCTGTGAACAGAATCTGCAAGTTGCGGAGCGATTTCGACGTGTGGCTGAGCGTGGTCGTCGTCCGCAGAATCCTGATACCAGAATGGGTCTTTCGTGACGACGACTCGGCGGATCAGATCTTTGGCTGCTCGTAGAACGTTGGATCGGCGATCGATCGAATCGAGTCCGCTGACGGCACGAATCGGAAAACGTGATCCCTTGCGGACGGCAACCGTCACTCTGTCACAGCCGATTAGATGTCGGCCGTCGTTGGCGATTGACGCGGCGATCTGATCAACGTCGAGGCCTTGATGGACGCGTTCTGTGAACTGTTCGAACTGGCTCCAGAGTGTCGCTCGATCCTGGAGTTCGCGGAGTTGTGAATTTCTCAAGTAGTCAGACGCAAGTTCGGCGAGTGCTGCCAGAAATCTCAGGAATCCCTGAACGGCGCCGGGCGAGACGTTTGGTCGCTGAAAGATTTCCAGAACGCCGAGCACTCGGTCATCGACGATGACCGGGCAGAAGAGGAGCAGGAAGTCTGTTGGGTTTTCCGGCAATCCGTCAGGAGCTGATGCGGACGTTGTGCCTGACTGCGGCGACACTGCGTGAGTGTCGGTTTGACGCGAGATTCGGTCCAGCAGACGTTGATGCTGCTGTGCTCGCTGTTCGACATTCTGAACGTCGTCGGCGTCGGGGCCAGTAACCAGTCCGGTTCTGACGAGGTTGACCTGGTGTTCAAGCCGCAGCCCTTCAGGTTGCCTCAGCCAGACCGCTCCGCCGGTTGCGGCCAGAGTCCGTACGGAGCTTTCCAGCAGTCCGGTGAAAAAGCGATCTGCAGGCACGGCGGCTCTTGATTGCCGAGTGACCTCCTGGACAACTTCTTCGATCTCCCGCCATGTTTCTTCGTGAGCGGCGGGCTCTGTGGCTGAAAAATCCTGACTCATGAAACCGGGGCAAACTCCATACGGCCAGCGGCGGGTGACAACGCAAGTTAATCCACGAGCCGACGAGGGAACAATACGCCAGCAAGCAATCAGCCGTGAACGCTAAATATCACAGCGACAATTGGACTATAGCTGTTGGATCGGCACCGAGCGGTAGGGCGGCGAGGCGAATGTCTCAAAGTGCTCAACGATCGGACCAATGGGAGAAAAATACGGACTGACGAAAGCCTGTTTGACTCTCGCGGTTGCGTTGAGATTTCTGGTCGCACAGCCTGTTGAAACTCTACCGGTTATCGGATCGCGCAGACGCTTGCTGGGCAATCCGAAAAGAGCGGCACATGGAAGTCCATGTGCCGCTTGAAGCTGTCCGCTGGTTTAACGATTTTCCGACTTAAAGCATGTCATCGGCTCCGTCGTCATCACCACTGTCGATGTCATCGTCCATGTCGTCATCGCCTTCCAGTTCGTCCGCCAGTTCTGGATTGGCGTCTGAGACTCGTACATCGGCAGCATCGTCGTGCCCGTCTTTCTGCAAGGCGATTTCGCCCTTGCGGCGAAAGTCCAACAGAGAGTCGATCGCCGTTCCCAGCCACAGCGAAGCGAATGGAACATTTTTGAAGCAGCGGTATCCCTTGCGGGTCCGGTGCTGAATGTCGCCCGCACCGAGCAGGATCAGTTCGAGAATGTCTCGCGTTTCCCGCTTCAGTCCTCGAGCAAAGATCGGCTCGCGAGTCGATGTCTTCATGAACTGATGCTCGTAGACGTACGACTCGTCGATTTCGACTCGATGAAACAACCACGCCCAGACGACTTCTGCCGAGATCAACGCGGCGAACACGTAGGCCGCTGCCACGAAGAAGCCGGGAGACACCGATGCGTCCAGAAGTCGAACATGCTCAGCGACAGCCGTCAGCGGGTTCCAGGCGAGTTCAACGGTGGCAAAGTGAGCCAGCCCGAAGAATGCGACAATGCCCGTTGCCAGAATCGAGCAACGGATGATGTCGAAGTTGTAAAGGATCGTGATGTAGCAGACGAAAAGTGCCACGAACCAAACAAGTAAGGCCCATCCGGCTGTGATCACTCCTCCGGCCGTCAGACCGAACAGAGCAAGGCTTCCCCAGATCATTGGGTGCAGGTAAATCGAGTCGCCGTACCACACGAATCGGATTCGATAGATTCGGTCTCTGTCTCGGACAACTCGTCCGATTAGATACGACAGGAAGTGGGTGTAGAAACCGTTCCAGACTTTCGCGACCGGCCAGAAAATCACCGCCAACGGAGTCAGAATTGCGGCTTTCACCACCTGGAAAAACATGCCTGGTGACTTCTGCGAACCTTTCGTAACGGCGGACTTTGTGACTGTAGACATGGCTGCATCCTTTCTCGGAACCGGACCTAAAGGCTCGCTCGAAATGAACTGCCTCGCCGGATTCATTCATGCCAGAGAAAACGCGGCCGATTCATGAAGGATCAGCGGTCCTGTACGGATTTTGAAGTCTGAGAATCTCAGTCAAAATCCAGGAATCCGGAGATCCGTCCGCAAAAGAAAAGCCTCCCAATGCGATGCACGGGAGGCTTTGGTATTCAATTCAGTTTTGAACGTTGGGGATAACTAAGGTGCTGAGGACGCAGTCTCGACGGCACTGGGTTTCGGATCACGAGCGTCGTCCGGGCGATAGATCCAGAGCGGCTTGGTTTTCTCTTTAATCTCTCGCTCGTTCTGATCGAAGCTGTCACCCGGTCGCCAGAAGTCCTGCGTCAGCGTTTTGCGCCAGACGATCACTCCATCGTCGACTCGTTCATTCGTCACTGTGTAATACCACTGCTGAGCGGCAGCTCCGTCTGGTGGGAATTTATTATCGCGAAGCAGGTCGCCCACCTGAGCGGCCGCTCGCCATTGGTCTGTCAGGACGCCGTTCCAGACCTGATCGCTAACAAGAAGGTTTCCTTCGTCGGCGCGAGTTTTCAGATCGTCGTAAGAGACCGGACCCTTCACGAGCTTGTATCCGTTAGAGAAGCCTGCCAGAAAAATGGTGAAGTAGTCAGTGTCAGCGGGGACGGCCCTGAAAATTGCGACGCCGTAGAAGCCCTCTGGATCTTCGGCATCTTTCGGAACAGTCGGTGGGATTGGCTGCGAGGCTTCGACTGAGTTCAAGAGGCGAAGACGTTCGCGACGGCTGATCACGCTTTGAGCTTCCGGAATCACCGAATCTCTGATGACGGTGCGTTTTCCGTTGTCAGTTGCGATGAGTGAAATTTCTGGAACGAAGAAGCCGGTTGGCGGATTCGCTCCGAGGTCATTGACAGGAACTCGGTCCTGGTCCTCTTGCTTGCGATCGATCTCTCGATTGATCGCTTTGTAAACCAGGTAGTAAAGCAGCTCTGGTCGCTTCGTACCGGTCCGGGCGTCGGTGGTTGGTACTTCAATCATGCGAAGAGATTTGAATTCAAGCTCGAAAATCCACAGGTCCGGTTGGGCCTGTCGTTCTTCGCCGGTCGCGACGGGTTTTGCCACCAGGTCGAATCCACCTTTGGTTTGGACTTTCTGCGCGACGGCCACGCTTCCCAGCATGGCAAACGCAGCGAAGCACCAGGCGGCAGTTGAGAAGAGATGTTTTCGAGGAGTGCTCATCAGTGGTGCTCCGTCGTCCGGGGCGGACATACAAGAACTGGTTGGATGCGAAGAATCTTCTCGAGTGAGAGAATTCAAACAGCATCCGGGTACGAACGGAAAGTGTGCGGCGCAGATTCAGCACCGCGCGAGGCCGTCTTCCACGTATTTTCAGGATCGACTATATCAACGCAAGATCTGCAGAATCAACGCGTTACTGCCTCAACGACTGACGTGGTCGCAGGTTGTCGCTTCACTTTGACGATTGATCTGCAGATTCAATCGTACCTGCCTTACCGGCACCTCTCGCGTATGTTCGCGCAACAAGACGTTGAAATCGGACTTACCGGATCAATTGACGGAACACGACGGGCAGCGGTCGAACACTCGAGACTTCTGGCCGGCCCATCACGAACAAGGATTGTGAAGATGTTGTCGTCAAATTCCAGGCGTTTGCCATTGATCGCGGTCGCGGTTGTGTCGTTTCTCGCGAGTGGCTGCGGATCGTTTTCCGCCCGCAATCTTCCAAACTTTGACGAAATGTTTGGGGTGAAGGCTGGTGTCCGCGACGAGGAACAGCATCGTCAGAGCTATCAGAAGTCGCGGGATCCTGAAGATTTGCGATGGCTTCTGGCCAATCGGATCAGTTCGGGAATGTCTGTTTCCGAAGTTGGTCGAATCGTCGGCCAGGAAGGGCGGCGGCTCTACGACGACACTTGGATCAAAAAAGGTGGCGGCTACTACCAGAGCGGCGACGAAGCATGGAAATGGGAGCAGGATCGTAATGGCCAAAGCCTGATTCTGGTGTTTCGTGAAGGCCGGCTCGTGAATTTCAACCCCGGAGACTACGCGGAGAAGTTGGACCCGTTTGAGTTCTGATTTGAAAGATCGTTTGCAGATCTGCCGAATCATCACGGCCGACTGTAGTATTCCATTTGGTCGCGTTCCGATGGTCGTGCCAGAAACCGGCTGCTGAAACGGCATCAGGATGCCGCTGGCGCGAACCTGCACAACGGACGCGTCTCAAGAATTGAGTGTATCCGCCGCGATTTTGCCGCGTTGACACGTTTCTGCCCTTGCCGGATACTCCCTCGTGGCTTGGAGTTACCGAGATTTCAGGTGATTTCAGCCTGCTCCCGCCGACGGTTTTGACCTTATCGAAGAATTCTGATGACTGACTCTACGCAAACGAATTTTGATCAATACGCAAACGAGTGGGCAGTTCGTGCCCGCACGGCGTCTCGTGAGCTGGCCGTGGCTCGTGGTGAGCAGAAGAACGCCTGGCTTGAACGGTCGGCAGAATTGCTGCGGACTCGGACCGAGACGATCCTCGAAGCCAACGCAAAAGACATTGAAGCGGCTCCGACGTTTGGACTGACGAATGCTCAGGTCGACCGACTGCGGCTCGACGAAAACCGAATTGAAGGAGTCGCGGCGGCGCTGGAAGAGATCGCAAAACTGCCCGATCCGATCGGCGAGATCTTCGAAAGCAACACTCGGCCAAACGGTTTGCTGGTCACGCGAGTCCGAGTGCCGCTTGGAGTCGTATTCTTCATTTTCGAATCACGCCCGAATGTGACGGCCGATGCGGCCGCGATTTGTGTGAAGAGTGGCAATGCGGTGATTCTGCGAGGCGGAAAAGAGGCGTTTCACAGCAACCATGCAATGCACGGTCTGTTGGTCGAAGCTTTGGAAGAAGTCGGTCTGCCCAGGGACGCTGTTCAGCTCGTCGATACGACTGATCGGGAAGCTGTGGGCTCATTCCTGCGACTTCGCGATCTGATCGATGTGACGATTCCTCGCGGCGGCAAAGGCTTGATCGAACGAGTTGCTCAGGACGCGGCGATGCCCGTCATCAAGCACTACGACGGAAACTGCCACGTATTTGTCGACAAGGCTGCTGACCCCGAGATGGCAACGAACATTGTGGTGAACAGCAAAACTCACCGGCCTGGTGTCTGTAACGCCGCCGAGTCGTTGTTGATTCATCGTGATGTCGCCGCTGATCTGCTACCAGGAATTGCTAACGCGTTGAAGGAAGCAGGTGTCGAACTTCGATGCTGTCCAAGGTCGCAGGAATTAATCCCGGATTCAGTGCCCGCGACCGACGAAGACTTTTATACGGAGTTTCTCGAACTCGTTATGTCGGTCAAAGTCGTTGACGATGTCGAGGACGCGATTACTCATATCAACCAGTACGGCTCGCACCACACAGACGCGATCGTGACTCGAGACCTGCCAACGGCCACTCGGTTCTCTGCATCAGTCGACTCGGCGGCGGTTCACGTCAACACAAGCACCCGGTTTAACGATGGCGGTGAATACGGATTGGGAGCCGAAATCGGTATCAGCACAGACAAGTTTCATGCTCGCGGGCCATGCGGACTTCGAGAATTGACCAGTTACAAGTACATCGTCCACGGAAACGGCCAGGTCAGGTAACTTCAACTCATCAGAAGGGTCGAACGTCGAAATCATAATCGTCCGCAGTCAGCATCTGGGCAGTCGCTCAAAGGCTGACGAGAGAGAAGGGCGGAGTTCGGTGATTCAACCTGGGAGCAGCCACGGATGGCAGACGTTCTCAGCCAATCAGAAGTCGAATCGTTGCTGGCAGCTCTTGAGCCCGGTGACGCTGCCGGTGCAGGGAAAGAGTCGGACTACGCGGCCCGCGTTTCGATTTACGATTTCAAACGCCCGGAGCGAGTTTCCAAAGAGCAGATGCAGGCGTTCCAGACGCTGCATGAAGGCTTCAGCCGCGAGTTGAGTGCCGCTCTGAGTGCGATGCTTCGGAACATCTGCGAAGTCAAACTGATCAGCGTTGACCAGCTTACTTACAGCGAGTTCGTTTTCAGTCTTGAAGACCCAACGTGCTTCATTCTCGTTGATTCAAAAGGTCTCGACGGAAAGATCATCCTCGACCTCAACCCCTGTATCGTATTTCCGATTGTCGACCGTTTGTTGGGGGCGAGCCGTGAAGCTCAGGGTGACGGAGACGTTCAACGCCCTCTCACTCAAATCGAAGTGCGGCTGGCGACGCGGGTTACCGATCTAATCCTGGAAGCTCTGTCGAACGCCTGGGCGGACATCTGCGACCTGCAGCTCAAGGTCGTTCAGATCGAAAGTAACCCGCAGCTTGTGCAGATCGTTCCGCCGAACGAAGTTGTCGTGCTGATCAGCTTTGAAATCACATTCGGAGAATCTCGCGGTATTCTCAATTTGTGCATCCCGTTTAATACGATCGAGTCGAAAGCCAGCAAGCTCACCTCAACAAGTTGGGGCTCGCATGTGCAACGTGACTTGGACGACGCTCAGAAGACGAACCTGAATGCCAGCCTCACGATGGCCAACGTCGAACTGAATGTTGAGATTGCGGAAACAGAACTCTCGACTGCCGATGTCATGAATCTGGAAGTTGGCGACATCATCATGACCGAGGCGCCGGCTGAACTTGGGGCTGCTATCAAGATCAGCGGCCGGCCGATGTTCCGAGGAATGCCCGGTGTTTATCGCGGCAAAAAAGCGATCCGTATTACGGAGATGCTCGAATCTCCAGCTCAGGCGCTAGGCTTGGAGCCGAAACCGGACGATACACCGTAGTTAAGAGTTTTTCAGCAGTTTCTGAATCACGCTTCGCAGGTCTTTGCCGCGGACGTCGAACTGGTGCAGCTTTCCGCTTTGATCCACGATGAACAACGACGGAATTGTTGGAACGAAGTAGCTTTGCCGGAGTGAGTCGACGGTGCCTCGTTCAACGATCATCGGCCAGGTGATTTTTGTCCGAGCTGTGAATTGCTCGACGATCGAAGGATCTTCGTCGAGGCTGATGCCGATGATCTCAAATCCGTCATCGTGGTAGTCGGCATAAATTTGCTTCAGGTTGGGCATCTCTTCGAGGCAGGGCGGGCAGTTTGTTGCCCAGAAGTCGATAAGTACGACTTTGCCTTCGAGACTTGCAAGGCTGACGGTGCCGCCGGTGATGTCTGAGCCTTCGACCTCGGGAGCTGGCTGGTCGACCATGTCCATCTTCTTGATTCGGTTTTCGCACAGACTGCGAACGTCAGCGTTCAGGAAGAATTTGCTGGCGATTTCTTCGTACACGTGTCGAGCGGCAGCAAAGTCGCGTGCGAGCTGGAGTTGAGTTGCCAGTCGTCGACCGAATTCGATTAGCGTGCCGCCGGATTGAAACCTTGCGAATCGAAGCTGTGAAGTGAAGAGTTCGACGGCTTCTTCTGATTTGCCACCTTTGGCCAGTCCGATGGCGAGAGTCTGCTGAGCAACTCCTCGCGTCGCCGCTGAGGCATTCGGAGATTTCATGTAGGTTCGGGCGAGTTCCACGGCTTCCGTTTCGAATCCGTGTCCGAGCGCCGTGACAAACAGCCACTGCCATGCACGCTCGGCATCCGCCGCATCGCCATTTTCATCGACGTACTTCGTGACCCGGTCAAAGGTCGCTCGCGTCTGTTCGGCGATAATCGATTCGAATGTCGTCGCTGGAGCTTCGTCGGCGAAACTTCTAGTTGATAGCTGGGCGGATGAAAGAGTTGCCGCAGCAAATACGGCGACGGTTGTAAGTCGCCTGAATGAGGAGTGGGTCATTGTGCCCTCAGTTTTGAATGTCAGGTGTGTGCTGGATACGAGTTTCGAAACGCGAACTGGCAGCGAGGATACTAACTCTGACACACGTTCGAAATCCGTTCCCTCAAAATAGGCCTCTGTGCTCTCTGTGGCAGAAACCTTCTGATCAAGCTCGGAGATTATCTCCGCGCACAAAAAAGGGCACCGGTGTGATACCGGTGCCGCGGGGAAGAGAGAAACGCAGCGGAGGGGAGACTGCCTTGTAAGCAACCTGGGAGGGAGGACGCTGCTTACAAGAAGGGAGAGGGGGAGAAGAGAAGGGAGGGAGGGAAGGGAGAAACGTTGCCGGATGGAGCCCGGCTGCCGGATAGAACCGGCGGGAAGATCAGTGAGCGGCCGCGATTGGCATACTCACTGGAGGGAGGATTGGTGAGACTTCTGCAGTCGGAGTGCTGGCTTTCCAGCCGCCGACTCGTGCGATTCCAGCAGCTCGGTTGGAGCGAGGTCGAACTGGCTCGAACATTGATCGTTGACCAAGACCTCGGCCCGGATTCTCAACAGCACTGCGTCGGACTGGTTCCTGGTTACGTTCGATGCTGTTGACTTCGCCGCGATCGTCGTGTGCTCGGTTAATGTCGTCAGCCTGTCGTGAAGCTGCTCGTGTTGTCGCTGGCTTGGCAGCACTGACTGGATCAGGTGTCGGAGCCAGCGAGATGGTTGTTGCTGGAGCACTGATCGTGTTCCAACCGTAGGCCGTTTGAGTTGTCGGTGCGTAGTTGCTGAATCCCCACGCTGTTCGATTAGTCGGGGCGTAGTTGCCGTATCCGTAAGCGGTACGGGTCACCGGGACTGTCTGCATGACAGTGATCGGCTTCATGGCGACGACTTCTTCTTCAACCCAGCGAACTTTGTTCACAGCAACTCGGCGAGTGGTCTGCTCAGGAACGTACTTTGTGACTTTGTACGTCTGCTGACGGACAGACTGCACCGCGACTCGTCGAGTCACAGGCACCTGAGCCGTGCATGTTCGAGGAACAAACTGCCGAGTCGCGACAACTTTCGGAGTGAATGCCGAGCGGATTCGATAAGCCGAACGGTTCAGCCATCCCAGCGGGCTTGGCGACGGATCGTACTGACACGGAGACAGCTTCTGGCGGCAGTGATAGTTGGTCTGCCAGCTACCGGTCTGCGTTGTGCGAGTCTGATACTCGGTCACGTTCTGGTAGGTGGTTACCGGGACGTCGACAGTCTTCGTCTCGACGACCGGTCGGTAGGTTGTGACCGGCTGATCGACATACGAAACCTCAGTGACAGGTCGTCGCACTTTGTGTTTGACCTGCTGATACTGAGTGACCGGCACCTGTTGGAAACACTGCTGGGCGACGGGACGAGCAACTGGCTGAGTTGCACAGCCACAGCCCGGCGATGAGAACCATTGGGCCGAGACGGCTGATGCAGAGGTGAGGACAGCCGCACCTGCGAGAGCACTGAATGCCCAGCGGATCTGTCGAGTCATTGCAAACCTTCCTGGCAAAATTGCGGAGAGATGAAAATCGGGTGTGATGAATTGAACGCTCGAAGTCGACGTTGCATCGGTTTCGATCGGCGGAGCAGAACCAGGTGAAAAGAACTCTTCACCGGAGAGGTTCGAGGGATGGCTCCACCGCTGCGTTTTGCGTTGACTTCAGGCCGATGGAAATTCGCAGGAGTGCGGTTCCGATTTCGACATTGAGGAGTTGAAGTCGCTGCTTCGCTTGTCGTCCAAGCGAGGCGGATGTGTATCGCCGCTCGCGAAATTCGGGCAAGACTTTGCAGCGTGTCTGAGACTCTTTTGAAGATTTGACAAGAAATTCTTCAGAACGCGCTAAACCTTTGAGGTATCAAGAACCGACAGCACGCGGGAACGAGGCTGGCTTGCAATAATTTCAGCGCTACGTGTTAAACTGGGAAGAGATGGGGGTTTGTCGGCGGTTCATCATCCTGTTGCTGGCAGACGCGAAGAGTGGCGCAGTCCTCGTCCAGGCCGCGCGACTCATTACTTGAACGCGGTTGGAAACACAAAAATCGCCGAACCAGCGACGGTGCTGATTCGGCGATTCTTGTAACTCAAAACTAAGATTTCGGATGGCAGGATGTCAGCCTTTACTGGACGGTCAGCAGGACGGGTTTTGATTGATCGCGAATCTCAGGCTCGTAGTACTGATAAGCGACCGATGCCGGCGCCTGAGCTTTGACCGGAAACTTCGCTCGGAGCGAGTATTCAAAGACGACCGGAACACCTTCGCCGGGAATACTGTCAAAGTACAAAGTTACTTGGCGTCCTTTTGGTTCGAATCGGCGAATCAATCCCGAATTGACCAGCCTCTGGAACGATTCGAACTCGACATCAAAGCCTGGCGGAATTCCCAGATCAACCAGCGTCATCGGAGCGCTTTCCGGGCGGCGATAAACCAACGTGACTCCGACTTTCAGTAGATCGTCCGTCGCCAGTTGCTGCGTGCTGTAGTTCGTCGTGATCCCAAGCACGGGCGGATACGGAGCCGTCGGCATGGATCGCGGGTTGTAGTGAATACCCACGATCTGACAGGCGAGATTCGCGTCGCCGTCGATCGTCAGCGTCACTTCGTTGTCACCGGGGCGGACGAACTCGGTCAGGCTGATCAGATGAAAGACGTCGGAGTTTTCCTGAGTGATCTCCAGCGGAGCCACCGCCTGGCCATTCGCCGTGATCGTTACATTCACGTCGATGGCCGAGCCTACCGAAGCCGTAGCTCCTAGCAGAAGAGCACGCATGGCCTGAATGGTCGACTGAGTCGAATGCCAGGTTCCAGCGCCGTCGCGTTGTGAGATCAACCAGTCGAGTGCCTTCTGTGCAGATTCCGAATGCGATTGTGTTCGCAACATCGCCTGCACGACGAGGGCGGTTGTCTCGACGTCAAATGACGCTCCACGTCCATAGGTGACGCCTTCGCCGGCCGAATTCCAGAACACGAAGTCGTCCTTTACGATGGCGACGTCGTCGATTTGACCGATGACTTTCAGCGCGTCGTCCACTCGCTCGGCCGAGACGAACGCGTTTGCGATCAGCGCCAGCGTGTACGGATCGGATTCTTCAGCAACTCCGTTTTCAAGGAACGCGAGGCTGGGCTCCAGTCCGCTGAGATCACCTGTCTGAGCAATCGCCCACGTGATGTAAGCAGTTGCTCGCAAGACGGCATCGGGTGACTGGAAGTTGTTGATGGCTCCTTCGGCGATGCCGCCAGAGGAAGGAACCCAGCTTCCGTTCGCTTCACGTCGAGTCAGCAACCAGGCTCGCGTTCGAGTCACCACATCCGGATCGATTTCAAAGACCTTTGCCATGTCGACAAATTCCATCAATCCGTAGGCGGTCAGAATGTTGTGAGCGGGTGGGCTGCCGAACCATTCGAATCCGCCGCCGTCCACTTCGTACGAAAGCAATCGCTGATAACCGGCGTTGATAAATTCGAGAGCCTTCATCTCGATTTCCGGCTTCGGCTGCCCGGTTTCTCGCAGATAGTTCAGTACCAGAACGTTCGGATAAGTCGTGGAAGAAGTCTGCTCGAAGCAGCCATTCGGCATGCGGAAGATTGAATCCATTCCTTCCAGAACCTGGCTGAAGGCTCCAGGGTAAACCTTGACGTACAGGTCATTGCCACCGTCAACCGCGTCGGCCGGAATCGTGATCGTTTCACGAACCGCCTGATTGAGTTTTGAATTGACGACCTGTTCGACACGACTCCCGTCAGGCACGACTCGCACGGTTCGTTCAACGGCGTCTGAGAGTTTCGAGCCGATCGCAGTTACTGTCAGAGCGTGCCGACCCGGCTTCAGAACGCGGATGCGGTACGAAGCTTTCATGGCTGAGCCTGGCAGGGCCGCGATCGACTTGTCGGCGCGGTCGTCGACGAATTCGAACCAGTCTTCCTGTGAAGCCTGCAGCTTGATCGTCTGAGCTTCGTCGAGGTAGTTGAACACGGCGATTGGCACCGTGACTTCGTCGTTCTGCGTCAGCTCGGCCGGAAAATCGATATCAATGAAGAAGTCCTGGAAGACACGGATGCCCTGTTCGAACGAACCAAGCTGCCCGCTTTTCGAAACGGCACTGCCGGCCAGCCGCCACGTGGTGATTGAATCTGCCAGCGACAGTTCGAGCTGCGCATTTCCCGACTCGTCTGTCAGCAATTGCGGCTGCCAGTGCAGCGTTTCCGGGAAGTACCCGCCTCACACGTGGTGGAGCGGGGCCGTCCGCTGGCTTATTTAATCCATTTGCCGTCTCAAATGGGTCGGCTGCGATTCCGAGCGACAATGTTTGTTCGAAATCTCCCCCCATCGCGCCTTTTGCCCAAAAACCATCGGCAGCTTCAGCTTCCCCAAGGAAGAGGAAGTCTTTCTCCGCGCCAGCTCCCCATTCATTTTTTGCCATCTCCAAAGTTGGATGATCTAATTCGTGGCCGTCGTTCAAACTGCCAAGCACCAGCACAGGTGCAAACAGCATCGCCTGTGTGATGCCCAACGATGCAAAGTTTCGCAAAAACCGACCGCTGTTCAGTCAACGTTTTGCGGAGGAATCCAACGACGCCCGTTCCAGCCAGCATCATCGCCATGATCAGAAACAATCGAGAAGGAAGGACGTCAATGTCTACGGCCGACTCGTCCATTTCGTACGCTTCGAAATATCCGAAGAATGTTAGAACGGCGAGAACAAGCATCGCAGGAATCACACAGACGATTCTGCGAAACGCCGGTGTATGCAGTTGTGTATGAGGCAGGCGTCGCACTCCGCGAGTCAGCCAGACAATTCTCGCGACTCCGCAAAACGCTGAAAATGAGGCCGGCCCAGACAGCGGCTGACCGATCGGCATTCATTCTGGCTAACGTGAAGACCAGCACCGGAAGTCCGGCAATCACCGCAACGAGCGTCCAGAAGTAAACTCGCATGCTTCGCCGAAACTGTTTCGCGTTCATTTGATCGACCGACGCTGCGGGCTTGAACCGAAGTCGAGACACGGCGTAGATCAGCAACACCATCGCGACGATCACGAAACACCAGAACGGAACTGCTCCCAGAAGGCTCATTCGGAACTGCCAGTCTTCGATTCGTGACGCGAGCAGTTGTTCCTGCCGCTCGGCCAACGCAACTCCCCGTCGCTGCATCCGGAGCAGCTTCGCTGGTTCCTTCAGCCGCGGAAAACCGAATCACGTTCGCTTCTTCGAGACCGTCGTTCGATCGCTCTGACTGAACCGTTACAAAGTCCGAACGCGGCTGAGTCACAAACTGGTAGCGTGGCTTTAGAATCTCTTCCTGAACCAGGAAGTACATTTCTTCCAGGCCCGGTCGAGTGTCATTCAGAGCGAATACGGCTTCGTCAACGGCGGCCAGACTCAAAGCTGCGGCGACGGGATCGCCATTCTTCGAGGTGACGAGGAAGTTGATCAAAGCTTTTTCAGCCGGCTTGTAAGTTTCGGCGTCGAGCGTTGCTTCGATTTGCAACTGATCTGCTCGGTGAACCTGAATCAGCTTCGTGTCGCGAACGATTTCGCCGTCTTCGAGAATTGCGTATGCCTGAAGCTGGATACTTCCCGCCAGATCGGTCGGCAAATCAAAGGCGTGCGAGCCCGTTTGGTCGGAAAGTTGAATCGAAGTCGACGTCACTGTTCGGCCATTTCGCACGGCATCCACAAACACTCGGCGGGCTCGCGATGCCGAATGCACGACCAGATTTGCAGTTTCGCCCTGGCGATAGACTGCCCGATCGGTTCGCAGCAGCAATCCGTTCAAACGCTCATCAACTCGCAGCTGTCGAACGGCTCGGCCTTCAGCACCAGTGGCCCGGGTCACGAGCAGTCAGCGTCAGCTTCATGTCGGTACGAGTCGGCGTGAGTTTGAGCTTTCCGATACCCAGTTCGTTCGTTTCAATCTGGCGTGCCGTGTCCGGTCTCGACGACAGCCGGCAATGGTGAACCGTCGGGCCGAGTCGTCACGACATAGATCCGATTTTCGACGTTTTGAACCAGCTCGCCGCTTTCAGGAAACACTTCAATACGAATCGGAGATTCCGTGACGATGACCTTCAGCGATTGCTGCTGAGTTTCTCCCGTGGCGTCGGTAACTTCGGCAACCAGCCGAACAAAACGCATCGCCTTGATTGAGAGGCTGGCCGACGAACGCTTCTTTCAACCGCGAGCTGCGACGAGAATTGACCGTCGGCGTCCGTGGTGCCCTGGATGGTCCGAAACGTTCGAAATTTTTCGATGAACTCGTCAGCGCGAATCGTCACTTTGGCACCGGGGGACGGGTTTCCCGAACGTGTAGTTTGAATCGAGCGTTACGTCGACGATGTCTCGCGGAGCGTAGTATCCGCGGTCAGCTGCAAGTCCGACTTTGAACTTCGGTAGGATGTAGCGTTCCACAGAGGACGCTGCGTTCGGAAGTCGTGTCGCCAATCGTGACGGCGATCGTGTAGCTGCCTTCGTTCACCTGGGACGCCAGTTTGAAGTCTGCTGCCGCGATTCCGAAATCGCTGGTCGCCTCGGATTTGCCGAACACCTTGTTGCCTTTGGCATCTCGCACGGCGAATGCAACGGATCGTCCGGTCGCTGGCTGCAGCGTGTCCGTGTCCAGCGATAAGGCTCGCATGTGAATGATCTGGCCGGGCTGATATTTGGGCTTGTCGGTGCTCAACATCGTGCGGAATGAACGCGTCACCGAAACCGTCTGCCGTGCTTCCGCCTTACCCGTACTGCCGCTGACATTCGCCTGCCATTCGTAGTCGCCGTCCGGCATGTCCTCGTCCAGTTCGGCCGTGATGTCCGCGATGCCGTCCGAATTCGTTGTCGCCGTGACAAGCTCTTTCTGCATGTCCGGACCAAGTACGGACAGCCGGACTTCCGCTCCCGAAACCGGTCTCTGATTGCGAGCGTCGCGCACCAGAACTCTGACGGAAGCTGGCTCGCCGGGAAGAAACACGTCCGCGGCTGAAGAGGTGGACTTCGGTCGGGTCCGCTTGAGCCGTGTTGATCATCACCGACCGGCCACCGATCGCCACCGAGCAAACGACCAGGATCGAAGCGGCGATCGACCAGAAACGTCGACCGAACAACCACGGCCAGTCACGTTCGTGTTGAACGACAGGAACGCTGCTCTGCACGGCGTTGTTGATTGACTTGATCAATGATTCGTCATCACCTGGGCCACCGGTCCTGGCGTATTCTCGCAGCAAACCGTCAATCGCGAGATTGTCTGGTTCACCTGGCTCGGGAGATTGATCTTTATTTTCAGTCGTCATGGCAAACCCCATGCTGATTGTTTGGTAAAGAGAGAAGCAACTTCAGGCCTGCACGGCGTTGGTAATGCAGTCGGCAAGTGCGACGCGTGCCCGCTGCAGCCGTTTGCGAATCGCGGCTTCATCAGCCCCGACTCGTTCCGCGACTTCGGCTCCACTGAGGCGTTGCAGGTAGAACAGGTTCACCGCTTGACTGAGTCGCTCTGGAAGCTTTCCGAGGCAGTTGTGCATCGCCGTGAAAACCGATTGATCAGTCTCGTTTTCGCGTTGATCCCAGAGCTGATGCTGAGACTCGACGGCTTCCAGAACGTCGTCGGCAACGACGAGATGTTTGTTGGCCCGCGAGTACTCGCGACATTTGTTGCGGACGATTCCGCGAACCCATGCCCCGAAGTCTTTGCTCGTGTCAAAATCGTCCAGCCGCTCCCAGGCAACCAGAAACGATTCCTGCACGATATCACGTGCGGCGTCTTCGTTTCTGGAAACGGAGGTTGCGTAACCAAGAATCCGCCGATGATGTCGCCGGACAAGAATTTCAAACGCCTTGTAAGGTCGGTCTGGCACGAGATTCATCCCACTGTTCAACGCCACTCCGCAGCTGGAATACGTCGAGGCTTACCTCGGCGCAAACAGTGCGCGCAGCCGAACAGAAAATCGCGAAATAGAAGTGTTGATTACCCATCGTTCCGACGATCTGCCGGGACAATGATTAGGGCTCAACTAATTAAGCCAGAAGATATTGATGCCGAGGCGAGATTTGTGACATCAATTCTGGAGAAAACGTAGAGACAGACCTCGTGCAGTCTGTGCAACGTCTGCACGCGTTACGATTCCCCGTCGGCTTCAGGGGCGTATTTCCGAACGTCTGCAAGAAGAGACTTGGCTGCGACCGATTGGCCGTCGAACATTTGCCACGAATATATGCCGCTGGACGATATCGAAATATTGTTGCATTCCCAGCAGATTGCTGCTGTGTAGAAGCGTCCGCGGCCAAAATTCAAGTGAATGCCAAAACGTGGATTATGGCAACGCATTTGCCCGGCCTGAGGAAGCGAAACCATTCGTTCCCATAACAGGATTGCAGCTTCTGGGTACAGAACTGCGCCACTTCCAAGGCGAAAGTGCAAGTCACGGGCGGAACTGAGTGTCGACGAATCGGCGGCAGCTGCACGCACGATTTCGAAAATGGTTCCGTCAATAAGATCTTCAGCCTTCATTGCAGATGAGTTGCCAGACGCCTCATTCATAATCGGCAAGCCTTTGCGTTGCGTGGATCTGCATGATGCCTCCTATTATTTTCGAATTGCCCAGAGCGAATCGAACGTTCGCAGATAGATCGTTCCGTTTGAGATGGCTGGTGAGGCGGCGATGGCTTCTCCGAGTTCGTTTTGAGCGACCAGTTGGAACTTCTTGCCTGTCTTGACGACGGAAACGAATCCGTCGCGAGCGGTCAGATAGAGGTGCCCGTCGGCGTAAACGGGGGATGCTCGGTGACGCTGGCGGTGAGTTCTTTCGAAGTAGTATTCCTCGCCGGTTTTCTGATCGAGGCAGAACAGGTTTCCGTCCTGCATGCAGAGGTAAACCAACCCGTCGTGGATCAGCGGTGACGGTACGTCGGGAGTCTTCTGGTGGCTCCAGAGATGCGACGCTTTGGCGAACGTAATGTCGCCTTTTCCGTCGGGACGAATCACTCGAACGGGGCCTCGTTTGGCGGTCGGAACAACGATCATTCCGTCAGCACACAACGGCGAAGAGACGAACCGCAGCGTCTTGTCGTACTTCGATTTGACGTTCAGGTTGCCGCATCTCCAGATTTCTTTGCCGTCTTTGAGACTGTGTCCAATGACGTAGTCGGCTCCGTGAGTGACCAGGTATTTGAGGCCTCCGTGGTCGTACATCATCGGAGAAGCGTACGAATGCTTGTTCTCGTTAGTGCCGTCGGTTGATCGTTCGGCCTGCCAGATTTCTTTTCCAGAGGCAGCGTCTAGGCAGACAACCAGCCCTTTACTCGCCACTCCGTTATTCACACCATGAATCAACTGAACGTAGAGTCGGCCGTCATCCAGAACCGGCGTCGATGTCAGGCCGAAAGCAATCTCAAGCTTGCCGTATCGATCGGGCAGATCGAGCGACCAGACTTTGTTTCCGTCGACGGTGAAGCATGCAACGGCACCGTTGGCAAACATCGCCCACACATGCTTGCCGTCGGTTGATGGCGAGTTGGCCGCTGAGTTTCCTTCGTCGCCTCGGACGTCTTTGTTTCCTCGGCTGACGACTTCACTCCAGCGGATTTTTCCATCAGTTCCGACGCAGATCAAAGTCAGCTCTTCGCCAACCACGGCAGTCAGGAAAACGTTATCGCCCCAGACGGCTGGAGTTGCTCCGCCAGACCCTGGCAGCTTGAGCTTCCACGCAACGTTCTTTTCGGCATCCCACGTTATCGGCAATCCCGTTTCGCTGCTCATCCCGTCATTCTTCGGGCCTCGCCAGTTCGGCCAGTTTTCTGCCTGAGCCAGTGAGGTGCCAACGAGAACGGCACAGAGAGAAAGAACGCATGCTTGGCGAAAGTTCATTTCAGATTCCTTGATGGCTGAAGCTCGTTCAGGAATGACGATAAACAGGCAGAGGATTTTGCCACGGAGAGCACAGAGATCTCAGAGAAAAAGTTATGCCGGCTCCTCGCAGCAACTCGTTTATCTCTGTGTCCTCTGTGGCTCAAATCTTTAATCACTTCTTCTTTGGGCGGTAGCTGTGGGTTGCCTGGCCGAAGATGCTTTCGGCGGCTTCCATGATTGTTTCTGACAGGGTCGGGTGAGCGTGGATTGAGTCGGCGAGGTCTCGCGCGACGACTCCCATTTCGACAGCGACGACGCCTTCGGCGATCATCTCGCCCGCTCCCGGACCGACGATTCCCATGCCGAGAACTCGCTCGGTGGCGGAGTCAACGATGAGTTTCGTAATGCCTTCGGTACGAGCCAGCGATTGAGCTCGGCCGGAAGCTGCCCACGGGAAGCGGACGACTTTGACATCCTGCTTAGCAGCTTTGGCTTCGTTTTCCGTGATGCCGCACCAGGCGAGTTCCGGATCGGTGAACACGACGGCGGGAATAGCGACGTTGTCGAATTCGGCTGGCTCGCCGATCAGAGCTTCGACGGCGACCTTTGCTTCGCGAGTCGCTTTGTGAGCGAGCATTGGTTCGCCAGCCACGTCGCCGATGGCCAGGATGCTGGGGTCGGACGTTCGCTGTTTGTTGTCGACTGTGATGAAGCCTTTGTCGTCGACGTTGACCTTTGTGTTTTCCAGGCCGAAGCCTCGGCTGTTGGGTCGCCGACCGATTGAGATCAGAACTCGATCGAATGTTTGAGGTGACTCGACGCCTTCGCCTTCCAGCTCGGCGACGATGCCAGCTCGTTTTGCTTTCAGACTGGCGACCTTGGTGTTGAGATGGATGGCTTTGAACTGTCCAGCAAGTCTCTTCTGCAGAGGTCGGACAAGATCGCGGTCGGCACCCGGCAGCAATCCGGACAGCATCTCGACAACGGTCACGTCGGAACCCAGTGCCGCGTAGACCGAACCCATTTCCAAGCCGATGTACCCGCCGCCGACGACCAGCAGTTTCTTCGGGATGTCGGCCAGAGCGAGCGCACCCGTTGAGTCCATCACCCGGTCATCGCCGAGGTCAAAGAACGGAGGCATCGTCGGTGAGGAACCTGTCGCGACGATTGCGTGTTTGAATTTCAGCGTTTCCTTGGAGCCGTCCGGCTTGGCGAGTTCGAGCGTGTTTGAGTCGACGAAGGTTGCGTAAGCCTCGACCAGATTGACGCCGCGAGCTTTGCACAACTGCCCGATGCCGCCGGTCAGGCCGCCAATGACCGACTCTTTGAATCCACGCAGTTTGTCGAGGTCGATCTTTGGCTTGCCGAAACTGAGGCCGCACTCTTCAGCGTCTTTCGCTTCGTTGATCAGCTTGGCGACGTGCAGCAGAGCTTTCGACGGAATGCAGCCTCGCTGAAGGCACACGCCGCCGGGCGCCGGCTCGGCATTCACCAGCGTCACGCTGAGGCCATGATCAGCCGCCGCAAATGCCGCTGGGTATCCCCCGGGACCGGCTCCAATGACGACAATATCTGCGACAGTTTCCGACATATTTGTTCTCGTTTGTGCGTGAAACGTACGTTTCAGGATAAATTGAGTGCGCGAGGAGATTATGCCTCGACTCGCGATAATTTACGAACATGACACGCTAGCGGCGGCCGGGTTGAGAGACAACTCCACCGGCGGCTGTACCCCCGCTTCGAACCGCCAACGCAATAACGCGAATTTGTAGTCAAACCACTTCAAGTGGTTTGATTTCCGGCGGTGTCGGAGGCGGCGTCCCAGGCGTTTTCTGTGGCTGATCAGTCCAGGGTGGACAGCACCGTTGCGGCGAGCTTCCCCTGTTCCGAATTCGAGTCTTTTGAGACCGCACGTCGCAGGTGGAGTTTCGCTCGTTCGTCGCCGCCACGTGCCAGTTCGACCGCTTCGTCGAAAGCTTTGTCGAGGTACTCGGTGATTTTCGGCAGCACGGGAGTCTCAAATTCCTTCCAGTAATACTGAAACTCGTCGCTGTCCCAGTCGTTGTAGACATCTTCCCAGGACAGGGGACTCATCGACGCCAGGTGTGGATTCAGCATATGCTCGGCGATCGGATCGCCAACCCGCTGGTATCGATTGTCGAGGGAGACTCGCAGCCGGTCTTCGGTGACATTGGGTAGAGCTTTGTGAATGGTTAGTGCCGGAAAGATCAGCGTGTCGCCGACTTCGTAGTCCGTTGTCAGCCATTCGTCGGACAGTTCGACATGCTCAGTCGGGTTAACGTGAAGACTGCCGGCGCCGAGTGAAAAATGATGCTCCAGCACCCGGTCGACTTTGTGTGAGCCACGCAGCACGGCCAGGCCTCCGAGTTCACGCGGGCAGTTTCCGATGGGACTCCAGCAGGTCAGGTTGTCGTGGGTGCCCTGAAAGTGGACGAAGTCCTGATGGATCGGCGTGGTGTGTTCCGTGAATTTCGGAAACCACAGTCGAGCGACCTTTTGCGGCTGCGGCATCATCGGGCAACCGCGGACTCGCTCAAGAACATCGATCACTTCGCGACTGTGGGCGATGTCGTGAAACGACCGCAACCGATAAACCTGATGGTAAACGTCGGTGTATTCAGGATCGCCTTCCGTGCTGCGAGCGTCCGGGTCGGCGATGCCGTCGACCGGGTCCGTTCCTTCGATCAACCAGCCACCGGCCTGCATGACTGTCAGCATTTCGCGACGCAAGTTCAACAGGCGATCGGGATCGAGCAATCGGCGGAAGAAAAGATACCCATCCTCTTCCAGCCGACGTCGCAGCTCGGCCGCATCTTCGCGAGCGTCGTTTGAAACTCTAAGTTCAGGCAGATCGTCTGGCATCATCGTCATGGTCTCATTTCAACAACGAATCAGATTCTTGTCGGCGCCGGACCGGTTCAGCAGAGTCCAGGGATTCTCGGTAGGACCGCTCTTGATGGCTCGCAGGATGGACTATCTCGGGCGCGATTCCTGGCGTTTGCGATGATTTACCGACGTGCCGCCAGACCGCCTTTTCGGAGCATTGAGTAGAGAAAAATATTGACGGACAGTCGTACGGCGTCGTCAGTGACATAGCCGGAGCAGGCGATTGATGCCTGACGCTCCAGGGCACAACTGATGTCGTGCTTGCTGTAAATCACGACGTAGCGGCCGTCGACCTTGATGCCTTCCAGAAACGGAGGCCCGTTGACGACTCCACCTTCGAGAGCGGCATTTTCGGCCGTGATGGTGACTCGGCGATCTACCTTCTGCAGGTTGTGCAGATCTTCGCTCGTGAAGAGTTCGTGGTCGATCGGGATTCGTTCGAGCTTTCGTCCTGGGTAAAGATCCTCCATGAATTTTCTAAACGAATCGTTGAACTGCTTCGCGCCGCAGCAGGCATCGGCCATGAGCAACCTTCCTCGCGCGAGGTACTCTCTTAATCGTTCTCGCTCGGCCGACGTCGTTGTGAAGCCGTTCCGACCGTGCATTACGAGCATGGAATAATCGAATAAATGCTCGTCAGACAGCAGGACTGTTGCTGGTTCGGTGGATGCGGTCAGGCCAACCGTTTTGTTCACAGCGGTGAGAATGTTGCGAGCCGCCGTTGGTGCCGTGTCCCAACCTCCGGTGTGTCGAACCTGAGCGATCTGGACCAGTCCGCGGCTGACTCGGGATTCGTCGTCGCCGCGGTTGGCAAGTTCCTGACGCTTTAGCTTGTTGACCGGCTCTCGTCCCGTCGCGTACGTGATAATGTTGGTGCCGACCTTCATGGCTCGGTCGATCCGACCGGAGAACTCGGCAGAGCGGATCAGCTTGCCGTCGTTGTTGCGAGGTTCCCTTTTTAACCATCGATTCCACAAGCAGGCCAGATCGTCGGGGGCGTACATGATCGCTGTGCGGCAACCGAATTCGGCTCCCCAAAGTTCGACGCTGTCAGCGTCCAGCAAGTATTCGGTTCGGTAGACCGGATGCTCGGCAGTAAGTCGCTGCAGGCTGGTTTCGCCGTTGGGGTATAGCTTCTCAATCAGGTCGTTGAAGCCGTCTCGGAATTCGACCGTTCCGCAATTGTTGACGGCCAGAATGAAACCGCCGAGGTTTACATACTCACGCAACATTTCGATTTGCTTGTCGTCGAATTCGGGGCGGATCGAACCAGCCAGATAGAGCACCGGGGCCTGGTTAATGTCTCCGACTGTCCCATCTTTTGATGCCTGTTTGATGTCGACCACCTGCCAAGTCATCAGTTTCGGCCAGTCTTCCGCACCGGTCAGTCGAGCTGTCAGGTTGCGAATATCATTCGGCTGGCGATTCCAATCGTCGAGGTCGTCTTTTTTGACGACTTCAGGGCCGTATTTCAGCTTGTTGATCAGAACAGGAGCAAGACCTTTGGAGAGAAACAGCAGCGAGAAGCAGGTCGCCGTGTTGGTGTCCGTTGCGTTGCCTGCCGGCTCCCACAGTCCCGTTCGCTTATTCTGAATTCCGATTAACTGGCGTGCGCCCGAGCGATACCAGTCGTTCTCGCCGAAGAATCTTCTTCCGCTGAGACGCCCAGCTCTCTCCAGTCCGTAGAGATAGTAATATTTCCAACCGCCGCCGCCTGGATTCCTGGACACTGAAAAGTGATTGGCCATCCACCGCAAGCCGCGTTCAAGCGACTCGTCGATTTCTGGTTTCATGCAGCACTGTGGGTTTCCGTCTGCGTCGAGTTTTTCATCGTCGTGCAGCATCGCTGACGTCATGACCTGAACGGCGATTCCAGCGACGGTCATACTGCCGGTACTCTCGTTTCCTCCGATCGACGAATAGCCCCAGCCACCGTCGCCGCTCTGAGCTCGCTCCCAATGGTCTCGCGCGCTTTCCCAAACCTTACGCTCGACGGGCACGCCAGCCATTGCTGCTTCAAACAAACCCAGTACAGCGAACTGGCCGTTGCTGTGGTCACCGCCGGTATCGATGATTGCATTCTTGCTAGTGGAGTAGCTCCAGCATCCCTTCATTGGGCCGAACGACTTCTGTGACTGCTCCAGCCGAGTGACAAGCCTTCTCATGCGACCGTTGTCGTTTTTGTCTTTGGCCGCGGCGTAGACCATTAGCAACAGCGAAACCTCGTAGGTGTCGTCTGGCTCCTGGATTGATCGTAGATAGCCCAAGGCTTTACGAACTGGGGCGTCGTCAGGGCTCATTCCGCAATTCAACATTGCGAGTGTGGCTAACGCTGTGACGCCGATAACTCGGTCCGACGAATTCCAGGCACCGTTGTCTCCCTGCTGCGCGATCAAAGCCTTCTGCCCGTGAACGATCGACTTGAGCACCGCCTGTTCGGTGAGCATGTTGCCCTGCGCGCTGGCAAAACTGGCTTGCAGTAAAACGGCCAGGCACACGATGGCTGACAGCGACGGCCGCGCCCACGTGATACCGGCCAGCGTTTTTGTATCGTTCATCATGAAAATGGCTCCGACTGGCGGTATTCGGCTGGCAGCCTGGAGCGGGGGCTTCTCAGTCTGCAGAAGCGGCGACAAATCCATTCTGACAGGTCCGCAGGCTGTCTCAATGAGCAAAATCCGGCAGCAGACAGTTTCGGTGCGTGTTGCGACTGGATTCGTAACGATTTATCGGCAAATACGCACTCACCACGGGCATCGAATCGCTAAGTGAACGATTTCCGACGCGCCCCATTGATCAACGCGTCACAGATCGCCACAATGCCCGATCCTTCGGCCTGCTGAAGGTTGAAATGTACAAATTCAGAAGAGATTGAAAGGGCCTGAATTGGCCCGCCGATGAACAGGGTTTTGCGATCATGGGACAGACACAGGATTCACTCGACCGACAACTTACTATCGCTCGGGAAAAGCTCGCGACCTACGTCGCTGTTCTCGATGAGAAAAAAGTTGGCGAAGCCGACCGAAAACGCGACTCCATCTGGAGAAATCTGGATGCAGAATGTCGACAGATCCGCACACGGATGGTTGCGGTAGACGCCGTCGCAGCTCGTGAAGCGGAATGTGCTCAGCGAAAAGAAGCTGCAACCGCTGAGTAATTGATCCATTCTAATTAGTTTGAGCAGGAGCGATGCTCCTGCCGAATTAATTTGATGAATTGGACCAATTGAATGTCAGTTTCGAACCGGAAACTGACTTTCAGCGTGCGAAAACAGGTTTGCCTTGGCAGCGTGACTGCCGGCTCGGCCACGAGGGCAAACTATCGAGCTTCGGAGAGATGACAGAGTGGCCGATTGTGCAGCACTGGAAATGCTGTGTGCCGCAAGGTACCGGGGGTTCAAATCCCCCTCTCTCCGCTCCAAACGAAGAACGCCTCGCAATCCCTTTCAGATGGGGACTTGGGGGGCGTTTTTTCGTTCACAGCGCCGATGTCTGACGAGTCATCAGAGCAATGGTTTTGCGGGCCAAGGTTTTGTAAGCCGCTGAAGCTCGGATTGTCTCAGCCATACTTAACTTGCGTGGTTGAGCGTGACCGTTCTTGGGGCTTCTTTGATTTCGCCGATGACCGACGCGGCGATGTCGTGTTCGGCAATCTTGCGGCAGACTTCGTCGGCGATTGATGGCTCACAGATAATTGTGAAGCCGATGCCCATGTTGAAGACTTTGTACATTTCTTCCTGAGCGACTCCGCCGAGACTCTGCAGCCATTCGAAAGACGCTGGTCGTGTCCAAGCCGATGTGTCGATGTCGGCGGCGCAGGTTTCAGGCAGGATGCGTTCGATGTTGTCTGGCAGGCCGCCGCCGGTGATGTGTGCCAGGCCGTGGACGGACGGTCGCAGATTCGAATCTTCGAGAATGCTCATGACCGACGAAACATAAAGCCGAGTTGGTTCAAGCAGGATCTCGGCGACTGTTTGATTCAAGTCGGCGACGTGGTCGTCGTAGGAAAGTCCCGCCACGTCGGTGACGACTTTTCGCACCAGGCTGTAGCCGTTTGAGTGGAAGCCGCTGGCTCCGAGTCCGACGATGACGTCTCCGGGTTTGATGGCCTGCGTACCGTCGATAATCTGGTCTTTCTCGACAACTCCGACGGAGAAGCCGGCCATGTCGAAGTCACCTTCCTGGTAGACGTCCGGCATGATCGCCGTTTCGCCGCCGAGTAACGCCATACCAGTGTCACAGCAGGCCGAGCTGACTCCTTCGACAAGTTGAGCGATCAGTGTGGGGTCGTCTTTTCCGAGAGCCAGATAGTCGAGAAAGAAGAGCGGTTCGGCTCCGATGCACAGGCAATCGTTGACGCACATGCCGACCAGGTCGATGCCGACGGTGTCGAATTTCCCGGCCGCGATGGCGACTTTCAGTTTCGTGCCGACGCCGTCGGTCCCGGAGACCAGAACCGGGTCGCTGTAGTTATTTTTGAACAGCCTCGTGTTCGTGCCGAGCTGAAACAGGCCGGCAAATCCACCGGGCATCGGCATGACTCGCGGGGTGTGCGTTTTCTGCATCAGCCCCGGCAGTTTGGCCATCGCCTGCTCGTAAAGGTCGAGATCGACTCCGGCGTCCTTGTATGTCAGTTCAGCCATCGTGGGCTGCTCCTCGTCGTTGAATGGGCGATCGTTTCTGCGGTATTTCTGACGATTTCAAAATCGCGGCGCGGATGTTAGCAGGGGATGGGCTTCGGGACTACGAGCCAAGCATCACAAGACCAGGTATGTCATTTCAGAGAAATGGCGCAAAATCGCTGCGTTTCATTGGGCCACCGTGCCTTTGCGCTGCAGCCAGCCTGAAGAAAGGGAAGTTATGCAACAAATGCGAGTCTTCACTGTCTGGGGAAATAAAGACGGCAATTGCTCATCCATTGTCGAAGGCGATGATCGTCCGCGATTCGTCGATGGGACACCACAACCAGACACTGAAGAATTCAAATTTCGGATCGAGGCCGTGACTTGGGAAGAGGCAAATGCGATATACAACTTGCGCATGGGATGGGAACCGTACAAACCAGACGGGCAATCCGAGCCATGCCCGAATTGCGGAGCATTCTTTTTCCCTCACGGGAGCGGTGAGTGCTGGCAGTGTGGTGTCGTATTCTGACCCGATTGCATCACAAGTGCCTCACCCCGAGTTGTGTCGGGACCGTTTCAAAAGTTCGCGTCGCTCGCCACAACTGGGTTACGTTTGTCGTTGTTCTCAACACGTCCTAAGTGGTCCAACTGATCTTCGTCGTGCCTTTGGGCAGGTCGAAGCACAGGACTTGCGAAGCTTTCTCTTTCAACCATTTGCCGGAGTCGACGTCAGTGACCGATCGGACTTCGTCGAGCGTCTGGGATTCGCCGGTCGCCGCTCGGACGATTGGTTTTCCGACGCCCGGTTTTGCGATTCTCAATGTGAAACCTGAAGTTCCGAACGGTGCCTTGAGAGTCAATCCGTCGGGCGTCGCGGTGATTTGTGTCAGTTCCGCTGCGGCGTAGTAGCGGCCGATCTGGCTGACTTTCATCCAGACGGTTTTGTTTCGGTAGCGAGCGGCCAGAGAGGTGACGACTTGTTGGAACGCACGGAAGCCAGCCTTCGTTCCCTGAGTGTACATGCCGGGCCAGTGGCAGAGCATGACGGCTGGTTCGCCGTTTTCGATCATCTCGACCATGCGTCCGGAAGTGGCGTCTTCGGTCGCGTAACGATCGGGCTCGGATTCTCGGTCGCCGTCCCAGCCACCGAACCAGTCTCCGGTTCCGGCCGGTACGTTGACGGTGACTTTCGGGTCGTTCGTGTCGAGGCCTCGCACGTGTTCCAGTTTCGGCTTTGTGTTTTCGTCGCTGCCGATGACGTATTTGAAATAGTGGGGAAGTTCGGTGCCGTAAACGTCTCGGACGGCGTCGTGGACGGCCAGCGAAAGTTCTGGCTTCACAAGGTTTCCAAAACCGCCGGGAGTCGTGACGCCTTCGCACGGCAGGTCGCAGTTTTTCAGAATGCGAAGTGAGTAGGCGAGGTACGCGGCCAGCTCGTCGACGCTTTTCTTTTCTCTCGGGTAAGAGTTCTCCATCGTGGCCGGGCTGATCTCGTTGATCGGTCGGCCGGTTTTCAGATCGATGACTCGCGTGTGAGTGATCATTTCGGGATGGATGTCCCAGTTAGGAACCATCAACTCGCGCACGAGTTTCAGACTGTCGAGCAGTTCTCGTCGTGACCAGCCAGGGATTTCACGATCCATCCACCCGACGCAGGCCGGGTTGGGCACGATGCTGTATTTCCCTTTGACGCCGTGTTCCGCGCACCACTCGCCGAACTCACGCACGAACGAGTCGGGGATTTCTCGCGGCCAGGTCTTCCACGGTTTCTGGTAGTCCTTGCGGCTGGGATAGCATTCCGCGAACTGAGGCATGCAGAAGTGCCCCATGTTCACCAGGCAGGTCGAGTCGTCGATAATGAACGAAAGCGGGACGCGGTTACGCGGGTTGAGCACCGTCACTGAATCTTTAGCGTTGCCAGTTTTCTGAGCGTGTGCCGGCAGCGCTCCGAGGCCGATCGTCGCTCCCGTGACGGCAAGGCTGCTGGAAAGAAACGTCCGTCGGGAAGTTGTCGCTTCTGAGTTCAGCATCGCTTTGCTCCTGGTCGCAGATTCGGAAGTCGTGCCAACGCTTCGCGAATCGTTGCAGGAGTGACGTCAGAAGGACAACTGATCTGCCGCTGTGTCTCAGTTTTTAAGTGCAGCGAGCATTGTTCGCGGGTCGTCGGTGGTCAGGCTGCCGACTCCGACGTTGGTCAGCCGTCGGGCGTCGACGACCGAGTTTACGGTCCACGCACATGACGCCAGGTTTGCCTGGTGAATTGTCTCAACGGCGTTGTTTGAGATTGCGGCTGTGTTTGAGAGGTCGACTCCGTCGAAGCCGGATGAAACGGCGACGTTGATGATCTCGTCGATTGTTGGAGACCACGTGTCGGCGGTTGATTCTTCGCTGACTGATGACGAAGTGTCGGGCTTTTGCTGGACAACAAGGAAGGCGTCGAATTTCGGCAGCGATTGTTTCACGAGACGGAGCAGGGCAGGGTAGAAGCTGATCAGAACGACCGAGTCCGGAGTGCTGCTCAGCACGGAGAGGTCACATTTCAGGGCGGCGAGAATTTCTTCGTGATTGGCGGTGTCGTCGCCGCCTTTCAGTTCGACGAAGAGCCTGTGTCCGGTGGGAATGGATGCGAGAATCTGTGAGAGGTCAGACACGGATTCGTTTCTCCACGCATCGCCCTTCCATGAACCCACGTCGATCTTTCGAAGCTCCGACATGTCCACGTCCCGGACTCGTTGATCGATGCCGGCTGTGCGTTCCAGCGTCGAGTCGTGGATGACCGCGAGCTGCCCGTCTCTGGTTAGCTGAACGTCGATCTCTACGGCGTCGGCTCCGAGTTGCCAGGCAAGCTCTACGGCCGCCAGTGTGTTCTCAGGAGCTTCGATCGACGCACCGCGGTGGGCGACGATTTCGATCGGACAGCCGGATGGTCGGACGGTTAGTTGAGGCACGGCTCATTGACTGTCTGAGAAAACGAAGAACGCAGACTCCTCAAATGAGAAGCCTGCGTTTTGTAATCCTGTCCGCTGCCTTTTCGCTTCCCCTACTGGTAGAAGCGGCCCTGCGGAGCTGCGATCGGCTGGTAGCCTGGCTGCGGATACGCTCCTGGTTGAGCGTACTGAAGCTGCTGCAACTGCGGCTGCTGAGGAACCAGTTGCGTTTGCGGAACGAGCTGTTGCTGTGGGGCTCCGAACTGTCCTGCGTACTGCGGACCGATTGGCTGGCCAGCATTCTGTTGCCAGACGGCGTGCGTGCCGGCGATCGGCTGCTGCGACGGCATGGCGTATCCCGGAGCGGCGTTCTGCGGTGCTGAGAAGTAAGCCTGTCCCTGAGGCACCTGCATGATCGGTCCTTGCGGAACGGTCATGATTGGATTCATTGGTGCGGCGGCAGGACCTGGCTGAGGGTAAGCCGGTTGAATTCCGTAGTTCTGTGGAGCGTTCTGAAGTGGAGCACTCTGCAGCGGTGAGTTCTGGTACTGCGGCGCGGCTGGCTGATACATCGGCTGAGGCTGCGGGTAGGCCTGTTGAATCGGAGCGGCCTGTCCATAACCTTGCGGTGCGACTGCGGGCTGAGCCGGTTGTCCGTAACCCGGTTGAGCGAATGCTCCCGGAGCGGCCAGTTCCTGATAACCTTGAGCCGGTACGGCCGGAGTGGCTGGTGCGGCAGTGAACTGCTGCAACTGACGCGGCTCTTCAGGTTTCTGGCTTGTCTGCTGTTCCTGGAATTTCAGATGGTTGGGCTGCTGCCACGGTTGCAGTTGCGATTTGTCCTGAGACTGCATCTGCTGCTGCATTAACTGCATCTGGAAAGTCTGTTCTTCGAGTTGCTTCTGAAGCTGATCCATCCGCTCGAGGTACTCGGGCGAGATTGCTTCGACCTGCGACGGGGCTGGCTGTGAAATCGTTCGTTGGTAATACGGCGTGGTGATGCCGGGAATTGCGGAGTCGGTGTACCCTCGTTGGAAAGCCGCCGCTTGTTGGAGCGGCGACAACTGGCTTCGGTTTGACGCCGGTGAAACTGCGGGCGAGTTCTGCGGCTCAGGAGCCATCATGGGCGACTGGTTCTGAGCGTAGTTGCCGTAGGATGGTGGATCGAGACTCGCCGAGCCTCCCATTCCGAAGTTTGGGTGCATGCCCGATCGCTGCTTCCACTTATGATACCACTGGTGGGAGTACGGCATGTTCGGGCTCATGCCCCAACGACTGGCAACTTCCATTTGAGCCAGCACGTGCTTGTAGTTGTGCGGGCGGAAGGACGAGTACCCACCATGCGCGGGAATTCTCTGAAAGTGACCATGTAGCCACGGTTCCGGAGAGTCGAATGGGTAGAGCTGATCGCCACCTCCGCCACCGCCGGCTGAAACCGAATCGTACGGATTTGAGAATCCGCCCTGGCCAGCAACGAACGATCCGGAAGCCATGCCTGGCGAAAATGCCATTCCGCCGCCCATTCCGCATCCACCCGGGCCGCATTGTCCGGGACTTGCCGCGACGGTTAGAGCTAAAAGCCATCCACTCAACATGAGAACCCCCTCCGTGGAGTTTTCAGGCAAACCTCAAAACAAGGTGCCCGATCAGCGTGCGCAAACTTCGAATGCAATGATCTGTCGTTCTGTAGCCTCGAACTGACCAAAGCAATTGCCCCGGCCAGGATCGGTGTGTCATGAACGAACGGATGAATCAGTAATTCGCCCCTGACGTGTCGTTGTTCCGCGTCGAAACTCCGAGACAAACTGTCGGGCGATCGGCAGAGGCTCTGATTGTTTCGCGAAGCATCCATGCCGCGCGAACCGACAGAACTGGTTCTGCAGAATCAATCATTATCTTCGTCAAAGTCTCGTGGCCAAATCCTGCAAACTTCACGGAACGCGGGAGGTCCGCTTAAGCCAGGGTGACGCCCAGATATACTCGATCATGCTTCTGTACTCTTCCTGTTTTACCTGTTTTGTGCCGGATGTCCGGTCAATTGGTGAGGCGGGCTGATCTTCCCCTCGATCAGACGGCCAATCACGGAGACGGCCACGAGTGCTCAGCGGCGGAGATTCCGGCACCAATTCTGTGCTGGAAGTGGCTCCGAGAATCTGGCATTGCCCACCTCCTGTCAGTCGATTCCGGCTGGCTCAACCTATTCGAATTCGACATATCCTGGTCGATATTCGGCGACTCAAACTGAGGGGACCTTCGATGTACCGCAACTTTTTGACGATGGCCGCACTGGCAGCGGCTGCAGGCTGGTCTGCTCAGGCATCAGCTCAGTTTCCGGCGCCGCTACCAGCTCCGGTTGCTGCTCCTTACACGGTTCCGACGCAAAGAATCGTGACGACTCCGGCCGCCGGCCGACCAGTTGGCCCGGTGCTCGCTCCCGGCACGAAGACCTTCACGGTTCAGTACGTTCCTGCCGCTCCCGCTTCAGTGACGCCCGGAATGGCCGGTGCTCCGACGATGGTGACTCAGCCGCGAGCCATTCCGCCGACGGCAGGTAACATCACGGCGATATCTCCCCAGCCGACTTACGCGATGACGACGACACACGTCCCAGTCGCACCAGCACCTTACCAGGTCACGAACATCGTCAGTCAACCGGCTCCGATGATTCCGCAGAACACTCAGGTCTACACGCCGAGCTACTACTATTACTACTACCAGCAGCCATACCAGGCACCTGCCACTCCGTACGTTCCAGTAGCGTCCGTCCCGGCTGTTCCCGTCGTCCCCATTCAACCAGTCGCGATCAACGCGTTCAGCGGAGCCTACACCGGTGCGTCAGGACCAATGTTCAACGCTCGCGGAGAAATGGGCCACGTCCGCTACCGTACTACAGCTATCGCCGACCCTGGTACTATGCCGGTCAGCCAAGCTTCAACGTGACAATTCCAGGACCCGTCTGGTAAACGGAGCCAGCTTCACTCTCCCGCCGGGAGAGTCGGCCTCTCAGGGCCGGAGAGGGCTATGAACAAAGAACATCGCAGGTCAGGCAAGCATATCGTTCAGCCGGGACCCAACTCAAAAAGGCCACTGCATCAACGCAGTGGCCTTTTTGCGTTGCATCAAGCATTGAATATCCAATATCGAACAAGGAATGTCGAAGGTCGAAGTACATACTGCCAACTTCAGATTTCACCATTCCTTGTTCCTTGTTCCTTGTTCCTTGTTCCTTGTTCCTTGTTCGATGTTCGATGTTCCGTACGACCGGCTGCCCTGTAACGCAGATTCGTTACAGTCAAGAGCGACGTTCCCGATCGACAACAACGGCGACGGACCAGAACCATGTGGCAGGATCTTCGTTTCGGCCTGCGAATGCTCAGAAAGAGTCCTGGCTTTACGGCCGTGGCTGTGCTGACGCTTGCGCTGGGAATTGGAGCGACGACGGCGATCTTCAGTGTCTTCAAAGCGGTGGTGCTACAGCCGTTGCCGTTCCACGAGCCCGATCGGCTGGTCGTTCTGTGGGAACGCGGGCCGAAACACGGCAGCGAGCGAGACGCCGTCAACCGGCAGCTCTACGCGTACTGGAAGGAGCAGAACAATGTCTGTTCCGACATGACGTACATTTGGAATTTCTCGTACATGACGCGGAAGTTCCGTCTGGTCGAAAACGGAACGATGGAGACCATCCAGGGCCGCTACGTTCCTTCTGACTTCTTTCGAGTGTTCGGCGTTGAACCGATCCTCGGTCGGACGTTCGTGCCGGAAGAAGACGTCCGCGATCCCGACCCGATGGTGGTGATCAGCCACCACTTCTGGCAGCTGTCGTTCGGTGGCGATTCGGATGTCATCGGCAAAACGATCACCCTGCAGAATCACAAAGAACGACGACCGTACCGAGTCATTGGCGTGATGCCTCGCGGCTTTGAGTTTCCCTCTTCCTGTCAAATCTGGTTGCCTGGCGGAGTCTTCAGGCCGCCACCGAAGCCAGTGGATCTCGGACGGAAGCTGGACGGAAAAGGTCACGACCTGCTGGTCTTCGCGCGGTTGAAACCTGGAGTCACTGCAGAACAGGCCAGCGCGGACTTATCAACGATTTCGGCTCGCCTTGTCGAACGGTTTCCCGATGCGTGGTTTGGATCGGAAGTCGACGTCATTCCACTCAGTGATGAAATTAGTGGTGACCTGAAGACCGCACTTTGGATACTGACTGGAGCCGTCGCGGCCGTGTTGCTGATCGCGTGTGCGAACGTCGCGAATTTGCTGCTCGCTCGCGCCGCAACTCGCGAAAGGGAAATCGCTCTGCGAACGGCGCGGGGCGTGGACGAGTCATGCGGCAACTGCTCACCGAGAGCTCGTTGCTGGCAGCGATCAGCGGTGTGCTGGGCATCGTGCTGGCCGTGTGGGGTGTGGACGCTCTGGCGACGTTGATCCCCGAAATGCGGAGTGCCGAAAGTCATGCCAATCTTGTCCAATCGGGACCTGTCCCCGACGTGCCGATTGATGGCGTTGTGCTGGCAGTGGCGATCGGCGTCACGCTGCTGACCGGAATTCTGTTCGGGCTGGCTCCGATGCTCCACGCCTGGAAGCAGAACCTTGTCGAATCATTAAACGCGACCGGCCGAGGTTCGTCGCGAGGCCGAGCGGGGCAACGAGTTCTTCATGTCCTTGTCTGCGGACAGGTGGCGGCCGCGCTGGTTCTGCTTATCGCGGCCGTGCTGATGATTCAAAGTTTCGCTCGACTGCTGAACGTTGATCCGGGTTTCGAACCGCGGCAACTGTTAACCGGAACTGTCGAATTCACAAACTATTCCTTCGAGGGCATGGTAGATCGCGACGAAGTAACCCGGCGATTGCTGAATCGAGTTGAGAAAATACCTGGCGTCGTCTCCGCGTGCGGCGTTCATGAGTTGCCGCTGGACAGACCCGGTCGCTGGACACGCATCGTCATCCGAGAAGACCAGCAGCACGCTGCGCCGGGAACGCCACTGGCAACGTCGGATTTAGAACCCGTCACGCCGAACTATTTCCAGACGATGCAGATTCCTTTGTTGAGCGGGCGGCCGTTCAACGAGTGGGACAATCGAGACAACCCGCCCGTCGCGATCATCAATCAGAAACTGGCATTGCGGTTGTGGCCGGATGGATCAGATCCGGTCGGGAAGAAAATCGGCGTCGGTCATTCGCTCACGAGCTTCTGGCGTTTCCAGGAGATCGTCGGCGTGGTCGGCGACACGCGAAGTCTGCTGATCGACCAGCCCGGTCCCGCAACCATCTATTTCCCCTTTGGGCAGATGTGGCCTGGCGGAACGACGGTTCTGCACCTGGTCATCCGAACTAACGATGATCCACTGTCGCTCGCGGAACCACTCCGCGAGCAAGTCTTCAGCGTGACCCACGATCAACCAATCAGCAACATTCGCACGATCGAGAGCGTCTTCGAAGGCTCCGTCGCCAATTCAAAATTCCAGATGACGCTGCTGGGAATCTTCGCTGCCGTCGCACTCGTCCTGGCAGCTTTAGGAATCTACGGAGTCGTTTCCTGGTGGGTCACCAGCCGCATCCGAGAAATCGGCATTCGTATGGCACTGGGAGCACAGCCACGCGACGTGATGAAACAAATCGTCGCACACAGTCTGAAACTCACTCTGATCGGCGTCTCCATCGGCCTCGCCACAGCTTGGAGTCTCACCCGCGTCATCCAGAGCCAGCTCTACGAAACTCCGACCGCCGATCCCGCCCTCTTCATCGGCATCGCATTGCTACTTCTAACGGTCGCAATCATGCGCCTCGATCATCCCCGCCCGACGAGCCATGCAGGTCGACCCAATGACCGCCCTCCGCTGCGAGTAATCGTGCCCTGTTTCGCTTCAGCGGATCTTCAGGCTGGCGACGGCGATGAGGGCCAGGAGGGCGGAGCCGATCCAGAAGCGGACCACGATTTTGATTTCGTGGTGACCTTTGAAGAGGTAATGGTTGTGGAGCGGGCTGCAGGCGATCAGGCGGCTGCCGGTCATTTTGAACCAGCCGACCTGCGCGATGACGCTCAGTGTCTCGATGACGAACACGCCGCCGACCAGAACCAGCAGGATTTCCTGGCGGCAGGCGAGGGCTCCCAGACCGAGTAACGCTCCCATCGGCAGCGAACCAGCGTCGCCCATGAAGACCTGAGCGGGGTAGCAGTTGAACCAGAGGAACCCCAACATCGCGCCGACCATTGCGCCCATGACGACGCTGAGTTCACCACAGCCGGCGATGTAGGGGATCGCCAGGTAGTCGGCCATTTCTTTGTGACCGGCCAGGTAGGTGAGTGCCGTGAATGCGCCGCCAGCAAAGATCATGCAGCCGCTGGCCAGGCCGTCGAGCCCGTCCGTCAGATTGACTCCGTTGGAACTTCCAACAAGCACGATCACGGCCCAGGCGATGAATCCGCTTCCGAGATACCAGCTTGCTCCGCCGATCGGAAAGACAATGGAAAGACCATCCGGGCGATCTTGCAGAGTGAAGTACATCGCGGCGGCGAAGAACATTCCGAGCAGCAACTGAATGGCGAACTTCTGTTTGACGCTCAGGCCGTTGCGGTCGGTGCTGAGTTTGATCCAGTCGTCCCACGCTCCCAGCGAGCAAAAGGCTGTCACGACACCGATGCCGCACAGCGTGTACGGACTGCTGAGGTCTCCGCAGATCAACGCTGCCAGAACAATCGATGCGGAAACGAAAAGCCCGCCCATTGTGGGGGTCGACTGCTTTTCGGCGTGCAGTTCGTTCAGCTTCTCGGACGCACTGACGATCTTTTCCTGGAAGCGGCTCTTCAACCACTTGATAACGATTGGGCCGAGCACCAACGCCAGTAAAAACGACATCACACTGGCGAGAGCGATTCTCGCCGTGAGTGCAACGTGCGAGTCCCCTGACGAGAGGATCTCGAACTGTCGCCGGAGCGATTCAAAATGGTTCAGCAGCCAGATGAGCATGTGGGAAAGCTGAGAGTCCAGAGTTGAGAGGCAAGGAATCGGGTTCAGAGTACCGGCGTCAAATTTCTCGACTCCGGTCTCTTAACTCTCGACTCTAAAAATAACACCGGGCGCTGAGGGGAGCCTCAGCGCCCGGGTTGAGATCCACTGCAGAGCGGATTCTGGAGACGATCGGACCCAGCTGATCGTCTGATTCCAGAAACCGAATGCTCACTTCCGACAGCGCCGGTCGCTGCATAGTGATTCCCGCAAATCCTCTGCATGCAGCAGATCTCGAAGTTCAAATTGATTCTGTAGAAGTCTCCCGTTTGTCTCTTTGATCGTGGTTTGTCGATGCCGTTTTGGAAGACGTCGATTGAGTTTCCAGCCACTCGACGACCCGTTCCATGTGAGTGGCGCGGGAGCCTTTCACAAGGATGACGTCGTCGTCCGACAAGACCGTTTTGAGTTGGTCCAGCAGTTCATCGAGCTTGACGTGTGCCGTTGCGCGTTCCGGATCGAAACCAGCTTCGACCGCACCCGCTACCACGTCTTCGGCGGAACGACCGAGTGCGAAGATATGATCGATGCCCGATGCTGCAGCGGTGATTCCGACGTCGCGATGACAGTCTGCAGCGTGCTCGCCGAGTAGCAGCATGTCGCCAGTGATCAGAATTCGTTGCTCGGAAGTTTCTCGACCGGCCAGTACGGCGATGGCAGCCTGCATGGCTTCGGGGCTGGAGTTGTAGCAGTCGTCGATGACGGTGCAGGTTGGAAGCTGGCGGATTTCGCAGCGACCGGCGACGGGAACGAAGCTGTTCAGGCCGAGTTGAATTTCCTTGTCGGTCATACCGAGGTCGCGACTGACGGCGACGGCGAACAAAACAGACCGGGCGAAGTGCCTGCCAGACGCCGTGACTTTGAAAACGGACTCGGCAATCGTGACGTGAAGTTGTTCACCAGTCTGAACGACTTTGGTGGCAATCAGATCGTTGACTGATTCTTTGCTCGCCGCAGTTCCGACTCGAATGACGCGACAGACGGCTCGGTCGGCGTGTGTTTCGGTGCTGTCTTCGTCGCCGCAAAGCAGGAGCAGACCTCGGCCGGGAATGGCTTCGGCGAGTTCACCCTTTGCTCTAATCACGGCCTTGTGACCGCCGAATTGTGCGGCGTGGGCGAAGCCGGTTCCGGTGATGATTCCGGTGTCGGGCTGAGCGATCTCTGCGAGTCTGCGAATCTCTCCACAGGCAGAAGCACCAAGCTCAACAACGGCGACTTCGTGATGCGAGCCGAGTTGCAGCAGAGTCAGCGGCACTCCGAATTGATTGTTAAAATTCTTCGGACTGCGAAGCGTTTTGAACTTCTGGGACAGCACGGCATGGAGCATTTCCCGGGTGGTCGTCTTGCCAAAACTGCCCGTGATGCCAATGACTCGGACCGGCCAGCGTTGACGGTTCCAGGCAGCAAGGTCAGCCAGTGCCTGCAGTGTGTCTGAAACTTCAATCAGCGATCCGGAGTTCTCGCCATGCTGCTGCGAGGTCCATGCTGAATTGACGACGCAGGCGGCCGCTCCATTGGCGAAGGCGGCGTCGACAAATTCGTGTCCATCGTGAGTAGTGCCGTGCAGTGCCCAGAAAACGCTATCGGGAGTTGCTTCTCGCGAATCAGTCACGATACGCAGCGGCTGGTCGTTCGGACCGTCAGCGCTGACGATCTTGCCGCCGGTGGCTTTCGCGATTTGGTTGAGTGAAAATTCCATGAGCAGCTCGAGTCGTCGTTACTGGGAAGTCGTCGTTGCGGTTTTGGCTGTCGTCGATTGTTCTAGTTCAAAGGTCGACTGTCGGCGTGCGAGGATTTCTCGGGCAACCAGTCGATCGTCGAATGGCAGGCGGTCAGTGCCGACAAGCTGGTCAGACTCGTGCCCTTTGCCGCCGATCAGAACGCAGTCGCCAGGCTGAGCTTCTGCAATCGCGAATTCGATGGCTCGACGACGGTCGGGTTCGACCTGAAAACTGGCGTAGCCGTGCGGGAAACCAGCGACGATTTCTTCGATGATGCCTAGCGGTTCTTCAGTGCGAGGGTTGTCGCTGGTGACGATCGCAAAGTCGGCGTGTGAGGCGGCTTCGCCCAGCAACGGTCGCTTGGAACGGTCACGGTCTCCGCCGGCCCCGAACACGCAGAAAACTCGGCCGGTCGTTAGTGACTTCAGACTGTCGACGACGCGGCGTAGCGCGTCGTCTGTGTGGGCGTAGTCGATGAAGACGGGGAATTCCTGTCCGCAATCGATCGGTTCAAGGCGGCCTGGCACGATCGCCAGATTTTCGAGGCCTGATTGGACGTCGGCCAGTGTCGCACCCATGTGGAGTGCCGCTGCTGCCGCGCCCAGACAATTGAGAATGTTGTGTCGACCGGGCAGGGCGATCGTGATTTCGACTTCGCTCGGGGTTGCCGCGGGCGCGAGGCCTGTTGTCGAAAGACGGAATCGGCTGCCGTTTGCGTTCTCGTCAAGGATCTCTGCATTGACATCGGCGGACTGCGTGATCGCAAACGATACGACTCGGTGGCCGGCTGCTGTGGCTGTGTCGCAAAGTTCGGCGCTGCCGGGGTCGTCCAGGTTAATGGCGACGATGCCGTCCTTCACGACGTAGTCGAGGATTTTTGACTTGGCGGCAAGGTATGTTTCGAAGTCGGAGTGATAATCGAAATGGTCCTGCGTGACGTTGGTAATGATGGCCGCTGCGAGCGGCGTGCCGGCGATGCGGTCCTGTGAGAGGGCGTGGCTGGATAGTTCGATGGCCGCGTGGCGACAGCCGTTTTCGACCATGCGGCGAAACCACTGAAAGACGCTCCGTGGGCCGGGAGTGGTCAGGCTGGCGGGCGACGTTACGTTGCCGTCCGAGTATTCGATGGTTCCCAGCAGGCCGCATTTTCGATCCGAAGCGTCGAGAATTGAACGAAGCATCCAGGCCGTAGTCGTTTTTCCGTTGGTGCCGGTGACCCCTGCGATCTGAAGTCTCGAAGTCGGCTTCCCGCTGACTGCGTTGCAGATTTTTGAGTAAGCGGCTCTGACGTTCGGGACGATGCACTGCGGGACCGTGACGTTTGGCAAAGGACGGTCAGTCAGTACGGCGGAGCATCCGCTTGTGACAGCATCCGTTGCAAATTCGCGCCCGTCGAATGTCGTTCCGCAGATGGCTGCGAAGACGGAATCTTCCGTAACCAGCCGGCTGTCGTCGGTTGCATCGTTGACGATCACTTCGCCACAGCCAACAAAGCTGGCACCCGGCAAAAGCCGTCGCAAACTGACAGGGCTGGGCAGATCAGGCAGCGATAGCGGCATCCGGTCGGACCTCCATGTCCGCTGAATCCTGAACGACAATTATGTCGCCAGATGCTGAAAAACGTTTGAATCTAGTAGCAGAATCCGCTGAGCGGCTCATTCATGCGCGATCTTCCATGAGCGCACGAACCCGACGACGCGGTGCTGGCGGGAATTCTGCGGATTCGGCGATTTGGGTCAAGATGAGATCAGCGCCAGCAGGTCGGGCCTCAGAGCCAACCTGGTCGGCAGAACACACGTAGTTACAGACAGCCGTTTCGGAATGACCGTTTCAGTGGTTAGACTTCCGCTTCGGTGTGGGGCGAGTTGTCACGGCTTTGGTCGAAACGTCTGCCTCACCAAAATGGAAGCTCGCGAATACGAATACCTGAATGGCCGCCAACGAACATCCAGCCTGGTACGCGACCGCGGCCGAATTCGCTCCCGAGCGGAAATCGGACTGGACCGTGACGCCCGCACCGGTGGAACAAGCGGCAGACAAGACTCAGCAAGCCGCGAAACAGCAACCGGAAGAGGCTGGTGTTTTTCGCCAGGTGATCGAATCCCTTGCTTGCCTGGCGGTCGCCGTAATCGTGTTCCGAGCGTTCCTGCTGGAAGGGTACATCATCTCGACTGGCTCGATGGCTCCGTCGCTGCTGGGGTACCACAAACAAGTCGTCTGCCCGGATTGTAAATACGAGTTCGCTTTTGGAGTGGCGTTTGATCGTCCGAGCATGGCGCCTTCACAGTTGGCGACGTGTCCGAATTGCGGGCAGGGAGCGATCGATCTGACAAAAGTTCCTCGGAACGACGGCGACCAATTACTAGTCAACAAGTACGCGTACCTGTTCGGCGATCCGAATCGCTGGGAAGTCGTCGTCTTTCTGAATCCGAACAACCCGAATCAGGCCTACGTGAAGCGGGTTGTTGGGCTCCCGGGTGAGACGATCTACGTTCGCGACGGAGACGTCTATATCGACGGACGAATTCAACGCAAAACGATGACCGAGCAACGCGCGATTCGGATTCCGGTCTTTGACCAGAAGTTTCAGGCGACCGGCGTCAATTGGATTCCTCGATGGCTTACCGACCCGGAATGGAAAATTGCGGACGCGGATTTTGCCTTCAACACCGGTGTGGTCGGTGAGTCAGCCGGCCGTCGTCCCGGTTCATCTGCAGATGGGCATTTGTTGCAGCCAGGTTCGCAGCGGCTGAGCAGTCTTTCATGGGTGCGATACTTCCATTGGCCGCGGCTTTCGCCTTACTCATCGCAACGAGATCCGTCAGCTCTTAAGTCACTTCGACCGAGCAATATTTCTGACACCTACGGCTACAACCAGCCGGTAAGAGTTTCTGAGCAGTACCGCGTTAACGATTTGATGCTGGCCGTTCAGTTGGACTTTTCGAGTGTTAATGGCATTCGCAATGACGGCGGCCACGGCGAACCGATATCAGCAGGGGCGGCTGAAACACCTGCAGCCCCGACAGGTGAATTCGTCGCTCGTCTGAGTTGCCGCAAGAAGCAGATCATCTGTCGCATCGATGCGGATGCAAAGTCGCTGGACCTCTGGATTGTTGGATCAGCCGCTGGAGAAGCCGATCGAGTACTGACCGAAGGCCAGAAGCCAGATCGTCGTGTTGAACTGAAGAGTGACTGGTTCAACGAAGTCGTGGATTTTGAGTTGTCGTCGTTTGACCGTCAGGCAACTGTCGCTGTGAACGGTGTTGAACTGGCTGCTGTGCCGTTGGACGATGAACTTCGCGACGTCCCGAATGGAACGTGGTCAGAGTCTCCTAAAGGTGACCTCTCTAAAATCACCGTTGCGGGTTACGCGTCAGATTCGACTCTTCATGCGTCAGAACGTCGACCATTTCGCGGCGATGAGTTGGCGAGCGAAGACCAATTTGAGGACGGTGCCGTTCAACAAGCAGCATGGACCGGCGGAGTGAGTGCCGGACGTGCTGAATCTCTCGGCGACATTCGTGAGACGCGGGTGCCGAGCAGACAATCGTCGAATGAGAGTTTGAGCCCTGTGGCGTTTGGTGCTCGGGACGGGGCGGTGACGGTCAAGTCGGTCACACTGTACCGCGATGTTCATTACACAACCGAAAACCATCGGCATGCCACAGAGCGACCGCTTAAACTCGGCGATGATGAGTTTTTCTTCCTCGGAGACAACAGTCCGGTGTCACTCGACAGTCGAGGCTGGGTGAACCCGGTGGTTGCACGCCACTTGTTGGTGGGGCGGCCTCTGGTTGTTCACCTGCCGTCTCAGCCGGGGCGGATTAAAATTGGAAGTACCGTCAAATACATTCGGATTCCCGACTTCTCAAAGATCAGGGCTATTCGATAGCCGCGGGGCGAAACTGAAGAGAGTTTCGTCGGGTAAGACAATCCCGGCGGCGTTGATGAACGTCGATTATTAGTTTGAAATCTCAGGCAGGAACGCGTCAGTCTTGAAAGACGTATTCGCTGACAGAATAACTCAGATAGAAGCAGCATGGCGAAATCAAAAGACGGTGCGTCTCGGAAGTCCGATCCGAAGAAAAACGACTCCACGAAAGCAGCCGGGAAGAAGTCCGGCGCTGACAACAAGACGGAGTCGGCGGGCAAGGGCAAGCATCCGATCAAGCAGGACAGCACTCGCGAAACAGTCGAGTCGATCGTCGTCGCGTTTGTGCTGGCGTTTTTGTTCCGAGGATTCGAAGCAGAAGCCTTCGTCATTCCAACTGGCTCGATGGCGCCGACTCTTTACGGACGGCACAAAGAATCCGACTGTGAACAGTGTGGCTACCACATTCTGATTGGAGCCAGCGACGAAATTGATGATGACACTGGGTACTTCAGTTCGAACAAACGGATTGAAACGGCCATTTGTCCGAACTGCCGATTCGAGAATGACGTCCAGAATGCTGCTGTCTTCAAGGGCGATCGGATTCTTGTCAACAAGTTTCCCTACGAGTTCAGCGATCCTGAGCGGTGGGACGTTCCGGTCTTCAAGTATCCGGAAAAGCCAACCACCAATTACATTAAGCGGCTTGTCGGGCTGCCGAATGAAACGCTCGTGATCAAACGCGGCAACGTCTATCGCATCGAAGAAGATCGCACACGTTCCGTTCTGCGGAAGCCGCCATCGAGGCAGAAGGCGATTCAGATTCCCGTCTTCGATAACAATTTCCAGGCGGCGGCGCTCCATGAAAAAGGATGGCCGAAACGATGGGCGGCGGTGGAGCGTTCAGCGGGTGGGGCGACTGAGTCCGGAAAGAAAGATCAGTTGGGGCTCGGCCCGGTCGCCGGATGGACGGAAGCGGCGTCAACCTGGGATGAGGACACTGCCGGCGGAAGTTTCTCGATCGAGAAAGCTCGTGCTGCTGACTCACTCAAGTGGCTGAGGTATCGCCACATTATCCCAACCAATGACGATTGGGATGCCGCGAGTGATGGTCCGCTGCGACCGTCAAATGATGAGTATTTCTTTGACGATGCGGAATCGATGGGACCGAGGCCGCAGCTCATTACGGACTTCTGTGGCTACAACACCTACACCGGTGGTCATGGTGCGACGACAGACGATGCCTATTGGGTGGCTGATCTGACGCTGACTTGCGATGTCGAGATCACCGAAGCTGGCGATCAGTCCGAGGTCGTCGTTGAATTGAACGAAGGCGTGCACTGTTATCGGTGCCGCATCGATGTTTCGACTGGCAATGCGAAGCTTGTCTCTGTGAATCGGTATTCCGGGTCTGGCGCAAGTGAAGAACTGCTCGCTGAGGCGAAGTCGGATCTTGTTGGAACTGGCGATTGGGAGCTTCGATTTGCCAACGTAGACAACCGACTCTGTCTGTGGATTAATGATGACGTGGTCGAGTTCGGCGACGCAGCCAACTACGTCGAGGACGAGTCTCAAACACCAAGCCCGCAGGATGAAGATTTGATTCCGGTCGGCATTGCAGTTCGAGATGCAGGAGCAAAGGTTTCGAATCTGCTGATCGAGCGGGACATCTATTACCGGGCCAGCCAGATCAGCAACGAGGATGCGGATCGATTCACGTGGTCAGGCGATGATGAACATCCCGAGCCGTACTCGCTGCGGAGAGTGCTTCACGATCCGGCCGAGTGGTACGAGCTCTACTCAAAGAGGGCTCGCGGTTCGAACAACACTCCAGAAGCCCGATTCGAACTCGGCCCGGACGAGTACATGATGCTGGGCGATAATTCGCCACGAAGTCAGGACAGCCGCGTCTGGCCGAACGCTCGCGGAGCCAAACATCGCCACGCCGTTCCCAGGTCGGCTCTTGTTGGACGAGCATTCTACATCTACTGGCCGCACGGCGTTCCGTTCATGAATGATGGAGAAGGCTTTACGGTAAACTATCACAAGGAAGTGACGACCGGCGGCGTCAGGAAGACCGAGTATCCGGATTTTCGCATACCGTTTTATCCGAACTTCTCGCGGATGCACCGAATCCGGTAAGCTGCAAACGCTGCGTCCCACAATCGGTTGACGCGGCAGATGATTGATTCGTCAGGGAGGACGAAATGAGTCAGGACACAACGGAAACGGAACAGGCCGAGTTTGCCGCAGGCCTCGAGCCAGTGACGTCGTCTCACGCAGGCACTCAGGTTGGTGAGCAGCGGCTCCTTGAGTGTGTCGGCCTGGTGAAAGATTACCCTGGCAAGCGAGCCGTCGACGGCGTCGATTTTCATGTCATGCCCGGTGAGATTGTCGGGCTGCTCGGACCAAACGGTGCCGGGAAGACGACGACATTTCGTATGGCGTGCGGAATGGTCACGCCAACTGAGGGCAAGGTTTATCTTCGAGACACCAACGTCACGAAGTGGCCGATGTATCGCCGAGCCAGAAACGGCATGGGGTACCTCCCGCAGGATCACAGCATTTTTACACGGCTGTCGGTCGAGCAGAACATTCACGCCGTGCTGGAATACTTGCCGCTTTCCAAAGGCGAACGCAATGACAAGGTCGACAAACTACTTGAGCAGTTTGGTCTGACGAGTAAGCGCAAGCAGATTTCGTCGACGATGTCCGGTGGTGAAAAACGACGATTGGAGATCGCTCGGTGTCTCGCTACCGATCCGGTACTGATTCTGCTGGACGAACCGTTCACCGGCATCGACCCGGTAACGATCCACAGTATCCAAGACATCATCGCCGATCTGCGCCAGCAAGGGATTTCAATTCTGCTGACCGACCATCGCGAGCGGGAAACTCTGACAATCACGGACCGGAATTACATCATCTTCCAGGGAACGGTACTGGTCAGCGGCGATGCCGAGACGGTGCTCAGCAATCCTGACGCCCAGCAGTGCTACTTCGGCGAACGCTTCGATGCCAGTTCGATCATCCAGTCGCGAGAATCGTTCACCAACGGCGATCGCGACGCGGCCTGACTCCGAAAATGGGCGTTCCGATTATGGAAGCGGGGCGTTTTCGTCTCGCAGTTGCAGGACGGCGGCGACCAGACGGTGGTCTGAACCGCTGAATTCGCCAGCTTCGCAAAGCAGCGTTTCAAGCTGGCTCGACGCCAGGATGTGATCGATTCTTAGCCACGGAACTTCCGGTAGCCAGAATCGGACTGGACGGCACGGAGCTGTGTAGCCAAAGCCAATGCCTGCTTCGTCGAACGCGTTGGAGTACTCACCAAAGCTATGGTCGAAGATGCTGCTGGTTGTCGGCATGTTGAAGTCGCCCGCAATGATTGTTGGCGAATTCTCAGGAAGGTTCGCGAGGAAGGATTGAGTCTGTCTCGCTTCTTCGTCTCGAAGAAACGCGTGGTGATCGACGGACGCTGGTCCGCTTCCGTCAAGGATTGACGTCACGCTGAGGTCGGTCAGCCCTCGCCGAGCAGTCATCAGGTGAACGTTGCCGACCATGAGTGGTCCGCTGGGAGTTTCGACCTGAACGGCCATCGCCGTCGGTCGGTCATACGGCGAGGTGTGGCAGAGGCTGCCTTCGCTGAGTGGCCATTTCGAGCCGACCATGAAGCCTGCCTGGTGCTGCCAGTTCCAGCCTTCCAGATAGTCTTTCAGCATCTTTGGGACCTGGCGGGCTTCCTGTAGAACCAGGACGTCCGGCTTGAATCGAGCGACTTCACGGAGCACCTGTCCGAAGTTCGGTTCGAAGTTTTGAACGTTGCACGTGATCAGTCGAACGTTGCGGCCAGAGTCGGTGATTTCGTTGAATGGTTTAATCGAAAACCGACCGTCGCAAAGACAGACCAGTATCAGGCCGATTGATGTCAGGTTGAGCAGCGCCGATCGCATGTGCCAGATTAACGAACAACCCAACAGGCATACTGAGGGGATCAGAAACGGAGTCTGCGGCAGGTAGATCAACGCTCCGGACAGCCACCAGTTTTCTGAAAACTGCAAAGACACAACAACAAGACAGGCGACTGCCTGCAAATTGAGGGACGACACCAGAAACGTCCACCATTTATAGCGGCGGCGTTGGACTTCCTGGTTTTGAAATCGTGGCCGAGCCGGAGCGGACTCTGCTGAACGATCTATCCAGGGAGAAACTGTCGCCATGACTGGAGTTCCTGAAATCGTGAACTGTGTAGACGCGACCAAGACGAATGAAGCTTCGGATGAGGTAACACTGCTGGCGAGTTTGTATGGACTATGAAATGGCCAACGCATCGGCGGGCTGACTTTGCGGGACGGCGGTGCCCTTTTCTGCCTGATGGATGAGTTGCGACATTTCGTAGGCCGTTACATAGTGGTAACGGAAGTTGGTGTTCTGCCGTGACTCGTCAGCGAGTGCCTGATGGAAACGCTGAGTTTCTTCGCCGAGAAGTGTGTCGATGTTGCCGTCTTTGCAGCCGTGAGTGTGCAGTTTGATGAAGCACCAGTCCGGGCGGCCGCCGACGTGAACTCCGCAGCGCAGCCACTGTTTGAGACGCTGCATGGTTGGCGGCCGTCGATGCAGCAGGTCTCCGTTTTCGATACGCGGCATGATCCCGCGAGTTCGGTTTTGCCAGTCAAGCGTCAGCGGCCCTTGCACCATCATCAGTTGATTCAGCGGTGGGGTGACGCCGAGTGTTGCGGCGGTTCCTCGGTCATGCGACTTCGGCCGTTTTGCATCGCTGCTCGCGTAGTAGATGCTGTTGACGATGTGCGTCTGCGTGAACTCCGGAGCTGACGGCATGGTGAAATCGGCATAGCAACCGGTTTCTTGCAGGATCGTCAACTCGTCATTGACGCCGCACCAGCGGCCGTCCGGGCGAGAATTGCACAACGCCCAGTTTCCGTGGATGAATCCGTAGACAATTTCACCAGTGACCGGGTCTCTTCGAAGGAGCCCATGCCGGTGGAACAAAGTTTCGCGGAACGATTCCAGTTTTTTGCGGAGTCCGTCTTCGGTGTCGTCGTCATGGTGAAGGTGAATCTCGACATCGCCGAAACCGGCTTCACAAAGGTCTCGCAACTGGTCGAGGTATTCCGGGACGAAGTACTCGTCCTGAGGATAGAAGAATGAATGTTGCGGATGCCGCCCGCTGCTGTCTTCAAACTTGCTAAAGAGTTTCGGGTAGTCGGCGCACCATCGATTCATCCGAGCGTCGGCGACGTGGTGAGCGGGCTTTCCGTTGTCGGGTTCAAAGTGGTCGCACACCGCGATGAAGATATTCAGCGGCTCTTCATTGACGAATCGTTCCCACGGGGTGCGATGTCCGGCGACGCTTGTCACGACTTCTTCGTTGTCGTCAGAGTTTTCCAAAGAGTCCGTCCGAACATCCGGTTGATTCAGCCGCGGACAGCTACTCATGCCGAACAGGTAGCTCGGCAGCCAGCGATCAAGATGCTTCTTACGAACGATGTAAGCGACTCCGGCGGTTTCGATGGCAAGTACGGCTACGGTCAGGCCGACGATTATCCAGAACATGGTGACTGCCTCCCGCTGATATTCAGGTTGTTGGCGTTGCTCTGCCGAGAGTCTCTGAGCCAGTCGGAAACTCTGCAGAACTTCACGTCCGACAGATTCGGCAGTGAGCCTGCCAGTGCGGCGGCCGTAACGGCGAAGCGATGATTGTCGTGCATTAATACGATGTCACCGTGCTCTGGCGTGAAGTTCTGACACCAGATTTCCATATCCGACCACGATTCCATGCGGTAATCCTTCGTGTCCTGATTCCAAAGGACGATCGTCTGTCGCTGTTTCAGTAGTGCCAGGATCTTGCCGGGTGAGAGTTCTCCCTTGGGAGGCCGGGTGATCCTGCAAGCCTGACCGGTGAGCTCGAAGATCAACTTGTTGGTTCTGGCAACTTCGTCACGGAACATTTTTGTTGACGTTTGTCGCGGCTCGCTATGTGTCCAGGTGTGATTGCCGATTTCGTGGCCTTCGTTGGCGATTCGTTTGACGATGTCGGGATGTTGTTCTGCTTTCTCACCGACGATGAAAAACGTCCCTTTGATATCAACGGTCGCCAGGTTGTCGAGTAATTTGGGGGTGAACTCGGGATGTGGACCATCGTCAAACGTCAGACTGATGGCACAGCGTGATGGCCGATCCGCGCCGTCGTTCGAACGAAGGCGACGGCCGCGCGAGAGCATCGCCTGCTCATGCAATGCTGTTTCGATCGACTTTTTGACGAGTTGTCGAAATTGTCCCATTGGATCGTTCCGGTCATTTGTGGTTCGAAAACTGTTCTTACTTCAGTCCGCGGCGAGATAGTTTCCGAACGCGGTCGAGCAGGCCGAACTTTGCGAGCGTTCCTCGAAGTGTCTGGCTCAGCGCGCGGCGGCCGGAGAGGTATCCGACGATCATTTTTGATCGCATCCCGGGACGCAGCAGCCAGACGTGTCCGCTTTCCGAAATGCGAGTTCCGAACTGCCGTTTGTATTCCGCATCGCCGCCGCCGAAGTCGAAGAGTGCCGGCTGGTCATGCTCGTACATTTCTTCGAGCATCTTGATCACGAGGACCTGGCCTGGCGATTTCTTCGAGTAGTCTCGGTCGTAGCCAACTTCTTCGTAGTTAAAGATTCCGTTGTGCTGCGTGCCGATGCAGAAGCTGACCGGAGTGTCGTCCTGCCAGAGCAGGTAAGCTCGCAGTGCGTTTTGCGTGGCGAGGAACGTAAACACTTGAGTTTCGAATTCGTCGTTCTGAATTCGCAGCCCAAGCAGGTCGCTCTGCCATGACCGCTTGGATATTTCTTGAGCATTCTCAAGAAAGCCTGGGATTTGAAACGGCTTGTTGATCAGCTCGAGTCGGCAGTCGCCAAATTGCTTGAGCTTGCGGCGGAGTGTGCTGCGGGTTTTTGAGTTGAACTTCTTCCAGTATTCATCGTGCGTTTCTGGAAGCTCGATCATGTGCCGATGTTGAAACGGGGCCGGCTTGAAGGCATGCAGACCGTGAGCGTCGTTTTCAACGAGAGCCAGCAGCGGGTCAGTTGTCTCGACATCTTCGACGAGAAGGAAGTCTGCCTTGGATTCAGTCATGTGCTGGCTGATGCCATGCATCAGTTGGTTTTGCACTTCCGAGTCGTCGCTGCCGATTAATCGGTTACCAGCCAGCCGATAGCCACACAGGTCCCAGGCTGGTCCGAACTTCTTTTCGCCGGCGATCGACTTGGGAATCAAAACGGCAGCTCCGACGGTTTTGCTCTTCTGCTGGCAAGTGATCAACGTCGGTGGATGATGTTCGGCGTCGCGAGAGAAGCTCAACTCGGTCAAGAGAAGGTCCGGGTGCTGAGTGACCCTTCCGTTCTTGTCATTTTCGAAGACGGCACGCCACGCCCAGTAGTCAGCGGCGAAATGCCGGTGGAATGACTCGTCGATTTTGTGAATGCCAATCTTCAACTCAGCCGGACTTGCGGCGGGAACTGCAGTCAGGACGGGCATAATTTCGGTCGGAGCGTCGGTCATGTCGGAATCCCAGTGAACCGGTAGAAGCTGAAATGAATTTAAATCGTGAAATGTGCGTTCGTTTCGGGTGGCATAGGTTGCTTGCAACCTGTGCGGCGAAGCCGCAAGAGGTGGTTGTGATAAAGTCTGCGTTTTTGTTCGGTGTCTCTTGTCGCTGCGCGACACGGGTTGCGAGCAACCCGTGTCACCCTTTGATTTGTCTATCTATTTCGAACTCTCGTTTCGCTTGTTCTTGCGTTCGCGCAGCCAGTTTCTGACTTTGCGGGCCTGGTCGACGACGACGAATTTGAGTCGCGGATGCCGCTTTGTCGCCCAGACGATGTCGGTGCTCATGTTGGCGAGACTTCTTTTGTGCTGAGTGGCAAAGGCCAGGAAGTCGTAGGCGTCGAGGCCTTGTTTCAAACATTCTTCCATAGCGAGATAGTCAACGACGACGCCGGGACTGCGAGTCTTGTCGCCAACGCTCCAGCCGCATTGGTAGAGCAGGGCACGGCGACGCTCGATGAATAGCTGGACGATGCCAATTGTGTCAGCGCCAGATCGAACTCGGACAAAGGCCATGCGGCCTTGCGGCACAAGCCTGCTGAGCAAATCTTCGTGAAACGTGGTGAAGCGTTTGCTGCTGTACGAACCAGGCTTGCCGACCGATGTCCACCGAGTCTGATGCAGGTCGACCATTTCGTTGAAGGCGTCAACGGCCTCATTCAGCGTGGCTGCCCATTCGACCGAAAGATCACCCCACGCTTCCATACTGCGTTTTACTTTTCGTCGAGTCGCACTCTTGAACTGCGAAAGAACGGTGGTTTTCTCGGCTTTTGCTTTTGCGAAGTCGAAGCCGTAGGAAGGCTCGATGCGAAGCCGCAGGTCAGATTCATGCTGATGAAACGCGGCAAGTTTCGCTGTCGCGATTCCGTCGATGTTCCATTGATCGAAACCGGATCGATTTTGCAGATACTCGACGATTAGCTTCGTGAAACCGCCTTCAAATTCTGGGGCAACGAGGAGCCGGTTGTACTCGACGCAGACCGAGTCGGCTTCCGGTTCACCCGCTGGCCCAACGTGCAAAGTTTTGATACCGAGGGGACCGTCCTTCTGGCCAACTCCTTCACAGATCAGACAGATTCCCTGCAGCGTGGACGTTTCTGGGTTACGTGCCAGCAGAAAACTGTGCGGAACCTGGTCGCCGTACGCGTTGAGCCATGCTTCCGTCCAGTCGGCACAGCAGGGGAGTCCGAGATGTCCGATGCGCTGTTCGAGTTCTGTCCAGAGTTGAAGAACTTCGGCGCGGTCAGTTGACGGTCGCATCCCCAGAGACAGCGTCTGTGCTGCGGATGTTGGGGCAGTCGTCTTGAGCGGTGTTTGCGTTGTGGCAGTCATGGCGGACTCGTATTGGCGTTACGTTTGATTTCGAAGTTGAGCATTCGGCGAGGCAGTTCCGATCGGCGGGGGGGGAACTGACGCCACGTTTTGATCTATGCCGGCAGCCATTTCTTGGTGGCGCGGTTACTGGCCAGCCAGGACGCTCCAAGGACGACTCCTCCTCCGGCTGCGACAAGCAGAACTGGAATCCACGAAGGAGAGATCACGAAGGTCAGCGCGACGGCGAACGAGTAGCCCCACAAAGCGGCCAGAGGCAGTACCTGCGGGATAACCACACCCTGGAAGAAGTGCGATTTTTCGAACCGGAGTAGGGACAGGGCGTAAGGCAGCATGACGCACAGTTCGACCAGAATGATTGGGATGGCTGTGCCCAATGCGACGCCGACGACGCCGAACGGCTTGATCAGGATGAGTGTCAAAACGAGATTCAAAATCGCTTCGACGAAGTAGAACAACGCTGGGACTTTGACATGCCCCATGCCAAACAGAACGCCTCGCAGGACGTGGATCGGTGTGGCGACAACCTGAGCTCCCAGGAGGATCAACAGGATTAGATGGCTTTGCTCATAAGAGCGGTCGAGCCATGTTTCCAGTACGACTCCGCCGAAGAACCAGGCTCCGATAAAGAAGCCGGCTGTCAGCAGGAATGAAACTCCGAGCCCCTTTTGCACGAGGACTCGTAGATTGTCGTCGTGCTGGTTGGCTCCAAGTTCTGCTCCACGAGGCATCACGATTGAACCGATCATCTGCAGCGGTTGGACGATGACCGTCATCAGGCGATGCGCAACGAAGTACGGAATGATGTAGCGCGTTCCGAGCATGACTCCGATGACGATGGTGTCCGTGGCGTCGATCAATCGGCTGGCCAGATTCTCCAGCAAGGCGAACATGCTGAAACCGAAGCATTCTCTGAAGGTTTCGCGGCTCAGGTACTGACGCCCGAAGCGAAGGCCCGGTAGTTGTCGGAAGACGACGGTCAAGTAACCGACGTTTTCGATCAGGGTGGTCAAAAGGAAGATCGTGGCGAGGGTGACCAGTGCGTGTTCTCTTTGAAGGAGAAACACAGTCATTACCAGGCGACCGATTCCAGAGATGGTCCGGAAGCCTCGTTCGAGATCGATTCTCTGCAGACCGATGATCACTCCGCCAAAGACGCTGCCGAGCATTCCAACCGCGACGTTTGCTCCCAGCAGAACAATGACCCAGCGGACTTCGGTGATCGACGTCGTACCCCAGTCGTAGAGCCACGGTGCCAGCCAGGCTAGAAGTCCTGCCAGACCGATCAGCACGGTGCTCATGCCGAGGTAAACGGTGCCGATGACGGAGACAACCTGGTTGATCTTTGTGATTTCGTTTTTTGCGTGATGATGCGCGACGAATCGACTGACGGTTTCGCCGAAGCCGAGGTTCAACAATCCGGAATAGCCAGCGAACGAGCAGATGAATAACCACAGTCCGTACTGAGCGTCGCCAACCGTTGTCAGGACGTACGGCATCAGGAACAGGCCGATGAGGATTCCGACCAGGTGGTCGCCCCAGCTCGCGAGCAGGTTTACTTTGAGTTTGTATTTCATGAGTCGTTCAGACTGACTGAGATCACATTCAAAGAATGAGCTACGAAACAAGTCGTACGAAAATATTGCAGGCCACAAACATGCACACGCTGGCTCCCAGCAGTTGTGTGATGTGAGGTTTGTCCCACACCAGAACCGGTCGGCGAGGGTTCAGATTCCAGCCGGCAAGGTTCAGAAAAGCCGTCCCCAGCGCGATGATCAACAGTGTCGAAACCGTGTAGCATCGAGAGAGCGACAGCAGGCCGACGGCGTAGCCGGCTCCGATTGCCGCCATGTAGGGCAGGAAGCGAGCCTGCTTGGGATTCAGAATCTGCCAGTCGGGAGTGTTCAGTCGGAACAGGGCGAGGGCACTAAAGAAGAACATGCCGAAGAAGAACGTTCCGCCGAAAAGGCCGAGTTCGACGAAGGCGTGGATGTATGAGTTGTGAGCGACCAGTCCGGCAATGTCTTCGTACGAGCCCTGTCCGGTTCCGAAGAAGAGGTCCTTTGAGCGAAGCGCGTCCAGGCCGTCTCGCCAAAGAAGGATGCGGTCGTGGCCGGTTCCTTCGGACAGGTCGATGTTTGCCTGTCGTCCGGCGACGACGGGTAGTGCGAGCAGTCCCAGGCCACCGAGTCCGATGGCGACTTTCTTCCCGTAGCGGAACATCAGCATGATGCCGACGGCCGCGCAGGCTGCCAGCATTCCGCCGCGCGAGCGAGTGCAGGCCAAGCCGGTGATCAACACGATGATCGGGATGGCCCAAGCGAATCGAGTGGCTCCGCGAGCTTTGTCCGTCAGAAACGACAGGCAGATGATGCCCGTCGCGACGATGAGCAGAGAGATATCGTTCGGGTCGGAGAAGATTCCCGTCCCGTTCATTCGAGAAATCCGGTTGCTGTAGCCGTCGGCTCGCTGGCCGTAGTTTTCTTCGGCATGCTTGATAAATGGAAAATCGACGAATCCCATGTAGTCAACCACGCAGAGGAACACGACGAAGCTGGCACACACCGCGACGACCTGTGCGAGCCGTTCGAAGCGACTCCATCGATCGACGACGACGACAAGAAGCACAAACAGCATCGCTGCTTTAGTGAATTCGATCGTGCTTTCGATCGTTCCGCCAAGATAGGCGTGCGTCAGGTGCGAGACCGGGATCGCGATGAAGACTCCGACCAGGCACAGCGCGACTGGCTGGCGTTTCAGCGAGTCGAACTTGAATTGCTGGATCACTCCCTGATGAGCAAGTGCCAGGGTGCTCAGAATCAGGACTTCATAAAAGGGGATCGGAGCCAGAGCCGTGACCATTTCGCCTGGGCGCAGGAGCATCGTCGCTGTTGTGAGACAAAACAGCGTGAAGGCAAGGCCTGACATCGGCGAGTTGCCCATCGATGACCCTCGGAGAACCTGCAGAAACTCCCAAATGGGAACGGACCGCGAAACGGAGTGCCGCGCGCACTCTGATCCACACTGCTTTGACTATAGGTCGGGGTCGCGGAGGCACCGGCAGAATCCGGAGGCGAATTGGGTAGTCGCGACGATTCCACCGGAGTGACCGCGACAGGGCATCGCCGCTCGTTCCGCGCAATCGACACAGTCTGCAATTCGTGACTTCTGGAGAGGGGCAACGAGTGCTGAGTCGGATTGCTGCGGATCAGGAATGCAGCAGGTAGAAGCTCGAACCGGCAATGATCGCGGCGGTTGGCAGCGTGACGATCCAGGAGAGGACGATCTTGCCGATACCTCCCCACTCCGCTTTGCCGGTGACGGTGCCCAGTCCGAACAGCGATCCGCAAGAAACGTGTGTCGTAGAAACGGGCAGCGAGAGGCGACTGGCAATGATCACCGTCGCGGCCGTAATCAGATTCGCGGTGAATCCCTGGCCTGGGTTCATCGTCGTGATACGGTGACTCATTGTTTCGGCAACGCGGCGGGAGCTGATCGCTCCACCGATCGCGATTGCCACTCCGCACAGACTGAGAGCGCCGAGCGGCGTGATTCCAGGTGCAACGAGAAAAAGAGCGGCGATTTTTGGAGTGTCGTTTAATCCTCGTGCGAAACTCATCAGTCCTGCGGACATGTAGTGGCCGGCGTCGAGCGACTTTGCGAAGTCGATGCCCAGCACGCGGCCCTGGTAGCGTTCCTGGCAGGTAACGGTTGTGCCGAGTGATGCTGACAGTGTTTCGACGCGAGCCACCGTCAGCGCGGGAGTGAGCTGAGGAACGACTTCCACTGTTTCTACTCCCGCGCAGAAGCAGCTTTGTTTTGTAAGGCCGAGACCCTTACGACCTCGTCTGAGCAACGGATATATCAACACCGTTCCACAGAGTGCGATGAGAGGACTCAGCAGCAGCGGGACCATCAGTTTGCTGATCACCGTGTCCCATTGAACGGCTGTGGTAGATGCAATCGCCGTTCCGGTCAAAGCACCAACCAGTGAGTGGGTCGTTGAAATCGGCATACCCAGTCGAGTGGCAAGTAACACCGTCAGGCCGGCACCGATGGCAACTGCCGTCGCGAATTCGGGATTCGCTGTTAGAGAGTCAGGGACAATGCCTTTGCCGCTGAACCTTGCCAGCAATTCGCCAGCCAGCCAGATGGCGCACATTGAACCCAGCAGGGTTGTAACGGTTGCCCAAATGAGAGCTCTTCTACGGTCTGTCGTGCCGCTGCCTAGTAGAGTCGCGACTCCTTTGAAGTTGTCATTGGCTCCATTGGCATAAGCCAGCGTGATGCCGGTGATCAGTATCGCAACCAGTTGCATCCTGTCAGTGTCCTTCTTGCGGATTTGAGCCTTGTGGATTTGAACCTGGATCGGAATGCCGCGATCACTCTCGATGTTCTACGTGTAATTCCGAAGGGATGTCTGCAGGTTGTCTGAATCGAGGTCGTTTGGCTGTAAAACACCATACACGTGCCAACCGAATTCTGCGATTTCAGGATGCAATTGTGGGCGTTCGCATTTTTGCCTGTGTTACAGAGATTGACCGACGTTGACCGGTTTCCACGTGCTCGGCTACCGTCCGGTTTGCAATCGCGTCTGGATGACAACTATCTAAAGAAGACGGAACGTTCCAAGGGACTGGAAGATGCCTCGTTCGCCGCTGACCATTCTGCAGATTCTGCCTGAGCTGAACTCAGGCGGCGTTGAACGCGGGACGCTGGAAGTCGGGGCGGAGATCGTGCGACGTGGGCATCGTTCGCTGGTCGTTTCCGGTGGTGGCCGGATGGTCGAGCACCTGGAGCAAGAAGGCAGCCAGCATTTTGCGGCGTCAGTCGGTAACAAGTCGCCGCTCACTTTGCGGCAGGTCGGCTGGCTGCGAAAGCTGATCGTCGAGCAGAACGTTGACATCGTGCATGCTCGTTCCCGCGTGCCCGCCTGGGTGGCGTGGCTGGCGATGCGGAAGATTCCCGAGGCACAGCGGCCTCATTTTGTGACGACCGTTCATGGGCAATACTCGGTTAGCCGATTCAGCGAGATCATGACTCGGGGAGACCGGGTCATCGCCGTTTCAGGGACGATTCAGAATTACATTCGTGGGAACTACCCCCAAACTCCGGGCGATCGAGTTCACACTATATATAGAGGTGTCGATCCCGCAGAGTTTCCGCACGGGTATCAGCCGTCCGATAAGTGGATTCAGAATTTGCATCGTGAATGGCCGAACCTTGCTGGCAAGCGACTGTTGACGTTGCCGGGCCGGATCACTCGGCTTAAGGGGCACGTCGATTTTTTAAAGATGCTGGTTTCGCTGCGGGATTCAGGCGTGGACGCTCACGGTCTGATCGTTGGAGGCGTCGATCGACGGAAACTTCGGTACGCAGCCGAAATCAAGAGAGTCGTTGCTGAGCTTGGCCTGAAAGACGACGTCACCTTCACCGGCCACCGCTCGGATATGAAAGAGTTCTATGCGGTTTCGGATGTCGTCTTTTCGTTGTCGTCCAAGCCGGAATCGTTTGGGCGGACGGTGCTGGAAGCTCTGAATCTGGGAACGCCCGTCGTCGGTTACGCACACGGCGGCGTCGGTGAGATTCTTAGCGATGTCTTTCCGGCTGGCGCCGTCCCCGTGGGAGATTGTGACGAATTGACAGACCGGGTGACTCAGTTGCTCGAGCAGCGGACCGTCGTTCCGCCGGTCAGTCAGTACTCGCTCGCAGAAATGCTTGAGCAGACTCTTCAGCTCTATGAAGAGGTCGGACCAGCCGCAGTTGGGGTTACAGCCTCTGCCGCATAGCGTCGCGATGTTTTCTGAAGTTCGAGCGTGCTTCAGGATGATCAACTGCGATCCCACTTCTACTGAGCGTTGCCGCTTGCGCCGCAGCAGGTGTCATTTCGACGGTGTCGTCATAAGCCGCACGAGCAGCAAGGGCACCGCAGGTTTCCCTCCTAAACACGTTCCGAAAAGTTTGCCTCATCAGAGTCATGGCCTAGGTTTAAGTCGTTAGCAGCGAAGAACGCCAGCTACGAGCTAGTGAAGATGTCGCGGCTGGCATTTGCAGTATCACTGTATGCGGAACACGTGTGTTCGAGTGGCCGGTGTCTGTGGCAGTTGTCACAACCATTCGAACTTTCCTGGGGAACGCCTGATTCAGGCGGCAAGACTAAGAAGAGGAATTGAGATGAAAAATTTTGCAGACAGCGTCAAGAAGTTCATCGTTTCAGAAGACGGTCCTACGGCTGTTGAATATGCCGTCATGATGGCTCTGATCATCGTCGTGTGTATCGGAACCGTCACAACGATCGGTACCAACGCCAAAGCCAAGTTCGAAAAAGTCAAGACTGCCCTTTCCTAAGGCCAGTCTGGACCTTTTGGTTCACGAGCCAGTCGTTCCGATTTCGGACGGCTGGCTTTTTTCATGCGCGGACAGTTTGAAGCTTAGCTCACAGATGATGCTTCGTTAGTAACGCTGGAAATTGCTTTGCGGTCTGAATCAATAACTCCGGATAGGAGCCCCTTCGACCGCAACCCGCAATGGCATGACTTACCGGAAACTTTTCCAGATTTACCGCACCGGCGCAAAACTCGACCTAGAGTTGCAACAACGCGACCGCAAGTTGCGATGCGTGCAACGAGTCAGTCGCTGGTCACTGTGGACCAGATTAACCCCTCAAGTTTGGTGCTTGTTCTGCGAGGTCTCGCAGCGGTTTTTTGCCTTCAAGCCACGAATGAATCGTGAGCCTGGCTGACCGCGACGGGTAACTTCCAGGACGTAATGAAAGGTTCGAGCAGTCATGGAATTGGAATTCCTTCTCGAAAACTGGGAAGTCAAACTGGTTGCGATCACTCTGATCGTGGCAGCCTGGATTGACGGTAAAGAATTACGAGTCCCCAACTGGATTACGTTCCCGATGGCCTTCTCCGGATTGGCCTGGCATGCGTACGCCGGTGGTATGGGCGAATGGGCCGAAGGGGGCTTTTGTGGCTCTCTGGCTGGCATGGGAATGGGCTTGCTCTGCCTGCTGCCGATCTACGCGGTCGGTGGAATGGGAGCTGGCGATGTGAAACTGATGGCCGGCATGGGAGCATGGCTCGCGTGTGCCAATCAGACGTGGGAAGCGTTCTGCGTTTCCGTTTTCGTCGGAGCCTTCATGGGCGTTTACATGATGTGGAAACGCGGCAACTTTTCTGACAACTATGCCAACTTCCACGTGATCATCAACGAGTGGCTGACGATTCGAAGCCCTCGTGAACTGGCTGCGAACGCTGCAGAGCGAAAGCCAACCATGCACCTTCTGCCGTACGGCATTCCGATCTGCATCGGGTCGATCGGCTACTTCATCTACGAAGGCATGCTCATTGGATGAGCTGATGCCTGGGTCTGACTTCGGTCATGGCCTGAACCGGGCAGCAGGAAGTTGTTCGGACTTTGGAACACGAATTGGGCGTGTCAATCGATGACGGGCAGGTCGGATCAGCATTGGCTGGTCCGACCTGATTCCGTGCCGCCTGATTCATTCAGGATGGGGACGGCTGGAAGTAATTCCTGCAAAGTTGCAGGGTTCTTCGAGAATCGTTCAAGAGTCATCTGCGGAGTTCACTGGAAGCTGGGGTGCCATCAGGCATCACGTAACCGGTACCCGCGTTTCAACTGGTACGGCCGGTATAAACTGAAGAGTTTACCACGCCGTTGCCGACAAACTGATTGATGAAGGTTCGTAGTCATGAGACTCAAGCCAATGTTGTTGCTGGCTCTGGCCAGCGGTTGCGGCCTTGTGGCCATGTTCCTGTTTCAGCAGGCGACCAAAGGAAATACCGGCGCACAGGCCGAAGAGAACATCTCGGTTCTCGTTGTGACCGCCGAAATTTCTCCAGGACAACTATTAGGCGAAGAGAACGTCGAGTTCCGTGACTATCCGATTTCGGTGGTGCCGGAAAACGTCGTGACTGTTCCGGAAGAATTTGACGAACGAGCGAGTCGGGTTCGGGCATTCCCCGGAGACTTTGTCACGCTCGATAAGTTAAGCGGAAAGGGAGATCACGCGGCGTCACAGGACATTCCCAAGGGAATGGTGGCGATCACGATTCTGGTGGATTCAGCGATGACCAGTAGCGGTTTGCTGCTGCCTGGTGACAGGGTTGACCTGCTCGTGACCTTCACGATGCGGGGGCAGTACGGCGGCGGCAAGGTCATCAAGACTGTGCTGGAATTTGTGGAAGTCTTTTCAGTCGACCAGCGGCGTGAGATTCAAACGGCAAAGGGAGAAGCACTCGCAAAAACGTTGACTCTGCTTGTTGATCGCGATCAGGCGTTGTTGGTGAAACTCGCCGAAGACATCGGGAAACTTCACCTGACGATGCGGTCGAAAACTGATTCAGAGCCACACGCTGCGGACAAAGACAGATTCAAACCAACGGACATGTCCGACTTCCTCGGCGATGATGAAGAGGAAGAGGAGGATGAAGAAGACGAGGACGAACCCAGCAACGATGACGATCTGGAGCAGTTTCTGGATGCCAATAGTCAACCTGAACCGCTGCCGGCACCAATTCCGGTTGCACCAGTGGCGATTGCTCCATTGACCGTTCCGGCCGAGCCTGAAGTTCCGGCGTTTGATTCATCATGGACAATCGAGATTTTTGCGGGAGACATCAAACGGGTCGAAGAGGTCCAGATTCCAGAATCGGAGTGGCCTGTCATCGAGCCAGAAGTTGTGACTGCGGAAGTCGATGAGTCGGGCGGAAATCCGCTGCTCAAAGGACTGAAAACCCTTTTCGGGAACGGCGAGAAGAAAGCTGACGGCGAGGCAGGGAATCAGGATACCGACGTGTCGGAACCACTTCCGGTCGTCAATGACAATCAGAGTGACGACCAGAATCTCGAAGATTCAATTCCCGTTCCGGCGGAACTTTCAGGGGCCAACTGACCAAACAAATCACGCTCGGAACCGAAGCTCAAAAGCAGTAGTTACGACAGAAGAAACACTCGACCTGTCGAAAGGCAGTCGAGAAACGATCAGCGGACAAAGGCAGCTCGACCAGTTTGGTTGCGTTGTCTTCGTTCGGTCTGCTTTGGAAGTTGCTCAGTCTGAGTGATCTTCCAAAACAGGTAAAACAAGCCGAAGTCTGCAACGAATGCGGACTCAGTGAGGTGCATGGATGCCGTCTAATATCACAATTCGGCGACGACTCTTGACGCTGGTCATTAGCGCTGGCGTAGCAGGAGCTTACTTATCGCCCGTCTGCGCTCAGAACGGGCCGCCGCCTTTGCCTCCCGATCAGCCTACCGTGGCAGCGACGGCTCCACCGACGGCCCGGGATCTTGCACGAGCCGCTGCGTTGGATCCCGTTTTCAAAGTCACGGGAAGCCGAAGCGAAGTTGAGATCGTCGAACGGCTTTCCAAGGTGCTTGAACTCAATCGTAAAATTACTCGAGTCGATGGTTTCGATCCGGATGTCCTGGACGTTAAAGCGTTGACGCCCTACCGCATCCGCGTTCAGGCATTGATTCAGGGAGTGACCAACCTCGTTCTGACTGACGAAGACGACAACTCATACGTCGTCAACGTTTTCATCAAGGGCGACGCTCGGCATCTACAGGCAGTGCTGGATAATCGATTTCCTGATTCCGCAGTGGAAGCCTATCGAGTTCAGGATTCTGTCGCGTTGACCGGATGGGTCAGCCAGCCCGAACACATCACTCAGATCATGGAAATTGCCGAGCAGTTCTACCCGCGAGTGTTGAATCAGATGCGAGTGGGTGGCGTTCAGCAGGTGATGCTTAAAGTCAAGATCATGGAAGTTCAGCGGACGAAGCTTCGAAAGCTGGGAATTGACTTTATCAACAACACAGCCAGCGGTGGGTCGCTGTCAAATAGCCCGGCACAACTTTTCAACATTGATGACATGGGCTCCATTACTCATACAGCGACCACAGCGTTTGGGTTGGTGAGTGGAGGAGACGCATTTTTTGGATTCATCGACGCGTTGAAGGAAGAAAAGCTTCTCAAGGTGCTTTCCGAGCCATCGTTGCTTGCGATGAACGGTCGCCCAGCCAAGCTGCTCTCTGGTGGAGAATTTCCCATTCCCATCCAGCAAACTTTTGGAACAGTAACACTTGAGTGGCGTGAGTTTGGTGTTGAACTTGAAGCGGTCCCAATCATTCTCGGTAACGGAATGGTTCGCCTTGAAGTCATGCCGGAATTCACAGAACGCGACTTCGCGAACTCAACGTCACTCAACGGAACGACCGTTCCTGGATTGTTGACTCGCCGAGTCAATACGCAGGCCGAGCTTGGGTTTGGTCAAACATTGATGCTGGCCGGTCTGATATCGTCGCGACAGACCGCCGAGACTGCGAAGATTCCGTTCCTTGGGGAATTACCGTGGGTCGGTGCTGCCTTTCGGAACGTGCAATACGACGATGTTGAAACGGAACTTGTGATCCTGATCACACCTGAGTTGGTTGCTCCGATGTCCGAAGGGCAGATTCCAGCAGGCGGTCCAGGAACGTTTACGACATTTCCAACTGCTCGCGAACTCTACTTTGATGGCTATATCGAAGTTCCCAACTACGGTGATGCCTGCTTTGGATGTGGCCAGCATGGTGCCTGTTTATCGGGCTGCCAGGCAGCACTGGGGGGGCCGGGGGCCGTCAGTAAGCCATTTGCAATCCCAGTTCAGGAGCAGTCGATTCCGCTCATGAAGGCTGATGCGAATCGAAGTGTGCAGGAGCTGATGAGTTCGCAAAGCCGCGGCCGTTCGGGACTTATTGAACCATCGAGAGGAAACCAGACAGCAGCACGTATTCCGGTTTCGGAACAGCGTGGTGGGACTCGACCTGTGGGTTACGTCCGTCCGTCAGTCGCGACTCAGAATGGTTCGCAGCGTCGAACCGGTAGTTCTGCGAAAACAGGCTCTTCTCAACTTCCAGGATTGATCGCACCGTAGTCGTTTCGAAATGCGATACGCCATTGAATGACTTAGCAGGATTGTTAGCAACGGCCGTAAATCAGTGCAGCATGATGTCAGCAGAAGCGTTTTCTGGCTGCTCGAACTGCCTGATCACTTTTCAGAAGTGAATCTGCGAAGATGAAAAACGTCATCCGAATTGCCATCGTCGACCCGACTGACTCCAGCCGCAGTACGTTGAAGCATCTGCTTCTGGGAATTGATTCAGTCTGGCTCGAAGCCGAATGTTCGAACTACGAATACTTCGCCGACGTAGCAATGCAGACGCAGCCGGATATCGCGCTGGTGTCCCTCGACGCCGATCCAGACAAGGCTCTTGAACTCATCGGGCGAGTCTCCCAGGACCTTCCGACGTGCAATACGCTTGTCGTGAGCAGTTCACAGGAAGGCAGCCTGATTCTCAAGGCGATGAGAAACGGCGCGAAGGAGTTTCTGAACTTCCCGCTGAATCTCGAAGACTTCCTGGCTGCTCTTGATCGAATCCAGCTTTCGTCCGGAGGGCGTCCAGGTGACGCGCCGGCCAAAGCCAGCCAGGTTGTAACGGTTTCCGGCGTCAGCGGCGGAGTCGGTTGCACATCGCTGGCTATCAATCTGGCCTGTGTGCTGGCTCAAGATCAGCGGAACAACGTCGCGATAATCGACCTCGATCTGGCGCTCGGTGATGCCGACGTCTGGCTGGATATCATCCCGGATTACACAATTCAGGACGTGGCCGAGAACATTGGCCGTCTTGATTACGCACTTTTGAAACGATCTTTGACGAAGCACGACTGCGGGGCGTTTTTGCTTCCCCGGCCGGTCCACATGGACCTCAGTCCGTCGTTTTCGCCAGACGAGTTGCGTCGTGTGATCGCTCTGCTTCGAGCGACGTTCACGCACCTGGTGATCGACATTAGTAAGAGTTACACACCACTCGACATTGCCGCGATGGAAGCTTCAGATTCCATTCTTCTGACAACACAGCTCGACTTACCGTGTCTAAGAAACGTCGTTCGACTGTTGCAGTTTTACGACCAGCAGGAAGCTCTTGCTGACAAGGTTAAAGTTGTCGTAAACCGACTTGGTCTGCAGGACACACAGATCAGTCTCAACAAGGCGTTAGAGACAATCGGCCGGGACGTCTTCTGGCAAGTGCCGAATGACTACGCGACGATGGTCGAGTCACGAAACAATGGCGTGCCTCTTCTGACCTACGCTCCCAAAGCCAAACTCACTCGCGAGATCGAACGACTGGCGAACGCTTTGGATGTCAATGGCGACAGCACCGAGGTTGAGGTTGATGACAGCAAGGCAAACCGCAAAAGTCTGTTCAGCATATTTGGCGGTGCGAAGTAGTAAGCCTGCACCGATCGTGTCGCAATCCCGGCGGCGTTGGAACGCAAAACGAAGACAGGTTCGATGCCATTGTGGCATCGAACCTGTTTTCAATTCTGTGGCAAACAGTTGATCGCCGGACGGTCGCTGGCGTTAAGCTGCGCGACTGGCTTGAGATGTTTCGCTTCGAAGTTGGTTCAGCAAACCGTCTTCCGCTTGTCGGATGAACTGGCCGATTCCATCGTCGATCTGCGGCATTCGGACGCCCAGTAGCTCAGCGGCAAGGCTGCAGTCGAGTGTTGTCTCACCTTTGCCGAAGCCGGTGACCGGTCCTTCCAGAATCGTCTGGTCTGGAAACTCGGGACGGTTGAGGTCGGCCATTTCGGCAAGTCGCTCGGCGAACTGAAACGGATTGATTCGCTCGGAACTGGCGATGTGCAAAACGCCTCGAAGCTCTTCACTATGAGCCTTTAAGAGCATCATGCCCAGGTCAGTTGCCAGGATCGGCGCCGAGTATCTCAGGAAGTCAACTTCGATGGGCATGCCACCATCGAGACTTTCCATCAGTGATTCGGCAAATTCTGGAGTGTCTGCATCCGGGCTCCAGCCAAACGCGTTTGTGCGGATGATGAGTGCGTCGCTGTTGACCTCAAGAACTGTCGACTCAATCTGACGCAGTCGCTCCGCCTGTGGCGTCGCACAGAAGTGCTGGTCGTCGTCTTCCTGATGCAGCATCCACGGGCCAGTGAAAACGGCATCCGATGAGATCATGCAGAATTCGATGCCGGCTTTGGCTGCGGCGGTGGCCCATTCGACTGAGTGTTTGTCGGGAATCGCGGAATTGCGGACTGAATCGGTGTCCCAGGATGACCGTGAGGCGGCACCGCAGAAGATGATCCAATCTGGACGCTCGGATTGAATGTGCTGTTGAACGCTGGCAGACCCATGTGCCGTCGCGTGAATGATTCGGCAGCCGTCGATATCGATGCCTGAATGGTTTGCGATACCTGTGACGCGGTGACTCTGCTGAATGGCCGACGCGAGTCCAGCTCCAACCGCACCCTCAATGCCGATAATCAATACGTTGTTCATGCACTCGCCTCCCTGCGTCTGTGCCTGTAATTCTGGCTGCGGATATACCAACTGCAGCCGAGCCGGCGCCTGTTCTTCCTGAACTCGGCCGACGGTGAAACCCCGGACTATAGGTCGACTCAGGAATATCGGCCAAGACGAATTTCCAGATCGGTCAGACGAGCTGCCTGCAAACTGCCAGGCAGTGCCACTTGATTGACAATTCGGGCTTGTCTCGAAGAGTCGGAAAAGGCTCTTGACGAATGCTCCTACTCCGGTAGGATGCGTCTCCCACTTGGGTAGGAGACGTCAGTGTCTGGGATGATTCCAAGGAAGATGAATGTTCGATCGCGACCGGGTTCACGGTTTCGATGAACTCTCTGACTGAGTGGCGGTGTCGTTGGTACGGGGGAAATGGTGATTCGAAAGCAGCATCTCGCAGAACTTCAGATGGCGATCATGCAGATCCTGTGGGATCGCGAGGAAGCCACGGTCGCTGAGGTGCGCGAGGCATTGCTGCCGGATCGGCAACTGGCCTACACGACTGTTGGGACGATGCTTACCAAAATGGAGAATAATGGCCAGGTCGAACATCGATCTGATGGCCGAGTCAATATCTACGCTGCATCGATCGGGCCGGGGCAAGTTAAGCGGACGATGATTTCAGATCTTGCGGCGAGGTTGTTTTCAGGAAGTGTGACCGACGTTGTGTGTCACCTATTGGACGGTCGGCCGGTTTCTCGGGAAGAGCTTGCAGAGCTGCGTAAACTCATTCGTGACAAGGAAAACGAACTCGACAGCGGATCGTAAAGTCGGTGACTGCAATCTCAGCCTTTCTCGCTGCCTGATTTCGCTAGGACAGAGAGATTGATAGACAAATTGTCAATCAAAATGAGTCATGAACTTTTGCGTGAGAGTGGAATGCGTTCAGCTATTTTCGGTGAAATTTTCCAGGAGAACTGGTCCAGAGCCGTCATTAAGAATCTTCGAAAAATGTGTTGCGTGAAACGACGTGCTCAAGCGACTGACTAAAGCAGCGAAATCTGCTGGAGACTGTGGCAAAATGTGATTTTTAGCGTGCGTCGCATAGCGACAGTCGACTTCGAGGAAGCAGTGATCCGGAATAGAAAGTCGCCGTTGAGTCGCTTCCAGGTTTGTTGCGAATCTGGATTTACAAAATGTCTGCTATGAGATCAGAAATCTGCTTCAAACTCAGCATTAAGTGAAACAGCCGTGCGGTATTAGCAGGTAGAAACAGTCCAATGGAAACAGCGATTGCTTTGCGGGATCGGAATTGTTGACTCCCATCAGGAGTCATCGTCGATCGTCCAGTAGAGCGTCGCTTTGATGCGGGACCGGGCGAGGGGTGGAACGCCGGCAGCCTTCCCTTAATCTCCTCGCCCGGTTTTTTGCATCAATAGTTGGACGTTGTTCTTTTCACCTTTCCGCCGTGGAGCAGTTTTCGACGGGCCTTGAAGTCTGTTTGAGGCTCACCGAACAGCCTGAACGACCGGCTCCGCACGGGCTGACTCGCTCAAGGCGACGTGTACAGTCTCGAATTCTGGCGTCTGAATGGCAAGCCGAATCGCCGGTCGCATTTTCTGACAGCGCAGATTTTCAGCTTTTCTCCGTCCGGTTTTGCTTGCTTTATGTGCTTACAGGGGCGGTGTGTTCACCTGTCAGCTCCGGATGAATCGGAAATTCGTTGTCAGAAGTGCTTTGATTTGAGAGTCACTGAACATAACTCGTTGCGTTTTGACGTTGGACTATGGTGGCCGTTATTATCACACGTTCGTTCGCGAGTTCTGTTGTGCAGAATCGGGAACCGAATCGCTCTGTGAAGCGTCCAACGCCTGATCCTGTTTGAAGTTGGAGCGTTTCCCAGTCGCGGAGCAGTAATTATGACCGTGGCCGTCGCTAGCCGTCGTACGAGTTTGAAGATGACCTCCGAGGGGCAGAATCCATCCTCTGGTGAAGATACATCGTCAGGGAACGCTGATGCGGACCTGCGGACGTTTGGTCGTTATGTTATTGAGAAGAAACTCGGCGAAGGCGGGATGGGGGCAGTTTATCGAGCTGTCGATTCCAATCTGAAACGCACCGTAGCACTGAAGATTCTGCCACGCGAAAAAGCTAAGAATGAAGTTCTCGTTAAGCGATTTCAGGCCGAGGCTGAAGCAGCTGCCCAGCTTCGCCATAAGAACATCGTTTGTGTTTATGACAGTGGCGAACTTGATGGCTATCTCTATATCGCGATGGAGTATCTTGACGGGATCGATGTCCAGGATCTGGTGATGCGGAAGGGCGGTCTGTCGGTTAAGCGATCGCTCGACATCATCAAGCAAGTGGCTCGCGCGCTGGAGCACGCTCACGAACAGACGATTGTGCATCGGGATATTAAGCCAGCGAATTTGCTGATCGATCGTGATGGCAACGTCAAACTCGCGGACATGGGATTGGCTCGTTCAATTGCTGAAACGGAAGAAGCAGGCATCACCCGTGCCGGCACAACTGTCGGCACAGTTGATTACATGTCTCCCGAACAGGCTCGTGACAGCAAGTCGGCAGACTGTCGCAGTGACATGTATTCTCTGGCGGCGACCTGGTACCACATGCTGGTTGGCAAGCCGCTGTTTCCCAACGGTGACCTGCTGAACAAGATAACCGCTCACGCGACGACTGATCCGCCTGACCCAAGAGACGTTCGGCCGAACATCCCCGAATCAGTCGTTCAAATCATGCATCGGATGCTCGAAAAGAAACCGGCTCGACGGTATCAGACGCCGAGCGAATTGATTCACGATCTCGAGCATGGATATTCAGCGAGTTCTTCCGACTCGGATGCCGCGCCATCAGATGGCGGCGACAAGCTGCTTAGTCTCGATATCCTGGCCGGCTTGGCCGAGGAAGATAATGCGGCGGATGAAGAGATTCGCAGCCGCAAGCCTGCTTCCAGATCAAAACGTGAAAAGAACGGGCATCGAGGGGCTGGCGAAGACGTTGCGATTGCCATTCCGGAGACAACTGATCTTCCGATCCGCAAACCGAAGTCATCTGGCGAGGTGGCGACCGCTCCCGCGAAGCCAAAGAGGAAGAAATCCCGGAAGTCAGGCTCGAAGAGTTCCACATCGATCCCCAAACGATCGGCTTCGGCCACCGACACGATTGCCGACTCCGCGGACACTTCCAGCGCGATCCCTTCTCGCCGAGAAGCGATGCTGGCGCGAAACGTCCGGGAACGTCGGGTGGCTGAAGGCCGCAAGCAGGCGATTATGATGGGGGCCGGTGTCGTAGCGGTGCTCATCGTTGGCTATCTCGCTTTTTCGGCGTTGATAGGGCCGTCGCCTTCTGATGCACAGCCGCCCGCGGGCGTAGCTCCGGCTGGAGCCGCCCCTGCTGGAACTTCTGCTAGTCCTGCTCCCGCCGGAAACGCTTCTTCGGGAGCTCCACGGGCAACATCCCCAGGCCGGCAACCTCCGCGACGGATCGAGTAACCGATTGTTGCATGGCGTCTTTGTTACGCCGAAGCCGCTAATTCCCAATGACTTACGGTCAGTTCAGGGTGGCTTCCGATTTTCACCTGATGGCACGTGGGCGCTTGTGCCGATGATAGCGGTTGTGTGGACTGTTTGAGGCACCGATAGCCCTGCAGTCAAGCGACAGAATTCGCTCAACGCGAACAATGATTGACCTCATTGGGTGAAGTGACGAAGGAGTCGGGATGCCCGCGGTAAGCTGCGTTCGAGTTATCCGGAGTAGCGTTCTGCGCAGACTCACTCGATGCGCGCTGATCTTCGCGTTTTCCATCTTCGCCCATCAACCAGTGACTGTTGCTGGTGAACCAGGCTTGCTGCCAGGCCCGAATCGTGCAGGTAAGCAGGCCGCGGACCAGCCGCCGTTGAAAGTGGATATTCTCGCTCGCGGATCATCGTCTCGCAGTACGCTTCGAGACGCATTAGATCGGCTGCCGGTCGACAATCTGACCGATGAACAACGCAGCCGCGTCAACGAAGTTCTCAAACATCGCAGTATGTTTCGTCGCCTGCCAGCGATTTCGATCGATGCGAATGCGGAAGTTTATAACCACCTGACTCACAATCCGGAGTCGGTTGTCGGCATCTGGCGAGTGCTTGGAATCTCAATGTTCACGATGCAGCAAACCGGGCCGACGGAGTGGTACGGCGACGCTGGCGACGGCTCCACCGGGACGATCGATGTGCTGAGCCGTTCCCCAAATCACCACTTGCTGCTTTGCACGGGGAAGTACAAAAGTCCGCTGCTCGCTCGGCCGATTGAAGCCGTCTCGGTCATGCATTTGAAGACGCAGTATCAGAAGGGCCAAGATCTGCAGCCGAAAGTGGTGCATGGTCTCGATCTATTTGTGATGTTCCCATCGCACACGATCGACACGGTTGCTCGAGTGATCGCGCCCGTCAGCCACATGATCGCCGATCGGAACTTTCGAGAGCTGAGCCTCTTCGTCCGGTTTATGAATGTCGCGATGGAGCGTCAGCCTGGCTGGATGGAACAGACAATTCAGCGAATCGACGGCATCGATCGTGAGCAACGGATCGAGCTGATGAAGCTTTCTGCCCGTGTCTACGTCGACGCTCAGAACCGGCTGGCACAGAATCAGTCACGAAATCCTGATCTGCGAGTTGAGCAGGCCGGACTCGAAGAACTGATTGCTCCCTATCGAGTGACGCCGACGTCGCAGGCAGCCCCCGCACGAGCACAAAACGCCGACTGACCTCTAACGCCGACTGACCTCTAACGCCGACAGTCGAGACGTCCGGATTTTTACGAGCCGATCGGGTAATACTCGTCAAGGACCGCCTGCCAGGCGTCTAGAGTTTTTCCTGCTGCGAACGCGTTCCGAACCTGCTCATACGACGGGTGCAAAGGTGCGAATTTGATTCCGAATTTTCGCATCGTGCTGAGGACTCGGCGGTCGTCGTAGATTTCCGTGCAAAGAGAACGCTGCATTCCCAGGACTCGCCGCTGTTCGCTAACATCTGGCACAAATGCTGGCTGTCCTGCCGCAAGGTCGCGTGCCTGCCGGAAAATCCAAGGATTTCCGATCGCTCCTCGTGCGACGGAAACGCCGTCGACGCCGGTGTATCTCATCATGTCCAGACATGACTGAGCCGTGAAAACGTCGCCGCTGCCGATGATCATTTTGTCGCCAGCGTGTTGCTTGACATCGCGCAGGAAGTCCCAGCTACTGGCACCGACGTATTTCTGCTTGACGGTTCGTCCGTGGACAGTGATCGCGGCGGCGCCGAGATCGAACGCCCCGTCTAGAATCTGAAAGAAGTTTGATCGACTTTCTTCCGAGTCGTCGATTCCACGCCGCATTTTGACCGAGACTGGCAGGTGAGGAGGAACTTCGTCGCGAACGCGTGCCACGATTTCGAGAGCGATTTTGGGTTGTGAAAGATGGTATCCGCCTCGGCAGCCACCCATTGCGGTGTTAACCGGGCATCCAAAATTGATATCGATAACGTCGAATCCGGCCTCGACGAGCTTTCTCGCCGCCGCTGGAAACTGTTCCGGATCAGATCCCATCAGTTGTCCGCCGACGGGATGTTCCTCGTCAGAAACCATCAGGTGACGGCGAGTCTTGTGACGCTGCTTCAGCTCGAGGACAAACTTGTCGATCAGAACTTCCGCGATCGTGTACGGAGCACCCAGACTGCGAGCAACGACTCGCATCGGCCAGTCGCTGTATCCACTGAGCGCTGCCTGCACGATCGGGAAATCGATCTCGCAGTTGCCAATGCGAAGCGGTTTGAGAACTAGAGGTCCTTCAATGGCCGGCGATCTCGATTGAGCCGGAGCAGGCTGGTTTTCTACGAGTGACGATGCGTTAGTCATTGGTTGAAGCCGGATTCGCGTCTCATCTTACCGATTCGTTGCCCTGCCTTGTTTGGCAGCATGCCTCGAAGCGTACTTCCAGGGCGGTATTATTCCGAGGCTGTGCGGCTGCAAATGGTGTCGCCGAAGTTTGACGAGCAACGAGAGATTCGATTGGCCCGGTTTATGCTTTGAGCGTTGCATGAGAAGGCGGAGTGTCCAAAAGACCGGTTTTCGAGCCAGTCTCGTTGGGCGTTTTGCAGAATGCGCCATAGGACGTTGTAAGACTTACAAAAACTCCAGGGACGGAGATTGTGCATGTCAGGGTTGACCAGTCTGGTTGTTGCTCTCGCGGCTGTCGGGGGAACTCCGGATGGTGTGCTGCTGGATTTTTCGGCGTCATGGTGTGGCCCTTGCCAGCAGATGATGCCGGTCGTGCATCGGCTTCAGAAGCAGGGTTACGCCATTCGAACGGTCGATGTGGATCGCGAGCCCGCACTGGCTCAGCGGTTCAATATTTCTCACATGCCAACGTTCGTGTTGATCGTGAAAGGGCAGGAGCAGCAGCGGTATACGGGGATGCTGAGCGAAACTCAGCTTCGGCGGATGGCGTCGATGATCCCACAAAAAGCCGATCCCGTCACTGTGACCGCTCCGGGCAAGCCGTTGTTTGTTGCAGCTACAAACCGCGAACCGGTTGCTGAACGCAAAGGGCTGATCGACAAGATCGGGGATGCGCTAAATGGGCGAAACGATTCGGCGTCGAATGAGGCGACCGGACCGCCTCGGCCAACACAAGCTGACGTCGTGCGGGCAAACATTGGAGAAACGTCGACGCCCGAGTTCACTCGTGACCCGATGCAGGTTTGCACGCGGATTCGAGTGAAAGATTCGAGTGGGATGGACATCGGATCGGGCACGATCATTCACAGCGAACCTGGCAAGACTTTGATTCTGACCTGCGGGCATATCTTTCGACACTTCGACGATACGGGATTGATCGAGGTTGACGTTTTTCAGGGCGAACGCCCCAGGATGTACGACGGCGAGTTGATCAAGTTTGACCTGAAGGCCGACGTCGGTCTCATCTCGATTTCGACACTGGAGACGCTGGCCGCATCCAGGGTCGCTCGGCAGTCGCTGAATTCCGGGCAGCTCGTGTTCAGCGTTGGTTGCGGTGGAGGAGAGCCACCATCGAAACTCCAGCATCGAGTGACATCGACAACAAAGTTCCCCGCTGGCTATGTCGAGTGTACCGGGACTCCGATTCAGGGCCGGTCGGGTGGCGGACTTTTCACTGTCAATGGAGAAGTCTCCGGCGTGTGCGTCCTGGCTGATCCGGCGGCGCGGCGAGGGCTCTACACAAGCCTCGAAACGATTCACGCATTGCTCGACCGTTGCGGGCTGCAGTCAGTTTACCGCCACGCTGCGGAAGTCGGTGAACCGTTGTTTGTCGCGGAAGCCGACAACGCGGGCGACGAGCCTGAGGTCGCGATCGGAACTCAAATTGCTACGAATGAGGATGAGCTCCCTCCGTTTGTCGAGCCCGACTTTGACTCGGAAACTTCGGGGACTGGTGCAGCGACAGTTGAGTTGCCGTCAGAGCTTCTGCCGGGCAGTCATGATCAAGGTGTGGCAACGCCCGACGCATTTGCCGGTGTGCTGGCGATGGTCAGCCAGTTGTCTCAGGACACTTCCGTTGGAACCGCTCCGCCGAATAATGAACCTGTTGCGGAGCCGTCGCGGCGACCGTTCGTCAGTCCGAATGCTGAATTACTGCGTGGCGATCTGGAAGCCGCTCGTGGAGCAGAAGTCGTTTGCGTCATCAGAGACCGAAACAAGCCGGACGGTCCGAGTCGGATCATTGTTATCCACAAAGCGTCGGACCGGTTTGTGTCAGATCTGACCAGCGAAGTGGAGAATCAGGTTCAGCCGACATCAATGACAACCCGCAAATCATCGAGACCAAGAACGACTAAAGCTCGGGCGGCAGTTGTTCCTGTCAGCTTGTCACGATATCGACGGCAGCGATAACTGATCTTCGTGACGTCGGCAGAGAGCTGAATTAACTCATGGCGAAACGAAAGACTGTGGTAATTGGGCTGCTGGGGCCGCAGCTTGATGCGGGAGTGAATGCTCGACGCTGGGAGCGTTGGCGGCCGACGGTTTCGGTCTGTCAACACGAAGATTTGCTGGTGGACCGATTTCATTTGCTGGTCGAGCCGAAGTTTTCGGATCTCGCGCAGACGGTAAGCGATGATCTGGTTTCGGTGTCGCCAGAAACCAAAGTCGTTCAGCACGAGGTTCCGTTCAAGGATCCGTGGGACTTTGAAGAGGTCTTCAGCACGTTGCTCGACTTTGCCAGGTCGGACGAGTTCAAGCCAGAAGACGAGGACTACCTCGTCCACATTACGACCGGCACGCACGTCGCTCAAATCTGCCTGTTTCTGCTGACCGAGTCGCGGCATCTGCCAGGCCGACTACTGCAGACTTCGCCAAAGAAGGGTAGCGGTCGAGGATCGGCCGGCGGCGTTTACAGCATTATCGATCTCGACCTTTCACGTTACGACCGACTGGCGACTCGGTTTCAGCTTGAACGTGACGAGAGCGTTTCGTTTCTTAAGAGTGGTATTGCGACTCGGAATGAGAAGTTCAATCGGCTGATTGAGCAGATCGAGAAGGTGTCTCTAAACAGCGATGCTCCAATTCTGTTGACTGGTCCGACCGGAGCGGGCAAGAGTCAGCTCGCTCGCCGAATCTTCGATATGAAACTGCATCGTCAGCGAGTGTCTGGCAAACTCGTCGAGTTGAACTGCGCCGTCATCCGTGGTGATCAGGCCGCGTCCGCGTTGTTCGGTCATGTGAAAGGCGCATTCACCGGGGCGGCGAAAGATCGTGATGGTCTGCTTCGAGCGGCTGACGGCGGGATGTTGTTTCTCGACGAGATCGGCGAGTTGGGGCTCGACGAGCAGGCAATGCTTTTGCGGGCTGTCGAAGAGAAACGGTTTCTGCCAGTCGGTGCCGACAAAGAGAGCTCAAGCGATTTTCAATTGATCGCGGGAACGAACCGCGACTTGCGAGCGGAAGTTCTGGATGGACGATTTCGCGAGGACTTACTGGCGAGGATCAATCTATGGACATTCTCCCTGCCATCGCTCGCTGAACGTCGCGAGGATCTTGAGCCGAACGTTGACTACGAGTTGGAACGCTTCGAATCAACGGGCGGCCGCCGGGTGACCTTCAATCGTGAAGCGAGAAGTCGGTTTCTGAAGTTTGCTGAGTCGGCTGAAGCGAGTTGGAACGCAAACTTTCGCGATCTGAACGCGGCGATCACACGCATGGCGACGTTGGCACCGTCAGGGCGGATCAACGTTGATGTCGTGAATGACGAAGTCGACCGTTTGAAGTATGCGTGGTCCGAAACCTGTGGAGATTCGTCGCTCGACGTTCTGAAAAGCGTGCTTTCGGAGGAGCAGCTTGCGGAGATCGATGTGTTCGATCAGTCGGGGCTTGCGAAGCTTGTCGAGGTTTGCAAAGAGTGCCGATCGATGGCGGAAGCGGGCCGGCGATTGTTTGCTGTTTCGAGACAGGCGAAGGCTCAGCCAAACGACTCCGACCGCGTAAAAAAGTTGCTTGGGCGTTTTGGGTTATCCTGGCGGGACATCCACCCCGAATAACGTCAGCAGTTCAAGCCTGGAGTCGGCAGACCGGGATTCCGCCAAATTGAGTGCCGGCCTAAACTCCGCGACGACAACTCTTTCTGACACATTTCAGACACGAAGTCGGGATGGAATCGTGATGCTTCACGGAAGGTATCAAGGCGTTGCTGCCGGGCGATCAGCGTCTGTTGGCTCAATGGTTCGAGCGTTGGCGACACCGCTTCTGACTTTGCTTGTGCTTGGCATGGTCGCAGGGCCAGCCTTTGCTCAGGGCGAAGAATCGGGAGCACCAGCAAGTGCCGATACCGGCTTCTTTGATCTTGTACGGACCGGTGGTTTGGTCGGTGGTTTGATCTTCGCGCTCAGTCTGTCGATGGTCTACCTGATGGTTGAGCATCTGCTGAGCATCCGACGTGGAACCTTGATTCCAGGCGAGCTTGCGGAAGCCGTGCATCAGCACCTGTCCGAGCGAAAGATTGAGGACGCGAAGCAGCAATGTTCTCTGCAGCCGTGCTTTCTTTCCAACGTGCTTGCCTCGGGGCTCTCCGTCATTGAACTCGGATACAAGGATGTCGAGAAATCGATGGAGGATACGGCGACCGAGCAAGCGGCTCGGATGTTTCGCAAGATCGAATATCTTCATTTGATCGGCACCCTGGCTCCGATGCTCGGTTTGCTGGGAACGGTCTGGGGCATGATCACGGCGTTTATGGAGTTTGAAGCGAAAGCCAATCCCGCTGTGTCCGAACTCGCGCCGGGAATTTACCGTGCACTCGTGACAACGATGCTCGGATTGACCGTTGCTGTTCCCGCGTTTGCGAGCTTCGCGATCTTCCGAAACCGCATCGACGAGTTGGTCGCAGAAGCGTCGTTAACGGCAGAGCATGTGTTTGCCGATTTTCGCCGTGATCAGGCGCGGCGTGAACAGGGGCGGGCGAAACAGGAACGGAATTCTGAACGAGCAACCGAGACGCCAGCGAGAGTTCAGTCGGTTGCGATGGAGCGGGGATCTCAGACATGAAGCCTCCCAGTATGACACGGTCGCGATCAGTCAGTTTTAATGTGACTTCGTTGATCGACATCGTCTTTCTGCTGATCATCTTTTTCCTGGTGGCAAGCCACGTTGCTCGCAGCGAAGCTGTTGAGCCTGTTGATTTGCCGAAGGTTGTCGACCCCGCTGGCGACGACGAAGAATCACCGCTTCGCATCGTAATAACCGTGATGGCCGATCGGTCGATGTGGGTTGGTGGGCGGCAAGTTCTGCTGCCTCAGGTCGAGCAGTTAGTTCTGTCGTCAGCTCAGGAGTCGCAGAATCAGGTCGAAGTGCGGATTCGAGCAGACCACGCCGCAACGTATCAGGAGGTCGAGCCCATTCTTCTGGCGTGTGCCCAGTTCGGAGTGACTCGTGTTGGATTTGCCGTTTTACCGAAGTCGTCTTAGGTCAGGCTCTGCCTGACCTGCGGATTACCCAGAATGCGAATACCAGTTTCACATCAGCAGAGTCGTGAGCATGACGACTCGTTCATGACACCGATGATCGACGTGGTGTTTCTGCTGCTGATTTTTTTCGTGTGCGCATCGATCGGCCAGATTCGTGAATCAACTTTGCCGACACCTCTGGCTGCTGGTTCGATCGAGGCTGTTGACGCAGTCGAAGCTCCTGAGCCGCTTGGCGAAGTCTGGGTTAAGTTGTCAAGACGTGGTGCCGGCGAGGGAGTAGTCACGACGGCCGAGGTCAACAATCAGTTGTACGATGACTGGGATCGTCTGCGTGGAACTCTTCGAGAACTGGCTAGTGTTGCGCCGGAGATTCCGGTGATTCTGGACATTGACCACGGCGTTCCGGTTGGAGATTTCGTCGACATCCTCGACACCTGCCGCTCTGCCGGCTTCGACAACGTTCAATTCGCCACGGCTCCGAAGCCATCGGCCTGAGATGCGTCACTCTGGCGGCTCGCCGATTCGACAGAGGACTTCTGGTCGCTTTGCATCGCGAATTGCATCGGCGCAGAATATGGGCGTTGATTCGGTTTGGACCCTGCTGCGTGTGCAGCCTTCACAACGAAGTGAGTGAGCCTCGATGAGTCATTGCCGTCAATTTGTTGCGCCGCCGCTGAGTCGGCGAGAGATGCTTAGTCAATGTGCCAATGGGTTCGGTGCGATTGCACTCGCGGCAATGATGGCAGATGGCGATGGATCTGCGAACGCTGCATCGGGAAATGAAGGACGGTCGGTCACTCAGGGCACGCACTTTGAGCCGAAGGTACGAAACGTAATTTTCCTCTATATGGACGGCGGCGTTTCTCAGGTCGACACGTTCGATCCGAAATCCGAGCTGGACAAGCAGAACGGAAAGCCGTTCCCGTCGAAGATCGAGAAAACTCAATTCAACAACATCGGAAACTCACTGGCGAGTCCCTGGAAATTTAAGAAATACGGCAAGAGCGGCACTCCGGTCAGTGATCTGTTTCCACACGTCGGTCAGCACGTCGACGACATGGCCGTCATCAGGTCGATGGTTTCGCAGTTTCCAGAGCACACGAACGCGAACTACTTTCTGCACACGGGGCACGGTCAGCAAGGTCGACCGAGTATGGGGTCGTGGGTCGGCTATGGCTTGGGCAGCGAGTGCCAGGAACTGCCAGGGTTTGTGATTCTGAACAGCGGATTGATTCCACCTGGCGGGCTGGACAACTTCAACAGCGGATTCCTGCCAGCCAGTTATCAGGGATCGGTTTTTGCCGCCCAGGATCCTCCGGTATCGAATATTCGTCGGACCGAAAAAACTGCGGCGCTTCAGCAACGAAAGCTTGCGCTACTAAAAAAACTCGACGGCCGAGTTTTGGAACGCTACGGAAAAGCCGACAAGCTCGAATCAGCAATCGCCAATTATGAACTGGCGGCGAAGATGCAGACGGCAGTGCCGGACCTGATGAATGTGGCTTCGGAAACGAAAGAGACGCTTCAGGCCTACGGCCTCGAAGACGAATTCAAAAATACTCAAACGTTCGGCCGAAGTTGCCTGATTGCTCGCCGACTGGTTGAACGCGGAGTGCGGTTCATCGAGTTGACCTGCCCTGGCGGAAACGGTGATCGTTGGGATCAGCATGGCGGCCTTGTCGATGGCCACTCCAAGAATGCAAAGAGTGTCGATAAGCCGATCGCTGCGTTGCTGGCGGATCTCAAACAGCGAGGCCTCTTTGAAAGCACCCTCGTGATCTGGTCGGGCGAGTTTGGCCGGACACCGTTCGCTCAAGGGGCAAACGGCCGGGATCACAATCCGTACGGGTTCTCGATCTGGATGGCCGGCGGCGGTGTCAAAGGTGGGATCACTTACGGAGCGACCGACGAGTTCGGCTACAAGGTCGTCGAGAACCGTGTCGAGATTCACGATCTGCATGCAACGATGCTCCACTTGCTCGGCGTTGAGCACACAAAACTGACCTATCGATTCAGCGGTCGAGACATGCGTCTGACGGACGTTCACGGACACTTGATTGACGGAATTCTCAGTTAAGTGCCAGTTCGGGCAGATCAGAAAGTGCCCTGGCACAAGCGGTTATATCACTTGATGTTGGCGGCGAACTTTCGGCGGATTGCCGACAGAGACGCGGGTTCGGCAAAAATAGATATTGAGGTCCAGAAGCGAAACCACTATACACACGCTTCTCGATTCAGCTTTGGTTGTGAGTCTTGCTCAGATCGACGCTGATTGTGGATTCTGCTGAAGCGGGCTGGGTAGAGCTCTGCGGAAGTCCTTGGGCCAAGGCTGAAGAAGGAGCATCGTTTTGGATGTGTCTCCCATACGAGTTGTCATCGTCGATGACCACCGAGTGGTCGTAGAATCTCTTGCCGCGCTGCTTGACCTTGTTTCAGATTTTTCTGTGGCCGGCATGGCAACTACCGCTGACGAAGGTGCAGAACTGGTCCTGCGAGAGCGGCCGGATGTGGCATTGTTCGATGTCGATTTTCCTGGCCGAGACTCATTTGACATCGTGCCCCAACTGATGAAGCAGGTACCGTCGACGAGGATGGCATTCCTGACGGCGCATCTCTCTGACGTCTTTGTGTCACAGGCCGTTCGGATGGGCGCACACGGCTATGTTTTGAAGGACGAACCGTCAGCCGAAGTCTGCTCGGCGATTAAAAGATTGCACGCTGGCGAGTACGTCTTTTCAGACGCTGTCAGAGATCGGCTGACGTGGGACGCCGCGTCTGACCAATACACCGTACGTGCCGATAACATGCTATGTGGCTTGAGTGTCCAGCAGTTGTCGATTTTGCGGCATCTGGCACGCGGCGAAAGTGTGAAAGAAATCGCGCGGATTCTTGGTCGGTCAGAAAAGTCGATCGACAGCCACAAGTACCGCATCATGCACCGCCTCGGGATCCACGATCGCGTCGAGTTATGCCGTTACGCAATCCGCGAAGGTCTGACTGTCGTATAGCTCAGCTGGAATTCGCCGTGGTTACATTGAGCATTCGCCAAGTGTGAGGCCTGTCTGCGAACTTTTCTTCGCGGGGATGATTTTTCGACATCGCATGTCGTGTGCAGGCTGAGCATCTGCCGTATTCTCCTGACTGGTTCTTCGGAACGTCGATCGTCGAGATTGTCCACGCCAGGAATGTCTGCCAATGACAGAACCGTTAAACGTCCGTGATTGGAACCGGAATGCCTGGGATTTGAACGTGGCTCGCGGCAATCGATGGACTGTGCCCGTTTCGACCGAGGTGATCGAAGCAGCTCGACAAGGCGAATGGCAGATTCAGTTAACGTCTCAACGTCCAGTTCCTCGTGAGTGGTTTCCGCAGATCGTCGACCAGCCAGTGCTGTGTCTTGGCGCAGCTGGTGGTCAACAGGCACCAGTACTTGCCGCCGCCGGAGCCGCCATCACCGTTCTGGATAATTCGCCTGCTCAGCTCAGGCAGGATCAAATGGTGGCTGACCGAGATGGCCTGGAGATTCGGTGCCTCGAGGGTGACATGGCCGACTTGTCGATGCTGGCTGATGAGTCCTTCGAGCTCGTTGTGCATCCATGTTCGAATTGCTTTGTCCCGGACGTTAACGCTGTCTGGGAGGAATGTTTCCGCGTACTCCGCCCAGGAGGGATACTGATTTCAGGGATGGTTAATCCGACTTGTTGGCTCTTTTCGGAAGAGGCCTCGGACACCGGTAATCTTACTGTGACGCAGTCATTGCCCTGGGCTGATTCCGACCACCTGAATGATCCGGACGTCAAACGCCGGATGGCGAACGAGCAGCCACTCGAATTCGGTCATTCACTCCAGGACTTGATCGGCGGACAACTTCGAGCGGGTTTTCAACTGACTGAGTTTTATGAAGATGGTGAAAACGATCCCGAGACCCCGTTGAGTCAGTTCACCGCGTGGATGTTTGCAACACGCTCGGTTCGCCCGCGCGTGGCATGAACCCGTGTAAGAGATGCCAGCATTAGATTCGCGCGGTGTTCACGATTTTATTGTCCGACAGTTGCTGCCTTCGAAGCGTTTGATCGAACTCTTGCTCCAGGTGCCTGGCGGAACTTTTCGTAGCTGGCGGAGCTGAGGACTGTGCGAAAGCCACAGTGCCAGGTTCCTGACATGACGTCGCCTTTCATACGAGCGGCAACTCGGTAGCCGGTGCAGTAGTTGGCGTTGCACATGAAGGAACCGCCTCGTTGAATGCGTTTCGGAATGTTGGGTTCATTCGGGTCAAGGCTGTCTACGGGGCCGTACGGGTTTCGAGCCGGGCTGTTTTCGTAATAGTCAGGTCGGTACCAGTCGCTGCACCACTCCCATACGTTTCCAGACATGTCGTACAGTCCGTAGCCGTTGGCCTCGTAGCTGGCGACTGGCGAAGTCTTTTCGTGTCCGTCCTGATTGAGGTTCTTGAACGGCCATTCGCCTTGCCAGATGTTTGTCATCCAGCGGCCGCCGGGTTCACGTTCGTTGCCCCACGGATATGTTTCCTGGTTGCGTCCGCCTCGCGCGGCGTATTCCCACTCGGCCTCGGTTGGAAGTCGTTTTCCCGCCCATTCGCAGTAGGCAGCGCAGTCAGACCACGAGACATGCGAGATTGGTTGGTCCATACGGTCCTCGATGCCCGAGTCAGGTCCGTCCGGGTGACGCCAGTTGGCACCGCGTTTGTACATCCAGACGAGGTAGATTTCGGCGGGCGTTGGTCGACGACCTTCGGGAAACGTCTGTCGGTCAAAATCAGGGTTGAAGCAAATTGATCCCGGGACGAGTGCCTCTTCCGGGATCGCAGCCATTTGTTCTGGCGTGAGCTGATCGGCGAAGTCTTCACGTTTCGGCTTTCGCTCTGCCACGGTGATATAGCCGGTGGCGTCTGCGAAACGCTTGAATTCTGCGACCGTGACCTCTGTCGAGTCCATCCAGAATCCGTCGAGCTGCACGTCGTGAACCGGCAATTCGTCAGGGAAACCATCGGAACCACCCATCTTAAACGTGCCGCCTGGCACCCAGACCATGCCTGTCGGCCGGTCAACCTTTGGCTCTTCGACGAGCAGGGGCTGCTCGGTTGGCTGGCTGGCGTCGGCCGCCGTCGAATCACCAGAAGCATCCGAGACGTCGTCAGTCGAGCCTGAATTAGCTTCGGTGCCTTCGGTTTCCGATGTGTTGAGGTCGGTGTCTGATGCGTCAGCAGTCGGGACTTGTGGCACAGACGACTCAGTAGATGCGTCGTTGCTGCAGCCTGAGAATCCAGTGAAGGCAAAGCCAGTAAATGCCAGCAGAAGCGTGCTGACTGAAATCGATGAAGTTCGCATGGGGTGATCTCTCTGAGGTAAATTCGAAGCGTTGATTCTAGCGACCAGAGGCTCCGTACTTCAAAGGCTGCAAAAACTACGTTTTTGTTGTGTTTTGGCGATAAATCTGACCGAGACGAGGAGTGCGTGCCTCGTCAAAACCCATATTGCCGAAGATCGTCGAGCCCTGATATAAGTCGAACCCCTCACAGGCTGCCAAACTCCGTTCCCTTCCTGCGGCTGCCAAACGACATCTCTCAAACTTCATTGTCGGCTCGGTTCTCGAGTCAACCAATCCCACATTCCAATCGACCAATCTGTTCTTTAGCCGGGCATTCATTCTGGATTCCGCATCGCGTTGCTTGCGTGCGCCGAGTCTGAAACGTTGCTACGTCGAAGCCGCAGATTCTTCGCACAGATTCCCATCTGCAGAGGCTATTTATGCGAACACGATTCGCAGATTTCGGTGAACTGGCCCGCGACGGCGGCGCTCCGGTTCGGACGGAACCACTCGCCCCGTGGCCACAATTCGATGACGAAATGACCACCGCCGTTACGGAAGTTCTGCGCAGCGGCAAGGTCAACTATTGGACCGGCAAAAACGTCCGCTGCTTCGAGAAAGACTTCGCAGAATTCGTCGGCGGGAACTTTGGAGTTGCGGTGTCCAATGGGACCGTCGCTGTCGAGCTGGCTTTGCATGCAGTCGGCATCGAACCGGGTGATGAAGTCATCGTTCCTCCCCGAACGTTTATCGCTACGGCGAGTGCTGTCGCGATGCTCGGCGCACGACCGGTCTTCGCCGACATCGATCCAGTTTCTGGGAACGTCGCCGCCGAAACGATTGCTGCTGTCATCACCCCGAAGACGCGAGCGATCATCGTCGTCCACGCGGCCGGCTGGCCTTGCGACATGGATCCGATCATGGAGCTGGCGAGTGAGCGCGGGATCCGAGTGATCGAAGATTGCGCGCAGGCTCACGGAGCGAAATACAAAGAACAGCACGTTGGCACGATCGGCGATGTCGGCGCGTTTTCGTTTTGTCAGGACAAGATCATCTCAACCGGCGGCGAAGGCGGCATGGTTGTGACCGACTGTCCGGACATCTGGGAGCGGGCCTGGAGTTTCAAAGATCATGGCAAAGGCTGGGACGCCATTCAGAACTGTCAGCAACAACGTACGGTGTTCAAGTGGTTGCACGAGTCGATCGGCACAAACTGGCGGATGACGGAAATGCAGGCGGCCATTGGCCGAATCGCGCTTAAGAGGTTGCCCGTCTGGGTGAAGGCTCGACAGTCGCATGCCGCATTGCTGGACGAAGAACTCTCAAATGTTCCAGGCATTGAGGTGTTGAAACCGTCCGACAATGTCGAACACAGCTACTACAAACACTACGCCAACGTGTCGCCGGAAATGCTGAGTGACAAGTGGTCGCGCGATGAAATTGTGCGATGCATTCAGAAGGAAGGCGTTCCGTGTGGCAGCGGACTCTGCTGCGAGATCTATCTGGAGAAGGCAATTCAGGATGCTGGCTTTGCACCTGAAGAGCGTCTTACAAGTGCTCAGGAACTCGGCGAGCGGTCGATGATGTTCATGGTTCATCCGACGCTCAGTCGAGAAGAAATTGAAGATACCGTCGCGGCTGTCGCGAAGGTGATGCGTGTTGTTGCGGCGGATGCTCAGCAGGTCGACTCTTTGAGGCGGGCTGCCTGACACACAGTGAGATGCTTGAGGCCACGCGGTCGAAACTGATTCTCAACCGGACTATCAAGGGCACAGGGATGTACAACGCAATCAGGACAAGGCTCTTTGGCAATTCATCGGGGCGACAGGTTGTCCTTCGATTTATGGCTGATTTTGTCACCGCCAATATCGTGCTGGTGGCAGTGGGTGTGTTGCGGGTTGCAGTGAGTGGTCAATTGGATCTGGCTGATCCCGTTGGGCATGTCATGGCCAAGTGCAACCCGGTTTACATTCTGCATGCAGGATGGTTTGCCGCGACGGCCGTATTGTTATTCACGTTCGGCGGGCTCTATCGACCTGTTCCAAGTTCACGCATCGGGCAGCGATTGCTCGATGTGACGGGAGCGTGTGCGGTTGGTTTTGCCGGGCACCTGGCACTCGGCGGCATCGTTGAAGACCGACTGGCGGCAACCCTTGAAATCGCTATTCCCGCATGGACTCTGCTGGGGCTCACCGTTTTTGCAACTCGGTTTTCAAGCATGTCTGTCATGAAACGCTTCCGAGTCGTGCCTCGTAAGACGTCTGTGGGAAGTGGAAAAGTTGAAGACGTGCTGGTTGTTGGCGGAGCGGGTTACATCGGATCGGTCCTGACAGATCAGCTTCTGCGTAAGGGGTACCGAGTTCGCATCCTTGATATGGAACTCTTCGGCCGAGACTCGCTGAAAACGATCCTCGACCATCCGCGGCTTGAATTCATGAGCGGTGACTTCCGCAACGTCGAAGATATCGTCAAGGCTCTACACGGTATGGACGCGGTGGTTCACTTGGCGGCGATCGTCGGTGATCCGGCGTGTGCGCTCGATCGCGAAACAACGATCACTGTTAATTATGCTGCTGCCAAGATGATGGCTCAGCTTGCTCGGGCGAACGGGATTTCACGATTCGTCTTCGCATCGACATGCAGCGTGTACGGCGAGTCTGAGGAAATCCGCACGGAGGAATCAGATCTCAATCCGGTTTCGCTTTACGCGACAACGAAGATCGATGCCGAGCGTGCTTTGCTGGAAGCGGCAGACTCGGTGTTTCAGCCGACGATTCTCCGTTTTGCAACTGCGTACGGTTGGTCGTTGCGGCCAAGGTTTGACCTTGTGGCCAACCTCTTCAGTGCTCAGGCCGTGACCGAAAAACACATCCGCGTGCTGAATGGCGAGCAATGGCGGCCGTTCGTTCACACTCGGGATATCGCTCGGGCATGCGTGTTCGCCATTGAAGCTCAGCTTTCCAAAGTGGGTGGCGAAGTCTTCAACGTTGGTGACCACACGCAGAACTTCACGCTCGATCAACTTGGGAAGATTGTCGCCGACTGCCAGCCTGGTACCTTCGTCGAAGAAATTCGCAACGACGACGACGCTCGAAACTACCGTGTCGACTTTACCAAGATTCAACGAGTGCTCGGTTTCCGAGCCAGCGTTTCTCTGGAAGACGGTGTTCGCGAGATGGTTGAAGCCGTTCGTGAAGGAAAAGTCGCCGACTGGACCGACCCTGTTTACAGCAACGTTCGATCGCTTCAGGGAGCCGGGCTGGAGATTTTGAAGTTCGACCCGACTGCCGAAAAGTCTGATCAGGAGCTGCAGGCGACTCGCAAGTTTCTCTCACGAGCGGCCTGATCTGTTACTCGGAATTTCAATTAGTCCGCTGCAATTCCTCTCGGAAAACGTAGCGCTCAGAAATACATTCGGCTCTGACACGGATTAGAAGCCGATCAAGGAATCTTCATCATGCATATCCTCTTTGTGCATAAAAACTTTCCGGCACAGTTCGGACACATTGCCAGCTACCTGATCAAGGATCACGGCTTTCAGTGCTCCTTTGCTTCCGAACTTCCTTCGGGCAATGTCGATGGCATTGAGCGGGTGCAGTACAAAATTCAGGGTGGAGCGACCAAGTCGACGCACTACTGCAGTCGAACGTTCGAAAACGCAGTCTGGCACTCACACGCCGTGCACGAGGCTATGAAAGCTCGACCGGACATCAAGCCGGACCTGGTCGTCGGGCATAGCGGTTTCGGTTCGACTGTGTGGCTGGCTGATCTGTACGACTGCCCGATCATCAACTACTTCGAATATTACTATCGAAGCAAAGGCTCGGACCTGGATTTTCGACCGGACTTCCCAGTCAAGCCGCAGGATGTTCTCAGATCACGCAGCCGAAACGCGATGATTCTGCTCGACCTGCAGACATGCACGAAGGGCTACACTCCGACGAAGTACCAGCAGAGTTTGATGCCGGTCGAGTACCAGCCGAAGATCGAGCAAATCTTTGACGGCATCGATACAAACATCTGGAAGCGTAATCCGAATCCGTCGAGAGAAATTGCCGGGCACAAAATTCCGGAAGGCAAGAAGGTCGTCACTTACGTTTCGCGAGGTTTCGAATCCATGCGCGGGTTCGACGTCTTCATGAAGTCGGCTAAGCAAATTTGCGACGCTCGCGACGACGTCATCTTTCTGTGCGTCGGTTCCGACCGCGTCTGCTACGGCGGCGACCTGAACCGTATTAAGGAAGAGACGTACCGCGAGCACATTCTCAAACAGGATAACTACGACCTCGACCGATTCATCTTCACCGGCCGAGTCGATCCGCAGGAGCTGGTCGACGTTTTCAGTCTCAGCGACTTGCACTACTACCTGACCGTGCCGTTCGTGTTGAGCTGGTCGTTGATGAACTCCCTGGCGTGCGGTTGCACTGTGCTGGGGTCTGCGACCGCTCCGGTTCAGGAGATGGTCAAGCACGGCGAAACCGGCTACACCGCCGACTTCTTCGACGTAGACGGTTTCACCGAAATCGCGATGACTGTTCTCGACGATCCCGAGAAACATCGTCACCTCGGACAGGCTGGAGCAAAACTGATCCAGGACGGTTTCAGTCTCGAAAAAATGCTGCCAAAAATGCTCAACCTCTATGAGCAAACAATCGCCACGGCAAAGTAGTGCTGTTTCTCGGGACGCACTTACTTCGTTTGTCGTCAATCGCGTAGCACAGTTCTTTCGATTTGCTTTGTCGGAATTGTGAGCCGGTGTCGCGACGCCTATTCTTCTTCACGTCTGTGGCCAGTCGGGTGACTGGTCACACGAAATGGACTCTGGACGTGATTATGAGAGCTGGCATGGCAAATCTCTTTTGGACGCAGCTTAGTCGTCTTGTCATTCTGCAGGTGATCGCGACAGGTGGACTTGTTTCAGCCCAGGACAGGGCTGCTCCGCCATTTCAGCTTGAGTATGTTGACTCCGCTGTAGATGGCGAGCTGGACGCGCCGACAAGTGTGGTCGTGAGTCCGGATGGCCGATTCGTCTACGCTTCCGCATATAAGTCGGGCAGTCACGCCGTGTTCGCTCGCGATCAGAAAACGGGAACGTTGAAGGTTGTGCAGACGGTGAAGAAAGAGCACTTGGGCGGCTCGACAGCGCTCAGACTGAGCAGAGACGGCAACCTGGCAGCGGCAGCGTCTTTCCGAGGCCGAGCTGTTTCGCTCTATCGTCGAGACCCGGATTCAGGCCTTCTGACTAACATTGATATTGCGCGTTCGGGAAAACCGTTCGATATCAGATTGCAGTATCCCATCGACCTCACTTTTTCTCACGATGGGCGATACGTGGATGTCCTCGACAGTTCCAACGTCGCCGTGTTTGAAATCGTGAGCGATGATGGCTCGCCCGCACTGAAGTTTATGGAGTCCTTCAGCGATCCGGCGTTGTTGAGTTGCCGAGGCATCTATCACCATCCGTCTGGAAGATATGTTTTCGTAGCGTCCAATCGGCGAAACAGCCTGGTCGTACTTGAACGCGATGACGACTCTGGCAAGCTAACACGCGTGGCAGTAATTGAAGACGAATCCGACGGAGCGACCGGGTTGGAGTCCGTGTTTGGCGTCACGGGGACAGCCGACGGCGATATGATTTACACGGTCTCGGGGCAGCATGGAAAAGGTGACGACAGCGTCAGCGTCTTCAGCTTCGACGATGGCACGATCAAGGCAGCACAGTGCATCGTCCCTTTCGACGACGAACTCGGCAGGATTACTTACTTCAACCTCAACCACGACGCGGAAAAACCGGTCGAGGTGTTTCGCGGCGGTAACGAGATCGTCGTGAGCCCGGATGGATCGATGGTTGTAGCCTGCGCGACGTTGAGTGCCTCGTTGGCAGTTTTCTCAAGAGACCAGCAGACCGGTCGCCTGACCATGATTCAGATTGTGCTTAGCAAAGAGCAACTCAGCGGAGTTTCCGGAATCGGTTTCTCTCCGGACAACCGGCACGTCTACTCAGCCAACGAATTCCGAGACACGATCTCTGTGTTTCAAATCAAGAAGTCGGAGTAAAGCTTGTCCAGCGGCGATGTTCTTATTGGCCGACATTTAGCTAGTGTTGACGTTGCCATCAGAATCAATCCAAAGTTCGTCGCCCCACCAAAATGCGAACAATTCTGATTCAACCCAGTCCGCTCGCCATTCGAGCAGTTCTTCGCGTTCGTCTTCAGTGAAGTTGTCGGGTTCCTCATCGAGTTCCATAAGTTCCGCTGGGAAATCCTCAATCGTGCCGCCATCTGATTCAAACTTCCGCACGTCTATCGGCGATTCGGTGAACTTGAGTTCGTTGCACCAATCGCCAATGTCTGCGTCGAGACAAGCATTTGCGATTTCATCGAAGAAGTAGACGCCGTTACGGATAGCAGGCGGCTGCGTCAATTTGCGGATTTGAATCTCGATAAAGTCGCCAGCAGTGGAGAAGTAGTGGATGGCGTAGTCAGGGCAAAGTACGCCCATCAAGACCTGTCGACCATCGGCGAGTCGCCCAGTCAAGTAGCGTCCGGGGCATGAGCATAGACGGTATTTGCGTGCCATCAGTGAACGGTTCTGTCGGCCAACGGGAGGTTTTTACGAATCCGGCGTTGCGATGCCATTCAAGTTTGAGCAAGAGTAAATGTTACCACCCCAGGGAGGCTTGAACAAACGGCAGCGGTGTGCCGAAGGCCTAGCGTAAAAACCATGTTGTGCCGCTAGGTGACAGGGAAAGCCTGCGACCAATTCTCGCCATCATCGGACGTGTAGATTGTTGCAGCGTCCAAAACGTTGTTGTCGAACATCTGATGTTGTTGAAGATACTAGATCGCCAGTTTGAGGTCCGAGTCGATGTTGTCGCTGAGGACGTGAATCAGCAGCAGTGGTGGCTCGTCATCAGAGTAGTCGTAGCCATTGTCCTTGATCGTGGACTCAGGAATCGCCGCGAGCACATCAGGGAGACCGTAACGAATGTCCAAATCAGGATTTGGCATTCTGGATGGATCGAGGTCGAATCTTAGCTGGCCCACGATTGATTAGCCCGCACAACGGGTTTCTTAATGACATTCTGTCGTTTAACCAAGCTGAGAGTCCTGCATAAACGACACCAGCAAACAGCATGCCGACATCGTAGGTAGCCGTCAATTACTGAACCATTAACGAAGGCGACGTTTTTTGACAGTGGCCAATGAGAACTGGCCCCGGTTGTCGGAATCAGCGACGACTTGCGGTGAAGTGTTTGAAGTCCGAAAGTGTGCGGGAGTGGCTGGCTAGTTGTGCTCTCGATGCAGATTTCTGGAAGCACCTGTCGGCTGGCCGTGCCGCCGTTTGTTATTGGAGTCACGCGTATGTTGGTTTCTTGTCGTTCTTCGGGTGCCCAGAGATTGATTGGTCTGAGGCCGCTGATTGCAGTTGTGTTGGTTGTTGGCTGGATGTTGGCAACGGCGCAGAGTGCGTTTGCTGTTGGGCCGGAGGCTTTGCCGCTTTGGGCGGAGGGGGCTCCGCATGCTCAGGGGAGTGAGGAGTCGGATACTCCGACGATTCGGGCTTATCTTCCTCAGGATTTGGACGGTGGGAAGTCGACCGGTGCCGGCGTTGTGATTTGTCCGGGCGGTGGGTACGGAATCCTGGCGATGGACCATGAGGGGCATCAGCTCGCCAAATGGTTTCAGAAGAATGGTGTGGCCGGGTTTGTGTTGAGGTACCGGCACGCTCCGAAGTATCGACATCCCGTGCCGATGGAAGATGCTCAGCGAGCGATTCGGTACGTCCGAGCCAACGCCGCGAAGCTTGGAGTTGATGCCGGCCGGATTGGGATCATGGGATTCTCAGCGGGTGGGCATTTGGCATCGACGGTTGCGACTCACTTTGACGATGGAATTTCGGAAGCGAAGGACCCGGTGGACCGAGAGAGTTGTCGACCAGATTTTGCCGCGCTGTGTTATCCAGTGGTCAGTCTGGCGGCTCCGTATGCTCATAAAGGTTCCGGTAGGAATCTTTTCGGACCGGATGTTGATCAGGAAAAGTTGGAATCGCTCAGCAACGAGAAGCATGTCACCGCTGAGACTCCACCGACTTTTCTGTTCCACACTGCGGAAGACAAGGGCGTCGACGCGCAGAACAGCATTGCCTTCTTTCTGGCTTTGAGGAAAGCTGGCGTGGCCAGCGAGATGCACATTTATCAGGACGGGCCGCACGGAGTTGGGATGGCTCCCGCCGATCCGGCTGTGTTCGGTTGGCGGGATCGGCTGCTGGATTGGATGCGAGGTTCGGGATTCCTCAGCGCGACAGCTCGAGCTGCAGTATCCGGGACGGTCAAAGTGAACGGCGAAGCTCTTCGGTGGGGCATGATCGCTCTCGCACCGCTCGACCCGAACAAGCCGCGAGCATGGACAATGGTCTCACGCGGCAAGTATTCCATTCCTGCCAACCGTGGCGCGGCACTCGGTGAGAACGTCGTTGAGGTCTACGATCTTGGTTCTGTCGAGCCTCGCCCGACGCGAGAAGATTTCTCACGCATTGATCCCAAAGGTGCGTTGCGGCTGAATGTGGTTGCTGGCAAAAACGAGTTTGATCTCAACCTGATGAAATAATGCCTTCGTCAATTTCGCAAACTTACTCTCAATATACTCATACGAATTCGAACTGCTCCAAATGTCAAACACGACCGCGCCCGGCAATGACTGGGACGTACCTGCTGAACTTGCCGGGAAGACAATCTGCCAGGCGTTACGCGAGTTTCTCCCCGACCAGTCCTGGCGGCAGATTCGCAAAATGGTTGAACGTCGCCGCGTGACCGTTTCGGGCGTGCTTTGTCTGGACGTCGCTCGGCGTCTGACGGCTTCGGAGCATGTGTTTCTCGCCGATGCTCCGTTGCCGCCTCCCCCTGACGATGGCGATGTCAACATTCTGCATCTCGACGAATCGGTGGTTGTGATTGAGAAACCGTCGGGCATGGTTTCTCTTCGACACGTTGCGGAAATCAACTGGCCGATCAAACGACGCATGCAGCAACCATCTGCCGATGAAAGCGTGCTTCGAGCCGTCGGAGCGGCGACTCGAAGCAAACGAAATCTTTCATCGTTGCCACCAAAGCTGCGTCGTCAGCATGTTCGGTCAGTGCATCGACTCGACCGGGACACGAGCGGGTTGCTGGTTTTCGCAAGGTCGTTGGAAGCCGAACAGAGTCTCGTCAAGCAGTTTGCCGAGCACTCGGTAGACCGCGTCTATCAGACGGTCGTCGCCGGGACTGCTGAGACGGGCGTTGTCAAAGGTCGACTGGTTCGTGATCGCGGCGACGGACTTCGTGGCAGCACGACTTCAGAAACCGAAGGTAAGGCGGCAGCAACTCACGTCGAATCTGTCGAGGCGTTAGGTCAGTATTCATTGGTAAACTGTCGTCTGGAAACGGGGCGGACGCATCAGATTCGAATTCATCTGGCAGAGCAGGGGCACCCGGTCTGTGGTGACGTGATGTACCGCGGACCGTTTGGCGGCGAGACAGTACCTGATGAAAGTCGCGTTCCACGCCTTGCTCTGCACGCTCGGCTGCTGGCATTCGACCATCCGGAGTCCGGTCAGCGGCTGACGTTTGAATCTGATTTGCCTGCTGATCTTGCAGGCTTTGTAGACGGGCTGCGTTCAGCGGGTGGCTTGCAGAATGACAACAACGAGGAGAGCGGCGACTCGTGACGGCAACTACGGACCAGCATGACGAAACGCCCAACACGAAGGATCGGCTGCTGAGGCTTTTCCTGATGCTGGTCGGAGTTGCAGATCTGCTGGCCATCGTCGTGGTCTTTCTGCCAGACGGGTGGCTTGGCTGGGCGCATGAGGCTGTTGGGTTGGGGACTTTGCCATCGGGGCGAATTGTCGGATACCTGGCCCGCTCTACGTCATTGCTTTACGGAATCCACGGGGCGATGTTGCTCGTTCTGGCGAGCGACGTTGCTCACTACCGTTTATTGATCCGTTGGTACGGCCGAGTTATCGCCGTTGCCGGTCTGCTTCTGGTGGGAGTGGATATTGCCGAATCGATGCCTGTCTGGTGGACAGTATTTGAAGGCGTCGCTGTCGTCGGAATCGGAGTTGTGATTTTGACGCTTTGTCACGAAGGCCCGTCAGACGCACCGCGTGAGAGCGACTACCAGACTCGATGATCGGGTGTGTGCCGAGAGGCAACACGTTGCTGGATCACCGCATGGATGTTGCCGCTTCACAACATTCAGGCTGCCCTTGCCGTGGCGCGTTCACCGTTGTCGAACGCGCTGTCAACCTTTTGAAACAGCGAAGGTAGACAAAGTTTGAGGCCGCCGAGTGCGCTGAAACTGAGGCTCTGCAAGTGTTTGCGAGAATTCGGCCGCTCTGAGAAGTCGTTTGGATACGCTGGCCACGACAGGTTCTCGGTCGTTTGTTCGGTCAATCCTCGCGGGACGCGGCACGGTGGTTGCGATTACCAGTTTCTCGTCTGAGTGAGGTGTCGGACGGCGACGCGCACTCGGCGGTTCAGTTCACGGCAGCGACTACAGCTGTGATGGACGATCGAGAATCACTTTTTGTGGCATGCTTGCCACGTTGGGAGCAGTGATGATTGCGGTTTCGGAAATCAACACGTTTGAAGAGTTGGCGAATCTGCGTGTTACCTGGCGTGAGCTTTGGGAAAAAACTCCGAACGCATCCTTCGTGCAGTCCTGGGATTGGTTGAGAAGTTACTGGCGGACTTATGGAGACAAGCAGGAACTTCGTGTTCTGCTGGTAACTTTGCGAACGAAGCCGATCGGGATCGTGCCCCTGGTCACTCGGCAGGTTGAGACGGCACTCGGCACAGCACCGGTTCTGTCATGGCCGAAAAATACGTTCGTCCCGTTTTACGGAGCGATCGGACCGAACCCAGCCGCAACGCTCAGTACCGCATTCAGCCATGTCCGTAAAACTCAACGAAACTGGAAGGCGCTGGAACTGCCACAGGTCGACGAGTTTGGTAACGACAATCTTCGAACGAGTAACGCTCTTCGGAACGCTCGACTGAAGCCGCTTCGAAATGGTGCCGTTGCACATCCCGTTGTCGAGATGGCGGATTGTTGGGACAACTACATGGGAAGCCGCAATATGTCGGCGCGGAAGGATTTCATTCAGTCCGAAAAAGTCATTGAGCATTGTGGCCCGATCTCTTTTCATCGATGGCGTCCAGAAGGCGGCACTGTCGGAGCGACTGACAGACGCTGGGATCTGTTTCGCGTCTTCGAAGGAATTCGTCGTGATGCCAAAGGCCGAGGGCGACGTGACGATCGCGAACTGGCCGTCATGAAAGATGCTCACTCAGCAGCGGTGGACGCAGGAGCTGTTGAGTTCTGCTCTCTGACTGTGTCGGGGCGTCCGGCGGCTTGTGCCTACAATTATCGGACAGAAGGTCGTCTCGAGAATGTGTTCCTGGGAGCTCGGGAAGAATTCGGCGACGCTGCTTTGACCTGTCTGCTCGGACACATGCTCCGAGACAGCTTCATGCGGGATGACCAGCAGATCGTGTTTCAGCCACATGACGCACAGCGAGTCGGCACGTGGAGCAATTCTGAAGTGACTTCGATTGCTTACGGGCACTACGCAAAGTTGTCTCCGGCCGCTCAGTTACTCAAACGTCGCCGCGCTGCCGAAACGGGCGATATCCCGGTTCAACGTCCACCGGTCAAAGTTGAAGTTGCTGCTGACGAACAGGCTGCTGTGCCAGCGAATGCACCGTCACTCAAGGTTTACTCAGGTGCGTAGACGCGTTGCAGAAGAAGGCTGCCGGTCGATGTGATCTCGAAATCGACGAGGTTTCACGCCAGTAGCACAAGGGCCAACTCCATAGTTTTCTGGTTAGACATCATGAAGAAAAAACTACGACTGACATTTGGTCTGAACGAAATCCTGCTGTTGGTCCTTGAGATCAATCTGGGATTCGCGGGCCTGGTGATGATTGCCGCCGCTCTCTCGGGGCGATCGAGTCAGCTATACGCTCCCGCTCGAACGATGGCCGGCATGCTGCCGGCGTTGTTCTGCGTGGGATTTGCATCGTGGCTCGTTTATCGGCTGCGTTGTATTCGGCAGGCCGAGAATCGTGCCGCCGGACTCGCAGGTGCTTTGTGTCTGGGGGTTGTTGCTCTGAGTTTTGGAGCGGCAGTCGGCAAGCTATCAATGGTCTGCATGACTGACGGGTTTCGCGAAGCAGTCAACTACTCGATCAACAGTCCGCTGCAGAAGCAGGCTGGGCTGATGTCGTTCCTTGCGTTCATCGGAATTGGACTCGTGTTTGGAGCGACGTTCGTACTTCGAGCTGGCAAGAGCGACGACGTTAGAGGAGTGTCGAACGAATCGCTGCATGAGCAAATTGGCGAGATCGGTCAGCGAGTGATCGGGAACTGGTCCGAGCAACTCGTATCGCGGATGGATGCCTTAATTGCCAACGGTGACCTTATGGCTGCGATCGGAATTTTTCGGCAGGAAACCAGTTGCACGGCCGAACAGGCCTCGCGAGTTGTCGATGACTGGCCCGAGCAACGTCTGCATTTGCAGTTGGAATTGCTGAAGACTCAGCTTCGGGATTCTGGTGACACGCCGGCTCAATCTCCAGAAGTTGTTGCGTCGCTAACCTGATGCCGAAGCCAGGCAGAAAGTGGAGCCATGAGACTTCTGACTCCTGCCAGAGCAATGCTGGCGATTGTCGCAATGCTTGGTGTTTTTGTGATGTTCGGGTTCTTCTCAGTGATGAAGACTCTCGACGCGCTGGAGCAGCCGCAGCTGACACTTCAGCGTGAAGGCTTAGAGACTCGAACGATTCCGATGGCTGTTACCGCTTTGAAGCCGGGAATGGTTGTCCGGCAGGGTGATATTGGAAAAGGACCGTGGCCGGTCCGAGAAATCCGCGACGACGTCATTCTCTCAGAGCGTCTGATTGTCGGCCGAGTTGTGCAAAAAGAGATTGAGCCGGCGACGCCAATTCATGCCGCGTCTCTTAAACGCCGCGGTGAGCACTCAAAAGAGTACGTGGACGTTCCGTGATTACTCATCTGCAGACACCAAAGTGTTGCAAGGTTTTTTCACATGTCGGTGCTTCGTGACCTGCTGGCAAAAATTGCCGCTTTGATCATGATCGGTTCTCGGATCGCGGTCTTCCTGGCGATTACTCCACGATGCGTGCTTGCCCTGTTTGGAGATGGCTTTGCGGCGCTGATCGGGTGTTCGTTGGGAGTCGCCGGGTATGCGTACTCCGTATTCGTGTTTCAACGAATCGAGTCGCGACTGTTTTACCACGCAGACTGGAGTGGCGGCGGACTCCTGATGCGCCAGCGATTTTGCTCCGAAGCCTGGCGATGGCATCGAGACCTCATTCTCCTGTCCATTCTTAGCGGTATGTTTGGAGCAGGAGTCGGCTGGAACGTTACCGCGGTCACTCAGGGCAGCCTGACTGATGCCAGAATCTTCGCCGCCATGTCGATGGTCATTCCGTTCGGCCTGGTCGTTTGGCTTTACCGTGGCACGCCGAGGTATCGACTCGATTTACCAGTCACGGAATAGTGATTCTGATTGACGACGATCGCTTAAGGGGTGTCTCGGTGAATCTCGACGGCTACCGGTTGGAAAAGCCCCCCCGGTTCCACGTCGTCGTTCCACACGATGGTCAGGTCGACTGCCAATTCATTCGACTGCTCAAGCGCTTCCGTCATGTCGAATGAAACCGTTTCCGAATTGTTCGACAGACTTCCGAGCGTCTTCCCATTGACGGAGACCTCAGCTCGACCACCGATCCCGTCGAAAGCGATGTGTACTCGCTCGTTGCTGTCGAGATTCGTTGGCTTCTGAAATCGTCTGCGAAAAATGACCCGCCCCGACATGTTGCCGAACGCTTCCTGCACGGAGGACGGCATGCGGACTCGGAAATTCGTCAGCAGCGGGGAGTCCATTGTCATGTCTTCGTCTTCGTCCGAACTCGCCGAGCCGGTTGGGCCTTCGACCCATTCGTAATCCCAGGGGCCTTTCAGGTGCATCCGGTGAATTGGCTCTGTACGCATCTCTCTGGTCCTGCTTCGCTGCTCTTTTGTGTATTGATTTGCTTAGTTAAGAACGTGAATGATCGAGGTCCGATGTTCGTCTTTGTCAGAGTTGGCCGCAAGTGACCTGTCTCGAACTGACTGGCGAGTTTCGGACAACGGGTATCGGTACTGCGAATTGACGAGCGTTTAACGTTCGCCAGTGCCTGTTGCCGCCTCAATAATGTTCTCGGCAAAATGGTGCATAAACACGGCAGCGGCCACGGCGACGTTTAGCGAATCGGTCCCGGAGTGCATCGGGATGGTGACGCGATGGCTGCACAGATCGAGCCATTTGCCGTCCAGGCCGGCGTCTTCGTTTCCCAGCAGAACTGCGACGTTGCCGTCGGTTGGACAATCGCGCAGTCGCAATGCGTTGTCATCCAGAATCGACGCGATCAGATTGAAGCGGTGCTGGTCCCGCAGCGTGCTCAGCATCGAGCTTAGCTCTTCGCCGGCTTCGATAATGGGGATGTTCAACGCGCCGCCCATTGAGACTCGCAGAGCACGTCGGGAAAACGCGTCGCAACAGCCGGGGCCCAGCAACAGGGCCGTGGCGCCAAAACCAGCCGCTGCTCGGATGATTCCTCCCATGTTCTCCAGGTTTTCGACGCCGCAACAAACGGCGATCAGGTGGCGCCGCTCAATCTGCATCAACTCTTCGAGCGTCGGTGGAATCTTTCGAATGCCGCAACCAAGCATTCCGGCGTGGAACGTCTGCCCGACCAGCATTTGTGCCAATTGATGAGGAACAACGAACGCCGGAACATTGTCGCGCAAGTGTGGCTTCAGCAGGTCGACGTGTTTGTCGCTCGTCAAAACGGATGCGACATCGAACTCACTTTCCAGAAGCCGAATCGTGAGCTTCTTGCCTTCAGCGATAAACTGCGCAGACCAGCGTGTGAGGTTGGTTTTCTTGATGTTTCTGTAAACGTCCAACCTCGGATCATCGAGGTCTGAGATTTCGATCAGTGGCATGAGTATGGGCCGGTCGGGAGTTCCGTCTCGATTGATTGAGCAGCTTTGTGATGCTGATTCTGCGCGGCAGAGCAGGGTGAGCGGATCAGGTGGCGGCACTATACTCTGCGGGCAATCTTTGCTTGAAGTGACTCATTCCTTGAGTACCCGAATCGTTTATGTCCGACTCTGTCGAAGAAAATCCATCGCCGCCCCAGCCCGATGCGGGAAAACGCGTTGTCGTGATCGGCGGCGGGCTGGCGGGACTCGCTGCTGCGTCGGCACTTTCGTCGCGCGGCATGTCGGTCACGGTGCTGGAGTCACGACCGCGGCTTGGTGGTCGAGCCAGTTCGATCATCGATCGCGAAACGGGCGAAACGATCGATAACTGCCAGCACGTCGCGATGGGCTGCTGCACGAGCTTTCGGGCGTTTTGCGAAGACACTGGCTGCGCAGATCTGTTTGAGACTCAGAGAGAACTGCATTTCGTAGGCCCTCCTGGTCAGGCGAAAGTTGTTCGCTTTGCGGCATCGTCGTTGCCGGCACCGCTGCACCTGGCGTCGTCGTTCATGAAAATGCCCTGGTTCACACTTGGCGAGAAGCGGCAGATCGCGTTCGGTTTGCGGGCATTGGCGAAGGACAGAACGAAGACGGATCGCTCGTTTCAGGATTGGCTCGATGGACAGCGGCAATCTGAAACCGTGCAACGGAGATTCTGGCACCTGGTTCTGGTCAGTGCTCTGAGCGAGTCGCTTGATCGAATCAGTCTTCGCCACGCGCGGAAAGTTTTTGTCGACGGGTTTCTCGCCAGCCATGCTGGATGGCAGGTTTCCATTCCAACAGTACCGCTCGACGATGTTTACGAGACCCGAATATCGGCGGCGTTGCGGAAGCATGCTGTGGATATTCACGTGAAGGCCGGAGTGCAGCGATTGCTGACTGACGGGCGACGTATTTCCGGAGTCGAGTTGCGTGACGGCTCTGAAATCTTTGCGGATGAGTTTGTGCTCGCCGTCCCGCACAATCTTGTGAAGTCGATGTTGCCTGACGACTTTGCAGAATGCTCTGACGTCGTTTTGCTGGATCGATTGGAAGTCGCTCCGATCGCGAGCGTGCATTTGTGGTACGACCAGCCTCTGACCGAGTTGCCTCACGCGACATTCGTCGATCGGCTGAGCCAGTGGATGTTCAACCGGACGGTGCTTGCTTCGGCCTCGCCGCCGCCCAATCAGTCACCTCTACCTCTTGGGGGAGAGGTCGCGGTTTCAGCCGCGGGTGAGGGGGAGAATGCCGGCGGTTGTCGTTTGCAGGTGGTGATTAGCGCGGCTCATGATCTGTCGGCGATGTCTGAGCAGGAAGTCGTCGCCAAAGTTGATTCGGAACTACGCGAAGTGTGGCCGGAGAGTTGCGACGCAAAACTCATTCGCGGTCGAATGATCACCGAGCATCGAGCGGTTTTCTCACCACTGCCGGGTGTCGATGAGATTCGACCAGTCCAGCAGTCGCCAATTGCGAATCTTCAGTTTGCGGGCGATTGGACTCGAACCGGTTGGCCGGCCACGATGGAAGGCGCCGTCCGCAGCGGGTATCTGGCAGCGGAAAATATTTTGAACAGAGCTGGCAGACCCGACACGGTCGTTGCTCCGGACCTGCCATCGGCGAGGTTGTATCGGCTGCTGTTTTCGTGATTCGCCGGATCCACACCCCCGGCAGGCAGGCGAGCGGCGGGCGTCAGTCCGCTGGCCGACAGAAGTCACGCGAAAACGGTCAAACGTCAGCAGCCTGACGGCTGCCGCTCGCCTTGAGTAAAAAGAGAAGTTCTATTCGTAGGGAAAGTGGGAGTCAGCCTGGGAAGACGGTTGTGGCGCGTCGTGCGGGTTGTGCAGCTCAGCGACTTTCTACGAGCCTGGCAGCGCCAGCTCACGCGAATGGAGTGTCGGCGTCACGAATCCTGTTGTCTCATGCGTTCTCAACGGTCAAACTTTCCAACTTCTGAACGAGATCAGATTCCGCGGGCTCGGGATCTCGGATCCGATTAATTGAGTGGCCGATTCAGGCAGTGCCTGTTGGCTCGAAAGAAAGCGTGAACCACGATGTTCCGAACAGCTCCTCTCCTCGCCGCTTTGGTCTGCCTGGCCGTGTCGCAAAGTGCGTCTGCTCAGGGAATCATCTGGAATCTCCCCGAAGACGGAAGCCTTGTTCATTACGAAGGCACATATCGGCAGGTGGAAGCTCAGCCGGGGTCCAGCGAGGGGAACCTCGAAATGGAGTGGATCCGGCATCTCACGATCAAGTCGGTCGGAAAAGAGGACGCTGAGTATCGCGGGAAGACCGTGCCGTGCCGCTGGATCGAAATGAAGCTGCAGACTGGCCGTGTAAAGGATGGTTTGATCGCAACAGGAACAGTCGGCGAGCGAATTTACAAAGTGCTCGTGCCTGAGAGTGCAGTCATCGGCCAGACGCGCGACAGCGAAGGCTTGCCGGTCACCTACCTGCCGATCGTTCGTGGGTATCGCAAAACGAATGACAAAGATCCGACTCCGAAAGAGATCACTTCAAAGGTGCTGCAGATTTACCCGATCATTTCGCTGGTTCGGCATTACAGAGACATGACTCGCGGCAACGTGCCGGAGTCCGTGCAGATCGGTCAGGAAGATGTTGAAGCAACGAAGCTCACCGGCAACTTCGAGCAGGAAAGTCTCAACGACCGGGTCCTGCATGAGTCGTCGCTTTACCTCAGCGAGTCTGTTCCGTTCGGGTTGGCGAAGTGGAGCGTCAAGATTACTCAGGAAGCCAAGGGGGAAGTCGAGCCGCGTAGCGAGTTCCAGTTCGTGTCGGAAATCACCGTCGACATGACCGCCCGACGGATCGAAGGCAACGCTCGCAGCGAGCTGGTCGTCCAGTAGAGCGTTCCGATTGGCGGACATCCTCGCTCCTATCGGCAATCCGGGAAAGATTTCCGGATTATGCTGATTTCTCCGAAGTTACCGCCGCCCGATTGCCGATGACTGTTTCGGATACCCATGTGTCGGCGGTAAATGCCAGCTCACATGGCAGGCAAGATGAGCCCAGTCAGGATGAACGGGACGGAACCAGCATGAAGCTCGAACTTCTGCGAACACAGGCTGTCACAATTCTAGGAGTCTGCGGTCTGGCCATGATGGCTACCGGCTGCCAGACATCGGTTGGCGGACAGACGTTGCCATCGGCCTATTACCTGCGGGATGACGTTCAGTACTTCCCGGCTGGCCCTGAATTTCTGCTGACAAATACAAAGCAGGCAATCGAGCAGTACAAACTCGACCAGACCGGCTTCAATGAAGATTTCGGAGCCGGTGATTCCGGTCCGGGTGTTGGCGGTGGTTTCGATTAGCGATTGGCCACTGGTTGATTGCTGTCTAACAAGCCCGAATGCTCGCTGGATGAGACTTGACGCTGCCGTGTCAGGAACCTTGTTCGCGTGAGCGTTACGGGCTTTTTTCGTATTTCAGCGAGGTTTGATTACCGAGGCTTTGCTGCCAGATTCGTGTTCAGCTCCTGGTGACTTTCAGAAATCTGTCAGGACGAGACAGGATTTCGACGAACACGAATCGGGCCGAATCGGGTCACGTGTTTGACAATGGGAAGTGCAGTCGTAAAATCACTTCCCGCTCCGCTCACTCCACCTGCTCCCCGCGGGCGAACCGAGTGGACATCCCCATGCCAGATGGTCTGTGAATCCCCTTCGGGACGGATGTCCGACTGACCGGTCGCTTACGCTGCCTGCCTGTTGCTTCAGCAGGAGCGTCGCTTCTTTCGCTGGGCGTCTGAATTTCAGACCTTCTGAGTATGCACGCTGTCCATTTTCAGGTTCTCGCAGTTTGGCTGTACGGATCCTGCGAAGACTCGCCGAGTGATTGGTCACTCGAATTCGAGCGGACGGTGGTTCATGCGAGCATGGGAATCCCATTCACTGGAGCCGTTTTTGGTTTCGCGAGGTCAGTCCTCCGGAATGTCATCGCGAAGCTGTCAGGAGAGCAAACATGTTGCTTGGACTCATCCCATTTGTTGGCGGCCTTGGATTGCCCGAATTAATGATATTCGCGGTGATCGTTCTGCTGGTGTTCGGAAATCGAATTCCAGGAGCCATGAGGTCGCTTGGCAAGAGCATTGTGGAGTTTAAGAAAGGGACGAGTGACGCCGAGAATTCCAACGAAGACGTCCCCAAAGATTCGTGAACGGTAGTTGCTTTCACAGTATTCCAAAGTTGCGGTGACGGCTGAATCGTCTCTGCAAAATTCAAAATCAACGTTAAACATGAGGTGTCACATGACTGCTATTCTTGCATTCTTCCCTGGTGGAGCTCCCGGACTTCCTGAACTGATCATCTTCGGCACGATCGCTTTGCTGCTGTTCGGCAAGCGTCTGCCTGAAGTCGCTCGCAGCCTTGGTAAAGGCATTGTCGAGTTCAAAAAGGGCGTGCGAGGTATCGAGGACGAAGTGAGCACGTCGACGTACAACTCGTCGACCAGCACTGCTTCAACTCCACGACCGTCTGCCAGCGAAGATGTCGCTGAAGTCACCGCTCCGAAGTTCGAGCCACCCAAGTTCGATCAGGAAGAAGAAGGCGAAGAGAAGGACGCGTAATGCCGAAAGTTTCTTAGTCACGCCAGTGGCTGCCGGCTGGCAGGTTTCTGTTTCAGGAGACGCACGATGCATGTCGGAATTCAGGAAATCGTCTTAATCATCATTTCAGCGGCAGTTGCCGCGTTGATGGCACGTCGGAGTCATCGCCCCTGGCTACTGGGGATTCCCGTTCAGGTTGCCGTGATCAGCATCTGCACCCCCGCAGATCCGGTCAGCACACTAATGATCGCATTGCCGTGCTGCGTCATGTACGCGTTCGGCGTTTTGAAGAGCGGTGCGAAACCAGAAATTGTCGCTTAACCGATTGCGAAAACGCATTTGGTCAAGTTGAAATCTAGAACGCAGAGATCGCTGAGAAATTTCGAAGAGTTAAGAAGAGCGTTCTTCTTGCTCCGCGAGTCCTCTGCGAACTCTGCGTTTTTTATTCGCTATGGCAGATCTGGCTGACCGGCGAGCGACGAACGAATCCCTACTCAGCCGTTGCCAGTTTCATCGCAAGACGACACGCCTGAAGGAACTTTTCGACGTTCAGCTTCTCGTCGACCGTGTGAATCCCTTGCTGACCACAGCCCATCGTCACGGTGGGAATTCCGTTGGCTGTCATCCAATTGGCATCGAGGCCGCCGTTCGAGATTCGGTACTCCGGCTCCATCCCCAGCTTCTCCATCGCTGACTTGGCCGTCTCGACTGACGGCTCATCGAGAGCCATCTTGAACGACTCGTACTTGAGACTCGATTCAAATTCGACGGAGCCTCGTTTGCCGGCAGAATTCGTGAGCTCCTTCGCCGCCTTCTGGAAGGCCTTTCGAAACTGATCAACGATCTTCTGCCGAAACTTTGGATCATGGCTGCGAGCTTCTGCTCGGACATGCACATTCGGCATGACGACGTTGGTTGCCTCGCCACCGGAGACAGACCCGATGTTGCTTGTCCCGGAGTTGCGACCTTTCTGAATCAACCCGTGCCAGCCGTTGCGAGTCAGATCAGCGATTGCCAGCGATGCGATCGCCGCGGCATTCACACCGTCTTCAGGGTGAGCACCTGCATGGCTGGCAATTCCGCTGACTTCGACCTCGATATTTACGTCGCCCGTCGCGCCGACGACGAGCATGTTCGGAGGGCCGCCGTCCCAGTTGAACGATAGTTTGGGTTTACCAAGTTTGGATACACCGACGTGTCTTGCTCCCACCAGGCCGACTTCTTCCTGGACAGGCCACAGCAGCGTCAGTGGCGGATGCGGTAGCTTCCGTTTCAAAATTTCCAACGCCGTCGTCAGAACGACACACGCTCCCGCACGGTTGTCTCCGCCGAGTGCTGTCGTCGGATCCTTGGGCCGAATCAGGTCTCCATCGCGAACCGGCCGGCAACCCACGCAAAGCGGAACGGTATCAATATGCCCCATCAGAAGCCGGCGTGGGCCTTTGACGGTGCCGGGCAACTTGACGATCAGGTTTCCGATCTGACCTCCAAGGTGACTTTTCTTGTTAGCGGAATCGTGCTGGATTGCTGACGCCGGAACGCCTGCCTTCTGAAGCTCGCCCTTGATGAAGTCGGCAATCGCGAGCTCTTCGCCACTCTTGCCGGGGATCGCCATCATCTTCGTGACGCGCGAGATCGCCGCTTTTTCGTTGATAGATATCCCCGCTGATGATGCCTGAGGGGAACCGGCTCGTGCTGCTTTCGCCATGACTGTTAGGCCTGTCGCTTATGATGTGGTGTGTTTTGCGTGAGAACTCAGCAGAAAGATCGGAACTCCGGCTGCCAGTGGAATCAGAGCGAGCAGTGCAAGGTCGCCTGCATAGCTGATGCTGGAATAAATCATGTAAACGCAGCTCAACATGAACACAAGAGGGACCACCGGATAGAGCGGCGTTCGAAACGGTCGGTCAGCATGCGGTTGCCGAAACCGAAAGACGAAGACCGTCGAACCGCTTAGCAGAAAGAACGACCAGAATACCGGAGCGGTCGCCGCTAGCAGCGTGTCGAACCCTCCACCGAAGTTCTCCCACGGGACCGGATCACGTCCGACTGAGGTGACGACGGTATCGACGCAGTTTCGACCAGTTTCGGTTCCGACGGTAACAATCAGGAGACTCGTCAAAGCAGCCTGAGCACTCAGCGACCAGACGGGTGAACCCAGCTTCGGATGCCAGCGGCCTAGTTTTTCAAACAGTCCGTGATCAGAACCAAGCGCCGCGTAAAGTCGCGAGCCGGTAAAAATCAATCCGTGAACGGCCCCCAAAGCGGAAAGCATGACCAGCACGGCAATGGCCTGAACGCTCCAGCCGCGAACCGTCGGGCTCAGTAATTTGGAATTCGCAATGACGTCCGTCGCCGGCGTGCCGGATTCTCGAATCGCTGCAAACCCGAGTCCCTGCAGATAAGCAAAATTCACAAGCAGATAGATGCCCGAAATCAAGCCGATTCCGATCAGCAGCGACTTCGGTACGTTTCGTTTTGCGTCGTGGATTTCCGCTGAAACCATCGCAGCGTCATTCCATCCGCCATACGCGTACAGAATGAAAACCATCGCCAGCCCGAATCCGCCTCCGCCAGCAGGCATTTCGGTGGTTAGTGATTCGCTCGAACCAGCAAGCAGCCCAACTGCCAGCAGCATGACCAGGCCAATCAGCTTCGAAAGTGTCAGGACGTTCTGAACGGTCGTGCTGGTCTTCACCCCGAGAATGTGCAGCGTTGTCAGCAGCAGAACGGAAAACAGTGCGAGCCCAACTCCAGCCGAAGCGTCCCAATTGAGCAGCACGATGGCGTAATCAGCAAAGACGTAAGCCATTGTCCCAATGCTGCCGCTGAACACTCCGGTTAGCTGAGCCCAGCCAAATAGAAATCCTAGCCCTGGACCGTACGCGCGAGAAAGATAAACGTACTCGCCACCAGTTCTTCGATGCATCGTGGCCAGCTCGGCGTAAGTCAATGCTCCGCACACGGCAACGACCGCTCCAAGTCCCCACGCAACGAGTCCTTCCAGCGGCGACGAAACATTAGCAAAAATCAGACCGGGGACTTTGAAGATCGACACCCCTACGACGATACCGACAATGATGCTCACCGCGTCCCACAACGACAGCGACGCCGGCGGATCGTTGCTGTCACGATTCACGCCTGACTGGTCGACTTGCAGTTCCGTCATAAACTCAATCTTTGGCCGGATGAGTGTGAAGTTTTTTGTAGGGTGCGTCTCGACGCACCACGGCGTCACGAGAATTTATAGTGCGTCGAGGCGCACCCTACTGCACGGATCGAGACTTTAGCGAACGCTCCAGCAGATCAAACGCGTCCGTCATTTGTGGTTGCCCGGCTGTCAGTAAATCGTCACAGAAGTTGCGGATGAAATCCGGCTGCCAAACTTCCTGTAAATAGTCGACGCGACTTTTTCCGTCGACTCGAGCAAGCATGCACGCAGCGAGATGTTCGACCGACTGGCCTTCGAATCCTGAGCCACGGCTTTGATCGATCAGCCATGCTGGAGAGGGCTCGGCGGAAAGTTGTTCGCTGTAAATCTGCCAGAATCTCTTTGCGGGAGCGATCGACTCAGCCGCCCGTTCATGATGCTTTACCGTTTTCAGCAGCAGATGGCTGAGAAAGAATCCGATGTCGAATCCCGGATCGCCGTAGTGGCCGGTTTCAAAGTCAACGATCACCGGCCCGCCGTTTGTCAGCAGGATGTTCTTTGGACTGAAATCGGCGAGGACCAGGCAATCGTGCCGTTGGGTAGTGCGCTCGATGAGCGAATTCAGCGGCTCTGAAAAACGCGGGCATGTTTCGGCGACGTACCGGTAAAACGGATCGAGACGCAGCTCGTCGAAAACTGTCTGATCACTCATCCTTGCAGCAATTTCTGCATTGCCAGTCGAACCGCGATGGATCGCTGCCAGATGCCTCGCCAGGGTGTCTGCGATCGACGAATCAAAAACGCCGTCGAGCAGATCGGCTTTCCATACTCGATGATCCGCATCGATAGCTTCCATCGTGAAGAGGTAGTTGTCCCGATCTTCGGACAAGACTCGTGGCACCGCCCCGGCCGGAAGCAACGACTCCAAAGTCTGCAGGACATCGACTTCGCGCCAGATTCGGTCAAGCTGGCTGAACCAGTCAATCTCCGTCCTCAACTGCTTACGCGACTGCTTCACGACGAAGCTTCGCTCCGGAGTGTCGACGCGAATCACGATGTTCGAAACACCCCACGCCAGTTCGGCCGCCGTCGACGTTACTAACTCGTCGGTACCGAGCCCGAGTTTGTCCCACTGCGGCCGACCGACGTCGGCGAAATAATCGAGGACATTGGAAGCGTCGACTTCAAACATGGGAGGCTGAGTCTCAAGTTGCAGTAAGGTTTGGCAGAATTCGCTGGCAAATTTACCAGTCACGGGCGATTCCGTCATGCGTGCCTCGGCTTTGTCTCAGAGCTGAGTTCCGTCTACAAAACCGATCAACGACCTGCCTGCGTCGCAGACGTGGTCGTTTCCTGGGTTCTCTGTTCTCTGGTGAGGCTGATGGGGTATCGAAATCTGCGGGACTGTGTGACTGATCTCGAACGGGCCGGGCATCTGGTGCGGATCGAGTCGGAGATCGACGCGCACCTCGAGGCCGCAGAGATTCAGCGGCGAGTTTACGAAGCAGGCGGTCCGGCGCTCTACTTTGCCAATGTGAAGGGCTGTCGTTTTCCGATGGTCAGCAACCTGTTCGGAACGACTGAGCGTGTTCACTTCATGTTTCGAGACACGCTGGAAGCCGTCCGTCGACTCGTCGAGCTGAAGGTCGATCCTCCCGGCAGTGCGAAACGACCGTGGCGATATCTCGGAACGCCGTTCACTGCTCTGCACATGCTGCCCCGCAGTTCGCGAAGCGGATCGATACTGGAATGCGACACGACGATCGATCAGCTTCCGCAACTGAAGAGCTGGCCGGACGACGGCGGAGCGTTCATCACGCTGCCTCAGGTTTACACCGAAGACGTCGATCGTCCCGGCGTGATGAATTCGAATCTGGGGATGTACCGCGTTCAGCTTTCCGGCAATGACTACGCGATGAATCAGCAGATCGGTTTGCACTACCAGATTCACCGCAGCATCGGTGTCCATCATGCCAAGGCGATCGAAAAGGGCGAGCCGTTTCGCGTCAACATTTTCGTCGGCGGCTCTCCGGCCATGACTCTGGCGGCGGTGATGCCGTTGCCAGAAGGGATGTCCGAACTGACTTTCGCCGGAGCATTGCAGAATCGCCGTGTGAAAATGGTCAGGCAGTCAGGCCGGCCATCAATCTACGCCGAGTCCGACTTCTGCATTACCGGCACGGTCGATCCAAACAAACTGCTCCCGGAAGGTCCGTTTGGAGACCATCTTGGATATTACAGCCTCGCTCACGACTTCCCCGTGCTGAATGTCGAGAAGGTTTACCACCGTCGAGACGCCATCTGGCCATTCACCGTCGTCGGTCGCCCGCCTCAGGAAGACACGGGCTTCGGAGACATCATTCACGAGATCACCGGGCCGATCATTCCGACCGTACTTCCCGGCGTCAAAGCCGTTCATGCAGTCGACGCGGCGGGAGTGCATCCGCTTCTACTGGCGATTGGCAGCGAACGTTACACGCCATATGACGGTCAGCGGCGACCTCAGGAAATCCTGACTCAGGCCAACGCGATCCTCGGCCAGGGGCAGTTATCCCTGGCCAAGTATTTGGTGATAGTGGCAGGCGAAGATCAGCCGTCGCTCGACATCGAAGACATCGACGCTTTCCTCCGACATCTGCTGGAACGAGTCGACTGGCAACGCGATCTCCATTTTCAGACGCGTACGACGATGGACACACTCGACTACAGCGGAATCGGAGTCAATCAAGGCTCGAAAGTCGTCATTGCCGCTGCCGGCCCAGCTCGCCGGGAATTGCCCACCGAGATCCCAGCGGGTGTCTCGTTGCCTGGCGGCTTCCGCAATCCAAGAGTCTGCTTGGCCGGCGTGCTATCCGTTGAAGGTCCGAAGTTTCAGGCGGCTGCTGACGGCGTCGACGCAAGCTGCGACCAGTTCTGCGAGCACTTCTCGGAGCAATCGCCTCTTAGCACGTTCCCGTTGATCGTCATTGTCGACGACAGCGAATTCACCGCACGACAATTGAAGAATTTCCTCTGGGTCGTCTTCACAAGGTCCAACCCGGCGAGCGACATCCACGGCATCGGCTCATTCACCGAGCAGCAACACTGGGGCTGCCGAGGCTCTTTGGTCATCGACGCCAGAATCAAACCCCACCACGCTCCGCCGCTGATCGAAGATCCGGAAGTCACTCGCCGCGTCGATCAGCTCGCTGCTTCGGGCGGCCCACTGCACGGAATTCTGTAGGCTGGGACGCGACCCAGCGTTGATCGACTGTGGAGAATAGACTTCAGCGAGACACTACCTGACACCGACGGAGCGCCGACATGACAGAAGGCTGGACTGGTTTTACGCCGATTCTGCGAGTCAAAGACGCTGAAGCGAGTATCGATTTTTACTGCAACGTGTTTGGGTTCAGCAAAGACTGGGTTCACCGGTTTGAGGAAGACTTTCCGGCTTACGCCAGCGTCAGTCGTGGGCCGCTAATCGCTCATCTCAGTGAGCACGGTGCGGGTGACATTGAAGAGGCTTCCCTGTTTGTAGCTGTCCCGGATGTTGATGCTGTCTACGAAGAATTCAAGAAGAATGGATTAAGTTGCGACCCACCTGTTTCTCAACCAGAGATCGGTCTTCGCAGCTTCGAATTCAACGATCCCGATGGGCACCGACTTGAGTTCGGTCGAGGGCTGATTGAAGGGGAGACGCAGAGTGACTGACGCGGGCTTCACCATTCGTACGAGTCGGTGGTCAGCCATCACCTGGTTACCGGTCGGGATCGGGCTGCTCTATCTGGCGATTGATTTGCGATTCGTGCACAGCATTCCCGGAGCGACCGCCGAAGCCAGCGAATCGTGGATTGTGTTTCTGATCCTCCTGGCGATCGGGCTGAGCATCGTCTATCCGGCCACGCGAGCCATCCTGAGGCCTCGGACCTTACTGGCCGTTGACGCGACCGGCGCGACGATTTCTGCTGCCGGAGATCGTTCAGACTGGAACAGCGAAACCAACCAGATGGAGCCGGTCATCCGCTACGGGGAAGAGCAACACATCCCGTGGTCACTGGTCGAGCGAGTCGAAGCCGGCGAAATCGAACGCGTCGTTGAGCGGCACGTCGGCGGGACGGTTGTCTCTCAAACGGCAGCCTCGAAAACCCGGATCGGCGGAAGGACCGAGAGAAGCACTCGACGCCGACCAGCTCTCAGAATCCTGTGCGGCCGATCCGTGAGCATGGAGATGATCTCCGTCCGAAACCTCATTCACGCCCGCACGGGCGACGAGCCCAGCGACATTACCTCCGAGGACCGCGAGTATTACTCAGAAGAAGAACTCGCCGACCTGACCTGCAGCGAATTCCTGATTGACTCCCGTCTCCTGCCTGACAAGCTTGCCAACGTCGTCAGTCTGCTTCACCGTCTGCAATCTCAACCAGCTGCGAGAGCAGGGAGATGCCGTTTCCAATTTCTAATTTATCGACTCAGCAAGGCTACTTGTCCCAAGTGGCTGTAAGCATTCAATGGTTGGTCCCGATTACTCGCCATCTGGAGTGCGGTATGATAAGAGCGTGTCGGTACAGGCAGTCCGGAGAGTACGCCGTTTGCGGCTTCGCCACCCCGAAAGAATCATTCGAGGCCACCCTCGAATTCAGCATTGTTGACTTCCAGTCAAAAAGACGAATCGTTGGCTCTGGCGAACCTGCGCAAAAACTCGTCTGGTTGAATGGGGCATAATCAGATGAAACGAAAATCGATGACGAAGGAAGAGCGTCGCGAGATGCTGAAAAAGATGAAGTCCGAAAGCGAAGAACGAACGCGCGAACGATTTGCCAGAATTGACAAAGAAGTCGCGATTGTCGACCGACGGTTGCACGAGCTGGGACTTAAAGGGAAAGACTTCGAAGAATTCCTTCCTCGTTATGCGCCGTTGTCACCGACTGTGATAGAGACAATGCTCACGTTGCTGCCCGAACTGCAATACGAACGGGTTCAGGAATCAATTATCCGCGCACTCCTGTATTCAGATGGCGGATTTGATGGAAGACCGATCGTGGACTGTTTTAACAATACTTATGATGAAGGTTTACGGTGGGCAATTATCAACACGATTGCATGCGCCAGACCAAAGCCGCATTCGATTGACGAGTGGATCGAAGAAAAACTTGAGCATCCTTACTGGGGTGAGACGCTTCGGAATCTGGGTTACAAGTAAGGCGGCGACCTGTTTTGTTTCATCTTGCTGTTGAAACACTGGTTCTGTCACGTTGGAAACAGAGCGTAAATTCTGCCACTGGGCTGTCGGCTGACTGGGACGGCACATGGACAGCAAACGGCGTGTGATTTACGCTCCGCGCGTTGTTTTGATGGATCAGAAGGAGCGTATGGAATGGCGGAACGGATTCTTAGTATTTCGGGCTTGCGCGGGGTGATTGGGGACGGGCTTGATCCTCAATATCTTGTTCGGTTTGCGTCGGCGCTGGGGACGATGTTCGACGGCGGGACGGTGGTTGTCAGCCGTGACGGACGCTCGACCGGGCCGATGGTTAAGCATGCGGTGATTGCGGCGTTGACGGCGACGGGCTGCAAAGTGGTGGACGCGGGAATCGCGACCACACCGACTTGCGGAGTTCTGGTCACGCATCTCAAAGCGGCCGGCGGTTTGCAGATCACGGCCAGCCATAACCCCGTTCAGTGGAACGGTCTCAAGCCGTTCTCGTCGGACGGTTCAGTCTTCAATCGGGAACTCGGCGAGAAACTGATCGGGCTGATTGAATCTCAGGAATTCAACTACGTCTCGTGGGATCGGCTGGGTGAAGTCGAGACCTGCGAAGACCCCGCCGCTCCGCACATCGAACGCGTTCTGAAATTGGTCAACGCCGACGCGATCAAAGCTCGAAAGTTCAAAGTCGTGCTGGACTGCAACCACGGCTCCGGTGCCGTGTCGACTCCGAGGTTGCTGCGAGAAGAACTCGGCTGCGAAGTCGTCGTCTTAGGCGACACAGCCGATGGCCAGTTCGAACACATTCCCGAACCGACTGAAGCGAATCTCGGGGGCCTTTGCGATGCTGTTCGCGAAGCCGGCGCGGACGCTGGTTTCGCTCAGGATCCTGATGCCGATCGCCTGGCCATCGTCGACAACAACGGTCGATACATCGGCGAAGAACTGACACTGGCACTGGCTGCCGACCACGTCCTGGCTCGCACTCCAGGCGAGTTCGTCGTCAACGGCTCGACCAGCCGCATCAACGCGGACATCGCGTCGAACCACAACTCGACTTTCCACCGCTCGGCCGTCGGCGAAGCAAACGTCACGGCGATGATGAAAGAGAAGAACGCGATCCTTGGTGGAGAAGGCAACGGCGGAGTGATCGAGCCGAAAGTCGGCTACGTTCGAGACAGTTTCGTTTCGATGGCCTACGTCCTTGACGGCTTGGCCGGCGGAAGTCGAACACTTGCCGAGTGGGCAGACGCCCTCCCGAGTTACTCGATCATCAAAGACAAGATCACCTGCCCGGCTGACCGAGTCGGAGCCGCCTGCGAAGCTCTGCAAACTGCCTACTCGGACGCGGAAGCAACAACCGGCGACGGATTACGCCTCGACTGGTCCGATCGCTGGGTCCAGGTCCGAGCCAGCAACACAGAACCAATCATTCGAATCATCGCGGAAGCCCCCGGTTCTGACGTTGCGACGAAACTCTGCGCCGACGCCGTGGCGACTGTAAAAGCAGCGGTTTCCTGATCGAATCCTCGTAGGCCGGACCAAGAAACGCAGCGACGATGTTCCGGCAGCAAATTATTTCGCGAAGAATCGGGTACTTCCGGAGCGGCGCTGCGCTTGATCCGGCCTACTTGTTTAATGCTGATTTACAGATCGACTCATCATGCGAATTGTTGTTGCGGGAGCGACGGTCAGTACTCATCAAACTCTTGACGCACTGATTCGCCACGGTGCAGACGTAGTCGGTGTGTTGCAACTGCGTAATGAGTCGTCGCACACGGTGACTGCATTCTCGCCGCTCGACGAACTAGCTGAACCTCACGGCATTCCATGCGCGACGTTTCGCAACATCAATGATGCGGAAATCGTTGAACAGGTCCGAGAGTGGCAGCCTGACCTGATGTTCGTCGTGGGGCTTTCACAGCTTGTCCGCGACGAGATGATGTCGATTCCGCAACGCGGCTGCGTGGGTTTTCATCCGACGTTTCTGCCGGCAGGGCGCGGCCGTGCTCCATTGGCGTGGTTGACGCTTGGTGGGCAACCGGGAGCGGCGACCTTCTTCCTGATCGACGAAGGTGTGGACTCCGGACCGATCTTTGTGCAGGAGACGTTTGAGGTTACTCCTGACGACTACGCATCCGACGTTGAGAGGAAGCTCGTCGCTGCGACGGGGGAGGCGTTAGATCGCTGGCTGCCGGATTTACTGTCGGGAGTCTGGAATCCTAGGCCACAGGATGAAGTCCTGGCGACTTACAATGGTCGCCGCAGTCTCGACGACGGGCTGCTCGACTGGCATCAATCGAGTGACGATATCCACGCACTGATCCGTGCCGCGTCGACGCCCCATCCGGGAGCGTATACCTGGTATCAGGGTCGCAAGTTGATCGTGTGGCGAGCGGAGCAAGAGAAACGCCTTCCCTGGCGCGGCGCCGTGGGGCGAGTGTTGCACACGGAAGCCGAACGAGGTGCACTGGTCCAAACGGGCGACGGACTGGTTTGGCTGACTCAGGTGCAGTTGCCTGAAGACTCCGAGCCGTGCTCCGCCGAGACGGTGCTGAAGGTCGGAATCAAACTCGGTTTTGTCTTGCAGGACGAGGTGGCGCGACTCCGCGATCGTGTTGACGACCTCGAAACAAGGTTGAGCAGGCTTGAAGGAAATGAGACCACAGAGCAGTCGTGACTTCCGTAGGGTGGGCATTGCCTACCAATGAAATATCACGGCTGGTGGGCGGTGCCCACCCTACAGTTCTCCACTTCGGTTATGGCAGCTTGGTTGAGCCCATTAGGAAGCGGTCGCATTCTCGGGCGGCTTCTCGGCCTTCGTTGATCGCCCATACGACCAGGCTCTGGCCTCGGCGACAGTCGCCTGATGCGAAGACGCCTTCGATGTTGGTGGCGTAGTCGCCGTATTCAGCGGCGAAGTTGGATCGGCCGTCGGTGCTCAGGCCGAGTTCTTCGGCGATGACCTGTTCCGGTCCGCTAAAGCCAAGAGCCATGAAGATCAGGTCACACGGCCATTCCTGTTCGCTGCCTTCGACGACGGTGAACGGGGGGCCGTTTTCCTGTGGCTTGCCCCAGTCAACTCGGACGGTTTTGACACCAGTCAGGTTACCGTCTGAGTCGCCGAGGAATTCAGACGTTTGGATTGAGAATTCACGCGGGTCACCAGGCAGTGCTTTGCCTTTGACTCGCGAGTAGTCGAACTTCGTAGCGGCTTCCTGGTGGCCGTAGTCGACTCGCATGATACGCGGCCATTGCGGCCACGGGTTGTTGGCCGCTCGTTCGTTTGGTGATTGTGGGACGATTTCGAAAGTAACCAGCGAGTTGCAGCCGTGGCGGAGCGAGGTGCCGATGCAGTCCGTTCCGGTGTCGCCGCCACCGATCACGATGACGTCTTTGCCAGCTGCGTTGATGTACTGTCCGTCTTCGTGCTTCGAGTCGAGCAGACTCTTCGTGTTCTTTGTCAGGAACTCCATCGCGAAATGGATTCCCTTGAGGTCTCGGCCTGGTGTCTTCGCGAAGAAGTCGTTTGGTTTGGTGGCTCCGACGCAAAGAACGACGGCGTCGAAGTCGTCCATCAACTGCTTCGCGGAAACGTCCTTGCCGATTTCCGTGCTCGTCTTGAAGGTGACTCCGTCGCTGGCAAGCAGGTCGACTCGGCGCTGGACGACTCTTTCTTTTTCGAGCTTCATGTTTGGGATGCCGTACATGAGCAGTCCGCCGATCCGGTCGGCGCGTTCAAAGACGGTGACGAGGTGGCCAGCTTTGTTGAGCTGTGCGGCGCACGCCAGCCCCGCAGGTCCTGAGCCGACGACGGCGACCTTCTTGCCGGTACGAACTTCCGGAGCTGATGATTCGACCCAGCCTTCTTCGAAGCCTTTGTCGATGATGTTTCGTTCGATCTGCTTGATCGTGACAGGAGGCTCGTGGATTCCCAGGACGCACGAACCTTCACACGGAGCGGGGCAGACTCGACCGGTGAACTCGGGGAAGTTGTTTGTCTTGTGCAGTCGATCGAGAGCTTCTCGCCAGTGGCCGCGGTAAACGAGATCGTTCCATTCGGGGATCAGGTTCTGAACCGGGCAACCCGCAGCCATGTTGGCGATCAGATCCCCGGTATGGCAGAACGGAACTCCGCAATCCATGCAGCGAGAACCCTGGCCCTGTAGTTCTGCGACGGGCAGTTCCAGGTGGAACTCGTCCCAGTCGCCGATACGTTCAGCCGGATCCCGTTCGGTGTATGTTTTCCGATCAACGGTCATGAACCCGCGTGGGTCACCCATTGCTCCTGCTCACTTTCTATCAATTGCTCTTACGCTGAGTTCGTTTGTCTTGTCATGAAGTTGGACCAGTCTCGCAGGGTGCGTCTTGACGCACCGAATTGTGTCCGGTCAATGGTGCGTCGAGACGCACCCTGCGTGCTAAGTATCGGCGGTGGCCGCTTCGGCTGCCTGTTCAGCAGCAAGTTCTTCCAGAGCCCGTTTGTAATCTCGCGGCATGACTCGGATGAATTTCGGCAGCGACTCGTCCCATGTGTCGAGGATGTTCGATGCGACCGTCGAGCCGGTGTAGTTGCTGTGCTTTTCGATCAGCTCTTTCAGTTCGGCGATGTCTGCTTCCGCTTCGACTGGATCGAGGTCGACCAGGCCGAGGTTGCAGTTGAGTCGGAAGGTCTCCTTGTCTTCAGCGAAGACGTAAGCGACCCCGCCGGACATTCCGGCTGCGAAGTTTCGGCCGGTTTGACCGAGCACGACGACTCGTCCGCCGGTCATGTATTCAAGTCCGTGGTCGCCGACACCTTCGATGACCGTGCGTGCTCCCGAGTTGCGTACACAGAATCGTTCGGCGGCCATCCCGCGGAAGAAGGCTTCACCTTCGGTCGCTCCGTAGAGAGCCACGTTACCGATGATGATGTTTTCTTCCGGAGTGAACGTGGCTTCTTTTGGCGGATAGATGATGACTCGGCCGCCGGAGAGGCCTTTGCCCACATAGTCGTTGGCGTCGCCTTCCAGTTCGATGGTCACGCCAGACGCGAGCCACGCACCAAGGCTTTGCCCGGCCGAACCTTTGGCATCGATGTGGATCGTGTCGTCAGGCAGACCGTGCTCGCCGTTCTTCTTCGATACTTCGTGGCTAAGAGTTGTTCCGAAGGCACGGTCAATATTCTCGATTTCCATGTCGAAGCGGACTGGCGTCTTCTCGTGAATCGCTCCCCAGGCCTTCTTGATTAACTCGTTGTCCAGGACTTCTTCCAGGCCGTGGTTCTGCGAGATCGTGCAGTAAGTGCCGACGTTTTCGTGCGGCTTGACGGCTGGCGTCAGGATCGGCGTCAGGTCGATGCCCTTTGCTTTCCAGTGATCAACGGCGTCGTCGATTTCCAGAGCTTCGACGTGGCCGACCATTTCGTTGATCGTACGGAAGCCGAGTTCGGCCATGATCTCACGAGCTTCTTCAGCCACCATGAACAGGTAGTTGATGACGTGTTCGGGTTTGCCGGCAAACTTCTTGCGAAGCTCTGGATCCTGAGTTGCGATGCCGACCGGGCAGGTGTTGAGATGACACTTTCTCATCATGATGCAGCCCATCGTGATGAGTGGAGCGGTCGCGAAACCGAACTCTTCAGCACCCAGCAATGCAGCGACCACGAGGTCTCGTCCGGTTTTGATCTGACCGTCCGTTTCGAGGCGAACTCGACTTCGCAGGTCGTTCATGACGAGGACCTGGTGAGTTTCGGCGATGCCGAGTTCCCACGGCAGCCCGGCGTTCTTGATACTGGTCAGCGGCGATGCGCCCGTTCCACCGTCGGCACCAGCAATCAGGATTTTGTCGGCGTGACCTTTGGCTACTCCGGCGGCGATCGTGCCGACTCCGACTTCGGAAACCAACTTCACACTGACGGCGGCACTCGGGTTGGCATTCTTCAGGTCGAAGATCAATTGTGCGAGGTCTTCGATTGAATAAATGTCGTGGTGAGGCGGCGGGCTGATCAGGCCGACGCCGGGCGTCGAGTGACGGGTCGCGGCGATGATCTTGTTGACCTTGTGGCCCGGAAGTTCTCCGCCCTCGCCAGGCTTGGCGCCCTGAGCGATCTTGATTTGCAACTCGTTGGCGTTGGTCAGGTACCAGCTTGTGACGCCGAATCGGCCCGACGCGACCTGCTTGATGTAGGACCGCTTCGAGTATTCATTCGTGCGACGCTCCGCCGCTTCCTCGTCAAACTGCTTCAGACTGTCGACGACGGATTCGTGATCTTCGGAGAGTGCTTCGTAAGGAATGAAGCGTTGGTAGTCTTCTCCGCCTTCGCCGGTGTTACTCTTTCCGCCCATGACGTTCATGGCGACGGCCAGAGTTTCGTGAGCTTCAGCCGAAATTGAACCGTAGCTCATCGCTCCAGTGCAGAATCGTTTCACGATGCTGCTGGCTGGTTCGACTTCGTCCAGCGGAACGGACTCCCGTTTCTTGAATTTCAGCAGGCCTCGCAGGAAGCACGCTTTGTTATTGTGATCGTTGACCAGGTCGCTGAACCGCTTGTAAGCACCCTTGTCTCCATTGCGGGCTGCGTTCTGGATTTCGGAAATCGTGTGAGGGTTCCAGGCGTGAGCTTCGCCTTCTTTCCGCCAGTGATACTGTCCGTCGTTTGGAAGGACTGGCAGCGACTGAGTTTCTCGTGTCGGGAAGCCGAGTTCGTGCCGGCGGATTCCTTCTTCAGCGAGGACGTCGAAGCCGACTCCAGCGATGCGGCTGGCTGTTCCGACGAAACACTTTTCGACGACTTCTGAGTTCAGGCCGACTGCTTCGAAAATCTGAGCGCCCTTGTAAGAGGCCAGCGTCGAGATGCCCATTTTGCCCATGACTTTGAGCATGCCCTTCGCGACAGCTTTGCGGTAAGCTGGGACGATCTTTTCGTCGGTGTACTCGGCTTCGAGCAGCCCGTCGATCCGTGCCTGACGAAGTGATTCGAAGGCGAGGTACGGGTTGATGGCGTCGATTCCGTACCCGGTCAGCAGGCAGAAGTGGTGAACTTCGCGAGCTTCGCCGGACTCAAGGACGAGGCCGATGCGTGTTCGCAATTCCTGACGGACGAGTGCGTGATGAACCGAACCGGTCGCCAGTAGCGAGCTGATCGGCACTCGGTCCGGGCTGATGTTTCGATCGGACAGAACAACCAGGCTGAAGCCGTCGTTGATCGCTTGCGTGACTTCGTCGCAGACTCGATCGATCGCCGGCCCGAGTCCCGCTGCACCTTCCGAACGCGGATAGGTGATGTCGATGGTTTTGGATTTCCATCCGCGATAGTCGAGGCTCTTGATGCCGGCCAATTCTTCGTTGGTGAGAATCGGGTGAGGCACACACAGCCGATGAGCTTGCTCGTCGGTCGAATCCAGCAGGTTGCCTTCCGGGCCGATGTAACATTCGAGCGACATGATGATGTCTTCTCGAATGGAATCGATCGGCGGGTTGGTCACCTGAGCGAACAGCTGCTTGAAGTATTCGTAGGAAAGTCGCGGCTTGTCGGAGAGACAGGCGAGGGCTGCGTCGTTGCCCATCGAGCCGATTGGATCTCGAGCTTCGCGGAGCATTGGCATCAGCATGAACTGCAACGCTTCAGTTGTGTATCCGAATGCCTGCATCCGGCTGAGCAATTCTTGCTCGTCGTAGAGTGGAGCCGTTTCCTGCTTCGGCAGTTCTTCAAGATGCAGGCTTTGATCTTTCAGCCAGTTCTTGTACGGACGTTTGGCGGCAACCGAAGCCTTCAGTTCTTCGTCCGCGATGATGCGCCCTTCTTCGAAGTCGACGAGGAACATCTTTCCGGGCTGCAATCGGCCTTTGGTTTTGACATTGGCAGGATCAACTTCGATGACGCCGACTTCCGAAGCCATGATGACTTTGTCGTCGTGAGTCACGTAGAAGCGGCTTGGCCGCAGTCCGTTTCGGTCGAGACACGCGCCGATGTAGTGCCCGTCGGTGAACGAGATCGATGCCGGGCCGTCCCACGGTTCCTGCAGAGCGGAGTGGTATTCGTAGAACGCTCGCTTCTCTTCGGACATTGAGTGATGGTTCTGCCAGGCTTCCGGCACCATCATCATGACGGCTTCCTGAAGAGTTCGGCCGGAGTGGTACAGCATCTCCAGGGCGTTGTCGAAGTTGCCTGAGTCCGAGCATTCGGGCTCGATAATCGGGCAAAGTTTGCGGATGTCGTCGCCCCAGAGGTCGCTCTCCATGACGCCCTGGCGAGCGGACATCCAGTTGGCGTTGCCTCGAAGAGTGTTGATCTCGCCGTTGTGAGCCATGAGGCGGCACGGCTGAGCCCGGTCCCAGCTTGGGAAGGTGTTGGTTGAGAATCGCGAATGCACCATCGCCAGGTGCGACGTGTAGTCCGGGTCCTGCAGATCTTTGTAGAACGGAGTGACCTGCTCGGGCATCAGCATGCCCTTGTAGATGATGACTTTTGTCGAGAGCGAGCTGACGTAAAACATCAGGTTCTGATCGAGTTCGCTTTCGACACGAATCTTGCGGCTGGCATATTTTCGGATGATGAACAGTTCGCGTTCGAAAGCGTCCTGGTCGAGACCGTCTGCGGCTTCGATGAAGAGCTGTTCGAAGTTCGGCATGCAGAGCAGGGCGGTGGGGCCAACGTTGGCTCCTTCCGGATCGACGGGAACTTCGCGCCAGCCGATCAGTTTTTGTCCGCGCTCTTCGATGATCGCGTTGACGATTGAGCGAACTTCTTCGCGCTCGGCATCGTCGGTCGGCATGAAAACAATGCCGGTTCCGTAGCGGCCTCGTTCGGGCAGGTCGGCGCCTAAGTCGTTCTTAGCAACTTTTTCCAGCAGCTCGTACGGCAGGCCGGTAAGCATTCCCGCGCCGTCGCCAGTGTTCTCTTCACATCCGCACGCACCGCGGTGGGTCATGTGCAGAGCCATGCGATCGGCATCGTCGATGATCTGTCGCGAACGTTCGCCTTTGATGTGCGCAACAAAGCCGACGCCGCAGTTTTCCTTCTCGTTCTTCGGGTCGTACAAGCCGCGTTTGGCGGGCAGGCGTCCGTTTCGAAGGGAGTCGGTAAAGTACTGCTGATCGGTCAAGATTTGCGCCGGATCGGTCATCGAAATACTCTCGCTTTATATCTAACGTTGCGTCTTTGTTTTCTTCCGTGTCGGTCGAGAGTCTCATCGTGAGACGATCGGCCAGGTGACGATGGGGAGTCTCCTCTCAGTTGAGACTGTCATCGTCGATCGCATCGACACTCAGGTCGAAGCGTTCAGTTTTGGGTCGCGATTCCCTGCGTGACCCTCGCGGGGAGACTCTTTCGAATCAGTGTTCCGCAGCGTTTCCAGGTCTTCGTGAATCAGCTCCACAAACCTGTCTGCCGCGTTACTGAGTCTCCGATTCCGCTTATGAATAACACCGAGCGGCCGGAACCACTCGACATTTTCCAGTTTGAGACTGAGCAGCGTGCCGGTCTCAACGCTTCGCTTCACCGTTGCTTCAGGAAGCAGGGCGATTCCGACTCCGTCTTCAACGGCTCGTCGGATTTGCTCGACGTTGTCAAATTCGTGGACCACATTTGGCGAAACTCCCGCCTCACGCAGCCACCGATCGAGCTGTTTTCTGACCCTCAGCTCGGACGTAAAGTTCACCAGGTCCTCGCTTTGGACGGCCTCGATCGGTGCGGAATCGTAGCCTTCTGAGGCCCGTTTCGCCAGCGGATGGTCTGGATGCACGATCAGTGAAAACGGCTGTTCCTGCCACGGGATTGCTGTCAATTCCGCTGAATCTTCGGGAAACGAGACGAGGCCGATGTCCGCCTTATCCGTACGAATTCGATCGTAAACGTGTTCAGGATGGACGTATTCAACACGCAGGTCGACGCTTGGGAAAGCGGCTTCGAAATGATGGACGTACGAGTCCATCTGAAGCAGGCCGATGGAGTAAATGGCGGCGACTCGGAGTTTTCCGGTAACTCGGCCCGCAACTTCTTGAACCTCAGTTTCAAGGCGTTCGAATCCGGCCAGCAGCTCGCGACAGCCTTCGAAATATCTTTGTCCGGCGGGAGTCAGTGCCAGCGGCCGGTGGCTTCTGTCGATCAGTTCAAGCCCCAACTGCTTTTCGAGATGTGCGACAGCCTGACTGACGGATGACTGGGAAACTCCCCGTCGATCCGCCGCCTTTGAGAAGCTGCGGCAATCTGCGACTTCGCAGAAGAGTTCGAAATTGCGAAACGACATGAATGAAGTTGTATAAGTAAAATGCGATAGATGTGGGCTAAGTTATTTGGTCTGTCTAATAACGGTAGTTTGAGTGCCGGAGACCGTCAAGGAAGTGCATTTTGCTGGCAAGTTGGGGAGTCACGGGGGAAGCGAGACATCACGTAACGGAAACAGGAGACCGCAGAGGAACCAGAGTCAGCAAACGCCAACTCTGTTCTCTCCGCTGTCTCCTGTTGAAGTCCTGCCTTGTTTGTTCCGCTGGAAGTTCGTGGCATTCCCGTCGGTTATCGAAGTTCGTCGAGTTTGACTTCTTTTTCTTTCTTTGCATCAGCTCCAAATGACTTCTTCAGTGCGGCTGCTTGAGCCGCGACCGTTTTGTCAGGGCCAGTCATCTTGAAGAAGTAGATGCCTTTGTCCTCGATGCCCAGGATGACTCCCAGCATGCGCGACCCTGGTGCAGCTTTGGTCTGGCGAGCGATTGGTGGTCCGATGGGCTTGTTGTAGATGCCAGAGATCTCCACGAAGAAGTACCGCCCTGTTTCGAGCATACCCTCTTTGACTTTGACCTCGCGCTCGGTGGCTTGAAATTGACCGACCCAGCGATCGATATTGGCTTTCGCTCCGCCGCCGGCTCCGAAGTTGAACAAAGCCAGTTCGCCGTCTTCGGAGTCGCCTTTCACTTTCGGAATCGCGAACTGGGCCAGTCGCAGGCGGCTGCTTGGCTTACTTTGCTTCCAGGTTTCAGGGACGTTCAGTTTCAGTCCGCCTCTGATCTCGACTTCGACGGTCTTGACTTCCTTCTTCTTAGCGTCGGGCTTGTCGGTCGTTTTTTCATCCGCCTGAGCGACGAGTGAAACTGTCAGAGTTGCGAGGAATACTAACGCTGATATTTGCTTCGCCATTTGAACGTTCCTTTTTGAGCCGGTCATGATTTGATTCGTGAATCGGTAGCGTGGGAAACGCCCACCAGTTCAGAGTCTACTGTAGATTGTGTTGGTGGGCTGTGCCCACGCCACGGGGGATTAGTAATAGTAGTAGTGCATGAAGACCGCTGCCGAGCACAGGAGGCTCGCCCAGAACCGGTCGTCGGCGAGGAGTGGTACCATCACTTTGTCTGATGAGTCGGCAGCTTCTCCATCGTCCTCTGCATTCGGTGAAGCCATTCGCCGGTGCGAGTTGATGTGGTATTGGAAGACGGCGAACGTGCAGGCCGCCGCGAGTCCGGCTGCGACTCCTGGGATGATCAGTTCTTTGACCATCGCCACGCCGATGATGGCGAATGTGGAAATCGACAGAACGATCAGGCAGACGAGACTCTTCAGGTCGCCGGTTGAGTGACCGCCGAGGTCTGTCCAGGTCAATCGGCCCTTCTCCTCGTCTGGTCGAGTAAGCAGGCTGACAACGACGTGAATCGCTCCCGCCAGGCCCAGAACAAAAACGACTCGGTGGAAGAAGTTGAGTTTGGTGCCGAGGTGTTCCTGCACGGCGGGCCAGCTTTCGATGTTCGAGTTGTAGAGGTACTCGGCGAGCCATGAGAAGAACACGCCGCTGACGATGGCGGCAAAGGCTCCTGTCGCTGTGCCACGCGGCCAGAACATTCCCATGAAGAATGCGACGAGAAGGCCGGGCGTGAAATAGTTCTGGTAGTTGGCGATCTGTAGGAAGAAGTTTTCGTCGGAATTCGGATCCATGATCGTCAGTGCGAGGAGCGTCGCGAAGGCGACGAATCCGATGATGGCGATACGTCCCGCACGGATCATGTCGTTGTCGGACGCGTCCGGTTTGATGTATTTCTTGTAGACGTCAAACGTGACGATCGTTGCTGCCGAATTCATCATCGAGTCGATTGACGAAAGGATCGCTCCGATCAGGCCGGCTCCGATGATTCCGATCAGGCCGTAGCCAACCGGAATGACCAGTTTGACGAGTTCGGGGAAGACCGCATCGGGGGCGATGGTCCGGTCAGGCATCTTCTGTTGGAAGAGGTAGTAGGCTGCGACTCCCGGAGCGATCGCGAAGAACGGAATCAGCAACTTCAGTGATCCGGCCGCAATGATGCCCAGCTTGGCTTCGGAGTCAGAACGAGCTCCCAGGGCACGCTGAACGATGAACTGGTTGGTTCCCCAGTAAAAACAGTGCATCGCCATCAGGCCGGTGAAGACGCCGGTCCAGGGAAGCTGAGGATGGTCGGTCGGCAGGTAGACGTGCATTCTTTGAACGCCGCGCGCTTGTGCTTGGTCGAGACGCATCATCTCGCCCCAGCCGCCGAGTTCGTTGAACGTTAGAATCGCGATGGCGATTCCCGCCACCAGGAGCAGCATCGACTGCATGAAGTCCGTCCAGACGACAGCCTTCAGACCTCCAAAGATCGTGTAAGCCGCCGAGATTCCTGCCAGTAGAACGACGAACAAGGCGTAGTAGCCGAATTTGACGTTTCGTTTGGTGGTTGCTTCCGCTGGAGCGTCGCCAGCTTCTGTCGCAGCGTCAGCCGTCTCTGCTGGAGCCGCGACTTCCTCGACAGCGTCTCCGCCGAGCAGAACACAGATCGTCCGAGAGCCGATGTAGAGTCCCGGAACCATCTGCACGACAGCCATGATGATGATCATGATGATCGCGTACGAAATCTGGCTGCGGTCGTCGTAGCGTTTCCCTAGATACTCGGAGAGTGTGTAAACGCGAAGCTTTCGATAGACCGGCAGAAATCCATAGCACAGGACCATCAGGCCAAGGATTGCTCCGAGTTCGAAGTGACTCTGAAAGAAGCCAATGCTGAAGCCGACGCCCATCATCCCGACCATGTGATTGGCGCTGACGTTCGAGCCGTAAATCGAGCCTGCGACTCCCCACCACGGAATCGTTCGCCCTGCCAGGAAATAGTCTTCAGACGTCTCTTCTTTGCGACCAGCGATCAGGCCGATGGCCATGACTCCGATGAGTGCTGAAAAGAAAAAGACAATGTCCAGAGTTTGAAAGACTTCACCCATCAGGTGGTTTCCCGGGTTGCGGATCGTCGAGCGGCGTCTGAGCTGGAGAGCCAGAGAATCGAAGCCAGCGAGAATAGGCCAATCGAGGCGAACAACCAAGCCAGTCAGGAGTCGGACACTTGCGGACGAGAGATCGCTTGTTGGCTTCGAAATTTCATCGCCGCTGGCTTTTCTTTCCAACGGGAATTCGTGGTAGACTGACGGGGTTAAATCCTGAAGCTCACCCCACTGGACTGTCAGGCCGCGTTATGCCAGACGGTCTCCAATCCCGCCCGCTGTTTTTGTCCCACCCATCAGTTCCCTCCCTCGACGAACGACTTCATGGCGATACGTCGTAACTCTCGTCTGTTGATCGAGCCGCCTGCCAGCGCGACGGGGGACATTGCGTTTAATCTGATTGTGTTTTTCCTTGTTTGTGCATCGGTGCAGCCGGACAGCGGCCGCAAGCAGACAATTCCCAAAGCCGAACAGACGGAGCAGAAGGATCAGCAGACCGACACGATCTCGGTCGAACTGACTCGGCAGGCAGTTTTCCTGAATGGCGACCCGGTGACGCCGAAGGATTTTGGCCCGAGGATCAAGGCGAAGTTGGATGCTCGGTCGAATCCCGCTGAGAAGGTGGTCGTCGTGAAGAGTAAACCCGATACGCCATACAATCATTGGATCGCGGTCACGAGTCAGATCGAAGATGCTGGCGGCATCGTGACTCTGCAGCTTGAAGAAGAACAAACAGTGACCGTGCCCTGACGGGCGTTCGATGTTCCGGGGTCCATGTTCCAGGTTGTGGCAGCCCGAACCAAACAGAGGACAACTTTGAACCTGGAACTCGGAACTTGGAACCTGTGAAAATCAAACGCAAAACATCACGAGCGGAAGTTCCCAGCATGGCGATGGGGGACATTGCGTTTAATCTGTTGATCTTTTTCGTGATCCTGGCCCGGGCTCAGGACGACAGTCATCTGCAGTGGACTCCGGCCAAGGCTGAGAACCTTGAGCAGGCTGGTCATTCGATGGTCAGCGTTGTGGTCGACACGGAAAACAAACTTTATCTCAATGGGCAGGAGATTGGCGTCGGGCAGCTCGCGTCCGCAATTGAGGATCAGTTGGGTGACGCTCCGCCCGGTGAACGCACCGTTCTGCTGAAGGTGCACCAGGAAGCGGTTGCGTTGCGGTTCGAGCCGGTTATCGAGGCTGTCAGTGAAGCAGGCGGCGATCTCGTACACATCGTCGAAGATGTCAAGAAGGCGTCGAAGAAGTAACAGAGAAGTTCATCGAACGGCACAGTCAGAACTTGAATGGCGGAGACCGAAAATGGATGAGACACGCAAACAACTCGAACAGCCACCGGCGACTTCGACGGGCCTGGCAGCGGACATGAAGCGGATGAAGTCCGATGCTTCGTCGACTGCCGAAGAGGTGCGCGAGTTCATCGCGAATCTCAAAGGCCGCAGTCCGCAGGAAGTTCTCGGAGCTGTCTCTGAAAGTGGACTCGTTCAGGCCACCATTCAAGCAACGTTTGGCTGCATGGTCGTGCTTGTTGTTTGCACCGTCGCACCGTGGGCGTTGAATTCGGATGACGCCGCGGCGGTCGCGGCTGAAGCAGAAACCGCCGCAGCGCCGTCAGAAGTTTCCGAGGACACAACGACCGAACCTTCAACGGAGACCGCATCGACGGATCCGGCAGCCGGTGGTGACGGTTCGGAAGAAACAGACACCGCTCGAGCCGCAGCAGCCATGAAGATCGACGAGACGGTGATCACCGATCCCAAGTCCAACCCACTCGACGGCAACTTGGATAAACTTCTCGACGGCCTCGATTGAACAATTCTTTTGTTCGGAAATATGGAACCACTAAAGACACTAAAGACACGAAAATGAGATTTAGGTTTTCGTGTATTTAGTGTTTTTCGTGGTTGGTAATCCTTTATCAGTTTTGAAATTAGTTCGACGAAGAAACTCAATCGTTCATGAATCTGTCCCGCCTCAAATCTGATCGCCGACTTTCAGCGACGGCCGTGATTGCCGTTGCCTGGTTGGCGTGTATGTTTGACTGGTTGTGGGTGACGAAGCTTCCTCAGGCAGCGCTTGGGATCGGTTTCGGATTGGCGGCGGTGACGGCCGTTGTCTGGGGCCGGTGGGCCTGCCGCTTGCGTGCCGAGCAACAGATTCTGTCGTCGGCGGTTGCCAGCGTTGCGTTTCTTCCAGTCTGGCAGTTTGTCGTTTTCTCACTGGACATGCTCGACTTCGCCGAGGCACGTGCGATGTCGGCTCGAGTTGGAACGGCGACTGCGTATTTTGTCGGCCTCGCCTGGGTCGTCTGGGGGCTGGAGCGAACGGCTCGGAAGTTCGATCGCGAACGGCTTGCAGCGCAGGCGGAAGCTGCTGTCAAAGAATTGTCGGAAGCGGCAATTCTTAATGAGAATGCTCCTGCATCGGCGACGGGCGAACGAGTCAGCAACCCGCTCGATCCGGAAGCCTGGTTCTACGGGAAGAAATCGAAACGGTTGAATCAGTCGGTGGCGGCGTTCCTGGGATACTCGCTGGCGTTCTTTGTGGCGTTCCTGATTCTGACGCAGGTCGGCGGCTGCGAGGACATTTACGAGATGCCGGCCGGCGGCGGCGAGCAGCAGCAGATTGCCCAGGTCGTCAAAGTCCAGAAGGTCATCCGCAAGAAGTTTGTCGTCAACCCGTTCGCGTCGATCAGCTTCAACATTCCGCCGATCGACGAGATCAAACTTCAGCTCACAGAAATTACCAAGCATCATTACACGGTCGGTTACGGAGCGGGGGCCGGTGCAGGGTTCGCAGGTGGCACGAAAGCGGGCAAGGTCCGCTTCATTCGTCTTGAATATCTCGGCGGAGACTGGGATCAGGACTTCGGCATCGGTGCCGACGTCAACATGCTTATTGAATACGGAATTCGGACTCAGCAGAAGGTCGAAAAGCGAACCGAGTCACGTACGATTTCTCAGTTGAAGCTGTTCCCAATTGGCAAGAGTCCGCCTTACGTCTACATGACCGGGCAGAAGAATATCCAGCTATCCAAGTCTGAGATCAAAGTGCTGCGGGAATACATTCTCGATAAGCACGGCATGCTCTTCGGTGATAACGGCGGAAGCCGCAACTGGCACAGTCGCTTCCTGTCGATGATGCAGCAGGTGCTGCCGAACGTTCGTCCGACGCCGATTCCGCTGGACGATGTCATTCACCGAATCCCATTTCAGATTCCGTTTCTGCCGTACGTCGCTCCTCACGGCGGAAAAGAGGCACTTGGCTGGCGAGTCGATGGTCGGTTGGTCTGCTACTATCATCCGGGAGACATCGGCGATGCCTGGGCGGACGATCATTCGGGAGTCTCGCCGGAAGTCTGGGAAGCGTGTTATCAGCTCGGCACAAACGTGATCTTTTATGCTCACACGGAGTATGCGAAATGGCTGGAAGCTCGACGCGAGTAAAACTTTTGTGGATCGCAGCAATCCTGATGGCACTGTTCGTTCTGCCGGATCGAAGTGCCCAGGCTCAGAAACTGGATGTACTGTCGCTCGAAGGCTGGGCGAAGCTCCGCGAAGTCGAGCGGTACCAGATGAAGATTGCGGAGAAGTATTACCTCGAAAAGAACTACAAGGTTGCGGCCAGCGAGTATGAAAAATTTCTGTCGCTTTACGAAGCCAGCGAAGGGGCACCGTATTCACTCCTGAAGTGGAGCCTGTGCCTTATCAAGCAGAAGAAGCCGAACACCGCGATCTCGGAAGGCTTTCAATCGATCATCGACTACTGGCCGGACTCTGCCGAAGCCGTTGCGTCGTCCTTCTACATCGCTCGTGCCTACAAGGACATGGGCGAGGTCCGTAAGGCGAAGAAGGCTTTCAAGGAAGTCGTGTCGAAACACGGCAAGCATCTTGTCGCAGTTTATTCGCTGGTCGATCTCGCCGATCTGGCATCGATCGACAAGGACGAAGACGAACAGGTTGCGGCCTGGAAACAGTTGACGTTCGATGTCGCTCGAACAAAAGAATCAAAGTCGTACTGCGAAAAGGCATCGCAGCAACTGGCGTCCTGGAGTTTTCGTAACGGCAAGGTCGACGACGGAGTTAAAGCCCTGGCAGCTTCGTATCCTGAAGAGGAAGTTCCCACTCGAGTTCGAGATTACGTTCGAACGCCAATCGGCGAATTAGTGAAGAGTGACGAAACCCGCGAGCAAGGCCACGATGTGGCTGACAAGACCGTTTCGTGGATTCGGCAACAGGTTCCGACGGGGGTAGCGCCGGAGCCAAAAGAACTCTCAAAGAACTACTGGCTACTGAGCGCTGACGTGCTGGGGTATTCGAAGCGGCCGGAGAAAGTTCGTGAAGCCTTCACGCAGATCCAGAAGAAGTTCGGAGCGGACGACGCCATTCTGCAGCGACTGGGCGACTGGCTGAAATCTCAGGGCGAGTACGACAAAGCCCGCATCGAATACGCAAAGTTCGAAAACAAGATCGAAGGTAACAACCAGATTGCCTACAGCTTTTACCAGGAACAGAAGTGGGAGCAGGCCGTAGGAACGTACACTCGAAATCTGTCGCTTGATCCAGACAATCAGGCCAAGTGGAATCAAAAGATCGCCGAGACATGGCGCTACGGTCGAAAGATTCCGCAAGCCGTCGCCGTTTACCGTGAGCTGATCTCAAGCGATCCCGATCGAGCGGAAACATGGCTCTGGAACGTCGCCTACACGTACCACCATTACGGCGGTAACTTCAAAGAGGCGATCGGCTCCTACCGTCAGTGCAACAATTTTCCGAGCAATCTCGAACAGATGGCTGACTGTCATCGCCGTTTGAAGCAGTACAAGGAAGCGATTGGCCTGTACGGTCAGATCATTGGTGGTTCGCAGTCGAGGGCTCCGTGGGCACTCCTTCAGATTGGCTACACCCACGAGCAGTCCGGTTCGAAAGAAAAAGCGATCCAGGCGTTCCAGTCAGTCTGCAAACGCTACCCGAAAGACCGCTACGCCAGCACGGCCCACGCACTCCTGCAGGACAAGTACGGGATCAGCGTGACGCTGGGCGGTGCGAAAGACGAGTAGGATTATCGGCACAGGACCAGCCTACGTGCTTGTGGATTCAGGTTTTGAGAAATCGACGACGACATCGTCTCCGAGAGCTTCGAAGGCGTGGGCGAATTCTGCCTGGTCGAGCGGTTCAGGGCTGTCGCCGACGGCTTCGATTTCGAACATCAGCAGGCCGGTCATCGCGGCGGGACGTAAGTTTGTTTGCAGCTCCAGGATGTTGATTTTTCTTGCCGTGCAAAGCTGAGCGAACTCGTGGACCAGGCCGGGACGGTCACTGCAGAGAACGGTGATTTCGAAGGAGTGCCGAGCCGGAGCAGATTCTTCGTCGGCATTGCTTCGTACGACGGCCAGGTGAAATTCCGGCTGAAATGAGCTTTCGAGCGATGACTCAAAAGCGTCGGAATTTTCTGCCGGAACCTCGGCCAGAAAGACTCCAGCAAACTGGCCTTCGACCTGCATGATGCGGCTTTCGCACCAGGCTCCGTCGTGATCGGCGACGGTTTTCGAGAATGACTCGACAATTCCCAGACGATCGCTACCCAGCAGCGTGATGACAAACTTCATGACTGTTCCTGTTTTGTTGACTCTTGTTGTTCGAGAAGTTGCCAGCACATCAGCTGCATGCGAGGCAGGTGGAAGGGGCCTTTCCACAGATTGCCTTTCAGCGTGTTGCTGACAGAACCGTCTCTCCGGAGATAGCCGAACCATTCGCCGTGTTCGGCATCAGGGAAGTGTTTGTACGCCCAATCATGAACCTGCCCGTGCCATTCTTTGTACTTCGGATCGCCGGTCAGGTGGAATGCCATTAGCGTCGCAATGATCGTTTCGTTGTGAGGCCACCAGAATTTCATATCGTGCCAGTACTCCTGGACCGGCTTTCCGTCGACGCTGGTGAAATACAGCATGCCGCCATGTTCGTTGTCCCAGCCTCGTTGCCACATCCAGTCGAGCATCTGACAGCCGAGTTGAATCAGCGAGTCATCATTTCGATGGTTCCCTTCGGCCATAATGAACCACGCCCCTTCGATGGCGTGTCCAGGGTTCAACGTTCGTCCGTCAAAGTGGTCGAGCAACTCGCCGTTGGCTCCGACGGTTTCGACGACGCATTCGATGTCTTCCTTGATGTGGAATTCTCGGATCGCGTCGATTGATCGATCGATCCACTGGTCAGCTCCTTCGAGATCGATCGATTCTCGTAACTCCTGAGCGGTGTTGATCGTGATCATCGGAAAACCGATTCCGCGGCATGGGCGAGCTTCCGTGAACTTGGGTTCGACTCCCTGCGGATCGAGGTTGTGATCGATGAACTGCTGGAATGCCGCCGCGGCCTTCTCTGCGAATTCAGACTTACCGGTTGCTTTGGCGAGTTCTCCGTACGCAATCGCGGCAAAGGCTTCACTGAATGCGTAGCGACGTTTTCGGATTGGCTTTCCCTCACGAGTCAGGTGAAACCACATTCGGCCATCGGACTTGTCGAAGCAGTGGTCGTCGATAAACCGAATTCCGTGAAGGGCCGTCTCAAGCCACTCGGGCCGCTGTTCGACGTTGTTGTAGAGTTCGCCGAGCAACCAGGTGAACCGGCCCTGCTGCCAGACTCCTTTGTCAGTGTCGACAATGCTGCCGTCGCGATCGAGTGACGTAATGAACCCGCCGTGTTCTTTGTCGACGGAGTGTTTAAGCCAGAACGGGACGGTGTCGTTCAACAGCCCTTCGCGATAGGTTTCGAGCAACAACTTGCAGTCGGTCGATGTTTGTGATGCGTCGTTCATAGCCGTTCTCGGATTTGATAGATTTTGCAGAGAGAAGCGGGCATACCGAATTGGGCGTGACGTTATCGAACACCGATTGGCTGGAGCGGGCAGTGAGACGCTGAGAACGTTTCCGTGCGGCCGCCGCTGGTGAATTCAACTTCGACGGTGCGGCGTTTTGCGAAGCCGGCGATATGAGTGATCGTGCCCATTCCATATTTCGGATGTCGGACTCTCATGCCGACAGCGAAGGTGGATGATGAGCTGGCATCCGGAAGTTCGACCTCTTCGTCGGTTCCGTTGAGAAGTGCGGCACCGGTTGTCAGCAGCGGTTTGTTTCCAGCCGCCAGTGATGCCTTGAGCTTGTCCCGAAGTTCCTGTTTCTTATCCGGCTTTGACGAGACTCCGGACTTTTTGCGAGTGCCGTCGGGATTGTTCTCGTCGATGATGTCGAACGTCGTTTCCGCGAGGAATGTGCTGGGGATGGTGATTCGTGGAGTGCCTCGCTCGGCTCTAACTTGAGCCGTCGTCATGTAGAGGTTCCGCATCGCTCGTGTCATACCGACGAAAAGCAGCCGGCGTTCTTCTTCGAGCTGTTTCGGATCGTTGGATTTGATCGACCGTTCGTGCGGGATCAGTCCGTGTTCCAATCCGACAATGACGACGCTCGGAAATTCAAGCCCCTTCGCCGCGTGAATGGTCATCAGTGTGGCTTTGCCGGCTTCGGCGTCGACGCCGTCCACGTCGCTGGCCAGAGCGGTTGTTTCAAGAAATCCGGTGATGGAAGGATCGTCTGCGTTGGCTTCGTCGTACTGAGCGGCCGCGTTGACCAGTTCTGCGACGTTTGCCTGCTTGGTGATGGTTTGTTCGGAAGAGGCGGATGCCCAGGTTCGCGAGTAGGCCGTCTTCTCGACAATCTTCTTCAACAGGTCACTGACGCTTCCGGCGTTCGCGAGAGAGAAGGTGTCCATCATTCCGACGAACGCCTTGAGTTTCACTTTGGCCGTCTTGGTCAGACTCGTGATCTTGTGTGCCTGGCGAGCGGCTTCCATCGGGCCAACTCCGTTTTCAGTGGCCCATGCAGTCACTTTGTTCTGACTGGTTTTTCCGATGCCTCGCGCCGGTCGGTTAACGACTCGCGCAAAGGCGACGGTGTCGACGGGGTTTTCGATCAGCCGCAGGTAGGCCAGCAGGTCGCGTATTTCGGCTCGGTCATAGAACGCAAGTCCGGCGGCGACCTGAAACGGAATGTGGTGCCGAGTGAACGCCAGTTCGAGCTCCCGCGACATCGAGTTGACTCGGTAGAAGATCGCAAAGTCACTCCACTTCGCGCCTTGTTCCGTGCATTGCTTTCTAATCAGCTCGGCGATGCCGTCGGCTTCAGACCGACCGTCTTTGAATTTGAGTAGTTGAACGGCGGCGCCATCTGGAGCGTCCGTGGTGAGCGACTTGGCTTTCCGCATTCTGTTGTGGGAGATCAACTGGTCGGCTGACTGCAGGATCAAGGCGGTGCTGCGGAAGTTCTGCTCCAGTCGCACGAGCTTTGCGTTTTCGAAATCGCGTTCGAAGTTGAGGATGTTTTCGATGTTGGCGCCGCGCCAGGCGTAGATCGACTGGTCCGGGTCTCCGGTGACGCATACGTTCGGACGATCAATTCCCAACGCTCGTACAAGCGAATACTGAATTGCATTTGTGTCCTGATACTCGTCGACCAGTAGAAAGCGGAACCGGTCGTCGTACTCGGCACGCAGCGTCGGGTTCTCCTGGAAGAGTTTCACCACGTGCAGCAGAAGGTCGTCAAAGTCGACGGCGTTTGAAGCCAGCAGCGTTTCCTGGTACTTCGGGTAGACCTGCGCGACGACCATGTCGAATGGTTCGCCGACTTCGTAGTCGAGTGACCGAGTGAATTGCTCGGAGCTGATCATCGTATTTTTGATGTGGCTGATGCGTGCTCCGAGTTTTGCTACGGGTACACGGACAGCGTCCATGTCCAGATCGTTGAGCACGTGTCTCAAAACCTGAAGCTGGTCGGACTTGTCAAAGATGACAAAGTTGGATTCCAGACCGACCGATTGTGCGCGACGACGCAGCACACTGGCGCAGAATCGGTGAAACGTACTGATCCAGATGCGCGAACCGGGCAGGAGTTGATTGACTCGTTCCTGCATTTCCCGAGCGGCTTTGTTCGTAAACGTGATTGCCAGAATCGACGATGGATGCACGCCGCGGTCGACCAGCCGAGCGATGCGGCGGGTGATCACTCGCGTTTTGCCTGATCCGGGGCCGGCAAGGATCTGCAACGGGCCTTCGAAATACTCGACGGCTTCCTGTTGCGGGTCTGTCAGGCCGTCGAGAAGGTTTGCAATGGTCTCGGCAGACAACGCATCTGGCGATGCCGCTGTCGCGGAAGATTGAAAAGACACTATGCCATCCGTGCTGTCGGTTCGGCCGGCTCAGCCAGAAGTGACCGGAGCAATGCCGTGATTCGAGTTGGGAAACTCGACGGACAATAACGGATGGAACATCGAACATCGAACCTTCAACACTGAACATCGAAGTGGCAGGCGTCGAACAGATCATCCGCAACACGTTTGATGTTGGATGTTCAGCGTTGGACGTTCGGCTAGCGGTTCGAGTTGAACTGAGACGCGGCGACTCCGAACAGGGCACTCTCCAGAATGTGTCGTTCGATGAACGCTCCGACGGCTTCCATCTTTGTGTATTGCACAATGATGTAGTCGCCCGGCTGGATGTTGATCCGTTCGGAAGCTCGCGTTCGGGCGCGGTAGAGGTCGACGAGGATCGGGACCTGAGTTCCGTTTGGCAGTTGCCTCAGGATGATCGCTTCGCTGGGGCTGATCGAAACGTCGCTATTCAGTGCCGAACTGCCGGAGCTTGCCCCTTGCTGATTGTTTGATTCGGCGATCGCGATGGCTTCCAGAATGTCCAGATCGCGATCTCGTGGGAGCGTATATTCGCCGCCGCCAAGCAGGCCGCCTGTGTAGAACAGTTCGTTGTCTCGCGAGGCTATGAAAACGATGTCGCCGTCTTCAAGGATGATGTCGCGTTCACAGAAGTTAATGGTCTCGTACTCTTCGAGTCGGAGTGGGATTCGAGTCGAGTTTTGCTGGTTGCAGTAGTTGCCTCGGGAGATCTGTTTCGCATTCGCCCAGCACGCAGGCTGCTGCCACTGTTGCTGAGGCGGCGGCGAAAACTGCTGTTGAGGCATCGGTTGCTGGAACTGCGGTTGCGCAAGTTGTGGTTGTGCAAACTGCGGTGCCATTTGTGGAGCGGCAGTCATCATTTGAGGAGACAGCATCGGTGCCGTCTGGCATGTTGAGCAACCCGCTTGTGAAACTCCGCTGCCACGATTGAACAGTTTCTGGAAGGGTGCCTGGACAACTCGGCCGACTGCGGAGCCTGTGACTTTGTGATAGGCAAGATCCGCGACCTGTCGAGTCGAGAGCGGCGTCAGTTGCTCGCGGCCGCCAGTCGAGAATTGATTTGCAGGGTTGGTTGGACTGGTTCTGTAGCCAACCTGTTGAATGCCTGAGTTGTAACGTCCACCAGGCAAAGGCTGAGACATGTCAGGGCTCTGAGCTCTCACGATCATGTCGCCGTCGGTCGTCGATGAGAAAGTCGCTGTGTCCGTCGGCGAAATGCTAGTCAAAGGGCCGTATCCCGGTTGCGGTAGTGGCCCGCCAGGCAACGTCGCGGGCTGCTGAAGATTGCTGGGAAATGGTTGGTTGGCCGGTTGCATCGCAGGATTCGGCGGTGCGAACGAAGGTGGAGCCTGCTGCTGTCGCGGCGGCGGTTGCGTTGGTCGTGGAGTCGCTTTGGGGGCTCGCCGTCCTCGCATGATGTAGACGACGTTTTCGGCATCGAGTCCAGGTAAACCGCCCGATTGAACAAGCGCATTCAGGACATCGTTTTTGTAAGCGGGCAGCGAGATCACATGGCCGGTGCCCTTCTTCGCACTTCCCAGCGCACCTCCGCTGACACTGATTCCGCTCAGGACATCGGACTGACTTTCCTGCCTAATGACCAGAATCCGATGCTGCCTCGGCTTGTGCAGAGTGACCAGAATTCGATCCTGCCCCGGAAGGAGCAGTCGCCTTTGAATTGTGTAGGCGTAGCGGATGTCGCGTTCGATCTGCGGAATCGTCTTGCCCCGCACACTGATCGGTTGGATCAACGGCAGAGACAACGTCCCGTCGTCTCGGATGGTCAGTGGATAGCCAAGTGTCGGTGGTCTGGTTGTGTCCAGCGGCTGATTGATCTGTGGCTGAGCCCGCTGACCGAGCACGCTTTCAATGTAGATTGCCAGGACGTCGCCCGAATCGATCATGTATTCGGCCGGTGCCTCCTGACGAAGGTAGGACAGATCGATCATTTGCCGGTTTTCACGGCTGCAACCTTTGAGTTCCGCTGGCAGAAATCTCGCTGGAACTCCGTCCAATGGACGAATCGCCGCGCAACCTGAAAGAGCCGACAACGTCACCAGTGCCAGGCAGAATGCAATCGACACAGTCCGTGATGGTTGACCTGATTTCGAATTGTTCACGCGATGGGACCGGCTGTCGGAACTCATGCTGAGCGCGGATTCGGTCGTCAGGGACGATGATTGATCCAGATTGTGCGATGACGTTTCGTGCATGGCTCAGTCTGAGTTGAGTCGGGTAAAGGTCAGAAAAGAATTCGTTGCCGAAGTGAGTTGAATGCTGATCGCGTTGTTCTTTCAGTCGGTTTGTTCAACGCTGAGGTGCGCGATACTGCCAAGCCGGCGGGTCGGATTTGAATTGGTCTGGCGGCCCGAGTTTTCCAGGCCTGATCTGTCGTTGCGGTGATCCACTGTAGCCTGGAGTTAGTGGATCGTTTTGCGGCGATCCTGCATTGGATTGGTTGTTGAACGGCTGTGATAATTGATTCTGAGGAGCAGTCTGCACGCCTGTGTTTCCGCCTGGGCTGGAGTAGCCGGGTGTTGGCAATGCAGGTGCAGGTAGATTCAGGCTTCGACCGGAATCGAAACCGTTGGCAGTTGGAGACGGCAGGTTTGGAACCGGGTTTGCGTAGTCCTGAGATTGCTGTGGAATTGGACCAGGAGCGGCGCCGTACTGATTCGGTGGACCTTGATACTGATTCGGTTGTTGACCGAATCCGGGGTTGGGAGTTGGCGCGGGGCCCAATTGATTCGGTGGTGGGTAGCTGTTCGCAGGTCCGATTCCGGATGCTGGTGGAGTTGCTTGAGGGCTAACTGAGAAAACAGTTGGAGGTTCGGGGGGCAATCCTCCCGATTGGTACCCGGCCGTCGGTTGTCCGAATGCCGGTGCTCCGAATTGTGACGGCATTGCTTGCGGGAATGTCGGCAGGGACTGCCCCATTCCGCCCGGCGAGCATCCGCCGCCGGGTGAACACTGCGGTCCGGTCGAGCATCTTGCACCGTTTCCGGTGTTACAGTTTGGCGAAGGGCAGCATGGAGTTTTTGGTTTCTCGATGCTCCAGTCGTAGGACGCACCGATCGTCTTCATCGTGGTCATTTCGGCCGCCGCGAGGGCAGAGCCAGAGCGATAGCCATCGAAGTACAGCTCGACACACTGCTTACCTTTTTCAGTTCGGTAGTGCGTGTTCCAGTATTTCGGGGGTGGAACGGCGGGGACTTCTCCACTTTCGCCGTTTGCTACGTCCTGAAAGGCGTCACGGAATCCGGCTTTGTAGTGCTTCGAGATCCACCGGCGGCATCGAATCTGCTGTCTCAAAAGGTATCTGTCGGCACATCGTTTGGCCATCGCCGACGACGTCCACTTGTCCATGAACGGCAGGTATTTGGAGCAGGTCAGATACGGACTTGGTTGGCATTGGCCGAGGTCGCACTGGCTGCTCAACACCGTTTGTGGAAGGAGTTTTTCTGTACCGAAGAAGCGAGCTGCGGGAGTCACAAAGCGTGGTTCGCCCGTGCTGCTGCACGCACCGTTCGAACACGGAAACACGCAGCCTCCGGTTGAAAGGGCGGTCAAAGCCAGCAGCCACAGGGAAAGTCGCATCGGGTACTCTCAGAACGAAACCAGCGTGAAGCCCAACGCGAACGGTTCGCGCGGAGTCACTTGGGTCTGGTATCGGTCCGGGATGAAACGCGAATGACGGATTTTCCGGCTGGAGCGGTCTCACGGCCTCTTGTGCAGTCCCACAATCGTTGCCGAGGCTCGTAGGTTGCCTATTTTGAATGCGATCAGGAAGCACGCATCGCTTCAGTTGGCGAGACAACTCTCAGCGATCTGTCGTGAATGTCGAAGTGCGGCTACGTCTGCGCCGGCCAAAATCAGAATTTGCGAGATTGCTTAAAGTTCGAGGAGGTCAACAAAAAGTGCATCACCGAATGCGGCGTCGAGAGTGGCTGAGTCCACATTGCCGCGATCGTTTGTTGACACCTCGTTGCTATCAGCCGATTGGGCATTGGAAGAGGCGACGGCTGGTGGGGCGTTGACGGTGGCGGTCAGCGGTGTCGAGGAGACGGGTGTAGGTCGTGCTTGCGGCGCGTTTCCTCCGATGAGGTGGTCGGTTCCGACAGGGGCGTTGAAGTCATCAGCGACGAGGATGTTGTTGAGTGTGTCGTTTCCTTCGCCGCCGATCAGCAGGTTGGCTCCGGCTCCTCCGACGAGTGCATCGTCTCCGTTTTCGCCTTCCAGAACGTCTGCTCCGGCGCCGCCGGATAGCTGATCGTTTCCGCCGCCGCCCTTCAGTGTGTCAGCCTGAGGCCCGCCTTGCAGTGAGTCGTCATCGGTTCCGCCGTCGATTGAGTCTCGACCGTGTCCGCCGCTGATCGTGTCTTTGCCTGCTCCGCCGGATAGTGTGTCGTTGCCCGCTCCGCCGAGGATGACGTCGTCGCCGTCTCCACCGGAAACAACGTCCCGGCCGGAGCCTGCAATGATGATGTCGTCACCTGCTCCGCCAGTCAGGGTGTCGTCACCGCTGGTTCCGACGATGGTGACCGAGCCGCCCGAGTAAGCGCTGGCGTCGATTGTGCTGCCCGAGCCGACGGCGATCAGTTGCAGACCTTCGACAGAAATCAGCGAATCGTCTCCAGCCCCCATCACCGACGTTGCTGTCAGGGTGATATTCGAGCCAGCAAATTCGGCGACGTCATGACCAGCACCGCCGTCGACTACGTCGTCGTGACCGCTGCCCAGCAATGTGTCATCTCCGTCGTTTCCGAACAGAGTGACTGGCATATCTGCCTGCGAAGCATCCAGTCGATCGTTGGCCGCTCCGCCAGAGATTGCTGCTCGTTCAAACTCGTCGTGTGCGTCTGCACCGTCGCCGATTGATTGAGTCGTCGTGAGAGTGACATCCGCAACGCCGTTGACGAGCAGCGTGTCGGTCCCGTCACCGCCTGCCAGATCGTCGTTGCCTGCTCCGCCATCAATCGTGTCATCACCCTGTCCGCCGGTGATCATGTCGTTACCCGCGCCGCCTGTGATGTTCAGAGCAAGGCTCGCATCAACTCCCGACGCTTCCAGAATATCAGCTCCGTTCTGAAGATCGACGACCACCCGCAGACTTGTGATTTCGCCGATCGAAACCTGGACCTGATGCACGGACGTCAGTGTTCCCGCATCTGCGATGAACGAGTTGCCGGGATCAGAAATTGTCAGCACACCGTCTGCGGTCGAAAGTGTCAGCGTCTGATTCAGCCCGTTGTCTGACGTGTCGGCAATCAGCAGCTCGCCGGAATCGCTGATCGACACGGTGATCGCGTTGCTGGCGGAAACCGGATCGACCGGTCTGTTGCCAATGCCGGTGACGTCGAAGATGGCCGCTCCGAAGAAGTCGTCGATATCGCCGAGCGAGTTGTGACGGACGCCGACGGTCAACTGCTCATTCATCAGGTCCTGGAAGTCGCTGACCATGTCAGAGTCGTCGAACCCGAGCGCGTGGCCAATTTCGTGGCCGACGACTGTCAGCAGGTCGTACTGGTTGCTTGCGACTTCAGTCAATGAGCGGCTCCAGCCAGCTCCTGCTCCGTCAGCGTCGATCGTGATGACGGCCCCGTCGGCGAGTCCCAACACGCCCAAGTCGAGATTACCAATGCTGACGCTCATATTCTGCAGCGTCGACCGCTGCATTGATGAAAGGTCAGAATTCAGAAACGCGATGGTCGCGATTTCGACAGCAGTCGCCAGGGCGGCAGTCGTAATCTCCGTCGGGTTAGCAGCGATGACCGGACTGCCCGCTGCGTACTCGGCCGCCAGCAGCGGCGCGACCGCCGGAAGGGCGCTTGCGGATTCTGCAATGTCGATGCCTGGAATGCCAAAACCATCGTATGGCGCGACCTCGTCTAGGAACGATATCTTGATGAATCCGTCGCCATCTTCATCGTTGGCCATTGGGAACGTCAGAGACGTGAAGTTGCCTAGAGTCAGAGTTCCGACTGTCTGCGTGCCAGCTCCTTCGACGGCCACCGAGAAGTTCATAAAATTCAGGTTGGGGGCACCGAGGTAAACACGGACGTCGTAATCAATGCCCGCTCTGGCTTCGATTGAGAATGAGGCATTCGTGAGTCCTCTGCCGTTTTCACCCTGTACCTCTCGGCGGATGCCGTCGCGATAGAAGTCATCATTGGTGACACCCGGGATATCTCCGGATTGAAAAACGCCGGACATGCGATTTTCGTTGAAGCCAAAGCCGTTGGTCGCCGGTGATTGGTCCCGCAGTGACACGCCGACAAAGCCTGACGCCGATGCTGATTGGTTGGCGGGATCAGACGTGCCATTGTTGAAGTCGAACCGTCGCGTCACTGGCACCACGTAGTTCAGCAACGCGGCGTCATTGACCGTCGCGCGATGTTCGCCGTCGAGTGAATGGATCTCGATGGTTGGCGTACCCGCCTTGTTACCTGGCAGCAGGTCGAACGGCACCATGCCGCCGGCAACGGCGACTTGAGTACCCGCCGTGGTGGGATCCGCGTCCGCCGTGGTGATTGTTCCCAGCGTCGACGAAACCGTCATCAAAGTTCCATCGGGAGCCGTCGTGGCGAAGTCCAGAGTGTTCGCGACCGTCAGGTTCGTACGCTGGGCTTCCACGTCGCCGATATTGGCTCCCTGAGTGATCGCCAGCACCGATGCCGTCGGACGAATTTCAAGGGCGTTGATGATCCAGTGATTCGAGCCGAACACATCGTCGTTCTGACTGAACGTCAGATCGAGCTGACCGCTGGTGACGGTCGTGGTGAAGATCGTTTCAAACAAAGTGCGATTGACGATCGTTTGAGCGTCGAGCACCTGGACCCCGTTCGCAGAAATCGATTTGCTCTGATGATCGGCGTAGGCCCCCATCGTGACGTGAACCTGGTAGGTGCCGTTGGCTAGAGTCGTTCGGAATGTGCGAGCATCACCGGCGATATGTCCGTCGTCGACCAGCTCGGGCATCGAACCACCGATGCTCGGAGTCACCTGAAAGTTATCCGGAGCGGTCGTCGTCCAGCCGTAACCTTGTTCGGCAGTAAACAGATCATCGACCACAACGCCGATGTAGCCGTCGGGGTTCGTTGTCGCATCAAACGGACTGAATGTCGCGGACACATTTGTATTGAAGTCAAAGTTGCGACCAGCCACCTGTCCATAATCAATGACAATGCAACCCGTCTTGCGGCCAGTGACCGAACTCAGATCAACCAGAGCCTGTCCCGCCGCGGACGGTCGCTGAATCAGGATCGAAGCCGTTCCCGCTCCATCGGTCAGTACCTGGAACCCTTCGATATTCGGATCAGCATCCGTCCCGGACAGCGTTCCCAGCGTCGTCGCGACGGTCACCAGACTGTTCGGCTCGGCAGCTGACAGTGGGAACGTGTCGATCGTTGTTCCATCCGCGTCCAGAGTCTCGGGAGTTGGAAAACCCATCGAGAGGAATCCGAGCGTGCCCGTTCCGCCGTCGGTTTCGAGATCGATCCCCTTGATCGACACTCGTCGAAAAGTATTAGCCTCTCTTTCCGGGTCTCGAAAACGCAGGTCGAGAGTTCCGTCCTGAACCAGGACAAGAATCGTGACGTGATCCGTTTCGCGAGCGGCGGCAGAAAGATTGCTGGCGATCACCGTGTTGTCGTCGGCATTCTCGATCTGCATTCCGACAATCGCGTGGTAGTCGCTGCCGAACGCGATGGTCGCCATGACCCAGCCATTGCCAACAGTCGCCGAGAAGGTGTTGGTATCAGCTCCCGAAGTCGGTGCGAATGTGTGGCCGTCGTTGATGTAGTTTGCAGTAATCCCGGTGTTCGTGCCGGTTTCGAAACTCGTCATGGGCCGCTGCCAGCCGAAGTTGCCGACCGTGAACAGCGTGTCTGGATTCACCGAAGTGAAGCCGGCCTGAGTTTTAACAGGACCTGCATTATTCGGATCGTCAAAGTCGAAACTCTGGTCGGGACCTGCCGAAGCCGGTGTCAACGGAACGGTTTCGATATTCAGGAAGGTGATCCCGAGGAATGGATTCGGAGTTCCGTTGGCGACGAAGATCGTCTTGCCATTAATCGTGAACGAATTGCCGAACGTGATAAGGTCGAGCTGGTCTCCAGGTGGCACGCCAGCATCGCCGAACGATGGGTTGTTTCCGTTGACCGTCACCGGAAACAGCATTGACGGCTGCACGTGGAAGATGTCGTTGCCATCGCCGCCCAGCAGAGTCACCGCTTCGATATCGCTGGGAATGATCACCGGCTCGGCGGTGTCCGTGGCACGTGTCACCTGCTCGGTCGTCGCGGTTGTCGGCGGATCGGCCGTCGTCAGGAACAACTCTTCAGCCGCAGCCGTTCCGTGGATCATCACGTCGTCGGTGCCGCCAGTGTCCGCGATCGTGACCGTTCCCGAGTTCGTCATCCCAGCCGGGTAGAAGAAGTCGTAGTTGTCGTCGTCGTTTCCACCGTTAATTGACGTGCCGGTTGAATCGAGTTGCGAGGCAATCAGCAGTGTTGATCCGACACCCGCATCGGCATCTCCTGAGTCGCCCGTGATGGCGATCGTGCCGCCGGGAGCGTTCAGATGGCTTGTCGCAACCAGCGTCAGATTATCGCCAGCCTGAATGTCGATGTTTCCAGTGTTTGTGCTGATGGATACGTTGGCGTTTACCGTGAAGTCATCGCCGATTCCCGCTGTGTCGGTCGTCTTGAGCAGGATGTTGCCGGATCCAGTCGAGGTGACATTTTCTTCAACAGTCAGCGTTCCGCTGGTCGTGCGAACGTCGATGTCGCCCGTGCCCGACGACACGCCGGTTGTCCCGGCATCAATTCCGCCAATCGTCAGGCTGTCTGCATCGGTCACGAAGACGCCGCCGGTTCCGCCGAACGCTTCGAGCCGCGACAGCGCCGTTTCAATCGGATCCGCCACCGACCCCACACCGGCCGTAGCAATCAGAACCGCATTGCCCGCCGTCAGATTATTTGTCGCTCCGTTGCCGTCGGTGATCGCTCCCGCGTTCGTGGCGACCGTGATTCGTCCGCCAGTCGGGCCCGAAGTTGTTCCGGCAGAGATCACTCCTACCGATGCGTCGCCGGTTCCACCACCGCCGGTGTTGACGGTAATGCTGACGGCCGCTGCCGTGTTGTTTGTCGTGACAATGTCACCATTCTGCGTGAAGGTCTCCGCTCCGGCGCCGTTCTGGTTTGCGAGAATAGAAATAGTCGACTGGACCGTAATGCTGTTCGCCGTGACCGCATTGTCGCCATCGATGACCAGCGCTGTGGGCGTTCCGGAATCGCTGATTGGTCCAACGCTGATATTTCCGTCGCCGGAAGCGTCCGTGTCGTTGGCGATGAGGTTGTTCGTCCCGGCTGCTCCGGAAAGATCGATCAGCGTGACGTTGGTGTTGAGGCTCAGGTCGCCGTTTTCGGCGGTCAGGTCGACGTCCTGTGCGAGATCGATTTCCGTTCCAACATTCGAAATCGTAAGACTGGTGCCGGCTTCAATATCGGTGTTCAAATCGACAGTCGCAGCATTGTTGATGCTGACTGAGCCGGGCAGGTCAATCACCGCGTTCGTAGTGGCCGAGTCGACATTCCCGGTTCCGGCGGCTCCGGTGTCGATCGTGAAGTTGGTCAGATTTCTGACCAGATCGATGCTGTCGTCCAGTCCGCTGGTCAGGGTGACCGAATCATTGCCGGCCCCGTCACCGGGAGCGACCGCGTTGGTGTCGTTTGCTCCGGTGTCGATCGTGAAGTTGGTGACATCGTAGAAGGTGATCGGTGTGATCGTGATGCCATCCGTTGTGCCGGTGATTGTCGCTGCCCGAATGCCACCAACCGTGTCCGCAGCGATTGCGAGAACGTCGTTCGATCCGCCAGTTTCCAGCTCATAGGTTGGGATGTCGGAAACCTGGTTGGACTGTTCCAACTGGGTGAAGTTGATGGTCTCGGTTCCTCCGCCGGCTGCTGCGGAAAGAGTGAGAACATGCTGACCGGACTCGGCGGTGTTACTCGGTGTGTAAACGCCGGATTCGACTGTCGTTCCGCCATCGCCGGTGATGAAGAGTTTGTCGCCGTTAGTTTCGCCCGCTTCGCCGCCGTTCAGGGTGATCGATTTACCAAAGGCCGTGTTTGTAGTCGCGTAGTCTACGTTGAGCGAAGCATCACCACCGTCGAAATTGGCGATGATCTGCCCGCCGGTCACCGCCGCAAACGGAACGCGAGCAACCATCGTGCCTGAGCCGGTGAACGGAGCGACCTGGTTGCCGATCAACTCGGTGGCATGAGTGATCACGTATTCCATCGTGCCAGGGTCGGCCTGAATGGTGACTTCGTCGTTAGTTCCAGCGTTGTCGGTGAGGATCAGATTGCCCGAACCGTCGATTGAGACGAAGAATCCGTCACCCGTCAGCGTGACGTCATTTCCGTCGCCGCCGCTGTACGAAATTGTGGCGCTTCGGCCAGAGCCGAGGAAGTTGGCGATCTTTGCTCCCTGAGCCAGGCCCTGGAAAGTTCCCGTCACGGCATCACCGGTTCCGTCGTTGTCGATGATGATGAACTCGTCCCCGGCGAACGGAGTAAACGCTCCAATCACGCTCGTTGTCAGAGTCACGTTGGCACCGATTGTGACCGTACCCGTCACGTTGATCTGGTCGTGATCCGTCGCAGCTTCGCCGGGGCTCGTTCCGCCGACGTCGATCTCGACCGTATCGTTTGCGGCAAGTGTCAGATTTCCCGTGACATTCAAAATGCCCGCCGTGCCGCCACCAGTCGACTCGGGGGCGACCGTGCCCTGAAGAGTGACGGCGTTGGTGCCAGCGGCGATGTCGGTTCCGGCCGCATCGTTGATCGTTCTTCCGGCGATTGTGACAGGGGCGTTAAACGTTGCTGTGTCGATGGTCACCGTGCCTGAGCCAGCGGCGGTGTCGCCGATAGTGATCGCGCTGAACCCGTCTGCCAGGAAACCCAATTCCGAATCGTCAACATTTAAAGTGCCGGCACCACCACCGATTCCGATGGTGGCGGTTGTCGTTTGAGGAGCGATCGTCAGCGTACCCGTTCCACTGACGGCCGCGCCGATTGTCAGAGCGTCTGTTGTGACCAGATTTGCTCCGGTCCCGGCTCCGACAGCAGCAGCCGTTGTTACCGTTTCCGCAGCAAGCGTTATGTCCTGATTATTTGTCGAGACCGCTCCGTTGACGTTGATGGTGTCCGTGCCTGTTCCGCCGACGATTGAGATGGCTCCCGGATAGCTGGCGGCCAGACTCGTCACGTTGACGGTGTCGTCGCCTGTGTCTCCGGCATTGATTGTCAGTTGTGTGGTCGGATTGGTGAATGTCGTCGACGTGGAAGCTGCCGAGTTAACCGTCGTGCTTCCGCCGCCGGGATTCGAGATGTCAATCGTTTCTGCGGTGGTGCTGTAGTTCAGGACGACGTTTGCTGAAGCAAGAGTCGAAGTAATCCCGCTCGCGGCGGCACGGTCTTCCAGTTCGGTGAAGGTGTGAACGATGCCGTCGATATCGACGTTTCCGCTGTTGGCGTCGGTGTAGTTGACGGTGGTTGTGGTGACCGTTCCGTTGGAGAAGGACAGGATGTCGCCGTCAGCGGCTGCGGGATCACCGCCGTTCCATGTGAGGCCCAGGGCCAGCGTTGGATCGCCGCCGGTTCGGTTGACTTCGAGTGAGTCCGCCGCTGCTCGCCCGTTAAACGTGATGCTGGTTGTGACGTTCGCTGCCGGGACCGTCACGGTGTTCGCATTGACCTGAGTCGCTCCCGTTCCGGCGAAGATGAGACTTGTTGCGTCCTGAATCTGGATGGTTGATACACTAAGGACGTCGATCAGTGTGATGATGTAGGTGTTGATGTCGCCGGCTTCGTTGTTCACCACCAGAGCCCCGGCGTTCACATTCACATCCGCCGGCAGCATGCTGAGCACGACGTCGTCGCCATCACCGCCCGCGTAAGTAATCTGTGCCCGAAAGCCGGAACTGAGGAAGTCCGTACTGACGATCGCTCCTTCAGCGAGACCGTTGAACGTGCCCGTCCCGCCGGTTCGATTAATGATTTCGAATAAGCCGCCCAGCGACGGCACAAAGTTAACCGCTCCGCCACCGTCAAGGAACGCCGCCGTTGACAGAGTGACGTTCGCGCCGATCGTGACCGAGCCGGAAGCGTCGATCTGATCGTGCATTCCATTTCCGTCGCCCGGATTGGTGCCGCCAATCTGGACTTCGTATGTTGTGTTGTCGGGCAGCGAAACGTTGCCGGTTACTCCGAGGATGCCAGGATCGCCCGGCGCTCCCAGGTTGATAAACCCTGGGGCGACCGTTCCGTTGAGCGTCGCCGTGTCGCCTGCTCCCAGTACGAGATCCGGTGCACCAACGATGTCGCGGATCGTGCCGGCGGTGAGAATCGTCACCGAGTTACTTGTCGTGTCGGGCAACGTTGCTGATTCGATATTGAAGTCGCCAGCGTCCGCCTTGCCGATCGTAATCGTCGAGAATCCGGCTGACAGAAACGCGAGTTCTGCGTCGGTCAAGCTCAGTGTTCCGTTGACATCGCCGATCTCAATGTCAGTGCCTGCCGTTTGCGGCTGAATGATCAATGCGCCCGAGCCATCGAAGGCCGAGGCACCAGTAAAAGTAAATTCGTCGCCGGTCAGCGTGATCGTTCCCATACCGGCGGCATCACCGATTGTCAAACCAACTCCGACGAACGCATCCGAAGCCGTACCGTCAGCCGTAATTGTCAGGTTCGCCGCACCCAGGCTCGCAATCTTTGGTCCCGCGGTGGTTGATAGACCTGCCCCGCTCGTCGATCCACCGGTGGCCGTTATGTTGATATCACCGGCAATCGAGGTAATCGTCGTGTCGGCGTCGTTGAGGACAATTCCGCCGCTGGTGCCGCCCGATCCGCCGGTCGCATTGATCGTGATTGTGGCTGCTCCTGAGCCGTCGCTGGAAGTAATGTCCGACCCGCCAGCAACGAATAACCCGTGATTGCTGGCTCCAGGACCTCCATTGCCCGTGATTGAGATTGCGCCAGACTTTGAGTCAATCAGCGATGTATTTTCTACCGCGACGCCGAAATCGAGCGTGCCCATACTTCGACTTGTCCCGTTGATCGTGATCGTTCCACCACCGGCTGCCAGAGAAGATGTCAGCTGGGACGAGCTTCTAATGTGGACGCCTTTTGAATTGACGTCCGTCCCGCCTTGGCCGGTGATAGAAATTGCACCAGAGCCGGATGTCGAAACCAGGGCCCCAACTAAATCAACGCCCGTAAACTCACCCGATCCTGTTGCTGCCGAGTTTCCGCTGAGAGTGATGCCACCGTTCACGGTGCTTAGAGCCACCGTAGGGCGTAGCAGAATTTTCTGCGTCGCGGTCAAGCCGATGGAACCTGTGCCGGTCGTCGTAATGGCGGCCGTGGCCGTCGTTGTGTCAATAAGGTCAGCGTCGACGGTCAGTGACTGGTCTGCGGCGAACGTGATCGAACCTTGAAGATCGACAGAGTCCCCGCCATCGCCGCCGTTGATATCGATGCTCGCCGGGTATGGATTTGCCAAAGCACCGACGTTGATCGTGTTGACGCCAGTGTCGCCCGCGTTGATTTGCAGCAGAGTGGTCGGATTCACAAACGTTGTGATCTCACCCAGCGTCGAATTGACCGTCGTGCTGCCTCCGCCTGCGTCGGAGATCGTGATGGTTTCCGCGGCCGTGCTGTAGTTAAGGATGACGTTGGCAGCGGTGATCGTCGACGTGATCGGTTCCAGACCGTTGTAAGTAAAGACGGTGCCGTCGAGATCGACGTTGCCATCATTCAGGTTGTCGTAGGTGTAGGTCGTTGTTGTGAATTCGCCGTTGGAGAATGACAGCGTGTCGCCTGGAGTTCCCGTTTGACCGCCACCATTAAACGTCAGCCCCAACCCTCCGGTTGGATCCATATTTGGTCCCAAACCGACCTTACCGAAGTCGACATCGAGCGAGTCGTTACCATCTCCGCCGTTGAACGTGATGCTGGTCGTGACGTTCGCAGCGGGCACGGTCACTTTGTTCGGGCCATCCTGCGTGGCGCCCGTTCCGGCGAAGATTTGATTCGTCGTATCCTCGATTTCAATATTGGCACCTACCAACGTGACGATATACGTGTTGACCTGGCCGTCACCGGAAACGGTCAGGTTTCCTCCCGCGAGGTTTACCTGCGAGCCGTTGAGCGTGATCACGACATCGTTGCCATCTCCCCCGGTGTAACTGATTGTCGCCGGCAGGCCTGATCCCAGGAAATTCGCCGCTACCTGAGCGCCTTCAGTCAGGCCTGTAAATTCGCCACTCCCCCCCGATCGGTTGATGATTTCAAACGTGTCACCAGCCGACGGAACAAAGCCACCAAGAGCTGAAGTACTCAGAGTGACGCCCGTACCGATGTTGACGGTGCCGGTCGCGTCGATCTGGTCATGGAATCCGACTCCGACTCCGGGTGTGTTACCGCCGATCTCGACTTCGAAGGTGGCACTATTGGCGAAAGCAAAACTGCCGTTCGGCGTGTCGGCAATCGTCAGCACGCCTGGCGTCGTGGCCTGACCGGGAGCCACGGTGCCATTTCCTGTCACTGTGTCGCCGCTGGTCATGTTCAGGTCGGTGCCGGCGTTGTCCAGGATTTCGGCAGCAGTCAGCAACGTCACCGCGTCGGCAAACGCGGCGCTGGTGATGTCGATGTTGCCTGCGTCGGATTTTCCGATCGTGATCGAGTTGAAGCCGTCCTGAAGGAAACCGAGTTCGGTGTCGTCAAGGTTCAGCGTTCCACTGCCGCCGCCCAGGCCGATTGTGGTGCTTGCAGTCCGAGGCTGAATTGTCAGTGCCCCGGTGGACTGAACCGCCAGCGAGCCTTGCCAGTCGATTGTGTCTGCGTTGACTGTCACAGCTCCTGAGGCTGCCGTCGCAAGTCCCACTCCCGTGCCGTCGCCAACCAGACTGTCCGACCCGGCCTGGAAATCCTCTCCGGAATCCGCACCGGTCGCGGTCACGGTGATTGTTCCTGCACCGTTCGCGAGCAGACGCCCGCCCGAAGTCGTGCTTAATCGAACTCCATTGCTGTCGCCGTCGCCGGCCGAGCCGATCACCGCCATCGCCCCGGTTCCGACTTGAACGGCTCCGTCCAGGACCACATTCACGCCGTGGTTGTCGTTGCCGCCTCTGCCGCCTGCCCCGGTGATGCTGACGTCGCCGTCTGCAGCGGCGAAGTGCGTCGTCGTTCCGCCGGTGCCATCAATGTAAACCCCGAAGTTGTTCTGCGTGCCCGTTCCGCCGGTACCGCCAGCCGTGATGTCGGCGGCGTTCGCTCCGGTTCCTGTCGAGGTGACCTGCCCGCCCGACAGCAGGACGATACCGATTTGCTGATCCGAAGAGCCCGTACCACCCTGGCCAGTCAACCCGATGTTCCCATCGACCGACGTGATCAGTGACCCCGTTCCGGAAACCGAAATACCATGATTCCCGGACGTGCCGCTGGCTCCGCCGGTGCCTCCAACAGTGATTGTTCCAGCGGTCGCCCCTGTCCCCGTCGAAGAAATCACGCCGCCGTCCTGAACCCTTACACCGCGATTGAATTGCCTGCTGCCAGAGCCCCCCTGGCCGTTGACGATGATGTTTCCGGTGCTCGATGTCGTGATCGCTGAGTTCGCCGCCGACACTCGAACGCCGTCACCCGTGTCGACAGCATTCCCACCCGTCCCCATGACATCAACAGTCGCTGAGCCAGTGGACTGGATGACTCCGCCGTCGATTACGTGGACGCCGATGTTGTCGCTACCGGTCGTTCCCGTTCCCGTTCCGTCGATATCGATGTTCCCGGCGACGGACCGCACGACAGCGTTTGCTCCAGAGACCTCAACGCCTTCCTGAACTCCGTTTCCGATGATGCGAATGGTTGCCGCGTCTCCTGTCGTGCCAGTTGACTCGACGACTGCGCCGACGGTGACTTGAACACCGTCGGTCGCCGATGAATTACCGGTGATCGAGATATTTCCGTTGACCGAACCGACGCTCGCTCCAGCGTCTGTAACGTGAACTCCGTCGTTCCCGCCGGCCTGACCGGTTCCGTTCAGCGTGATGCTACCGGCCGTCGCCGCAGTACCCGTTGAGGTAACCGTCGAGTCGTTGCGGATGTCGATCCCGAAGTCGCCCGCGGTGTTGCCGCCGGTGCCTGTCAGAGAAATCGCCCCCGTGCCGCTGGTCGTGATGTCAGCATTGTTCAGATCGATGCCGACGAAATCGCCCGTGACTGCTCCGCCAGAATTGGCCAGCAGCGTAATTCCACCGTTGACCGCCGTGATGCTGGAACCTGAAGTCAGGGCGATGTTTCGCGAAACGGTAATGTCCACCGCTCCAGAAACTGTGGCGACGATGTCGGTGTTGATTGTTGCGGTGTCGGTGCCAGTTCCACCGGTGATCGTGAAACCGCCTGGCAGGCTGGCCTGGACGCTGTTGACGGTGATCGAGTCGTCGCCGCCCAGCGTGTTGAAGTTGACGCCGTCGATCGTGCCCAGAGGAACGGTCACTGTCGCTGTACCGGTGCCGGTTGATCCGGCGATTGACGAGGCGTCGATCAAGGCACCGCTGCTGTCGGTGATGGTGTAAACGTCCGCCGCAAAACTGATTAGCAGGTTGTCGGCAGTATTGTCAGAGTCGGCGTCGGTGATGGTCAGTACGTTCCCAACAAGTGTCACATCAGTCGTTGCGTTCACCATGGAGATCACGACATCGTCACCGTTTCCACCTTCGTAGGAAATCGTAGCTGGAAGCCCCGATCCCAGAAAATCGGTGCTAACCACGGCCCCTTCGCCCAGCGTCGCAAACATGCCCGAGCCGCCAGTGCGGTTGATGATTGTGAACGCCTGTCCGACGGACGGGACGAAGGTGCTGTCTCCGCCGCTAACGAGAAACGCCAGAGTGGTCAGTGTGACTCCCGTGCCGATTGTGACCATGCCGGTCGCGTCGATCTGATCGTGGAACCCATTCCCGGCACCAGGTGTTATTCCACCGATTTCGACTTCAAACGTGCTGTTGTCAGCGAAAGCAAAGTTGCCGCTCGTCGTGCCGGCAATTGTCAGCACGCCTGTCGTTGCGGACTGGCCAGGGGCGACGGTGCCATTGCCTGTTGCGGTGTCGCCGCTGGTCATGTTCAGGTCGGTGTCGGCGTTGTCCAGAATTTCGGCGGCGGTCAGCAGCGTCACCGGATCGGCAAACGAGGTCGTGTCGATGTCGATGTTGCCGGCGTCGGCTTTACCGAAAGTGATCGAGCTGAAGCCGTCGGACAGGAACGCGAGTTCCGCGTCGGTAAGATTCAGAGTGCCGGTGCCCCCACCCAGGCCGATCGTCGTCGCGGCGGTGACAGGCTCAATGACCAACGCACCCTGGCCATCGATGACCGGCGTGCCCGTGAAGTCGAATTTGTTGCTTTGCAGAGTGATCGTTCCGGAGCCGGTGGCGTCGCCAATTTCGCCAGCATTCTGAAGCACAATTCCGCGGCCGTTGGTCGCCGTTCCTGAGATTGTCACGGTGGCCGCGCCGAGACTTTCGATCGTTCCATTACTGACCACGATACCGGAATCACTGGCGCTGGCCCCGGTTCCGGTGATGTCGATGGCTCCGGCGATGGACGAAATCGTCGAGCCGGTTTCGGTGATGATCAGCCCCGCACTGGTGCTGCCCGTTCCGCCAGTCGCGGAGATGGTGATCGTGGCTGCTCCCGTTCCGTCGCTGGAAGTAATGTCGGCTTCGCCGGAGAGGACAACTCCGTGCCCTGAAGCTGCTGTGCCACCCTGTCCGGTAATCTGAATGGCGCCTGACTTGGAGTCGACCAGTGTCGATGTGCCGGTGACTTGAACGCCGTGTCCGCCGGCGTTGTCGCCGCTGCCGGTTCCGTTGATGGTGATTCCGCCTCCAGCTGACGTCGCGGATGACAGAACTTGAGCGTTGTTTCGAACATTCACTCCGAGACTTGTTCCGTTCGGTCCACCTTTGCCCGTGATGGAAATCAGCCCGGTGCCCGATGTTGAGACCGTGCCTCCGTTGATGTCGACTCCGGTGATTGTGCCCGCCACTGTTTGACCAGCGTTCCCGCTGAGCGTGATTCCGCCGTTAACCGTTGTGATACTCGCGGCCGAATTCACGACAATGTTACTCGTCACGGTGATGTCGACAGCTCCGGTTCCCGTTGTCGCAATCGTGCCGTCAATGGTTGCCCGGTCGGTACCAGTGCCGCCGTTGATGGTGAAACCACCTGCCAGACTCGGCTGGAGACTGGTGACTTTGACAACATCGTCGCCGCCGAGCGTGTTGAAGTTGATGCCGTCGATCGAGCCGACGGGGACGGTGACTGTTGCTGTTCCGCTGCCGGTCGAGCTGGCGATGGACGAGGCGTCGATCAACGCGCCGCTGCTGTCGGTGATGGTGTAGGTGTCTGTGGCGAAGCTGATCACCAGGTCGTCGGCGGTGTCGTCGCTTTCGGCGTCGGTGATGGTCAGTACGTTGCCAACCAGTGTCACATCGGTCGTTGTTGCCGGAGCGGCGGCCACAACGGTCAGCACCACATCGTCGCCGTCGTCGCCTGAGTAGGTGATCGTGGCATCCAGACCCGAGCCGAGGAAGTTGCTGATCGTCCCGCCTTCGGCCAGTGAGTCGAACTCGCCAGACCCGCCGGTGCGGTTGATGATTTCAAATGTGTTGCCTAGTGCCGGGGTGAAGCTGTTGAATTGGAGTGTTGAAAGTGTCACTCCCGTTCCGATTGTCACTGATCCAGTTGCGTCAATCTGATCATGGTTTGTGTTCGCCTCGCCCGGCGTTGTTCCGCCGATTTCCACTTCATAAGTGCTGTTGGCGGCGATGGCGAAGTTACCCATGACGGTTAAAAGGCCTGGCGACTGCCCCGGTCCAACTGTTCCGTCGACGGTCGCGGTATCGCCGTCGGTCATCCTGAGGTCTGTACCCGTTGTGTCGTTGGTCTCGCCGCCAGTGATGAGCGTCAGCGGGTCGGCGAACGAGGCACTTTTGATGTCAATGTCGCCGGCTGTTGAATTACCGATTGTGATTGAACTGAAGCCATTCTGTAGTAGACCGATTTCGGTGTCGTCCAGATTGAGTGTTCCGATACCGTCACCCAGACCGATTGTTGTATTGGCGGTCCGTGGCTGGATCGTAAGAGCTCCATCGGATTCCACGCTTAACGAAGACTCCAGCTCGATTGAGTCGGCATTGATCGAGATGTCCCCCGTTGCTGAGGGACCACCGATTACGCTGGACGATCCGACATCCAGGTCTGGCTGCAAAGCCGATGCTGCTGCCGTCGCTGTCAACGTAATCGTCCCTGCTCCCGTGGAAACGACATTTCCACCGCTTCCAGCGATCATTCGAATTCCGACACCGCTCGACCCACCACCTGTGCCCGTCACCTGTACCATCCCGGTTGCCGTCTGAACCAGAGCTCCAGCTTCAAGATTGACCCCGAAGTTGTTGGTTGAACCGGCGCCACCGACGCCGGTAATCGTGATGTCGCCAGCGCTGCTGGTTACGTCAGTAGAAGAGCCATCACTCAACTGTACGCCAGTATTTGAGCTCGTGCCGTCGCCACCGGTGCCCATAATCACGATGTCGGCGGCGTCGGTTCCTGTGCCGGACGACGCGATTGAATCGATCGACTCGATCGACACACCGTAATTCGAACCACCGCCCGATCCGGCAGACCCAGTAATCGAGACATTACCGTTCACGCTCGAGACGTCCGTCGTGCCACCGGAAAAATACACTCCATAGTCGCTGCCAGAGCCACTACCACCTGTACCGTTCACCGTGATCGTCGCGGCCGTAGATGTCGTTCCGGTTGAACTCAGCGTTTCGATGTTCTGAAGTCGAACACCATAGTTACGTGTCCCTGTGCCGTTTCCGCCCTGTCCTGTGATCGAGACGGCTCCTTCGACGCTCACGATGTCGGTAGTCGTATCTGCCACAAAGACACCGTAGTTCGACGCTGTGCCGGCACCGCCAGTCCCGTTGATTGTGATCGTCCCTGCACTCGTATTGGTCGATGTCGAAGTCAGACTCGTTCCACCGTGGAGATAAACGCCGTATTGGGAACTGTCTGAATTGCTGTTGTTTGCCCCTTTGCCTGTCAGCGAGATATTCCCGGTGCCGGTCGATTGGAGTGTTGCGTTGCTGGCTTCCAGGCCAATGAAGTTTCCACTCGTCGTGCCTGAAGCATTAGCGCTTAGCGAGATTCCGCCGTTGACAGTGGTGATGCTCGAACTGGAACTTAACGAGATGTTTTGAGCCGTCGTTGCCACCAATGCGGCGGAGTCCGTGAATGGTGATGCTCCGTTGAAGGTGATTGTGCCGGAGCCTGTGTCATCAAGCGTGACATTGATCGAGTCGCGGTATGAACCGGTGCTATCGTTGAAGTTAACGACAGCGCCCGCTGCCGAGTCAGTAAGGTTGATCGTGTCAAAGGCGGCCAGCCCTGCCGCAGTCACGGTCAGAGTGCTGGTGCCAGTGCCTGTGACATTGGCAGAATCGGAGCCTGTCCAGCTTCCGGATGTCGTCAATGTGTAAGTCGACCCGTTGCTGGAAATTCCGATTGTCTCAGCAGCGTTGATATCGAGATTCAACGCGGGTGCCGCCTCAGAAACCGCGGACAGCAGCGTGCGGTCTTCCAGTCGCTCGGTCATCGCCGCGATGTCTGAAGTGTTCCACATCTGACGCTGGAAGCGACGGCTGTCTCGAGTGAACCGCGGAGCCACGTCAAACGAGTGCCACAACGACTCGCGCAACTGAGATTCGCTGGCTGTCTGCGCGCGAGGGCCCTCGGACTGAACCAGCCCGGCAGCACGAGTGAAACGGTTGCCCGTGTGCTTGCGTCTGGCTCGCTGAAGCCTGGCCCGTTGAAAACGAGTTGCCCGGATTCGATTGGAGATGGTGGTCAACCAGTCAATGGATCGCATCGTGTTTCCCAGGTGTTGGCGACGTCCGGGTTTCTGCACAGAGCCGGTCTGGCGACCAGTTCTCCACAAAGCCGAACGCTCCACGGCTGCCTGACTCTGCCAGGCAATGACAATTCCGCGTGAGCCTCAAAAGACGAGACCCGAATAAAAATCAACAAAAACAGTGTTCATCTGAGCGCAAAACCTGCGCGCAGAAAATCCGCTCCATCCCTTCAATGCACACTCCAGGCCTCGGGTGGCATTCAGGCAGGGTCGTTTCATGACGCAGACACGTCACAAACATTTTGAGCGGCAACACCATCACAACCGGCACGACAAGAAACGCACGAAGTGACAAACCGGTACAGCCAGCACGGCGGCTCTGCGGCTTGTGGCTGCTGTGGAGAGCGTTCTGATCGTTCGAGTCTGTCCAGGAACGCCGGACTGTCAGGAAATCTGAACGGTCACGCCGGTGGCAAGCACTTCGTTAAACACTGAACATTGAAGTGGACACGCCCGAATGTCTGTGCTGTGAATATGGACAGGCTGTCGGCGGGAAGTGCTTTACAGTGGCACGACACTCCGTGTCGTTTGCCCTACCGGTCAGGCTGACGACACGGAGTGTCGTGCCACAGAAAACGGCCAATCGACGCCAGGCTTTATCGGTTATCTCTGAAATGCGGGCGGAAAGTTCGAGGATGCCTCCAGCAGCGAATCGCCGCTTGAGAAAATCAAAGAAGCACGGGTATGGTGGCCGCTCAAACAGAACACCGCTGACTGGATTTCTCACGGCCAGTCGATTGAACAATCACTGGCAACAGGAGCCGCTTCGATGGAACCAACCTTCCCCCGCATTGCAAAGGTCATTGACACTCACGGCCTGGTCGACCTTGTCGAAGAAATCCGTCTGCGGACCTGGGCACGTCTGAATTACGCCGCTCCCGAAGAACGAGACTACACCTGGCACCCGATCGTGCTGGAAGAAATGGATCGCAAAGACGTCGAAGTCGCGGTGTAACGGCGACAGTGGCACGACACTCCGTGTCGTTAGCCCCATCTGCCAGGCTGACGACACGGCGTGTCGTGCCACAGAATCCGCAAGGCACGTTCCAGAGCGTCGCGGTATTGGTAGCTCGCCGTCGCGTCGGGTTTTCTTGAACGGCCAACGCACTAAACTCTCGGACCCACCAATTAAGGAGAGTCTGATGGCGTTTCCGCGAATGATTCGAATCCGGCAGAAGTTTGACGCGCCGAAGATCGACGACATCCCGGCCGAAGTTGAGCAGCAGCTCGCCGCGTTGAATCTGGGGGCGAAGGTCCAGGCCGCTCAGACGGTCGCGATTACGGCCGGTAGCCGAGGAATCGCCAACATCGCCGTCATCACGAAGGCCATTTGTGATCACGTGAAATCGCTCGATGCGAAGCCGGTGATCGTTCCGGCAATGGGCAGTCATGGCGGCGGCACGGCCGAAGGCCAGCGCGGGATCATCGAAGGGTACGGAATCACCGAAGAGTTCACCGGAGCCGAGATTCGGGCGAGCATGGAGACGGTCGTCGTTGACGAAACTCCGCAGGGCATCCCGGTCCACTTCGACAAAGAGGCCTTCAACTGCGACCACGTGATTGTCTCAGGCCGAGTGAAACCTCATACCGGTTTCGTTGGGCCGATCGAATCCGGGCTGCACAAGATGATGCTGATCGGGCTGGGCAAGCATGCCGGCGCGAAGATTTATCATCGAGCGATTCTTGACCACAGCTTTCTGGAAATCATTCGAGCCGTCGGTGACTGCGTTGTCGAAAAGTGCGGAATCCTGGCCGGGGTTGCGATTGTCGAAAATGCGTACGACGAAACCGGCATGATCGCCGCCGTCGCTCCGGAAGACTTCTACGAGCGCGAGTGTGACCTCCTGAAGACCGCCACCGCGTGGATGCCGACTCTGCCGTTCAAAGAGATCGGTCTGTTGATTGTCGACGAAATCGGCAAGAACATCAGCGGAACCGGCATGGACACCAACATCATCGGTCGAAAATACAACGACCACGCCGCGACGGATAAAGACGACTTCAAAGTGAAACGCATCTTTGTACGAGGCCTGACGGAAGCAACTCACGGAAACGCCACCGGCCTGGGCATGGCCGAATTCACTAACTGCCGCACGGTCGAGTCCGTCGATCAGAAGATCACTCAGATTAACTGCATCACCGGCAACCATCCGTCCGCCGCGGCAATCCCTTGCCACTTTGAAACCGACCGCGAGGTCATCGAAAACGCATTGCCAACCACTGGCCTGGTCGAGCCCGAGAATGCAAAGGTCGTCCAGGTTCCCGACACGCTGACGCTCGGCGAAGTGCTGGTCAGTGAAGCGTTCATCGATCAGGTGAAAGCTGCCGACGGCCTGGAAGTCGTCTCCGGCCCGGATGAGATGGCTTTTGACTTGGCCGGTAATCTGGCTCCCGTGTTGACTGAACGAAGCCACTGATTGTCAGCCTCGGGGTGTTTTCCCCAGTTGCCCTCGGGTGGCACCGGTTGCTCGCAACCTGTGTCGCGAAGCGACAAGAGGTTCTATTTCGGGGGTTCTGGAACCAGCCTCTTGTGGCTGCGCCACCCCGGTTGCAAGCAACCGCGGCCACCCGTTTGATGAGGGGATGGTGGCCTGGAGCCAGCGCCGGTTCTGAACTCACTTGGACGTGTGAGTTCGAGTATGGCTGGATGGGCACGTTGTTACTTTGCCGTAGTTTCCGGTTTTATCCATTTTACTGGCGTAATTCGGAATTTCGGCATAATCGGAATATCCGGAACAAGTTCACACAGCTCCGTGGCCGATAGCACGACAGTGAGTCTCCGGACTCCACGACTGCGCATTGGGATCTGTCCTGACATCCCCAAGTCAAGGCTCCGCTGTGGAACTCTTCACCTGTCGCCGAAATCATGAACTGAGACGTTCGGTCAACGCTGTCCGAGCGGCACTCAGAAAATCACTCCGACCAGTCGCTGTGCTCATGACGAGCGCGGTGCTTCTGGCAGGTGTCGTTCCCAACAATGGGTTCACACCAAATGGCGGGTATCTGTCCGCTGCCGAAGAAACTGAGTCCATGCGTGAGCGGATTCTGCGTCACCTTGCCGAAATTCACAGCCCCGATGCCGAAGTCGAAGAAGCTGCCTGGGATTCGCTGAGGAAACTTCGAATCCCCGATGAGCAACTTGAGCTTGCTCGACTACTGAAACATCCGGATCGTCTCGAACGTCTGCGGCTGACTGGCCTGCTGGACGCGGCGACCGAGCCACTCAAGTCTGAGCTTCAGCTTGAGTTAACGCGTGACAGCGACCGGGACGTCCGCGAGATGATTCTTCGAAGATTGTCAAAAAGTAGCATTTCGGCGCGAATCGCATCTCGTTTGCACGAAATGGCGGGTGCAGATCCGGATGCACATCTCCGAAGCTTGGCCGCGTCACTGGCTCCGGCAAAAGGCGTTCAGCCAGCGTCGGTTGTTGCTGCACATTCCGGTAGAGTCGCGCAAGGCTCGGTTGACGAAGTGCCTCCGTTTATGGAGTCGGGCGAGAGCATTCGCCGGGTGGCGTTTGTCGACGGTGTCGGAGTGCCTCCCGCACCAGGCTCTGAATCCGCACCAGGCTCTCAAGGAGACCGGTCCGCTCCGAGAAGACTTTCCACACAGGACTTCGAAGCCCAGCTTCGCGATCTTGAAGACCTGACGAACAAAGAGCCCGGCACGTTTCCTAAACGTCGCAGCCCGGAAGTCCTTGATCGCCCGATCGAGCAGCGAGTGACTCCGAGTGTTGTGCCGGCGATGGCTCAGTTCGAAGAGCTGCTGATTCCGGAAACAGATGCTCCGCGCGGCTTCACGGGTCCGTCTGGAATCATCCCGACTGAGACACAACAGGACAGCCACTTCGTTCCGGTTCCCGACCGTTGGCGTCTTGGTTATCCAAGAGTCGACCGCTACGGCCTCAGCTATCCCTACACCGTTGACTACATCGGCACCGAGGGGCACTGGTGGGACCCGTACAACCAGAACGTGCTGAAGGGCGACTACCCGATCATCGGCCAAAGCACTTTCATGAACATTACGGCGACAAGTCAGACTCTGTTCGACTACCGACAGACTCCAATCGGCACGACGCCGTTTGAAAGCACAATCAGTGCGCCGCAGGAAGAGTTCTTCGGAGATCCCGGTCAGTTCGCGATCAACCAGAACTTCTTCCTTCGGATGGACCTGTTTCACGGAAGCACGACGGCCTTTAAGCCGCTCGACTGGCAGGTCCGTCTTGTTCCTGCGTTCAACTTTAACGAATTGAATGTCAGAGAACTGGCCGTCGTTAATCCTGACGTTCGCGAAGGCCGCCGTCGCTTTAGAGATCATTCGATCCTTCTGCAGGAATACTTCGGTGAAGTGAAGCTCGCTGACCTCAGCCCCGATTACGACTTTGTGTCAGCTCGAGCGGGCAATCAGTTGTTCAACTCCGACTTTCGCGGATTCATTTTCTTCGACACAAACCGAGCCGTTCGGTTGTTCGGGTCGAAATATTCAAACAGGCACCAGTTCAACGTTCTGTACTACGACATGGTCGAAAAGGATACGAACTCGGGGCTGAACACCTACAACGATCGTCATCAGAACATTCTGATTGCCAACTACTACATGCAGGATTTCATTTTTCCAGGATACACGGCTCAGGCCAGTTTCCACATGAACAATGACGCGCCGAGCACGAAGTTTGACCGTAACAACTTCCTGGTGCGGCCGGACCCGGTCGGCATCTTTCAGGAACACAGGGTCGAAGCCTACTACTTCGGTTTCGCTGGTGATGGTCACATGGGCCGCTTCAATGTCAGCAACGCGTTCTACTATGTGACGGGCCGGGACGGAAAGAATCCGATCGGTGGCCAGGAACTCGACATCAACGCGACGATGGCAGCCATCGAACTTTCCTACGACCGTGACTGGGCTCGCTTCCGAGCATCGTTCTTCTACTCGTCGGGTGATGCGAACCCGAACGACCAGGACGCCGAAGGCTTCGACACGATCATGGACAACCCGGTGTTTGCCGGCGGCGAGTTCAGCTACTGGCAGCGTCAAGCGATTCAGCTCTTCGGAGTTCAGCTTGTCAACAATCGCGCTCTCGTTCCGAATCTGCGATCCAGCAAAACTCAGGGACAGAGCAACTTCACGAACCCGGGTTTGTTACTGTTTAACGTGGGGCTCGACATGGACCTCACGCCGAAGCTCCGAACGATCATGAATGCGAACTACCTGATGTTCGACGAGACGGAAGTTCTAAGCACGTACACTTTTCAGAGCGACATTGATCCTGAAATTGGCTTGGACCTGAGCGTCGGCTTCGAGTGGCGGCCATTCCACAACGATAACGCAATCGTCCTGTTCGGAGTCTCAGCTCTGATTCCGGATGAAGGCTTCAAAGACTTGTATTCAACGTACGGCGACGGCGACGTCGAAACTATGTTCGCCTCGTTCTTCGAAGCGATCCTGACTTACTAACTGCACTTCTGCCGGGCACAAATTGAGTTCTGGCAGGTTGCGATAAAACAGCACAACGACGTACACAAAAAACACCTCGGCTGAGTTCGACGGTGAGATCCTGACATGGAGGTCAGAATCGAATGGCGGAACGGAAGCGGTCCATCGGAATTTACTGTGGCGGTGCAGCTCTTTGGGGGCTGGCACTCGTTTACTTCGTGGCGTTTTCCAACAGCTCGTCGGATGTTGTGACCGTGCGCGCGGCGGAGCCTCCGATTCCGGTGGCGACGGAAGATGCAGCGTCCAGCAGCGAGGTCACTCGATCGAGGACGTCGCGACTGCTTGACGCTATTCGTCCTTCGCGGCTGCTGCGTCGCAGGAAAGAGAAGTCAGAGCCGCAGCGGCTGAACGCAGTCCAAGCCGACGGCGCCAGCTCGATTCCGATGAGACCTGTTCCGCAACAGTCGCAAGTTCAGCATCCGGGAACAAAAGAAGCAGCTGCACAGGCGGCCGCGGAACGAGCCGAGTTGCCGATCGAAGTGCTGCAGACGACGGCGTCGATTCCGGAACGGATCAACCCTGCACCGGACGTTGCGTATCCCGTGCCTGCTGAATTGGCGATGGCCGACCTGATCAATCAGACGCCGGAAGAAGCCTGGGCGAAGAGCTGGGGCTGTGCCGGTTGTCACAAGGAATCTCACGATCCGCACATGAGCGAAGCGTTGCAGATTGGCTGTACCGACTGTCATGGCGGAAACGCCAACACCACGATGAAAGAGATCGGGCACGTGCATCCACGTTTCCCGAACTCATGGCCGTCATCGGCGAACCCGGCTCGCAACTACACAGTGCTCAATCACGAGTACCCCGAGTTCGTGCGTTTCGTCAATCCGGGTGACCTGCGAGTTGCTCACATCAGTTGCGGCATGTCGGGTTGTCATCCGAAAGAAACGCTGCAGGTTAAGAAGAGCATGATGACTCACGGCTGCATGCTGTGGGGGGCGGCTCTCTATAACAACGGAGCTGTCACGCACAAAGTTCCTCGCTACGGCGAAAGCTACAGCATGTACGGCACCGGGCAGCGGATTCAAACCGTGCCACCGCCGACCGAATACGAACGCGACTGGAAAGGCGTAGTGCCGTTTCTGGAACCATTGCCACGTTTTCAAACGACACATATCAGTAACATTCTGAGAACGTTCGAACGCGGTGGTCGTTTTGCGGCGGAACTCGGAATTCCAGAACGCGGTGAAGAACCAGGCCGTCCTCGTCAGCGATCGAGTAACCGAGGGATGGGAACGCTCAATCGAACGGATCCGGTGTTCGTTGGGCTGGCGAAAACTCGACTGCTTGATCCAACGCTTAACTTTGCAGGCACGAACGACAACCCCGGTGATTATCGCCAGGGCGGTTGCACGTCGTGTCACGTCATTTATGCGAACGACCGATCTCCCGTCAGCTCAGGACCGTATGCCAAGTATGGAAACCGTGGTAAGGCGGCGGCTGAAAAAGACGACTTTGTTGTCGGTATCGATCCCACAATTCCCAAGTGGGAAAGCGGACATCCGATTACGCACCGGTTCACAACAGCCATTCCGACCAGCCAGTGCATGATCTGTCACATGCACCCTGGTACGACCGTCATGAATTCTTATATCGGGTACCTGTGGAGTGACCAGGAAACCGACGGCGAGTTTCTGTATCCGAAAGAGCAGGCTGACTCCACATCTGAAGAATTCGTTCGACGTCAGATGAACAACCCGAACGACATCAATGCAAAATCGCTGAAGGCTGACTACGAATTTCTCGCAGACATTGTCGATCTGAATCCGCAGCTCAAGCATACGCTCGCCGATTTCCACGGGCACGGCTGGAGCTACCGAGCAGTGTTCAAGAAAGATCGCACCGGCATCCTGCAGAATCACGACGGTGACCGGCTGCCAGGAGCGACTCCGAAACAGAAGATGCTCGGTGTCAAAATTCCGGAAGTCGTCAAAGAACTCTACCGCGATCGCGACTGGGGTAACGTTGACGAAGAGGGACTTCCGGTCGACGAAGTCGAGCGTGACCGTGTGCTGAATCTGGAATCCGCGTTGCGACAGATGAGAGAAGTCTCTCCTGTGCACATGCTGGATATCCATCTTGAAATGGGGATGCACTGCGTCGATTGCCACTACATCCAAGACAACCACGGAGACACCAAACTTTACGGCGGCGTTCGAGATGCCATCGAGATTACCTGCACCGACTGCCACGGAACGATTTCTGAGTACGCTCCACTGCGAACTTCGGGGCCAGCCGCCAAGGGGAATGTCTGGCCGGGGATGGTGACCGAGCGAAACGAAGAGACGAAGAACGTCGGGCGGAACATTGCCACGATGCGGACACCGTTTGGTAAACGTCGCTTCGAAACGCTTCCAGACGGCACGATCATTCAGAACTCGATGGTCGAGCCGGACCTCTCATGGCGAGTCAAACAGGTTCGAGACACGATCACACCGAGTCACGTTGACTACAACGCTCTGTCGGCTCTTTCGAAGACCGTGCGGTTTGAGAAGAACGAGAACCAGTACGACTATCTCTGGGGGGATGTTCCGGACGATCCGAAACAGTGTGCCCACGCGATTCACGAAATGAACTGCATCGCCTGTCACTCGTCGTGGAATCCGAGTTGCTTCGGTTGCCACCTCGTGCAGAAGGCAGACAAGAAGATGCCGGAACTGCATTACGAAGGCGACGTCACGAAGAACTACACGTCGTACAACTTCCAGACGTTGCGAGACGATATCTTCATGCTGGCGAAAGACGCCAACGCGACCGGCCAGAGAATTAACCCGGTTCGATCGGCGTGTGCAGTACACGTTTCTTCATACAACGGAAACCGCGAAAATATCTACTACCAGCAGCAGACGATTTCTGCAGAAGGCCTCAGCGGATGTGCCTTTAGTACGAACGTGCCTCACACGGTCCGAGGCCGTGGCGAGACGAAGCTGTGTGCCGATTGCCACTTGTCCGGCGACGATGACAACAACGCGATCATGTCGCAATTGCTGATGCTCGGTACGAAGTACATGAATCATGTTGGTCGGTACGTGTGGGTCGCTGCGGGCGAGCACGGAGTTTGGTCTCCGGTTGTGCAGGAGCGAGACGAACCTCAGGCGATCATCGGCAGCACGATGCACGAAGACGCGTTTCCGAAATACTTCAATCAGCATCTTGAAAACGATCGGCAGCTTCAGACTGCTTACGAGCATCCGGGCCGAGACATTGCCGACAACGTATTTCACCCGAATATGAAGCACGAGATTCTGAACCTGCAGCATCGGGGTGAGTATCTCTACGCAGCTTGTGGCGAAGCTGGCTTTCGGATTTACGACATCGCCTTTACGGATCACAAAGGCTTCGCGGAACGATACACGACCGCTCCTGTGTCGCCGCTCGGTCAGAAGTTCTACGTGCGATCGCCAAACTGTACCGATGTCGCATCACCATCAACAATGGCTCCAGATCCGACACGGAAACACTCGCCGGAGAACTTTGAACAGTCGGTCCCACTGCGATACGCATTCCTCTACTGCACGGATAGTGAAGAAGGACTGTACCTGGTACTTGTCGGGACGCTGCTTGACGGTAACCCGAATAACAACTTCATCAAGAAGGATGTGGTGTTTAATCCGGACGGGATTCTGGACGGTGCAAGCCGCATCACAATTCGTGGCAAGTACGCCTGGATCGCCTGCGACGCCGGCATGGTGATCGTCAATATCGACGATCACACAAACATGAAGGTCGCCCAGGTCATTCCAAACGGCGAGTGGCTTAACAATCCCGGAAACGTCGAATTCCAGTTCCGCTACGCATTCATCTGCGACGACGATGGCATCAAAGTGATGGACGTTACCGAGCCAGAAAATCCAGAGCCGGTCACCGCATTACATCTGGAAGAAGCTCATAACATCTACGTGGCTCGCACCTACGCCTACGTCGCAACCGGTAGTCATGGCTTGACGATTCTCGACGTGAAAAATCCTCGCGATCTGAAAGTCGATCAGGTCTTCAACGCGGGTGGCAAGATCAACGACCTGCATGATGTGATGTTGGGCTTCACTTATGCGAGTGCGTACGCCTACCTGGCAGATGGGCACAACGGAATGCACGTCGTCCAGTTAACTTCGCCAGACACTCCGGGCAACGACGGCTTTTCTCCAAGACCGACGCCCGCGTTGATCTCGACATTCAAAATTCCGCATGGTGGACATGCTCTGGCAGTCAGCGAAGGGTTCGATCGTGACCGTGCTGTCGATGAAGAAGGCACTCAGCTCTCAGTCTTCGGGCGAATCGGAGCTCGTCCGTTGAACCTGGAAGAAATGCAGAAGCTGTACCTGTTGCCTGGAACCGGATCGTTACCTGGTCAACTGCCGCCTGTTCCCTGGAAGGTCCGAAATCCGGAACGCGACAACAGCATTCCGAATGTGCGAGAGCGAGAAATCGATCTTCACCGAAAGGTCGAGGAACTGTTCGGAGAAAGCGAACTGCGAAAACGCTGAAAACTGCGTCAGGCGTGGACGCGTCCTTCCCCATTGAGCAATTAGTGGTGGAGACTTCGTAAAACGCCAAGGCAGATCGCGATCAGAAGCCCGGCAACTGGGAGGGTGCCGGGCTTCTGTTGTTTCCTCTCCGCCTTCTGCAATCATCCGCGAAGAACACTACGTTTACTTCGTGCCGCCGAGACCGCTCAGCCGTCCTGGACTTGAACATTGTGACGACCAGAAATTCACCAATTCTGATGCTTGGCCGCGCGTTTCGCCGATTGCCCGTGAGCAGTCTGCTGATTTTAGTTTGCTGCTTCCTGTATGCGCTGTCGGTATCGGCGTCGTACTCGGCTGGCAGCATGAGCGGACTGACGGTCAAACCCGGTGTACTGAATGTTCTATTGCTGACCGATTTTCCGGACGTCAACGGAATGTTTTCATTGTGGGAAGGGGAGTGGTGGCGGCTCACGGTTAGCGCATTTCACCACGGCAATCTGGTGCATCTGGTGATGAACGTACTGGCGTTCTGGATGTTTGCTGATCTGCTCGAGCCGAAACTCGGGAAGCTTCGATATCTCGCTTTTTGCGTATTAGCAGCGACGTTTTCTATCTTGCCCGAGACCGCGTTGAATCAGAGTGCGGTCGGGATTTCGGGAATGGTGTTCGCACAGTTCGGACTGATTCTCGTCGTCCGTCGGCATGACGAAGAGATCGCAGAGCGGATGCATCCGTCGCTGGTGCCGATTTGCTTTGTGTCACTCTTCATCTGTATTCCTCTGACAATGTTTGCCGGGATGCCGATTGCGAACGGTGCCCATCTCCTGGGACTCGTTTATGGAGCCATCGTTGGCTGGTTGTGCTACGACTTTGGGCTGAGGAGTCGTTTCGGAAGTTACTCCGGCCTTGTTGTGATCCACTCGGGGCTGATTCTTGGACTACTTGCTCTCATGCGGCCAACCTGGGACGGTCGTTATTTCGCCTGGCGAGCGATCACGCAGACTCAATCTCTGTCAGACTGGCAGAAGGCTGTTGAACTGGATCCTTCGCTCGAAACCGGCTGGCGATACCTGGCCGAACATTACGTCGCGACGGGAGATCGTCACAAAGCCTGGGTGACAGTTCTGAATGGAGCGAGGCTGAATCGGTCGAGTACTAAGCTGGACGACCTCGCGCGATTTGTCTGGCGAGAATTCGACTCCGCGATCGATCGAGCGGTCGCTCTTGACGAGATTCAACAAGTGTTTGGCGACGAGCACGAAGCCTGGATCGAACGCTTCGAGCTGCCAATCTCGCCGGCAACTACCACGACAAATCTCGTCGAGCTGGCGTTACCAGACTTGCCGCCGACCTCGACCGTCAGTCTGGACGCTCTACTTGATGTACCGGCCGAAGTTTCAGGAATCACACGCCCGCTACCAGCGATCTTTCCACCTGGAACGGTTAATCCAGACCATCCGGAAAGTGCCAGCATCGGCACAACGCTGTAGATCGTCGCACGGTAAATCTGCCTGAGCCTCAAGTTTCTTCTGAGAGATGCAGGGCTTGCCGAAGGATGCGTCGTTCGGGCTGGATGAGCTTGACGAATTCGGCGTCGTCTTTGCTGATGAGGTAACGGACGCCGTAGCGGAACAGCCGCAGCGGAACTTCGAATTCCGGGAGATCGGCCACGCGTTGCTCAACGGCCTGGACCATAGCTTTCCAGGACGGCTGGAGTCACTCGGTCCGCGTCGATCTTTGCCAGTGACCGCACCAGCCCATCCCCGAGGTACGCGAGTGGGTTGACCGGTGGCTGGTTCGTAGGCCGGACCGAGCGAAGCGCTGTTCCGGCAGTTTCATCCTGATCTGCACTGTCTTCGTTGCCGGAGCTGCGTCGCTCCGCTCCTTGATCCGGCCTACTGGCTTGCTCGTAGATGTCGACGAGTGAACTGATTCGAGCTCGCAGTGCCGTGTCATCGTCACTCCGTCCGAAAATGAGTGACCACATCGAATCCACATCACCAAGGCATTCTGGAAGTCGTTCGAACAGCTTAAACGCATTCCGAAGGGACTCGAACCCCTCTTGCCAACGATACATCGCAAACAGCGCTTCGGACTGATTAAATCGCGGATCCACAGTTTCTGGATCAAATTCGATCGCTTTCTTGTAGCAACTAATTGCGTCCTCGAAACGGTCAAGATTGTAAAGAGCGATTCCTTTATCATTCCACACGTGGGAGTCTCTGGGATTGATTTCGATCGCTCTCTCGTAGCAACTCAGAGCTTCCAAAAATCGGCCTAGACTGTTCAGCGAAAGTCCTTTGTTGCTCCATGCGTAGATGTATTCTGGATCGTTTTCGATCGCTTTCTCGTAGCAACTAAGTGCTTCTAAAAACCGACCAGAGTTGTACAGCATGTTTCCTTTACCGGTCCACGCGTAGACGTATTCCAAATCGAGTTCGATTGCTTTCTCGTAGCAACTAAGAGCCTCGTCATAACGGCCAAGGCTGTAGAGTGAGTTTCCCTTGTTGTTCCAACCTCCCGCGTATTTCGGATCGAGCTCGAGAGCCATCTCGCAGCAGTTTAACGCGTGATCAAAGTCTTTATCGATCGTGCCGAAGCAGTAGCTCGCCGTAATCCAATCTAACGCTGTATTCGAAGCGGCTGCTTTTTCTTCCCATAGGGTCGCTAGTTCGTGGCTGCGGCCTTCGGCTTCTGCTTTTTCGATTTCGCCTTGTAGAATCTTCAGGCGGGGATCGGGGTGCGTCTGCGATCGCTCGTAAGCTGCGTCGATGTAGGCCTGTGTTGAGCGACAAAGGCCGCTTGCCTGGAGCTGCCGCATCTGTTCCGGGCGGGTACCAGATGCGGAGGAAGTCGATCAGCATTTCCAGCAGGCTTTGCTCTTTGACCTCGATAGGCCAGCCGCATCAGGGGTTCGCTGAGTTCGTAAAACGTCTCGCGGCCTCGCTTGGTCGAATTCAGATAGCCGATCTCGGCCAGCTTGCGGACCTGCTTGCCGATCGACTGTTCGGTCACCAGCAGCCGCCGGGCGATCTCCTTCGGATTCAGCGTGCCGTGTTCGCGGCAAAGCAGCTCGACAATCTGCCGCTGCTGCGGAGAAATCCAGCGCAACCGTTCCTGGTAGTACGGCGTCAGCTCGTCGGCCATTTTCTGAAACGGAGCGACCAACTGGTCCAGCGACTCGCGGGTGATAAAGCCGCTCAGCACGATGTAAACGCGATGGTTGCCGCCGGCCAGATCGTGAATCGCCCTCACACGGCCGCGACCGTCTGGCGTGTTGAGAAAAGCGGCCAGATCGTCCTGCCCTTTGGTCTGCGCAATGTTCAACAGCAACTGTTGCGCGTCATCCAGCGTCAATGGCTTGAGCGGTATCTGCTGAAAGAAACCGAAGAACGGCTGGCTGCGGTCGGTGACCGCTTTGAACAACTGCTGGCTGGTGGCAATCAGGCAGGCAAAGGGATGCTCCTGCAGCAGCGTGCGAAGTTCGTGCTGCCCCTTGGTCCCGAGATTCTCAAACAGCAGATTCAGATTCTCGACCAGAACGATCAGAGTGCGATTCTCGAACCGCGCCACCAGCCGGCGAGTGAGCACTCCGGTAATTTCTTCCGGTGACTGATCCAGCAGTTCGTCCAGCCAGGCCGCGGAATACTCGTCCGCGTAGGAAGAGCACAGTGACCGGTAAATCCTCACCAGCAACTGCACCATCGAAGTTGTGGTTTCGTCTTCATTCAGCCGCGCGACGTGAATTTTCTCGCTGAGGCTCTCGTCGCGGCTCATTCGGTAATGCAGGAGCGAAGTTAGGTGCGACTTGCCGATTCCTCGGGGACCGTACAGCAGCACATGATGCTTCGAACCGGTTGTTGCGCTTTCAGTAATTTTCTCCAACACATTTTGCAGCAGCGATTCCCGACCCACGAAAATCGCTTCCAGCAATTCCGGGTCAGTCTGGTTGGGCGAGAACCTCCAGATGAACTGCTCATTGGTGAATCGGAGTTGATCGCTGGCTGTTTTGGCCGAGACTGGTCCTGACTGGCCTACTGATTGGGAAGTTGCTTTACTCATAGTCCACGATCCAGTTTCCACCAGCGACGAATCAATGCGAAGCGGAAGCGGTACTTGCCCTCGGTGTCGCGGGACAGGTAATGATCTGCGTCCATCAATCTCAGCAGGCGGAGCAGCTCGTTGCGACGCGCGATGCCTGCTTCACGCGTCGTTACAGCGTCCAGGATTTCGTCCACAGAAAGCGATTCAATCGAATCCTGCGTGAGTGACAGAACATCCAGAATGGAAGTCACCAGGTTCGCGTCGTTGTCGTTGGGATAGTACGAGGTCAGCCGCGTTCGGTAATGAGCCAGTTGCCAGGGATCCGCTGCTTCGACCAGTTGTCGGGCGACGAAGTCTGTCACGTTTGTTTCGCTGCCGCGAAAGCTGTTCGACTCGGAGTCCGGCGACGACGTGGTGAATGTAGAACGGAAAGTAATCCACTTCCGCGGCGATCGTTGATGCGGCGGCTTCGATGTCCTCACACGTGATCTTTTCGCCATTAAGCAGAGCTGTCGCCAGGATTTCTGCGTCATGTGGTGCCAGTGGGGTCACCGTGACGTGATACATGTCGTTCTTCGCTGACGTCGGAATGCCCGCAGCCGTCAACTTACCCAGCACGTGATGCAGCCCGATGGAGCCGGTAAAGATCACACGGAACTTTTCCTGCTCGACTCGAAGGCTGCGTACTGTGTCCAGAATCTCGGCGGCGACGTTCGGTCCGTCGTTGTGGCGAATGCGCTCGACCATGTAGGGAACTTCGTCCCAGAAGAACGCCAGACGTTCCGGACGATCGGCCTTCATCAAATCTTCGATCGCCGATGTCAGCAGTTTCTTCCAGGTGCGAGATTTCAGGTTGACGTGGTCGGTCTCGTGCTCTTCGAAGAACCGTTGAACGAAATTCTTCGCTCGCTCTTTTGTGCCGAGAAACTGCTGAACATCGTCGTAGACCAGCTCTGCGAATTCCTGTGCGGAATGCACTTTTTCAAGGTCGCGGAAAATCGGTTTCCAGCCCTGGCGAGGTTCCGCCAGCATCTTTCGTAGAATCTGAGTTTTGCCGATTCGGCGTTCAGCATTGATGAGAATGCTCTGGGTTTCGAGTCGATCCCAGAGTAATTCGATCAGGTCATTTCGGCCGTAAACCTGCTGTGGATCGAGATTTCCACCGGGATTTGCTTTCATCGTGCGATACTCCAGCTGCGAGGATTGAGTATCGTACGACGGATACGACGTACGTCAAGAGTGTCGTAGTTTTGGTGTGATGGATGAGTTGTCGGGAACTCCGTGTAGATGCCGGAAGGATCGCCGACTCTGTCAGGCGGCTTAGCTCATTCGATCCCGCAGGTATGTTTTGAGTTTGTCGAGGTCTGCGGAGAAGCCTCGAATGCCTTCCGCAAGTTTCTCGGTGGCCATCGCGTCTTCGTTCAGCATCCAGCGGAACGTGGCTTCGTTCATGTCGACGCGGTTGATGTCCATATTCTGAGCCGCGCTAGCATCGAGGCTTAGTGGGACATCGGCGTCGTTATCTGCCAGTTCGCTCAACAGGTTTGGAGAAATCGTCAGCAGGTCGCTGCCGCACAATGCCATCACCTGTTCTTTGGTGCGGAAGCTGGCACCCATGACTTCAGTCTTGTAGCCGTGCTTTTTGTAGTAGTTGAAGATGGTAGTGACTGACTCGACGCCGGGGTCTTCATCGATCGGAATCGTGTCGACGCCCTGGCTCTTCTTGTACCAGTCAAAAATTCTTCCGACGAACGGACTGATGAGCGTGACTCCGGCTTCGGCGCAGGCCACGGCCTGACCGAATCCGAACAGCAGAGTAAGGTTGCAATGGATACCTTCTTTTTCGAGCTGCTCGGCGGCGCAGATACCTTCCCACGTGCTGGCAATCTTGATCAGGATGCGGTCCGAGCTGATGCCTGCCTCTTTATATAGAGCAATCAGCTGATGAGCTTTGGCGATCGTGCCTGTGGTGTCGAAGCTCAGCCGAGCGTCGACTTCCGTTGAGACTCGGCCTGGGATGATGTCCAGAATTCGGCAACCAAACGTCACTGAGAGTTTATCGATGATCGAATCGACCAGTTCATCGTCACTGGCAGACGTCGAACGTCCATAAGCAATGGCTTCGTCGACAAGCGGCTGGTACTGCGACATTTGAGCCGCTTTGTACAACAGCGATGGATTCGTGGTCGCGTCCTGCGGTTTGTGTTCCGCGATGGCGTTGATGTCTCCGGTGTCTGCGACGACGACGGTGTGCTGCTTGAGTTGTTCCAGACTGCTCATGTTGATGCTCCATGTTGTTTTGGCTGGGGCGCCGAATTCACCGAGTGCAGACTTGAATTCAGCATTCTGCGATTGGCCGGTTGGTGGCATATTCGACAACACGCGAACAAAATGCGACTGACTGCTGAACTTACAATTGATCAACGAGCAAGATACCTGGTGGAACCTATGAATCGGATTCTGTTTTTATTCGTGGTGATGTTTGCAGCTTGCAGTGGCACACTGGCGGCTGAGCATCCAAACATCGTTGTGATCCTTGTTGACGACATGGGATATGGCGATCCGGGGTGCTTCAATTCGAAGTCGAAGATCCCAACTCCGCACATTAACTCGTTGGCTCGCGATGGGATGCGGTTTACGGACGCTCATGCTCCAGGGCCGCTTTGTCACATGTCCCGGTATGGTCTGCTTACCGGCCGCTACCCGTTTCGTACGAACGTCAACCTCTGGCGGAAGCAGCCGTTGATCGAGCAGGACCAGATGACAATCGCGTCGCTGGCGAAGTCGCAGGGGTATCGCACGGCGATGGTCGGTAAGTGGCACGTTGGGTTTAAAGAGGACGGCTACGACAAACCTCTGCCCGGCGGCCCTGTTGATCGAGGCTTCGAAAGCTACTTCGGGATCCGAGCTTCGACGGACATTCCTCCTTACTTCTACATTCGCGACAATCAGGCTGTCGCTCCACCGACCGATCACATCGAAGCAAACAACAGCGAAGGCTGGTCTCCGATTCAGGGAGCGTTCTGGCGAGCCGGCGGGATTGCCCCGAATCTGGCTCTTGCGGATGTCTTGCCACGGTTTACCAATGAAGCCGTGAAGGTGATCGAGAAACATGCGGCCGACGAAAACGGTGGCAAAGCGAAGAAGCCGTTAATGCTTTACCTGGCGTACCCGGCTCCGCACACGCCGTGGCTGCCTGATGAGGAATTCGCAGGCATAAGCGGCGCTGGCATGTACGGCGACTTCCTGATGATGGTTGACGATCAGATCGGTCGTGTCCTGGCCTCATTGAAAAAGTCAGGCATGAATGACGACACGCTGGTCATCTTTTCTTCGGACAACGGCCCGGTGTGGTACGAGTCTGACGTTGAGAAGTACGACCACGATTCAAGCGGCGGGTTGCGAGGCATGAAAGCTGACGCCTGGGAAGCCGGGCACCGCATGCCGTTTATCGCTCGATGGCCAAATGAGGTTAGGGCTGGAACGACGAGCAAACAGCTAGTTTGTTTTACGGACCTGCTCGCTACCTTCGCAGACATTACAGACGCGAAGTTGCCGTCAGATGCTGGGCCCGACAGCTTCAGCTTTCTGCCGGCTCTTACCCGGAAGAAGCCAAAAGCAACTTCTCTGAGAACGCAGATTGCCATGCGACCGGGCAGTGCAAAGATAATGACGTTCAGGTCCGGCGACTGGAAGCTGATCACCGGCCTTGGATCTGGTGGCTTCTCAAAGCCAAAAAGTGCCAAAGCAGAGGCTGGAGCTCCCAAAGGCCAACTCTACAACCTGGCCAATGATCTTGGAGAAACGACAAATCTCTACGCTGAGCATCCGGAGATCGTGGCTCGACTAACGGCCGAGTTGAAGAAGATCGTCGATGAAGGGCGAAGCCGATAAGGCATGCGGCCTCATTCAAGATTCGAACACGCCAACCACGCGACGACACACGCGGCAAAGGTGCCCCTTCGAACCAGCGATCCATGCTGGTCATCACTTTTCTCACCCGAGTCTCCCGATGTTTAAAACTGCGATCCGGTTCTCGCTAATTCTGCTCTTCATAACAGTTGATTTGTCTGACGCTGCATTCGCACAGGAAGTCAGTTCGAAGGCTCCGCCGCTTTCTCCGGAAGAGTCGATCAAGACGATGGAAATCCAGCCGGGCTACAGCATGGTGCCCGTTTTGACGGAGCCAGTGATTCACGAACCGGCCGCGATTGCCTGGGATGGCAACGGTCGGATGTACGTCGCCGAAATGCGGACTTACATGCAGGAGATCGACGGCAAGGGCCAGCTCGCGCCGACCAGCCGTGTGTCCCGTCACGAGGACACAGATGGCGATGGCGTTTATGACAGGCATTCGGTCTTTGCGGACAACCTGTCATTGCCGCGGATGATTCTTCCGCTGCTGGACCGAGTGATCATTCGCGAGACCAACACGTTCGATTTGAAAAGTTATCAGGATACCGACGACGACGGTGTTGCTGACAAAATCGAGATGTGGCATGAGGGCGGCAATCGTGGGGGGAACCTCGAACATCAGCCGAGCGGGCTGATCTGGAATATCGACAACTGGCTTTACACAACGTACTCGGCTCATCGGTATCGATTCACGACGGGCGAGGTCGTCCGGGAAAGTATGCCGAACGGTTCAGGACAATGGGGACTGACTCATGACAACGTCGGTCGAATCTTCTACTCGACGGCTGGCGGCGAGAACCCGGCGATGGATTTTCAACGGCCCATCATTTACGGCCAGATTTCGATCCCCGGCGAACAGGCCGACGGCTTTCGCGACGTTTTTCCGATCGACAACATTCCCGACACGCAGGGCGGTCGAGGTCGGCTTCGCGAGGACAACACACTGAATCGATTCTCGGCAAGCTGCGGTCAGTCCATCTTTCGCGGCACCGGAATGCCAGCAGATTTCGACGGCGACCTCGTCATCTGCGAGCCGGTCGGCCGATTGATTCGGCGTGCGAAGGTCACGAATGATGCAGGCCGCATCGTAGTGTCCAACGCGTACGATCAGACTGAATTCATCCGCGCTACTGATCCTAATTTTCGACCCGTCAACAGCGCGACCGGCCCGGACGGATGCCTCTACATCGTCGACATGTACCGAGGGATCATCCAGGAAGGTAACTGGGTCCGCGACGGCTCGTACCTGCGGGAAGTTGTCAAGGAGTACGAACTCGACAAGAACATTGGCCGCGGCCGAATCTTCCGAGTCGACCACACATCAACGCAGCGCGGTCCGACACCGCGGATGCTCGACGAGACTCCGGCACAGCTGGTCGCTCATCTGTCGCATCCAAACGGTTGGTGGCGCAGTGAAGCTCAAAAACTGATCATCCTGCACGGCGACAAGAGCGTCGTACCAGCTCTGGAGAAACTGGCTCGCTCAGGCGATAGCCGGCTGGGCAGACTGCACGCACTGTGGACGCTGGAAGGTCTCGATACTGTTTCCCCATCGTTGATCGTAGAAAAGTTCGAGGACTCCGACGATCGTTTGCGTGCGGCGGCGATACGACTGACCGAGCCGGTCATCGCGACTGACCGCTCGTTCGATGGCCACATCGAGAAGTTGACGAAGGACGAAAGCCCGGACGTTGTGATTCAGACGTTGCTGTCGATTACTCGCGGCGAGCATCCACAGGTGGAGCCGCTCTCCGAAGTCATCGTGACGACACATTCGGAGAATCAGGCGATCAAGACCGTTGCCGCCAGAATTCGGGCCAACATGGAAGCGATGATCGCTGAAAAGAAAAAGATCGAAGAGATTCGACGTCGCAACAAACTACTTGCTGAGTCGATCGTCCGCGGCAAGGTGACTTACTCAACACTCTGCGTTACGTGCCACGGTCCGGATGGCAAGGGGCGTCCCAGTCCCGACGGACACGGACTGATGCTGGCACCGCCGCTCGCCGGATCTAATCGAGTCAAAGGCCACCGTGAACGGCTGACTCGAATTTTGCTCAACGGTCTGATCGGTCCCGTTGAAAAGAAGACGTACGCTGGTGGGTTGATGCTGCCGATGGGGGCCAACAGCGACCAATGGATCGCCGACGTGGCGACTTACGTTCGCAACAGTTGGGGGAATCAAGCACCGTTGATCGAAGCAGTGAATGTAAATGAGGTCCGCTCGGCATCGCAAAGTCGACAGGGACCATGGACACTCGCCGAGCTGAAGCAGTTTGATCCCCCGGCATTCGAAGACCGAGAGAGCTGGAAACTCACCTCAAGTCACGGCGGCGGCAAACTTGGCAACGCCATCGATGGAAATCGCGGCAGCCGTTGGGACACCGGCACGACGCAGCGGCCGGGGATGTGGTTTTCGATCGAGATGACCGAGCCAGTTAACGTTCTGGCTTTAACGCTTGATACGCGTGGCTCGAACGACGACTACCCTCGCGGGTTTGTCGTCCATACTTCGCTCGACGGTGAATCGTGGAGCGATTCTGTGGCGGAAGGCCGCGGCGTTCATCCGATCACTGAGATCGAGCTGAGCAGCTCAGCGCCGGCAAAACACATCCGAATCACTCAAACGGGTACGTCGCCCAACAAGTACTGGTCGATTCACGAATTGGCTATCAAAGGCCTGACCGGTAACGAGCCAAAGGTAATCTCACTTGCCGAACAACTGGCCGGCGTCGATCCGAAAACTTTGGCGGACGAGGCACGGGCCAAGGGGGATGCGAATCGTGGCGCACAGCTCTTTTACAACCCGGCGGTGTCCTGTGCGAAATGCCATGATCCAGGAAAAGGGCACCGACTAGGACCTGACCTTGCTGCGAAACGCGATGGCGTCAGTGATCCTTTCCTGATCGAATCCGTCCTTCATCCATCGAAGGTAATTCGCAAAGGATTCGCGCAGATCATCGTTGTTACTGACGGCGGACTTGTCGTTACCGGTTTTAAAGCGGAAGACAAGGGCGAATCGATGGTCGTCCGTGAGCCGGCAGGTGGCAAAGAGATCCTGATTCCGAAGGATGAGGTCGACCAGGTTGTGCCCAGTCCCAAGTCAGCCATGCCGCCTGGGTTAGTGAATCAGCTTGGTGACCGTCAGCAGTTCCTGGACATTGCCCGCTTCCTGATGGAAATCAATGATGGCGGACCTGATCGGCTGATCGAGCTGAAGCGTGTATTGCAGAAACAGTGACGTCTTCCCAAAGTGGCTTTGCCGCAACCGAACAAAGGCTCACGCAAAGACGCGAACGTCTGACGGAGAAAAAACTAAGCCGAATGATCCGGGATGCAACGCTTCAACCAGCAGGCTCGGCCTCACGCGAAGATTGCATTGAGCGGTTGGCCACCGTCGACAAGAGCGACTGGTCGGCCCTGGCGATCAGGGATGAAGCCGTGTGGATCGATGCCGAGGGACTGGAAGATCGTCGCAGTCAAGTCAGGGCATGAGACCGGATGATCGAGTGGGTAAGCGGCGTGTCTGTCGGACCGACCGTACATGGTGCCGCCCTGAACTCCGGCACCGGCCATGATTGCCGGGAAGCAATAGCTCCAGTGATCGCGGCCGTCGTCAGAACCTCGGTTGGTAAACTTCGGTGTGCGCCCCATTTCTCCGCAGGCGACGACCAAAGTCTCGTCCAGGATGCCTCGATCGTTCATATCTTCAAACAATGCTGACAGTCCTCGATCGAGTCCAGGCAACAGGCAGTCGCGCAGGCTTCCGGTCAATCCATTGTGCGAGTCCCATCCGGATGCGGCTCCGTCGCTCATGTCCCAGATGACGGTGACGTATCGGGTGCCGGCTTCAATCATCCGTCGCCCCATCATCAGCGACTGACCAAACAGGTTGCGTCCGTAACGATCTCGCAGTGACGCCGGTTCGCGACGAATATCAAGTGCGTCACGGAGCTTTCCTGACGTGAGCATATTCCAGACGCTGCCTCGCGCCGCTCCGTACCCGGAGAGGCTTTGTGACTTTGCCAGAAGTTCGGCGCCGCTTTCAAACTGGTCCAACAGGCTTCTGCGACGATCGAGCCGGTCAATCGTGACACCGTCCGGCGGGTTCATCCCTTCAAATTGAAACGAAAGTTCGGCGTCGTCGCAGTCGCGATAGTAAGGGTTGTCGGTGCTGCAGTATGGACTTTTTTGCCCCGCCTTCTTGTGAATGCGTGTGGCCAGAGCGTTGTTCTGGGCACCCAGCCATCCCGCGTACTGACCGAGGCGATCGTAGCGGCCGTCAAGTTGGATTTGCCCATGTCGATTGGGCAGGTAGGCGTAGCCGGGCAATGTTCGCAGCGAGTTGCCCGCCGCCTTACGTTCAAAGTACTCAACCACAGACCCCATCGATGGCCAGTCGTTCGGAGCTGCATTCACACGAGCCGGCCCTCGCTCTGCCGGTGGCATCGGGCGGCCGGTCTGAATAATGTGCGAGGCGTTGTGATCGTTCTGCGGATGGTTCAACGTTTTGACGACGCAGTACTTGTCGGAACTCTGAGCAAGCATTGGCAGGTGCTCGCAGATTCTCATCCCCGGAGTTCGGGAGTCAATCGGCGAGAACGGTCCGCGCACCGTCGACGGCGCATCCGGTTTCATATCGACCGTCTCAAGCTGACTTGGCCCACCAAACAGATACACGAACAGAACCGATTTGGCTCGGCCACCTGAGAACGGTGCGTCTTGCGATTCTTCAGCCGCCAACATCTTTGGAAGCGAAACGCCAAACAGGCCGGCGCCGCCGGCCTGAATCCAGCCTCGACGCGTAACGCCGCTGCAGTCAGATCGCGTGTTGCCAAGAATGTTAAGCATCGGTCCCACCTGTCGTTCGGAGCTTGTCGCTGCTCTGCGCTGTTGGCGGTCAGGATATCCTGGTGGCAACAGTGTCGATAGGTTTTGTCTCGTTTACGAAATGCCATAAAAATGGCATTTCGGAGTTGACGCGACGGTGTGTTGATTTTACGCTGAGAGTGAAGTGCCGGAAAATTGGCGTTTGGGGATTGTAAGAGCTGTTATCGGGAGTTGATCGGATGGATGGGCAAGCGAAGCTCAGTCGTCGTGAACGCGAGATTATGGACGCTGTGTTTGCGCGCGGTGAGGCTTCGGCGGCGCACGTGTTAGACGTCATGCAGGATCCGCCGACAAAGACCGCCGTCAGAACGATGCTGAGGAATCTCGTTGAGAAGGGGCATCTCAGTCAGCGAAAAGTGAGTCGTGAGCTGTTCTACACGCCGACGAGTCCGCGAGATCTGGCCGGGCAGTCAGCAATTCGCCGAGTGTTGTCGACATTCTTTGAAGGCTCGCTCGAACAAGCAGTCTCAGCGCACCTGGCGGACGAAAATGCGGACCTCAGCGAAGACGAGCTGAAACGGCTATCGTCGCTGATCCGAAAAGCTCGCCAGAAGGGAAACTGAGATGTCTTACTTTGACCAACTGCTCCGTTCGCTAGTGCCCGATGGCTTCGTGCTCGAACTTTTAATCTCGCTGGTCATTCAGACCTGCTGGCTGATGCCGGTTGCGATTGTGATGGCCGTGTTCCTTCGTCGAGCGTCTGCTTCCGGTCGGCATCTCGCATGGCAGTTAATGTTGACCTCGATGCTGGTTGGTCCCGTCTTGTCCGTCATCGTTCCAGGTCGAGTCCAGTTTTCGATTCTTGAGGAAGTCTCGGAAACGGAGAGCGGTGGATCGTCGGTGCTTGCCGCGCCACCTCTTCAGCAGACTGTCGTTACCAAGCCGCTCGTCCAGCAACTGCAGATTTCCGAACAGTCACCGGCTGAAGTGTTTGATACGGCGAAAAGAGGTTTTGAGCCGTCGATGGTCGCTTTGGTCGAGGCTGCAGCAACCATTAACAGCGCGCCGGAGTTTCCAACCGTGTCGGCAGTTCGAAAGACAGAATTGATTGTCGCTGGCACGTGGGTGATGGGAATCGTGATTCTCAGTCTGCGCGTATTTGCCGGGCAGTTGTCAATGTGGCGAATGTTGCGAGCGGCGGCTCCGATTTCGGACGAAAGAATTCTGAATGTGGTCTCGGAAGTGATTTCGCCAAGTGGTGCCCGTCGGACGGTCAGGTGGCTTGAGCATTCGACTTCAACGATGCCGATGACATGCGGCGTGTGGACACCAGCGATCATCATCCCCGTCAGCGCAAAAGAATGGTCGAACGATCGGCTACGCATGGTATTGCTGCATGAACTGGCTCACGTTCAGCGAGGTGACTGCTTGTGGCAATGGCTGACTCACGTTGTGACGATCGGTCAGTGGTTCAATCCGCTGGCATGGTTGGCGACGTCGCGTTTGAGGAGTGAACGGGAACAGGCTTGCGACGACGTAGTGTTGAATACGGGAGTGCGGGCGTCGGATTATGCGGAGACGTTGCTCGATCTCAGCACAGGTGGCCGGCGGAACGTCTTCGCCCTTTGTGCCGGCTTGGCGATGGCCAGACCTCAACGACTGGCGGCGAGAGTTGAAAGCATCGTTGACGATCGTCGAAACCGTGGCGTGGTCTCAAGACTGACGAAAATTATCACAGGACTTTGCACCTGCCTCATGATGATTCCGCTGGGGCTGATGGCTCAGGCCGATGTCATACGGCCACAGAGGCTTGCATCTGAAGCAGACGTCAATCCGCCGAAGAAGCAACCAGCACAGCGGCAACAACTTGAGCTGGCCGCCGGTCAAAGGCAGCAGAAGCAAGCATTGCAACAGCGTAGCCGGAAACCGCTTCCATCGGTGACGTTGCCTGGCGGCCAGATGCTGCAGCGTTCTGAGGGACACAGACCGTTGATCGACGCCGCAATGAAGCTGCTTCACTCAGCGTCGGCTGAGGTGCCGTATCAAGGGCAACGGGATACGAGCGTGACTGTGTTGTTCCATCCTGTCTGGGAAGTCGATCTTTCAGACCTACGGCCTCGCGGTGCCGAATCGACTGGCAGAATTGGCAGGTTGTATGTGGATGTTACGACGCCGTCCGGTCCGGAATCACTCGTCGCCGAAATCGACGGCAAGTACCGCAGCTTTACAAAACACAAGCTGCGTGAATGGGTTGCGTTTCGCCGTGAATACGACCGGCTGGAATTCGGACGGCCGCGACCGATTGTTCCAGCCGTCGGTGACTGGTCAGAACCGGTCAACGGATTGCAGGCAAGGCTGGCCGTCGAAAACTGGCGCGATCCTATGGTGGGAATTTACCTGGAGTTGCGAAACGTCAAAGACCTCGGCAACACAATGACCGTGCCCGCCGACGCTCAACAAATCAAATTCGAACTCAAGGATGTCGACGGGAAGAACATCTCTCAAGCAGGTCTCCCTCGCAGCGGACCAGTAGTTGAGCTTAAGGATTTTCAGTTGCCTTTCGATAGCTCGCTGAGATTCAACCTGTCTGTGACGACGGTCGGCGTTCCCAATGTCAACGCGATGATCGCTCTACGGTCACACGCATGGACGCTCGACGAATTGCCTGCGAGCTACCGATTAAGTGCGTCGTTTAACGTTGAGAGGCCTGAGAAGTTCAGCCACACGTTGTGGTATGGGAAAATCCAGGTTCCGCCGGTGAGAGTTCAACCGGCGCCGAAACAACGCCCGGCCGACAGGATCGTCTCGCAAACTTATACCTGCACTATTCGAAATCAGCATGAGCAGATCAAAGCTCTGAAGTCGTGGTTCGAGTTTGAGGGCGACGTCGAATTCAAGTCCGGCGATAAGCCTGACGAGATCGACGTAATGGCTCACGAGAGTCGGCATCGCTTCATCGCTGAAGTTATCAAGTGTCTGGCGATTGGAAGCTCACCGCCGTCTTGAGTCGAAGCCTGCTCGCTAATTGCTACTGATCATGGAAAGTTTCTGCGATCAAGATCTGCGCTGGCTGCCTTTCCAATCCGCTGCCCGCAACTTCACATAGGAGTATGACATGTTGAGAATCCACATTGCTGCATGCGTTGCCACGATTCTGATGTTGGCTCAGGTTTGCCTTTCAGCCGATGACGTGGCATTGCCGCAAGCTGGGCCGGAAGTAGGGGGACTTCGATTACGGTTATTGGTCAACGCAAAGCATGGAGAAGCAGGTGACGAGTTTCAGTCTCGATTGGACCTGATCAATGTGACGGATAAAGCGATCAGAGTTTCCGCAGAATGGCCGAATCACATGAAAGGAAGTTTTCAGGAGTACATGGAGGCCGCCGCGAGCATCCGCACCTACCCGGACATCACTCTTTGGGGAATCCAGGTGATGGCCACTCGGCAGCCAGCGCCGCGGGCGAAGCACGTCCTTGGAGCCGGGGAAACTCTGACTGTCGAATGGACAACCAAAGGGCGTCGACTGAAGAACCGCGTGCTCCATCCAAACTCGAATCGGAACCCCTACTTTCCATCTGACGGGTTCTACAGTGTCCATGCTGAGCTGTTTCTTAATGTCGAATCTGATGCAGCTGTGTCGGAAGGCGGAGAAGAACCGGCCTCTGAGTCTGCGGACAAGCGACGACCTGTTTTACTGCGAAGCAACGAACAACTGGTTTCGGTTGGTGGAAGCAACCGTGCTCCCAAAGCTGCAATCGCCGTTGTGCAACACGTGAGTGATGACTTCAAAACGGGGCAGATCTCAATCGGGAGCGTGGAAGGAATTCAAAAGGGCGATCAGTTCTTCGCACGCACGGGCATGTTAGCTTTGTGGAAGCTGACCGTGACGGATTCGCGTTTCGGATATTCGATGGTTTCCGTCGAGCGAACACCATTCGGCACTGAAAAACCAGCGAAGGCGCGTCCGCACGAGTTGATCAAGCGTGGAGATTCGATCGGCCTGATTCCTCGCGGGGCGAAAGACCGCGATTGGATGTGGGTGCATCACTGATGCCGCATTCGACGGGCGCCTGAAGTCAGAAGTAGGTCAGCCACGTGCCGAAAACGACGCCTCAGATGATTCTGGCTACTTGTCGTCGATCAGGTGTCCAGGAAATGTCGCTCGGTTTGAACCGTTTGCGCTGCGGCGGTTTGATCCGTGGCTTCGTTTGAAGCCCAGAGGAATCGCCAGGCCGCCGGTCTGTTTCAGTTGCAGATGCAATTGTTGCCGCATCTGCGAGACTCGTTGTTTGTGCTTGGGCTCGCGGATCAGATTGCGTATTTCGTGCGGGTCGTTGACGATGTCGTAGAGTTCGTCCGTGTCCCAGACTCCGTGGTACTGAATTAGCTTGAACTGGTTGGCTCGCAGGCAGAACATCGTCGGTGTCTGAGGAAACTGGGGCTCCCAGTAGTATTCATAGAGCAGTGATTGTCGCCGGTGCTCTTTGGAAGTCGGTTCTTTCAGCAGTCCAGCGAAACTCTGCCCGTCGATCGATGTTGGCACGCTCGTGCCTGCGAGTTCGAGTAATGTCGGTGCGACGTCGATGTTGGCCACAATGGCGTCACATTTGGTCCCCGGTGTGATCAGCGACGGGCAGTGTGCCAGGAGTGGGATGCGGATGGATTCCTCATAGGCACAACGTTTGTCGATCAGCCCGTGCTCACCCCAGAAGTGTCCGCCGTCACTGGTGAACAGGACCAGCGTGTTGCGATCGACGCCTCGTTTCTTCAACGCCTGCATCACGCGACCGACGCTGTCATCGATCGAGAGAATCATTTCGCAGTAATGCCGGTACATTTCTGCGAGCGACTGTTTCGAGCGTCCGTAGTAAGGATATTCGACTCCGTGCCAACTGTTCCGCTGATCCTGCACCCACATGGGTTTGCCGGCGTAGTTTGCTGGAGTGTTGGCCATCGTTGCGGGCCGAGGGAACGCTGCTTCTTTGTAACGATCGCGATGCCGTTCGGCCGGATCGTACAGCCCATGCACACCTTTGTGAGAAAGATACAGCAGAAACGGCTCGTCACTGGATTGTTCATCCAGCCAATCGACCGCGTAGTCTGTCAGTTCGTCAGTCATGTACTTCTGACGCGGGACGAGAGTGTCGTTGACGTTGAGCTTGTGTTTCCCCGGAGCGTACGTGCCCTGTCCCGCAAAGCTGACCCAGTGATCAAATCCCGCTCGCGGTGCAGCACTTGATCCGCCCATGTGCCACTTGCCGATGAACGCTGTCTGGTAGTCAGCCTTCTGCAGGAGTTGAGGAAACGTCAGCGTCCCGTCGGGCATGCGATCGGCATTGTCGACGACCTTGTGATTGTGCATGTACCGGCCGGTAAGGAAAGAAGCCCGGGACGGAGAACACAACGAAGTTGTCACAAATGCATTGGTAAACTGCACGCCGCCTTTTGCCAGAGCATCGATGTGCGGCGTTTCCACAAACGGATGCCCCATGAATCCGAAAGTGTCGTACCTCAGGTCATCGATCAGGATGAATACAACGTTCGGACGTCCGGGCGACTCCGCGACGCATGCAGTGGCTCTGACGAGGCAGCACAAAGCGGCGAATACAGTCAAAGCGATTCTCACAGGAAAGCTCCATTCCGGTGGCTGATGCTTCAGTCCCTGAACTCTGACTCGCGGCATAGAGACCGTCTTAGTTGGTACTGGTGTCTCCGAACCACGCCAATAGGTCTGCGGCTTCCAGCGCCGTCTGGTCGCTGAGGATTGCTTCGGGCATCAGAGATTTCGGGCTCTTCTTCATGACGTCGATCTCGGACTTCGCGATGCGGACGGTTTTCCGTTCGGCGGTCTTCAGCACGACTTCGGAATCACTCTGACCGACAAGCAGGCCGTTGTGAATTTTTCCATCGTCGGTGACAACGCTCCATGTGGCAAACTTCTCGTCGACCTTGAGTGACGGCTTCAGAATGTGAGTCAGCATTTCTGAGCGGCGAGGGTATTTCTTGCGAATCTCGACCAGCGTCGGTCCGGTGGATTTCGCCGAGTCGTTCAGGTCGTGGCAGTTTCGGCAGCGTGCTCCGTCACTGTAGAAGATGAGCCGGCCTCGGGTGGTGCTTCCTTTCAGAGCAAGCACGGTCTGAGGATCAACGTTTCTTCCCAGTGTCTTGCGTCGTGATTTTTCAGGAACGAACGTTTCGAAAAGTCCACGCACGTCACTGCCGGCTGATTCGTAAATGCGTGCGGCGTCGATGTGAAGGATTGAGCCGCTGTGAATCCCCGATGAAAGAGCAAGAGCCCCGGCTGAGGACGCCGTCAGTGTGGTGACGGCCGTTTGATGGCTTTGGTCCTTTGACGACAGAGGCGTGGTCTTCGTTGCAAGTTCAAAAAGCAATTTGCGTTCTCGCGAATCGTTTTGAACCGGTGCCGAGTCCTGATCGCTCATCTGGTGTGGCATTGAGCCGATCCATTTCTCGATCAATGCGACGCCCTTGCTGTCGACTACTCGCGAGCCGATGTACGGCATGCGTGCATAACCAAGCTTCGACATCCGGTACAGCAGCACGGACCGGTAAGGATCGCCCGGCACGATCAGTTTTGCGTTCTGGAGACCGAATGTGCCGATTCCCGTACCTTTGTTGGTCTTCAACTCGGCGAACGGCAACTCACGGCGGAGATAAAACGACACGATCGCGTTTCCTCCAGGGTGATGGCACGAGCTGCAATTTCCGTGCAGGTAGGATCTCGCGCGGTCGTTCAGGCTTTGTGTTTCGTCGTGCGGGTCGACCAGTTTAGCACGTAGGTTGATCGGTCTGCGGACCTTAGCGATTACTTTATGTCGGGTGAGCGAATCGAGCTGGTTCTGCGTGTTCTCATTCGAGCCTCGTAACGCTCGATCAAGCTGGTTTGGTACAAACCCCAGCACGAACCCAGAGCCAGCATTATGGCACATCCGGCATTCGTTCTCGGCGTTGGCGTGCCAGGAACGTTCCTCGACCTTATCACGAGCGGCACCAGGCAGGGAGTAGCGGAACTCGTGGTCCGTTCCGGCCGAGTCAACGAGCGTCGCGTCGGTGCGTTCGTCGTTCCAGATGTAGCTGTAGGGGTGCCACATCCCGTTTTCAAAATGAAGCAACTGCGTCTCCAACGGGATTTCCATCGACTCACCTCGGCCAGAACCGTTGATCGGCAGCGTCAATTGTTTAGCAAAGACGGTGCCTTCAGGATAAGTCGCTGGTGTCTTGTTCGTGCCGAGGTTGATGGAGCCTGAGTCCGGTATCGCTACCCAGCGTTTTGTGCTCGCACCATCGACCCAACGCTTAACGACGACGTCGTAAGGCACAACACCTGGTGCGGGCGTCATCGTTTTCAGTGATGTGAACAGGCCTGTTTCACTGAGCAGCTTTGGGAAGTCCGCTGACCTGTCTTTGAGGCCTGACGGGATCAGCTCGTAGATTTGTCCGGTGTAGTCGTAGTCGAGAACGTAGAGTTCTCCCTTCGAACCTTCGGCGAAAGCGGTGATGCGTTGGTCGGTGTCGACAAGAACCTGGTGGGAGTAAGAATCTTTGCCGTCTGACTTGAGTCCCCAGATCGTGCCAGTGATGTAGTCACCGTAGATGAAGGTTCCATTGAGTTCAGGCAACTTGCTGCCACGATAAATCGGGCCGCCGATGACGGAGTTCGCTTCCGTGTGCGAGTGGTCTTTTACTGGCGGCCGAATCGGCGTCGGGCCTTGAGTGACTTCGCTGCGGAGTACCGCTCGACCTTCCATGATCGGCCAGCCGCAGTTTCCGCCTCGCACGATGCGGTGGACCATCTCCCAGGATTCCCAGCCGTTGTCGGCGGCGAAGATGCGTCCCGTTTTCCTGTCGACGCCAAACTTCCACGGATTCCGCAAACCGTACGCCCAGATTTCAGGCCGTGCTCCGTCGAGATCAACGAACGGATTGTCAGGCGGTACTGAGTAGTTTTTTCCGTCAGCTTTGTTCCGGATGTCGATTCTCAGGACGCAGCCAAAAATGTTCGACACATCCTGCGCTGCCGTGCGTCCGTCGGGTGGATTCGGGCCCGAACCGTCGCCGGTCGAAATGTAAAGCATGCCGTCCGTACCGAACCGCAAACATCCAGCGTTGTGACCCTCCGCCGCCGGCCAGGTGAGGATGATTTCTTCGCTTTTTGGATCAGCTTTCGGTGTCTCGCCCGCGACGGGATAACGCGAAACGTAAGACGTGCCCTCTTTCGAGTAGCACACAAAGAGTTCCCATTCGCGGCCGCCCTGACGGTAGGCAGTTGTGTGCCAGACTTTGCCGCCATCAATTGTCAGCAGCAGGTCCTTCTGTCGCGTCTGTGGATTCTTCTTGAACGTGTAGATGTTCCCGCCAATCTCGCTGACGAGGATGCGGCCACTCTGCAACTCTTCAAGGCTCGTCGGCTTGTCGAACGACAAGTTCGGATACGCAGGCTGAATTGCGTACGGCGGTGGCGGTGTCGGAGTGCCGGTAATCTTCGACGTCGTCCACGCCGGCCGAGGTCCGTCGTCTGCTGAGAGTTGCTCGACGTTCGCAAGCGTTACGAAAAACGCTGTCAGAGTGAAAACAAGTACGCCGAATTCCATTCGTCGCCGTGGTGCAAACAACATTCGAAGTCTCCCAGGATCACTGATCGAGTCTTGTCAGCAGTTTTGTAACACGCTGGAGCCCAAATCTCGATTCACTGAGTTTCTTGTGAAATGTCGATTATGGCCATTCGCAAAAGAAAACCGGCCATCATCACTGAAGTTGCGATGATGGCCGGTGGGATACTTGTCTCGAGTTTGACTCCGTCTCGATCAGTATTCGACGGATCGAAGCAGAGATTCTCGAGATGCGGTCAGTCGTTCATGTTGTAACCGACTTCGTTGTGCAGCGCGAGGTCCAGGCCGCTGAGTTCTTCCTGCTCGGTGACTCGCAACCCGATCGTGGCATCGACGACTTTGAGGACAATGTATGATGCAATCAGAGTGTAGATCGTCGTGATCAGCGCCGCCCCTGCTTGAACTTTGAACTGGCCGACGATGCTGTAGTCGCTGCCCTGAGTTCCGCCAAACATTTTCGCCGCAAAGACAGCAGCGAGAAGCGTACCGACCAGACCGCCGACTCCGTGAACGCCGACAACGTCCAGCGAGTCGTCGTAGCCGAACTTGTTCTTAAGAGACGTCGCTGCCCAGAAGCAGATCAATCCAGAAGCGATGCCGATTCCCAGTCCGCCAATCGGGCCGATGAATCCAGAAGCCGGAGTGACCGCGGCCAAGCCAGCGATAGCTCCCGTTGCCGCGCCGAGGACACTCGGTTTTCCGAGTTTGAACCATTCGATTCCCATCCACGTCAGGGTTGCGGCTGCGGCAGAAATGTGGGTGGCGACCAGCGTCATTGCTGCCGAGCCGTTGGCTCCCAGAGCACTTCCGGCGTTAAAGCCAAACCAACCGACCCACAGCATCGCCGTTCCGACCACGGTCAGTGTCACGCTGTGTGGAGCCATCACGGATTTCGGGAATCCTGTTCGAGGCCCGATCACAATGCAGGCAACCAAGGCGGCGGCTCCGGCGGTAATGTGGACAACGATGCCGCCGGCAAAGTCAAAGACACCC
>CALSLT010000014.1 GCA_943787265.1 uncultured Planctomycetaceae bacterium | reverse complement strand
GACGTGCCACACGAAAATTCAGGAGCAAGTTTGATGTAAGCAGCTTTGTTTCAGCGTGTTATGAAATTCACGACTTTCGCAAAGAATCGAAGTAAGTACGAGATGCCGTGACGCGTCACGAATTATCACAACTGATGCTCGGCTTTGAGGAACTCAGAAATGAATCAGAAGAAGCGGGACGATCCACAACTGGAATCAACGCTGAATGTGATTGTCGAAGGGACTGCGCAGGCAAAAGGGGAGCATTTCTTTCAGATGCTGGTGCGGTACCTGGCAGCGTCATTGGATTCAAAAGTTGCATTCATCGGCGAGTTCTCAGCAGAGCGAACGGCGGTGAAGACGATTTCTGTCTGGATCGACGATCATCACGAGCCGAACTTTGAATTCGCTCTGGAAGGAACTCCGTGTCGCCAGATCCTTTCGGGCGAGATTCAGCATTTCGCGGATGATGTCCAAGCGAGCTTTCCGACGAATCCGCTACTTAAGCAACTCGATGCGCGGAGCTACCTGGCAATTCCGTTGGCCGATGGGAACGGCGAAGTCATCGGCCATCTCGCAGTCATCGATGATAAGCCTAAGAAGGCCGACGATCGTGAGCTTTCGATCTTTCACATCTTCGCAGCCCGAGCGACGGCTGAACTCTTGCGGCGGCAGGCAGAACGCGATCTGAGTGACAGTCGGCTGCGTGTTGACCGCCTGCAGTCTGAACGCCAGCGGATGGAAGCTGAGATGCTGTATCTTCGCGAAGAGCTGGGTTCACGAACTGAGTATTCCGAGATCGTTGGAGAAAGTGATGCCATCTGGAAAGTCATTCGAGATATCGACTCGGTCGCAAAGATCGAAACGACGGTCTTGATTCTTGGTGAAACTGGCACCGGAAAGGAACTCGTGGCGCGAGCGATTCACCGAAACAGCACTCGCAGCAATGGCCCTTTCATTCGAGTCAATTGCGCAGGACTTCCTGAATCACTGATTGAAAGCGAGCTCTTCGGCCACGAACACGGAGCGTTCACGGGAGCAACTCAGCAACGCTCCGGGCGGTTTGAACTGGCTGACGGGGGCACGATCTTTCTGGACGAGATCGGTGAAATGCCTTTGGCAGCGCAGGCTCGGCTGCTCCGTGTGCTGCAGGAACGCGAGCTGGAGCGTGTCGGAAGCAGCCATACGATTCAGATTGATACTCGGGTGCTGGCCGCGACCAATCGCAATCTCCTGGACATGGTCGACGATGGCACTTTTCGAGAGGACCTGTACTACCGATTGAATGTCTTCCCGATTCAGGTCCCGGCTCTGCGAGAACGCAAAGAAGACATCCCAACACTCGTCCGCTGTTTCCTGACGCGATTGAGCAGCCGGCTTGGCAAGAAAATCGAACGCGTTTCCGACAGTGTGCTGGCCACGCTTCGTGAATACTCGTGGCCCGGAAACGTTCGAGAACTCGAAAACATCGTCGAACGATCGATGATTCTGACACGCGGCGACACGCTGCAGCTTCCACCGTCGATCATCCCCGTACAGCAGAGAAAAGATCGCCAGAACAACGAACTTCGTTTGCTGGAAGATGTCGAACGAGACCACATCCAGCACGTTCTGGATCATACCCGCGGCGTCATCGCAGGCCCCAACGGTGCCGCGGTGATTCTCGGACTGAATTCAAATACTCTTCGCAGTCGAATGGCTAAACTCGGCGTGATGAGTGAGCGGTCAAGATCGAAGTAACGCCGCTGGTTGCATTAGTTCCCAACACAGATTCATTAACCATCGTTCCCTATTCCAGTCTGAATGAAAGCACGCAAAGAATGATTCGCAGGTACGAAGAGAGAGATCTGGATGATCTGCTGGATGCCTGGGCGGCCGCTTCGGCAATCGCTCATCCTTTTCTTCCTGAAGAGTTCCTCGCTTCAGAACGAGAGAATATCCCGAATCTGTACCTGCCGAATGCCGAAACCTGGGTGTTCGAAGCGGATGAAAAAGTTGTTGGGTTTATCGCACTTATCGGAATCGAAGTTGGAGCCATCTTCGTCCATCCTTCTCATCAGAAGATGCAAATTGGGCAGCAACTGATGGACAAAGCTAAAGACGTTCGAGGAGAACTTGAGGTCGAAGTATTCACTGCGAATCCAATTGGACGGTCCTTCTATGCCAAATATGGATTCGTGCAGATCGAAGCAAAGACCCATGAGCCAAGCGGACAGGACGTGATGCGGCTCAGGCTCGAAGCTGGTCCGCACAGAGCTGCCGAATAGAACGTGTCGCCTGGCGCTGGACACTTGGGCCGTGCTCTTGAGTGACCGGATGAAGTCCGAGGCTTCGTTACGGTAATACTTGAAATCGTTGAGTTTGTGATGAACTCAATTTGGTGTGTCCGATCCGCGTTACTCCAGCGATATTCGGTGAATCGTGCCTTGGGGTTTGGGGTTCTCGTCCTGATGACCGACGCAAGCGACGATGAGTTCGCCAGAATCAGTAATCGCGATGGCGGCTGGATGCACCAGAGCTGCGTGTTTTGTGACAACCGCAGCCTTCTCGTCGGAATCAATGTCGAGCGTGAAAAGGCCGCCTTCGCCTGGGGTCGCCCATGCAAAGTCCAGAGCAAACAGCTTCTGGGATGAAGGGTGAACGACGATTTTCGTCACGTCGAACAGTCCCGTCTCGATTTTTCGAACGAACTCACCGGTGGAGAGATCGACAACAGCCAGGACCGAATCAGGCCGTTCGTGCAGTTCGCCGGTCTGAGAAACAAGCATCGAACCATCTGGCAGAAAAGCGATTCCCGACGGACCATCTGTGTCGGTGAAAGTCTTTGACGGAAGAAACGGCTCCAGGCCTTCGGGTTTCTGATCGATCACTTTGATACGACTTACCCAGCCTTGCGTGTCGTCACCGTGAGAAGTGACAAAGACCGTGCCGTCGTGAATGTGCAGGCCGAAATAGTTTCCTTCACCACGATGAGACTGCTCGCCTTCAGCAATCGGCCCAACAGAATGCAGTGCCGAGTCGGCGTTCATCGGCTCGGGGAGCGGTGCATTGCCGACCGTGAAAAATCGGATGACGTCTTCTCCGTCTGAAGCACCGCCGCCTCCGACGACAAGCGTGGACTCATCAAGAAACCCGAGTCCGAGTGGGCCAAAGTTGTAGGTTGGCCCGGCTCCATACATGTCTTTTGGGAATCCGATGATTTCGGGATGCGCCGCGAAGTTGTCATCCGCATCAAGCCGAACGATGCCTTGAACCGTCGCGACAAAAATATCTCCAGTGACAGGCTGAATTGCCAACCCCGCTGGAGTGTCCAGATTCTCCGCGATGATCGTTGCTGGCAGCTCAACAAAAGGGCGAGCTGATTCTCCTGGTGAGACCGCTGGAGTCTTGGACGTTTTCGTATCTTCCGGGGCGTTGGACGGCGTCGACGATGACGAACATCCCGTGGCGCAAAGTGCCACGGAAATGCAGATCAATGTCAGAAGCGGCGTGCGAACAGAGAAAGCTGGCATTTGCATTTCACTCAGAAGATTTCGGGCGATGACGCCTTGAAGCGAGACTCAGCCGGTGTGATAGCACCAGTCTATTCAGGAAGTACAGGCGGATCGACCTGGGGGTACTGATCGCTGGTCAGGCCGAGTCTCAAGAACTGAACGAGATCAGACTTTTCATCGGCAGACAGCTTCAGCGGATAGATGTCTTCGCTCAGTTGTGGATTCCTGACACCACCTTGATCGTAAAAGTCGACGACCTCCTCAAGCGTCTTCAAACTGCCGTCGTGCATGTATGGAGCCGTGCGTGCGATGTCCCTAAGCGACGGCGTCTTGAAGCTTCCTCGATCACCCCGCCTGCCGGTGACGGCGAATCGGCCATCGTCGATCGGGTCGCTGGAGAGGCCGACTCCGATGTTGTGAAATCCTCCGTCGCTGTAGAGCGGCCCCGAATGACACGCGCTGCAGTGTCCCTTCTTAAAGAAGATCGTGATACCTCGCTGTGCAGCTTCCGACAGGGCGGATTTGTCCCCTTTGGTGAATCGGTCGAAAGGAGAATTACCGGCGACAAGCGTTCTTTCGAAAGCGGTAATTGCCGCTCCGATATTCTGAGGAGTAATTCCGTCGTCGAATACTCGATCAAACTGCAGACGGTAGCCTTCGATCGTTGCGAGCTTCGCGACGAGATCATCGAGAGACTCAACTCCCATCTCGACGGGATTGGTAATCGGTTTGGTCGCCTGTTCTTCGAGGCTGGTTGCTCGGCCGTCCCAGAACAGGAAGTGCAGATACGCGGCGTTCGAAACGGGCGGTGAATTCCGCGTTCCTTTCTGATGTCGGATTCCGATTGACGCTACGCGTGGATCGGCCCAGCCGGCCTTTGGGTCATGACAATCGACGCATCCAATGCTGTTGTCTGCTGACAGGCGTCGATCAAAAAAGAGCTGTTTGCCCAGCTCGACCTTACCTTTCGTGACGGGGTTGTCACTGGGGACGCTGAATGATGGAAGACCTGCCGGTTGTTCGATCGTGATGGGAGATCTGGCGGCAAGCTGCGCTTCGGCGTTGCGCGTCGACGAGATCGCAAATAGTGTCACAGCGGACGTAAGCAGCAGCAAAGAAGCAGTCAGGCTGACCGCGATGGCCCGTTTTCGAACCCATCGCAAACCGCGGGCGAGCGTGCTGATCGGCTTGGCTTCGATCGGCTCTCCATCGAGAAATCGGCGAAGATCGTCTGCCAGTTCTGCTGCGGTCAGGTATCGCGCGGCAGGTTCCTTTTCCAGACACTTCAGGCAGATCGTTTCCAGATCCGCGTGGACTCGGCAACCCCTTTTCGACGGTGGAACGGGCTCTGTCGTGCGAACTTTCTGAAGCAGCTTGATGACGCTGGGATCGTCGAACGGTGTTTCCTGAGTCAACAGTTTGTAGAGAATACTGCCGAGCGAGTAGATGTCTGTGGCTGGCCCGATGTTGGTGTTCTGGCCGGAAGCCTGTTCGGGCGACATGTAATACGGCGTGCCCATGATCGAGCCGGCTTGTGTCTGCCCGGCGTCGACTTCTGTCTTTTTCGCCAGACCAAAGTCAGCAACTTTTGGAACACCGTCCGATGTTACAAGAATGTTGTCAGGCTTCAGGTCGCGGTGAATGACGCCGTGATCGTGAGCGTAATGAACTCCTCGAGCGATCGTTTCGACAAGCTCGGCCGCATGTCGTGGAGAGGTGATCTCTGCGGGAACCAGAGGCCCGCCGTCGATAAATTCGAAGGCGAAGAACATTGCATTGTTGTGCTCCTGAACTTCGAAAATCTGCACGATGTTCGGATGCTGCAACCGGGCAACGGCTTCAGACTCAGTCTGCGCTCGTGACAACGACAGGTCGTGCCCGGCTGTCATGAGCATCTTCAACGCGACGATCCGATTCAAACGCTGCTGGCGAGCCTTGTAGACAATGCCCATCGCGCCCTGGCCAAGCTCACCCAGAATATCGTAGCCGGGCACTTGAAGATCAATCTCGTCGTTGCCTGGCGAATTGCTGGAAGGCGACGGGGCATCGCCATGTTCTGTTGCGGCTTGCGGCACCGATGTTTTTGTGTCGTTATCGCGGGCGGATTCGACGATCAGCGTCTGATCAAACGTGTCGGCAGTGCTCGCGTGCTGCTTAAGCTTCGCCGCGATGTCATCCGAGCCGGATGTTTCTGGAACGGCTTCGGAACTGTCTGCACCGCATTCCGGGCAAGTGTTATTCGAGCCGATTGTGCTGGCCGGCCATTCATGACCGTTCAGACACCTGAGGTTGGCAGTCATCTGGAAACTCGCCGGCACGCGATGCCGAAGACATGGGAACGATTGATCAAAAAATAACTCCGAGAATCATCCGTCAGTGCAGGGCTCGCTGCTCAACTCAGACGTCGCACTGAGGATTCTCTGAAAACAATATTGTAACCCTACTCACCGTCGCCGTGCATTCTCCGTGAGATCATCAACAAACGTGTCCGTGAAGGATCACAGTTGATTATTCGATCGGAGTCCAGATTTTCGTTCGCTGCTGCAAAGCCGGTCGGGACGATACGTCGAGCTGCAATCGGGTCTGTACGTCCGGAATTCAGATATTCATTGATGGAATCAGGACATTCACTTAATGAATATCAGATATCGAATGAGTCAGCACTCAGCTCCGGACACATCATTCAGAACAGCGGTCAGCGAAGATTCCCATTCCAGGTTTCCACGGAAGTTCGAACGGCGACGACCGTAGGAAAGTCTTAAATGGGGCCTCACGTGGAGCAACCCGAACCTGGCCGAACACGAACTTTCGAGCTATGTGTTTTGCTCGGTGAGTGTGAGTGATCGTAGAAAAATTCGGTACTCGTTCCGGCAGCATCTGCAATTGTCGAGATGATTCTGAACTCGGCCGAGGATCTCGGAACGCGGCTGATCTCCCAGCTGCGACTCTGCCAGCTCAGGTACGCACGACAGGCAGCCGTCACAGTTGAGACCGTCTGGGGTAACCGACGCCACGAATTGCAGCAGCGTCGCTAACAGATCGTGTTGAAGAGGCAATTCCAGACTCCGAATCTGCGAGCTGGCGATTCCTGAGCAGAGGTTTCGCACAGCCAGAGCGTTAATCATGAATTCATAGCGGGCACGATTGAGACGCGGCATGTCTCGGCCTCTTACCTTCGCAGAGCACATTTTCTGAATTCGTTTCGCCACGAAACCCAGCTTTGGGCAAGGCGAATGTTCAACAGCCAAAAACATCTCAATGAGTCGACTTCGGATTCGAGAAAGTTTTTCGGTGACTGTGTAAGACATCGGTCAATGGCAACGTCTTCCAGCTTAGACACGCACGACACATCGCACGTCAAGAAGCTGCGTCGAAAAGATCAGGAATCCAGCAATGCCATCTGACTCTGTTCCATCTCAAAACTCAATGAACCGCATGGAGCGTTACGTTGAGAAATATCGCGAGAAAAGCGGCACTTTTGGGCATCCAGAGTCTGAAGTAACAGCGGCAGTCGTTCTCGGATTGGCTCAACATATCGATGAGCTGGGAAGGCCACTTTGTCCGTGCAACTTCTATCCGGACAAAAAGGCAGAACTCGAAGAAAGTCGGCGATGGGTCTGTGCCTGCAATGAAATGAAGCAGTTTAAGTATTGCCACTGCCTGCTCTTTACGAACGAAGAAGGGCAGCCAATCACTGAATACCTGCCGGAAGACCACGAGGGGCGTCAGGTCTACGGGCTGGTAAAAGACCCGACTCCAGACAAGGGCCGCGAGGCTCGACATCAGATCGGCAAGAACTGATTAATGACAACGTAAATGTAACCGTTCCTTTTCGGGAAACGATCTCACTCAACAAGGAGAAGAGCGATGGCGACCACAGTAAACGACACGAACTTCAGTCACGAAGTCCTGCAGTCCGATCAGCCCGTCCTGGTTGATTTCTGGGCTCCGTGGTGCGGTCCTTGCCGTGCAATGGCTCCCGTAGTTGATCAGCTTGCTGAGAAGTTCGACGGGCAAGCCAAGGTCATAAAGGTCAACGTCGACGAGTCTCCGCAGGCGGCAAGCGAGTATGGGATTCAGTCGATTCCCGCGTTCCTGTTATTCCAGAACGGCGAAGTGAAGGCACGAAGACTTGGTGCAGTGGCACCGGAAGCTCTCGAAGAACTGATCACAGGGAACTCAAAGGAAGCAGCAGCGTGTTCGAGCGATGACTGCGGATGTTCTGCGTAGCCGCCAACTCAGAATGCGAATCCGCCGTCAATGACGAATTCTGACATGCTCATCGCAATCGTCGGATGATTCTCTCTCGACAGTTTGAAAGCTACACTGCGAACCTCGAAACACTGAAACCTGAACGGGATGTTGAGTGTCTCACCTCAGCATCCCGTTTTTGTCAGTTTGCAGGAGAGTTATCGCAGCATGTCAGAACCCATGATTTCCGATCCGTGGGTCGAGAGGCTGAAGGATCCCGAACGGCAGGAAGAGGCTCTTACCGAACTAAGAGTCCGCCTCGTGCGTGGTTTGAAGAAAGCCTTCTCTTCCGCCGGTGAAAGCTTTGCCGAGGATATCGCGCAGGATGCGTTGATCAGAATCCTCGAAAAGATCGACCAGTTTGAAGGGCGAAGCCAGTTTCCCACCTGGGCCATGTCGATTGCTGTCCGGCTCGCAACCAGCCAGACGCGACGGAAACACTTCAAAGACGTGTCGCTCGAACAGTTCACAAATGGCGAAGGCTTGAAGCTCGAAGTCGCTGTCGACACCGTTCCCGGCGCCGCCGAGCAGCTTGAACAAGGCACTATCTACCAGAAACTGTCGGAATTGATCGACGGGCTGTCCGATCGTCAACAGACAGCAGTTAGAGCGTTGCTGGGCGGGATGCCTGTCGAGGAAATCGCCGACCGGACATCGAGCAACCGCAACGCTGTTTACAAGCTCGTCCACGATGCGCGTACGAAGCTTAAGAGTGGACTTGAAGCGGCTGGATATTCTGCCGACGACCTTACCGGCAGCATTGCCTAACTGGAGACAGACGGATGCCTTTATCAAAACAACAAGTCTCATCGCTTGTTCAACTCGTTGCTTCAACGACTCCGGACGAAATCGACTGCGATGGCTGCCTGGACCACGTTGCCGAGTTTGCTGAAACGCAATTGGCCGGTCTTCCGATCGAGTCCGCAATGGCCGAAGTTCAGAATCATCTGGCAAACTGCCATTGCTGCCAGCTTGAATTCGAAACATTCCTGAAAGCTCTCAGCGGAATGGACGAATCGAGCGAGTAGGCGCTTTTCGAGCGCCCGGAGCGTTTGTCAGCACAGATAAAACTCAGTCTGTTGTTGAATCAGTCGGGTGTGGATTCGGCTTTCGCAGGTCACTTTCGAAACGAGAACCTGAAATTTCAGCAGACAGTTCGCTTCGCCGGATTTCAATGTCTGCAGGCGCGTCAATTCCGAGTCGGACACGGTTTCCCTGCACGCTCAGTACCGTGATTTGAACACCGGCTTCAGGAATCGTAATCGCTTCGTCCGATCGGCGAGATAAAACCAGCATCGCGGATGCTCCTGTGGCGATCACTAAACCGCCATAACTAAACGATAAAAGTGCCCGCAGCAGGCATCGGGCCAGAGTACCTGCCGGCGGGCACAAGGCGACAATGCCGCCTGTTCAAAATTGATCACAACACTTGGATTCGCGCAGGTGAAGGCGACAACTCCCAATGCTTTTTACTGGGACGTTTCAGGTACGTCCGGTCTTACACAGAAAATCGGAAATCGAACGATTTTGCCACTGACCTTAAAATACGCTGATGTTGCGGCCATCTTCCAGCGTTCCCGTAAGCCACGCGGTGATTGATGCGCCAGACTTCTTCATTGACTAAATCTCTGGCAGAGGGGGAATCACATTCGGCATTGCTGGTGAGAAGGTTTTGCGACGTTCTTCCAGTAGCGTGAAAAGAACGTTGTCTGTGAATACGGGATCGCTGGTCAGTCCGATGTGGTCTGACGAAATAAATGTCGATCGCTTCCACGGAACTGGCGTTCGGAGCGTCTCGGCGATTTCGTGTGGGGCACGCTGGTCAGCCAGCGCGCTCGATCGGAGGACGGTCCCATCCCCGGCACGTTCATTGACGAAACTCAGCTTACGTTTACGAGTATCGAATCGAGCCAGTGACGGTGTTGGTTCGGCATCTCCAGCAAACAGTTCGAGATGGAGATTCGGCGGCGGAACGACCGGCTGATCAACGGCCGCCTGAAACTGTCTCGCTCGTGCGAGGCACTTGTCGAGATGATCCAGGGCGATCGATCGACGCTCTTCGACACTTCCCACGTCAGGCAACAGAACTCGCAGAACTTTGTCCTGCCGAGGATCGGCCAGCCCCCACTTCATTTTCCACCAGACTTCCGGATCCATTGGATCGACGAAGTGCTCGCTTCCGCCGTCGACGACTTTCACCGTCGAATCCCTGCCCCGCGGCATCAACTGATAGCTTGACGGCATACTCCCGAGAATTGCTGCCGGATAACGAGGAAGGATCGGCGCGAACTTTTCACCATCGATCAGAGACTTCATCGACCAGACGGAACCGGAACTCGGCGTTCCGACAACGATGACTCGGTCCACATATTGAGTGCCGGCCCACGTGACAGGCGGAACCGATCCGTCTTCCGGCAACGGGGCACCACCATACCGCAGGAAGTAACGAGTCAGCAGCCCTCCCATCGAGTGTGCGACGATATCGAACCGAACATCGGGTTCATCAATGCCAAAACGGTCGAGTCTTTCCCGATGCACATAAGCGCGACGATCCTGAATGAATTTTTCCAGGCGGGCTGCATTCTCTGCGTTGTCGCGTCGCCAGTCATACGGAAACTGAAAACACGTAAAGTGCTCGTTGCCGTAGTCAATTGATGCGAGCGATGAATCGCGGTATCCGCCTACCCCCAGAGTTGCCAGGACACCCGCGTAAGTCTGAGTCGAAACCGGGACGAACAGGATGTTCAATTCAAGTCGGTCAAGAACCTGCGTTGCCTGAACGTCATCTTGAAGCGACGTGAGCGACAGTTCACGATCCATCGGCATGGCAACCAGTCGAGCACCGTCTGGACGAGACGGATTTGCATACTTGTTGTCGAATGCTCCCCAGACGGTGCGGCCAGCATCGGATTCCAGACGCGATCCAAGGATCCCGGGAATGACAATCACCGGCCGCCTGTCGCCATCATGACGCTGTGCGGCCGGCTCGTATATTTCTTTCAGATGCGGTTGTTGGGTAATGCCCTTCATGCAACCGCTGATCGCTGCTGATCCGCAACTTAGACTGGAAGCCTGCAGAAACCGTCTGCGAGTAATGTTCTCTGAGCTTTGCATCGATAAGGAAGCCTTCCCTGGCTTGCGTGTCACATTGACGGCTGTTCAATTTCGAATGCGGCTTGTCCGGGCTCATCATGAACCTGACCTGGATGCCAGCAGTGCAATACGACTATTGGCGGTTGATGTTCCAGTCGTAGTCGAGGTAAGCAATCTTCACGTCACCATCAACAAACTGCATGGCCTTGTCGTTTGGCAGGTAGGGCCTGATTCGATTCAACTGAGCGGCAGAATCAGAACCGAAGTCAGTCGCGAACCACTCCAGAATTGGGCTGACATGGACGGTCCCAGCCTCTTCGTCGATTTGGAAGTTGCGTTGCTGGGCAAAGAAATTCTTCGCGTTCCCGTCAAGCTGCTCAAAGAGCTGGTCAGCTTCGAACGCCCGATTCAGCAGCCGTGGGCATCCGATCGACGCACACACAATCGCGAAATGGATTCGAGGTTCATCCATCTTTCGCAGGACTTCGTGCTCGATCGCGGACAGAGAATAAGGCTGGTTTCCGACCCGCAACGAGTAGTGATCCCAGATGTTGTAGCCGATCGATCCCGTGTGGTTGCGGATGCTCGTCGTGGGGTATTCACGCAGGATGCCTTTGACAGTCAACGCGTTGTAAGCGTTGATCCAGAAGGCCAACTGCTGCTCCGTGGTCGCCGATTGAGACCGATCTGCGTGACTGAGGTGATTCAAGTAGTCATCAAGTTTCTGAACATCCCCCGCCGATGCCTTCCATTCGTCGTAGTCGACGAGCCCTTCGTTAGTGACGTGCTTCCGAAGCAGCTCGTCCCACGGTCTGTGAGAAATGTCGGCAATGGAAACCTGTTCGTCCTCAGCGACCGTTGGCCCGACAGCGACGACAAACAATTGGGGGCGGAGAGTTGGCCAGAAAATAATGCCACCAGCGATCAGAATCGCAATGACACATGGAAAGGCGGCAATCTTTGCTTTCCGTCCTGTTTTCCTGTCTTCCGCGGTTGCCGTCGAATCGTGCACCGGTTCGACCACGTCATTGACAGCTTCGTTATTCTGCTGATTCATCGTCTGGTCTCGATTGTTGTTGGGTGATTAAACGCTGAGTCGCTTGTTAGACGGGACTCGCGGCCAATCCTTACGTCAAACCGCGTTAGCTTTGAGCTTTAAGGCCAGGCACCGTGGAGTAATCACGGCACGGCTGGCATGAAGTCCTTCTTCATCATTGGCGGAGTGGTTGAGCGAGACTCGCCAACAATTGGAGTCTCGGCAGTCAGGTCAGGAACTCCCTGCCGCGGTGCTTCGAGCAGCAAGTACAGCGCGTTGTCTACAAAAGCAGAGTCTTCAGTCAGCCCAAAGTGATCTTTGAAAAGGAAGCGAGCGGAACTCCAGGCAATCGGGCTGCGTAATCGAGGTGTCCAGCGGAGCCCGTCAGTGCCGCGCTCGTCCAGCAGTGCGCTTGCCCGAGTGACAGTGCTGTCGCCTGGAGCAGATTCGACGATTGTCAGCGCACCGTCCGGCGCAACGCTGACGGCTGATTGAGTCTCGACGGCGTCGCCTGCGAACAGGTGAATCGCAAGTCCCTCAGGAGGCTTTGCAGGCGCATCAAGTAATTCATGTAAACGGCTGGTGCGTGTCAGACATTTTTGCAGATGGTCCCGTGCGATCGTTCGCCGTTCTGCCGGCGTTGCTTCCGGCAATAGCCACGCTAGCGTTTCGGCATGGTCAGGGTCGAGCAATCCCCATTCACGAGTTTCCCATTCCTCTGCATTCAACAGGTCGATCGCTGCTCCCGATTCTTCGTCAACGATCGCGCAGTGTCGAAATCTCGGAAGCAGGGCATAGATCGACGGGAACGTCCCGATCAAACCGGAATTATAGCTCGGCAAGAGAGGCAACAGCTTGACACCTTCGATCAATGCACGGGCAGACTTCACTGAACCGCCGTTCGGAGTTCCTACAAGAATCGCCTGCTCCACCCGCTCGGCTCCTGCCCAGCTGACTTCGGCATCAGAGTCGACTTCCATAAGTGGCTGCGAGCCGTGTCTCAAGTAGTAGCGAGCGATCAATCCGCCCATCGAGTGCGCGACGATGTCGAACTTTACCGGGCGATCAACTCCGAACCGTTCCAGCCGTTCCTTGCGAATGTACTCTGCTCTGGACTCGATGAACTCGTCGAGCTCGACGGCCAGTGTCGCGATGTCCTTGCGCCAGTCATATCCGAACTGAAAGCAGGTGAAATGTCGGTCTCCGTAGTCGATCGCAAACTTTCCGAGTTCATCGTCGCGGTATCCTCCCACTCCGAGTGTTCTCAGAATATTCAGATAGGCACTCTGCTCGGTCGATAGACCAACGATGTTGATTCGCAGCGAATCGAGGACGCCGTCGACGCGTACGCCGTCCTGAAGTTCCTCGATCGGCACTCCTTGCTGCATCGGAAACGCCAGAATTGCAGCGTCCTTTGCGTTCCGCGGGTCGACGGCATCACCTCCGAATGCGCCCCAAACGGTTCGACCGGTCGGTGCATCGACGAGTTTCGATCCAAGAAAGCCAGGAATCACGATCACAGGATTCCGATCACCCACGTCGTGCATCGCCGCTCGACTATAGAGCGCATCGAGATCCGGACGGCGAGCTGCGGGTTCGCCCGTAAAACGCAGATACAACAGCGTGATCCCCGAGCCAAATGTCAGGAGAACGGCAGCACGAATTAAAGATGCCGCCAGTTTACGCTTCATCAGTGCCTCATCTGCTGCTGCAGACTTTTTTGCAATTGCCCAATGCTATGCGTCAATTTCAAGCAACGTCGCGCTCTCAGTTTCTGTGACGCCGCGATGCCGCGTGACCTTACATTCTCGATCAGCAACCGCTGTGCTTTCAAAAAATTCCAGGCCACAACGACAGTCATTGAAACAACGAATTCAGGATTCATCGGGGCGGATGATGGCTGGCCTAGAAAATACGACATAGCTGCATCGATCTATACCTCCCATAGGCGAATATCGAGGGGTATGTAGAAGCTTCGAGAATCGATGTAAGGCCTCGTGCTTCTGCAGCGTCCAGTAAGGGCAGGCCCTGCGAGTTCTCAAAAGACAATCCGGATTTCGATGAGAACGAGAGGGCGTACCGACAGAATTCACAATACTTCTCTACGGATATACGGAGCCCAATCCGATGTTGAACCGCATGCTTCTGGTCGTTGCGACCAGCCTTGTTGCTGCCCGGCCTGGTTTGTTCCGGATTTCACACATGCAGATCGAAAAGTTGCTTGCCGCGCCGACAGTTCCTGCTGCAAAGTTCGCGGTCCTGGAACTGTTCACTTCAGAGGGTTGCAGCAGTTGTCCGCCTGCGGATCGTCTGTTGCGGCGCATTTCGGAGCAACGGGATAAAATCGAGGGTGATGTTTTCGTCCTGTCGTGGCATGTTGATTACTGGAATTATCTAGGTTGGTCTGACCCCTTCAGCTCGAAACTGGCAACTCAGCGGCAACGACGTTACGCACAGCGACTGGGCACGTCAGTGTTTACTCCGCAGTTGATTGTCAACGGGCGCGAATCAGCGGTCGGCTCTAAATCGTCCGAGGTGACCGCGGCCTTCAAGCAAGGAATACAACCGCGTCGAGGATCGCTCAGTGCATCCATTGAAAGTCTTCAGGAAGAATCAGTCGTAGTCAGCGTTGGCCACCAGGATGCTCCCGTCGGGGCGAAGATTCTTGTCTGCCTTGTTCAGAAGTCGGGGCAGGTTGATGTTCGGCGCGGCGAAAACTCAGGACGCAGGCTCGATCATGTCAACATCGTCCGTGGTGTTCAGCAAGCCAGCGCAACGGCGGAAGCCGGAACTCTCAAAGTTGAATTGCAACTTCCCAAAGGCTTGACCGCTGAAAATGCGGCCATCGTTGTGTTGCTTGAGGATCGATCCTCGCACCGGCTGCTGGCCGCTGCTGAGACTTCGCTCTTGCCTCAACGCGTCCGCTGACCGTGTTTGTGGTTCCTTGTTCTGACAGCGCGTGAGGTTTGATTTTCTAAGCCCGTGGCTGCACTCAGAAATTCGCATGAACGACGCGGTCACACAGCAATCTTCGAAGTGAACTCGATTTTCGAAATGGTACGAAAGATTTGGCGTCAGATGAGCCTCTACGTTAAGGGGCTCAGAGATTCGCAGAGTGCGTCGCAAGCGGAAATCAGATCGAGCCGAGAGAACAGATCGCTAAAACGCATTGCGATGAGAGAGGCTGTTTCGTGGACATTGTGCAGTTGAAGTATTTCGTTCGAATTGCTGAATCCGGAAGCTTCACCGGAGCCGCAGAGTCGCTCGGAATCAAACAACCATCCTTGAGCCATCACGTCTCGAAGCTTGAGAAGGAACTTGGCACTGCGCTTTTTACACGGACTGGTCGCGGAGTCGAGTTGAATTCCGCTGGGCAGACTTTGTACGACCACGCGCGAGCGGTGCTGATCGCTGTCGATTCCGCCATCGTTGCGGTTACCGGAGAACGAGCTGGCGACACAGCATTCACGATCTGTGCAATTTCGAGTGTCATTCCGTGGCTGGTCGCTCCGTTGGTGAAGCCATTCAGGGAAACGTTTCCCGACCTTCAACTTTGCATCGTCGATTGCACGCCACAGAAGATTGCCTCCGAGGTTCTTTCGCGGCCAGGTTGTGTCGGAATTGCCACAACTCAGACCGAACACTCGAGACTGTCTTCCGAACCGTTCATGGCCGAACCGTTAAACATGGTGCTTCCAGCAGGACACCGGCTCGCAAACTGCAGTGTGGTCTCACCCGATGAAGTGCGTGACGAAACCGTCGTGTTTACTCAAGAAATCGTGTCATCCGTCGAGCGAATCATCGGACGGCCATGTCCTGCGAGTGATGGTCGCGGCGACTTGTCGCTTCCGGTGAACAACGTGCGATCTGCCATTAGCTTGATTCAGCATGACTTCTGTGCCGGCATTATTCCGATGAAGAGTCTGCATGACGCAACTCAGGAACGCCTGAGGATTGCGACACTCGACAGTCCATTCGCTGAACGAACTCTCTGCATGATCTCCAGGCGAGAGACACTCACCGGTGATCCGGCCAACTTCCTGCGTGGGCAGTTTCAGGCTGTTTCCAGTTAATCATGACTGGCTACGCAGCCACGCGTGCGGATCCGGCTTGTCATCGAAGATTTTTGGATTTACCGCGTAAGACATTGAGCGCTTGCTCCGTCTATTCACTCAGCGTTTTCGAGATATTGCTGACCGTATTTGAGGCTTCACGATGAATGTTGAACTTCGCCACTCCGATGTCATCGACCGTTTGTTTCAACATTTCCAGCTTTCCGGCATCGTGGCAGTTTTTCTTTTGCTGGCGGCTGTGACCCCTCAAGGATACGCAGACGACGTTATCCCTACGGACACAGCGACTGAAGTTGCGGCCGAATCAGAGCCGCAGATTGACTTTCGAGTCATCAGTACTCGAACCTGTCCTCAGGACGGTTACTCACTCTGTACGCCGGAGCAATACGACTATTACCGCCTCCACGAGAGCAGCCAGTGGCTGACCAGTGATCTCAATGAATTCCTGGCCTCGCTCAACCCGGAGAATCCCGTTGCTTTCTTTGTACACGGCAATCTTGTCACGTGGGAAACTGCATTTCAGGAAGGTTGGCTTGCTGCAAACGCAATGAAGTCAGCGGCGCCGCGCGACAGCAGACTGACAGTCGTCATGTTTACCTGGGAAAGCGACCGGCAGAATCCTCTTCCCAGCATCGACGTCGAGATCAAAGCATCCCGAGCAGATACGACCGCCTTTTATCTGGCACGGTTGCTTCGGAAACTTCCCTCGGCCATGCGTGCCTCGCTGGTCGGGCACAGCCATGGCGCTCGTTCAATTGCTGGTGCCTTGCAACTGCTAAGTGGTGGCAGCGTCGCCGGTCGAGCGTTACCTGCACCGCATTCGACAGATGTGCTCCCCGCTCTGCACGCTGTGTTTCTGGCTGGCACTCTGGATCACAATTCGCTGGCACCAGGTAAAGACTACGACCGAGTACTGATATCCGCCGAGGGAGTTCTAAACGTACGAAACTCCCGGGATTCGATACTTGCCCTGTACCCTCTTCGAATGCCATTTGCCGAGAGCGCAATTGGTAAAGTCGGACTGAGAGATCGCGACTGGCGACGGCTTGGAGAAAACCAGTCCCGTATCCAACAATTGGATGTTGCAGAGATCATCGGCAGCAGCCACGAATGGGTTTCCTACTTCCAGGCACCGGGCATTAACGCTGCGATAGCACAGTACGTTCATTTCAGAGAGTAAATGTCTCAGTCAACAGATCGGACAACACGAGTCGCCGAGACTTACATCAGGATTTTCGACGTACTGATAGGGATGCCGTTAGGTGCAGGTAGCAGCGATTCTAATTACAGGCTTGACCTTAGCCTACGCGAACGGAGCGAATGACAATTTCAAAGGAGTCGCCACCTTGTTCGGTAGCGGCACCCCCGACCGACGGCGAGCCTTACTGTGGGCCACGGGCACGACTTTGATCGGATCGCTGTGCGCAATTTGGCTGGCAGAAGAATTGCTCAAACAATTCAGCGGCAAGGGGATTGTTTCCGATGCGCTGGCTTCCGATCCGGGTTTTGCAACTGCGGTTGCGATGGGAGCTGGCCTGACCGTGCTGCTTGCTACTCGGCTGGGCATGCCGATCTCAACAACGCATTCTCTGGTTGGGGCGCTGACGGGCACAGCACTCGCCTCTTCGACGGCCGTGCAATGGAGCACCGTCACGAACAAACTGATGATCCCGCTGTTGCTCAGCCCGTTCATCGCATTGGTTGGGACGACCCTGCTGTATCCACTGTTTCGTAAGTCTCGGATCGCGTTGGGGCTGACGAAGCAGAGTTGCTTCTGCGCTGGCGTAGAAACAATTGAAACGGTCCCACAACTGACTCCCGAACTGACTGTCGCAAGAATCGAGACACTCTCCGCCTCACTTGGCACTGCAGTCACCTGTCGTGAGCGATACGACGGCCGAGTCGTAGGTGTTGATGGTGCGGCTGCACTCGATACTGGCCACTATCTTTCGGCTGGATTGATGAGCTTCGCTCGTGGGCTGAACGATACACCCAAAATTGCGGCGTTGTTTCTCGTCGCTCCATACATGACACCACTGGGGGCTCTGGCTTTATGCGGAGGGGCAATCGCAATTGGCGGGCTGATCAGTTCGCGCCGAGTGGCCGAAACAATGAGTCATCGCATCACAACGATGAATGCGGGACAGGGCTTCACAGCCAGCTTGATCACGACAGTCACGGTCATCGTCGCCAGCCGCCTGTCGTTGCCAGCCGCCTGTCGTTGCCAGCCGCCTGTCGTTGCCGGTGTCAACCACGCATGTCTCCTGCGGTTCACTGTTTGGCTTGGGAACGGTAACGGGTGAAGCCGAGTGGGGTGGTATCGGAAAGATCGTGCTTTCCTGGGTTGCGACGCTGCCAACTGCAGGAATCATTGGTGCCGCAGCAAGTTCTACTTGCTGGCTTCCCGGTAAACTGCCTTGAAGCTGGCCGAAAAACGCGGCAACTCTCATGTTGAGAAGTCTTCGAACGAGTAAGCAAGTTGATCCACCGCTTCAAGAAAGCTAAGGAACTGGCGCAATCAAAAGATGCACCGACTAATTTCTTCGTGCTCCGGTTTGCGCGACGGGAGCAGCAGCGAGCCTGCTTCGGCATGAAATGCTGAAGGATTGCTGTCGTTCGACTCTCGGTTTGAGAGCAAAGGTGATTGTCACAGGAAGTGTCACAGAACCGGTGGCAAGTGCGGTAGACCACCAGTCATGGGCTACCGCAATCTAGTCTTTGTAGAGAGTCGGTTGTTCCGTTGGATGCCCTGCATAAGTGTCGCGAAACCCCGATTATGCTCGAAGAATAACGAAGTCGCGATGCGGTTGATCACTTATGGATTTCCTGACAGAGCATTCGGCTGGTGTTTGTCTTTGAGCTCTAGGAACGGCGGCGTTGTGTTTTTCGGGAAGCGATCAAGAATCATTTGCAGGCGCTGCCGACGGCCGGGGGCGATTTTGTCGAGCGGGCTGACTTCCCGTTCCTGACGGGGATCTTTGTTGAGGTCGTGGAAGTTGCCCTCGCTGTCCAGGATGTGGTGCCAGTCTCGCACCATTCGAAACTCGCCAAGTTGCGAGTAGATCCAACTACGTTTTTCAAACGGGTCCTCATTGCCACGTAGACTTGGGACGAATGACTTTCCGTCCAACTTCAGACCGTCAGGCGGCGTTGCTTTCGCCAGTTCGAGAAACGTCGGGTAGAGGTCTGTGAAGTCGATCAGGTCTCTGGAAACTCTACCGCCGTCAGTCAGGAAAGGTGCTCGAACGACGAACGGCACATGCACACCACTGTCGGTCTTTTGGCCCTTGCCTTTGGGGTAGGGGTCGTTGTTGAGCACTCCTGGCAATGCTGAGCCGTTATCTCCCGTGAAAACGATGATCGTATTCTTGCGAAGACCAGCATCATCAACGGCCTGAATGAGCTTCCCGACCAAACGATCCATGTAGGTGACGTTGCCAGCGTAAAGTGCTTTTTTGCTTTCGGGCGGACTCGCGTGGTTCAGCGGCGTGGCTGTGTGAGGTTCGTGCGTCAAGAGCATCGGGTAATAGACAAGAAATGGCTTTCGTTTCTGGCGTTTGACGAAATCAATTAAGAATGCATTGATTGTGTCCGGACCGTATTTAGCAGTTGATCGCTGGCCGTTCGTTATAAGGTGGCCGTTCCAGAATCGCTCCTCTGTCTCTGGATGTCCTGCTTCTGCTCCCGGCCAGACGCAGTGTTCGTCGAACCCGTGGTGTTTGAGAGCCTCGGGTTGATTGCGAAGATTGTTGATCTGCCACTTGCCGCCGATGACCGTTGAGTAGCCAGCGTCGCGAAGGACTCGGGCGAACGTCGTGAACTTCGCCCAGCTCAGACCACCGCCGCCCCTGCGTGGCACGTCGTAGTGCTGCGTCCACCCGTGTCGGAACGGGTACTGCCCCGTGAGTAAGGTGACGCGAGAAGGCGTGCCATCTGGAGTGCCCCAGGCAGTGTCGTAGCGCACTCCCTGCTCGGCCAGACGATCAATGTTGGGAGTCTGGTGCTTTGCTCCATAACAGCTCACCCAGTCACGGCCCACATCATCGACCATGATGAAGATGATGTTTGGCCGCTCCGCTGCGACCGTCGCGGATGTGGCGACAATGAGTGCAATCAGTAATGTGAGTGACGATTTCATTTGGTTTGAAAGGCCTCGCTCGCGACGATTTGCTGGATGATTTCGCGGAGACCGTAGTTGTACTGTGGAGCTGTGCTGACAATGCGGTCGATGTCTGCGCGGTCGGTGAAGCTTAGGCTTCGTCCGAGTCCGTATATCATCAGCTTTTCAGTTAAGCACCGAGTGAATTGCTCTGGGCGATCGAGCAGAAACTTCTTGATGCCGCCTGGACCGGCTATGTTCGTCCCGTCTGGCAATTCTCCCGATGGATCAACGGAGAGCCGTTTGCCGTATTGGGTTCTCCACGCGCCGATATGGTCGAAGTTTTCCAGCGCGAGGCCAATTGGGTCGATCTTGCGGTGACATTCGTAACAGGTGGGGTTATCGCGGTGCTTCTCCATCAGCTGACGAATCGTGGACACACCGCGCGTGTCAGGTTCGATTGGTTCGACGTCAGGCGGTGGTGGGTTCGGCGGTGTTCCCAGCAGGTTTTCAAGTATCCAGACGCCGCGAACGACTGGTTGAGATTCCACTCCGTTGGACGTCGCTGTCAGGATACTCGCATGCCCGAGGAGACCGCCTCGGTGATCTTCCGGACTCAGCGACACTTTAGTGAATCGATCGTTAAGGGAGGTTTGAGACAGACCATAGTGTCGAGCGAGTGCCGGGTTCACGAATGTGTAGTCTGAATCTACGAACTCAAGGATGCTGCGGTTTTCGTCCAGCACGTGACGAAAGAAGAGTCGCGTTTCCGCCCGCATGGCGCTTTCGCAGATTGTCTTCATAATAGGCTCGGTTCGTTTCAGGATCAGGCGGCATTTCGCCCAGCTTTCGCAAGCCGAGCCACTGCCCAACAAAGTTCTCACTGAGTGCCGACGATTTCGGGTCCGCAAGCATTCGCTCGACGTGTTGTCTCAACACATTTGGGGCACTGAGTTCGCCACGATCGGCTGCAGTGCGAAGTTCGTCGTCGGGCATCGAACTCCAGAGGAAGTACGAAAGTCTCGCTGCCAGTTCATGGTCGCTTACCTTCCGATTCTCAGATTCGGATGGTTTGGTTTCAGCAAGATACAGGAAGTTCGGGGAGGTCAGAATCGCCCTCACGCCGTACTTCGCCGCCGCCCAGAATTCATCGTGCTCGTCGAGATACTTTTGTGCCAAACTGAAGTACGGTCGCATTTCTTCGCTGCTGACAGGCCGCCGGAACGCTGCGGAAGCGACACGCATCAGAGACTCGTCCAGATAGCCGGCATCGGGATTTTTTGGCGGGTTGGGAAAGAAGCGAGCGAATCCTGCAGGCGGCCATTGATCGTAGAATGGGCCCTCAATTCCCAGATTCAGAACATGAAGTTCAGGGCCCGAGCCTACATACATTTCCGGCGGATTCCGGATCGGGTAAAGGGCGTCCTTGTTGTACTTCGGCAGGACCTTCCGCAGGATGCGTTTGAACGAGCCATTCGGTCCGTTCGCCCAATGGACATGAAAGGTAAACCCTTTCTCAAGCCAGACGCGATGTTCGATTTCGACCACCTTGTCGTCGGGGATTTCGTATTCGCCGACGATCCGATGGGCGGTCGCTCCGAGCTCGCGTGAATCGATGGAAATCGACAACCGCATCGGCTCATCCGAGTTGTATCGCAGGTCTTCATCTTTGTATCGAGACTTTCTACGAACCGCCTTCGCCGAAAATCGAATGACATACTCGCCGTCTGCGGGGACTCCGCGTTTCTTATCGAGTACAGGCAGCCCCAACGGCTGACGAAACTTGATCATCATGCGTCCGGCTACTTTACGTCCTTCTTTGTCGAGACTCACTCCGCTAAGAACTTCCTGCGGCGCATCAGCTCCGGCTTTACCTCCAGTCTGATAATTGATCATCTGTGGCCGAGGCCCAGGCAGAATGGCTTTGTCCGCCACCTTCCGTGCTGCTTCCAGATAGTTCCGCAGCAGATAATCCGATGTGACCAGACCTTCGCCAACGTTGTCGAACCCGTCCGTCGAATCGTCCGAGGGAAACGTGGTTGTGGGGTCGAAGTCAATCATCTTCAACTGAAACAAGTCTCGAATCGTATTGCTGTATTCAACTCGGTTCAGGCGACGCAGCACGACTTTGCCGACGTTCTCGCGTGCTTCTTTACGAGCCTTTGCAAGGACTGCCGTCAAAGTGACGATCACACGTTTGAGCTCAGCCTCAGAGGGTTGTTTCTCGTCTTCCGGAGGCATCGCCGCCAGATTCAACTGGTCGAGGATCTCCTGCAGCAGCTCGGCCTCGTTAGTGTTGGCAGCCGTCGAAGACAGTTTATCGAATCGACGGTCAGCCTTCTGAGCCTTCGGTCCATGACAACGAATACAATACGACGTAAGGAACGGCCGGATGGCGTCGTCGTTCTGATCAGCAGCCATCGCGAACGTACCAGGCACGCTTAAGATGATTAGCAGTGGAATTGCTTTCATGTCAGCACGTCGTTCAGGTTGCTGGTGCTGGTGGAGAACGTGTCGCGTTCGACGCCCAGTTGTTGAAGGATCGTGACGAACAGGTCTGACAATGGCCTTCCGTCGCGCCCACTCCGTTCAAAGCGATGATGGCTCCCGTTTTTGAATCCGCCGCCGGCAATCATAACCGGAAGGTTACGGCTGGAATGAGCGCTCGCGTTGCCCATGCCGCTGCCGAACATCACGACAGTCGATTCCAGCAACGATTGACCTTCGGAGTCTGGTGTCTCTTTCAGCCTCGCCAGGAATCGAGAGAACTGAGCGGCGTAAAACGTCTCAATAATTGAAAGTTCCTCAAGCAGTTCGGGGCGTTTGCCGTGATGCGTCAGCGAGTGATAGCCCAGTGTGATCCCGTCAAACGGGAACAGCCGGTTGCCGCCCGGATGCCCGTAGCAGATGACGTTTGTCGAATTCGTCTGCAGAGCCAGGACCATCAGGTCGTACATCACCGACGTGTTATAGGGATAGGCGAGGTCCACGATCATGTCATCATCGTCACCACCTCGAATGACGGTGTCGCGCACTTTCGGTTTGGCAATGTCGAGCCAGTCGGCGTGTCGTTTCAGTTTCAATTCGACACCGCGTATCGAAGTCAAAAACTGATCCAATTTGGCCTGGTCGGCCTTTGCAAGACGTGTGTTGAGTCGTTTGGCATCCTGGCGGACGACGTCCAGGATGCTCGCGTCTTCGTCCAGGAACTTCTGCGTCTGTTGTTTCATCTTTGCGTTATCGTCAACGAACATTTTCGCAAAGACCTTCGCCGGATCACCGTCAGTCGGCAGCCGGATTCCGGCCCGCGACCACGAAAAACCACCCGCACCAAGCAGCAGCGATGGAAACCGCGTGGTCTGGCCAAGCTGACCCGCAAGGAACTGATCCAATGACTGCAATCGCTGCGGACGATCCTTCGTGTCCTTTAACTCGAAGCCGTTGAGGAGCGTGTTCGAGCATCCGTGACCGCCGCCAACGCCCGGATGATCGAGATTGGTAAAGATGGTCAGGTCTTGCCGGTGAGGCTCCAGCGATTTCAGAAGAGCGGGCATGTCATAGTCGGCTCCCGTCCGCTCAGGAAAGAACCCTCCCGGATTCATGCCATAGTTAGGGGCGACGCAGACAAAGCGTTTCGCGTTTGCGCTCGATTTGCTTTCCTTTGCGGCATGCAACGACTCGAATGCCGGCAATGCAATCGAAACGCCAAGCCCTCGAAGAAAAGTTCGACGGTCAAGTTGAATCATAATTATTCTTTCCCCAGGTCGTTCTTGCTGACTTCGACCAGCTTCGCCTTCAGCTTCTGTCTTAACTCGGCGACGATCTCTGCGTATTCAGGATCGCCGAAGAGGCTGGTGTACTGTTTCGGATCGTTCTTCATGTCGTACAGCTCACCGTTTTTTCCGTAGTCGAGCAAGGCCCATCGGTCCTCGCGGTACAGTCGTCCCTTGCCGCTGCACAGGATGGCATCCCGCACTTTGACTGTCGGATCATTCAGCATTGGGGAGATGTCCCGGCCCTGAATGTTTCCGGGAATCTTAAGTCCGCAAAGTCCGGCAACCGTGGGATAAAGATCAAGCAACTCGACGAACGAATCGCACATGGCCGGCGGCTTCCCGGGCACGCTGATGATCAGTGGCACACGCGCGGATTCTTCATGGATACTCACCTTGGACCACATATCGTGTTCGCCGAGGTGATAGCCGTGGTCACTGGTGAAAATGACGATCGTGTTTTCGCGTTGTCCGCTTTCTTCCAGAGCCTTGATGACTCGGCCGGTCATCGCATCCATGTAGCTGACCGATGCGTAGTAGCCTCGAACTAGCTTCTTCTGCTGCCGGATGTCCATTTGTAATGATTCGGATGTTCGTCTGTTGCCCGGGTTGTTCGGTATGTCGTCGCGGTCGCCTGGGAGTTTTGGCGGCAGGACCATGTCTTCGTAGTCATAAGGCTCAAAGTATTTTCGTGGGGCCACAAGCGGAACGTGGGGTCGCACAAAACCGACAGCCAGAAGGAACGGCTTGTCCTTGTCCTTGAATTGATCGAGCAACTCAACAGCCTTGGCAGCCGTCTTCCCATCGGAGTGAACCAGGTCATCACCGTCAGCCTCGACGACAACAAAGCGGTTCCCACCGGCAGCACCTTTCTTCAGGCCGCCGGGATTGTTCTGCAGAGTTTCACCAGTTCCCGGTGCTTTGGATTCTGGACCGGGACTGTTGAATGCTTCGTCCCATGAGGCGGGATCGTCATCTCCATCGCGACCCGGTGCGATATCCGTGGGAACGCCCATGTGGAAGACCTTTGACACTCGGGCAGTGTGATAGCCGTTTTTGCGAAAATGCTGCGGCCAACTGTCTCGATCTGGTCCGACTTCTTTGCGTCCACTCGTTTTGCCGGTGGCCCCAGACGCAGGCGGATAGTAGCCAAACAGAATGGATGCCCGGGACGGAGCGCAAACGGTGGCCTGACAATACGCTCGAAAAAACAGCGTCCCCTCAGAGGCCAGCCTGTCAATGTTCGGAGTTCTGCAAACTTCGTTGCCGTAACAACCAAGGGCGGTGGCAGTCAGATCGTCCGAGATGATGAATAGAACGTTGTACGGCTTTTTCTGCTCCTGAGCAGCAAGCTGACAACAGTACGAACCGACAATCAAACCAGCGATCAGTGGCAGAAACAGTTTCATCATCTTCATTCCGGCAACTCCAGAATCGTGATCTTCCTGAATTGAACCGGATCTCCGTGTCCACAGAAGCAGATGTAACCGTTGCGACGTTTGACACCTTTATGCTTCGGACTTTTCACTGCCAGCTCTTCCAAGTCTGCAACGAGAATTTTTGTACCATTCAATTCCACAACAACTTTTGAGCCATCGACCGTGACTTTCTGATGATTCCATTCACCGACCGGCTTGAGGAATCCGCGCTTTGCTGCCTGCAGCTTGTAGAGAGAACCGTGGTACTGAGACTCCCTCAACTTCGAGTACTTCGGATGGCTGTTGTCCAGAATTTGCAGTTCCATTCCCGCGCCGGACGGTCGGCCTTCACCGGGGTAGTGAATCCCCAGGCCGTTGTTGCCGCGAGGGGAAAGGAGAAAATCAAACTCTATAACGTAGTTGGAATACTCCTTCTCCGTCCGGAGCACCTTTCCCCGGCAGATCAGGATTCCCTCTTTGACCTCGTAATCTGCTCCGGTCCATCCCGTCAGATCTTTACCGTTGAAAAGAGCGACGGGCGCCTTGCTCGCCGCGAGCGCCGGCGAGATAAGCAGAAGTGATAGTGTGATTGCTGAAGCTGTTCTCAACGTCGACTCCTCGAATCGTGTTCTGGCTCAAAGTGTTAGACGATGTGAGCGGCACTGCGTTAACCGGTGGCGGGTGCGGCCACACTCGCTGCTAGCATCTTGCGATGCCCACAGAGATTGGCGATGTCCAGTTAAAGCCCTTCTATCTCCCAGCCTTTTCTGTACTCGCTTCGTACGAATGAGTTTGCCTGCTGGTTATTTGTGACGCTGAGAGTCTCACTGTCCCACTTGAGTTTTTCGTTCGGAAATCTCACAGCGATATTGCCCAGCAGTACGGTTTCCGTGAGCGGAGCTGAGAAGTCGAACGATGCGCAAGCCGGCTTGTCTGATCGGATCGCGTCATGCCAGTTCTCATAGTGCCCACGTTTTTCGATAACCGGCATGTCGTAACCACTGAGAAGATCATTCGGGAAGACCTTTGGTTTGCCTCCGTGCTGATGAACGATGGCTCCCTTCTCACCGACAAACATTGTCCCCTGATTGGGCAGCTTCAAGTCGGCTGGCAGGTACTCAGAAGTCGAGAGTGGTGGCCGGCCCGCCTTACCGTCCCGCCAAACATAGGGGAGAATTTCTCCGGTAGTATATTTCGTTCCTGCGAACTCGTATTCGATCGTATTGCCAGGCTGCCAGGATTCAGGGTTCGGAGCCTGGCCAATGCTCTTAACCGAAACCGGTGGAGCGACACCCAACGACGAAACCATCGGCTCGAAAATGTGGATCCCCATGTCGCCCAGGGTTCCAGAGCCAAAGTCGAGCCACCCTCGCCAGTTCATCGGCTGATAGATTTTATCCGCATAAGGCCTTTCAGGAGCGACACCCAGCCACAGGTCCCAGTCCAGGCCATTCGGCACTTCGTCGGACTGCGAAGGTCTGCCCTCTTCCGGACCGGCCCAGCCTTTATGGCTCCAGCCGTGCGCCTCTTTGACCTTTCCAATCAGACCGGCCTGGATCAATGCTGCCGTCATGCGGTGCCCAACGGTCGATTGATTCTGGATACCCATCTGGGTTGCGACGCCAAGTCGACGAGCTTCAAGCATTAGAGTGCGAGACTCATGGATCGTGTGCGTCAGAGGCTTTTGAGTGAAGACATGTTTGCCCAGCCGCATGGCCGCCAGCGTTGGCGCCGCGTGCATGTGATCGGGAGTCGAAATGGTGATCGCGTCGATGTCCTTGCTCTCGTCCAACAGCTTTCGCCAATCCTGATACCGCCTGGCGTTCGGCCACTGCTTTGCCGCTTCTATGTACCCGCCTTTGCGCGTTGACGGTTCAGTCATGACATCACAAAAGGCGACCAGATTGTGCCCCTGAGACGCTGCATTCGCGTCCGTCCAGCCTTTTCCACCGACCGCGATCGATGCGATGTTCAAATTTTCGTTGGGAGACTTAGCGCTGATGATTGCAGGGAACGCAAACGCGGCTCCGACGCCGCCCAGAAACTGTCTTCGAGTTGGACCTGCCATGTGTATTTCCTATGGCTGAGTTGTTACGAAAGGGTTTTGAAACCAGACGAGGTTCCTGCTGGCATGACCGGCGATGAGAACGTCGAGATCGCCATCTCCATCCATGTCGACCGTGGTCAGGTCGTAGCTGCCCTGGTTAGAACCGATGACGTGTTTGACGAATTCGCCCTTCCCGTCATTCTCATACCAGGCAGCCTCGCCGTTGGCTTCCTTCCCGCAAGTGACGGCGTCCAGATGCCCGTCGCCGTTGATGTCGGCCACAGCGAGACTGTGCGGGAACTCGATTTGGGGATCGATTTCGATTTGTCTGAAGTCAGGGCCGCGAAACCAAAGTACGCCTTTGCCGTGACCTCGCGTCGCGAAGAAGTCGGTGTGCCGATCTCCGTCGACATCGGCGGGCACGATGTTTGTTGCTCCTTCTTCGTCTTCTGCGAGCAGATGCTTCTTCCACACGTCAGTCGGATCAACTGGCTGTTCCCACCACGCAAACCACTTTCCGTTGACGAAGCCGTCGGCCCCCTTCGCTGCACACGAGATATCGGGGCGGCCATCGCCGTTGACGTCGCCAAAGCCCGTGTAATGCGATCCGCCGGGTGCGTCTTTGTCGGCGAAGACATGACGTACCCAGTTCTTAGCAGTGCGAGGATCGGTGGGCGTTTCCAGCCAGGTGATTGAATTGGGAAACGCCGTTGCATTCTCGCTGCGGCCTGAGTTTGCAATGAGGTCGAGCTTGCCGTCGCGATTCACATCGCCCGTGATCAGGCAGTGTGTGCCGGCGATTTCGTCGTCGACTATGCGATAAGTCCACGGCGTGCCGGAGAATGGTTCGGCAGGACATTCGAGCCAGAAGACGGTGTTGTTCGAACCGATGAAGTCCAGATCGCCATCGCCGTCGGCATCCATCAGGCAACTGTGAATGCAGGCGGTGCGAGGTTTGTTGCGCGACCGCCCCGGAACAAAAGTGTGCACCACAATTGGTTTCCAATCAGGTGCACGAAACACGACGACCTTGCCATCAAAGGACGAAATGACATCCATGCGACCATCGCCGTCGAAGTCATTAGCGGTGGCGCCGTTGATCATGCCCTTCGCTAGGACGCTGGATGACGTGTCTGGTCCAGCCGACGGAAGTGTCAGCGGCGGAAGGCTTCCATCGGCAGCAGACTCGGCGAGGACAGATGTCAGGATTATCAGAGGCTTCATGGAAGGCATCATCGCTTTCGGAATGTTTCACTGGTGACGACGTCCGACAATCAGGTCGCGCAGCCCGTAGCCGTTCTCGGCGCAAGCTGCTGCGATCTTCTTGATGTCGGTGTCGTCTCGGAATGTCATCGATCGACCTGTGGCATAGGTGAGCAGCTTCTCGGTGAGAGCTTCGGCGAATCGATCTTTGCGATCGACCAGCAACTGTTTCAGACCGTGCTCGTCTTCGAAAGCCTCGCCAGACGGTAGTTTTCCCGAGCCGTCAACGGCGACTCCTCTGCCGCCCCGTGTCGGTAGCGCGATCGATAGCCGCCTACCGGGTCGTAGAATTCGAGTGCGAATCCGGCCGGGTCGATCTTTCGATGACAGTCGGCGCATGCTGCGACGGTGCGATGTCTGGCGAGTTGCTCGCGGATCGTGGTAGTGCCTCGTGTGTCGGGTTCAAGCGGCTCGACGTCGGGCGGCGGTGGCGAAGGCGGCGTTCCGAAAATGTTCTCCAGCACCCAGACGCCGCGGACAACGGGCGAGGTCTCAATGCCGTTGGCCGTCAGTGTGAGCACGCTTCCCTGACCGAGCAAACCGCCGCGATGATGTTCGGGTTGCAGAGCGACTCGTCGGAAGTGTTCGCCGTTAACATTTTCGATCCCATAGTGTTTCGCGACTGCGTCGTTTGCGAACGTGTAATCGCTGTCCAGCAGGTTCACGATCGAGCCATTCGATTCGACAAGGTCCGCGAAGAACAGACGTGTCTCCTGTTTGAAGAATGTTTCGAGGCGGTCGTCATAGTAAGAACCGAACGTCTTCAGATCGGGCGGCATGGAACCAAGAATGTTGATCCGCAGCCAGCTGTCGGTGAAGTGTTCGACGAATGCGCGAGCCTTCCCGTCACGCAACATTCGATCAACCTGTGATGTCAGTTCGTCGCGATTGGAAAGTCTGCCAGATTCTGCTGCGGAGAGAAGTTCGGCATCCGGCATCGAACTCCAAAGAAAATACGACAGTCGCGAGGCGAGTTCGAACTGAGTCAATCGCGGATCGGCTTCGTCGTTGCCTTCATCCAGGTACAAAAAACGAGGTGACGTCAGAATCGCCGCCAGCCCCAGGTTGATCGCTGCTGCGGCCGGGTCTCCGTTTTCAATCCGTTCCCGGATGAAGTCGGCGTAATGTCGAACATCGTCCGATTCAACCGGCTGCCGAAAGGCTCGTGAAGCGAAACGCAGCACGAGCTGATCGATATCGACCTTCGCTGCGTCGGTCTCTTTGCCATAAATCAGGCGATGGCTGGCCGGCGGCCATTGATCGATGTGTGGCCCTTCGATCTCCATTTCCCATAAGCGGAGTCGCGGCCCCTGATAGACCTCCGACAGCAGTTTGTTGTCTTTGTTCTTCAGCAACTTTGCGACTAACGCCTGATCACTGGCGTTACCCAGTTGTGCCGAATCCAGTTGCGTTTTTGTCGCGCGGATCACTTCAGGGTGATACCTCTCAGCCACCCGTCGGATGTTGCCCTTTGAGCTGACGCCGTTAGTCCAGCTGACAAACGGAATTGCCCCTTTACCAAGCCACACCCACTGCGTGAACACTTCCGGCTCGCCATCCGGCAAGTCCCAGACTTTCACCAGGCGGCGCTGGTCGGCCGCATTCTTGTCTAACAAGCGAGCCTCGGGAGCAATCCAGAGCGCCATCTTCAGAGGGAACGTCTTGTATCGCTCGAACTCTTTGTGTTCGTAACCATGATCCAGACGATTGGCCGCCGCGGCACGAATACGGATTCTGTACCAGCCATCGGACGGGACTCCGCCTTCTTTGACAAAAGCCTTCACGTAGTTGGCGGCGCGTTCGCTGGGCTGACCATGACCGATTTCCATGTATTCGTCATTGACGATCAGACGCCAGGTTACCGGAGCGCGTTCATACGACGTCACGCCGTTGAAGTCTCCCCCGGTGTAACGCCAGACCTGCGACCGGGGCTGTGGCCTGTCAAAGAACATCGTGTCGGCCAGGGCTGCTTCAGCGACTTCGAGGTATCGTTGCAGTTGGTAGTCGGACAGCGTCAGCGCTTCGCCGATATTGTCGAAACCGTCTTCAGTCGCATCAGCAGGAAAGTCACTGGTCGGGTCGAACGCCTTTGTTTTCAGACCAAGCAGATCACGAAGTGTGTTTGTGTATTCGAACCGATTGAGCCGCCGCATTGTCGTCGCGGCAGGCGTCCGGGCACCGGATGCTTCCCGCAGGTAGTCTGTGATCCACGTAATCACTTGTCGTGTTTCATCGTCGGGCGGCTGTGTGACGCCCTTCTTTTCGGGTGGCATGTCGCCTCGGTTGATCGCGTCGAGGGCTTCTTCCAGCAAACTAACGGCGTCGTCATTTTTCGACAGGTTCGCCGGGAACTGGTCCAGACGTCGTTCACCCTTCTGAGTCGTTGCTCCGTGACACCGATGGCAATACTGCTTGAAGTAGTCAGCGACAAAGGGGGCAACGCCTTGATCGGGCTGGTCGGCGGCGCTGAGGTTCGTAGCTCCCAGGAACGCAGCTATCGCGACAACTAGACCCAATGCTGGCGCGGAAAAGTGAGCCGTCGGCCGTAAGGCACCTGGCCGATTGCCGCATCCAGTCCGACATGCCCGGCCGCTTACACGTCGCGGCTCACGGGAAGTGCGGTGATCACTCATCCCTGTACCTCCAAACCGGTCAGCGTGCTGGTGGCCTGGCCGAATTGATCGGTTTCCACGCCGAATCGCTGCAACATTGAAACAAAGAGATTGCCTGCGGGGCTTGCTTTCTTTTTTGCTTCATCCTTGAAGTACGACTTGTGCTCGCCGTGTCGGAAACCTCCGCCGGCCAGTATCAGTGGGAGGTTCTTGTTCGAGTGCGAACTCGCGTTGCCCATGCCAGAACCGAACAGCACCATGCTGTTATCCAGCAGTGTTTTTCCGTTGGGTTCTTCGACGGTCTTCAATTGGTTCAGAAAGCGCGAGAGCTGTTTCATGTGAAACTGTTCGATAACCGACAGCTCGGTAATGTACTCGGGCACTTTGCCATGATGTGTCAACTGATGGTAACCACGACTTATCTTGAAACCGCCGAAGTTGGCCCCAATGTCCGCCAGAGCCAGAGTGATCACGCGCGTCGAGTCAGTCTGCAGAGCCAGGGACATCAGGTCGTAATAGAGCGGGACGCGATCTACAAAACTTCGACTATTCGCGCCCGCCGGCAAAGTGTAATCCACAACCGGCTTTGGCTTATCGAGCCATTGACTGGACTGCGTCAGCCGCTTCTCCACTTCACGTACTGAATTGAAGTACTGCTCCAGTTTCGCTCGATCACGCACGCCGACTTTGCGTGTTCAGATAGTCGGCGTCGGTTTTGACCAGGTCGAGGATGCTGGTGCGAGCTGCATATTTCGCCTGCGTCGTTTTGTGCAGGCGAGGATCGACCTTCTGGAACAGCAGTTTGTAGATGGTCTCGACGTTACTGGCTGGCGGGTTCGACACGCCCGAAGCACTCCAGGAGATCATGTTGTTCGGGTCGTTTCCGCTGGCCAGTTGCATCGATGGATAACGCGTCTGAACGCCCACCAACTGAGCCGCCTTCTGGTCAATGCTGATATTCGATTCGGGCATGCCGGCGGAGTTCTTCGACAGGACGCCCGACAAATAGGCGTGAACGCCGCCGTGCCCGCCTTGCCCATTCACACCGTGATCAAGCCCCGAAAAGACCGTGAAGTCATTCCGGAGTTTCTTCAACGGCTGAAGGCGTTCCGAGAGCTGGTAGTTCGGTCCGGTCTCTTCCGGAAAAAACAACTGCGGCACAAATCCGAAGTTCAACCCGACACACGCCATGCGCATCGGCACTGAACTACCTGCTGACGCCGTCCCCATCGCATTCAGGTGTGGCAATGCCAGCGTTGCTCCGCCGAGCCCGCGTAGAAAAGTTCGTCTTTCGATTGGTTGAATTCTGGTCATTCAAAGTTCGTGCCTGGCAAACTGCTCGGCGATTACAAGATCAAATTACCTGGGAGCCTGGTCGGCTTGATCGCAACCGCTAAGGATACCGTCAACTGGCTGCCCCTATGTCGGTGCCAGAGTCCATTGCGTATCGTTATATCATTTAACGACGCTGTCGGAACCGTATACGCTGATCGGCGAAGAGTTGTCAATTGCCAACGGTCCTACTTGAAGTCTGACGCAGGAGCGTCATCCTGCGAACCCATCAGCATTTGAAAGTTCTCGATGAAGTCGGCCCTCGACATAGCATTCAGTGTCAGCATCGTCGCGTGTTTATGCGAGGTTGTACCTTGCACGAACTCGCCTGCTCTTGCCGCAGAGAAATCGAATGGTGACGATCGTTCGATTCCCGTTGTGCTTGCCACGCGAGGAGAACTTATCCTTGACGATGATGGATCGAAGCCTCGGGGCGGCAAAACAATTGCCGTGTTTAACGATAAAGCCAGAGTGCGTGCAGGAGCGGGCGTGTGGGAACGTGCTCCTGAATCCAGCGGCTGGCGGTCGACCTGGAAGAAGGGACATGCGCCGGTTGCGGCGTATCACGGATTCCAGACAGACAATCTCGTTATTGAAGTCACGTTTCGCTATGGCCCGATCACCGAGTCATGGCAACATCAGTGCTTCCGGATTGCCGCCGACGACCGCCCGAAGATTACCGGGCATGTCGTTTCGGCCTGGGCCAATCCCAATAACGAGTTCATCGAAACCGGCTTCCTGCTTCAGCACATCCGCAAAACGCCAGAGAAGAAGATTCTCGAAGACCTGCTGCTGGACCATCAATCGCTAAGTGTTGAGCCGAACGTCTGGTACACCGCAACGCTGGAAGTGGTCGGCGACGAAGCTCTGTTTCGGATGGGCAATCATGTGGCCTACGCAAAGGCAGAGCAGATTCGTGTGCCGAAAAACCTGGTCTCGTTGACGCTGGGCACAACGTGGCACGAGATCAAACGGGTGCGCATCTGGCGAGCAGAGCCGAATCCTGAGTGGGCGGCGGCGAAAGCTGACGTGCTGAAGTCTCGCAAGCCGTTCAATCCCGTCGTTCACGACTTCGGAAAATAATTCAGCAGCGACCGCTGCGACAGGGAGCCGGCTTTCATGACCTGGCTGTGTGCACGATGATGTAAGAAAAATGGAATTCAGACGACATGAGCATCCGCATGATCCATCGAATCAGCAGTCGGTCGCCATGGCGTTCGTCTGCCTGACGACAATTCCGCAGGCAACGGCACAGAAGACTCCGAACCTGTTGTTGTTCATGGCGGACGACATGACGTTTAAGGATATCACCGACCTATTGCAGAGATTCTCGCTTAGCCGAACAAGGGCCGATTGAAGCGATTTCTGCCTGAATGAGATCAATCCGAATTAGAGGTAAATTAAGATGAATACTGCCGTGACTTTTCGACTGATCGTTTTCGCAATCGTTTGTTGCAATGCGGTTGCTGACGCACAGGAATCAGCTGACCGGACAGGAACAGACACGGTTAATGTGAACCCGAAGATCGTAACTGGGCTTATCCACAGCCACTGTCAGAAGTGTCACGGCCCCGAAGAACAAAAGGGCAAACTGCGGCTCGACACGCTGAGTCTAAAGATCGGAAACCGCAGCCAGATGCAGCAGTGGCAGGGAGTTCTCGGTGCCTTGAAGAGCAGCAAAATGCCACCGAAAGACGAGCCCCAGCCATCTACAGCGGCCCGGAACGAGGTCGTTCGTCATCTTACATCCACATTACAGCAAGCCACGAAACGCTTCGGCCGTGGGCACCAGTACCGGTCTGGGAAGATTGCGATCGAGGCCGCTAGCGCCGACGAGCCGAAAGTGGAATCATTCAAACGAGAGACTGTTCTCGCCGCCGCGAAGTATCTCGATGATGGAGCTGTCGCGTGGGCGCGAACAAGAAAGTGCATCACCTGCCACACCACCGGCACCTACATGGCCGAGCGACCGAGCCTCACCAAAATGCTGGGGCCGCCGCGTGCGGAGGTTCTCAATAATTTCGTCAATGCTGTTTATGACGAGCCGGCATACAAGGGTGACTTCTGGTTTGTGTGGCGCAGCCTCGGTCTGGCCCAATGGGACAAGCATGTCACAGGCAAGCTTTCCGAACACACGAGCGACTCGTTGCGGCAGATGTTCTCCCGGCAGATGGAAGACGGAAGCTGGGATATCGCACGTCGCAATATCCAAATTCCTCATGTGACGACGAAGTTCGAACTCGCCGTGCAGGCCGCACGAGCCGTAACTGCGGCGCCGGGCTGGCTCGACCATCTCGAAGGAGACAAACTGCACCAGCAAGTGACTCGCATGAAGACGTATCTGCGCGAATACCAGCCTCGCAACGACTACGAACAAAGTCTGAAGCTGAAGCTCGCCAGTGTGATGCCCGAACTGCTGACTAAGACTGAGATCGATGAATCCGTCGCCATGCTCCGTCGCCACCAGCAATCAGATGGCGGCTGGTCCACGCGTCGCATGTCCGATAGCAGCAAGTGGAGCGTCAGGAAGCCGAGTCGCATCATCGAGCTTCTCAAGAGCGAACCCGATGCAGACGCACCTGCCAGCGATCCATACATGACTGCACTGGCAATCGTGCTCATGCGCGAGTCCAACATTCCAGCAGACGACAACCAGATCCAGCGTGGGATCGCCTGGCTGAAAGCCAATCAACGTCAAAGCGGTCGCTGGTGGATGAAGTCGCTCTCTTTTAAGGGAGACAATCGAAAGAACTATACGACTTACATAAGCACGGCCCAGGCCCTGCGAGCACTGGCTCTGTGTGGCGAGATCGCAGAACCTGCCGCGAACCCATGATCCAGTGACGAAACTGCCACTTCAGAAAATCACTATGAAGACTCCACCTAAACTGTCTGTGCTCTCGTGCCTGATTCTGACTGCCGCTTCTGCATTCGCAAAACCGAAGCCGACACTTTCATCCGCTACCGGACCAGTCCCGATTTAACGCGAAAATCTTGAAATTTCTGGAAGTTCACAACTTTGCTGCTGTGCTGCACATTCACCACAGAGAACACCGAGGGGCACAGAGAAACGACCGCCAATACCTCTGGTTGCTCCGCGTCCTCGGTGGTTGACCACCTGCCGCGACTTCCAGATCACTCCAATTCGGCTCTGAATCCTGCAAAGCACTCGATCACTTGCGGATCGCACGACATGACACGCTTGCCATTTTTTCGTGACTGTGAGTAAGGGGGCCAAACGCATCGAAATTGATCAGCGGATTCTGGACGTTGTGGCAGGAATAATTCGCTGTGGCGCCGTTGTGAGCATCTTGCCCATGCCTTTGTTGTGAGATGTGATGGCGATGATCAAATTCAATTCGTCAATCATCATGATGAATTGGCCACCGGCACCGCGGCCCGATTTCAGGTCGTACGTTTTTTCATCGACGTTGACTTTGTGACGCCACCAAAAGAATCCGTACGACGTCCCCTGCGGATTGGTATGGATTCTGGAAGTCGCCTTCTGAACGAAGTCGGTCGGCAACAGTTGCTCGCCATCCCACAGGCCACCGCTCTGGACGAGCATCCCCCACTTGATCATGTCTCGCGATCTCATGCTGCTGCCGGCGGCTGATTTCGGCAGTCCACTTACGTCATCCTGCCATCCAAAATTGGAAATCCCCATCGGCTTGAGCAATTCCCTGGTGATGAACTCCCGAGCTGTTCCGGGCACCGCGGTTTCGAGAACCTGCATCACCATCGACGGGTCGGATGACTGGTACTTGTACTGTTTGGATTCCGTTGTGACGGGGGCGGTGTTTTCAAAGTACGCCTGAATCTGCCCCTGGCCCTTCAACCTGCCTGGCGATTTCCGAAGTGTCGCAACCGTTTCTTTGTCAACGCGAATTCCCGAGTGCATGTTCAGCGCGTTGTTCAACGTGATCGTATCGCAGCCCGCGGCGAGTTTGCTTTGATCGACGTCTTTGAGAAAGTCGAGTACAGGGCGATCGAGGTCGGACATCTTCAGATGGCCCAGATGAATGGCGCGCCCCAGAGCCAATGCCGTATAAGACTTGGTGATCGACATTTGGTAGTGAGGATAGTTGGCTCGCCCACGTCGATAGTACGACTCAAAAATCAGCCGGCCGTCATGGTGAATCAACAGACTGTCAACGTCACCATGTTGCCCCGCGGCAATCTCTCGAGCGAATTCCATGATCGCCGCTTTGTTTCCGCTATCGCTTCCAAGTTCGCCAACTTCAATTCCGTCCGCCATGTCCTCAGGTGCCGTGTCGAGAAACGGTCGCTTCAGATCCGGAAGATTCTGTTCTTTGGCGAACGAAACATCTTCAGACGATAAATCCGTGACTTCCGGCGCGAGTCCATTGGCTTCCGTCAGTGCAGCAGCGTCCTCCGCTTTCATTGCCTTGCCCGGCGATGGTTTATCCGAAGATGGCTTCCCTTCGGCACGTTTTGCGAGTCGAGTTGCTCTACGCTGAGCCAATTCAGCTTCGGTGAGTTCTCTCTTTGGCACGTGTGGAGTAATTGGTTCTCGCGGCGGCTTGAAGTCATCGGTCATGAAACTCGACGCAGGCAAGCCGGCTGAGTTGACCAGACTTATGGCGGGATCAGGTTCTGGCTTGCGAAACAGATACCGTACGTATTTGGGCTTGCTGATCTGCGAACTGCTCACGTGGACCTGGTCACCTTCGATCTTTGCGTTTGCCGGAACGTATTTGCCGTCGTCGCCAGCGATTTCAAAGAAGTCGAGACTTGAGTTGTCGCCGGCTGGATTGCGGAGCCCTTGTGCGACATGGTCGAAGGAAAGCTGAGCTGTGTTGCCGCGAAATTCGACGCCTTTCAACAATGGCCCCGAATACTGCAGCTCCGATCTGCCGTAGTCTTTCGCCAGTGCCCAAAGAGCCAGCCGTTCTCCCGCGTACTTTTTATCATGAGGGTGCAGGCTCGGGCCGTGATCGTAGAAAACGGCCATCCCTGTATTTTGCGTTGTGTCCAACGCGCGTCGCATGGCGTCTCGCAGCCAGGGCCACTCGCCCGTGGCATCCTGGGTTGGAACCTGAACGAAATAGAAGGGAAATTTTCGTGCTGGTAGTCCACCGCGAAGAGCAAACAGTTGTCGCCAGTTTTCGATCATGAACGGAAGGAGTTGCCGATACTCATAGCCAGTCTGTGCTTTGGCATTTCGCTCGCCCTGGTACCAGATCACGCCGCGAAAGCAGACAGGTAAGATCGGATCAATCTTGTCGGCGTACTGCACGCCAGGGTTGCGATTCTCCTGCACGTCATTCCAGCCTTCGGGAATGCCGAGCCGTTTACGGATGACCTCGGAATCGTCTTTGGGGATCCAGGCCTGGATCGGCGTTCCCGAGTTATATCGCAGGATCAGACCGACAGGGACATCCAGTTCACGGTACAGCCTCTCGCCGAAATAGAACGCAACACGGGAGATCGACCGCTGCGTCCTTTCGTCGATTCCCGTCCAGCCGAGTCGAGTCGAGACTCGCATTCGGCCCAGGCCTTTCTCGAAATACTCTGGTTCGATAAATCGATTCTTGCTCGAGCTGAACGAATCAGCCATGTTCGACTGCCCGCTGCACAGCCAGACTTCGCCAACCAATACTCCAGAAAGTTCGACTTTGTTCTTTCCTTCAACAAACAGAGTCTGTTCCTGGTTGGATGTGGCGAGCGGATCCAGTCGGATCATCCATTTGCCACCCGCGTCTGCCTTTGCCTGTTTGGACTGGCCTGCAAACTTCACAGTGACTTGTTCATCCGAGTCGGCCGTTCCCCAAATGGGGACAGGCAAATCGCGTTGAAGCACCATGTTGCTGGAGAGGATCTTTGGCAGAGTAACGTCCGCGTGCGCCAGTGATGTCGCCAGCACAAAGATCAAAACCAACAGGAAGCTGGAACGCAGAGTTGTTCGATTCATTCTTGAATATTCATTCTTGAGTTCTGATGTTTGCCAGTCGGACACGCCTGGCAAGGATACGCCGCGTTCGAAACAGATGCAGACCGCACCAACAACGCGTCAACGGTCTGGCGGGCCGATCCGATAGAGGTGATTCGCCGTCCGAAGAAAAAGCGACCTGTGAGCTACAGCCGGTGACGCGACACAACCTGTCTCCAATTCATTCTGAGCCAGCATGTTCAACGTGCGTCCCGGCTTCAGCACGGATGTCTTGCCCGATTCGCTGACGATATAGATCCGCCCGCCTGCATAAACAGGTGACGCTGAATAGTTGCCGCCAAGTCTCGTCTGCCAGACGGCTTCGCCCGTTTCAGGGTCTCTACATGAGAGGACTCCGTGGTCGTGAATGCAATACAGAAGCCCCTTGACGAACAGGGGAGAAGGCCGTTGTGGAACTCCCTTCTGAAGGCGCCATGTCACTCCGGTGTCGGTAATGTCACCTTTGCGATCCAGCCGGATGGCGAACATTTTCGCGTCAACGCAGCTTGTCGTCAGAATTACGGAATCGTGTGTCGCAACCGGACGTGACGTAGCTGAGTCGCCAATGAATCGGACTCGCCACAGTTCGTTCCCTGACGCGGGATCGTATGAGATCGCAGCTCTTGCGGCCGTTGTGACCAACTGCTGCCGGCCATTGTGTTCGATCAACAGGGGAGTGCAGAAGGACTTCTTTCTTTCACCGTTGTCCGAGTTGTAGTCGATGTCGCGTTCTCGACTCCAGGCGGTGTCTCCCGTCTTTGCATGCAACGCAATCATGAACTGGCGGTCCAGCCCATCGAACTGAAGAATCACCAGATCGCCAGCAACCACCGGCGATGAACCGGGACCATGCCGGTGGTCGACGACCAGGTCGTTTCGCTTCCAGAGAATCTTTCCGGATTCGGCATTGATACACGCCGTTCCGTAGCTGCCAAAATGTACGAAGACCCTATTGCGATCAGTCACGGGCGTTGGTGACGCATGAGTATTCGTTTTGTGAACTCGCTGAGTTTTTACATCCTCAAACACTGTCGTCCGCAGAACAATCTCACCTGAATCCACATCGAAGCACAATGCGTCGAGTTGCCGGCCATCATCGTGCGCAGACGTCAGCCACAGATGTTGCCCCTTGATCACGGGCGACGAATGCCCGTGTCCCGGCACCGTGACTTTCCAGGCCACATTCGTCTCTTCGTCCCATTCGAGAGGAAGCTTTGCCTGGCTACCATGACCATCGCCTGTCGGACCGCGAAACTGAGGCCAGTCGTCAGCAACAGCGCCGGACGAACTGAAAACGAGCATGACGAGAAGAGCCGCCACGATGAGTATCGGTGTTCCGCGAAGATGAAATAAGAAACCTGTTCTGCGCCTCATAGTTGCTTCTTGTTGGTCTGGGGTGAGGATGATGCTGGTCGCCAAGTTCACGCATTCGACGACATCCGTCAAATGCGAAGTATTATCAGTGCAAACAGATTTGTCGCGAGCCGTTGCAGCCCCGTACCTGTTATCTGCCCATTCGGGCAGAATGCCTTCAACAGTGAGAGGCAATCGCCAGTGAGCAACTCGGTAGGATACCGGGGGCAACTAGATCCACGGAGGCGATATGTCACCACGGATACGATCACACATAATAGCCAGCCGAGGTCGAGGGCCTTCGCAGTGCAGATTCAACATCAGGAGACAGCCGCTACCGTTTACGTGATGCTTTCGGGTAGACATTGACACGCTTGGCCCATACCGCCCAGTAGTCGGACATCTTTTTAACTAAAGCTGGATGCGATTTTGCGAGATCGGTGGTTTCCGTGCGATCGTTGGCGATGTTGTACAGTTCCCACTTGGCATGGACGATGCCAGCAGCCGGTGAAACGCCACGGCCAACCAGTTTCCAGTCACCGTCGCGAACAAAGGCGTTGTTTTCATGTTCCACACAAATTGGCTCACTACGGTCAAGTCGGTCGCCCGTAAAGGCCGGGCGCAACGAGATTCCATCGAGTGCGGGGATGGCGTTTCTGTTGAATTGCTCGGGGTGGGTCGCTCCGGCGACGTCCAATAAGGTTGGCACGATGTCGATCAATTGCGCAGAAGAGCGGAACCATTCTTTGCGTGGTTGAATCATCGCCGGCCAGAGCCAGCGTCATACAGCGATGCAACTCCATCCGAATCCGCGCGAGGAGTTGATACAGCGAGTCTTCCGTCCGCTTGAGCTGCCCGGCCATTTCGCGAATGGTTGTGTCCTTCGCATAAGCGGCGAGAGCCAGTTCCCGTCGCTCGCGCGGCAGCTTTTCAATGCACCGATCCAGAGCCCGCAGTTGCCTTCGACGCAACGACAGCTCCTGAGCCCCTTCGTCGACCAGCAGCCCGATGACATCTTCCGCCAGCACCAGCCGATCCCGGGCATACCGACGCCGAGCCGTAAGTAACTCGTACCGAGCGATCAGACAGGCCCACGGCCCGAACGCCGCATGGTCATCAAGCGTCGAGAACTTCCGCAAAGCCGCGACGCTGACTTCCTGCATCACGTCGTCCACTTCCTGAGCCTTCGGGCAGCAGGACCGCACAAACGCCCGCAACTCAGACTCATGCCGCATCCACAGCCGCAAAAACGTCTCATGCGGGTCAGGAGTGTCAATTTGCGCGTCAGATTGATCAGCCATACCGGACCGCTACCGCTCCCCTGAAAATTTAACGCCAGAATTTCGAAATAAATCAGAATGCCGTGATTGTGTTCTTTCGACGAACGCTGATGGCTGACATCCATCAAATGCAAGTTGCCCCCTATTGAGTTGCACAAAGTAATTTCGAATTGGCATGATCCGGCGTCGGTCTCTGGCCCCGACGAATTTCGTGGACTCAGGCCATTTGCCATTACAGTGGGGGCGATGACTGACGGCCGTCCTGGTCGGATTGCAATGTTTCAATCATTGAGGCTCGTTTTGGATCCACTTTTTTGTTTCGAAAACTCAATTTCGTATGTCAGGTTTGATCAACGTCATTAGCGTGCGTTTTTTTGAATCGGGGAGTTTAGTTGGATTCTGTGACTTCGCAGATGAAATTAGTAGAACGGGCTATAGCTGAATCAATGCGTGGGTCGGGCAGTACCTATCGGGCGAAATCTTCTATCATGCGAATATGGGTGACGGAATTACTGGCCAGACGAGACGCCGTGCCGTTGATCACTCTGTATTGCCGGGCACTGCATGCCGACTTGCCTTTCACGCGGGAGTCGGTGCGTTTTTCCTCGCTCCGCAGTCTTGTTGCCGCAATCGGTTCGAATTGAAAAGTGGTAGAGTCACGATGAGATTCATGAACTTACTACTGGCCGCTGTTGTCATCCTCGGTGGTGCTGCGAATGTCTCCGCTATCGAGGCCGAGACACTTCCATTGTTGACGGGTGGGCACGCTCCGCAGAACTTTGAAGAGATGTGGGCGGGATTTGATCCTTGTGCTGAGCCATTGGAAGTTGAGGTTCTTAAGGAGTGGCGGGAAGACGATGTCCTGCTGCGGATCGTGCGATTCCGCATCGGTGTCTTCAAAGGCAAGAAGGCACAGTTGGCGGCGGTTTACGGGTTTTCCTGTCGACTCGACCCGGACAGGAACGAAGTTTGCCTGGACTCGTCCAGATTCATGGTGGCGGCCAGTACGCCGATTACAAAGCGTGTCTGACGAATGCGAAGCGCAGTTATGCCACTGTGTCGATCGCGTGGGCGGGGCGAATCAGCGCACCTGGTTTATGCGGTCTCACCGAACGAAGTCAAATTGTTCTGGGAAGGCAAAACAGATCATCCCAACTACAAGTTGACCACGGACTGGGGGGGCGCTTGACGGCTACCACGCTCCCGGCCGAAACAAGGGAAATCATTTTCCGAGTGCACAACCGGCAGCGTGGACGCTCGACAAGGTCGAGTCTCCTCGCAACAGCGGCTGGTTTCTGGTGTGCATTGGCCGCTCGAAGGGCGTTGACATTTCTTGAGCAGCAGCCGGAAGTTGATCCTGACAGACTCGGAGTCTACGGCCATTCGATGGGGGGCAAACTGACTGTCATGACGGCGTTTGATTCGCGAGTTAAAGCGGCCGTGCCGTCTTGCGGCGGCATCAGCGATCGTTACAGCGACAGTCCGCTCTTTCGGGCGACGATCGGAGACGATGTCAGTCTTAAGAAGATTAAATGTCCGATCATCTTTCTGAGTCCTGCCAACGATTTTCATGGCCGAATCGGCGACCTGCCGGATTCAATCAATGAGATTGCGACGAAAGACTGGCGAGTCACCTGCTCGCCGCACCACAACCATCAGGATACCGCCGACTACGAAGTCGCCACGCAACTCTGGTTCGACCAGCATCTGCAAAACTCGTTTGAATTTCCGGCAACGCCCGAGACCGACTTAACCTTAAAGAACGACGACGGCGTTCCGATCGTTACGGTCAACCCTGATCAGTCGATGCCCATTCTGTCAGTCGATATTTTCTATACGCAGCACGGCGTCGCGGGACGCGATCCACACGAGAATTCGATGCACCGATTCTGGCATCACGCCGCTGCAAAAGGCACCGGTGGCGTCTGGGCCGCATCGCTACCATCTGAGCAGCCGTGACAAACCTCTGTGGGTCTACGCCAACGTACGGTACGCACTCGACGAGCCGGTCTCAGGGCGCGGGGTACTACTACGGAAGCTACACGGCGAACTCATTTAACGTGTCGTCGTTGCTGACGATGAGGACGGCAGATGAACTCGCCAGCGCGGGAGTACGGGCGACTCGCAAACCGTCGAATGTGATCGAGGACTTTGAAGGCGATTGGGAAAAGGAATGGTTCACTTACCGTCCCGCCGAGTGGGCTCGCACGACGCACAAGCTCTACGACGATGTTTGGAAGAGCTCCGCCGGGCGCAGACCTTATTCTTGAATTGCAGGCTGCTGAGCACAACAGACTCGTCGTGCTGCTCGACGAGTACGCTGCCGAAGTAATGGTCGATGGTGGCGAGGTATCGCAGAAGGTCATTCTCAAACTGAATGACTTTCGAAACTACAACGACGAAGCTCTCGCTGAGTGGCATGAAGTTCGACGTTTGAAGCTGTCGCCGGCCGAGCATCTTCGGCCGGGGCGAGGCCAGGACGGCAAGCCGCGTCTGGTGGGCGCTGGCTGGAAGGGAACGCCGCCGCAGTTTCGCAGGTCTGCGTTGGTCGGAGAACGCAAGCTCACGCCCGTAGTCTGGAAGCTTCACGTCTGTTCGCAGAGCAGATCACCAGCTTCTGGTTGACCTGTCTGACGATTCCGTTCCCGTCTTGCGTATTCACGACGCCGTGAAAACACTCTATGCGATCAGTTCGGCGATGGCTCCGCTGTGTGGGACGCCGTTTTTCTGGAGCGTCAAATCCAGATTGCCGTAGTGTTTGACCGGGTTGCCGTAGGCATTGAGCAGTGTCGTGTACCAGTTTCCGATCGTCTGGTGTCCCTTCTGGCCGTAGTCCTGGGAACTGCACATAGCGACCGACCGAGCTCAAGCGGCCGCCACAACCTCCGAGCACAAGCATCGGCCATTCGCTCAAGTTGCCGTGGTGCGCGTTGCCGGAATCACTGAGGTAGATGATGGCGGTGTTGTCGAGCAACGTTCCATCCGCTTCGGGGACAGCTTGCAGTTGCCCGGCCAGATCGGCCAGCAGCTTCATGTGATGAAGGCGAATGATGTCGCGTGCTTCCTCACTGGATTTTCCGTTGCAGATTTCCTTGTGTCCAATTCCGTGGACGCTTCGTTCGGACAGACCGAGGTCGTCGTAGGTTGTACTGATATTGTCCAGTCGGAGAGTCACGACGTTGGTGATTCCCGAGATCAGCGCGGCGGCTGTCAGGTCGACGTGTGCCTGTTGGCGAATCGTCGGTCGTTTCGAGGTGAATCGATCGGAAAAATCCGGCGCGGATTCACGGATACGATCTGACATGGCACCGAGTCGTTCGCGGCGAAGCTGCAATTCTTCGAACGCATTCAGGTAGTGCCCCATTTTCTCTCGCTCGTGTTCCGGGCAACTTTCGATTCAAGTCCTGGATGTCTCGAACCATGAAGTCCAGAAGATTTGACTTCAGCCCGTACCGGACCTTCGCTGTCTGGTCACTGGCAACCGCGCTGCCGAAGAGTTGCTGGTAAGCGATGTCGGGACTCGCCTGGAACGGCAATTCGCGACCCGGCCCCAGGGCTGTGATTCCTGGATAGAGCGTTCCTTCGGTTTCCTTGCCCATTACCTTGCCGCGAAGGGCCAACCCAACGTGATTGAATGGCGACGGAAACAGGCGAGCTAGTTCAGCATCAGCGGTCGCTCGGAGAATCACACCGGAGTTATGTTCGCCTCCCGTCTTGTAAACACCCAATGCGCCGAACCAGCTTGAATGCCCAGGGCGGCACATTTTTCCTGACAGCCCCTGGATAATCGATAGCTTATCTTTGAAGGCTTCGAGTGGTTTCAAGGTTTCCGACAGCGTGCAGTCTGCCAGTGATGCATTTACGGACTTAGTTTTGTCCTTGAGCATGTCCTGCAGATTCGATGGTTCAAGCTTCTCGGGAATGACCCCACTGGCCTTTATGACGAAGACAAATCGCTGCGGCATTTGTGAACGTTCAACGCCTGCTGCTTCGAGGGCGAATCTTTGCAGCATCGGTTGAAGCAACAGACTGCTGGATGCGAGCGTCGTCGCCTTGAGGAATTGTCGTCGTGATTGACTCATGGTCGTACTTTCTGATCAATGTCGCGGGCTGAGCCCACGTTATCACTTTGAGGCATTGTGTGCTGAAATATCCGCTTTGCGATACAGGAATGAGTCGGAAGTAAGCAATGAAAGCACAAGAGCACGAAAGCTTCCACCTGATGTGACATAGGCTTTATCGGCCTGAATCAGGGTTTGGAAATCGCTGATTCTTTCATTTCGTCCCATCCAATATCGGAACGCGTGTCGAACAAAAGACTGCCGAACTCGTTCGGATTTTGCCAGACGATGCATCAGTTCCATTGGATTGGTGACGTTACCGTCCAGGTCGGAATCTCCAGTCCCTTCAAGGATGCCTGTGGTGTTGACGGGGCGAGTCTGACCTTTGGCAGGCAGTTTCTCTTTTGAACGATGTCGACCGAAATCGTCAAACAGCTCGAAAGGCATACCTAGGGGGTTCATCTTAATGTGGCACCGCCAGCACTCCTGCTGGCGCGTGACAGCGAATCGTTCGCGAAGCGTTTTCTGTGGGTCTTCCGGAATCCTTGCGTCGACGGTGATGGGAAGTTCCGGCACGGTGTCCGCCAGTAGCCTTTCCCGAATCCACTTGCCTCGACGAATCGGATCGTTGTCCAGGTTGAGCGAGTGTGCGATCAGCCAGGCGGGATGCATCAGGATGCCGATGCGTTCTTTCGGAGCCAGTGCAAAGGGTTGCTCGACGGGATAACTGAACGACTTTTCGTCCAGGTTGTAAGTGGTGATGTAGTCTCGTCCGCTCGACCGAGCTCCTCCCATTGGCATATGACTGATTCCAGCCTTGTCACACTGCTCCAGATACTTCATCCATCGTTTCGTGACATTGCCATTGGCATGTGTGAAGAGTTTGTGAATGGATCGGACATAGGTCATGTGTTCTTCAGGAACTTTGTAGGGAAAGTCTCGCCAGGGTTTGTCTTTGTAATAGTCGTAAAACTTCTGGAGCGCCTGGTGTATCTCGCGTTCCTCTTCGTTATCGCCGGAATGCGAGACAAAATACTTCTCAGTGGTCAACAGCTCGACCAGCACATTCTGATCCTGTTCAACAATGTGCAGAACGAGTGTGTCCGCATCCTCGACGAGTCGTTCGGGAACCTTTCGATAATCCTTGCCAAAGCGGGCCTCATCCTTGAAGACGTCGGGAGCCGCGTCGTAGCCGAAGAACTCGTGAAAGAACCTAAGAATTCGGGGCTTGTCGATGGATGGGTCGTCCCAGTATCGAGCGACCTCGCGAGCGACATCGTCCCGTGATTGCAGCCGACCATCGCGTGCAGATTCCAGCAACGTCTGGTCAGGTTTCTGGTCAGTGAGTGCGTACGAAATTGAAAACGCCAGATGGGCAGGAGCTATGAACTGCCGTCCGTGCTCGTCGGTGGTGCCTTGTCCAAGCTCCATGCGATAAACGGCTGGAGGACTGACGGCGATAGCGATCAGCATCATACGCAGTCCTTCGACCTGACCACCTTCGGTCGCACATTCTCTCATCAGAGTTCGGTATTTCTGGAACTCTTCCGGGGACGGCTCACGCTCGATGACAAGCTGAAACATTCTTGTAATGGCGGAGTTGACCAGTTTGTCGTTCGCTGGCTTTTCTTCCAGGACTATGGTTTGAAATTCAGCGGGAGTCGTGGGGAATCGCGGCTGAATGGGTTTCCCGTTTTTGTCTTTCGGAAGTTGATCGTCGGGTATCGGGCCATCTCGAAGTACGCGACGCTGATGGATGGCTCCGGCGAGATGGTTGTCGACCAACGTTTCAGCATTGCGGACCATCGTGCTGAGTGTGGCCGAGTCGGCGAATGTTATGGCGGCAAAGTCTTTCACACCGGCTTTGTCTTCGATGGTGAAAGGCTGCTTCAGCTTTGTCAGATTCGCACTGCGGGTTCCATATCGTCCGGGTCGAAATCCCATTCCGCGGTCGGCAAGCGAATCGAAAATGTGGGGGCTTTTCTTCCACAACCGGGATGGCGACCAACCTGCTTCGGTCACTGAGCCATCGAAGAGCGACGAATGATCGACATAGTTGCCGTATTCTGGAAACAGTGATTTGCGTTCCCATTCGCTGAGCAGTCCGGATTTCGCCAGCCGACTTTGAAGCCACGAAATCGCTTTGGTGCGTTCGGTTCGAGTCAGTTGATCGGCGTCTGCGGGTGGCATTTGAGTGGTAATCAGGACATGAAAGACTCTCGCCCACTGCATGTCGCGTTTGCCGATTTCGTCGTCACTTAGAATGCTTAATTCTGCCAGGTTGAAATCGCCAGATGGGTCGGCTCCGGTGTGACAGTCTGCGCATTTACCTTTCAGAAGCGCGACCACTGAAGAAGCTTGTTCGGCAGCGTTCGCGGCATAGCACGACGATGAAGCGATGCAGTAGCCAAAGATGGAAAGAACAAGCAGGGCAGGGCGAATCATTAAACTTACTTTTCAATGAGGCGGTACACGATTTTCGTAATCAGCGATCTTTGTCGAGCGACCACGGCGTCAGTCTGGGAATCCATCGGCCGACATTCGCAAAGTATACTTTGTAGTCGTCGCCAAAACGTGTTCGGAGACCTGGTTCTTCGACCAGCGGAAAATATACGGAGTTGCCGACGAAGAAGACGGTGGTCCAGATTAGCAGCCCAGGCACGTCGAACAGCAACGATTCGGAGATCAGAAGAAACAGGACGCCGCTGATCATCGGATTTCTGACGTGCTGGTACGGCCCGCGAACGACCAACTTTTGAGGCGGGTCCCACGGGGCGGCTGTTCCGTCACCAAAGCGAATAAACAGTGACATCGTCCAACCGGCGAGAATCAGTCCCGGCACGGAGACGGCGAACGCGAGAACAAATCGCAGTGAGCCGGGCTCTGCCATGACATCTCGCAGAGATGGGGCTGAGAAGTGCAGAATCGCAGCGGGAACGGCGACCAGCACCGTGCCCGGCAGCAGCACGACAGCTTGTAACCAGCGTAGAAACATGGATGCCCTTTTCCTTTCGCTGGCTCAACCCCCAGCGACTCCCTGTGTATTCACAAACAGTGAGTACACGGAAGTGCTGCCGCACATGAAGAGTCGATTGCGATGTCGCCCGCCGAAACAGACGTTGCCGCATCTTTCAGGCAGGTCGATGCGACCGATGAGTTTGCCATCCTTGTTGAAGACGGAAACTCCATCCAGGCCTTCCTGTCCCATGCCCCAGCCAACCCACAGGTTGCCATCGACGTCGACGCGAAATCCGTCCGGCGTTCCGCCATCGTCGGCAGACAGGAACGTTCGCCCGTTTGTCAGTTGCGTTCCTTCCTTCGTGACGTCGTAGGCTCTCAGGACACGAGGAGAAACTCCGGCTTCGACGATGTACAGCGTCGATTCATCCGGGGAGAACGCGAGTCCGTTTGGGCGATTAATGTCGCCGGCCACAACCTTCACTTCGTTCGTGGCCGGATCCCATCGATAGACATTGGTCGGCAGTTCTTGCTTTGCCTTGTGGCCTTCGTAAAATCCAAGAATGCCGAACGGGGGATCGGTGAACCAGAGCGAACCATCGGATCGACACACGATGTCGTTTGGCGAATTGAGCGGTTTGCCCTCAAACTCATCAGCGATGACGGTGATCGACCCGTCGTATTCGGTTCGGGTGACTCGCCGCGTGTCATGTTCGCAGGTGACGAGACGCCCCTGGCGATCACGTGTGTTGCCGTTCGAGTTGTTGGATGGCTTGCGGAAGACGCTGACCGCTCCGGTTTCTTCTTCCCACTTCATGATCTGGTTGTTGGGGATATCGCTCCACAATAGGTATCGCCCGTCACCAAACCAGACTGGGCCCTCACTCCATCGCATTCCGGTGGCAATGCGTTCGACCTTGGCCAGACTCAAGCGATACTTCATGAAGCTCTTGTCCAACGCCCGGATACGTGGGTCCGGGTAACGCTGGCTCGGCTCCCAATCAGCTCGGAGAGGGGACGTAAGTGCGAACGCGGAAATTGCGCTGCTTGCGAGAAAGCCTCTTCGGTGGATGTTCATGCTGGCCTGTCCTTGAATGTGACCGTGGGTGATCGCTTGCCGTCGCACTATTTATCGACGGTGCCTGACCAAAGTGTCTTCAGTTGTGCGAAGATTTTGGGGTCGTGCTTCTCGAGTTGCTTCTTCGTGAACGGGAAGAAGTCGTTTGTCGAGAAATATGCTTCGGTGCATTCGGCGAAATACTCCATCGGATTCGTAATGGCGTATGCACGAACTGTGGCCGAGCGGCCGTCGCCGAATCGTTGTTCGACCTTCTCGTAGAGACCTTTTTCTTTGGCGTTTTCGAAGGCAGCCTTGATTGTTTCATTGCCGAAGCCTCTGGCCAGGACTCGGTCATGATAGGCGTGTGCGAGTTCGTGCAGTGCGAAGTTTGGCATCCTCTTCGTTTCACGTTCAAAGATGCGGACATTGGTGAATTCGACGGCCTTTGCCATTGCTGGATTACGTTTGTTGTCGCGAAGCCAGCCCGCGCCGGGATGGTATTCTGCCCGTTGTCGTGTGCCGGGATATTCTGGAGAAAACCAGAGCGGCACTTTACGCAGCTCGGTAACAGCCGTTGCAGGCACGACGCGAGTAATCTCCCGAAGCTGAACGGTCAGCAGTTCCAGTGCTCGTTCTGTCGCCGCTTTTTCGTCCTCAAGAAGTCGCTCGCTAATGAGTACTGTCCAGCCTTCAATTTTCCTGGTCAGATGGCCCGCTGTCGCTGACGCGGCGGCGGATCGCTTTTTCGATTTAAGCGTTTTGATCAGATAGTCCGTTGGACTTTTGTGTTTCACATCTGGAGCGTTCGGATAGACGAGTTCACAGTCGACACCGATCGTCGTGCAGTGCTCTTTGAGTTTCACGCCGAAGTTGGACGTGTGCGTCGGGTCTCGCTGGTCCTTGCCAAGGGCAGGCGGAGCGGAGTAGATGAGATAAACCGGTGGGTCGTCTTTTGATACAAGGGCGTAGGGTGAATACTCGGCGATCCACGGCAGGATGTTTTCACGCTCGGCGAGAAACTTTGTGAATCCCAGCAGTCCGAAAGCGTGTCCGCCGTACTTGCTGTTGGGCGTCCACTCTTTCATTTGTTTCGGGTCGAGTGTGGTTTGGGCACCGACGACGGCAGCGCACCACAACCTTGTTGATTCGCGAGCCACCGGATCGTCGTTCTTCGAGTCAGCCAGATCGTCGTGAAACGCCAGCCACAAACTGGAACACGCTCCGGCCGAGCCGCCAGCTGCACCGATCCGTTCTTTGTCGATATTCCATTCGTTTGCTTTGCTGCGAACAAATTGCAACGCCCGAGCAGCGTCGTGCAACGGGGCTTTCACGGGAGGCTTAATGCCGACCTCGACACCCTGTCGGACATACCGATAGTTGAGAGCGGTCACCGAGATTCCAGCCTTCAGAAGTGCGGCGACGTCGGCAAAGCGTTGAGCACGTTCTTTCGAACCGCCCTGCCACCCACCGCCGTGAATAATGAACACGAGCGGCGTTGGAGTGGATGATTCAGCTTTCCAGAAGTCGAGGATGTGCCGTTCATGATCGCCGTAGCGAACACCAGCGACGGTCGGTTTGGGGACCGACGCGTCGTAACGTTCTGGTCGGACGGCTTTGGGTTTCGGCCGAGCTGACTTTGACTTCGCCGGCTGTTGCGCAAGCAAGGTGGAAAAACTGGTCGTCATGACCAGAGCAAATGACAACATGTGGCAGGCGAGTGATGTCGGCAGTTGGTCGTTCATCGGTTCTCCATTTTTATCTGTGGTTCAAGCCACAGATGATAACGGCCAGACTGGAAAATTCCCTCGGAGCGGTGTCAACCCGGTCAGTCAGGTAGACTGGTCCTTACTTCGCGTGTTTTGGTGGGAAATCTTCGCCGGACTACGACAAGAACATTTACCGACCCTCGACTTCGAATGGTTTCATCAGAATGAATCGTCTACTGACTTCGATCGGATTGTTTCTGTTATTGCTCTCTTCAATCGATGCGGCCGATCGCCCGAACATTGTCGTCATCATGGCCGACGACATGGGCTTCTCAGATCTTGGTTGCTACGGAAGCGAAATCGAAACGCCACACCTGGACGCACTGGCGAGTGATGGCCTGCGGTTTTCTCAGTTCTACAACACAGCAAAGTGTCACTCGTCGCGGGTCTCTTTGCTGACGGGGCAGTATTGCATTGCCGCTGGCGACACCGCGATGAGTCATGCCGTGACCTCGGCGGAAGTGCTCGGAAATGGTGGTTACTTCACGGCGATGACCGGCAAGTGGCACCTGAAGCGTGAACCGACCGACTTCGGGTTCAACAGATATTTCGGTCATCTCAGCGGCGCGTGCAATTTCTTCAAGGGCGACAACACGTTTCGGCTGAACGGTGCCGCATGGCAGGTTCCGAACAGCGGATTCTATACGACGGTCGCCAACGTCGACTTTGGGCTGAAGTTTCTCAAAGACGCACGTGCTTCCGGAAAACCCTGGTATCTGTATGTCGCGTTTAACGCTCCGCACGCACCGCTGCACGCGCTGCCGGATGACTATGCGAAATACAAAGGGCGGTACGACAAGGGGTGGGATGTTGTTCGAGCGGCTCGTGTTGCCAAGCAGAAGAACATCGGGCTGCTGCCGAAAGACCTCAAGGCGAGCCCTCGTCCGGAGCATCTGCCGGCGTGGGAGGCGATGGAGACCTGGCGTCAGGGATACGAAGCCAATCGGATGACGACGCTGGCTGCGATGATCGATCGAGTCGACCAGGAAGTGGGACGTCTGGTTGCAGACCTGCGTGCGAATGGCGAGTTAGACAACACGTTGATTCTATTTGTGTCTGACAATGGTGCATGTCCGTACGACCGACGGATGCCGTTGCTCGATGTCGAGCCAACTAACGGTGACATCGCGCTGGCAGATTCGACAGGCTGGTCGTGGGCGAGGAACAGTCCATTTCGCTACTACAAACAGAACCAGTTCGAAGGCGGCATCGCCACTCCGGCGATCGTTCACTGGCCGGCAGGTTTGAAGACTGGCTCTGGCGATATTGTTCATGAGCCAGCTCATCTGATTGATGTTCTGCCGACGTTGGCCGACATTTCTCAATGCGAGATACCGCAGGCATGGCCCGAGCGTCAGTTGCGTCCCGTATCTGGCGTATCTTTGAAACCTGTCTTCGATGGCGATTCATTGGGAAGACGGACGCCGATACATCTGCTGTTCTCGAGTGACCGAGGCTTGCGGGACGGCGACTGGAAGGCCGTGAGTTTCCGAAGAGAAGCCTGGGAGCTTTACAACGTCGCCAAAGATCGCACCGAGCTGAACAATCTCGCCGAAGCGGAACCTGAGCGACTTCAGAAAATGATCGACACGTGGACGGAGATGACAAAAACCGTTCTACACGCATCGCCCAAGTCGTACGCAACGACTATCGACGCGAAGCTGCTGCATCGTCATCCGGAATGGACGAAGTTTGACGGCGGGCCTGGTTCCGCTACCGGTAAGCCAAACCGCGTAGCAGGACGTCGTGGTCCTGCGAATCGAATCAGAGCTCGGAAGAACACAAAGATCGCGATTGTGGACGGCGAGCTGCGTCTCGAGTTCAGCGGCGATGATCCGGGCATCGCAATGGATTTGCGAGGTCGTGACATGCCGGTGGGGCCGTACCGTCTTGCGTTCCGGCTGCAAGGCGGAACAAAGGGCGGCGGCGAGTTGTTCTACACAACCGATCCGAAAACGATTCTTCCGAAAGGAGAGCGGATCGAGTTCGCGGTTGACGCTGACGGGAAATGGCATGACACAGACCTGCGGCTGTCGACCGAGCAACGGATCTACCAATTGCGACTCGACGTCGGTGACGGTGTCAGCAAAGCGACTATTTCCGGTCTGACGCTGCTTGATTCAGCAGGGAAGCGAGTCATCGCGTGGCCTCAGTCGAGGAATGGCAAGTGAAAGAACAGCGACACAACGACGAAAACTCTGCTTAGCAACAAATTTGCAACGGAGTGGGTGGCGGCAGTGGCCTCACATGCTCGTGCAATCGAAGGATCAGATTCATGAACTCACTGCGGATAGGTTGTCGTGTACTTACTTCTGTTCTGCTTGCAGTTTCGTGCCTCGGTCAGATTTCAGCGGATGAATCCGTTGCCGATTCCGGCAGTGTTGCGGAACGGGCGAACGAGCCGGTAGCAGTTCCTGACAAGCTCGTTGTTCTGACGTTTGATGATTCTGCAGTCAGTCATGCGAAGCACGTCGGCCCACTCCTGAAGAAGTTCGGTTTCGGAGCGACGTTCTTTATCACTGAAGGCTTCAACTTCACGACTAATAAAAAAGACTACATGACTTGGGAGCAGATCAGCGGACTGCATAAGTCGGGATTTGAAATTGGCAACCACACACGACGGCACAGCGCTGTCACTCGGCAAACGCCAGGGCAGATCGACTCGGATGTGGCGTACATCGAGGAGCAATGTGCCGCGCACGAGATTCCGAAGCCCGTCAGCTTCTGCTACCCCGGTTATGCCACCAGCGACATTGCGGTCAAGGTGTTGAAAGACCGAGGGTATCAGTTCGCACGAGCAGGCGGTGCTCGTGCGTTTGATCCTGCGAAGGACGACGCACTGCTGATGCCACAGGCCTTTGATGGCAAGCCGGGCAGCACTTTCGAACAGTTTGTCGAAGCAACGGCGCTGGCAAGGGATGGCAAAATCGCTGTCATGACCTTCCACGGCATTCCCGACTCGCCTCATCCGTGGGTGTCAACGACTCCCGAGAAATTTGAACGTTACTTGCAGCACCTTGCTGACGAGAAATGCACAGTGATCGCGCTGCGCGACGTTGCCAGGTACATGCCAAAAGGGATGTACAGACAAAAAGACGCACCGGTCGGGCAAGGGACGCGACCCGTGCCTCGCGTTCAGAATCTGCGTGTTGCCGACGTCTTCACAGACAATGCCGTTCTGCAGCAGGGCGTGAAGTTGCCAGTGTGGGGAACGGCGTCGGCTGGCGAAAAAGTGACCGTCCATTTCGACGGCCAATCAAAAACCGTTCAGGCTTCACGCGATGGCTCTTGGCGACTCGACCTGACGCCGCTCGAATCAGATGCCGAAGGCAAGAGATTCATTGTCGAGTCCGGAGCACAACGCCTGGAGTTTCAGAACGTTCTGGTCGGCGAAGTGTGGTATGCGAGCGGTCAATCAAACATGCAGATGACGCTCGAAGCCTGTGCTCGAAAAATTCCGACATTTCGAGAGATTATCGAGGCACCCAGTACTGACGATATTCGCGTAATCCGAATTGACGAACCTGATTCTCCTGAACCGCTGACACAGCGTCAGAAGATGTCGGCCTGGCAGGTCGACACTGCTGCAAACCGACGCCGACAGTCCGCGGTCGCTTACTTTTTCGCTCGCAAGCTACACGCCGGACTCGGAGTACCGGTCGGCATCATTGAGGGATCGTGGGGTGGTAAGCCGATCGAAGGATTCATACCGCGATCACAATTAGAAAAGTATGAATCTCTGCGGCCCATTTTGTCGCTTGCCGAGCAGAACAAGCTCGATGAACTTGCCGGAATTACAGGGGGAGTGGTCGTTCGAAATACGGCGGGAATGCCGGGACGAATCTTTAACGCCCGCGTCGCGCCAATTGCTCCTTACGCGGTGCGGGGATTTGTCTGGTACCAGGGCGAGTCGAATGCCGGACGCGGCGAAGACCCTCGCAACTATCAGCAAAAGATGCGGGCTCTCGTTGAGGGCTGGCGTGACGAATGGGAGAGGCGAGAGCTTCCTTTCTACTTTGTACAGTTGCCGCCTTTCAGCGAAACAGCCACGGGCTGGATTCGTCTGCGTGAAGAACAACGCCGCAGTCTCGTCATTAAACACACGGGGATGGCTGTCACGATCGACCTGCCTGATACTGACATTCATCCGGCCAACAAACTCGATGTCGGCAATCGTCTCGCTCGATGGGCACTGGCAAATGACTACGGACAAAAAGTTGCGTTCAGCGGGCCTTTGTTCAAGTCCGCGACGATTGAAAACGATGGAATTCGGGTCGAATTCACACACGCTGACGCCGGATTAATGATCGCTCACAAGGACGGTCTCAATTCGGTGAAACCAATACCGGACGACGAGCTCGCCCACTTTGAGATCGCAGATAAATCTGGCAAATGGTACCCCGCGAAAGGAAGGATCGATGGCTCAACGGTCCTCGTTCGTAGCAGCGCGGTCACAAACCCCAGAGCCGTCCGCTATGCGTGCAGCGGAGCCCCATCCAATGCCAATCTCTATAACCAGGCCGGGCTGCCAGCCTCACCATTCTGCAGCGACCTACAGTTGCTCCCTTGGAAACGGCCAGAGTAGCGCCGGTTGCTCAAAACTCCGGAACTCCGGTTTTCGTGTAAGGATTTCGCAGCGGCAGCGTCCAGTTGACCAGAAGCGCTCGCTGGTGCGAGTTCACGCCGCAGTTTCGGTAACCGAAGGGATCAATCGATGGCCGTTAAGAAGTCGGATCAACGGAGCTTGAACGAGAAACTGTTTCTGGTGGTGTTCTTTCCGGCGGTCCTGATTTTCTACGTGATCCACAAATATCCGTACTGGCTGTTGGGACCGGATGGTGATCTCACAACCTTTCACGTGCTCGGCAAAAGCCCCGGCTTCTGGTACGGCACTGTTTACACGGGACTTGTCTGCGGCACGTGCCTCTGGGTGCTGATTTCGAACCGAAATCAGTATCAGCGAAGCAAGAAGAAAGGTCCGCTCTCGACATACCAGCGAAACAAATTCCGGTCGATTCTGATCGTGCAATTTGTGGCCTTCTACTTCGCACCGTACGTGCTGCCTGGACTTCGTCAGGACGGCGGATTCTTCAACGATCCCGGCCGCGTCGCCACCAAAGCCGCACACGTTTACGTTTTTCCCGCGTTCACAAGTCCGGGCCTGGCCGTCTACATGTTTCTGGTGATCCCGGTCGCCGTCTGGTTCTTTGGCAAACGTTACTGCAGTTGGTTCTGTGCCTGCGGCAACCTTGCTGAAACTGTTGGCGTCCTGCCTTGGGGCCAGAAGTGGGTGCGGCTTTACACGCCTCGTGGAAAAACTTCAGAGAAGCTCGAAGTCATTCAGTTTATCTGTCTGGGCTTTGCGGTCGTCTTCGGAGTCATGTTGCTGCTTGACGGAATGAAATTCTTCAGCGCGACAAACGCCTTAGACGCCATGCAGTCAACTCAGGATCTGATTATCGATTTCGTTTTCGGATCAGTCGTCGGAGTCGGTGCTTATCCCATTTTCGGTACTCGGGTCTGGTGTCGATACGGCTGCCCGATGGCTCAGGGAATGAAACTGTTCGGCCGCTTCTCACGCAGCAAGTTTGCCGTCGTCCCCAATGACAAATGCCGCGGGCTGGGAGTCTGCACGGAAGCCTGCCCGATGGGAATCGACGTGGCCGCCTATGCTCACAAAGATAAGAAGCCGATCGAAGTCTCGTTTGGACTGACCGAGACACCATGCATCGGTTGCGGAGGGTGCATCGACGTCTGCCCGGTTGAGGCGTTGAGCTTCGCACCAATCGGCAAAGACGGAAAAGCGATCATCGTCGCGACGGAATCGAAGTCGTAGATTTCGCGGCTCATTCGCCTTCAGCCGGCGTTTCCGCGTCTTTAATCATCGGCTTGAGCGGATGGACGATCGTCACCAGAACGAAGCTCAGTGTCAGCAGCAGGTACCACGCGACCAGTTTATTGAAGGGGACCATTTGCCACTCGCCGGTCTGGTTGGGGTAGACCCACACTCGCGAGTACGTCGCCACGTTTTCTGCGAACCAGATGATGATTGCGGTAAAGAACTGAGCGAGCATTAGCGGCATGTGTCGGTGGACTTTGTCCATTCGGAAATAGATAACGCAGCGACCGTAGAGCACGACAGATCCCAGCAGCAGAAAGTTGCGGATGTCGACGATGTAATGGTGCGTGAAAAAGTTCGCGTAGATCAACATTGCAAGGACGAACGACGCCCATGTCGGTGGAGCATTCGTAAAGCGAAAGTCCAGGATGCGAGAAACTCGTGCCATGTAACTGCCGACGGCGCTGTACATGAACCCGGCAAACAATGGGACGTTGCCCAGCCGGACGTATGCTTCGCCGGGATAGTGCCAGGCATTGATCGCGTCCGACGTTTTGAACAGCTCCATGAATGTGGCCACGACATGAAAGATCATGATCACGGCCGCTTCACGAAACGACTCCAGCCGAAATACCAGCAGCACGATTTGAAATCCCACCGCCGCCAGGAACAGGAAATCGTTTCGGTACAAGCCATCGATCGAGTACCAGAAGTGCGTAACCATGATCAGAAACAGCAGGTATCCACCAAAGATGCTGGAAGAGGCCAACTTGATTCCGAACAGCCAGAACTCATAGAGAAACGTTCGCATTCAGAAACTCATTGCGTCTTCGTGAAAGATTCAAAGGGCAGGGCAAGGTACTTGTTCGCAAGTTGTCGTGCCAACACATGCATCGACGGTGGCAACCGGTACGGGCTTGGACCGGGCGTGAAGAGTTGCCCATGACCGGGATTGCTGATCGGTGCAGATTCTGCAATCAAGCTGGTATTATTCGCTGCTCGTAAACTTCATCATTCCAGAAGATCACGCTTTTGAACGGGACATAGACCATGATTCAATCGACCCGCCGCCAGTTTATCCAGTCCGGAATTGCTGCCGGAGCGTTTCTCGCCACTTCATCGGACCGCTCTTTTGCCGCCAGCGCGAACGAGGAGATTAATCTCGGATTCATCAGTTGCGGTGGGCGAGCCAACCAGTTGATGGGAATGTTCGACAAAATCGACGGCGTGAAGATTACGGCTTTGTGCGATCCTGACGGCGGTCGTGTTGCGGCCACAAAAAAACGATACCCCAAAGCGAAGGGCTATGCTGATCTTCGGGACCTGCTCGATGACGACGGAGTCGACGCGGTCGTGGTTGCAACATGCAACCACTGGCACTGTCTGGCCGCGATCTGGGCGATGGAAGCCGGCAAAGACGTTTATGTCGAAAAGCCGCTGTCGCACAGCCAGTGGGAAGGTCAGCAGACCGTCGCGGCCGCTCGAAAACACAATCGCATCTGCCAGGTAGGTACTCAGCAGCGGTCCGATCCGATGCAGGCTGAGATCAAAAAGTTCCTGCACGAAGAAAAGGGGCTCGGCGAAATTGTTTCCGCTCGAGTCAACCGCTACGGCGTGCGAGGAGCAATTGGCAAGACGAAGACGCCGCTGAAGATTGACTCCAAGGTCAACTACGATCTCTGGCTGGGGCCTGCTCAGGACCAACCGATCTACCGGAACAAACTTCAGTATGACTGGCACTGGGACTGGAACACCGGTTCGGGCGAAATGGGCAACTGGGGTGTTCACGTTCTCGACGACCTTCGCAACAACGTGTTTCAGGACAAGGTCGCGTTGCCGAAACGGATCTTTGGCGGCGGTGGCCGAGTTGCCTGGAACGATGCCGGCGACACTCCAAACGTCCACTTTGTTTACTTTGACACCGGCTCGATTCCGGTTGTGATTGGTCTAAGCAACCTGACCGAAACGCCAGGCAAACGAGGCTCGGCAAAGCATCCTGGTCCAGGCAGTGGATACATTGCCTATTGCGAAGGCGGACGTTTCGAAGGGCAGCGCGGCAGTGGTGCGGCATTCGACAAGGACGGCAAGAAGATCAAGTCCTTCAAAGGGAAGGGCGGTAACGGTCTCCATCAGGCAAACTTCATCGATGCTGTTCGTTCACGAAATGCTTCGTCACTTAACACCGAAGTGAAGGTTGGCCACCTTTCGACTGGCTGGTGCAACCTTGCAAACATTGCCTTCCGAGCCGGCGACACATTCACTCACGAAGCCGCGAAGGAAGTCAACGGCGACCGCGGGGTGTGGAGCAGCCTGCTCGGTGAAACTGAAAAACATCTCGGAGCGCACGGCATCGACATCGCCAGCTCTCAGATCAAACTCAGTCCGATGCTGAATGTTGATGTCGAAAAGGAAATCTTCGTTGGTGAAAACTCAGCGTCGGCTAACGAGTTTCTCAAACGTCAGTACCGGACCGGCTACGAAGTTCCGACTCTCGTCTGAAGTGTTAAGAAGCCGCTGGAACTCTAAGTACGGAAATTCAAAACCCGCGTGGGGCAAAGTTTTGAGTCTTTGCTCTTCGCGGGTTTCTTCATTGCAGGCAGGTGACGAGCGATCAGGCGATGATTGCGTCGATCGGTTTTCCGAAATCGATATCTAGTCGCTTGCGGCCGGGGATTTCCAGGTCGCGAGGGTTCAGACCGAGTTGGTGCAACACGGTGGCGTGCGCGTCGGTCACGTAATGTCGATCTTCGACCGCGTGAAAGCCGATTTCGTCGGTGGCTCCGTGGACTGTCCCGCCTTTGATTCCGCCGCCCGCCATCCAGATCGAGAAGCCGTATGGGTGATGGTCTCGTCCATCGGATTTTTCAGCTCCGGGTGTTCTTCCGAACTCCGTTCCCCATACGACGAGCGTTTCGTCGAGCAAACCTCGCTGTTTAAGGTCTTTCAGCAAACCGGCAATTGGCTTGTCGACGGCTTTTGATCGGGTCGTGTGATTGGCGATCAGCTTGCTGTGAGCGTCCCAGCCGTCGTCGTAAATCTGCACGAAACGTACGCCGCGTTCGACCAGTCTTCGCGCGACAAGGCTCTGTCGGCCGACCGTCTTTGTGGATGCATCGTTCAAGCCGTACGACTCCTGAGTGGCTGACGTCTCGCGTTCCAGATTGACGACTTCGGGAACGGCCATCTGCATCCTGAATGCCAGTTCGTAAGACTTTATTCGTGCTCGCAGCGCCGCATCGTCGGGGTAGTTGATTGCAGTTTCGCCGGACAGTTGCTGCAGCAGGTCGAGCTGTCCGCGTCGTTCTTCGACGAAGACATCCGAACCGGGTGAGCCAAATGGCAGGGCTTTGTCAGGTTGAACATTGAGCCGCACTCCGGAATGTTCCGGGCCGAGATAGCTGCCGTCGTGTGCGCCCTTTCCGCCGCAGCAATCTCCAGGCGGCGGTCCCATGACCACAAAACTGGGCAGGTTGTTGTTCAGCGACCCCAGCCCGTAGTGAACCCAGGACCCGATCGATGGATAAAAGCCATCAAAGATATGGCGGCCCGTATGAAACTGAAGTTGTGCGGCGTGATCGTTGTCTGTCGTCCACATTGACCGCACGACAGACAAGTCGTCGATGCAGCTTCCGACGTGCGGCCACCAGTCGCTGACTTCGATGCCACTCTCGCCACGTTTCTGAAAACCTTTCTGCAGCGGATAGAGCTTCGCCATCAAAGCTCGCGGTGTCCCGGCAAAGTCTCGAACGTTTTTCCGGTAAAACTCAGACTCGAGTACGGACTTCCCAAATGGCGACTCGTCGACCGTCTTGCCGGCGAATTCGTTGAGCTTCGGTTTTGGATCGAAGCTCTCCATGTGGCTGGTTCCTCCGAGCATGAAGTACCAGATTACGCTCTTCGCTTTCGGAGCGATCTTCGGCAGACCAGTTGGCAGCGTCTGCGAACCGGCAGCTAGGTCCTTGTCTTGTGCGAGCATGGCTCCTAAAGCCAGACCAGTAACTCCCGTTCCGCAATTTCCGAGGAATCCTCGGCGGGATACGCGTTCGCTGGGAAGCAAGTTGATCATGGTCAGGTCTCGGTTGAGCTGCGTGTTTTGATTTGTCGTGTGAACGATGTGCTATCGGATCGTGACGAAATCGTTGTGGCAATACAGAACGTGAACCAGATTTTCTTTGGCCCTCAATTCATTGTCCGCCGACGGTGGAACTTTCGCGACAGTCGCCCCCGGGAAAGCGGTGAGTTTCGCAGACCCCAGTACCTGAGTCTGTCGATCAAGGAACTGCCGACAGAACCGGAATTCGGCCGTTGTTGGCTGGCGGGACATCGTTTGTTCAAACGCGGCGGCGATGAATTGCTGATTCGCAACGTTGCCGTTTTCATTAGCCGTCGCTTCAACAAGCTGCCTCGCCAGGTGCCGGGACATTTCAAGCGGTAACGCACTGTTTGTCAGGGCGAGCGCCTGTTGAGGCACCACGCTGTCGCTGCGGCGGTAACAGGCGTTGGGATTGGCGACGTCGAACAATTCCAGAAACTTCATGCGATCGTCCGGCGTGATGCGAAAGTACAAGCTGCGTCTGAGCGACTTTGCGCCTTCGGTGTGAGCGATGTCTGGGCCACCTCGCGTCAGGTCGAGCTTGCCTGCAGAGGCCAGCACACAATCGCGGACCACTTCTGCTTCCATGCGTCGCGAGTTAGCTCGCCACAGAAACAGGTTCTCTGGATCAGTCTTGCGGTTCGGAGAAGTTTCCGCCGCGGCCGAGCTAAGACGGTAGGTCCGTGAAAGGACAATCTGACGGTGAAGATGTTTCATCGACCAATCATTCCCGACAAGTTCCGAAGCCAGCCAGTCGAGTAATTCTGGGTGCGAAGGCTGCTTCCCATTCAGACCGAAGTTCTCGACGGACGGAACGATGGCTTCGCCGAAATGCCGCAGCCAGATGTGGTTAGCAGCGACTCTCGCCGTGCGCGGATTTCGAGCGTCGGTAATCCACGCTGCCAAAGCGGATCGGCGTCCTGTGCTGGTTTTTGGGTACGTCGCCCCAATTGGTTCGTACTTTGCTTCTTTGAGGTTTTCCGCGTCGACTGCGGCGACCAGTTTTTTCTTTGCGGCGGCAAGCTTCTTATCAGCCGCCGATTCGTCCGGCAGTTTTGAGTCTGCCTTGGGCTCAGTTCGACTTCGAGCCTGGTTCACCAGGTCAACTTGTTGCCCTGCGATCAGCACTTCGATTTCGGCTTGAGCAATCGCAACTTTACGTTCTGCAGCAGCCGCAAGTGCCGCCAGCTCTGTCGAGTTATCGGCCGGTGGCTGCGAGTGCTGAGCTTGCTCCGCGGTGATGCGAGCCCGTAGCGACTCAACCTGGAGTCTGGCTAACGAAATTCGTTGTTTCTGAACGGCGACTGCGTGCTCGGCTTCGAGTTGCTTCCGTCGCAGGTCATCGATGCTTTCTCGCAGTTCCAGAATCTCCAACTCAAGAAACTCGGCCGCACCGTTGTGAACCCACAAGGCGAATTTTCCGTCTCGCCGAGCCTCGGGCATCACGTATTCGAGTTTCAGTTCGCCGTTCAGGCGGATGTTCAACAACGGTCCTCGCACTGTGACTTCCACAAGCGTTTCGTCACCAACCTTCAGCTTGACCGGAACAATGCCCGCACGCGGGTAAACCTGTTTGCCTGCCGTTCGATGAAAAGCCTGAATACTCTGACGAGTGTCCCCGGTGCTCGTGTAGACGTCCTGTGAGTTGCCCTTGTCGACGAAGTCAAAACTGAATCCGACAGATCGGTAACCACCTGGCGAAAGTGTTCGGTAGCGAACCTTTATTTGAAAATCTTTGGGGTGGTTCTTCGTGGTGACCACCGTCGCGAAGCTGGTGACCGATTTCTGAGTAAGATGCCCGCCCTCGTATTTCCAGTCGCCGTTGAGTGTTTTCCAAGTTTCAGGCCGCGGTAATGCGAAGTCATCATGGAAGAATGGTTCCTCAACGGAATTCGTGTTTTCAGGTTCGGCAGCCTTCTTCGATTCAGAACTGGCAACAGCAACAGCCAGTTTACCTGCGGCGAGCTTCAGGTCTCCTTGAACCTTCTCAAGCTGAGATTCGGCTGCTGCGACATCCGCTTCCGCTACGTTGATCAAGCTTTGTGTGTAGCCACTCTGCAAAGCGGGATACCAGGCTTCGGCGGGCAACTGCACGGGACGAATCTCAGCCAACTCGACCCCGAGCGATGCCGGGACAGCCGGACTGATCGGTTGAGACTCGTCGGGGGATCGATCGTTGCCACGTTCAAACAGCCAGGTCGGTGCATCGATCGTCTTATCGTAAATCCGCGATAAACCATCGACAGGGAACTCGCCGAGCGTTTGATCCTGGATGACCCCGCTGCCTGCTGACAGCGGATCGGTTCGAACGTCGTGCGGCTCGAAGAAGGCTCGAAAGCGGTAGTAGTCCAATTGCGAAATTGGATCGTACTTGTGGTCATGACATCGGCAGCAACGAAGCGTGAGGCCGAGAAACGCCTGACTTGTCTGCTCGACGGTTTCGAACAGCCAGACGTTGCGGTCGAACTTGTACCAGTTGCGACCGAGGAACCCCGTCGCTCGAAGCGTGTTTGTATCGGTGGGGGCGATCTCGTCGGCGGCGAGCATCTCGCGCACCATCTGGTCGTACCCCTTGTCATCGTTCAGTGATTCGATGATCCAGTTTCGCCACTTCCAGATGTGCCGCTGGCTGTAACGCATTTCGTTGCTGGCTCGACGACCGTACCAGTCGCTGTACCGCCAGACGTCCATCCAGTGGCGTCCCCAGCGTTCGCCGTACTGGGGTCGTGACAAAAGGCCATCGACAATCGCGGCGTAGGCATCTGCGGACGGGTCTGCCAGAAACGCGTGAAGCTCTTCCCGAGTCGGCGGAAGGCCGATCAGATCCAGAAAGACACGCCGCAGCAACACGGCAGGAGGAGCGTCACCAACCGGTTGAAGGTTCAGCTCTAAGTGTTTTTGGCGGATGAACCTGTCTACCGAGTTGTGGCTCCATGAGTCCTCAGCGTCATGTGACACCTGGGGCTGCGCGATCGGCTGATACGACCAGTAGTCCTTTGGATCGGCTTGCGGCTCCTCGTCGACTGGCGCGGGAGCACCTTCTTTGATCCACGCAGCAATAATGGCAATTTCGGCTTCCGACAGACGTTCGCCTTCGCCCTCTGGCGGCATCATGAATCCGGCGTCGCCCGTCAACACGCCAAGCATCAGGCTTTCCATTGGAGCAGTCAGCGAAACCGCTGTCCCGCTTTCGCCACCGGTCCTGATCGCTGCTGCCGTGTCGAGACGCAACCCGCCCTTCTGGCGAATCGGGCCGTGACACGCCCCGCAATGTTTGAGCAGCAGCGGCTTCACTTCGGCGAGGTAATCGACCTCGGCCGATAACTCGGGAGCGTTCCACATAACGAGCCAGCTAATGCCGAGAAGTATCGCGCATCGCATATCGTACGGTCCTGCAGGCGACGAAGCGGGTGAGCCGTCGATGTTACTCGACAAGCACCTCGAATCAGAAGTCGCTGACGCAGAACGGCGGGACGTTCTGAACGACGCTCGTCAAACAGCGCTGGCATCCATCGCGTTCATGCGATGAAGTTCCGCATCTTCAAACCGCTTACGAACGGTCGGCAGGATGCTGCTCATGATGACCGTGCTCAAAAATCCGATCAGCAGCAAGGGGAAGTAAACAACGTGCGGCTGCGAAGTCCCCACCGCAATCAATCCGGCGGCAAGGCAAATACATCCAAAGACCACGGAGAACCAGCAGATTCCAATCGCGATTCTTCTGCCTCGGCCTAATCCACTCAGTGTGCCGACAATGGCTCCCATGATTCCAATCAAGGGGCCCAATATCGCACTGAGCCACGCCGCAGTCCGGTTGCCCCACCAGGCTCCTTCCGCGGTTCTGGCATCACCCCATTCGTTTTCATCAGATTCTGAAATTCGAAGAGGGCTGATCCAGACCTTGCCGTTCGCGGGGATGACCAGGTTGATCTCCAGCTTCGTCGGCGTGCCGGATCGCGAGCTGCTTCGAAAAGGGAGCACGAAATCACGCGGGACCGATGATCCATGAATCACGCCCATCGGCCCGCTGGCGGACAGAGTCTTCGTGAAGTACGGACCTCCGCCATCGGCAAAGTGATTCCACATTTCCAGATAGCCAGGCTGTTCGACGCCTTCGTAGCGGATGCGTCCTTGCACCTTGTAGTTGAATTTTGAAATGCGAGGCTCTTCGATCGTCACCAGTCTTGTCGTCAAAGGTTGACCAGTCTCGTTGCTGATGAGCAATTCTTCTTCGCTAGGCTGAGAGCTTTCGCTCGGCGGCTGCACGATTTCGCCAGACGGAAGCTGGCCAGTCCCTTGCAGTTCCGACCACCGAATCGTCGTCACCTGGTCCTCGGCAATCGCAACCGCGCCGGTCAGGAAGAGTGCCAGTGTTGCGTTAAGCAGATTCCGATTGGTCATGTGACTTTTCCTGTTCTTTCAGATGAGCTGACAGCAACAACTTGAATGTTTCGTGGCTGAGCTTCTGGTCGGCGAACTGTGCTCGCAGCAGACGTTCGAATTCCGAAACCTCGGAGTTCTGCTCGACGACCTCGATCTTTGTAATCAGCCGATCAAGCCGGAGTCGGATCGTCGGGTAGGTCACGCCGTACTGCTTGGCGACCTCTTTCAAAGACCCCGATGCCAGCACAAAACGCCTGACAAACGCCAGATCCTCATCCCCCAGAAACTCAAACCATGCTCGACCGGGCACAAATATTCCTCAAGCGACTATTAATAATGTTAAGATTTGAGGCACATTCGACATTCATAATGTGAAAGTCAAGTTTCGTTTTGTAAAAAAGCTGCAGTGCGTCGTGGACATTGTGTGAGGTGATGCCCAGTGCGGGACAGGCCGGTCCCCTTGCGACTCTGCCAGTTCAACGACTGCGCAACTGCCGCAAGGTGAATTCGCGAACCTGCTTCTGAAGAACTTACTCTCGAATCACACTTCTGGGGCTGCTAGTCCCGGTGTGTCGCTCGGCGGAGGCTGCGGCGAGACGGTTGCTCGCGCTTTGCGGGCACTAATAATAGCCGCCATTGCGAGCCAGATCAGACCACCGATTGCCCAGAGAATGCCTTTTCCGCCGGGAAGTCGAAGTAGAATCTGAACCAGACGAATAGATCCTGCCAGCGTTGTTGCCCCTGTATTCAGAATTGCCGCCGTCTGAAATTGAACAAGGCGCGTGCGCCATGCAAGGAGTAGGGAGGCGGCGGACGTTCCCACCATGTGCATGGCCATCTGCAGACTATCGAGCTTCGGAAGGCCGACTTCGGACGACATGGGAACGGCAAGGCACGTGACCATCAGAAGCCAGGCGGCGACGTGTCTGAGAAACTGGGCAAATGAGTCGTTCATTCTCAGGCCGACGAAAAGGATCGCCGCCAATGTGAGATACCAACTTGATACGTCGCGTAAAAATTCCTCATCGACCGGGACTAAAGACCTGGCCATGACGACGCAGCATAAGCCCCCAGCTAAAACCTTCACCGAGGACCTTCGCTTCCAGCCTGCCCAAACCTGAATTCCGGCGGCTAGAAGAAGGTGTATCGATGATGGATTTGCGAACCCGGGGAAACCAGCGGCGGCTGGTTCGAGAAAGGCGAGTAACACGAGACTCGTCGACAAGGCAATCTCGCTGTTGCGAACTCGTCGGATTACAGCACACGTAAAAACATAAACGGCGAGAGTTACCGTTAGCAGCCCGTTGAAAAACTCGGCCGACTGACCTGGTCAGAAGATGCGTTCGCGCTATCCTGCTCGGTGTCTTGATATTGAGCGATGGAGGATGACTGATGGCTCTTGGTGAGCGTCGTTCGGAGCGGCAGCAGGAGTTGTGGGTGGCGACGGCGAAGTTGCCGGCGTCGATCGGGCATGTGTTTTACGACGCCCTGAATCGTGTGCTCCGTGACGGGGAGTTTGACAACTTTGCCGAGTCGCTGTGCGAGCCGTTTTACAAAGAAGGTGGTCGTCCAGGCATTCCGCCAGGCGTTTATTTCCGCATGATCTTTGTGGGGTACTTCGAGGGAATCGATTCGCAGCGAGGCATCGCCTGGCGTTGCCGGGACAGTCTGTCGCTGCGGAAATTTCTCGGGTACGAATTGCATGAGAACACGCCTGAGCATTCGAGCCTGACGCGCATCCGTCAGCGTCTTCCTCTGGAAGCGTTCGAGCAGGTCTTTGCGTTCGTGTTATCGCTGGTCGAAAAGCACGGGCTACTGAAAGGTAAGACCGTCGGCGTTGATTCGACTCTGCTGGAAGCCAACGCGGCAATGAAGTCGATCGTTCGCAAGGACACCGGCGAGGACTGGGAAGCATTCGTCCGCCAGTTGGCCGAAGCTGACGGCGTCGAGATCAAGAACGACGATGACCTGCGAAAGTTCGATCGAAAACGCAAAGGCAAGAAGGTTTCCAATCAGGACTGGCAAAGCTCAAGCGACCCTGACGCCCGCATCATGAAAATGAAGAAGGGGCACACGCACTTGTCGTACAAGCAGGAACACACGGTCGACCTGGAAACCGAAGCGATCCTGTCCGCCGAGATCTATTACGGCAACGAGTCCGACGGCAACACGCTGCTGGACAGTGTCAACACTGCCCAAGGCAACCTGCAACAGTCCGACAGCGAAGCGGTGATCAAAGAGGTCGTCGGCGACAAGGGTTACCACAAGAACGAAACGCTGGCGAAGTCCCGGGCGGATGAATCAAAGTGGCGACGCGAACTGCTGTGTGACCTGCTCCACGACTCGCACATACAAGGTGCCGTCGCTTTGGCCTGACCATGCGAGATACATCGCAGAAAATGGCAACAGCAATCCGACACGCCGAACGGTTTCGCTTTTTGTGGACAGGTGACCTTCCAGGCAAAGGACGCTGACAGCAAGCACGATCGGCGCGAGATAGATTCCGCCAAAGCAGTTTTGTAATTGCAGTGCGGCGTGCCACGAGATGTCTAGCACCGGATCAAACGAAAGGCACAGCGCGTAAGAGCGGAACACGACGATCGCGATCAGGAAGACGAAAAGCGACCACGGATAAAGCGGCCATAACCACGGTGTGCCGTTGTTTTTGACATAGCTGGCTCCTCGCCGAACGGCTGGTATCAGCGACAGAATGATTCCTGCAGCGATGATCGGAAAAAGGAGAATCGTCCAGTTGTTGTGCTCGGCATTGTGTGGGTAATTGCCGTGTACGATCACGACCGGATACAGCAGGATCAGACCTAGAAACAGGTGGAAAGGAATTCGATAGAGCGACTTCAGGCGAATTCGAAGCCCGATCAAAATAAATTCAGCAACGGCTACGGACATCAGCCACGCCACGAACGCCATTGCTCGGCCTGTACTTCGGTCGCCGATGATCACATCGTCCGCAGTCATTCCGAGTTCAAGAAACAAAGCGAGCAGGATCAACAGGATAGACCGTGCGTCATCCCAGACCTGCCCCCATTTCACGATGGCAAAGCCGACGCCAGCCATCATGACGATGTAGGCACCGATGATTCCGGTCAGAATCCACGGGGAGTGAGTGCCCGCGTTCGCTCGGTACCAGATTCCCGTGCCGTGCAGGACGAAGCAGACGCTCAAGAGATAGAACGGATTTTGCGAGTAAAGCATCCGTCTGAGCGAACGATGCCGTGACTGTTTAGCAACCGCTGACGATTCAGGAAGCTGGCCCGATTCCATAATGCGACTCCGGTAGGTGAGGTTCGATGAATACTCACGGAAGAAATCGAATTCTTTCGGCAGGCGGCTTCGCTCCACTTTCTGCAACGCAGCACGAAGGCCTGCGTCGTTACCTCACGAATTCAAGTTCCCAGTTTCAACAATCGAAATTTAATTTGATTGCCGGAAACGGACTCTTGCATCTTCCCGCAGGCCGCGGGGCGAATTACATGGTTGCGAACAACTCGACCGGCCTGAGGAATTGCGGTCGACCTGTTTGCCGAGTTTGCTCACGAGTTGACGATTGCGTGCCAGGCGAGGAGGGCGTCGCGGGTTTCGCGGACGTCGTGGACTCGGATCATATCGGCGCCTTGAGCGGCGACGGCGATGGCGACTCCGATGGTTCCAAACGTGCGTTCTTCGACTGGGCGGCCGAGGACTTTGGCGAGGAAGCGTTTGCGAGAGTGGCCGATCAGGACGGGGCGATTGAGGTCACGCAGGGCAGCGATGTTCGATAGCAGATCGACATTGTGCTGCGCAGTTTTTCCGAAGCCGATGCCTGGGTCGGTGACAACTCGGTCACGTGCGATTCCCGCTTCTTCCAACGCATTCAAGCGGGTCGAAAGAAAATCGCAGACGTCGGAAACCACGTTGTCGTAATGCGGATCGGCCTGCATGGTTTGTGGAGTGCCCAGAATATGCATGCAGATCACGCCGCAGTCAGACTCGGCACAGACGTCGACGATATTTGGTTCGAAGGTAAGGCCGGAGATGTCGTTGACGATGTCTGCTCCGGCGGCGAGTGCCTGTCTGGCGACTTCGGCTTTTGTCGTGTCGATCGAGATCAGCCGGTCAGTGGCTTGTCGAACCTGAGCAACGACAGCGATGACTCGGCGGAGTTCTTCGTCGACTGAAACCCGTTCAGCGTTGGGACGCGTGGACTCGCCGCCGATGTCCAGAATGTCCGCCCCGTCGTCGGCGAGTTTCAACGCGTGATCAACTGCCGCATTTCGCTCCAGAAAGTTTCCGCCGTCGGAAAAACTGTCCGGAGTGACATTGACGATTCCCATGATCAACGGAAACCCGCCGAGCTGGATAGTTTGATCGCTACATTGCCACGGAAGTTCACGCACTGCTGATCTCATTGAGGCCTCGGACACGGCAAAATTACACGTTTTCTCTGTTGATACTGAGCATTGAAACCCGTTTCATAACAAGACATTTGCCAGGCACGCACAGGTTCCGTTGGAGACGATAATTGATGGCGACCGCTCAAACATCTGTGCGACATCGAAGATTGTGTTGGATATCTGTCCGAAAACTTCCGAGAAACGCACGAAACAATTGAGTGGCGTTACAATCTGCGTTCAAATGACGATCAAATGTGACGCGATGAGACCTTGGGCAATTCTGTTGGAGATGACCAGTGTTTGAACGGAAACAACTGACCGCCGGTTTTGGAGCAATCATTGCTCTGCTCATGATGACTGTCGCCGCATCGGCTTCGGTGCCTTTGGAGTTGGCCGTTCATGAGGCAGCCCGGGCTGCTCGTCGACAAAAGATTGACCAGGTGTTGGTCGTCGTGCGAGAAAGCAGCCGCTCTGCGAAAGATGCCGAAATCGACGGAGTCCTGCGGGCCATCGAAAAAATGGCCTTCGATATGCTGAAGAAGGAGTCTGGGGTCGGGGGAATCGTTGACAGGAAGGTGCGGGCGGCGGCCGGGCGATCCAAGGCACGTATCGCGATGCGACCGTCCGAAGTTCGCCGCTTTACGACGGCCACTGAAACCGACGCCGGAGCGTTGCTGAGCGTTGACTACAAAAATCGAGGCGGAGTCAGCCTTCAGGTCACGTTGCTCGATAGTGCAAAAGTCTACTTCTCAGAAACTGTGCAGCTTGAGAAGCGGCCCGATCCGATTCCTGAATACTTGAAAGACACGGAGCCAGAGGAAACGGCCAAGGATGGAAAGTCGGACTCAGATAAAGCCGGAAAGAAAGACGGCAGTAAAAAAGAGATCAAGCTTGCTCCCGGTTCCGAGACCATAAAAGGAAGTGGCGGCAAGGTTCGTCGCAGCAAATCTGAGAGTCGAAATGTTCGCTCGACGAGCCAGCAGCAACGGCAGGATAAGTCGGTTCTGGAAGCCGTCGGAGCCGCGACGGAAGCAAACGCTGAAGGAACGACTGTTCCTCGTACGCCTCGAGGACCGATCTCTGAAATCCAACGAGAAGTTGTTAACTTCGCGGCGGATAACGTTGGCAAGAGAGTCGGACGAGGCGAATGCTGGGACCTTGCTGACCAGGCACTTCGAGCCGCTGGGGCTGAGCCACCAAGAGGATACACCTTCGGCGACCGCATCCCACTTACTGAAATCCAACCGGGTGACATTCTTCAGTTCACGTCGGCTCGATTCGACGAGCCTGGGTATTGGACGATCATGGGCATGCCGAATCACACCGCCGTTGTACATGCCGTGGGCGATACGCGAGCGTTCATTCTGCAGCAGAACTTTAATGGTCAACGACACGTGACGCCGTACGACCTGAATCTCAACAACCTGACTTCAGGACGACTCGAAGCCTTTCGTCCTGTGCCGCGCGAGCGATGATCGGCGACACTTGAGCATCATAGCAAGGGGCCTGAAATGAACGCTGGCCAAATCGTTCTTCTCGCAACTTATTTGCTGACGTCGGCCGTGCTTGTCGGATCCGGCATACCGCTTTACCAACGCAAGGTTGGCCGCAACAACTGGTTTGGTCTGCGAACTAAGTTGACGATGAGAGACGACGACACGTGGTTTGCCGCGAATCAAGTAGCTGGCCGCTGGTTGATCATCACTGGGATCGGCACCGGACTGTCTGCGGCCGGCGGCATGCTGGCCGGCATGAACGAAGTCGAATCCGCAACGGTTGTGACGGGCGGAATGCTGGCGGGTATCTCGATCTGTGTGTTTGCGTCACTCGCCGAGCAACGACGAGTCATCGAGGAACGAGACGCTGCGAGGTGAACGCCGCCGCCGCTCGCCTCCGTGTCTAAAAAGGGAGCGAGACTAGGTTGGCAAAACTGACGACGACCTGGTCAGGTTCGCGCAGATGTCAGTTCCACTCAGGATTCGGTGGCTGGTTCGGAAATATTCGCTTCCGTTCGAAGAGCTGCTTTGTCGCCGCTTCCCACACATCGTAGGGTTGCTGATCGAAGACCATGTTGGCACTGGCGGGAATGGAGAACCAGTCGCCACGACTCATTTCGTGCTCGAGCTGTCCTTCGCCCCAACCTGAGTATCCAGCGTAAATTCGGAACTGGAAGTCGCTGCTTGCCCCCTCATCCTGGAGCGACGACTCGACGACCTTTTCGAAGACGTCAGGGCTGGTTCCGACAAAGACTCCTGGTACAACCGGATCGTGTTCCTGGTCATAGTCCAGCGAGTTGTGCAGAATCAGGAGTGCGTTTTCTTCAACCGGTCCACCGGCGAGCAGACTCTGGCCTGCTTTCGACTCTTCGAAATGCTTCGACAGAGCCGACGAGACGCTAACGTCCATCGGGTGGTTGATCACAACGCCCATCGCGCCGTCTTCGTTGTGCTCAAGCATCAGCACAACAGCCTTAAAGAAATTGCTGTCACGCAGGTGTTTTGCCGCGATCAGAAAATGTCCACGCAACGATTCGGACATGCTTTTCTTTAACCCTTCAGATCACAACCGCTGACGTATTCGTACCAGAACTAATCCTGCGGTGAGAATAACGACCGGTATCGTCTCGGTGAATACAGTTGAAACTCGACGTCCCGAATATATTCATACGGCCCGTCTTCACGGATCCGCTGGACGAGTTCAGCAATCTGCAATTGCGATTCGTACGCCATGATGCTTTCGAGTTTGACCTCGAATGCTGAGTTGTCTCCGACAATTTCGAGATTTGGATCGGCGGGGAAGTCGCAGTACACGGCCATCTCGTGGACCAAGGGAACGTCGAGCGGATCACCAAGCTCCGGCCAGATTTTTCCGGACGCGTGAAAGAGGCTGATCATCAATTCGTTGTGAGTGATCTGATGGTCCGGATGCAGGTCCATCTTTGTAGGAACGAAGACTCGCGACGGACGAAGGTCTCGCAGCGAATGCGTAAACGCATTCTGCAGTCCGGTGTACTCGCCGACCGTTGGTTCGCCGGCCTTGGCTGGGCGGCGACCAATGAATCTCGTCAGCCCACCGTCAGGGAAACCCAGGAAGTTGACATGATCATTCGGAATGCCGAGCACCTCGAAGGACCGCAGCGTTTCATCACGACGAATCTCGATGATGTCGTCTTTTTGCTCTGATCCGCAATAACCGAGGCAGCCATCCGTCACGATGACAACCTGCACCTCGACACCAGCCTGCACCGCCGCCTGCATCAGCAAACCAGCTCCGATGCAGAGGTCGTCGTCGTGTGGCGAGACGAACATCCAGGTCGAGTTTTTCAGTTCGTCGGTTTCCATTGCCTCGACAAGGCTGCTTCGTTTCTGGGGGCGACCATTGATCAGACGACTGAATTGGAATGACCCGGCTGAAACAGATCGTTGAGTGGTTTGAGGCGTCATGGCGATGAAGCTACTCCGGACGAGCAATGTGGGGTGGGACACGATGTTGATTCGACATTGTTGGCGACTGTCGCAGTGACATCCGCAGCCGCGTCAGATCAAACATCGGCGTGCGCCCATGCTACCGTTTCGAGAAATCGCCAGGAAGGATCGAGTTGCCCAACCGGTCAAACACGAACACCAATCCAGGGACGAGACCGCGTAACCTGGCTTGGCAGAGCAACCGCGCAATGCGGCGTCATCGCCACTTTAAGCCGCAGGATTGCTCCGGTCGGAATAGTCCGTTCCAGTCAGCGAATGCTCGTTCCGATGAGATACTGTGAGGCTCGATCTGAACTCGTCTGTTGAGTCAGTTACACAATCCAAATCGTCGGACGCATTCCATTTACTGCCACCGGAACCCGATCGCGGTCTGACACAGGAGCCATTCGTGAATCTGCTTGAGGTTGATCGAATTCGCAAGAGTTTCAACGGCCACGTGGCTGTGAACGACCTCAGCTTTGATATTCGTGCGGGAGAGGTGCTCGGTCTGCTTGGCCCAAACGGAGCCGGCAAAACAACGACAATGTCGATCATTGCCGGGTTGCTGACGCCAGACGACGGCCAGCTTCGTTATCGCGGAGAGGCCGTCACGCAAAAGTCGAAATCACTGACCGCCGAACTTGGAGTCGTGCCGCAGGATTTGGCGATTTATCCGGATTTAACGGCTCAAGAAAATCTGACGTTCTTCGGACGTCTGTACCGGCTCAAAGGCCAGGAACTGGATCAGCGGATCAAGTTCGCGCTGGATCGCGCTGGACTGACGGCGAATGCAGATCGCCTCGCCCGGACATTCTCCGGCGGCATGAAACGGCGACTCAATTTTGCCTGCGGACTGCTCCATGAGCCCAATCTACTGATGCTTGACGAACCAACCGTCGGGGTTGATCCACAATCGCGCGCCTATCTGCTCGATTGTGTAAGACAGCTTCGCGACGACGGAGTGACTGTGCTTTACGCCAGCCACTACATGGAAGAAGTCGAGGACATTTCAGACCGCGTTGTGATCATCGATCATGGCGAGCTGGTCACCAGCGGAACTCAGGAAGCGCTGCTTGGCAAGCTGCCCATCGATATCCGATTACGGTTTACCGGTGACGCGCCGCAACTCGCGGCAAACGTTTCCGCGATTGACGCAGTCGCGTCCGTCGAGCCTCCAACTCAGAACGCCGCCGCGGATTTTACAACGATCATTCGGACTAAGGTCAACGCGAGCGAAAATGCGGACCTCAGCGGGCTGCTTAGTCAGATCGTAAACGCCGCAACGAATCTAAATTGCAGCGTTCTGTCTGTGACGACAAACGATTCAAATCTCGAACGACTCTTCCTCGAACTTACCGGCCGTCGGTTGCGGGATTGAAGATGGGATTTCTGGAAATTACACGCAAAGACCTGCTACTGCTGGTGCGAGACCGGCGAGCGCTCGTCGTGTTGTTGGCTCTACCGATGGCGTTTATCTGCATTCTTGGTCTGTCAACCGGTCGGCTGTTGGGGTGGCGAAACGATAACCAGCTTCTGAAGCTGGGAGTCGTCGACAACTGCGAAAGCCAGCATTCCGGTCTGATCATCGATCGAATGCAGGCGATCGACGGAATCAAAACTGTCCGCGTTGCATCGCTGGACGAAGTGGAAACGCAGCTCAATGATCGAGACCTTACTGCGGCGGTGGTGATCGGCGAAGACTTCGAGTCGAGGGTCGAGATACTGAAGCCGCAGGATATTTTTGACGTCAGCGAAGCTCGCATGAAGATCGACCTGACGGACGTTGATATTCGAATTCTCAGCCGTCCGGCGGCAGCAATGGTTCAGTCTGTCGTTGAGCAGCTTGCATTGTTCTGCACACTCCAGGCGGTACTGCCCGACTCAGCGCGTCGTTCGGCCGTTCAGTCTAAAGTGGCCAATCTGCTCATGGGCAACTCAGCGGACGACGAGGCTGGCTCTGACATCGGCACCGACGATGCGGCTTCTGATCAGAATACGTCGACTTCCGAAAGGCCGGTTACCGACACGACAAACGGGTCGGCTACTGATGACGGCAAGCCAGGTACGGATTCCGAGCCGGGTAACCCCGTCTACCAAACGCTCGTGCCAGCTTACACCGTTATGTTCGCGTTCTTTCTGGTCCCGATTATGGGGCGATCGTTCATTGCAGAACGAGAGCTTGGCACGTTGAAGCGGCTGAGAATTGCTCCGATTGGAGCGGTCGATCTGGTCCTTGGCAAGACGATTCCGTTCCTGGTGATCTCACTCGCTCAAAGCGCTGCCCTGTTTCTATTCGGACGGCTGTTGTTTGGAATGTCCTGGGGAAGTCACCCGTGGCTGCTGTTTCCGATTGTGGCCTGCACATCTTTGTCCGCGACAGGAATGGGACTATTGATCGCGACCTTGGTCAGAACGGACTCGCAGGTCTCTGCCTACGCAAACTTTCTCGTCATCACGCTGGCGGGAATCAGTGGCTGCTTTATGCCACGAGACTGGTTGCCTGAGATCATGCAAACCGTGAGTCTGGCGACGCCACATGCCTGGTCTTTAATTGCGTATCACGAAGCGTTGACGTCGCAAACTCCCGACGTCACTCAGATCGGCAAAGCGTGCGGAGTGTTGGCTTTGTACGCTGCGATTCTCGCGACGCTTGGCTGCTGGAAGATGCAACGCAGCAGCGACTGACGCATGAAGTCCAGATGGTCATTCTTCAGGCAGGAATGATCCGACCGGTGGATCGATCGTTCAGCACGTCGCCACGTCTTACTCACACCCGCCCGGAGACCGCCATGCGATATCAGATGCGACAGAAGTTCTTTGCTTTTGGTGATGACTTCATGATCAAAGATCAGAATGGTGCCGACGTCTACCTTGTCGATGGAAAGGCGTTCTCGTGGGGGGACAAACTGTCGTTTCAGAATGCTGACACTCGTGAGGAGATCGCATTCATCGCTCAGAAAATGTGGTCGTTTAAACCGAAATACGAAATTCATCGAAACGGAACGGTCTTCGCGGAGGTCGTCAAAGAGTTCACTTGGTTCAACTCAAAGTTCACGCTCGACGTGCCAGGCCCGAACGACTACGAAATTACCGGCAGCTTCTGGAAACACGAATACAATTTCTCTCGGCGCGGAAAAACGGTCGCGTCGGTATCGAAGAAAATGTTCGCGATGACTGACACCTACGGAATCGACATCGTCTCAGGCGAAGACGACGTGGCCATCCTGGCAACAGCCGTCGTCGTCGACCTGGTTTGCCACGATCAGAAGAACAACTCTTAGACCATTGCCATTGTTTCTGCCTGCGAGATGCGGAGTCTGTCACGGAAGAAGAGGCATGATTGGCGTAGAGCTGTCGGCTTTGGCGACGGGGTACTGAGCCTGGTAATTGTTCAGACCAGCGATCAAGCCCTTCATCGAAGCTCGCAATTGATCCGGTTTTGAGTCGGCAAGATTCGTTGATTCATAAGGATCGTCAGCGAGATTGTAGAGCTGGTACCGTGAGTCTTCGGAATCCTTCGTCGGGTAATAGTGGTAGATCACTTTCCAGTCGCCGTTGCGGTACGAGGTCCAGTAATCGCTGCGGTGGGGGGCGTGCGGGTAGTGCATCAGGAACTCTTCCGTGCGTGAAGCGTCCGCCTTGCCTGTGAGCAGGGTGTTAAGGTTGGAGCCATCGACCGGGTGATCAGTTGGCGATTTCGGTCCGACCAGATCGAGGATAGTGGGAAACAGGTCGGTGACATTCGCGGTTTGATTCTGGATAGAGTCGACTGCGATTGGCAATTGCTTCTGGCTGGCATTTTTCGGGTCAGCTTTGGCCCAGGCTGCGATGAAGGGAACTCTCATTCCGCCTTCGTAGTGAGCACCCTTCTTGCCTCGCAATGGTGCAGCGCAGGCCACGGCGTGTTCGTGGCCAAGCGGCGCGTCGGAGCCGTTGTCACCCAGAAAAAGAACGAGCGTATTGTCCGCGACTCCCAACTCGTCCAGGTGGTCGAGCAGATCGCCGAGGGACTTATCCATGCCTTCGATCAGCGTCGCAAACGCTTTTGCGTTCTTGGGCTTGTCCGAATCTTCGTAGTGAGCCGCGAAGCGAGGATCGGATTCAAACGGAGCGTGAACGGCGTAGTGAGACATGTAGAGGTAAAACGGTTTCTTCGCCTTTACAGCGTCGGTAACTCGTGTCTTTGCTTCGATCGTGAGTGCTTCGGTGAGAAATGTTTCCGAGCCGTGATACTTGTCGAGGTGTGGGACGGCGTGATGTGCTCGCCTGGTGCCGAGACCAAACTTCAGCTTGGCGTAGTAGCTGCCAGGAGCACCGAACGACGCTCCGCCAACGTTGACGTCAAAGCCGAGATTCAACGGTTCGGAGCCGACAGCATCGTTCGGACCAAAGTGGCCTTTGCCGACGTGGATCGTGCGGTAGCCTGCCGTCTGCAAGAGCCCCGGCAGCGTGATGCTTTCTTTGGTGAGGCCTTTCCAGTTCCAGTCCGGAGGACCGAAGGGGCCTCGGTTGTTGCCGCGAGGATTGATCCAGTTGGTGGCGTGATGTCTCGCGGCGTTCTGTCCGGTCATGATCGAGATGCGGGTCGGCGAGCAAACGCTCATCGCGTAGAAATTGTTGAATCGAATTCCGCGGGCGGCGAGCCGTTCCATACCGGGCGTTCGATAAAAATCGTTGAGTGGATGTCGCTTTGGGTTTCCGTCAGCGTCCGTCAGAAAGGGAAGGGAAGTATCCATCACCCCCATGTCGTCGACGAGGAAGACGACTACGTTGGGGCGGCTGGCCTGGTCGGCCGCTTCGGTCGGAACTGCCGTCAACGCGACGAAGGTCAGGAGTGCAAACTGGCAGAGCATTCGGGTTCGGAGCATGGTTATGACTCTCGTTGCTGACTTTTGATGAAAGTGCAGATTCAAAATGTTGGAAGGGCTACTTCGGTTGTTGAAGGCGTCGTTTTGCGGCCGTAAGCCAGCGGTCGAGCTGATTGGCAAAGGCTTGCTTATCTTTGGCTGAGAAGTTTGATGGCCCGCCGGTGATTTCACCACCTCCACGCAGTTCGTCCATCAAATTTCTGGCTGCCAGTCGTGCGCCGACGTTGGCTTTCGTGTAAAGCTCGCCGCGTGGATCGAGTGCCTCGCCGCCTTTTTCAACCACAAATGCCGCTAATGGAATGTCGGCAGTGATCGCCAGGTCGCCAGGTTCGACGAGTTCGACAATCCGTTGATCGGCGACGTCCGGACCGGCTTCGACACGAATGCTGTCGATAAAGTCGGAGAATGGCGTTCGCAACGGCTGATTGGCGACAAGAGTCACTTTTGTTTTCGTGCGGTCTGCCGCGCGAAAGAGCAGTTCTTTGATCTCCCCGGGGCAGGCGTCGGCGTCGACCCAGATGTGCATGAAAGAATTCCTGACGTCAGTGGTTTGATGTGGCGACTTATGCCGAGTGTAGAACGTTTTCGCCCTTGGTTACCAACGCCGCCGAGCCAGGAGCCGTTGGACGTTGCGATCCTCAAGCGTTTCTTCACGGAAGTTGACGATTTCGAAGTCGGCGAATAGTCGTCGTAGCTCGCCGGGTGAAAGCGTAAACGCAGGATTTCGGATGTGACTGTGCGGACGGTCAAGCTCGCTTGCCGCGAATGTTTCGTAGATTAACCAGCCACCAGGTTTCAGGCCTGTGTTAACGATTCGTGGGACGGTCGCTCGGTCGAGGAATCGGAAGACGACAGCCAGATCGTACGATTCAGGTTTCGGTTGCCAATCATCGAGGTCCGCTTCGATCCAGTTGACGACGGTGTCAGTTGCCGTCGCCAGGTGTTCCGCCTGGTTGAGCCCCTCCGCAGAGATGTCGACGCCATCAACATGCCAGCCATTCTGTGCCAGCCAGATGGAGTTGTGCCCGAGACCGCAGGCAAGGTCGAGTGCTCGTCCAGCGGTTGTCACATCTGGAGTGGTCTGGGCAATTGTGTCGTGAGCCACGATTAGCCACTCGTCAGCTTCGCAAATTGTAGCTGCTGGCCTACGAGCGTATTTCTCATTCCATCGTTGTCGATCGGATGCTGACATGCCGTCGGAGATTCTTGTTACTGATGACCTGGTAGGATGACGTCGAAACGGCCAGAATAGCTGCTCAATCTCGGATTCGCATTCACAAGGTCACTGCCGATGTCACGCCTCCTGATGATTCTTAGTTCCTTCTGCTGTTTTTTTGTCAGTTTTTCAGAACAGTGCAAAGCTGCCGAACTCTGGCCGCTCGACAACCTCAAGACGCCGCCGGCGATGAAGTGGCTGGATGATTCCAGCCCGATCCGGTCGCTCACCTATGAGAACGAAAAGTTCGAAGGCCACACGACGGATGTCTTTGCGTTCTATGCGACGCCCGGGACGATCAGCGGCGACACGTCGAAGGATAAGAATCTGCCGGCCGTCGTCTTGATTCACGGAGGTGGCGGGACGGCGTTTGCTCAGTGGGCAATGCTCTGGGCAAAGCGAGGCTACGCGGCGATCGCGATGGACCTCGGCGGTCAGCGACCGCCTGCTCCGAAGTTTGATCCAACCACCGGCGTTCTTGTGAGTGGCTTCAGTCGTCCCAGCGATCGTAAACGTCTGGAACGAGGCGGTCCTGCTGCCGGCCACGTTCAGAAATTTGCCAACGTCGGTGGTGACCCGACGGACGACTGGCAGCATCATTCGGTGCCGGCGGTCATCCGAGCTCACTCGCTGATCCGGAGTTTTAAAGAAGTTGATGCTGACCGAACGGCAGTTACGGGAATCAGTTGGGGCGGCTATATGACGTGCCTCGTGGCGTCGGTCGATCATCGGTTCAAAGCCGCCGTTCCCGTCTACGGCTGCGGCTTTCTCTACGACGGCGAGTCCGTTCAGCGGCCTGCGATCGACGCACTGACTCCGGAGAAACGGACCGAGTGGATCGCCAACTACGACCCGTCCGCCTGGTTGCCCAAGTGTCAGATTCCGATCTTTTTTGTGAATGGCACCAACGATATTCACTATCCGCTGGTCAGTTACTCACGAAGCTACGGATTGGTAAAGAGTCCCAAGCAAATCCGCATCGAAGTGAAAATGCGGCACAGTCATCAAGCCGGTTGGGAGCCGAATGAAATCGGGCGGTATATTGACCACCATCTCCTGGGGGCCGAAGCGTTGCCGCAACTCGGAAAGCCTGCCACCAACGGCGGTCTCGCCAGTGTCGAATTCAAAACCGAAGTCGGTCTGAAATCGGCGCAGCTTCACTACACAACTGACACGAATCGACTGGCGGACCGCAATTGGGCAAGCATCCCCGCAACGATCGACGGAACCACCATCTCGGCCGCTGTCCCCAAAGAAGCAACCATCTGGTTATTTTCAGCCACAGATTCGCTTGACGGAATGATCAGCACGGACGTTGTTATTGTGAATTGAAAGTCGGATATGGCAGAACCAGAGAGTTCCTTGATCGCGCGTGCTCGGCTTTCACTCGATGGATTATCTGTGGGTGACGGGTTTGGGCAACGGTTCTTTTATCCGTGGGTTGTTGAGTCGGCGACTCGGGAAAATCTTCCGGACCCACCGTGGCACTACACGGACGATACGGAAATGGCGATGGCCATTGTGCAGGTGCTTGACGAGCATGGCCGGATTGATCAGGACGCGTTGGCTCACAAACTTTCCGCGCGATACATGGCCGAAGCTGGTCGCGGTTACGGAGCCGGTGCTCGCGATCTGCTCGTCCAGATTGACGGTGGCACTGAATGGCGGACCGCAAGTCGTGACTTGTTTCGAGGTGAAGGATCATTCGGAAACGGTGGCGCAATGCGTGCCGGGCCGCTGGGGGCCTGGTTTGCCGATGACATCGAGGCTTTGATCGAGCAAGCGACGCTCTCCGCCGAAGTGACGCATGCCCATGTCGAAGGAATTGCCGGGGCTGTCGCCGTTGCTCTGGCGGCAGGTTGGGCATGGCGGCGGACTGCTTCGGGGCACCTGTCGAATTCTGCTGACATGCTGAGGTACGTCAGCGATCATCTGCCAGCATCGGAAGTCCGTACCACGGTCGAACGAGCTGCGGAGATTCCGCTCGACAGTTGGGCATTCGACGTTGCGAGTGAGCTCGGGTGTGGAGACCAGGTCACGGCTCAGGATACTGTCGCATTTTCGTTGTGGGTGGCCGCCGCGCATCTTGATGACTACTGCGAAGCAATGTGGACGACAGCTCGAGTTGGAGGCGACGTCGACACGACCTGCGCCATCGTTGGCAGCATTGTCGCGCTTGCTGTAGGCCCGGGCGGCGTCCCGGACGAATGGCTCAGGCGTCGTGAACCGCTTGGGTGGTGACGAAGTCAGATTGGGTGATGCCATGAGATGTCAGAGTGCCGACGCACTTCACGCGGCGTTGAGCGTTGTTTCGGCGTTTTGCGGTTCGCCTGCGGACTCTCGTTCGAATGAAATTCCGAGCTTTTTGGCTGCTTTGGGGATTGAGTGAAAGCGACCGTTGCCAATTGCGTAGAGGTTGCCGAGCATTCTGTAGCCGAGGCGGGCGCAGCTTTTCAGCGAGGCGTGGTTGGCCCAGTCGACGTCTGAGACCAATGCGTTGACACCTCGGTCGGACAGGGCGTGCAGTGCTCGGCCCATGCCGATTCCGTGTAGACGGCGGCCTCGAAAATCGGGATGCGTGAAGCCGCTGTGCATGTAGGCTGCGTTTGACGGAGCTCGCATCAAAAGGCCGTTGTCACCGATCGAAAATGCTCGGTCGAGTGTGTACCAACCGTACGATGCGAGTCGGCCATCGACCAAAGCAGAGAAGCAGAAGTCTGTTCCGGCATGAGCCCTTCCAACGTGGGACTCGACGAAATCGTTGGCCGGATCCTGCGCGAAGGCTTCAACTTCCGAAGGAGTCAGGAATCGCATCGTCGTGTCATCAGGCAGGTCGAGTTCAATTTTCATTTCATCGAGCGGCAGCCAGACGAGTGTCAGCGCTTCGAAGTTGCACAGTTTGCTGCCAACGATGTTCGCTGCGTACTGAAGTGTTGCCGCGACACCGAATCGTCGGCGAATGTCTTTTGCTTTGCTGAACTTGTGGGCCAGGTTTGTCGTGATACTCATGGCGACTCTCATCCAAAACGTGACGTGTTGCTATTTTAGAGACGCAGCAGGTTGCCGCCCCAGGACAGGCCGGCTCCGAAACCAACGAGCATGACATAGTCGCCTCGTGAAGCGCGTCCGCTTGCAAGGGCCTCGTCGAGTGCGATGGGGATGCTGGCGGCGATGGTGTTTCCAAAGCGGTCGATGTTGACGGCGACTCGCTCCATCGGGATGCCAAGCTCCGTGGCTCCGCAACGAATAATGTTTTCGTTTGCCTGGTGCGGGACCAGTAGCTTGATCTCGTCTACTGGCACTTGGGCTTTGCCACAGAGGTACCGCACTGTTTCCGGGAAAACGTCTGTTGCGAAATTCCAGATGTCTTTGCCAATCATTGTCATCTTGCCGCCGACGGGCACGTTCAGGGATTCCGTGTTGCCTCGTGATTGGACTCGCGAAGCCAGAACCTGGCCGCCGCCTTCGGAACTCAACACGACCGCGCCGGCTCCGTCGCCAAAGAATACGGATGCTGTGCGGTCGTTCTGATTGACAAGCCGACTGCCAATGTCGACGCCAATCACAACTGCGGTTTCTGTATTCGTCTGCAGGCATCGGGCTGCGAGATCAAACGCGGTGACAAAACCTGCGCAGGCGTTCGTCACGTCAAATGCCATTCCCCCTTCTGCGCCGAGCTTCTCCTGAACAAGGCAAGCGGTAGCCGGCATTGTGAAGTCGGGAGTCGACGTTGCGACGATAAACAGGTCGACGTCGTCTGGAGGCATTCCGGCTTGTTCCAGAGCACGCAATGCTGCTTCGGTCGCCAGGTCGGATGCGGTAGTTTCGGGAGAAGCGAATCGACGTTCCAGAATGCCCGTCTTAGAGGCAATCCATTCGGGAGTCGTGTCGATGCCGCTCGACTCAACGAGACTTTTATTCGTAACGATGTTTTCCGGAGTAAAGGAGCCGGTGCCGAGAATCGACGCGGTCATCGGGCCACACGACCGGCGCGGAGCGTTCTCGCGGACCTTCGTCCATAGTTTGCTGGCAGAGACCATGATGCTTTTCCTGGGAACGACGACGGGGCGCGACGGCGGATTATCGGAGAGAACCCAAGCCATGACGACGTTTCGAAACATACGTCGTCGTTTTGTGGGGCAGATTACGAAAGGCTGCTTTGAGAACTGGATTTCGTTCCGACCTGACGGAGTGTTCTGCGATGTCACGTTGGTCTGAGTGCTCGCTCTTGCGGATGGCTTCGTCGGTGCCGTTTTAACGTGCTGCTGCTCGGGTTCGTTCCGTTGACACAGGTCGCTCTGCATGGCGACCGTGCGTCTCGCGCAGCGGGGACGTGCCGATTGTGCGGGAATGCTCACTCAATCCGGGAAGTGCCAAAGTTCGTGCTGTCACGAAGTCGCTGTGCAAGCCTCGCGGCGCGATCTGGAATCTGCGAGAGTCCCCGACAATCAACCAGAAAGGAAACCCTGCCATCCATCTGCTGCTTCCATTTTGCTCAAGCGTGTTCGTTGTGTTTGGCCTTCTCAACTTGCAGAGGGCACAACAGGGCGGATCATCGACATGGACATCGATGATCCTGGTGTGCTGGTCGTCGGCGTGCGTGTTCCCGGTGTTAGCCCTGATGGGCGGGACCATGCAGCCCGCAACTTCGCTGTGGCAACCTGCGATCATCGGAGCACTGTTTCTGGCTGGTCAACTTTTTACGTTTCTGGCTGTTGCCCGAGGCGACGTCTCGGTTGCCGCTCCGGTGTTGGGCGTAAAAGTGCTGATCGTGCCAGCGTTGTCGCCGCTCTTCGTCGATGACGAGCTGTCGTCGAAGGTTTGGATTGCCGCGGCCGTTGCGGTGGTTGGCATCGGGTTTGTCCAGGCTCGCGACAAATCCATTGAGCGGTCACTGATCGTCGCTTCAGTTGGCTACGCGATGCTGGCCGCGTGTGCGATGACTTTGTTTGACCTGCTGATACAACGTTGGGCTGGAGCGTGGGGAGCTGGCTATTTATTGCCGATCGCTTTCGCCTTTGCGGCCTTGTTCTCGCTGACGTTCGTACGGCTGGCAGATCGCCCTGCCGAATTGCGACAACGAGGAGTGATCCGTCCTTTGGCTATTGGATGCGTGCTGATGGCCGTCCAGGCGGTCGGGATGACGGTCACGCTGGGGCTCTATGGAGACGCGACGCGGGTCAATATTGTGTACTCACTGAGAGGTCTCTGGGGCGTACTTCTGACGTGGTTTCTCGCGCGACATCTGGTCGGTTCAGAGAACACGCCCAGCAACCGTACGATGACGATGCGACTGATCGGCGCCGTACTGATTGGAATCTCCGTTTTGATTTCGGTGACTTAAATAAGGCTCCATAAAACGCCCAGCACGGTCCGTGAGGCCGCGGTAAAGCACTCCTGAGGCGAGGGTTGCTCTTTTGGATGCTGGCTGCAAGAATTTTCGCAACGTTGGTTGTCTAAAACTTCTTTCTGCCAGATACAAGTTGAGCCGAACGATGGATCAGGAAATTCGAATTCAGGGTGAGCCGCTTCCCGTCCCAGCCATGTGCAAATTCATTGTGGACCGTCCGGTTTACGAGAATCGTTCCTTCTACTTCGCGACGAAGGAATCGGCAGAGTTGTCTCCGCTGGCGACGCGACTGTTCGAGGTGGCGGGAATTTCCAACGTCCTGATCTCGCATCAGTCGATCACCGTCAGTAAGTCCAGCCCGGCCGGATGGCCGCAGCTTGGTCCGCACATTGGCGCGGCAATCCGTGCTCACGTCGCATCTGGCGACGCGGCAGTCACTCCGGAACTGGAATCCTCGCTGCCACCGGCCGAAGAGCTTCGGACGCGAGTCGAATCGATCATCGCTTCGGAAGTTGCTCCATCTGTCGCGTCTCACGGTGGAAGCATCGACATCGTCGATGTGAAGGACAATGTCGTCCTGCTGAAGATGGGCGGCGGTTGTCAGGGGTGCTCGTCAGCGACGGCGACATTGAAATTCGGCGTCGAAGCGTCCATCCGTCGAGCCGTGCCCGAAGTCGGCGACATCATCGACACAACGGACCACTCGGCCGGCCAGAACCCGTATTACGCCGCTGGCCAGGCCTGAGCACTGATGGCTTAAACGCGGCCCGGAATGCGGGGACGGCAAGTCAGCTTCTTCCAGGAACGTTCGGTGCGAGTGGCTGCTGCCGCATTGTGAACACTGTGCGAACGACTGTTTCAGTCTACTCCCTGCGTTAAAGTTTGCCGGTTGTAGCGACGATAGTGGTTGTAGCGGTGCGGCTGTCTGCGCCGACCTTCTCACCACTTGAGGTTTGCCATGCGCAAGTCTGAAACTCGCTTGCTATGTGTTCCGAATGTGACGGCACTTGTGGTTGCTTGCCAGTTTGTGTTCGCGATGGCTTTGGTTGCGGCCGAACCAGCTCGGAACGTCAGGCCGCACGAAGCAACGCTGTACGACCAGATTCAGGAAGATCTGGCGCGAGGAGCGTCGCACTGGACGGCCGGATCATCGCCGCTGATTCAGAAGGCTGGCTTTGCCGAAACGGCTGTCGAGAACGGCCCGGTGGGGTATGCGGCGTTTGACGAGCCGGACTTTGACGGCGGTGAGGGCGAAATCGCACAATTTCAAGAGAATGCAGACGCTCAAATCGAGCAAACTTCCTACTCAAGTCTCGCACCGCTGAGTCAACCGGTTGCTCCCCAGTTCGTTCCAGCGACGCTTGGTCAATCGACCTCGCGGGAAGGCTTTAATATTGCTGTCGGCTTCGACTTCCTGCAGCCTTCGTGGTCGAACGATTCGTTCAAGCAGTTGTTGCCTGGCACGACGGCGGCATTGTTTCCGGGGCTGAATCTCGACAGCACGGTCGATCACGACTACGGATTGTCACCGCGCATCGATGTCGGTTTGGCATTGGGCGATTCTGAGTACGGTATCAGTGCGGGCGTGAACACCGTCAATTTGAGCGGTTCGGTGAGGCAGAACACCGCCGGCATGTCGTCGAACGATTCGATTGACGCTCAGAGCGCGATCAACATTCTGTCGGTAAATCTGCCCGAAGTGTCGCGAGTCATTCCGCTCGACATCTACGAGGATGACCAGATCGATGATGGAATCTTCGAACTGCGAGTCGGGGCGCGTTACTCGGCGATCAATCAGTTGTTCACGGCAGCTTTGAGGCAAGGTTCCGGTTCGGCCGTAACGACCTCTTCGTTTCAGGACTTCCGCGGAGTTGGTCTGACGGCGGCGGGGAATCTCAGTCTGCCCGTCACGAACTCGCTGTGGCTTTACGGCAACTCACGAGGTTCGATGCTGCTTGGCCGAAACGAGCGTCAGGCAAATTACTCCGTCCTTGTCGTCGATGCTGGCGGAGCTCCGATAGCTGGCACGGCTTCGAGTACGGTGACGGAGAATAAAACGGACATCATCCCTGTCGGCGAGTTCGAGGCCGGGATTGTCTGGGATCTGGCCGAACAGTTTTGCGACGAAGGTTCGGAGCCCGGCAACATGATCTGGTTCAAGCTGGGATATGTCGCTCAGGTCTGGGGAGACGTCGGTCTGACAAGTGCAGGAACCGGCCAGCCATTCCGCGACGGCGATCTCTTCCTGCAAGGCTTCACCTGCCAGGCAGGCGTTGCTTACTAGGATTGGCAGCCGTTAGCTGAGTGTCGCACGAGCTTTGCAGACGGATTCGAGAACCGCTGCGACGTATTCTTCGTCCGAGAATGGGCTCATGATATAAGACTTCAGGGCGACCACCGGTTCGCCGTAGTCGGTCTCGCGATAGCAGTCAGTCAGGGACAGAACGACTCCGCGACCCTGCAGTGCTTCGGCTTGAATTTCGGCGAAGACGCGACGGTTGTAGTCGTTGTGCTTTTGCAGAATGTCGCGGGCTGTCGGATCGGTCAGTTCGCGTTTTGAGATTGTGAACGTGTCGACTTCGTCGGGGTAAACTCGAAACAACGTAACCGGTCCGAAGTTTTCGCTGTTCAACACGGTCGTTGCGGCGTGGCCTTCGAGGTGTTCGGCGAGTGACTCCGCCATCGTCACCAGGTGCCCCAGCAACGCCTGCAGTCCTTCACGGCCAAGCAGGAGCAGATTTCCCAGAGCGGCCATCGGGCCCGCGCCGCTGCGGCTGGTTTCGAGTGTGTATTTGCCTGGGTGGTACTCGCCGGACTTAAAGAGGTACGGCATCGCTCCGGAGTCGCGGGCGATCAGTGCCAGATCGTCGCCAGACTCCGATAGAAACAGGCTCGACGTGTAAGGAGTGAAGCCCGTTTTGTGAAAGTCGATGCCGAGCGAATCGGAAAGGTGCAACTGACTGATCCGCCGTTGCGTACCGGCGAGCGATCTAACAGTTCGAGGTCGAAACCCCTGAGGATTCTGATCGAAGTCGTAGTCGTTGAAGACGCTCCACGCCCATCCGATGACGGCGTCGGCATGGATGTGCGGCACGTAGTCCAGTGAGAATTCATCAACCAGCCGATCGCGGATATCACGGATTTCGGCGAGGTCATCCAGTCCGAACGCGTCGGTTGTGCCCATCGTTGCGACGATCATCGCGATTTTCTGCCCGGACTTCAGCGCGTCTCGGCACATCGATTCGAGCAGGCATGTTCGAACTTCATTTTCAGGCGAGCTCGGCACTTCAATGACGCTGTCTTCGCCGAGTCCCATCCAGCCAGCAATCGTTCGGCAGGCGTAGTGAGCACATTCGGAAGCGATGATGACGGCCGGTTCTCGAATGCCGGACTTCATCGAGCCGGGGCATGCTTTTTCGAGACCGATCCGGGCAGCGTAGAGCAGCGTGCCAGTTCCGCCGAATGTGAAGACGCCTTGAGCCTCGGCTGGATCATAGCCGACGAGGTCTGCAGTCATCGCTGAGACTTCGACCTCCGACAGGGCCACCAGTCGCGCAGATTCTTCACTGGCGAGGTTCGGGTTGTAGATCGACGGGAGCAGCGATCCGATGATGCCAGGAATTGTCGGAGGAGGAATGACGTTAATCTGTGCTCGCGGGTGCCCCCACACAAACGCCCCGGACAGGTGATCGACGAGTTGTTCCGTAACCGACTCCAGAGGCATCGACTCTTTGGCGATTCTGGTTTGCCGGGCGGCGTCAAAGTCGAGGTCGCGAGGCTCGCCGAGCACTGGCGACACGGACTTCATCGCGTCGACCTGGTCGAGCGCTCGCATGATTGAGAACACGAAATAGGCATCGTGCTCGCGGTCAGAAACTGGTTGAGGAAACGCCTTTCGCAGAGAGCTGACCAGCTTGTAATAGGGGGCGGTCATGGGCGAATTCTCCGGCTGCGATTACGGTGACCGTGTCCGACTGCAGGATTACCGAGCCGTCTCGGAGTTTGAGATTTCGCCATTTTGTACGCACGAATTTGTCTGGATGTGTGATTATTAAGCGGTTTGGGGGCGTTCCGTATCCCATATTGACTCGAATTCGACGTCCTGACTAATGTCCGGCCCTATTGGTTATTTGCCAATCGCCGCCCGGAAGTGGTCGGAGTCCTGTGCCCCCCTGGGACCTGCTGCTTCCGGGTTTTTTCGTGGACTGACAGCGGCAGGAATTCGCCCCGACGATCCACGGCTCTTTTGGCTTGTCGAAGCACTTCACGTGCTACTTGTCGGACTTCTTTTCGTCGTCGCCGAGTTCCTTCTTGATACCGTCAACGGTTTTCCTCGCTCCTTCAAGTAGTTGGCTACCGAGGCTTGGTTTTTCTTTCAGCACCTGTTGACGTAGAAACTGTGAATAGAAGTCTGGACGTTTTGCTTCGAGCGTGTCGCCCTTCATTGTTCCGAGCTTGTCGAGTTGCGACTTCGTCAGGATATCGGTCAATGCCTGGTGCTGCATTTCGCTGCGAAGCACCTCGATCATTTCGTCGAGTTCCTTCTTTCCCTCGATCTGTTGCTCGACCAGCTTTCGTTTCTGCTCCGGAGTGATGTCAAGAATCTCGGCCAGCGGTTCCTGAGCAAGTGATGTCAGGCCGCTATTTTTCAACGTGATCTGCAGTTGGATTTGCATGAGCCGTTGAGCTTGTTTCCGATCGAGAGTTTCAAAGATCGCCCTCTCAGCATTGGCTTGAGCCTGCTCGCGAGCATCCTTGTATTGCTGATGAACTTTCCGCATGTTCTTGATTGATTCGGCGTCTGGCCGTTTTCCTTCGGCGTAGCTTTTTCGTCTTTCCTCGCTGATTTTTCGCATCAGAGTCGACGACTCTGACTGCGCCTTCCGTCGGATGGACATGATTTCGCGGATGGACTGTTGTTGGTCCTCGCTGATTTTCAGCTCCTCGACGATGTGCGGTTGGTACAGCAGACTGGAAAGGTCGGACGGCATGAAAGACATCATACCAGCGTTGATCACTGTGGACTGCGAGCTGACATAGGAACGCAGGTCCCCTGATTCGGCGTCCTGTGCTAGCGCCGAAAATGGCATGTTCAGAAGGGTGACAAGAAGAGACGTGGCAGTGATTCGGTAATGCAGCATTGTTCTTCCTTTCCTGAGGCGTCACTCCTCAATGCAACGGTGACGCCGGCAGCCCTGTGTCGGGCAGTCCGAAATTTGGATCATCAATGGTTGTAGATGATAGCTCGCTAGCGGGCGTGATCAAACCTGCACTAGGGAAATGTGCGGAGCCGCTTTCTCTGCATCTGCAGCAAGCGTGTTGCATCTCCCGAAAACGCGAGGGCACCTGCCCCGAGTGTTCGCAGCAGTTTTCGCGACCTGCTAACCGGATTGTTCGGCGAGGTCCGCGGGCGATGAGAATGCTTTTTCGAGCTCCGACACGAGCTGGTCGACTCGAAACGGCTTGAAGAGGACAGCTTTGCAGCCGGCCTGGCGAGCTTTCACGATCGAGTGACCGGGGTCGTAGCCGTAACCAGTCATCAGAATGACCGGCACGTGCGGATCGATCTGCTTCAACTGGTTGAAGACTTCATAGCCCTTGAAGTCTGGCAAACGAATGTCGGACAGCACGGCGTCGTAGTGGTACGAGCGAGCCAGCAGGAAGCACTCTTCGCCGTTGTGTGCGGTTTCGACGTCACAGCCAAAGCGACGAAGGAGTTGGTGAGCTGCTTGACGTACTTCCTGATCCTCATCGACCACGAGGACCCGTTTGTGCTGCATCAGCGGCCGAACGTCGGAATCCGGCATTACAGACGGATTGGCCTGATGAGGAAATGTGCCGCCGACTGTTTGGATCATCTGCTTAATACCGCGGGTGTATTTCAGCACGCCGCGAAGTCGTTCGGTCACTCCGGCATCAGCACCGACCGTGTTTTCGATCAGCCAGGTGGTGTCTTGAATGATCTTGTCGACCGGGTCAACAACTTCTCGCAGGATCAGTTCCGTGCTCTCGGTGGCGGTCGAAATCTTTTCGACCGCGAGCAGTTCCAGCGTGTTCAAAGCAACGGCGATTTCGCGAGCGAACAGTTCAAGAAACTGCAGGTCGTTTTCCGAGAATGCTCGCTTTTTAGGACTCTCGACGTTGAACGTTCCGAACACTTCGTCGTGGAGCATCAGTGGAACGGTCAGCGAACTTCGAGCCTCAGACGCACCCAGCAAATAAAGCGGGTCGCTCGTCGTGTCTTCGCAGAGGTAACTCTTTCCAGTCGAGGCGACGAAGCCAGTGACGCCGTTACCTTGCGGGCTCGCCAGCAGTGTTCGCGTCTCGGCGACTTCGTCCATGCCGACGGCAAGGAGCGGATCAAGGCTCTTTGTGCTGCGATCAACCAGCCGGATTTCGACGGTGTCGTACTCAAGAAGATCCTGTGTGAAGTGCAGGATTTTGGACTTGAGCAGATCGACCCGATCGTCGACCGACATTTCGAGAAGCTCCTGCGGAGTCAGGTCGCCCAGCTCCAGGCCGGCCTGATAAATCGCATTGAGTTTTTGTCGTTGCAGCACTTCGGTCGAAATGTCCCGCACGACTACGATGAGGAAACGAGCGATGTCCGAGTGTCCGGTTTCACTGTCAAAAACGGGAGTTGCTTCAACTTCGTAGTAAGTCTTGTCGCCGACCCGCAGCGTGCTTCGAGCTGCCTCACCCATGCCGAACGCAGTGTTGAGCGGGCAGAAGTCCGGGCCGAGAATCTCCGGACTGCCGAAACATTGGTAGAAGCTGCGATCGATGTGCGACTCGTCGCTGTCGGTCAGCGTCAGCAGCCGGTCATTATGCCAGAGCACTTCGCGGCGATGTCCGACCAGGGCAAAACCATCCTGCAACTGCTGCAGAATTCCGCCAGCCTGAAGCAACAATCCTGCGGACGTCATTTCGCTGCCACACAAAAAAAGCCCTGAGAACTGACCTTCGTTCAGCGTCTCAAGGCTGTCTTCCAGAGATTCCGGACAGACGACGTCATACTGAGCCTTCAGTGACTCGGCGATGGAACGGGCCTGCTCAGGCTCTCGGCTGTAGCACAGAACTCGCGGCATATTCGATTCGGTGGTCATCTACCGACGCTCCCGGATTTCTGCGGCACTGTGATCAGTAGCGGCGACAGGAGTTTCCGGTGATTTGAGTAACGATCGAGATTGTGGATTGCGGGAAATCGTCGACGCTACGACGCTGCCCGTTGTCACGATTTTAGAGCGATGGCCCAGACTTCTTTTTTATCCGAGTTGCCATCCGGACGGCAACTCGTGGATGGCCTACTTGAGTAGAATTTTTGAGGGTTCGCGTAAGTTCACAATTCTGTTTAGGGTGATCAGTTGCTCTCGCCGTGTCTCTGCTCCGTCGTTCGCGTTTTTCTGCCAATTCGGTGACACAACGAGAAGCGTCTGACCCTGCGTTCTCAATCACTCATCGGCGCATTTGCCGTACAACGATCACTCCGAGCTTGAAGTTTTTCTGTGAAGAATCGAATCCGCGGCACAAATTTGCCAAAGTCGCTCTCGATGCTCGTATCGGGCTGCATGATCTGGCCGTGGCGAGTGCTGTTTCAGATTTTCGTGCTGGTTATTGGTTGCGACGGAGTGTCCGGGACGGCCTCGCTCGCTGCGGAAAATCGGCCACTTTCAGCAAGCGTTGAGGTTGGTCCAGCCCTTCTGCTCCGAAAGTTCGATGGTTCCACGAGCGGCGCACGCTTTGTGCAAGGTACGTCAGGGCTCACTGCTGACGCACGACTGACAGAGGGCGAAACGCTCGAGTTTCCAGCCAGGCCGTTCCCATTACGGAGCAGTCTGCCGGTGAGAATTGTGACGCTTTGGACAGGCGAAGTGATCCCGGCATCCTGGAAGCAACCAGGTGGAAAGAAGGGGGCGGTATCTCGTTTCGATGGGCAGCTTTACTCAGGGCATTCTTTCGCAGAGTCAGAGCATTCGAGAATCACGCTCAGAATCTCAGACGTTGCGACGATCCGTCAGCCGGTCGGGACCAGTGATGTCTGTCCCGCCGACTCTCAAGTGAGGCCAGAAGGTGTCTGGCAGCAAGTCGAGAGCCGTGGCGCTGAGTCTCCGGAGTACGTCTCTCAGCTTATTGGGACTTTCTGGAAACGTCAGGCGATTCAGTTACCGATGCCGAATGACGAGGCAGCGGATCACAGGTGCCTTGTGGTTGTATCCGGACGCTGGCCCGCTGGTGTGCCGGGAGTCAGAAACCTGTCGGTAAGCGACCAGATTCGCAGCGGTGGAACGCTGAAGTTTATTTTCGCCGACAACCAGGGGCTGCGACATCGGATCGCGGTCTCCGGCCGAGGCGGAAAACGCATGACAGTACTTCCGGATGGTCGTAGAAAATTTGCGAATGTCAGTACACAACGGCTTCAGATTCAGGTGCGCGTGGATCGTGGGCTGACACTAAGCAGCAACGGCGTCGTCCTGTCAAAACTGAAACATTCGTTGGGCAGACTTGATTCGATTGAAGTTGAAGGCCCTTTTGTTCCGCCGATCGCGGATGAACCTGAAGGGATGCACGCGCTCTACATTCAGAATCCGCTGGTTCGACGGACCAGTGCTGATTCCATCGAGGCCGCGAAGAGCGGAAGCGGCATCGCGGAGGCCGTTCGGAAAGTAATCGATATCGATCGAGTCATCCTGAACTCAGGCGACGAGATTTATGGGAGCATCGACGACGTGTCGGACCTGTTTCGATTTGGTTCTTCCAGCAAACGTCCTCAACGTTTGTTGGTTGATCGCAAAGATGTCGCTGCCGTTTCATTCGCACGACCGAGCATCTCCAGGTGGGAGCCTGTGGTCGGTGAGTTCGCTCGGATCGATCTCGTCCCGGATATGTCATGCTCATTCGGCGGGATTGAAGAGCCATTCTGGATCCGATCGGCGATCCTGCGGGCGACCGACGAAGGCTTAATGGTGCAGCACTCGCTGCTCGGGAAAATCACGATCCGCTGGGAAATGATCCGTCGTATCACGCCGCTGTTTACGGGTTCGTATCAATTGCTCGATCCTGGGCCGCGGCATCCTGGCAACGGAAATCGAGAATCGTTCAGCCGAGTCGAACCAGACGGGACGGAATTGTCACTGAGCTTTGCATTGGTTGAAAAGCAACTCGGGCTGCCGACGTTTCTGTCGGCCGATATTGCCGAATTGATTCCGTCGGGGCCTGACACCCTGAAGGCGACGCCATTCCTGGATGACGTTCGGAACGGCTTTCTGGCGACTCAGGTTTGGTTGAACGGCGAGGTGATTGGCACCCTTAATCAGTTGGTCAAGGTGCGGTCACTCGCCAACGATCCTCAGCGGGTGAGAATGTCACTACCGACGAGGTTGCTCAAAGTCGGCAATAATAGCATCGAGGTCCGACAAACGTCGGCTAAGGACGATCCGACCAGCTTCGACGACTGCGAACTCCGCGCGATCGCTGTCGAAATCGAGCACGACGTGTAGCCGTTTAGTTTGGATTCGACACGCTACGCGATGATGTCGTTGACGACTCGCCCGTGGACGTCGGTCAGGCGGAAGTCGCGGCCGGAGTAGCGGTAGGTGAGGCGTTCGTGGTCCAGGCCAAGCAGGTGCAGGATCGTGGCGTGCAAGTCGTGGACGTGGATGCGGTTTTCGACGGCGTTCATGCCGAATTCGTCGGTCGCTCCATACATCGTGCCCCCCTTCGTGCCGCCTCCGGCGAGGAACATCGAGAAGCCAGTGTGGTGATGGTCGCGGCCAATCTTCTTTTTGTCTTTGTTGGGCTGAGCGTACGGCGTCCGACCGAATTCACCGCCCCAGATGATGAGCGTGTCTTCCAGCATGCCTCGCTGCTTAAGATCGGTGATTAACGCCGCCGTTGCTTTGTCGCTGTCCGCACAAAGCTGTCGGTGTCGATTGTTGTTGTCGGAATGCGTGTCCCACGGTTGTTTGTTCTTCGAAGTCACGTAGTGCATCTGCACGAACCGTACTCCGCTTTCGACCAGGCGTCTGGCCAGCAGGCATCCCTTCGAGAAAACGGTGTCTCCGTAGGCTTTATGGATGTGTTCCGGTTCCCGGCTGATGTCGAAAACTTCGGACGCTTCCCGCTGCATTTCGAAGGCCAGTTCCATCGCCTTGATTTGAGTTTCCAATGCCGGATCATTCTGCCGCTTCGCCATGTGAATTTGGTTGAGCCGTTGCAGCAGGTCGAGTTGCTTTCGCTGCTCGGATCGGCCGAGGCTCGGATGCTTGATATTGGCGATCAGTTTTTCGACCGTCATGTTGTTGGTGTCGATGGCCGTCGCCTGGAACTCGCCCGGCAGGAATGAATTCGACCAGAGTTGCGGACCGACAACCGGCAGGCCGGGGCACAACGAAACGAACGACGGCAGATTCTGATTCCCCGTACCGAGTCCGTACGACGCCCAACTTCCCAGACATGGGCGGATCGGCTGAATATTTCCGGAATTCATCATCAGCAGGCCGGGTTCGTGATTCGGCACGTTCGTGTGCATCGACCGAAGCACGCACAGATCGTCAGCGACGCGGCCAAGATTCGGCAACAGTTCGCTCATCACAACGCCACTCTCGCCGTGCGGGCGAAAGCGGAAGGGCGACGGCATGAACCCGCTACCCTTGGAAGCTCTGTAGAGTTTTCCAGATGGTTGCTCGCCTTCGTGTTTCTTCAACGCCGGTTTTGGATCGAAAGTGTCGACGTGCGACGGTGCTCCGTTCATCTGAAGGAAGATTACCCGCTTCGCTCGCGGAGCGAAGTGCGGCGCCTCGCCGGCTTTCCGATTGCCCGAAACTGCCGCCGAGGCATCACTCAACAGGCCGGCACTTTGCAGGCTTCCGCCGAGGCCGATCATGCCGAATCCGGCGCTGGCCCGCTGCAGCATTTCTCGTCGTGTTTGAAACATGGTTCGACCTTCGAAACTTTCAGTCAATCATCAACAGCTCGTTTGATGCAAGCAGCACCTGAGCATACTGCTTCCACCGTTCAGCATGTTTGTCGTCCTGATCGCCCAGAAACTCCAGAGCAAGCTCTCGTTCTTCCGGTGTTGGCTCTCGCCCGAACAATGTCTGGCTTGCCCAGTTGATTCTCTTTGAATCTTGACCAGCAGCCGCCAGACAACGCTCAGCAAGAGCGTCGACTTGAGCAACCATGAACGGGCTGTTCAACACAAACATCTTCTGCAGCGGAGTCGTGGTTTCAACTCGGGTGCCGGCGTGAACGTTTGGATCAGGAAAGTCGAACATCGCCAGCATCGGGTTTAGATCGAGGCGACTGACTTTGCTGTAAATCGTTCTTCGAGTTTCCTTAGGATCAGTCGGGTCAATCGACTTTCCTCCAACCGTTCGATCAAGCCGGCCAGCGGAAAGAAGGATGGAATCCCGCCACGACTCGACATCCAACCGGCGTCGATTCGTTCGCCAGAGCAGACGGTTTGACGGATCGGCACTTTGCCCAGCTTGGTTGAGATCACTCGACTGTTGCCACGTTGACGACTGGACGATCTCTCGACACAACCATTTGATCGACCAGCCGTTCTCCATAAATCGCACCGACAGATCGTCAAGGAGTTTCGGATGCGTAGGTGGATCGCCGAGCGTTCCGAAGTTACTCGGAGTGCGCACAATGGGTTTGCCAAAAAGCATCCCCCAGACACGATTCACGATTACGCGAGCAGTCAGTGGATTGTCTCGCCGCACAATCTGCTCAGCTAGTTCCTGACGGCCGCTGCCGTCATTGAATTTCGCAGGCGAATCTGCGGAAAGGATGTGCGGAAAGCCCCGTTGCACGACCTCGCCTTTGTTCTTGACGTCGCCGCGAATCTGCACGTTCAAGTCAGTAGGGGTTGCTTCTTTGACGATGTGGACGGCGTCGACCGGCTTCTTTGCTTCGCCGTTCTTGTTCTTCTCTTTTTTGTCATCGAGCGGTCGATTGAACATCGACGTGCTCGCGAAGACTCCAGCCAGAGAGTAGTAATCCGTGGTCGGGATCGGGTCGTACTTATGGTCGTGGCACCTTGCACAGGCGACGGTCAGGCCGAGCAGCCCTCGGCTTACTGTATCGACATGATTTTCCCACTCATCGGCCATGACTTCCGGATCGTTGCGGCGGTAATACTTGGGGCCAAGCCCAACGAATCCCAACGCAACATGCTGCGACTTTTCTTCCGGAGCGATCAGGTCAGCGGCCAACTGTAGTCGCACGAAATCGTCGTACGGCATGTCGTCGTTGAACGCCTGGATCACCCAGTCGCGATAGAGGTAGGCGTTCGGGTAGAGGAGCGATCCATTCTTCCCGACGATGTGTGCCTGGTCTTCAGCATAGCGTGAAAGATCAAGCCAGATCCGCGCCAGCCGTTCGCCAAAATGTGGTGACGCGAGCACTCGATCAACCATTGCCTCGTACGACTTCGACGACGATTCACGGATGAATTTGTCGAGTTCTTCTGGCGTCGGCGGCATGCCGAGGAGCGTGAGGTAAAGACGCCGGGCCAACGTTCGTCGATCGGCACGAGCGTTCGGCTTCAGGCCAGCTTCGTCCAACGTCGCCAGCACAAAACCATCATGCGGCTTCTTGACGAAGTTCGAGTCGGAAACGTCGGGTGCTTCATGCCTTGTCGGTGGCTTGAACGACCAGAACTCGCGAGCGGATGCAAAGTCGATCTTTGCAGCTTCGGGCCGTACGACTTCTTCTTCGCGAGGATCCGGCGCTCCCATTTTGATCCACCGTTCGAAGTCGGCGATCACTCGGTCCGGCAACTTGCCGACAGGCGGCATCTCAAACGATTCGTACCGTAGAGCGTCCAGGATCGGACTGTCGTTAATTTTGCGAGGCACGACGATCAGCCCGGATTCGCCGCCAGCCAGCACGGCCGCTCGCGAGTCCAGCAGAAGTCCGCCTTTGACGTTCTTCGATTCGGCTGAGTGACATTCGTAGCAATGTTTGACCAGCACCGGTCGAATCTTCTGCTCGAAGAATTCGATACCGGCTGGCGACACGTCAGCGGCTTGCGGAGGAGTGAGCGGAACGCCCAATAACACAGTCGACAGAATTCCGACGACGGCGAATCTTTGAGCAGGCGAGCGGCTGGCGGACCACTGATTCATAGGGCTGGCTATGGTGGAATGTGTTCTGGAAGGAGAGGTTACGAAGCGAATAGCTTCGTGGTGGGACTTACATCCTAACGCCAAATTTCGGCGAAAGCATCCCTCGCCTGGAACGCCGTATCCATATAGACCGTACACGCGTTCTCAATCTGGCGTCAGAAAATCCACTCCTGGATCAATGGATTCGAACTGCGTTTTTAATCGCCTTCTCACAGTGGCCAGGCCAGAGCTGCTCGGCGCATAAAAAAGCCCCGCGTGTCGGGCCAGATCACGCGGGACCTGGACCAGCTCCCGAAGGTGCCGATCCGAAGCTTCAGTTGTACTTACTTAATTGAGTGAAATCACTCTGGCGGATTCACTTTGATCGTTAAGCCTTCTTTGCCGTCGAAGTTGATTTGAAGATTGCCGAAGTGAGGGATGTCGATTCGGAGCTTCGATGTCGGCTCCATTTGTCGACTTGGTTCTCCGATACTATCGCTGCGTTGTTCCAGATACTCCATCGTCTGTGCCATGTCTTCGGCTGTAGCCGAACGGCCAGATTTTTCGAGGCATTCTTTCAGCGCTTCCCACGCATGCTGGCCACTTTCCGACGGTAAGGATCGAGCCGCCTGTCGCAAAGGGGCAATCGCCTCATCGTACAGTTGCTGGTTCCGTAAAGACTCCCCCATCAACCACATGTAGGCCCCTTGAAAAGGACCAGGATTTTCAATTTTCTGCAACTCGGCCTGCGCTTCTGCGGGAAGTCCGAGTTCGAGGTATCCCTCAGCCGATGTCAGCCATCGAGCAATTCTATTCTTCTGATTGACCACCATCTTCGACTCCTCTCTGGATCGAGGTCGTGAGCCGCCTTTGGCAAACACTCACTCGCCCTTCCGATAGAGCAACGACCGTGCCAGTCAGTTGCCATCGAAATTCGCAGCACTTATCTCACAGGAAGACAGGATGTTGCGAAGAAATCGCCGTCTTTGTTTCCATCAAAAACGATCTGCCAATCTGGCAACAAAGACGACGCTCACTGAAGTTAGTTCCCCGAATCTGCGACCAAATCGATCCATTCCAACCGTCGACTAATTTTCTAATCGCTGCCGGACGGACTCTGTGTTCGTTAGAGTTATCCTTTTCGTCGGTTACTGACGACGTTGCCGTCAAGCAGAAGCCTTTCGAAAGAATAGCGAGGCGGGATTTCGCCATCGTCCAGCGATTGACGGTACAACCGAACAACACTCGTCAGGACTGTTGCTCTGTTGTACCGACACAGCAAACTCAGTTACGTCGAAATCGACGCGCTTAATGGAAACTCACTCTCTGCGGAGGCAAACAACTGATGAAAATTCATCGATGCATTCTTCTGGCCTGTGTCGCTCTGACGGCGATCTCTCACGCGAGCCGCGACTTGTCGGCGGCTCAGAAGCGTCCGAACATCATCTTCATGTTTACGGACGACCATGCGACGCATTCAATGAGCTGCTACGGCTCAAAGATCAATAAGACGCCGAATCTCGATCGCATCGCCAACGAAGGGATGCTTTTTGAAAATACCTTCTGCACGAATTCAATCTGTGGTCCCAGCCGTGCGGTCATCCTGACTGGCAAACACAGTCATCTGAATGGCTTCCTGCAAAACGGCAACAAGTTCGACTGCGGTCAGCAGCTTTTTCCGAAGCTTCTGCAGAAGGCTGGTTATCAAACAGCGATCGTGGGCAAGTGGCACTTGGGGCATGGTGGAGTCAGCGACCCGCAAGGGTTCGACTATTGGGAAATCCTTCAGGGCCAGGGACCGTACTACAACCCCCCGATGATCAAGAATGGCGAGAAGGTCAATCACGTCGGTTACACAACGGACATTATCACGGACCTGGCTCTTGACTGGCTCAAAGAAGAACGCGACGACGAGAAGCCATTTATGCTGATGTTTCAGCACAAAGCTCCGCATCGGAACTGGCAACCCAGTCCGAAGCACTTGACGATGTACGACGACGTCACGATCCCTGAACCAGACAACCTCTTTGATAATTACGAGGGACGAGGCACAGCCGCTCATCAGCAGGACATGAGCATCGCTAAGACGATGACGGCGTCCGATCTGAAGTTGACCCCGCCTCGCAACCTGACTCCCGAGCAAAGAGCAGCCTGGGACGCCGCATACGAACCGAAGAACGAAGAGTTCCGTAAAGCGAACCTCGAAGGCAAAGAGCTGATTCGCTGGAAATACCAGCGGTACATCAAGGACTACCTGAGGTGTGTCGCGTCGGTTGATGACAACATCGGTCGCATGCTTGAGTACCTCGACGAGACTGGCCTGGCTGAGAATACGGTCGTCATCTACTCGTCCGATCAGGGATTTTACCTGGGAGACCACGGCTGGTTCGACAAACGCTTCATGTATGAAGAATCGTACCGAATGCCGTTTCTCGTCCGTTGGCCCGGAGTCACCAAACCAGGCTCGCGAAGCAAGGAGCTGACGTCAAACCTCGACTTTGGCGAAACCTTTCTGGACATCGCGAACGTCGACATTCCGTCAGACATGCAGGGTGTCAGTCTGAAGCCACTGTTTGACGGTTCGGCACCAAAGAACTGGCGACAAAGCCTCTACTATCACTACTACGAGTTCTATGAAGATCGACGGTCAGCACACATGGTGCGTCGGCATTGCGGTGTCAGGACTCCGCGGCACAAGTTGATTCACTTCTATAATCTCGACGAATGGGAACTTTACGATCTGAAGAACGACCCACGAGAAATGACCAGCCGCTATGACGATCCGGCCTACGCTGGCGTCGTCGAAGAACTGAAGGCCGAACTGGCTCGATTGCAGAACGTTTATGAAGTACCGGATGATTCTGGCTCGGTATCAAAGTCGCCACCGAGCCTGAAGCCTCGTCCCGCAAGACCTGCTCAGAAGAAGCAGCCGCGAAACGCGAATCGTAACAAGCCAGCAAACAAGAAAGCCGCTCAGAAGTAGCGACGCGGTTGCGGGCAGAGTCTCGGGAAACTTTAGAATGTTGGGCACAGACGGGTAGCAATGCCCGTCTGTGTTTTTGCGCCGAGCAACAACAGACTGTCAAACTGCGAGCTTTCGGCACGGTCGCAAGTCTGCCGTCTTTTCATGGGTGATGCTTATTCTGTAGCCGCTGAGTCTGTTTCCGAGTAGCAGTTCAAGATCACGTAAAACAAAACCGTCAAGAAGTGTTTCCGCCAAATTTTGGAGTTTTTGCAAACGCCGAATGTTCTGAATATTTCCGTTTGGACAATCGCCAGTCGCGAGTAGACTGTCCATCACAGAATTCAGCGAGTCTCATTCGAGACTCACAAACACGGCGTCACTTCAGAGTTTGCCGGTTCAACATCTTGGAATCGGCTGCTTTTCCTGTGTTCTCTCAGGCTGTTGGACGCTCCAGAAAACGTCCACGTTCGACGCCGGAGACGCAGCAATGCTGACGTTCTTGCTCGACAAACAGGGCAGATCAAGAGTCTGTCAACTGTGCCTTCAGGGGCCGGTTGAAGAGGCTCCGCTGAGCGTTCAGACGCTCCGCCGTGTTAAATTCAAGAGTGGACTGCTCAGACTTGCCACGGTTTATCAACCGTCCATTGGAACTGCCTCGCAGTTGGCGTCCAGCGATCGCCTGACCCGCATCGCGATGTCCAACACGCACATTCCCGGCACAAGTTCTGCTCAGAATAACGGAGGTCGAAGTTTGTCGCTTCGAACATTCAGAACTTGCTTTTCTCGGCACACTACACCGTCGCGTTTTGCACATAGTGTCCGAAGTCGCACAGTCAGGCCATCTATGGCTCACCAGCCATGCAGGAGTCACACGTAGCAGATAAATTCCTCAGGAGACCTTGCCATGCAACCAGTTCTCGTCGGCAGCCAGCCTCAGCAATGTACAACTCTCACTTGGTTACTCGTTGGTGACATTCGAGAGATGCTCCAGGACCACCTTGATGATGAGGCGATTCGCTGGCTTAAGCCAGTTCTGGATTCCCTGATCCGTGCGATGTGCGAGCAGTCCGAATTGCAGTCCAACGATGGCTTGTATGACGATCTCCTCGGGACGTTTCCGCATCTGATCTCTCGTGTCGCCAGTATCGAGGCCGAGCAAAACGAACTTTGCCGGTCACTGCGTGAGCTACGGATCGGGATCGAGCGTGACATTCCGCTTGAACGGCTCTCTGCAGAGCTGGAAGAAGGACTCGGCGACTGGGTCAACCTAATGACCAGGCACAGCCGGCGGGAAGCAGTCCTGTTGCAGGATGTCTGGTATACCGAAATCGGCGGTGAAGGCTGACAAACAAATCGACTGCTCGTTGAATCGGACATCGAAATCGGAGAGTCACTGCTTATTGAAACGCCACCTTCTGGAGCGACCTATGCAGGAAGTCGAACTGACCGTTGCGGACGTAATGACCACTCGTCTTGTCACTCTTTCTTCCGAGGAACATGTCCTCGACGGAATCGATCGACTTCTTCAGAAGGAAATATCCGGCGCCCCCATCGTCGATCCTGAGGGACGTTTTCTCGGCACGTTCTCGGAGAAGTCGTGCATCAATGCCTTTGAAGTCATCGATGACGAACGACGCAGACGATGCGACGAAAGCATGCAGTTTGTCAGAGCCAAAGACTGTATGCAGACGTCGTTGGTGACCGTCTCGCCTGATTGCGATGTCTTCGACGCAATCGGAAAGCTGCTGACCAATCGAATCTCTGGTCTGCCGGTCGTCGATAACTCTGGCCAGTTTCGAGGCGTTTTTTCTGAACGGTCAGCGATGCGAGTTCTGATCGACCTTACGTGGAACCAGATGTCTCGCGGACCAGTCTCCGCGTGGATGGATGCCGACCGAGCCCGCACAGTTACCGAGCAGACTTTACTTCCTGAGCTGCGAGGACGATTCAGCGAAACCCACTACCGACGTCTGCCAGTGCTGAACCACGGTCGGCTCGTTGGGCAGATCAGCCGTCGAGATGTGCTACGTGCCGAGCTCAACAGTCTCGTGAACAGCTATCAGTCCAGTCCGGGCTCAATGAAACTACCCGAATGGTTCCCGCCAGCTCCGCGTCAAATGTGGCGTGTCGACAACTTTGCGTTTAAGCATGTCGCGACAGTTGGTCCGGATTATGACCTCATGTCAGTTGCGCAGGAATTTTTCCTGACGTCGGCCCGACGATTCCCTGTCGTATCCGGTGGCAAGTTAATCGGGCAAATCAGTCGGCGAGACCTTCTGCGTTCTGTCCAGTATTTATTTCCGCGAGAAAAGCCAACTCAGAGTCCATTGTATCTGAGTGCGGGAGTGAGCGACGTTGCGACAGTTCTGAAGTAAATGCAAGCGCCGCTCGGTCGAGCTGAACGGTTTCAGGTAAACGGAACCAATCTCGGTGAAGCGGCTTCGAAACGTGAACCAGGATAGTTCTAAAGCAGTCCTATCTTCATAAGGAGAGACGATCAAAGACGAATCCAAACCGACAAATCATTAGCCACGTATTACCAGACAGAATTTAAGAGTGTCCAGTTTCGTCACGGAGAGGAAATGCCATGCAGGTCAACGTTCATGACAATCTTGCGGTTGCAAACTCACGCCGAGAACGATTCATTCGAGACCGAGCTGACGAATGCCTCGCACGATTTTCACCCCGGCTTCATCAGGTTTCGATCAGCCTAAGTGAAGTCGGCCATCATCGCGGCGACAACCCCGATGTTTGCTGCCGAGTCTCAGCTAGTGCCGGATCCCTTGGCGACTTTGCCGTGACTGCCGAAAGCGGGATCGTCCACCAGGCAATCGCTGAGTCGCTTAAAAGCCTGACTCGTGCCCTTGACCGAAAGATTGGCAAACGCCGAAGCCGCCGAAATGTGAAATTTGAAATGCCCGTTGAGGAAGAAGTCATCGAAATGGCGTGATCACACTCGTCAAGACTTTGCTATTAAAAGTCTTTCACTTCGAATCCGAAAAACTCCCGTGCGATCCTTAGTCGGATCACGCGGGAGTATTTTTATGGGGATAACGAAGCCAACGATCAGAAAACAGAACCAAAGCTGTTGAAGCGGCACAGCTCAGACTGCATTAGTTAGCGTCAGAACAAAGAGCCTCAATGGCGTGCCGTCTCGTCGGGAAATGAGTCCATTCCGAACGTTGGCCCATTGGCTCTGTCGCGTTCAGGCGAGCGACCGTCGTTGCCATCATGTCATTGCAGCAACAAATCGCCGCATCGCCTCCGAGTTCTCGCATACGCAGCGTCAGAGCAATCACGATTCCCATCGATACGGAATCGAGTTTCTGGCACGATGCAAAGTCAAACAGCACGTGCCGCGTTTCGGGTTCGCCCACCTCTTTCATCAGGCGGTTGTACTCGAACTGTTTCGATCGATAGTTGGCCGCGGCGGGATCGGCGATGAGTGACAGGACCAGAACTTTTGCGAGATGTTCAACCTCAAAAATAGGTTCGTCACCTCGGACTGAATAAACACCAGTCATAATTGCCGTTCTGCCTGTCGCAGAGAAAACTAATGGGCCGATCCAGACTCAGCTGATCAGGATATCAGCCTTCATGGTCGACTTGAAACAAAGGCCCCTCTGAAACGAGACTCCACACGAAACCTTGCAGACACAAACGTGTAACATCGATGAGCCAGTCACCGTGGAGCCAGCATGCCGGACAGGATTCAACAGCAGATTGAATCGCTTCGAAACGAAGTCGAACGACACAATCGACTTTATTACGTCGATGCGCAGCCTGAGATTTCGGACCTTGAGTACGACCAGCTTCTGAAGCAGCTTGAACAGTTAGAGGCTGAGCATCCAGAGTTCGACTCGCCGGATAGCCCCACGCACAAAGTCGGCGGAGAGCCTGTTGAAGGGTTTGAGTCCGTCGAACATCGTGTGCCGATGATTTCGATCGATAATGTTTATGAGATCGAGAATCCCGATGCGAAGAAGCCTGATGTTCGGAAGTTCGATGCGCGCATTCGAGAGTTGCTCGATACTCAACCGGAATACCTGATTGAATACAAAATTGACGGCGTCGCTCTGGCTCTGGTCTACGAAAACGGCAGCCTGACTCAAGCCGTCACTCGAGGTGACGGACGCACGGGTGACGACGTGACTCATAACGCTCGGACCATCGGCGGAGTACCGCTCCGATTGTCCGGCGACGACATTCCCCCAGTCGTCGAGATTCGTGGTGAGGCCTACATTGCGAACTCTGACTTTGCAAAAATTCGAGCCGCCCAGGAAGCTGCGGGCGAGCAGCCATTCGCGAATCCTAGAAACTCAACCGCTGGCGGGCTGAAGACGCTTGATCCAAAAGTCTGTGCCGAGCGAAAGCTTCGATTCTTTGCGCATGGCATAGGGTATTCAGAAGGCATCACTGCACAGCGACATTCCGACTTTCTGCAGCTTGCGAGAGAGTTTGGAATTCCGACAAGTCCAGGAACGGCAACTTTTCCGAACATCGACGCTGTGCTCGAACACGCACAATCGATGATGGAAGGTCTTCACGAACTCGATTTTGAAGTCGACGGGCTCGTGATCAAAGTCGACAACCTTGAACAACAGGCCGAACTTGGCAGCACGAACAAAGCTCCGCGGTGGGTGGTCGCCTACAAATGGGAACGCTACGAAGCGACGACGAAAGTCGTTGAAATTACGATTCAGGTGGGCAAGACCGGAGCGTTGACGCCTGTTGCGAATCTTGAGCCGGTCGAAATTGCCGGAACGACGGTCTCCCGCTCAAGTCTGCACAACCGCGACGAGATCAACCGACTGGATATTCGAGTCGGCGACACTGTCGTCGTTGAAAAAGCCGGCAAAATTATTCCGCATATTGTACGCGTCGAGCCACAACTGCGAGACGGTAGCCAGCTGCCTTTCGATTTTCCGGATAAGTGCCCGGAATGCGAGTCAGAAGTTTTGCAGGACGACGGCGGAGTTTACATCAGATGCCAGAATCCGAGTTGCCCTGCACAGCTCCGGGAGACACTGAAGTTCTTCGCATCCCGTTCGGCGATGGATATCGAAGGGCTCGGCATCAAGCAGATTGAGTCGATGGTTGAGAAGAAGCTACTGACCAGTTTGCCAGACGTTTACCGACTTCATGAACGACGTGAATCGTTACTCACTGAGAAACGGACCAATGAAAAATCGGTCGACAAGCTTCTCGAATCGATCGAGAAGTCGAAGACGCAATCTCTCTGGCGGCTGCTGATTAGTCTGAATATTCGTCACGTCGGGAATCGTACCTCTCAGATTCTGGCTGCGAAATTCGGGATGGTTGATGAAATTCTGAAGAAGACCGAAGAAGAACTGGCGGCCGTCGACGACATCGGCCCCATCATCGCCGCTTCAATTTTCAGTTTCTTCACATCTGACGTCGGCCGCGGAACGCTTGAAGAGTTTCGCACACTCGGCCTCAACATGGGCGAGCCCGTTCCTGAGGAAGATGAAAGTGTCGTCAAAAAGCTCGAAGGAAAAACGCTTGTTGTGACGGGGACTCTTAAACGATTCACACGAACTGAGATCAAGGAGCTGATTCAGCAACATGGCGGCCGAGCATCAAGCAGCGTCTCAAAGAAAACAGATTTTCTGGTTGCTGGCGAGGCGGCCGGAAGCAAGCTGGAGAAAGCGCAGGAGCTCAAAGTGAAAGTGCTCTCAGAAGATGAGCTGTTCGTAATGCTGGAATCCGATGCGGATGGCGAACCAGCGAACGGCCAACTCTTCTGATCAGGTCACACAGTGATGCGACTCCAAAGCTGCGTTTCTACTCTCCAGCGATTCCGTGTTTGGCGAGCCATTCCTGGACGATCGGTTCAATTAACTGACGAATTGTGGAATTGGCGTAGCCACACCATCCGACGCCGGTGTGAACATCCAACGGGGCATTGAGCGGCTGACCGAGGCCGTCAGTCATGATGACTCCCGCATTTTCAGCCGTGAGTAGCCCTGCAAGGTCGTAAGGATGCGATTCGATAAATCGATCGTCGTTGGTTCTTCCGAGAATCTGGTTGAATTGCGGGCGAAGATCGAGACAGTACAGATCCCGCCCGGTCATCAGTTGGTACATCAGGCCGCCGCATGAGATGTATTGATCATCGAAAACCGTCGGCAGGCTTGTCATGACGTCGCAACGTTCTGCGATCTGCTCTGCCAGTTCGGCGGCTAGCTGGCGAGTACCTGGGAACATGCTCAGCACGGTAGCAAACCCATCCTGCAGGTCGAGTTTGTTGCTTGGTCTGATCGGGAACTCGACCGCTTTATCAACGTCTGGTGGCTGCGACGCGTTGACGCAAAATCTCAGCCCACGAGTTGCGCCGCCTGCCGACGTGACGAAGGCGTCGGCCATATTTTGCTTACTCGGTGGCAGTTCTACCATGGCCGATGCGATGGAATCGGCCAGTGTGGTGGCTTCGCCTTTGTCCGGGCAAACCGCCGCCAGAAACCACGCCGACCGTTTGTCGTACATCAGCATTCGGGTGCCATCGATTGGGTCAATGATCAATCGCCAACCCGGTTGCTCCCCTTTCGTTCCGAACTGGTGACGACCATCGCGGCCCATTCCTTCGGCAATCAGCAGCAGCGGGAGACATCCTTCAGGCCATTCGGAGATGACATTTCCGATCGTCGCTTCGACTTCACGATCGATCCGGTAGATGCGGTCGCCACCTTCCTCACTGACGGCATCAGCAAGTGTGTTGGTCCCGTCTCGAAATGCCTTCTGAACGAGCGCCGTCACTTTCGTCTGAACAGCCAGCCCCAGTGCCAGTAGCCGTTTGCTCCATGCTTCGTTCTCAGAGTCGGGCATTCGATGTCAGTCTACGTTGTGTATTCAGAATTCAGGCGGACGTACTCGGCAGTCAGATCACTCGTCCAGAATCGGACGGACGCTTCACCATGACTAAGTAGCAGCTTGATAGAAACGTCTCGATTGTTTCTCATCGTTTGGGAAAGTGCGGCTTCGTCGTATTCCGTCGGTGCTCCAGCTTCGTAGATAAGCACATCGTTGATCTGCAAGCTGATTTCCTCTTCGGCCATTTCGACACCCGAGTAGCCAGCCGCTGAGACAATGCGTCCCCAATTCGGGTCCGCTCCGGTGATCGCGGTTTTTACGAGTGCTCCATCGGCGATTGCTTTGGCGATGCAATGAGCCTCGTCCCGCGTTCGTGCTCCTTCAACGTCGATGGTGACAAAGTGGTCGGCCCCTTCGGCGTCTCGAATGATTGCCTGTGCCATCTCCATCGTGACTTCGTCGATTGCCGCCTGCAGCGCCGCTCGCGACTCGTCATTCAAGTCGGCGTGACCTGCTGCTCCGTTGGCAAAGAGGAAAACGGTATCGCTGGTGCTGGTGTGGCCTTCCACGCTGATGCAGTTGAAGCTTCGATTGACCGAATGCCGCAGCATGGCATCCGCTTCTTCAGGAGACAAAGCGGCGTCCGTCATTACGACGCCGAGCATTGTCGCCATGTTTGGACCGATCATCGCGGCTCCTTTGGCCGCGGCGCTGACACGTACGGTCGTCCCGCCAACGTCGAGGTTTCGTGTGGTCTGCTTGGCGAACGTGTCGGTCGTCATCATCCCGCGCGAGGCGGCGTTGAATGCTTCGGGGGTTTTGGCCAACTGACTCGCAGCTGAAGCGATTCCTGATTCCAGAGCGGGACGTGGCAAAAAGTGCCCGATGATTCCCGTCGAGCAAACGACGACGTCTTCCATATCGCAGGCGAGCGACGCGGCTGTCTGCTCGGTCATCCAGTTTGCGTCCGCGTCACCTCGCTCGCCGGTGCAGGCGTTGGCGTTACCTGAATTGATGACGACGGCCCGCCCGGTCGCTCTTGGGACACGCTGACGTGAGATCTTCACCGGAGCGCCGCAGACTTTATTCTGAGTAAAGACGCCGGCCAGTGATGCCGCGCGGTCTGAAACGAAAAGACAGAGATCGAAGACTGACGGATCGCTTTTAACGCCGCAGTGTATGCCAGCGGCTGAAAATCCATAGGGCAGCGAAGGCAGATCGCTCATTACCTGTTTCCTGAGTGGCTCGGCGAAGCGTTCGACAAGACGATGCGAACCGCACCCATTGCTGCTGCGTCCGTCGTCGAACGGCGGGGAGTCTATCAGAACACTCCTGGTCGTCGAATGGTTCGAGCCAGGGCCGTGATGACCACGATTTGCACTGCCTTGAGACGACCTGCCGGGCGACGTTACGCTCCGCTGCCAACCACGTTTTAGAGACTCCGTCAGGCACATCCTGACCTACCAGACAGAAAAACTGACGAATGAGCAACCTTATCAAGCCCCGAACACTGAGTGGATTCAGGGACTATCTGCCAAACACGATGATCGCGCGTGAGCAGTTGATCGAGACCGCTCAGCGTGTCTACCGCAGCTACGGTTTCAGCCCAATTGATACACCAGCCTTGGAATACACCGAGATTCTGCTTGGCAAAGGTAGTGATGAAACCGACAAACAGCTCTATCGCTTCACTGATAACGGCGACCGGGACGTCGCCATGCGGTTTGACCTGACGATCCCGCTCGCCCGGTTCGCCGCACAGCACGCTCAGCAGTTGGGTACGCCTTTCAAACGGTATCACATCGGCAAGGTCTGGCGCGGCGAGCGTCCTCAGGCCGGGCGCTACCGTGAGTTCATGCAGTGCGACTTCGACACGATCGGCACGCTGTCCAACACCGCCGATATCGAGACGCTGTTTGTGATCAATGATCTGATGGAGCAAATCGGGTTTGAACGATTCAACATTCGGATCAACAACCGACTTGTGCTGAATGGCCTGCTGGAAAAAGTCGGGCTGACTGAAAAGTCCGTCGGCGTGTTGAGGTCTCTCGACAAGCTTCCCAAAATCGGTCGGGAGAAAGTCATCGCCGAGATGGTCGAATTCGTCGGAGCGACAGCCGAACAGGCAGCAAGCGTGCTCGATCTGGCAGAACTGACCGGTGCGCCGACTGAAATTCTTACGTCCCTCGAAGGCATGCTGGACGGCAGCGAATCCGGCTTGGCCGGCGTCGCCAAACTTCGCGAGCTTTTTGAATGTTGTGCCAAGGCTGGAATTCCTGACGGACGAGTTGGCCTCGACCTGTCGATCGCGCGAGGCCTCGACTACTACACGGGGACGATTTACGAGACCTTCCTGGAAGACCAACCGAAGATTGGCAGTGTTTGCTCAGGCGGTCGCTACGACAACCTGGCTGGCCTGTTTACCAAACAGCAACTACCAGGAATTGGCGCCAGCCTGGGACTCGATCGATTGCTTGCCGCGATGGAGATTCTGGAAATGGTCGAGTCCGCCTCGACTCCCGCTGAAGTCTTCATCCCACAGTTCGATGCATCTCGACTTGCAGACTACCTCGCCATCGCCCGATCACTTCGAGCAGAAGGTCTTCGCGTCGAAGTCTTCCCCGAAGCCAAAGCCATCGGCAAGCAACTCAAATACGCCGATAAAAAAGGCCACAAAGTCGCTGTCATCGCCGGTGAAGACGAATTTGCCAAAGGCATGTGGCAAGTCAAAAACCTTCAGGTCCGAGGCGACCAGTCCGACGTCGCCACGGCCGACCTCGCTGAGCACCTGAAGGAAATTGTGTAATTGAGCGGTTGCTACTTCGCGTCCGCATGCATCTATCGAGCAAGGCCACTCAAATGACAGACACCTTCAGCGAAAGCTCGTCATCAGATGAGGCGGAACTCGAACGATACGGACAACTGATGACTGAGGCCATGTCGTCAGGAGATTGGCAACGCGTGAAGTCATACTGCAATGAAGCCCTCATCATCGCACAAAGACTTGGCGATGTGACGTCGGAAGCTTCGATCTTGACGAATCTTGGAGGGATCAGTTTCGACGACGGCGACGAGAAATCAGCAGTTGAAATGCTTGTTGCGGCGATCGATCGTGTTCAACAAGCATCACCAGATGACTCAGAGTCGAAATCACTTGAGGGGCAGATTTGGTTTAGACTCGGCTTGGTTGCAGGTGAATGTGACTACCCTGTAGGCGGGGCGAAGCTAATCGCGATAACACACTTTCTCGATCCGAGTGTGCAGCAATCGCCACCGCCTGAATGGGTCAAGGATGCGTACACAACTGACCGTGGTCAATCAGTCCTCAAGGATGTCATTCAAAACTGGCCCGATAATCACTCGTAAGGCATAACGAGCAGCAGGCAGAGGAAGCGTTCTGGATTGCTTTCGTCGAAGAAAAGCTTGCGGGCGTAAATGGCGTGGTTCTGGGTTGGGGCCAGATGCGGCAGGATTGAGATCGAGAACTGTGAGCCAAACTGCTCTCTCAACTGCTCGGATAGAGCTTCCGCATCTGTCGCATCGTCTCCGACAAGAATCGCCATTGGTCGAGCGTCGTTGTCCGCTGTGGCTGCGCGATCTTTCTCTGAGTACTTGCTCTTTTTGACTCGAAGACCTTCGAATTGAGGATCCTTCATCACCTTGTCGAGGATCGTGCTCAACGACGTAGTTTCATCCGACTCCGATCGTCGTCCCGAAATGAGAATTGACGTGTTGGGCCGTAGTTCCAACTTCTCGGCGTGCGAATCCTGTTGCTCGCGGAAGTTCATCAACTGTGGAAAAAGAGATTCCATCGGATAGTCGATGTCTCGTTCAAAGCAGAATTCCACATCCGGGTTGCCGGGAAAATGCAGGAACTGACCGTCGCCATCCGCGAGGAAGACCTGGAGATCGTCTGTCGCTTCCGCTTTGAGTGTCTCGATGATCCGCCCGAAGTGAATATTGATGACGACAATGCCCAGCACGCGACTGGAATTCTCGTCGTACACCGGAGCGCCGGCTCGCACGACTGGTCGGTCCCATTGGTGCACGCCCTGCTCACGGTTGATGTCGATGGCCGAAAGGTAAACTTCGTTGCGAGCCAGCTTCACCGTATCGCGAAAGTAGTAACTCTCGCCCTTTGCCTGAAGTTGTTCGGTGGGAATAAGTTCGGGTTCTGCTCCCGGAGCGTTGCGGTCCATCCGAATTTTTTCCATGCCCTTGGCATCGTACGCGAGATACCTCACCTGGATGTAATTCGGATTCTGCGCCATGAATTCACGGAATAGCTGCCTCATGCCAGACTGCTGCTGCTCGGTCATCTCGCCGTTTTCAAGAGCCTTCGCTGTCTCGGTTAGAATCGGCCGCCCGACAAGCAGCCGAATGTCGTCTCGCAGGTCATCGAATTCAGAAACGATCAGCCGATTGTGGAATCGACCTTCCGCATGCAACGCTTCGACCCGAGTCTTGACCAGATTATTGCGAGCATTGACGGCCGAAGTGCCCCACACGGTCAGCCCGACAACGACCAGTAAAAAGCACGTGAGCAATGTCTGAGCCAGCCCCTGATGATGACGTGCCCAACGACCAGCTCGTTCGTGCCAGCGTTCTTTCAATGCACTAAATGGTTGGTCAGCGAGCCAGCATTCGATATCTGCTGACATGTCGACGCCGGTGAGATAACGATTGTCTGGATCTACAGCCATCGCCTTCAGGCAGATTGCTTCCAGGCCTCGCGGTATGTCCTTTCGCTTCTCACTCGGATTGACAAAGTTAGCGTGACGCGCCTTTGTTAATGCTTCACGAGCCGAATCGCCGGTGTACGGTGCTCGGCCAGTCAGGACTTTGTAAAGCGTCGCTCCGAGCGAAAAGATATCCGTGGCCGGGCCGAGTCCCAACACTCCGGCAGCTTGCTCTGGACTCATATATGCCGGTGTTCCAACCGGACCGCCCGTTGTTCCGCCGGAGCTTCCACCGGAACCGCTGCTTGGCATCAGGGTTTGCTCGCCACTGGCTCGCGCGGTTTCATCCCTGTTGATAGGCATTGCGAGGCCCCAGTCGACGACCAGCGTGTCGTCGTACTTGCCGAGCATGATGTTTTCCGGCTTGATGTCGCGGTGCAGAATCCCTCGGTTGTGCGCGTAGGCAATCGTGTTGCAGACCGTGCAGAACTGGACGAGCAGGCTGCGGAATTCGACGGATCGACTCTTCGCGAAGATCGATTCCTGTTTGACTCGTTGGCCGTCCTGTTCGATCGTCGGCGAGTGCATTCTCGCGATGTATTCTTCCAGAGTCTCACCCTGAATAAATCTCATCGCGTAGCAGAGCCGGCCGTCCGGAGTTTTCCCGAAGCCGTAAACTGGTACGACTCCTGGGTGATCCAGCCTGGCAGTCACTTCTGCTTCGAGCTGAAACTGCTCGCGACAATCGCGGCGGTCTCGATGCTTCGGCCGGATGAACTTCAGGACGACGTCGCGCTGAAGTTCGTTGTCGTCCGCCACGTAGATCTCGCCGAGTCCGCCTCGCGCGTGAAATCTCAGCTTCTTATACGCCTGCTGAAGGACGAGCGCTCCAGCATCAGAATTCTTCGGACCCTCTGGCTCGATGACGGTTGCCATGTCGCCGACTTCTGCTGCCGCAGTTTCTTCGCCGGCTCGCGGTTCGATTTCGTCGATCCGCTTCTGAACTTCTTCAAGGAGTTCAGGACAGCTCATGCAAAGTTCTTCGGGCGGAATGTACTGCCCCTGCGATAACAACTCTTCCCACTGAGAGATCAGTTGCTCGACGCGGACGGTATCCATCATAGAATCTCCAAAGGCTTCTTAAGCCATCCGCAAGACAGACGGAGCCCCGTCAATCTGCGATTGCATACACCGTAAAGCTGTTGATACACGACCCGCGAAGCAAGCATTGTACCGCCAGTGGGAAATTCTCAACCGCAAAACACCATTCTGGACGGCTGACGGCAATTCTTCAGAGAATTGAGCGCTCAAGTGACCTCCGCTTTGCCACAGTCGCAAAACTTCGTCAGTTACCTGAGTTGCCGCAAAGCATCAGATGATGTGTTTCGGCAACGTAGTTCGCTATCCTGATTGTTGCTGCGAAGTCTGATCGTCAGCGCGTTCGCAGTTCCCACCTTACACCCACCAACCGCTCTCAGGAGCCCCGCCATGAAGACACAATTACGAATCGTTGCCTGTCTGGCACTTGCTTCCTCGGTGGTCACACTGGCCTGCGCCGAAGACACCAAGTCCGATCCAAAAGCAAAGAAGCCACCGAAGCTCGAAGCCTGCAAGCTCGGGAAGACGTACAACGTTCATCGCCTCGGGAAAATCTATCTGGCTGGCCAGCCATCCGCGGATGACTTCTCTATCGCGAAAAAGGATGGGATCAAAACCGTTATTAACCTGCGAACACCCGGTGAAATGCGTTTCGACGAAAAGGGAGTCGTGAAAGGACTCGGCCTTGAATATCACTATCTGCCGTTTGCCGCGCCGGACACGCTGAAGGACGAGATCTTTGAGAAGTCACTGAAGGTGCTGGGCGATAAGAAAAAGCAACCAGTATTTCTTCACTGTGCATCAGCCAACCGAGTCGGAGCAATCTGGCTTGCCCACCGAGTCCTCACCGACAAGGTTGCGTTTGACAAGGCACTGAAAGAAGCAAAGGAAGTCGGCCTGAAGTTCCCGCCCTACGAAGCCAAAGCGAAGGCATACATCAAAAAGGCTCAGGCCAAAGCGCGGACGCAAAAGGCGGTCAAAAAGTAAGACGTCAACGATACGACGCCCCAAAACGGCTGTTGCGTGACGTTGCGCTGAACTGGTGCGCGTAGTGTTTCCAGAATCAACCATACTGAAGCGACTAAACAATGCAGCTATCTCAACGAAAACCGATCGGACTGTTGACCGTTTTTTCAATTGGAGTTGCGGTGCTGTGCACCGCGGCCAGTCCTGGGGCGGCCGAGGATGGGAAAGCGGGGACAACTCTGGTTTACATCGGGACGTACACCGGACCGAAGAGCCAGGGGATCTATGTCTCTCGCCTTGACCCGGAATCAGGTTCGTTGAGCAAACCCAAACTGGCTGCCGAGATGATCAATCCGTCGTGGGTCACGCTTCACCCGAACGGGAAATTCTTATACGCCGCTGGAGAGTCGGGGCCTTACAAGGGCGGTGGCGGCGCGGTTGCAGCCTTTTCGATTGGACAAGACGGAAAGCTGACGGCTCTCAATTCTCAAGAGCCGAATGGAAAAGGTCCCTGTCATCTCGCCATCGATCAAACGGGCAAGACGATTCTGGTGTCCAACTGGGGCGACGGCAGCATGTCGAGCCTTCTGGTTGCCGACGATGGAACGCTCGCGCCGTCCACGTGGGTAGACCGGTATCCGACGTTGGGGGAAAAGCAGAAACCACACGCCCATCACAGCGCGTTTGATCCTACAAACCGATTTGCTGTGACCTGCGAAGCCGGACTCGATCGAATTGTTGTTTATCGGTTTGATGCGGCCACGGGATCGCTGACTGCCAATGATCCACCGTTTGCTTCGACGACTGCCGAGACTCACCCGCGTCATCTCACTTTCAGTCTTGATGGTCGGTTCTGCTACGACATTGATGAAAAGGCAATGAGCGTCACGGCGTTCCGCTTCAAGACAAAGAAGGGAGTCCTGCGTGAGATTCAGGCGATTTCCACGCTGCCGACAGACTTCTCGGGCAAGGCGGGGTCGACTGCCGAACTCGTTCTGCATCCGTCTGGGAAGTTTCTGTACGGATCGAATCGCGGCCCCGACAACATCGTTGGATATTCAGTCGATCAGAAGACTGGAAAGCTGACTCTCGTCGGACACACATCTACGCTTGGCAAGACGTGTCGCAGCTTCGGGATCGATCCGTCTGGACAATGGATGATCGTTGGTAATCAGAACTCCGACACGGTGGTCCAATTCAAGATCAACCAGAACACCGGCGAACTGACGCCAACCGGAACGACATTCGACCTCGGAGCACCCGTGTGCTTTCAGTTTCTAGAGGCGAAGTAGGGGGGGGGGCGACTCTCATTCAGCCCTGAAGTGCCTAGACGAAGATCGTCGCCAGTCGAACCGATGTTATCGCCCTCCGTGGCAAACTCTTTGCCGACAACTTCCAACGTCTCGTGAGCTGTTTTTTTTTCAGGCCGTAGTTGGGTCTTTCGTCGATGTCGCCTCGGGTCGAGTCACGCGGATCCGGCGGGCTCGGTCATCTCGGACTTCCAGAATTTCTGCGGTCCAGTCGCCGATTTCGATGTGGTCTCCGACTGAGAGGACCTTCTGAGTCTGATGCAGGAGTAGACCGGCGAAGGTGTCGATTTCTGCCTCCGGTCGGACGAGGTGGAATTTTTCGCAGGCTTCGTCCAGCGGCGTACGGCCTCGCACGATGTACTGGTCTGGACCTTCGGGAATGATGTGTGGGTCGTCGTTGTCGAATTCGTCATCGACTTCGCCAATTATTTCTTCCAGGACGTTCTCGAGAGTGACGATGCCGATGACTGTGCCGTATTCGTCGATGACGAATGCCAGGAGCTGGTGGGTCGTCTGAAAGTGTTTCAGCAGTGTGCTGATTGGCATGTTCTCCGGAACTTTGTTGGCCGGACGCATGATGGACTTCCAGTCGAAGTCGTCGGTGACCGCAAAGCCGATCAGGTCCTTCATGTGAACGACGCCGAGGACTTCATCCAATGAGTCATTGCAGACTGGATAGCGAGTGTGCTTCGTTCGTCGAGCCATCTCGACGCAACCTGATGGTGCATCGTTGATGTCGAAGAATTCGACGTCATTGCGAGGCACCATGATGCGGCGGCAGACCATGTCGTCAAAACGGAAAACGGCGTTGATGAGTTTATGCTCGGACCCCGTGACGTGGCCGTGTTCGAATGATGTGGCCAGGAGCGTTTGAAGTTCAGTTTCAGTGTGGATCTCGCCGTGCCCGGCATCACCTTCCAGGCCGAGCTTTGCAAGAATTACCGACGTCACCCAGTTCAACGCCGCCATCAGCGGCCAGGCACAAACATAAAAAAGTTTCAACGGCAGAGCGCACCACAGCAGCATGTCTTCAGGCCGACGGATGGCAAAGATTTTCGGAGCCTGTTCACCAATTACGAGATGCAGCGCCGTGATCGTCGTAAATGCAAAAAGCACGGACAACGTGTGAACGGCCGCGTCCGGCACTCTTAGAAAGTGGAAGACTGGCCCCAGCATTGCTTCGAAAACCGGCTCGCCTACCCAGCCGATCGCCAGTGATGCCATTGTGATTCCGAGCTGACAAGCTGAGAGGGCCTGTTCCATTCGGTCAGCCAACCATTTGGCCGATTTAGCGAAGGGCTTGCCAACTTCGATGAACTCGTCAATTCGGCTCGGTCGGACTTTGACGAGAGCGAATTCGGCCGCGACAAAAAAGCCGTTCACCACGACAAGCAACAGGGCGATTCCGACTTCAATTAGGTTGTTAACCCAAGGAGGCATGTTCGATACTTTCGTATAATTACAACGGGGCAAGTCACGTGCCCGAAGGCGCCGCTTCCGCAGTTTATCGTTAAGTAAGGTTTGGTCGAGGCGTCGCGTTCGACTGTCACTACGGTGAATGCGTGAGCTGGATGATACGAAGAAAGAGTAAGCCATAACGGCCCGCGGCGAAGCCGTAAATAAGACGTAGCCTGCTGAACCTGCACGTTCAGATACGATGGTGCCTGACGCCAAGTGGATCCCAACGACGCCAATTTCAGCACTTCACACTGCCTTTGGAGATCGAGCTCGTATGGCCAGATCATTGACACGAATCATGGGCCAGTCTTCGGTTCAATGCGGTCACGATCCGCTACTGGATGAGATATGTGGCGTTGGATTCAAGGTCAACGCTCGCCCAGCTCGTCAAGGATGTAGAGTCAGCGATTGGGAACATTTTTGGGTCTTGAGAATGTGTGCGAAAACTCGATTGCGTTTCGGATGCCCCTTGGTAAAGTCTCAGCCGCATTGATTCGAAACGGCCAACTCAAGTCGCCAGACCGGGAGACCGACAGATGACTCGCGAACTTTCTTATTTGGAAAACTGTTACGTTGAGTCCCTTAATGCTGGCCATGATGCACCTGCTTCTCGAACTGCGACGTGTGCCTCGCAGCGAACGCTGACTTCGCTTTCTGCGGCTGCCACCGGGCGAGCTTTTATCCGTCTGGAAGGTTGAATTTCGAGGTTGGATTGCCGTCCAACCTTTGCCTTCAGTTGGTTTGCGTATTGCAGGCCGTATTCGACTACTGATTGGCGATACTCTCGCGTTGGTTGTGCTTTGCTTTATTGTTCCGCGATTCTTACGCAGCGGCTTTTATCCTCTCAATGAAAGTGTGTTGTCTTGGCTGATTCAGCGAAGTTCTCAGATATTCAGAATAGTCCAACAACTAGTTCCTTTGACGGCGGAGTGTCGAGTTCCGAATCATCCCAGTTGCCTGGATTTTCGATCAGCCAGATGACGACAATGCGAGCGTCGTTTGCGGATGATCTGGCTGTTCGGCAGCAGGCAGATGTTTCTGCGGTTGGGCTCTGGCGTAAAAAAGTTGACGAAGTCGGCGAAGCAGTTGCCGTTGAAGCTGTGAAGAAATCGCGACTTTCGGTCACTACGTTGTCGTATGCAGGCGGATTCAGTGGAAGCGCGGGACTCAACTTCAGCGAAGCTCTCGATGATGGCTACGATGCGTTGTTCACGGCGGCTGCTCTCGGCGCGCGGACGTTGATTATCTCGACGGGAGCCAGGGGACGGTATACGGCTCGTCATGAATATCGCCTCGTGACGCAGGCTGTTCGAGAACTGTCGTTCGTCGCGGAAGAGTTGGGCGTCCAATTGGCCGTGATGCCAAGAAGCTCGCGGCATGCGGCACGCTGGACGTCACTGCATAATCTTGCGGATGCGATCGCGCTTTGTGACGCTACTGGTCGTAAAAACGTTGGAGTTGTGTATGACAACTTCTATCTTGCCGAAGACGCTGATGCACTGAAGTTTGCCGAGCAGTGCGCAGAGCAAATCTTTGTATTGCAACTCAGAGATGCATTGGAAATGGGCGGGGCGGAGTACGCTCAGTGTGTGCCGGGAAGCGGCATTCTGCCTGTTCAGGAAACGATTCATTGTCTGTTTGAGAGTGGCTTCACGGGTGACGTCGACGTTCAGGTGTTCTCGGAGCAGCTCTGGAAGCAGGATACCGTCGACGTAGTGACTCGTTGTCAGCAACAGGTCGCAGAATTGCTGAGGACGTGTCTCGTTGGCACGACAGCTCCGTTGGGAGCCTGACTATTTGCTGGAACCTGCTAGCTGTTCGTGTGGCTGTACCTGCGAGCAGCACCGGAAGGATGCCGGTTGAATGATCGGGAACCAGCCCTCTGCTTCTGCCACGCCAGAAGAATGCCGATCGTATCGCGTCTCGGATCTTCGAATGCTGTGGCTTCTCGGTTGCGTTGAGACTTTGAACGTGGTCTCCTTATAGCGATTCTAAAGTCACGCGTGGGCACCTGAATGGGGAAGAGTTCGCTTTGTTGAACTGCTTCCGTCCTAAGTGAAGAGCCATCGTTCTTGTGCCTCAGGATCAGACCTTCCTCGACGATCGACCACATTTCGTGGTTGCCCCGCCTTCCTGCTGGACTGGTTTCAGTCCCCCTCTGGATCCCTTTCGATGTCTCACGAAGTTTTTACACTGGACGAACTGGCTAGGCACCTTGGTCGTGATCGACGAGAGATCGAAAAGCTCGCTACGCGTGGACGCGTTCCCGGTCGAAAAGTCGGGAATACCTGGCAGTTCCATTCGGCAGAAATAACGCGATGGCTCGAGCAGGAAATGCGAGCCTACTCGAGTGCTGAGTTGCGAAATGTAGAGATTTCTCAACAGTCCGAAGACATGTGCCCTGAACTTCCAGTTTCGTCTCTTTTGCATCCGGAGACGGTGGCTGTTCCGTTGCAGGCTCGTACCAAAAGGTCAGTACTTGAATCGCTGCTGGAAGCGGCAGGGGGGACGTGGCAAATCTGGAGTCCCAGCGACATTCTGACCGCGATTCAACAACGAGAAGAACTGATGCCAACGGCCTATGCAGGTGGGGTCGCGATTCCTCATCCGAGAAATCCGCTGCCTGACGCACAGGGCGAATCGATTATCGCTTTCGGCCGTACGATGACAGGAATCCCGTTCGGTGCGCCGCATGGTGGTTTGACTGATTTATTCTTCCTGGTGCTGTGTAAAGATTCAAAGAGTCATCTGCAGGTACTGGCTCGCCTGGGGCGGATGCTGCAGTTACCTGAATTTGGTGAACGACTACGCGACACGGAAGATTCACAGACAGCGTATGAAATCATCTGTGAGACCGAACGCCAGATCGCAGGTCAGGATGGCGGATAGGTCTCGCGTTGCGGGGGTGCGAGCTCAGTTTGCTCGACATTCTTCGACCAAGCCAAGTGTGGCACGGCTGAGTAGGCTCACACGAAGGTAAGGACTTGCAGCGAGAAACTGCTGCAGACTATTCGTCGAAATCCGCAAGTGGGATGACGTAATCTTCTTCGTCGTCTTCAGGCAACGGGATGGCAAAGGCGGAACTGAATTCGACGCCTTCTGATGGGCCGGCGTTGGCTGGATCGGGCCGTTCTTTTAATGCGGCAGACGCTGCACGTACGGCTGGTGCATCGGGCTCGAACGAGTCAGACGGTGGCATGTCGTTTGGATCGATCTCGGCGACGGTCTCGTCAGAGCGTTTGGGAGCCGGACGTTGACGGGCCACTTCCTTTTCTTTGTGCTTCGTCAAAGTGAAAGGAAGATCGCCGATCATCAGCTCATCACCCATTCTAAGACTGGCTGAGTGATTGACCCGTTCACTGTTGACCCAAACGCCGTTCATGCTGTCTAGGTCGCGTACCACAAAACGGTTATCGACCAGTGCGACGCAGCAATGCTTCCGCGAAATCTTTCCGCTGTTCTTGAGGATGACGTCGCAGTCGGGGTGCCGCCCGATCAAGAGGATCGGTTTGTCGAGAACAATAGGGCGGCCGCCCTGAGTTGGTTTGAGCAGGATGGTCATGCGACTTCCGCGTTCGTGACACAGCGATTGGGTTTGGTGGCACCGCGTCTCAGGTCAAACAGCGTAACCAGCTATCGTATGATTTCGCAATCGGGGAGGCGTTTTCGCAACTCCGCCACTCCTTCTTCGGTTAGTTGAGTCCCGAAAACATTAAGAACCCTAAGCTGTGGCACATTGCTGACAAGTTCAACGAGTCCGTCCCCCACTGGGCAGTTTCTGAGGCCTAATTCGCGCAACCCTGACAGACCGGTTATCCATGCCAAGCCGGCTTCAGAAACGGATGTTCGGTCGAGCCATAGGACCTGCAGAGATTCGAGTGTTTTTAAGTCAGGGACTCCCACATCTGTCAATTGAGTTCCACGGAGGCTCACAGCAATCAGACTCTTCAGGTCTGCCACATACTTGAGGCTCTGGTCAGTCAGAAGAGTTCCGCTTAAGCCGATCCGTTCAAGCGATTGCAGCTTCTTCAGATGCTTCAGGCCATGTCCCTGGATCCTGGTACCGCTCAGTCCGAGGCCTTTGAGTTTTGTCATCATACCGAGATGTGCCAACCCGCCGTCCGTTACGAGTGTGTCTCCAAGAAACAGTTCTTCCAGCTCCAGGAGACTCGCCAGGTTCGCCAGGCCGCGATCGGTAACCGGCGTGTAGGCGAGATTGAGAACTCGAATGCTGGAAAGATCGCTGAGATATCGGAGTCCTTCGTCGGTGACATTGGTGCCGAGTAAACCGAGCTTTTTGAGGTACTTCAGACTTCGCAGAGTCGTCAGTCCGGCATCAGGAAGCTGGCGATGGTGGTATAGACTGAGGTCTTCGAGGCGATTGAATTGTTTGAGATATTCAAGGCCGGCACGCGTTAACTGAGCCTGATCGACTCGTAGCCGCACGACCTGATCGTTGTCGTCGGTTTCGACTTGACCGATCGACTTTAGTGCAGCCATCACGTTGCCGCTCTTGGCCTCAACTGCTTCGAGGAGCGGGTCTGGCGAATAGGCAATGAAACATTCGGGAAGATCAGTCTGCAGTTTTCGCACACCATCAGGAGTTACCATCGTCGTGCAGACGTCAAGTACCTGAAGATTGGACAGTGACTTTAGGTGCTGGATTCCTTCGTCTGTAACGCGCTTACAAAAGACCAGGCCGAGCAGCTCAAGTTCGGGCATCGCTGTCAGATGTGGGAGCCCGCTGTCTGTGATGTCGGTGTAGTCAAGGTTCAGGTTGCGGAGTTGAGTCAGCTCTGCAAGTTCAGCAAGGCCGGCATCGCTGATGTCAGTATCAGAGAGAATCAGCATTCTGAGGGCTGGTAATTCTTTCAGAACAGAAAGACCACTTCCTCCAACTTTGCAGCCGCCGAGGATCAGCATGTCGAGCTTGTCAAGTTTTGTCAGGCTTGCCAGTCCGGCAGTGGTAACCTGAGTCGTCGAGAGATCGAGTGTTTCAAGTGACGTCAGTTCGGCAAGATGTTGTAGCCCTTCATCTGTGATGTCGGTGTCGGCGAGTGTGAGACTTCTCAGGTGTGGAAAGTTGTTAAGAATGGCAACGTCTTCATCGCCAATCGCAGCCTCGGCCAGATCAATCAGTAGGACTTTACCCTGATCTTCGACGACCCTGGCCCCTAACTGTTTGAGGGTTGCCGTGGCTGCCTGTGCGGGGGCTGTATCGTCGGACATAGTCGCTTCCTCTTGTGGCTTACGCAATTCCGATAGTGTCTCGGATTCTATTGCGAATTCTCGTGTCGAGAATGTGGGTTTCCCAGGAACTCACGATTGAGCCCACTCTCAATGCTACTGACCGTAGAGGTGTGACATTTCGAGCAAACGTGATTCTGCTGCCCCGCCGAGCCCGCTTGACCAACGATCGTGTACTTATGCGACACATTGGTGTCAGAAATCCGGGCAACCGCTATCTGGGGACGATATGTCCTTCAACCAGCGTTGAACAGTTATACGACACACTGGTGCTGATACCCCTGCCGACTGACTATGCAGACGTTGTGAGTGGATGCCTCGCGTCATCTGCCAGACGTCAAGTTAGAGGCACGAGAATGTCCTTACGAATCTTGCACCCGGCACGTCACAGTCCTAGGCGGTTAAACCGCTGCTCCAGTTCCGGAAGCAGTCCCTGGTGACGCTCCCAAAGGTCTCGGAGCGCAAATGATTCGGGGATAGGTTTTTGTTGCAGCTCAAGAATCTTCTGCCATAGCAGAACTGCCCACATTCCTTCCTCGGCGGTCAAATCCTCGCTGGATAATTCCGGATGAGCTTCAAGGATGGTTGCATATAGCCCCATTCCCCGAGTCAATGTAGACAATGCGTCTGCCAGTTCCCCCTGCTTGTAGAGCTGCTCGCCCTCGTAGATAAATTTATGAGCGTCTCCCGTTTCTGGTTGTGACTCGGAGTGCGAACGACTTCGCCAGTAGCGGTAGTTTGTTGTGTGCTGGTAGTGTTTCAGCCACTTTTGAACAATTCGCTCATCAACTTTGTTGTCACTGGCCATTTGCCGGACATCATCCTCGTTCGCCTCCATATAAAGTACACATTCAGGAGCTTTGAACGGCATTTTTCCATAATCTTGTGTCCATTCATTAAACGAATTCTGCCATGCGGTAACCGTAATGCCATCGAATTTCCCTTCCCGCTGCAAGGCATCCGCATAGTCGAGTTGTGCCCGTGCTGGGTACGACCGGAATAGTGCCCGCATCATGATGTGCTGCACTCGTGCGTCTTCTGCCACATTGGCGTCAGCGAACCAGTCTTTGGCGACCAGGTAATTGTCCTTTTGTTCGCCGTTGATTGCTGTGTCGACGGAACCCTCATAATCCTCATACTTGTCGGGATTGAAGTACTTTCGAAAATATTTCCACTCGTCGCTCCGTCCGATTTTCTGACCCCAGATGCGCCCGGTTTCCCAATATAGTTCCGGGACCTCAGAATTTCGCCTAGTGCCTTGTTGCGAGAACTTACCGCCTTCTTTGACCCAGTAGTAACGGTCTGGGACGGCATCCCATTCAGCAGACACATTGTACGCCATGTTCCACGATAGGAATCGCCAGACTTCAATGTAGTGTGGCTGCAGTGTGATTACAGCGTCCGTTGTGGCGCGAAGTTCGGCCCAGTTCTTTGTGTTTTTGTAATGGTCGAGATCCATGCGGAGCATGTTGACCGCAACGCCTCGAAGCCCGAGCAGCACGAGATTCATCGTGGCGCTTGTTGGATCGATTTGTCCCAGGTCGCTTTCACCAAGGTCATGCTCAGTACGAAGACGTGCGAGCACTCCGCCCGATGCCTCGGTCTGATCACCAGCGGGCATACCGAGGATAACGATTGGGACCAGCAGCACGAGAATCCCCACAATACACGTCGTTTTACGCTGTCGCGATGTGAGATTGTTCATTTGGCTTCCAGTTCACGCATAGAAAGTGAGAAATATCCGAGAAGAACACACGGTAAAAAGTAACCGACAGTGATCGCGATTGATGGCAGCATGACGCCGCCCCATGGAACGTCAAAACCTCGAGCAACCCAGTCGGACATGCCAAAAGATCGCAAGTCGGGGATCATGAATTTGACCATCCACAGCAAGTGCTGAAGCCCGTGGTCGAATAACTGGATAGATGAGGTCAAGGGGTTGGCTGGCAATACCGTCGTATCGTTCATGTGGGTCAGAAGACGATATACCGATTCAGCGGCGCCACCTCCTGCCTGCTTGCCGGATAGTACCTTGTCGAGGAACCCCCGCGCAACCTGTCCGATGACGATGACTTTGAAGCTGAGAAATGTTGCAACTGGCCACTTAACAAAGCAACTTGCCGTGACGCCGGACATGACGATGATCAGCACTTTCAGCCAGACGCCAATGACGGCTTTGATATAGCCAGTCGTAAACGAACGATCTGGCAGCCGGATGAAGAAGTCTCCACGTGAAACTCCAAGATACTGGGCCCGGTCCAAGCATTGGACTTGAACAACGAGTGAGCCAAATCGGCCATCTTCAGATGGGACGGCGAGGTCGTCGTAGATATCGACTTCCTTCTTTTCGAGAGTCTGTTCGTCGGTAAACGTCTGCTTGCGAGCCAGATCCATCTCGTTCGTGCCGAACTCGTCGACTTCAAACGTTGGTAGTGGAACTTTGAGCGACTTTTCCTCGTTAACAAGCACATAACGCACTCGAATTGAGCGGTTCATATCGCCCTTGAAAGTTCGAAATGCTTCGAAGCGGCTTTCGAGTTTCAGTGTGTCCGCCTGTTCGTCAAGCGGGAACGTCCAGACGCCAGCGGCACGTGTTCCGCCTTCGATAAAGCTTCGAGTTTCGACAATGTCGCCAACGTTGACGCCTTTGGCGGGGTTACCGTCGCGGTCAACGGAGGGATTGCCACTGCGGTCAAGGAACTTTACGCCCTCTGGCCCAGCGACAGCGTAGACCGGGACGCGACAGAACAAGTCGACGTTGTCCGAGACCTGCCTCTGAATCCAGATGAAGCCGACGGTCGACATGATCAGCAGAATCATCGTGCCAACGCTGGCGAATCCCAGCATTCTCCCAAGGACGACTTCGTTTCTACGAACTGGCTTTGTGACGACAGTATGAAGTGATCGAATGCGGATATCTTCGGGAAGTCCCCAGCACGAGAGCAGCAGAACAACAGGCAGTACGAGCATATTGATTGCGATAAAGACGAAAGCCACATAGTTGCGGACCTGCATATCAGGTCTATCCGACGGGCTCGCCATAAACCAACTGGCGAACATGAACAGCACGGCGAACACCACGAACACCAAAAGTGCCTTCTTGCGGATTGACTCCTTGAATGTCAGCGACGCGATGGCGTAAACGCGGCGTGGCGACGGTGACGCAAACTCCTTGAAGCCTCTTAGCATTCCCGCCAGCACTCGACCTGGCCCTGCCGTACCGTACAGGGGGAATGACGTCGCGATTGACACGAGAAGGAAAAGCACGACGAACGAGCCAAAGACAATTGCCCATTGTGTAATGCCAAATAGAAGTTCGAATTCAACAGGTTGTAAACTCATGGGATTTATTCCGAAGGCTGCAACAACCGGCAGCACTTGATTCAGCGACCGGCATTGTTGTCAGTTGAGTCACGGGGAACGGTTTAACTGAGCATCGATTCGTCACACGCCACACCGCCGATGTTGATCGGATCGGCCAACTGCAGGTTGGCCAGAATGTGGGTGCCTGTGAGTTGCTCAGGAACCGGAGTCCGCAGTCTCAGAGCCGGCGGCGGGAGTTTCTGCTGCCGGGATATATCGTTGTCCGGGACGATCTTTGCTGCGCTGCACAGTCTTCATGAAGAGGTCTTCAAGACTGCTCGTCGGATGCCCACATGTCTTAAGCGAGGCTCCGTGTTTGTCGAGCACTGCCTTAATTTCGTCGACAGCCGTGTCGTCGAGGTGCGAGGTCACGAACTGAGTCTCGTGTTGCTCTTTAAGAAGGTCCTCGACGCGGCCGAGTTCTTTCAATTCGCCACCGTAAAGGATTGCGATTCGGTCGCAGACGTCCTGAACGTCGGCCAACAGGTGGCTGCACATTACGACCGTCTTTCCCTGATCGCGGAGGTTTTCGATCAACCTCTTCATGTCCTGTGAACCTTCGGGGTCCAGACCGCTTGTCGGTTCGTCAAGCAGAACAAGGTCCGGGTTATTGATCAACGCCTGCGCGAGACCAATTCGGCGGGTCATCCCTTTTGAGTATTCTTTCAACTGGCGACGTCGAGCGTGCTGCAGTCCGACCATTTCGATCAGTTCGTTCGTTCGCTGTTTTCGCTCTTCAGCCGAGATATCGAAGAGGCGGCCGTAGAAGTCGAGCGTCTCTTCGGCGTTCAGAAAGCGGTAAAGGTACGACTCCTCAGGGAGGTAGCCGATCTTTTCGTTCTTCGACACGTCCGATGCCGGCTTGCCCAGAATCGAGATCTCACCGTCAGTTGGGAAGAGCAGGCCGAGCAGCAGCTTCATCGTGGTCGTCTTGCCTGAACCGTTCGGACCGAGCAGGCCGAAGACCTCGCCCTTGTTCACTTCGAGGCTCAGCGAGTTGAGTGCTTGGACTTTCTTGCGGCCCCAGAAGTCGCGGTATGTCTTCGTAAGGTTTCGGATTTGAATAACTGGTTCGTCGCTCATCAGTTAGTCCTGCCCTGTTCAGTTGATGTGTGGAATGAGAACACCGAGTCGTGCTGCTGTTTGCAGCCAGCAGAATGAAGCCGAAACGGCTTGAGGAATTGCGTGGTCTGTGAATGGTTCTGGTGGATTCAGCGAAAAATAGAAACTGAAATAATGAAATGAGCCAGACTACAGACAACATTGCCGGGCTTACGCCCGATTTGCAGAAAGCGTTTACAAATTTCTGACCCCGCTCCGTATTTTCCGGAAAGGGAGTGCAGTCTGAAAATCCCAGCAGCCCGGTTTAGGATGCGGAGCTGATGGATTGTTTTACCAAGTGACTGCTGGCAGCCGTTGAGATTCTCGGCCAATCTGGCCAAGGCTCGCCAATGTAGGCAGCACGTCAGGCTGATTCAAGCGCCGGAAAGTCTGTCCGTGGCTCAACTTCAGTCAGGACGTTCGGATCAGGCTGATTGGGCGGGAAACAGGGGGACGGGAACTCGTCGATCACTCCAACTGGCTGTTCATTCTTTCAATGATGAGTGTACTGGTTGGAGTTTTTCGTCGTTCTGTTGGCTGTCTCTCGCGCGCTTAAGGTCCCTTTATGGAGCGATCCTTCTACGATTGTGCTGTGGCGGACGAAAGCAGCACGGGCGGGATTAGTCTGGTTGGCAGGTAGAAACAACGTTGAAAGGTCATCTGATGAATGATTCGAAATTCTCCGTACAGGACAAAGTGACCTTGGTGTCAGGCGGAAGCCGCGGGATCGGCCGGGCGCTGGCGGCTGGCTATCACGATGCCGGGGCCCGTGTCGTGATCACTGGACGAGATGAGGCGACGCTCAAGGAGACTGCTGACAAAATCGGGTCAGAGGATCGACCTGTCGAGACTCGGGTCTGCGATGTCGCGGACGTGGGAGCTGTTCAGCGGATGGTTGATGACGTTAAGGAGAAGTTTGGAAGTATTGATGTGCTGTTGAACGTTGCTGGTGTCAACATTCGTCAGCCAGCAGCGGACTTCACCGAAGAACAGTTCGACTACGTGGTTGATATTAACTTGAAGGGAGCCTTCTTCGTTGCTCAGCACGTGGGGCGGCACATGGCGGAGCAGGGGGGAGGAAGCATCATTAATATCGACTCGCTCAATACATACGCCCCTCTTAAGAACGTATTGCCTTATGCCATGAGCAAAGGCGGAGTGGTCATGATGACCCGCGGTCTCGCTGTCGAGCTGGGGCAGCGTGGCGTTCGCGTTAACACGATCGCGCCGGGGTTCATCCTCACGGACCTGACTCAGAAGTTGTGGTCGGATCCGACGATGCGAGCTTGGGGGGAAACCAATACTCCGCTTGGTCGACTTGGCGAGGTTGATGACCTGGTCGGAGCGGCTCTATTTCTTGCGTCAGACGCGGCAGCATTCATGACTGGACAGGTCATGCGAGTTGATGGCGGCTTCACCGCGGGACTCAACTGGCCGATTCCAGACGGCGGCGGTCAATAAAAAAACTCTCAACTCTCGCCGCGCAAGTCCGAGGCCGCCGCGAATTCCCGCAATTCGCGACGGCCCGGCACCCCGAAGATAGTCTTGCAGTGTTATTCCAGAGGAATTCCAAGCAGTTGCTGTTCTTCTTCATGGATGACGATTCGCGGAGTCACCATCAGCATGATGCTGGATGTTTCGCGACCGACACCCGAGTTCTTAAACAGTCGGCTGATGTACGGAATCTTGTTGAGGATTGGCACACCTGCCATGTTCCGGCCTTCCCTCAGTCGTTTGATTCCGCCGAGCAGCACGGTGCCGCCGTCTGGAACGCTGACTGAAGTTTGAACCGAGATCGTTGCAATAATCGGTTGCTGAACCGTGGCAGTCGTATTAGCACCGTTCTGTCCCTGTTGGCCTTGTTGACCACCCTGTTGGCCGCCACCTTGCTGGCCGCCACCACCACCACCGATACCACCCATTCCGAATGTTCCGTTGGCCGGAAGTTGGCCCATGCTGTGGAGCGGCATGCCGAAGCGGCCTAAGGCACTGCCCATGCCCATCGGACCTCTCGGTCCGCCCCCAATCCCCCCAACACCACCGGCTCCGCCGCCACCTACCTGTCCACCGAGGCCGCCACCGCCCTGGCCACCGCCACCTTGCTGACCGCCTTGCTGACCACCCCCCTGCTGACCGCCTTGTCCAGTTTGGCCACCGAGGAACGAGAACGTCTGAAGGTCAATCAGGTTGTTGAAGAATGGTGACAACGCGAGTCGGACGAAGCGTCGATCCGCAGAGATGACCGCGGTCACCGTCAGTGTGATTCCGTCCGGAATGAATCCGATCTGTGGTGTGAAACCGACAGAGAAGGCACCAACTGTTGGTTGCAGACTCAGGACGAATGGTCGAACTGTCTGGTCGAAGATCGTTGCCGTGTCCCCGTTGAACAGTGTCACTTTCGGGGCAAACAGCAGGTTAGATCGTTCGTCACCCTGAGCAGCCTGGATGAAGAAGAACGTTTCAATGTCACTCAGAATGGCAAGGCCAACCTGCAGACCAGCGTTCGGCTGGAAGTTACCGAAGTCAGGAACTCCAATGTCGAATGAACCCTGCTGGAAGGCGATGTCCAGGTCAGAAGTAAACGCACCCGGTGCAGCCAGGCCAATGATCGTACCATCGCCTGGGAAACTGTCGCGGTCAGTGAATTCACGGCTGGGTGATGGCGTGAAGAAGTTCTGAACTGCTCCCTGTTGACCTTGCTGTCCCTGTTGCCCCTGCTGTCCACCTTGCTGTCCCTGCTGCTGCTGGCCACCACCGCCGATGACGGTGCCGAAGGCAGGAAGTGGTACGCCAGGGCCGCCACCTTGCTGACCTTGCTGGCCACCGCCGCCGCCCTGCTGTCCGCCAGCCGTTGCTCCGCCGTCGAAGCCTGGACCACCGACTGAGTCTTGAATATCAAAGTCGAAGTCAACTCCGATTCGTTCGAAGAAGTTGTCGCTGACGTTGACCAGTCGGACCTCAATCGTGACCTGCAGGTCCTGCAGGCGTCGAAGTTGGTCGAGCAGGTCAGAGATTTCTCTGTGAACTTCCTGCGTTTGGCGAATGACCAGTGACAGGGTTGTTTCGTTCGATCGGATTGTTCCCAGTCCGCCGACTTCCATCCATGAGTCCGGTTCAACAACTGAGGTCAGCAGATCAACCAGCGTGTCGAATTCAAACTGTTGTTGTCCTGAACCGCTCAGTTCGGCATTCATACCCGAGCCACCGCCCATCATGAATGGCGACTGAGACTGGCCGGAGCCCACCTGGAACATTCCCGAATTCTGAACGCCACCGACCGATGGAACCGACATTTGAGCATCAGCGTTGAACAGGTTGTTCGTGAAGATGTTTGACGGGTCACGGTTTTTACTTCGCATGCGGACGACCAGGTCAGCGACCGGGTAAGCCGCGGCAACCATTTTTCCCTGCTGACGAAGCTTGCTGGTGATTTTCAGAACTTCGTTTTCAATGCTGTATCCAAGGTTGAGTGGCTCAAGGATCAGATTGAGAGCACTCTGCACCATGATATTGTCAACATCGATCGTGACTTGAGTGTTCGTCGTGACGCCTTCCTCTTCAAGAGCCAGTGCGTCGATGGCGACGTTCGTTCCGGTCGCCGTTCGGACGTAACGAATAATTTCGATGAGCGGCGTATCTTCGAAGTGGAGCGAAATCTTGTTGCTCAGGCTCTCTTCGATTTGTTTCTCTTCGTCGGTCCGGCTACGCATGTCGTTGCCGTACTTGTCGAGTCTACGTTTCGAAATCTCTCCCCAGTCGTCGCCGAAGACCATTGGGTTCTTGTCGCCGACTCGGACGATTGCTTGCTGCTCAACCTCGTCCAACTGTCTCCAGAAACTCTCTTCTTTTTCGTCTCTTAGCTTGTTGTTGCTGTCGTTTCTTCGGGCGAACATCGCCTTCAGTTCCATGTTGACCGCAACGGGGTTGGTTGGGTCAAGTTCTTTGGCTTCTTTCGCTTTGACTTGAGCTTCTGCGTAACGTCGTTGCTTGTACAACTTGTTGTACTCTTCGACGATTGCCGCAAATTCCTGACCGATTCGAACTTTCGCTCGCTGTTCGGCTTTGACAATATTCTTGACTTCTTCATTTCGTTGTTGCAGCTCAATGATTGGAGCTCGTTGAGCCATATAGCTATCGACGGCCGTTCGGCTTCCGCGAAGCTGACGGACCATTGGGGCAACCTGATCAGCTTCAAATCCCGAGTTCTCAAGTTCCGCCATCATGCGGTCCAGAATTTCGACGCTTTCGTTTGGTCGTTTTTTCCTTCAGAGTGTCCGCTCGCAGAACAGCGTTCTGAACTTCGGTTCTCAGTCGATCAAATTTCAATTGCTCGCGTTGAGCGGCGACGTCGATTGGTCGAGTTGTGTTGAAAGATGGTGACCCTGGCACGCCCGCTTGATTCTGCACCCGTCAACTGAATTGTCTGCTGACGACGCGGTGCAAGTTCCCGCAGGTAGTCCTGAAGCTGTTGTGACTTGTAAGGGTCGAGCTTCTGGCCGGACTGCCATGATTCGAGGAATGCCTGGTAAGCACCGTCACGATCGCCCTGTCGGAGTTGGTTGATGCCTTCGTTGTAAAGGGCTTCAGCAGAGACTCCTGACGGATGAATCGTCGTGATGTTGTCGTAGGGGTCGCTGCCTCCGGCAAACGAGCCGACGGTCGGGCTGAAGTCACTCGTGGTGGAGTCAAAATTTTCAGCTGGTGCGATGTTTAAGGGCTGACCAGACAGACGCTGAGCGTTTGCGAAGTCAGGCCGTGCCGGGCTGGTTGCCGGTTGCGTCGTCGTGCTGGCGACAGATTCCGGGTAGTACTCCGACGGTGGAGCGGCAACTGGCTCACTTGTCGAGCCGGTCAGTTCGGTTCGACCTGTTTGCTGGATGTTTGAGTTTGTTGCAATGTTGACCTGCTGCAACGCCTTGGCTTCTGCAATGTCCGCGACCAGCAGTTCTGGTCGATCGTCGAATGCCCCAAAAGTGAGGTCCATGTTGTTGACTTGGTTGGCCTTGTGCATGGCGTCGGCGAAGTTTCCGACCGACAGATCGTTTCGAGCCTGCTTAAGTAGCGACTCAGCTTCTTTACGCTTGCTGTTGGAAGGGGATGGTTGCGTTGCGGGGGGACTCGATGGGCTCAGCTCGGCGACGAATGGCGAAGCTGCTGGCACTGCTGGTGTTGTGTCGGTGGGAGTTGTTGGTGGGAGAGAGCTAGGAAGTTGATTGGAGCTTCGCGCAATCGGTCTCGATTGTGGTTGGCTGGCTGGTGACGATGAGAGTCGGTCAATTGCCGCGTAGACATCTTCAGGACGATCGGCGAACAATTCGTAGATAACGTCAAGTTCGTCAGCTTGTTGGGCCAACGCCTGAGCTTCGTCAAGACGACCGGCTTTGATTAGCTGTCGTGCCTGGCCCAGCAGGTTTGCAGCCTGCTTGCTGCGATCGGCGTTCGAATTCGTAGATGTACCAACAGCCTGAGTGACGCCAGGTTGACCATTATTGGTTCCCGACAGAAGTTGGGTTGGCTGGTCAAACGGACTCTCTGCTGGTTGTTGAGTTGTCGGAGTCTGCGTTGGAGTTGTTGCCGGGAAAGGCGACGACTCTGGCAGAAACGGTGAGCCAGCATTGTCTTTGGCCGACGGCTGAGGACTGTTGCTTGAGATCAGCTCGGCCGGCTCAGCGAACGGGTTGGCTGGTCGTTGTTGTGTTGGTGGTGCAGAAGGTGTGAATTGTTTCTGCAGTCGTTCGATATCCGCCATGACGACGTCTGGGCGTTCGTCGAACAGCGAGTACGCAGCGTTAAGACTACGAGCTTGTTGTACGAGCTCTTTTGCTTCAGCGAAATTGCTCTGCCGCATACTGGCTCTGGCTGAACTCAAGAGTTTCTGTGCACGAGCTCGTTTGTCTTTCTGTGCAGCCAGTGCTGCGGTAGCTGGTCCGGCTGGTGCCTGGAATGGATTGATCTCCGGCAGTGTTTCGGGTTTTGCTGGAGCGGGTTGATTAGTTTCAGTCAGCGTCAGCGAGCCGGACAGTCGGTCGATGTCTCGCAAAACCATCTGTGGCTGATCGGCGAACAGATCGAACTTCGTATCCAGATTCTTCGCTTTAATCGCGGCTGCTCGGGCTTCGTCAAAGCGGCCGTCTCGCATCAGTTGACGACTTTCGGCAACGAGTTGCTTTGCGAGTTCTTCGTCTGAAATGTTTGTGGTTGGAATCGCTGCTGGTGTTGCCCGGTCAACGATTTCGACGACTTTGTTCACCGGTTCGGTGGCGGCGGATGGGGCGGAGAACGGGTTGTTCGTAGGTCCCGGTTGGTTGTTATCTCCCGACTGAACCAGCGTCTCTGTTGGTCGCGGAGACTGCTGCTGTAGACGGCGAATGTTTGCGAGAACCTGCTCTGGAGTTTCGTCAAACAGATTCCAGACCGTGTCGACCTGACTCGCGAGCAGTGCTTTTTCGTATGCTGAATCGAGTCGGTTAGCTCGCAAGTCTTCTTTGGCAGCACTTAGCAGACTGTCTGCATACTGCTTCTTATCGCCAGCAGACTGCAGAGCCTGCTTTCGTTCCAGGTTCGGCTGGGGTGCTGCGGCCACTTCCGGCTGTGCGAAGGGGTTTGTTGGCGGTTCAGCAAACGGGTTCGATGTGGCGGCCTGTGGTGGCTGAGCCTTTGGAGCCGAATCCAGAAACGCTGGTCCCGTTGCGTCGGCACTACCTGATGCAACAGCGTTTGCAGGATTGCTCGCGGCAGACTGAACGCGATTAAGGAATGCGTCCGGTGTCTCTTCACCCGGCTGAAACGTAACGTCGTCAGCAAGCAGGCGAGCGACTGTTGCCTGGCGGACCGCTCCGTCGCGATCACCTTTCTGCCAGGCGGCACGTGCTCGAGCCATGTACTGATCGACTCGTTTGCGAAGCGGGCTGGCTTCACCGGTCGAACCTGCGGTCGTTGACCGTGGCTTTGAATTGTTAAAGCTCGTCTGAGCAATTGGCGATCGTGACGAGTTCGTCGTCGTGCCCGATGCTCGTGTGACGAGTTCGTTGGAAGGCTTCGGCTGAGCCGGAGTCGTAGGCTGGCGGCCAGCGACGCTCGCCGGATTGAGCTGCTGTGGCGGAGCTGTCCGTCCCCGTTGAAGCTGCGAAAGCAACTGAGTTGGACTCAGTTCATTCGAGGCCCACTTGACAGGAAAGCGACTGGCTTGCAGAGCAAGACGCTTCGCTGAGGCACCGTTGCCTCGGCGAGCTTCGCTCTGTGCCTGTTGCATCAGGCGGCGTGCCGTTTCCTGATAAGCGTTCGAGGAACTGGAAGTCGTACGCCCGGTTTGAGCGGTCAACGACCTGCCAGTGACATTGGGTAACTGCCACCAAACAGTGCCTGTGACGGCAGCGGCAATGAAGAGTCCGGTAAGCTTACGCAAGGTAAGATCCTCCTGGGACCGATCGGCGAGAAATGACTCGGATTAGGGGTGCCTGGCCGGAACAGCTTTTTGAAAGCAGGTTGAATGCCTGTAACAACGAACTGAACTGGCAGGATAAGTGCGAGCAAATCTTTGTGAGGTGGACACTCAAAGCGGGAAGCACGAGTGGCCGAAAGACTTGGGAACGCACGCGGAAAGGTGTGATGTGTGAATTGTTTTGAAGGGTAGGAGACGCTGAGAACTGCCAGGGTGAAGAGTAAATTGAGATGTGTTTTGTTACTCAAAGACGCACAGAACGGCGTCAATCCCGGGCGGCAGAGCCAAGGTCGAGGCGAGTGATATCCGATTCACGAAAAACGGGTCAACACCGGTCTTGAAAGTTTTTCATGTAACCGGTTGAAGAATTTCCAAACTGGGCCAGGAAGCTTGAGAGCTCTTGGGTTTCGCCTGTAGATAGCAATGAAAAGATTCAGCCACAGAGGGCACAGGGAACACGGAGAAAAGTTACAATTGAGAACTCCGTGAGCTCTGTGGCTGAATTATTGCCGAGGCCAGCGATGAGGTTCTGGGGTGCTTGCTTACCGGTTTACGGTTGCACGATCTCCAGTTCGGCTTCTTTCCAGCCGCGGAAGCCACCGTCCATCGAAATGACGTTGGTGTAGCCCATTTTTTGCAGGTTGTCGGCGGCCAGTGCGGATCGATATCCACCTCCGCAGTAGAGGACGATTTTTTCGGCCTGGTCCGAGATTTTTTCTTCGACGTCGCGTTCAATGATTCCTTTGCCAAGATGTTCAGCTCCGGGTAGGTGACCGCGGTTCCATTCGCTTTCTTCGCGGACGTCGACGAGTCGAAATGCTTCGTTGGCGGCCTGCCAGGCTTCAACGTCTGCGACTGTGCATTCGGTGACGCGTGAGCGAGCGTCGTTGACGATTGCCAGGAATCCGGGGGCGTGTTTTGCCATCAGTTCTGTTCCTCAATTGGGTGCCAGACCGGCGAGTTCTGAAAGATGCTCGACGACGAGATCGGGCTGATGATCGCCGGGGTTTTCCGGGAAATCTTCGTACGGGATGTACTGCCGAATCCATGCGGCTTTCATCCCGAAACGCTTCGCGCCTTGAATGTCTCCCAGCCAGTTGTCGCCCACGTAAAGCGTTGCTTCGGGGCGAACATTCATTGATGAAACGGCGAGGTCAAACAACTTCGGATGCGGCTTCACGTGGCCAACATCGGCGGACACAACGACAGTTTCGAACCAGCGGTCGAGGTCGTGCTGAGCAAGGCTGTGATTGATTGATCGGCTGCATGGATAATTCGAAATCAAGCCGAGTCGAAACCGTTTACTGAGCCGTTCGAGAAGTTCTTGAACAGTTGGATCAATGTTGATCGACGAGACCATTACGTTGAAGCGAACTTCCAACAGTTCAGCGAGTTGATCGTCGTTGGCGTCGGTTTCGAACAACGATCGAATGAGGCTTTGCGTAGTGCCTGTGAGGTCGTTTTCTTTGAACTCGCCCTCGTAAGGTGATCGTCTTTCGTGATGCTGGATTTTCTGCAGTCGATCGAAATCGTGAGGTCCGAACATCCCATGCAAAGCGTCGCTAAGTGCTCGGTCGCAGGCGTTGACCTGACTCGGTCCGAACTCAATCAAGGTGTTTCCGTAATCGAAAATGATCGCGTCAAGTTGCGGGGCAAGCGTCTGCATATTGTTGATACATTTTCTGTTTCAGATGACGAATTTTTGGTTCGATTTAGAACTGCTGTTCGGCGAGTTCGATGGCTCGTAACAAGCCTTTGGCTTTGTTGAGAGTCTCGTGGTATTCCGACTCGGGAACGCTGTCTGCGACGATGCCGGCACCGGCCTGAACGTAGACCGTTTGGTCCTGCATGACGAGCGTTCTCAGAGCGATGCACGTATCCATGTTTCCTGTGAAATCGATATAGCCGACGGCTCCGGCGTACGGGCCGCGACGATGCCGTTCCTGCTCGTCGATGATCTCCATCGCTCGCACTTTCGGAGCGCCGGAAACGGTGCCGGCAGGAAGCCCGGCTCGCAAAGAATCCAGAGCTGACAGGCCGTCACGGAGCTGGCCGTAAACGTTCGAAGTGATGTGCATGACGTGGCTGTACCGCTCGACAACCATCACATCGTTGAGGACGACCGAGCCGTATTCTGCGACGCGTCCGACATCGTTTCGTGCAAGGTCGACAAGCATGACGTGTTCGGCACGTTCCTTTTCATCGGCGAGGAGTTCGTCGGCGAGTGCCTGATCTTCAGCGGGCGTTGCTCCTCGTTTTCGTGTGCCGGCGAGTGGTCGGATTGTTATTTCGCCGTCTTCCGCTCGGACCATAATTTCAGGCGATGCGCCGACGAGGTGCATTCCCGAAGTCTTCAGCAGAAACATGAAAGGACTTGGGTTTACGACTCGCAGCGCGCGGGTAGATGCTCAACGGTTTCGATGTGGTTTCGAGCTTCAATCGCTGGCTGATGACGACCTGAAAAATGTCGCCAGCCTTAATGTATTCCTTGCAGTTTTCGACGGCTTGTTCGAACTCTTTCTGCTCGAAGTTTGATTCGTACTCCAGAGTTGGTTCGCCGCCGATCGAAACGTCAGCGGGCTGGATGTCTGATGTTGTCTCCTGAAGTTGCTGGCAAAGTTTGTCGACTCGTGCGGCCGCGCGATCGTATTCGGCCTGCGGGTCGTCGGTGTTTGCGTCGGCGTGGCAGACGATCATTATCGTTTTGCGAATGTGGTCGAAAATGACCATTCGGTCGAAAAAGGCGAAGGCCATGTCCGGAACTTTGCGGTCGTCTTCCGGCGCGTTGGGCAGGTTCTCGGCATAGCGGATGACGTCGTAGCCGGCGTAGCCAACCGCTCCACCGCAGAAACGCGGTAGCTCTGCAAGATGGACTGCTCTGTAACGTTCCAGGAGTTCTTCAAGTTCCTTCAACGGATCGTCGGCGACGTACTCGCGAGTTGCGTCTCCCTCTGTGACGATGACCGAGTTCGCGAACGCTTCGATCTTCATGAACGGGTTGTCGCCGAGGAAGCTGAACCGTCCGACTTTCTCGCCGCCGACAACGCTTTCAAACAGGAACGCACTGTCGCCTTTGAGTTTTGAGTACGCCTGGACTGGTGTCAGAGTGTCGCTGGTAAGCTGCCGGTAGACGGGCACCAGATCGACATCTTTGGCGAGCTTGCGAAAGGTTTCGAATTCGGGCAGATGTTTCATGAGGATTGCAGTTGAGTGATGGATCGAAAATGCCGCTGTGTGTGGACTCTGATCTTCAAACCGTGTCAGAAGTTATGTCGTTACAGTCGGTCTGACCGTTCCTTGACAGCCCCAGGGGGCGGCAATAGAATTGCCCCGCTTTCCGATTGGGATTGCAGATAAAACAGTTGAGGGCTTACAGAGAAATTAGCCGGGTGCCTCTCGAATGTCATGCGGTGAAGTCTGCCGGTATTATTTGATTGTTCACGCCCAGCTTGCTGGGGTAAGACGTCGTCGCAGTGGTCACGGATTGAACCGGCTCAGCAGTTGATTTGCCAGTCACCCGATGACAAAACAAACCATGGATTCGGTTGCAACTGGTGGACCTCGGCTGAAAGTGCCGTTCGCCGATAGTTTTCAGCCGTTATCGTCAATCGTCAGCGGTTGAAACGCGTGAGACCTTTCGCATGAAGAAATGTCGTCGGTGTTCGAAATCCGCCACGCTCCACATCACGGAGCTTCGGCAGGGGGAAGCCACGGAGATTCATCTCTGTGAAACCTGCGCCAAGGATTACCTCAGTCAGGCTGAGGAAGTGTCGACACCGGATGGGGACGTTCAGTTCGACCAGCTTGAGGAAAGCGAACAGCCGGAAGTCTCCGGGATTGACGATCGCACCTGCCCGAACTGTGGAATCACTTTTCGCGAATTTCGAACTCAAGGGCGGCTTGGTTGCCCTCACGATTACGTCGAGTTCGAATCCGACCTGATTCCGCTGATCGAGAACATTCACGGTGAGACTCAGCATTGCGGCAAATTGCCGAAACGAGCTCCGGATTCCAGCCGGCGTCAGCATCAACTGATTCGATTGCGGAGCGAGTTAAAAGTCGCAGTGGAAGAAGAAAATTACGAGTCGGCGGCGAGGCTTCGCGACGAGATTCAGGAAGTCGAGTCGCAATTGCAGGGCAACGACAGCTCGGAAGAATAATGCTGCCGATCAGCAGCGAAGCGGTTTGAAATCAGCGAGAACGCGACAGGAGATAAACGGTGGACCTGGACAGTCTCACGCAAAGTAATAGCGAATGGTTTGCGTGGCACTGGCCCGGAGTCTGACGTTGTCGTGTCGACGAGAATTCGGCTGGCTCGCAACCCTGGCTCAGTTCCCGTTTAACACGCGTGCCGATGAAGTGGCTCGTGGCCAGATCGCCGACCAGGTTCGCGATTGCCTGGGGAGAACTGCCCGTTCCCAAAGTTCTGAACTTTGTCAACGTCCCATCGCTGGATGAAATTTCGCAGCAGTTTCTCGTCGAACGACAGTTGATCAGCCGTGAGCTTGCCGAAGGTGACGGTCCGCGAGGTGTCGCTTTTTCATCGGCAGAAGACGTCAGCATCATGGTCAACGAAGAAGACCATTTACGATTGCAGGTTCTCCGCAGCGGACTGGCACTCGATGAGTGCTGGGAAGAAATCAACCGGATGGACGACGCTCTGGAAGAGGAGCTGACGTTCGCCTTCCACGAAAAGTACGGTTACCTCACGGCGTGTCCGACCAACGTGGGTACGGGCATCCGAGTCAGCGTGATGTTGCATCTGCCGGCTCTGGTCCAGACTCGCGAAATTCAGAAAGTGTTTCACAGCCTGCAGAAGATTAACCTGGCTGTTCGAGGTCTTTACGGCGAAGGCAGCCAGGCTCTTGGTGACTTCTACCAGATCTCAAACCAGTACACGCTTGGGCTGAGCGAGACGCAGGTCATCGACAAAGTTCGCAGCGTGATTCCGAGGCTGCTTGATTACGAACGTCGCGCTCGGACGGCGATGCTCGAAGAGAAAAAGGAGCAGCTTCACGACCACATTGCTCGAGCGTCGGGAATCCTGCGAAGCGCTCAGACCATCAGCTCTGAAGAGACGATGCATTTGCTGTCGAGCGTTCGTCTGGGGGTCAACCTTGGGCTGATCGATGACGTCGAAATTTCGACTCTCAACGAGCTGTTCATCATGACTCAACCAGCGCATCTTCAGAAGCTGAAGAAGACCGAGCTGGACTCCGCGGATCGCAACAAAGCCCGCGCCGCGTTGATCCGAAATCGCCTGACGGGCGATTCTCAGGACTGACTTAGGCATCCTGGAGTTCTTCGCAGGGTACGTCCCTGACGCACCTTTTCGGTTGTTGGTGCGTCGAGACGCACCCTACCGCTGCTAATAATTAACCTGCCTCTACCGATACATCGACCGCTGCATGTTTTGCGGACTGTGCTGCCACATTTGAGGGTTGCCAGCCGTTCGGTAGGTGCTAGTTTGAGATCGGTAGGCTCCGGTTTGCTCGATGCCCGAATTCGGAATCGGCGGTACGCCATCCATCGTTCTCCAGGCGGGAGGCGGCAACATGATCACCTCTTTTTGCTGGGCAGGTTGGCGATTGATGTAGCGTGAGGTCGGCAGATTGGTCGCCTGTCGCTGTTCCAGCATCGAGTGAATCTGGTTGACCTGAGCTTCGAGAGCTTGCGTTCTCTGTGTCAGATTTGATGTCGTCGAGCTGGCGATTGGTTGAGTCGTCGGCTGCGCGGTTGCGTGCAATTGCCAACTCTGTGGCTGAGGCACGGCTGCTTCCGCTCGAGGTGGATGGTAGTGTCAGGAACGGCGTGGCTTCAGTGGCCCGCGTCGGGGGCTGCTGGCAGCAGCCAGTTGTCGGAGTTGTGCAGGACGCCCCAACGTCGCATGACGGTCGGTCATTGCACCGTCGAGTGGAAACGCAATTTAGCTGGCGATCCGAGAGTTTCAGAACGGGAACTCGAACTTCTTTCCAACCGATCGTTGGCTTCTTGCATCCGAGGTTCGGTGGTGTCTGACAGACTTTTCTGCATTTTGATTGAACTTCACGGCACGCGTTTGACAGATCACAAGGCCGCCGACACGTCGTCTGTTCGCGGCAGTTGCCGGCGTCTCGAACCTTGCAGCTCGAAAGCGGCGACATTGAATGAATCGATTGTGTGCATCTTTGAGCGTGCTGGCAGCCGGTAAGCATCGCAACAAAGGTGAGCAGGATAAATGTTCGCATGAGATGCCTCCCGGTGTACCGGGTTCGTGCCTGTGATTACTGACCCGCAAGGCATTTCAAGAACTCTGACACGGATTTATCAGCGCGTTCCGAACGAATGCCTGTCTGTCGTATCGGACGCGGCCGATGCAGCAGTGAGCAATCTCGACGAAGTCCGCAATCCAGTAACAGGCGTCAAACTTTGCCGAATCGGTTCGAGGCATCGGCGGAGGCATTCCACTGTCCCGCTAAACCGCACCGCGAGAGACGGTCGGTCCTCGATCAGCGATGGCCTGATCGATAGGCGCGGACCGCGTCTTGTGAAAGTGTGCCAGGAGAGGGGCACCGGCAGTTTCGACGATCTGTTCGGGACGTTTGGCACCGCAAAGGGCGGCCGTGATTCCCGATTGCCGGATCGTCCAGTTGATGACTAAATCCGGAACGGAGTGTCCAATGTCGGCCGCGATTTCTCGCAGGCGGTCGATGAAAACGTGATTCTTTTTCCACTCCTCACCTTGAAACATTGGGTATTTCTGGCGGCCATCTTTCGGATCAAACTCGTGGTCGCGAGGAAGTTTTCCGGCCAGCAGCCCCTTCATGAGCGGCCAGTAAACCATCGTTGAAACCGAGTTCTCGATGCACCACGGAAGTTGCGAATCCTCGATTTCACGTTGCAGCATGTTGTAATGAGGCTGGTAAGCGGAGAGCGAGCAGACAGCGTTAAATTCAGCCAGTTCACCAACGGAAGCGTTGGACAGTCCTGCTGAAAGCACTTTGCCAGCTTGCATCAGATCCCGAATTGCGCCGGCAGATTCAGCAATTGGAACCTGCGGGTCAGGAGCGTGCAGGTAGTAAAGTTCGACTCGATCTGTTCCAAGCCGTTTCAGACTTTCGTCACACTCGGCGATGATTCTTTCGGGAGTGGCATTGCTGATGCTTGCTTTGTTCTCCCAATGAAGACCGCACTTTGTCGCGATGACAATCTCGTCGCGCACGTCGCCTAGAACGTTGCCGATCATCTTCTCGCTCTCGCCGTCGTACCCGTACATGTAGGCCGTGTCGAAGAAGTTGATCCCGGCATCAAACGCCGCTCGAATCGTGGCCTCGCTCCGCTCTCGCGTCACATCAACGCTGGTGATTCCCGTCACCGGCCAGCAGCCCATCGCGACGGGCGTGATTTCGATATTTGTTTTTCCCAGACGTCGGCGAGGTTGCATCGGCTCATCGTTCTTGTACGAGGCTTAACGGGTCGGGTTAATGAATGAGATTCTGACCGTCGCGGCGATCAGTTCAACCGGTCCGCTCGTGACGGCTGTTCGGCCGCTCGTTCCAGGCCGCCTTGCATGCTTCAAGAAGCCGTTTGCTTAAAGTGTGATGACTGCATCGGTCGTAGTTCCGAACCGATTGAAACCTGAGCAAACTGTTCGAATGCTTGTTGAGAATGTGAAGTTGCGGTCGCATACTCGCGCCGCTTGGTTGTGAAAACTGAAATCACATTTTCGAATACAAAGAGAGGGACTTTCGATGCGACAACTTACAAGTGGAATCCTTACGTTGGCTGCTGCAGTTGCGGCTTTGAGCTCGCTGAACGCAGTGGCTGGAGACTGTGCGGCGCCGGCTCCTGCTTGCAACACGTGTCAGCCGAAGATGACGGCTCGCCCCGCGATCTGTTGCCGACGAGCTCCGTGCAACGCGTTGCGTGCTCCGATTATTAAACCAGTTTGCCCGATTAAAGTTTCCGTCACGTGCTGCCTGCAGCGATGTCCAAAGACTTGTCGAACAGTGAAACGTACGACGCCGGAGCCGAAGGTAACGTGCTGCTCACCAAAACCCGCGACGTGTGCGGCGCCTCACGCTGTTGATGTGTTGCCAGTTCCGTCCGGCAAATTAAAGAGCGTACCTGCGCCACCGGCTGAAGTTGCTCCAGCTCCGAAAGCAAAAGCTGTTCCTGCTCCACCGAAAGATGCTGCCTGACTTGGATTCAGCGCCGTCCGGATGACATCTAAGTCGCAGAGACCGCTGAGAGAACAGGCGCAGAGAAACAGGAGAGCTCTCCTGCCCTCTCTGTGAGACCTCGGCGCACTCTGCGATTTTTCAATTGTTCAGCGGGTTTAGGTGATGACTTCGTGCTGGATGGTGAGTTGTTTCAGTCGTTCAGGATTCGGATCAGGAATCGCATTGAAGGCTCGCACGGACGGGATTCCGTCGGTGCTTTGGACGAGTTCCAAAGGTTCTTCGGCCAAATCTTGTGTGTAGAACCTCGAACTCGGAAAGATGTCAGCGGGGTAGGTGAAGTTGTCGAGCATCGCCAGAGCTGTGCAGATTCCAGCTCCGGTTGAACTTTCCAGCATGCCTCCGACCCAGCAGGGAATGCCGGCCTGCTGGCAGACGTCATGTATTGCCTTGGCGACTGTTAACCCACCAACCCGCCCTGGTTTTACGTTGACGTACTGACAACTCTTCAGAGCGATCGCCTGTTCGGTTTGCCGTGCGGTGACGATGCTCTCGTCCAGGCAGATGGGCGTTTCGATCTGGCGTTGCAGTTCGGCGTGGTCAATCAAATCGGTGTGCTGCAGCGGTTGCTCGATCATCGCCAGATTGAACCTGTCGATCTGTCGGAACAGATCAGCGTCCGAAATTCGGTAGCCACTGTTGCAGTCGATGTGGAACGTGTGGTCGGGATGCTGGCTTCGTACAGCTTCGAGCATCGGGATGTCCCAGCCGGGGCGGAATTTCAGCTTGATGCGAGGAAATCGGGACTCGACCGCAGGGCCGATTGCCTCAAGCAGGTCGTCCACTTTGTCCATGACTCCAAAGTCAGCTCCGACGACGACTTCGTTGCGAGTTGCACCCAGCAATTCGTAGAGCGGTTTGTTTTGAAGCCGAGCTTCGAGGCTCCACCAAGTGGTATCGAGTACGGCTTTGGCGAACGGGTTCCCCTTAAACAGAGAAAGCTCCGACTGAAGCTGCTGCCCGCTGGTGATTTCCTTGCCGAGCAGCGTCGGAGCCAGCCAGTCTCGGTTCACGCCGAAAATGCCGTCGGCACACTCCGGGCTGTAACACGGAGCGGCAAACGGAGCACTTTCGCCCCAGGCATCAACGCTGCCGCTCGTCATGCGGCACAGGACGGAATGAATCGCCGCGTCTTCGCCGTAGGCTGTTCGCCACGGATAAATCAAAGGCATCGCGACGTGAAACAGTTCGATTCGGTCGATCTTCATCCGGCATGCTCCTGAAGTTGCTTGTCGTGCTTTGCGGGAAAAGCGAGGTTTTGGGCGTGTCACTTCTTCGAAATCTGACGCAAAGTCGCGGAGACGCCAAGGATCGCTAAGAAATGCTCGGTTCGAACCACGAATAGACACAGATAAACACGAATGATGTGCTGTGTCGTTTTCTTTGTTCGTGTGAATTCGTGGTTCCACTTTTAGGTCGGCGGCGTTCGTGTTTGTGACGTTTGTCTGGTCGATCCATGTTGACGTAATTGCACTGCCAGTCGTACCTTCCGGCGGATTCAGTGCCTTGTGCCTGTTGGCGAGATTTGTTGCCGCATCGGGCGAGGCCGCTTCACGAGCCGGCGAATGGAATCGCGATGAATATCTTTTTTTCAGTGGGCGAGCCTAGCGGCGATCAACACGCTGCGCATCTTATGCAGGAATTGAAAGCTCGCAGGTCTGATCTGCGATTTTGCGGTTTCGGCGGTCCTCAGATGGAGCAGGCCGGGCTGGATTCGCTGTTTCGGCTGACAAACCTGGCAGTGATGGGCTTTTTCAAAGTCATCCCGCTGCTGTTTAAGTTCTACCGAATCGTCAAGCAGGCCGAACGCTACTTCGACGATCACAAGCCGGACGCAGTGATCCTCGTCGATTTTCCAGGGTTCAACTGGTGGATCGCTCGCAAAGCGAAGGCTCGTGGAATTCCGGTGTTCTACTTCCTGCCGCCTCAACTGTGGGCGTGGGGGCCACATCGGGTTGAGCGGGTTCGAAAATTCGTCGATCACGTCATCACAGCGTTGCCGTTCGAACGGGACTGGTATGAGAAACGTGGTATCAAAGTTGACTACGTCGGGCATCCATTCTTCGACGAGGTTCATAATCACGTTCTGGATGACCGATTCGTCTCTTTGTGGAAGAATCGCCGCTCGCACACGATTGCCGTCTTGCCAGGTTCTCGGAGTCAGGAAGTCGGCCGTTGCTGGCCGGTGATGGTTCAGGTTCTGAAGAAGCTGCACGCTCGGCATCCGAATGTCACGTTTCTCGTGGCGTGTTATCGAGATTCGCATCGTCGCCGGTGTTTGCAGCAGTTGCTGATTGAGGCTCCGACGATTCCCGTTCAGTTTTTTGTTGGGAAGACTCCCGAGATTATTGAAGCGTCCGACTGTGCGTTGATGGTGTCGGGGTCGGTCAGCCTGGAGCTGATGGCTCGGAAAACGCCGGCCGTCGTCCTTTATCGAGTGAGTCGAGTGACTGGGATCCTGGGCGATCTTTTCCTGCAGTGCCCGTTCATTACTCTTCCCAATCTGATCGCCGGTCGGGAAGTCATGCCGGAATTTCTGTCTGTCGGAAATCCAGGCAAGGTCATCACCGGCATTACGGACGTGCTCGACCGCTGGATCCGCTTACCGGAAGAACGCCAACGTGCGACGGAAGACCTGCTCGAAGCCAGCGAAGGCTTCGTCGAGGGCGGTGCAATCCAGAAATGCGCCGGACTGATTCTTGAGAAGTTACCAAAAGAAAATTCGGCAGTTGCTGAACAGCCATCGGCGCACGCCGCTTAAATTTTGGTCGATCTCTATTGCACAACAGTCGGAAGCACTTATGAGCAGGTGCAAATCTTTGTGGATTGTATGCGGCATTTTGACGGGTGGCTGCTCAGCCGTTTCGCATATCGAGGAACCAGTCGTTGTCGACCTTCGGCATGACTACTGGCATTGCTATGTGCACGATCGACGGCTCCTTGAGGATTTGCAGCCTGCCGCGTGGGAAGAAAGGCAAATGCTCTTTTGGCCAGAGAAGGATCGGTTGTTCCCGTTCGCTCAGAACGACATTTGGCTCAGTGGTAGAGAACGCGTCGATTATGCCCGCGTGATGTATTGTCCGGAATGTCGAGTCGCGAAGCGTGACTGGTTAGCGGCCGAGGCATCAGTACGACCAAGTCTGACAAAGGTTTCAGATAGTCCGTTGGCTGATTTATCGACCGAGTCGAAATGACCGGTAGTGTCTCTACTATGAGAGTACGTCCAAAGAATTTGCAGGAAGCAGGCAAGGATGTTCTGGTGCTTTCTCTGCCTGCCAGATCGGAATGCAGCGTGTGACCTGCCGATCGAGAGCTTCACTCGGTCTGGTTGTGCCGGTTATGAGGCCCTGTCGCTTTTGGCTGACCCGGTAATTTGAGGGTTTTGCCATGCTGATCCTGACGCGCGGCTTCTGCGCGGGATAATTGGATGGGAAATCTGCGCAGTTTGTGCGTTTGATTGGGCCTTCGATCGGATCGTGACATAGGTTTGTCACAGACTTCCGGCTGCTCCCGTTTGCCGTCGGAACCTTTGTTGATGAATCCGTCGAAGTTCCACCGCCGGTGATTCCGGCTTTGAGGTCAGCTCACGACGAGCTGACGTGTTATGCATTGAGGCGGTTTGCGGCACCGTTCCACAGGAACTTATCGGAGCATAGAGTCAGGTTATGGGTTTTCCAGAACTAACAGGTCTTGAACTAACAGGTCTTGTCGTCTTCCTGATCGGCGTTGGTGTTTACACGGTCACCGCCGCCATCTCGGACATTCGCATTAAAAAGATTCCAAACAAGCTGACGCTTCCGTTCTTTGGAGCGGGCATCGTTTATCAGCTTGCTTTTCATGGATGGGCGGGACTCGGCGAAGGCTTCCTGGGCTTCGCGGCCGGTTTCGGTCTGCTGTTTCTGCTCTGGATTATCGGAAGCGGCGGCGGCGGAGACGTGAAGCTGATGGGCGGGCTGTCCATGTGGCTTGGCTGGAAGCTGACAATCATGGTGCTGATTGGCAGCGTCGCGTTTGCGGCTATCGGCACATTCTTCGTGATTGTCTCCAGCATGTTTTCACGCGGAGTTTACGACACCAAAGACAAATTCCTGGCGACAGGCAAATTGAAGAAGGGCGAAAAGCCCAAAAAGGAAACACTCGAACAGCGTCAACATCGACGCCCGATGGGTTACGCCGTGCCGGTTGCACTGGCAACCTGGGTCGTCGTCGTCTGGCAGTTGCCGCAGTTTCCGTGGATCGGTGGCCAGGTTCTGGCAGGGCTGTTCCAGGCGGGCGGCTAGTTTCCTGACAGGCGTAAGGCGACGCCGCTTTCAGACAATCAGAGTTCATTTTCGAGACAGGTTGAGCAATGAAACGGGTTGATTCAGTGAAAACAGGGTGTGAACGGAGGCGGACTAAGAAACGCTCTGGGATGCTCAGCGCTGAGTTGATCATGACGTTGCCGATCCTCGCTATCGTACTCTTCGGATTGTTTGAGTTTGCTTTGCTGTTCACGGCTCGTGGGGAGCTATCGGAAGCATCTCGGGTCGCGGCTCGCAAAGCGACAATGCCTGGCGTGACGTACGACACCGTCGAGGAAGAGGTCCGCCGGGTTCTTTCGCCGAGACTGCAGCAAACGGTGGAAATCTCAATCGACCAAGGGCAACGAACCGGAGATGTCGTCACCGTCGCCATTGCCTGCGACATGAATAGTGCGTCTCCTGATCTTCTCTGGCCAATCGGGTACAGCCTGAAGAATCGGAAGCTTTACGAAGTGACAAAGATGATCAGGGAGTAAAAGTCGGCTTTCGGGCGACGGGTTTGAATACTCACTCCATATTGCAGTCGTTGACTTTCTAAAGCGGCAACGCTCTCGGCAGTCATCGAAACAACGAATATCCAAAGCGTCATGCGGGTTGAGTCTCGGAGCGGTCCGGGTTTCTGCTGACACAAGTTTGAAGTTATGCGTCTGGCAGGCGTGCTGTTGACCGGGTGGGCTGGTCGATCGATGCCGTCAGAAGCGAACGCGAATCTTTCAGAGGAGCAGACCGGTGAAGAATCTCACTCCTGCAAAACTCATCGTGATGATGATGGTAGCCATGGGGCTGCTCGTAGCTCTTTACGTTGGTAAGACCCTGTTCGCTGCAAAAGAGCCGCCTCCGCGCCGGAATAATACTCGAATCGTTCCGATGCTCGTGGGGGATGTGGAAGTCGGTACCGTGCTTACGCAGCTTCACCTGGGGCAGGGACCGTGGCCAGGCAACGAAATCAAGGGCGATGTTCTGCTTTCGCCGACTGCGATCATCGGTCGCGTTGTTCGTAAGCCGATGAAGGCGGCTGAACCGATTCATGGAAAAGATCTGTTTCCGATGAATGAACTGCCGCCGCTGACGGTTAGCGATGGGTACCGGGCGATGACGATTCATCTCACCGACACAGCATCGGTGATGAATGGTCTGCTGCGGCCAGGTGATCATGTCGACATTGAGTTTACGCCGCAGAGGAATGTGACGTCCGATCCTCGATATCAGGAGATCGGAGGTCTTTCGATTGTGCTGTTCAAGGGAGTCAGAATTCTGGCGATCAATCGATCGTTCGTGCAATCCGATCTTGAGTCGAGTGGTAACAACGTAACGCTCGAAGTTGCTCAGAAAGATGTCGCCGTGCTGCGACTTGCTGACGAAAATGGTGACCTGTACCTCTCTTACACCCCCGACGCGAGTGGTTCGATGACTGTCGCGGTGGCGAATCCTGATCGGCCGACGCTGGAAGAACTACTACAGTTGCCTCCTGTTCCGGAAGAACCTGTTCCACCCACTCCGGATGTGTTCCGTTCACGAATCTATAACGGGTCAAGCCGCGGTTACACCCAGACGTTCATTAACGGCGTGCCGACGGGGAACAATGGAAATGGCAACGGCAATTATGGCGGCAATTGGAACCAGGGCTACGGTAACAATGGAAACTGGAACAACGGCCAGTTCGGCTACAGCGGCTCTTACCAGGGACCTATCAACGGAAGAATTCGTTACGGCGTGGCCCCAAATGGTGCCAATGGATATGTGAATCCGGGAGTTGTGCCAAATGGTGGTGCAGGTCCTTACAACGGCGGGGCAGTCTATGGTCCTCAAACTGGAACCGGCACGTCCGGTGGTCCAGCTGGTGGGCAATCGAATTCGCCAAATACCAGATACACGGGGATTGCTAACAGAACTGCAAGTGCTCGCTGAGTTCTGATTACCGATCAACGAGATTGAAGCGGCCCGGTCATTGATCGGGCCGCTTTTTCACGTTCGGAAGGTACTTAACTTGCTTGTTTCTGAACGGATTAGCGTCCGTGGTTTTGTCTCGCGAGTTTTCCAGAAGGGCGGACTCGTCGAGTTGTCCGTGGAGTCAGATCGTGAGGATTTGCCCCGTCATCGCTGAGTTTTGTGACCTATGTTCTGATGGACGAAGTATTGCGCCCTCACAGGCAGAGGATCCGAGACGATGATGTTTCAACGGCCATCGAAAACTCGACATCACGCGACAGCTCGAGGCGAAAACTCGAAGCGACGCGGAAGCATGGCGCTTGCAGCCATGATGTCGTTGCTGGTGATCGTTGGTGGCGTCGCACTTGCTCTGGATCGACTGTGGCTTGATAACGCAAAAACGGAACTTGAAACCGCCGTCGAAGCTGCTGCTTTGCGAAGTGGCCAGTTGCTGGCGTCTGATGATCTGCTTCGCCTTGATGCTGACATTGAATCACGCCTTGAACATGCTCGGCATGAAGCTGGCCGAATAGCACGCGAAAATCTAATTGCTGGAATGCCTGTCGAATTGAATCTCGACGCTGAGGGCGACATTCGATTTGGACGGGTGATCCACCGTGAGCGGACCGGGGAAGATGTATTTGTCGAGACAATCGACGGTCCCACGAGTGTTGTCGTTCGAGGTCTGCATTCACGGTCACGCAACAATCCGGTCGCAACGCTTCTGAACGGAGCCACTGGTAACGACGGGGCAGATGTTTCTGCTCTATCTGAAGCATCAATCGACAATCGGATTGTTGGCTTTCAGCCAATGGCCGGAGTGCCGATTCCAGTGCTTCCGTTGGCGATCCTTGAGAAAGCCAAAGACGGCGATGCACGCGAGTCGTGGCAAAGTCAAATCGAAGATCGTCAGGGATCAGACCAGTTCGGCTATGACGAGCGAACTGGCGAGATCACGCGGGGCCCAGATGGAATTCCTGAGATTCATCTTCGCAGCGCGATACGTCGAGGCGATCCTGGGGAAGCCAATGTCCATGTCTTTGACGTGAGCGGTTCATCAACAATCGATGGACTCATGGGCCAGTTTCAGGATGGTTGGAGCGAAGAGGATCTGCCGAACCGTCTGACCGAATTTCGACTGGATCAGCGACTCGATGAGTTTGACACGGTCGATGGAATTCATGGTTCCACACCCAGAGTGCTGGAAGAAACGATCGGCCAGTGTCGAATTTTGTTTCTCTACAAGAACTTCCTGGCGACTGGCAGGTCTGGTGCCGGAAGGATTGAAATCTCACGAGCTGTGGCGGGGCGAGTCCTGTCGGTCAACGTTCTCGAAGACGATGGCTGCGAACTGATCATTCAGCCGGGAGTCATGACGACTCGGACAGCGATACTCGCTGACGACGACTCTGGATCAAATGCTGATCGGCGAAAAAGACGTGGTTCGGCGGACGATGCCGAGCAAGTCGCCAATCGATACATCTACAAGCTGCAGATTACGAACTGAATTAACGAGGCCCGACAAGGCCACAATCCGCCAGAATGAGGCACGACAATGGTTGCTGAAGCTCCCACTGCAACAGTTACAGGTTCAGAGGCTCAACAGCAGTTTCAGAAACTGAAAACACATTTGCACCGTCGGATGATCGACGCGATCGACCTGTCGAAAGCCGGGCAGATCGAAGAGTCGGAACTGCGTCAACAGCTTCGGTCCCTCGCGTCACATCTGGTGTCGATGGACGAAGTGCAGTTGCCTGTCGACCAGCGCGAGCACATGGTCCGGGAGATCATGGACGAGATCTACGGGTTTGGTCCGCTTGAGCCGTTGATGAACGACCCGGAAGTTTCCGACGTTCTGGTCAACGGTCCCGATCGAGTCTTCGTTGAACGAAATGGTATCCTGCAGCCGACGAATGTTCGGTTTGCTGACAACGCTCACCTTTTGCGACTGATACATCGACTCGTTGGCCGAGCTGGTCGTCGAATCGACGAAGTCCAGCCAATGGTCGACGCCAAGTTGCCAGACGGTTCGCGACTCAATGCCGTGATTCCGCCGTTGGCATTAAACGGTCCGACAGTTTCTATTCGTCGTTTCCGTTCGAGAGCTTTGCTGTTCGAAGACATGGTTTCGATGGGCTCGCTGGCTCCGGAGATCGCCGACTTCCTCGTGATGGCCGTCCGCGGTCGTCTGAATATGCTGGTTTCTGGCGGTACGGGTGCTGGTAAGACGACGTTGCTGAATAATCTCAGCCGCTTCATTCCGGTGACGGAACGCGTCATCACGATCGAACAAACGGCAGAACTTCAACTTCAACAGCCTGATGTTGTGTCGCTCGAAATGCGTCCTGCGAACGTCGAAGGGTCGGGCGAGATTGATCAGCGAGACCTTCTGAAGAACAGCCTTCGAATGCGACCTGACCGGATTCTGGTCGGCGAATCTCGCGGCGGCGAAGTGCTGGAAATGCTCCAGGCGATGAACACCGGCCATGATGGTTCGATGAGCACGCTCCACGCAAACGATACGCGAGACGCTCTTGACCGATTGGAAATGATGATCGCGTTGTCGGGAGTTGAACTGCCGACGCAGGTCGCTCGTCAGTACATCGCTTCGGCCGTGCAGATTCTCGTCCACATGTCGCGTCTAAGCACCGGCGAACGAAAAGTGACTCGTGTGTCAGAGATCTGTGGTGTTCGGAACGGCGTCTACATCATCGAAGATATCTTTGTTTATCGAATGCAGGGCGTTGATCAGCAGGGACGAGCCATTGGTTCATTCTTCGCGACCGGCCACGAACCTGCCGTTCTGAAGCGACTTGCGACCTCTGGTTTCGATCTTCCGGGCGAGATGTTCGATGCTCGAGAACTGCAGGCTCGACCTTACGCGAAAGAATAGTCAGGTCAGTGTGAAGTTGATCGAAGTCACCAGAGTTGCCGTTTAGAAGTCAGTAGGAATCACATCATGTCAACCGGATTAGCCAACTCGACAATTGAGCCGTTGCCTGCGTTTTCGGAGATCCTCCGTGACCAGGAGCTGTTCGGGTCACGCGACGACGAGGGCGTTGGCAACTCGATCAATATCTGGTTCGACACCCTGATGATTCAGTCGGGGATCGGCGTCGGGCCATCGGTCATGCTGTTCCTATGCGCCTTGTGCGGCATGACGCTTGGTGGATTGATATTCATTCTGCAGGAGAATCTGCTGTCGGGGTTGATGATCGGCACCGTTGGGTTTGCCGCACCAGTTTTAGTGGCGGTGGTGATGCGTCAGCGACGGCAGAAGCAGATGATGGCTCAGCTTCCGGCGATGATTGACGAACTTGCGCGAGCTGCAAAGACCGGTCGAAGTATCGAACAGTGCTGGGAACTTGTCGGCAACGATACGGCCGCCCCACTCGGTTCTGAGCTGCAGGAATGTTCTCGGCGAATGAAAATGGGCGAGGACATGGCTCAGGCGATCAAAGAATTGCCTTACCGAACCGGCCTGGTGACGTTGAATATTCTGGTAACCGCCCTCTCGGTCCATCAACTGACCGGTGGTGACCTCGTGAGCGTGCTTGAGCGGTTGTCGCAAACGATTCGCGATCGACTGCTCTTTCTGGGACGACTTCGAGCAGCGACGACAGGTAGCCGGGCAACTGCTGTTCTGATGCTCGCTTTACCGGTTTGTATCGTCGTGTTTTTCTCGATTCGTGACCCGCTGTACGTTCAAAAATTGATGGCATCCGATATTGGCCGAAAGGTGACGCTTGGATCCATCGCGTTCGAGATAATTGGCTCGCTGTTCATTATGCGAATTCTGCAGAACAGCCAGAGAAGCTGATGCGAAGTGCTTGAATTTTCAAACGACGAATGAGCCTGTTGGCTCGGCGATAAAGCTGACGATTCATGTCAGTTCCTGCTTGAGGCAATTTGATGAATATCTCAACTCAGACACTGTTTCTGGTTTTCTTCACGCTGGCAGCGTCGCTCGTTTTGACTTTATTGATCAATCGAGTGCGACGCTGGCGTCAGCGTCAGCGTGATGAAGAGCAGATTCGTGAAGCCGAATACGAAGATGCGATTCGCAATTCTCAAGAGCCCCACCAGGAAGAACCTGTCGATCCGCCTGCTGTTACTCCGTCAATTCAACCTGACGTGGAAGTTGCTGAATCCGTTGCCGCTTCAGTGCCGGTCGGGCAAGAGCCCGAGGCTTCAACGCCAGTGGACAGTTCAGAGTCAGCCGGGCCAGGGGTTATTCAGGCTGATCAATTTATGGCGTGGTCACCGCCGAAAGCGGACGTTTGGCAACCACCTGCCAACCAGACTCATGGAGTCAGCTGGTCAGGGCAAAAATTGTTCGGAGAACAGACTGACGACTTTGAGGAAGCTAACAGTCTTCCGCAGCTTCGTCCTGATCAGGTTCCGTCGAACGATGGTTCTGACTACGTTTTTGGACCGGCGACGTCGACATTGTCAGCAGTGATGCCTTCATCGGATGTCGAGCGAACTAACAAGGAACTGACACGAGCCGGGTACCATCAGCCACACGCGATGCAGAATCTGCAGGCAGTGCGGTTCATGATGTTATTTGGTGTCTTCTTCCTCGGAGGATGCGCCGTCATTCTGGTGCCGCAACAGTTGGAACTCTTCGCGATGCTTGGCACGATTGGAATGGCAGGGCTCGTCTGGGCTGTTCCGCGAATCTTTCTGCAGAACAAGGCTACGGAACGTACAAGCCAGCTTGAGCGTGCGATGCCTGACATGCTCGACATGCTCAACATGTGTGTAAGCCAGGGGCTGACGATTCCCGATTCACTGAAACGAATCTCGAAAGACCTGCAACCGGTCTACCCAGCGCTGGCGACGGAGCTGCTGATTGTCGTGCACCAGGCAGAAGTGGGAAACCTGCAGATTTCGCTCGACAACTTTGCCGATCGTGTCGACGTTCCGGAAGTGGACTCGTTCGTTTCGTTGCTGAATCAGTCTGAGCGAATGGGGACGAACGTCTCGGACGCGTTGACTGAATACAGTAATACGATGCGGGAGAGTCTCCGTCAGCGAACAGACGAGAAGGCTAACAAAGCCGCGTTCCGTCTGATGTTCCCGACAGTGCTGTTCATGATGCCCGCTGTTTTTGGTTTCCTGATGGGGCCGGCGATTCTGGAGCTGCAGGAATTCTTTGACGACGGCGGCCTGGACGCTCTGAGTGCAAGCGGTGACCTTTCATCGGTCTCGCAGGGGCTACGCCAGAGTACGATCAGTCAGTAATAATTTGACAGGTTTGAATCTGCCGGTGAGCGGCCCACCGTGGGCTACTCGCTAAGCGGGATCTGGCAGATGGCCCACTGTCCGAAGTTCTCTTCGACTTCGATCTGAATCATCGAGACATCAGCCTCATCGTGATTCTCGACCGTCGGGCGGAGACGCTCGCCGATCCAGCGTGCGATCAGTTCTGCTGTTGTGTTTTCAACCGGCAGCAGAACACAGTCTTCGCGAGGGAACACCCAGCGTCGATCTTCAAACGTAACTTCGACTTCGCGTTCTGACTCGTTCACCTTGATGGTGGGATGCTTTGTTGGAAGAAGTACGTGGTGATCCAGTTCGTTGACAATTTCCTGCAGCGTATCTCGCAGGGCGATGAAGTCGAAGACGTACGAGTTGCGGTCGAGCGGTCCCGTCAGCTCAACCGCCGTCCGCCAGTTGTGCCCGTGCAGACGCTCGCAAATATTCCCTTTGAACGTAATGAAGTGGGCGGCGCTGAATACCAGATGGTCTTTGGTGACCCGCACCTTCCAGGTTTCGTTTGGCATCAGGCGGACTTTCTGCGAAGCAGCTTCGTGCAGAGACTAGTTGGTAACGACGAAAGACGAACGCTACGGAACCATTGCGGGAAGTCAATTCAGCAGCGGATCGCGTTTGAAGACTCCCTGAATCTGCCGAACTTCGCGCAGTCTCGCATGCGCCGTGTTGAGAGACTGATTTGCCCCGCAGGATTCGAATTGCGACATCGCTCGGCGAAGGCATCGGCTGGCCAGAGTCCAGCGACTGGCATTCTGGAAGGCCTCGGCGAGGTTCAGCAGGTCAGTCCCGGCGTTTGCCCGGTCATTCAGTCTTCTATGAAGATGGTAGGCTCTCGCGAGAAATCGAATTCCGACCGCGTTGTCTCCGCGGAGCAGGGCAAGTGCTCCCAGGTTTGCACAGTCGGTTGCTTCGCCATTGCGATTGCCAGAGCTCTTCTCAACGGCGAGCGATCTGAGTAACAGATTTTCTGCCAGTCCGAAGTCTCCCTGATCGATGGCATCTAACGCGCGGCCGGTCAGGTCAGCGGAGTCAAGTTCTCCATTTGCCAGGATCGCGTCAGCAGTTGCTCTGGCCTGGAGCGTCATGGCGCGAGATGACTGCTCGGTTTTTCGAAAAATGGCAGCGAGGTTGTGGCGAGCGACCTCCGCGAGCCGACGGTCGTCTGATTCGGCGGCGAGTCGGAGTAGCGATTCGTACTCCTGACCTGCTTCGTCGAAACGCTCGGTGCGAAAGTGAAACCCGGCGAGTTCAACTCGACCCTTGGGGGTCTCGTCGGCCAAAGCTGCTGCTTGAAATGCATTTCGGGCAGCGGGTATTTGACCGCTTTCTTCCAACTGTCTCGCACATTCAAGCAGCAGACTGGTTGCGTCGGACGGCAAAGTGGCACACTTGGTTGATGACTCGTTCGGCGTTGTCACGGGGCGTTTCCTCACTCGCGAACTGAAACATGGAATCTGAACCAAAGTTTCAGCGAGTGTGGATCCCGGACGACTAGCTCATCGTCCGGTTAGGTTGAGCATCTGCCCGGTTGAGTATTTTCTCAAAGGGTCAAATGCTTCAACATTTCTGACGGAAGGGGCAACCCACGGTGGGATGCTCCTTCAATTGAGAGAACGTCAGAAAATGGAATGCATGGCGACCTCCCGCAGGAGCCCGCCATGCCTTCCGCCCAAACCTAACGATGAATCGTTGGGTGAGGGGAGAGAGAAGAGAGACGCTTCGCATTCTAGGTGTCTTGCCTAAGTTGTCAATTGCGACTTGGCTTGAATTGTGAAAGTCCGCTCAGTCGTTCTTTCGCAGCATTCCGGCCGACGATTCGAAGTATCGATTCCGCCGGTGATTGTCTGCGGGTTGAGGCTTGCGGGATTCTTCCAACTCAGTGATGACCGCATTGCAAAGTCGGCAGCCGATTGTTTCCAAATGAAACTCGACGTACTGACTGAGGGACTCGTCCAGAACTCCCAGCAGGTAGCTGCCAAGCGTGGCTTGGGTTGGACAACTCAACCGATGACGGCGCCAAATTTCTCCGACAGTATGCCCACCCTGATCGCGGCGTCGGATCAGCACGGCAAGTCTCTGTCGCATGTCTGACGAGTCGCGAAGCTGTTCTTCCAGAGTCGAAGCTCGCTCAACGGGCAGTTGCTCGTCGAGAAATGCCAGGAGTTCGTCGTCGGAAAATGTGACAGCCACTGAAATACCCCTGAGTCTGCAGAGCTAAATTCGCGATGTGGTCAACTTACCGGGAGAACTCCCGCCGAGTTTCAGTCGCCAGCTTGTTGAGCCATCAGATCGTCGAATCGGTGATTTGGATCACGAGTTTGCAGGTTTCTCAGACTGTTGCGACCGCCGGTGTCAGATATTTGTCGACGTCGTTCGAGACGATGACGCCATAGTTAACGGCGCCCAGCCATCCTGACATGATGATTCCCACCGACCCCGCGTGGAACAGGCCGCCGATCTGCTCAGGCAGTTTGCGGCTGACGTCGAGTCCTTCGAATTTCGTTCCGAACGACGAACCTCGCCAGTGTTTTGTGTAGTGCTGAAACGTGACCGGCGTCGATGCTTCGGCGTGGTCAACTTTCTCGCGGATATTCGGGACGTATTGTTCGAGGCAGTCGAGTGTCGTGTCGACAAGATCCTGTTTTGAAGCAGCGTATTCTTCTTCCGAGAGATTGGCCCAGTCTTCGAATCGAGCATTCGTAGACGAAACGATGACGTAGCGATCGTGCCCTGGCCGAGTCTCTGGATAGTAGAATGAGAATGTTCTGCTGCTGACGTCGCGGCTGAGAATCGCGTCGATGTCGAAGCCGGTGTGTTCTGAATGGAACAGCAGGTCGCCGCAATGGTCGAATGATTCGCCTGGTTTCAGAGCGATGTAAACCTGGCAGCTGCTTGTGTTAAGGCGAACGGCTTCGGCCTCTTCGACATATTCTTTGTCAAGATTCTCCGGGCCGATCAGGTCAAAGATTGTCTGCTTAAGATTGGCGTTTGAGAGGATCGCGCCGCAGCCGATGCGACGACCGTTGACGACGACTCCAGTCACCTGGCGATCGGGGCCGACTTCGATCTTTTCCACGTTGCTGCGGATTCGAATATCGACTCCGTTTGCGATCATCTCGTCCTTCATCTGGGTGACGAGTTTGTCCGTGCCACCCTGGAAAGTGTAGACACCCTTGCTCATGAAGTTTGAGAAGACGATTCCGTATGTGATCGCCGGATCTTCGAGCGTCGAGCCGTTCGCATAAGTGATCGGCTCCATGAGCAAACGTACGACATCGTCACGGCCGGGAAAGAACTTTTCGAACAGTTCGCCAGTCGTCATCGCTTGATCGTCGTAGAAATTCATCTTCCGAGCGAAGCTGAAAAAGTCATCGACCGTTTGGTGTTCGATGCCGAATTCATCAGTGATCAGGCGTGTGAAGTCTTTTCGGTCGAATGTTGTTTTCAGTGAGAACTGCGGGTTCTCGAATCGAATACCTTTGAGCTGGACGATCGAGTCCGCGATTTCCTGAGTCCAGTATTTTCGGCACGATTTGACCATGCCGATTGGGAAGCCGTGCAGCGAGATATCGAAGATGTGGCCGTTGCGTCGTTTGAACCAGGTGGCCATTCCGCCGAGCTGATAGTGATGCTCGAGCAGCAGCACAGATCGCCCCTGACGAGCGAGCGTGTTCGCCGACGTCAGCCCGGCGAGGCCGCTGCCGATGACAACGACGTCGTAGTGATCTTTCGTGTCTTTCAGAAAATCTTTCGCCATAACTCCACCGAATATTGCCGGACGACTAACTTCAAATCCGGACCTGCCCAGCGGCCATTTCGCCGCATGAAATGCTTCAAACCACAGAGTTTATTGGACGCCACTGCGAAAACCAAACCAGCCAGTTGCGTCGGTTCAGGTTACTTCCAGGGAAACGTCTCGTCGGTGAGAAGTTCGAATGCCTCGATATACTTGGCTCGGGTTTTTGCGGCGATTTCGTCCGGCATGTCGGGCGGCGGACTGTTTTTGTCCCAGTCGGTTGTCTCGAGCCAGTCGCGGACAAACTGCTTATCGTAAGAAAACGGGCTCTGACCAGGTTCATAGCGGTCGGCAGGCCAGTACCTTGAGCTGTCCGGAGTCAGGACTTCGTCGATCAGAACGATCTCGTCGCCATCGAGGCCGAATTCGAACTTTGTATCTGCCAGGATGATGCCGCGTTCTCGAGCGAACTCTGACGCTTGCGTGTAGATGCCAATGCTTATGTCGCGAAGTTTGCTGGCCAGTTCCTGACCGATCTGACTGCACGTTTCTTCGAACGAGATGTTCTCGTCGTGCCCGGTTTCTGCTTTAGTCGCTGGGGTGAAGATCGGTTCCGGAAGCTGGTCGGCCTGTACGAGCCCATCTGGCAGAGCGATACCGCACACTGTTCGGTCGGCCTGGTACTCTTTCCAGCCTGAGCCGGCCAGGTAGCCTCGTACAACGCACTCGATTGGCACCACTTCGGTCTTTCGAACGACCATACTGCGACCCTGCAACGAATCAGCGTTGGTGCCGTCAGGGAGGGGCAGGGTAGTCGGATCGAGACTCAGAACGTGATTGGTTACGTCCAGCCGGTCGAACCAGAAGCGGCTGACCTGGGTGAGCACTCGGCCTTTGTCCGGGATTCCGTCGGGAAGAACCCAGTCGAACGCACTGATTCTGTCTGACGCGATGAACAGTAGCTTGTCGCCGAAGTCGTAGATGTCTCGAACTTTTCCCTGCCGAACAGGCATTCCCGGCAACGACGTTTGGAGTACTGCGGTGGACATTATGGCTTGTACCAGAACTGGCAGAATTGCCGTCAAATAAGTCAGAAACAGGAGCACTGGAGGTCACATTTCGGCCGGAGTGTACCGGTGCGTCAGATCGTTGAACAGTAGCGGAGCGGGGACTACACTCGCCCGTTCTTTCTGGGACATTCTGGTCCCGGATGAGTGCTTTAGCTGCTCAAATATCGGAGCAGAAAAGGAATGTTTGGGCACTCAAGGAACGGATTTTGACTCGTCTGCGCGCTGGATGTTTCGCGGTTTGAAGCTTCGAGTGACGCTCATCTGAATTCACAAGAATAATCCGTTCCAGCAACATTGAGGTTCCTCTATGGGGGTCATGCGGTTCACGGTCCATCCTGAAGGACTGCTGGATGCTGAAGCTGATCTTCCCCGAGCCTACATCAGTGGCTTTGACGGACGTGTCTTCGCTTCTCGCTTTGAAGTCGACGGTGACAACGTCGATTTTCGAAAAGCCAACTCCGACAGCGGCAAGCTGCAGGTTCCTTATCCGGTTGAAGGGTTTGGAAAGCCAATCGTCAGCACGGCCAGCCTTCGTGAGAACGAGGATGCGTACATCCTGTCCCTCGAACTGGCTCGCGGAAAAATCTGCCAGGTGAGAAACCAGCTAGCGACCTGGGAAGGTCTCGGGATGCAGATTCCTGACGAATTCCGAGTCGTCCACAAAGAAGCACATCATCTTTTTGCACAGGCGACGGCTGCGAAGCCTGATGTTGCTAAGGTCACAAAGTTGGCCGATCAGGCGGTCGCCAAAGCCTTCGAAGCCATTGACCAGCTTGCGAACGCGTATGTCCGGCAGAGGCTTTCGGTTCGATTCAAAAGGTCCCCAACGCTTCCCGTTTCGTTTGGATGCAGCATCAACTGTGTCGACACCCCGTACAAACAGCGGGAACCGTTCCTCGAAACGTTCAACGCGGCGGCGATTCCGATCGAGTGGAAGCAGATTGAACCGGTTGAGGGTGAGTACAACTGGGACTCATGTGACGAACTCGTCGCGTGGTGCATGGAAAACCGGTTGCTGATGCGGGGAGGCCCGCTGCTTGATCTGTCGCCGAAGGGGTTGCCCGACTGGCTGAATCAATGGGGGCATGACTACTTCAACCTTCAGAGCTTCCTGTGCGATTTCGTCGAGACGGCGATCTCGCGGTACGCCGGAAAAGTTCGTCTGTGGGAAGTCTCGTCACGAGTCAACACAGGCGGATCGTTCAACCTGACGGAAGAAGAACGTCTAACACTTGTCGCTCGAACGTTGGAAGTCGCTCGGCAGAGTGACGAAGAAGGCCAGTTGATGATCCGGATCGAGGATCCTTGGGGCTCGTACCTTTCTGATGGCGAACACCGGCTTTCTCCGATTCAGTTTGTTGACGCTCTGTTGCGGTGTGGGGTCGGCCTTTCGGGGATCAATCTTGAGTTTTCAGTCGGGTACAATACCAAAGGCAGCGCTCCGCGGGACTTGTTGGATATCTCTAGGTTGCTTGATCAGTGGAGCATGCTCGAAGTGCCTCTGAATGTAACACTGGCATTTCCATCGTGCAGCGGGGCAGATGCTAATGCTTCAGATGAAGTGCCCATTGCTGAGGATTGCTGGCGCAGTCCGTGGAGCGAGCAGGCTCAGTCCGAATGGATTGATTCGGTATTCCCATTGCTCATGGCCAAGCAATCGGTCGTCGGGATTTACTGGAGCCATCTGACCGATGCCAGCCGCCACGTATTTCCAAACGCTGGCCTGATTGATGCGAACGGCTCGCCAAAGCAGGCGTTCCAGTCGATCCTTGATCAGCGAACGGGCAAGTGGCTGAAGTAGTCACATGCTGCAGCGGACGTTTTTGACGCACCGTGTTTCTAAGCCTGAACGAGTTGCTCAGCCAGTCTTTCGGCGGCCGACTCGCCACTCGATATGCAGTCCGGGATGCCCACTCCTGAAAAGGCATTGCCCGCCAATTCGAGTCCCTCGATCTTTGCGACCAGCTCTCGGATTCTGGCGACGCGTTCGCAATGTCCGAGATGATATTGCGGCATCGCGCGTTCGTAGCGACAAACTTCGGTGAAGTCAGGCTCACCGTTGACCCCAAGAATCGACTTCAGTTCTGCAAGGACGGTCTTTGTGATTTCATCGTCAGACTGGTCAAGCATTTCAGGCTGCATAGCACCCCCGACGAACGTTCGCAGCAGAATTCTGCCTTTCGGTGCGCGGCCAGGAAACTTCCGACTGGTAAACGAAATCGCCAGCACTTTTCGGTTTTCGATGGCTGGGATTACCAGCCCGAATGCGTCGAGGGGATGCTCGATATCTGATAGTTGATGACCACTGACGACGACCGCCGCGGACGAATACTCGATCTCGTTGAGCAATTCGGAGATTTTCCGCATCGAGTCTGCGAGCGATGTTTCGTCGCGATCGGTCACGGATGGTTCAAGGGTTTTTGCGGAGTGAAATGCCGGCAACGCAACGACGACTCCGTCGAATTCGTCAGTCGCTCCGGAATTGGAAGTGATTGAGAATCCGCCCGTCCTCTGTTTGGAAACCGAAGTGACAGCTTCTCCGAGCCGCACGACAGCTCCCTCGCGTACGACTTTCAACAATCGATTAAATAGAACAGAGATGCCGTTTCGTGGCGCTGTGAACAGCCCGTAGCGTGCGCCGCTTCCGTCGTTTTCTGAACCGCTTTCCCGAGCTGCAGCCTGCTTTCGTGAGGCAATGATCAGGCTGCGATGTTTTTGTTCCATTTCAAGGAAGCGAGGGAGCGTTGCCTGCAGGCTCAGCTTGTCCGGATCTGCGGTGTAGATGCCGCCGACCAGTGGCTGAATGAGCCGATCAAATGCTTCGCTACCGAATCGCCGTTTGACAAAGCCTGCCAGCGTTTCGTCTGTCTGTTCTTTCTTCCGAGGCAGCAGGTATTCCAGTCCCATCCGCAGCTTCCCAAGCGGGGAAAAAATGCGCGATGTTAAAACTGGCCAGACTTTAGCCGGGCTAATCAGCATGAAACCTTCGGGGACTCGAACCGGCTTGCCTTTTCGCAGGACGAGTGAGCCACGATGTTCAGTCTCGGTCGGAATAAGTTCGTCGCTTAAACCGATCCGTTGGCAAAGATTCAGGGCCGCAGGCTGGTTCGTGATGAACATGTCCGGCCCGGTTTCCATCAGGTAATCACCAATTCGTCGCGTTCCGGCGACACCCCCAACCGTATCGCTTGCTTCGAATAGAGTGACTTCGAATCTGGTCGATTCCTCATTGGACAGTTCAATCAAACGATGCGCTGCAGCAAGCCCAGACGCTCCGCCGCCAATGACGGCAATCCGTTTCGGGACAGATGGAGTTTCGGAGTCGGGCATGAGGAAACGCTTCCAGGTATTGGGTCACAAAGTCTAATGAATTTTAGACCGTAACCTCGCCTGACAAGTCAGCGGCCACGCCAGCGTACCGGTTACGGATTGGCTGAACGACATTTGCGATGAAAGTGTCGACTTGTTCCGGAGCGCGACCAACGAATCGGCGACCATCGAGTGCTCCCGAAAGATTGACACCTTCGAACGACGGATCATTCTTAAGTCGCTCCAGCAGATCGTTCGCCTGACCGTGCTCTTTCACCTGCCGAGCGGCGTCCTGGCTGTGGACGCGAATCTGTTCGTGCAGTTCCTGGCGGTCACCACCGGCTTGAACTCCTGCCATAAGAATTTCTTCGGTCGCCATGAACGGCAATTCTTCGTTGAGATGCTTTTCGATCGTCTTCGGGTAAACGACCAGGCCGTCCGTGATGTTCTGAAAGAGGATCAGCACGGCGTCGATCGCAAGGAATCCCTGCGGGATGGTCAAGCGACGGTTGGCGCTGTCGTCCAGCGTTCGCTCCAACCATTGATTGGCGAAGGTCTGATCTGCACTGCTCTGCAGGCTTGTTACGTAGCGAGCGAGTGAGCACATTCTTTCGGACCGCATCGGGTTTCGCTTGTAGGCCATTGCCGATGATCCAATTTGCTTTTTTTCAAACGGCTCTTCCAACTCTTTGCGGCTTTGCAGAATTCGCATGTCGGAGCCGGTTTTGTTCGCAGACTGAGCGATTCCGGACAGCACTCCGATAATCTGTGCGTCAACTTTGCGTGTGTAAGTTTGCCCTGTAACGGCATACGACTCTTCGAAGCCCAGTTTCTCGGTGACCAGCCGATCGAGTTCCTCGACTTTGCTATGGTCACCCTCAAAGAGTGAAAGGAACGTCGCCTGCGTTCCCGTCGTGCCTTTGACTCCGCGAAATCGAAGTTTGCTGATTCGATGTTCGAGTTCTTCCAGGTCAAGTACAAGGTCGTAGCACCACAGCGTGGCTCGTTTTCCGACTGTTGTGGGTTGAGCTGGTTGCAGATGTGTGAATCCGAGGCAGGGCAGGTCGCGATATTCGGCCGCAAACTTTCCGAGAGCGTCGATCACCTGAACCAGTCTGTTCCGAACCAGTTCCAATCCTTCGCGAAGAAGAACCAGATCAGCGTTGTCGGTGACGTAGCAGCTTGTCGCTCCGAGATGAATCAGGCCGCGGGCGTCCGGGCAAACATCTCCGTAGGCGTGGACATGGGCCATGACGTCGTGTCGAAGTTCTCGTTCGTACCCCGCGGCAGCTTCGAAATCGATATTGTCGATGTTCGCTTTGAGCTGGTTGATCTGTTCGTCGGAGATGTTCAGGCCGAGTTCTTTTTCCGACTCAGCAAGAGCGACCCACATCCGACGCCAGGTGGCGATTCGCCTTTGCGGCGACCAGAGTTGTGCCATCTCGCGGGACGCGTATCGGGAAATCAACGGATTCGAATAAGTGTCGTGGCTCAACGTAGACTCTCCAATTCAGTCGGTATTCCGAGCGTCGTGCCGCTCGGGATTTATTTTCGGTAGTAAGTAATTATTGAATTTGGTCATCGAACGATCGCTCTGGCGATGCCCATCCCGATCACGACGGCGATCAATCCGACGACCAGGTTGGCAACGACGTATAAAGCGGCAAGGCCGGGACGATCGTCTCGAATCAGACCAACGGTTTCGTAACTGAAGGTCGAAAATGTCGTGAGTGATCCCAAGCAGCCGGTGACCAGCGCCTTCTGCCAGAAATCGGGAAGTTTTTTGTCAACCGCCAGTGCCATCAGAATTCCAATCAGCAAGCAACCGACAATGTTCACAGCGAACGTTCCGAACGGATAGACACGTCCAAATCGTTGCGTGCTCCAGCCGTTCAGCGTCAGGCTGATCTGGAATCGCGAGATCGCTCCCACGAAGCCGCCAATTCCTACGGCCAGCCAGTCCGGCATTGTTCTGCCTGGTATTCTGCTCTGAAATTTCTGGGAAACGGCTGCCGGAAGAACCAGCATGACGGCCGACTGCGGAGTTTAAGTTCGAACACCGATATCCGCGAGCGTGGCAGAACAGGGCTGACAGAATGTCCGAAAACTGTTACCACACATCGCTTTGCCGCGTATTCTGAGTGACGATTTCTGGCAGCGGCACGATTTGATGCACGGAGGCATTATATGGGAGTTCCCGTCTCGCAGATGTGGACGGTTGCGTCGTACGTTTTGCGGCAGAAGCTGCGCGGAGTGACGCGCTACCCGCTGGTTCTGATGTTGGAACCGCTATTTCGATGCAACCTCGCGTGCGCTGGTTGCGGAAAGATCCAACACCCCAACAGCGTACTGAAGCGGAATCTCGCAGCAGAAGAGTGCTTTCAGGCCGTCGAAGAATGCGGCGCGCCGATGGTCTCAATTCCCGGCGGTGAACCGCTGCTTCACCCTGAGATTCACGAAATCGTCGAGGGACTCGTCGAACGCAAGAAGTACATCTACCTCTGCACGAACGCGATTCTTCTGGAAGAACACCTCGACCGTTTCACACCGTCGAAGTATCTGACGTTTTCAGTTCATCTGGACGGTCTGCAGGAAGAACACGACAAGGCTGTTTGTCGCGAAGGCATCTACGACGTCGCCGTTCGAGCAATTCGAGCGGCAGTCGAACGCGGATTTCGAGTGACAACGAACACGACGCTGTTCAATGATGCAGATCCGGAATCCTGCAAGCAGTTCTTTGACGAGCTGATGGAGTTGGGCGTCGAGGGCATGATGGTGTCGCCTGGCTACCCGTACGAAAAGGCTCCAGATCAGGAACACTTCCTGCATCGCAACGAAACATTGCGATTGTTTGGCAAGCTGCTTGACCGTCCGAAGAAGTCGTGGCGGTTTAATCAGTCGCCATTGTTCCTGGAATTCCTTCGCGGACGCTTCGACCTTGAATGCACTCCATGGGGCAACCCGACCTACAACCTGTTCGGCTGGCAAAAACCGTGCTACCTCGTGCAGGAAGGATACTGCGGGTCTTTCAAAGAACTGATGGAAACAACCAACTGGGAATCGTACGGCCGTTGCAGTGGCAATCCGAAATGCACCGACTGCATGGTTCACTCTGGCTACGAGCCAAGTGCGGTGGCTCAGACGTTTGGTAGTCTGAAAGGCTTCCTGCGAACGGCGAAAGTCACGCTGTTCGGTTTTGGACCGAGTGGACCTGTCGCCTCACAACCGGTTGGAGTTGATTCGCAGCCGAAGCCACAAATGGATGCAGTACTTGTCCAGCTTCAAGAATCGTTGCCAACCGTAGGTGGCGACGTTGGCTCGAATTCGGAACCACAATCTGACGAAGCTGTCGTTGAGTTGTCGACAGGCTCCTGACGCAACGATCCGTTGCCGAGAAAGAAGTTCGTCATGGACGAAGAAATATTTGACGAATCGGTGTGCGCTCGAGGTGGCTGGAGCGAGGAGTTTACGACGCGCCCGAGCAATCCCCCCATCTATCAAACGACGGCATTCGACCTGCACGGCGTCGAGCAGTTGGAAGCGGTCGTTAGTGGAGCCGAGCGAGGGTACATCTACACGCGGGACGGAAATCCGAATCATTCGGCGTTTGCTCAGGACGTAGCAAAACTGGAACATACGGATGCTGGAGCGGTATGTGCATCAGGCATGGCTGCCGTGTCGGCGATTCTGCTCAGCCATTTGAAGACTGGTGATCATGTCGTTGCCGCTCGCGTGCTTTACGGTCGAACGTCTCAACAGCTTGAAGAGTTAGCAAAGCGGTTTGGAATCGAAGTTACGTTTGCTGATTCACGAAGTCCTGATGCCATGCGGTCGGCGATTCGAGAAAACACAAAGCTCTGTCTTGTTGAAAGTATCTCCAACCCGTTGATGGAAATTGTCGATCTGCCGGCGCTTGTTACCGCAATGGGTGACGTGCCGATCGTCGTTGACAACACGTTCGCGACGCCCTGCCTGTTTCGCCCGATGGAGCATGGGGCGAAACTTGTCTTTCACAGCGCTGCTAAATATCTCAATGGACACGGCGATGTGATGCTGGGAGTCGTGGCCGGAGAACATTCAGCAGTGACGCGAGTTCGCAGAGTTGCCAGCCTGTACGGTCTAAACGCGAATCCGTTCGAATGCTGGCTGGCGTCGCGAGGTCTGAGGACATTGCCATTGCGAGTCGAACGGGCGAGTTCGAATGCTCTGCGAGTTGCCGAATTCCTCGAAGAACATGCTGCGGTCAGTCGAGTGGTTTATCCAGGGCTTCCCAGTCACCAGGACTATGAGTTGGCTGGCAGAATGTTATCGGGAGGGTCCGGCGGCATGCTGTCGTTCGAGCTTCACTCCGAAGAATCAGGAGTGCGGACATTGCTGCGAGAACTTGCCGAGTCGATTCCATTTTCGCCAACACTCGCCGATGTTCGAACGACCATTTCATGGCCGGCGGGAACATCTCACAAGTTCATGGATCCAGCCGACCGACGTGCATGGGGAATCAGCGATGGCCTGGTGCGGCTGTCGGTCGGGATCGACGCGGTGCAAAACGTTATAGCTGAGCTGGATCGCGCGCTTAACAAGCTATGAGCAGGATTGACCGCCCCGTGCGACCATCTCTCAAACAGTTGGAAGAATCACGCCGGCGTGCCAGTACTGCTTCAACTCTTTCACCAGAAACAGGAACTTCTCGAGATCGACAGGCTTGTTCATGTAGCCTTCGACGCTGAGTTGCTCGCTTTCCTGAAAGTCTTCGTACGATGATTGAGAACCTGTAAGCACGACGACGGGGATCTCTTTCAATTCGTCGTTGGCCTTGATGTCCGCGAGGATTTCTCGACCGTCTTTCCCCGGCAAGCCGAGGTCGAGGAGGATCAGGTCCGGACGTGGGGCGCGGCAGAATCTTTGGCGCTGATAGATGAAGTCCAACGCGTCGTTGCCGTCGGTGAGCCACGTCATGCGGTGCTGGACTTTGCCCTTGCGGAGGGCACCAATTGTAATTCGGGCTGAGACAAGGCTGTCTTCAACCAGAAGTACTTCCATTGGTCTGCCGACAGCTTCCAGGACTGACATTTCCGAATTCCTTTTTCGGGAAATCTTAACTCGCGTACTTAACGGCTGCGGCTAGTTGGTTCGTGAAGGTTCTTGTCGGAACGTTTTGACGTGCGTATGAAATCAAGGGTGTCGTGTGCCGAACCGCTAACTACTCCATTGGAGTCGCTGCCGCTGCTGGTTGAGCCGAACCGTCGATTTCGTTTTTAAGCATCGGATAGGCGTAGTTCACGATTCCGTAATAGACGCCAAAGATCACCGCGGCGATCACGATCAGGTAGATGATCAGCCCGAATCCTCCGAGTACGTTTTCTGTGATGCCCTTGAACCATCGCCAACGATTATGTCGCTTCTGTTCTTTTTCGAGTTTCGCGTACTGCTCTTTCAGGTTGTCGCCGCGCACGTTCTGTTGCGTCTTGGCCAGACGCTTTTTCATCAGATCCTGAAACTCAGGATGAGCCGCCAGTGGCATAAAGCCTCCGGGTGTTCCTTTCTTCTGAGCCTGAGCTTTCACGTCAAGAACTTCGGCAAGGATCCCCTGCTGGACCTGCCGTGTGTTCATCTCTTTGACCTGCGATTCGCCTTTCTTGTTGACGTAGCGAACGTACCAGATCGTTGTGTCTTTCGCGGCCGCGGCAGCTTCTTTTTGAGTCGCGTCTTCGGCTGATGTCCTGAACTGTGGCAGCGAAACACCGCTCGTTCCGCCGCTGTCGGAGCCGACGGTTGAGCGTTGTCTTCCTCGCGAAGCACGCGGCGTTGTTCCGCCGCTGGAATCGTCGACGAAGCTCAGCACTTCGCTCTCAAGGCCGAGTTGATCCAGGTCGTTGATGATTTCCGCGCAGCTGGAGTATCGATGCTTGGGCTCTTTCTGGATCATCTTATCGATCATCAGGCTGAGCTTTTCGGGGATCTTTGAATTCAAACTCCGTGCAGCAGGGTATTGGCCCTTTTCCTTCGCGACGATCAGCTTCAGGACCGAGTCACCTTCAAATGGCAGCTTGCCGGTAAGGAAGTAATAAAGAGTGCACCCCAGCGCGTAGATGTCGGTGCGGTGATCGACATTCTTGGCATCACGCGCCTGCTCTGGTGGCATGTAAAGCGGAGTGCCAAGGCCCGTGCCGCTTTGTGTCATCGACATGTCTTCGTCGTCGAGAGCTTTTGCCAAACCAAAGTCGGCAACTTTTACAACACCTTTCTTGGTGACCAGAATGTTGTCTGGCTTAATGTCTCGATGAATCAGGTTCAGTTCGTGAGCGTGGTTGAGGGCGTCCGCGCACGACAGGGTTACGTTAATTGCATCGCCAACGCTCAGTGTTTCGAGCTTGTCGATCCAGTCCTGCATGCTCTGGCCGTCGATATACTCGATGCCAACGTAGTTCAGGCCCTTGTCAGAATCGGCAGCGTAAACTTTGACCGCGTTTGGGTGGTCGATCTTGGCCATCGCTCGAGCTTCACGTACGAAGCGTTCGACGAAGCCGGGCTTCTTGGCCATTTCCTTCGAGAGAATTTTCAGAGCGACCTGACGATCGAGGCTGACCTGGTTAGCGAGGTAGACCTCACCCATTCCGCCCTGGCCGAGTTTCTTCAATAGTTTGAAATCACCGAGCTGAACCGTCTTCTTCTTTTTTTTGGCAGGCTTCGCACCGTCTTTCAGTGAAGGCTTAGCTGCATCTTTTGATGATGGTTTCTTTTTAGTGTCGTCGGTTGTGGCGACGGGTTTATCGGATGACTGATTTGGCACAGCGGTCTCGCCAAGATCGGGTTTAGTTTTTTGAGGTTTATCCGACATCTCAGACGGTGGCCCTGCTGCAAAATGAAAAGCCGAATGAACTATGTGCGGCGACTTCTCCAACCGGGCGATCAAACAGCGAGCCGATGATGGGGGCTCGAAGCAGCAATGAAGAGCCGGTGCAGAAGTTGCATTCTTACTTGAAAGCTCTGGAAGTTGGTGAAGCAATTCAAGTTAGACGAGCGGCCATTATGAAACGCCGCGATCAATGAAGCAATCATGATCGGTAGCTGATTGTTGAAACATCACGTTTGCACCGAACAACCTGACGATGCAGACCGTCGCGTCCAATCGGTCCGTGTAGCCAATTGATGTTCAGATCAACTGTGTGTCGCAGAAGTATGTCTCAGAAGAGCCCAGGTTACCCCCCCGACGCAATTACCATGAATGCCAGACGGTCGCCGTCGTGCAGACGCTGATTCAGTGGTCCCTGCATGGCCAGCTTCTCGTCATTCAGGAATGCCGGCACGTACGGATAGAAATGCCGATTCTGGTCGACGAGACGTTTTTGCAGCTTCGGATGCGTTTCGAACAGTTTTGACAGTGCGTCGCCGATCGAATCAGCCTCGATTTCGACTTCCTTCAGCCCCTGTGAGTACTTCGTGAGTTCGTCGGGAATAAGAATCGAGACTGGCATCGTGGGCTTTCAGGATGAAATTCTGGTTCACGTTCGTGAATGTTGTTTTTTCGTGAGATCGCTAACGACTGGCAAGGCAGATTCCGGCACCGATAGAATCATTGGTTTTATGTACTGTCTGCGGGTCGCGAGTATCGTCTCAAACTGAAAGTGTCGGAATGCCGAAGGTTAACGCTGTTGCCAAGAAGATAATTGCGAATGTCGAGAAGGTGATCATCGGAAAACGTCAGGAAGTGATTCTGGCTTTGATGTCGACATTTGCCGAAGGGCACATTCTGCTTGAAGACGTGCCCGGAGTTGCAAAAACGATGCTCGCCCGAGCGTTGTCAGTGAGCTTCGGCTGCGATTTCAAACGCATTCAGTGTACTCCGGACTTGCTGCCGAGTGACATCACCGGCGCATCGATATTCAATCCAAAGACGACAGAGTTTGAGTTTCGTGCCGGACCGTTGTTCACTTCGATTCTCCTGGCGGATGAAATCAACCGAACAACGCCACGAACACAGGCGGCTTTACTTGAGGCGATGGCAGAGCGGCGAGTTTCGGTAGACGGCGAAACTTATTTGCTCGATCGACCATTCCTGGTTATCGCGACGCAGAACCCCGTCGATCAGGAAGGGACGTTTCCGTTGCCGGAAGCGCAGCTTGACCGTTTCCTCGTTCGATTGAGTCTTGGTTACCCAGGGCGCGAGCAGGAATCGGAGATGCTCGGACGAATGCACACGGCACATCCGATCGACACTCTGGAGCCGGTGGTCACCGCCGAAGAAATCGTTGCCTGCCAGGACGCCTGTCGCGAGGTAAAGGTTGACCCGAAAGTTCGCAGTTACATTCTCGATCTCGTTTACGCGACTCGCGAGCATGACGACGTTCTGCTGGGGGGGAGCCCGCGAGCTTCAATCGCGCTGTATCGTTCGTCGCAAGCGTTGGCTGCAATTCGAGGCAACGCTTTCGTGCTTCCTGACGATGTGAAGCGAGTTGCTCCCGCCGTTTTGTCGCATCGAATTATCGTGCGGCCTGAAAGTCGCCTGCGGCGAATCACGGCTGACAGCATCGTTGAAGAGATTCTCAATGAGTCTTCCGTTCCGACGATGAAGGAAGGCGCTGATTTACTATGAGATGGCTGCTTGGCGCCATTTTTCTGCTGGTCATCGGGATCGTCTTTCAGTTGGGACTTCTCGTGTACTCGATGTACGCATTGCTGGGCGTCATCCTGCTGAGCCGTTGGCTGGCTCGTCATTGGATTGAAAATGTTAGTGCGCGACGGGAAAGCAACCGGCACACAGTCGAAATCGGCGACCGAGTTGCAGTCATCGTTGATTTAAACAACAGCTCTGGAATTCCGATTCCCTGGTTGCTTGTCGAGGATTCTTTGCCTCGCGATGCACTTTCCTGCAAGCCGCCGAAGCTCAAAGTGGATGGTCGCCGCGTTGCGTTAATTCAGCTTGGGCCGAACGGCAAAAAGTCGATTCGATATCAACTGACGTTTGCCACACGCGGCTACTATCAGCTTGGGCCGCTGATGCTGGAAAGTGGTGACCTGTTCGGGCTTCATCGACGATACAAGGTTGTCACTGAGCCGCACTTTGTGATGGTCTATCCGAAAGTCATCCCACTTTCCGGCTACGATTTGTCATCGCGCCGGCCAATTGGCGAAATCCGCATGGCTCATCGATTGTTCGAAGATCCAACTCGATTGGCTGGCGTCCGGGAGTATCAGCGAGGTGACTCGTTCAACCGGATTCACTGGAAGGCGACGGCGAGCACCGGCAAACTGCACAGCCGAATCTATGACCCTTCGACAGTCGCTGGTGCGACCATCATCCTGGACTTTCACAAGGACATGTATCCGGCACAGGGTGAGCCGCATCGGTCTGAGTTGGCGATTACAACCGCTGCATCGCTGGCAAACGCGATGTGTCAGATGGGCCAGCAGATCGGGTTGGTGACAAACGGTCGAGACGCCGCCGACAGGATTCGCGAGGAAGGTTGGAAACGCGAGTTTCGAACTCGAAGTGACGCCAAACAAAACGTCGGCATGTCCGCATCAAGTAGTCGGTTGCGGCCGGTAATTGTTGAAACGCAACGAGGCTTCGAGCAATTTCAGCGAATTCGTGAGTCACTCGCTCGGCTCGAACTGACCGACGGTCTTTCGTTCTCTGAACTCCTGATGGAAGCGACCAGTCGATTGCCGCGCGATGCGACCGTTGTAGCCATCCTCGGCGATGTGACCACCGAAACAGCGATCGCCCTGGGGAATATGCGCCGCAGTGGATTTGCCGTTTATGCAATCGTCGTTCTGCAGGGCGGCGAGACTTCGCTGGGCAGTGCCGACGGAACCCGGTTCATGGATTCCGACGGGATGGTCGACAAGATTGGCCGACTGATTGCCGAAGGGATCAATGTTCGGCACATCGACAACGAGGCTGCGATCTCGGACCTCTGCTCGGAACAGCTTATTCGCTGAGCAGTGACACTGATGCCGGCAGCTCACGCCAATTTTCTCAGGAGCTCGTACGTTTTTGTTTATCTGGCTATTTAACGACCAGCTCACGTGCGAGGCCTCTTGCTGCTTTATAGGCATGACGCATGACGAACAGACGGCCCTCGATCTGCTCTTCTGAGTAGTATTTGCCAGACTCGCTCTGAGGCAAGCCGGCCAGCGCCAATGTCAGGGGCATCAGGTCGAGAAATTCTTTGTAACGACGTTGGGTTTCCTGGGCGTCAGACATGATGTGGCTCCGATCGTTGCTTGTATCTTAACTGCTTAGTGCTTCGACGGGCGCGATCATGATTGACGATGTCTCGATCTCTAAGTCGCGCCGAACATACTCGCAGTTTAATAAGGATCGCTGTTAATCCTATCCGGAATCGCAAAAAACTCACGGCGGACTGCAGCAAGGGTATCACGCAGTGGGTTTAAGCCTTCCCGGGCTGAGCGAGGTCGGGCCAGGCGAATGCAGTAACGCGCAAGCAAGAAGCCGATTTGCGAAAACCGCACGCGTGGAGCCAACGACTGCGCATTGCAGCACTGCGCGTTCCGGAAGAAAATCTCTTAAGAAGCTACCGCCCGCCAAACGAAGTTCCGGGGTTAGCGGCCGCCCATGTACTTCTTCAGAATGTCGGCTGCGGGATTGGGGGCTTCGACTTTCGGCCCTTCGTCGACGTCAGTCTTTACTTCTTCGACGGCCCCGGTTTCAGATGGATCGGGCAATGCCGTTGGGGGTTCTACGATCGTTGAAGAATCTTCGACGTCTTCTTCTTCGTCGTCGTAATCGTCGACTGGCTGTTCAGCTGGATATGGCACCTGCTGAGCTGGATACGGCATCGCCGGTTGCTGTGGCATGCCATAGCCTGGCATCGCCGGTTGCTGTGGCATCCCATAGCCCGGCATCGCCGGTTGTTGTGGCATCCCATAGCCTGGCATGCCCGGTTGGGGCACGCCGTAGGGATAACCCTGCTGAGGCATTCCGTAGCCAGGCATACCGGGTTGTGGCATCCCTTGCTGAGGCATTCCGTATGGATAGGGCTGCTGCTGCGGCGGCATCTGCTGGCCATAACCAGGCATTGCCGGAGCGGCGGGTTGCTGCTGCGGGTACCCCGGTTGCGGTGCTGGCGGTTGCTGGGCTGCTGGTGGGGCTTGTGCCGCCGGTTGTGCGGGGTCTGGCGTAGATGCCTCAGCCGCGACCGGGTCAGCAGGGGGGGCGTCGTTGCCTTCGGCTGGCTGTTGATCGTTTGATTGTGCTTCGACCGGCTGTTCAGATGCCGGTGCTTCGGCTAACGGCTCAACGGAAGCTTGGGGTTCTGCGGAGACTCGGGATTCTGTGGAAGGTTGTTCTGCAGCGGCAGCGATCTGTTCCTCGCTCTTGGCTGCGTCGGCTGCAAGATCTTTCTTCGAGATCACTGCGGTGTCGCCGCCAACCATCATGGCCGTATCGGAAAGTGGCTCAGCTGTTTCGAGGTTGAATTCGTCAAGAGCGAATGAAGTACCGCCTTTTTCAGGGGCACCAGATGTCACCGGCGTTCCTGCTTTGCTGAAGACGATCTCAAAATCCAGGTTGCCGACCTGCAGGGCGTCGCCAGGATTGGCTTCATGAACACCGATGATGCGTTTGCCGTTAATACTCGTGCCGTTCGAGCTGCCGAGGTCACGGACTCGGACCGTGAATTCATCAATCGTGATTGCACAGTGATGCCGACTTACGGACTCGCTACCAGGTCGCAAGTGGCAGTCTTGTTCTCGGCCGATGAGAAACTTCTTTGTGTTGAGCGGGATGAGTTTTCCATCCTGCTTGCCACCAACCACTTTGAGCACGGCTTGAAGCATATTCGCGTGTCCTCAACGACGTCTTTGATACTTGGAAAATCTGACGCGAGTTACGTCTGGCGAACTCGAATCGACTTCCGAGCATTCGACGCCCGTGAGTCACCCGTGGTGACTCGGTTCAAAAGGGAAACAGCAACCGTGGATACTCGCTGACCAGAGTGGAGAAAACACCCCAGCAGTCGAGAGGAAATGAAACGCGACGTGTAGACGTAATCCGTTGGGAAGACAGATGAAATGGTGACGGCGTTACGTCTGCACAGGCTACGCTATCAGTGGTTTCAAAAGATGTCAACGACCAATGTTTCGTCGAAAAACTAGGTTGTACGAATGTGCCCGAATTAGACTTTTATGGGCGAGTTTCAGTTAACGCTCTTGTTTTCGGTTGAACTTCGCCGGCCAGAATTTCACTGGCAGGACATCAGTTGGCAATTTCGTTCGAGTTGGATTTCACACGCCCCTGCTTGAAGGAATTGAGCTCTTCAGAATGTTGGCCCAACGATACATCGATGATCCGAGTTTCCTGTCACCCCGGATATCGGTTCGGCATTGCCGGCAAAGGCAGGGGATGACACTCATGGACGAAATTTCTCGCCGTTGTGACTCAAGTGGGGGCGAACGTCGTTCAGAATTAACGACATTCAGTGCCGAATCTCCACACGAATTCCGGAATCGATGATCGGTCCCCTGATCTGTGAGCTTGGAGTTCATTTGTACTTACACTGCCGTCTCTTTGAAGGGGGCGTCAGCAGGGCGTCACTTTACGGCATCCGTGTGAGTCCAGCAGGCGGTTGGCGAGGCTGGAGCACCGGCATTTTCTGACTGAGCGTTAAATCCTGGCATTGGTTGGGTGATTGTTTTGCCATTGTTCGCCAGACAGGCTTTCCCGTCGATTCGGAATTTCCTGCAGCGAGCGTTGTGACCACACCCCCAAGATACGAATTCGTGCCGGCACAGCGCACTTCGTGTTGGTGGTCGTTTTCCCGCTGCTGTAGTATCACTGAGGTTGAGTGAGTGGGGCGATTGCTTCGCTCCCGCAGATTTCACTCAACACGCTGAGTATTTGCTGACTTCGAGTTAGCCGTTCAGCTTTGGTAGAACACTGTCGCCGGCGCAATTGCTGCCGATACTGCTTTCAGCTCGTAAGGATTGATTCATGATGTTCCATGTTCGAACTCACTGTGTGGCGCTGTTGGCGCTTGGGTTGCTCGCGGCCGGCACTGCTGAAGCCGCAAAGAAGGGGCAGATCACCAAGCCGAAGCTTGACCCAAACGCTCCGGTCGTCGAACTCTTCAAAGGGATGGAAGACGGCCAGCTAAGCACGAAGCTTCTTCAGAAGAATTCCAAAACCGGTAACCTGTTGATCGAGAACCTGACGAAGGAGACGATCACGGTTCAGATGCCTGAGTCATTCGTCGGAGTCCACGTTCTGAATCAAGGCGGTCTAGGCGGTGGTCTAGGCGGCGGCGGGCAGCAGGGAGGCGGTGGAGGTGGGCAGTCGACTGGTGGTGGCGGCGGTGGCCAGCAGGGTGGTGGCGGTGGAGGTGCTGCCGGTGGCGGTGGCGGTTTCTTTTCTATTCCGCCTGAAAAAGTCGTCCGACTTCCTGTTACGTCAGTCTGTCTTGAGTACGGAAAGCCCGAACCAAGCGTTCGGATGGAATACCGAATTCATCCGGTCGAGAGCGTGAGCACCGATCCGATCCTGAAGGAATTGTTGAACCTCGTCGCTACAGGACGAATCAATACGAACGTTGCTCAAGCAGCCGCTTGGAACATCGCTAACGGCAAGACCTGGCAGCAACTTTCGCAGATGAAGTTCAACCGTTTGGCTCGACCAGACACTCCACAGTTCAGCCATGCCGAATTGGCGTATGCTCAGCAGCTTGTCGCTGTGGCAAAACAGCGAGCTGCTGACAAAGCTGAAAAGAATGGCAAGAAGCCCGAAGAACCAGTTCGCCGTGACCGCACCGGGCGAGTCATCTCGCAGCGATAATCTCGGCGCTGATTTGTTGCTCGCATTTTGACAATGTCGAGCGATCGGAATTCCAAAAAATCAAAACACCTCGATCGCCAGCAGCGGTCGAGGTGTTTTTGTTTGGCGATCTGCGTCGGTCGATCGCTCGTTATTGGCTATCGAGGAACTGCTGAGTCGCAGTCAGCGAATACGGCTTCCTCGCATGTTCAAAAGCTGCGAGGTGTCCGGTCAGGGTGACGACACCTTCGGCAGAATCCACGTCGTACCACGGCGGAAGCAGACCGAGCGATAGACCTTGCTGCTTCAAGAGCTCAACCGTTTGTGCCAGAACGCCGGCCGTGCTCCACTCGACGTTTTTGAACGGTGCCGCGAAGTCGGGGATGGTTCCCCGCAGGCCGACCAGGTAGTAGCCGCCGTCGGTCGCCGGTCCGAGTACGCAGTCATTTTCTTCAAGTAGTTGCCAGGCTTGTTCGACATACTCCGCCGGCAGCGAGGGGCTGTCTGACCCGATCAGAATCGTGCGATGGTCGCCCGATTCCGTCCACGTCTCAAAGTAGTTCGCCATTCGGCCGCCGAGATCGGATTCCGGCTGCGGCCACAATGTCCACGACTCTTCAGCGGCTTCGTTCGAAGTTTCCTTAAACCATTTTCGAGCTTCATCGCTGTTTGGCGCAAATCCGATGATTCGCCGATCGCCGGTAGTTGCAAACTGAACGAGCAGGTCGCGGACGAAGCACTCATAGAGCGCGGCGGCTCGATCGTTTCCCCAGTCCGCGGCCAGTCGGGTTTTGACGCGGCCGGGGATTGGCTGTTTGGCGAAGATTCCGAGCGTTCTCATTCGGCTGGCTCCGAACGTTCGATCAGACGCCGCAGCAACATTTCGTCGACGATACCTCGGAAGCGAACCTTGCCATCGATCTCGACGACCGGCACGCACGTGTTGAAGTTTTTCTTGAGCTCCTCGTCCCCGTCGATGTCGACTTCAACCGGTGTTGGCAGCCACTGAGCGTACGTTCGCAGCAGAATCTTTGCGTCGTCACAAAGATGGCAACGTTTTCGAGTGTAAAGAACAACGGAACCGAACCGTGGCCCGGCAAGCGTTGGTTGCCAGTTGAGCTTTGGCTCCTTCTTAAGCAGAAACATTCCGCAGGGGATCGCCAGAATTCCGACAAACGGCCAGAAACCTCGATTCGAGTACCAGAACTCTGGCATTGGAAACGGGAGGTAAGAAACCTGGTCGATGCCGGCAAGGATCAGCAGAGCGACTCCGCCGTAAAGGAGCACGCTGCCGGCCAGCCAGAATTTTTCGACTTTCGTGTGGTGTGGACGGTGATTGGTGACGGCAGGCTTCACGTGTTGTCTGACGACTTGAAGCTGTTGGTTTTCCGGGTTGGTCGTCATGAATTCTGCCGTCCAGGCGGTAAACTGCGGACGAAGCCGGCTCACTGACGGCGTCGACTCGGAACATAGGCCAATCGTGGAAGTGGCGACAAGCCGAACAACACGACCGTTGAATTGCATGTCTCTCCGTGCGGTTGTCTGATGAGGTCTCGACCGCGACACTGCGTGATGAATCGACTCGGTGAACGCGATTCTCGTTGCTGGTCGAATTCAGATTAGTGATGCCGGCCCGTTCGACGCTCATTCTTACGTTTGGAGAAGACACCTTGATTACTCCCGAACTCCGGGCCAGCCGCTTTATGAAGGCGGCTTATAACGAACCGACAGACACAACCCCGCTCTGGATCATGCGACAGGCCGGGCGGTACCTGCCCGAATACATGGAAGTTCGGAACAAAGTCACGTTCATCGAACTCTGCAAAACACCTGAATTGGCGGCGCAGGTCACGCTGGACGCGCAACGGATTCTCGGAGTCGATGCGGCGATCCTGTTTGCGGATTTGCTGCCGATTCTCGAACCGATGGGGATGGACCTTGAGTACCAAAAGGGCGAAGGCCCGGTCATCCACAATCCGATTCAGTCGGCATCCGAAGTCGATCGCCTGAAGCGACTGGAAGACCTGTCGACGCTGCATTTTGTATTCGACACGGTCAAGATTGTTCGCCAGGAGCTGCCATCCGACATCCCGTTGCTCGGTTTTGCCGGAGCGCCGTTTACGCTGGCTTCGTACGCGATCGAAGGCGGCGGCTCGAGGAATTACCTCAACACGAAACGGATCATGTACAACGATCCCGGAGCGTGGCACGCTCTGATGGAAACACTGACCAGCAGCCTGATCGGTTATCTCAACGCTCAGATCGAAGCCGGAGTCCAGGCGGTGCAGGTCTTCGACAGTTGGGCCGGTTGCCTGTCACCGTCTGACTATCGCGAGTTCGTGCTGCCTCACACGAAAACGGTGATCGAGGGAGTGACCGACGCTCCGGTCATCAACTTTCTAACTGGCAATCCGGCGCTGCTGCCAATCATGGCCGAAGCAGGCGGTCAGATCGTCGGCTTGGATTGGCGAGTCGACATGACTGACGCTCGCGAGATGCTCGGCCCCGACCGAGCCGTGCAGGGCAACATGGACCCGGTATCGTTGCTCGCCGACCTCGACACGCTGAAAGCTCGGGCAAAAGCCGTTCTCGATGCAGCCGGCACGACGGGACACATTTTCAATCTCGGGCACGGAGTCTTCCCGGAAGTCCCGCCCGAAAGTGCAAAGGCCCTCGTCGAAATCGTCCACGAACTCGGAGCCGAACAACGAGCGTAACCGTAGGTCAGGCCCCGCATAACGGAGTGACGGTAGGGTGCGTCTTGACGCACCATTTTCTTTACGGGCGTTGGGGCTTGCCGTGGTGCGTCAGACGCGTCCTGCGTTGACGGGCTTTATTCATGGTCGGACGACAGAGATCAGAGGACAAATCAATCCGACGCATCGCACCACGGGTTGTGGTCGTCGACTTCTGAGTTGCTGTCAGGCGATTGTGAATCGACAGTTTGAGAGCCGTCGAACAGTTCTTTGACGGAAGGTCTCGTCAGCACGACGATCGTGAAGACGCCCAGAGTTGTTCCGATTGGCATGAAAAGGCACTCAAGGCCTGCAACAACCAGACAGAACGTGTGGCTGCGATTCTGTTGAATTCGTTGTCCGGCCATTGCCACGACGATGGCCATCGCAAGACCGGAAACGATGACGAAAGCGGAGAGGCCGACAATCATCCAGCCGAAGAACGCGGGCGGCGACTGAGCGTCGTGACCAAGTTCCTTAAACGTGCCCGCAATAATCGCGACTCCCATCGCAATATGTAAAAGAGGAAACAGCGAACCCAACGCTACCATTCCTGCCACAATGTAGTGAAAGATCGAAAGCAGCCGAAGATGCTCGGTATCCTGGTTCGAAGTCACGGGTTTCTGAATCCGTTAACGATTCCAGATTTTTGGGGACTGTCGCTGGGCCCAGATCGTCCCTGTCCAACGACGCTGGAAGTCAGCTTGCAGGATCGTGTCGGATTCGTCAATTCACGTTGAGATAAACGCTATCGATACTTTCGCTGAGTCTGACCTATTCCTGAACGCCGACCAGGACATCGTCGAATTCCTGCTCGAGGGCTTTTCGCGCCGTTTCGGCCTCGTTCAACCGGACGATGACGTTGATGCGGACTTCGCTTGTGTTGATCAGGGCGACGTTCACGCCGCCGTCGGCCAGCGAGTTGAACAGTCTGTCGGCAATGTCGGTGTGACTTCGCAGTCCAATTCCGGCGACTGAGATCTTCGCGATGTCTCGCAGCGAGCTGACTGGACCAATCCCGGTGCCGGGAGCAATCGCTTCCAGCAAGGCAACGCAACGTTCGAAGTCTTCGCGTTCGACGGTGAAGCCGATGTTCGTTTTTCCGTTCGTTCCGGCGTCCTGGACGATCATGTCGACGTTGATGCCCGCTTCGCCAATCTTACCGAACACTGTCGACGCGAAACCTGGTTCGTCGGGAACGGCTCCGATTTTGATCAAAGACTGGCCGCTGTGGACGGAAATCGATTCCATCGTGACCTGCTCAAGATGTTTGCCGTCGTCACCGGACGTTGCCATGTTCAGTTGGGTCGTTGGTTCATCCGGGGCGTCGTCTCCGGTGGCGTATCGGGCGAGACGTTCTTCGGCTCCGTCATCAGTGAGCTCGTGCAGGCCGAATGCCGTGTGTACGACTCCCAAAGCTGCGTTGGCGTTTTCCTGACTGACCAGTACGGAAGTCTTAATTTCGCTCGTCGTGATCATCAGAATGTTGATGTCGGCATCGGCGAGCGTCTTGAACATCTTGGCCGCGACGCCTGGTGTGTCGACCATGCCGAGGCCCACGATCGAAATCTTGGCAACGTCATTTTCAAAGTCGATTCCGCCCGCGCCGATTTCGGTTGACGCTTCTTTCGCTGCGGCGATCGTGTCCGGGAAGTCGCCTTTCTGAACGGTGAAGGAAATGTCCGTTGTTCCGTCATCCGCGACGTTCTGGACGATCATGTCGACGGCGACGTTCTTCCGGGCGATTTTTGAGAAGATCGTCCGAGCGGCTCCTGGGCGATCGGGAACTTTGAACACGGTCACGCGGCACTCGTTGCGGAGCAGGGCGGCTCCAGCGACGGCGCGGCGAGGTGTCTGGTCGTCGGTGTAAATCCACGAGCCAGGTTTCTCGTCGAAGCTGCTGCGAACGTAGATCGGGATGCCGAACCGCTTGCCGATCTCGATCGACCGGCTGTGCATCACACCCGCACCCATTCCGGCGAGTTCGAGCATTTCTTCAAAGCTGACTTCGCTGAACTTGCTGGCTCGTGATTCCAGCCTCGGATCTGTCGTGTAAACACCGTCGACGTCCGTGTGAATGAGGCATTGGCTGGGGCGAAGAGCGGCGGCGAGGGCGACGGCGGACGTGTCACTGCCGCCTCGGCCGAGCGTGGTGATTTCGCCGGCGGAGTTCACACCCTGAAATCCGCAAGCAACGACGATGTTTCCGTCGTCCAGCTTCTTTCGAATTTTCTCCGAGTTGATCGACAGGATCTTGGCTTTGGTGTGGTTACCGTCCGTGGCGATGCCGAGTTGCGACCCGGTCATGCTGACGGCTTTGCCGCCCATCTCGTGAATCGCCATCGACATCAGAGCGACGCTGACCTGCTCGCCCGTCGAAAGCAGCATGTCCATATCGCGAGCCGGCGGCGTTTCAGTCAACTCGCCTGCGAGATTCACCAGGTGGTCGGTGCTTTTGCCCATCGCCGAAACGACCATGACGACCTGATTACCCTGAGCCTGAGCATCCATCGCTCGCTTAGCCGCCGCTTGGATTCTGTCCGTGTCAGCGACGCTGGTCCCACCAAATTTTTGAACGATAACGGCCACAACTGCGGTCCTTGAAGAATCGGATTTATTGAGCAGTAGGGTGGGCAGTGCCCACCACTACTTTGCAAATCACTCTGAGGATCGTTGGTGGGTGGTGCCCACCCTACGACGGTCGATGCCGCATTTAACAGAACGAACGGGCCGCTTCAATTGCCGCCGCTCGGATGCGGTCGTTTTCCCACGAATGAACGGGAAACCGTTTGTTATTGGGAGCTACGGCCTGGAATTCGGTGCAGAGTGTAGTGTCCCGTGGATGGCCAGAGAGGCGTCTTGTCCTGCTTGATCAGGCAGTTGATCTCGTAGACGAAGCCCGTTTTCAGCTCGCTGGTTTTGAGTCGAACGTTCGTGCCGTCCGCGGAGAGGGTTGCCGATTCGACTTTCGGCTGGAATCTCCCGGAATCAGGTGTCGCGTAGCCACCTTTCCACTCTCGCGTGTAGCCGCTGAGTGAGTAACTTTCAGGATTCTCAGCGGCTGTTTTGTCGACGGGTTTCTGAAATTGAATCTCGAAGCCGTCGGTGGTGGCCTGAATTTCCTTGATGCCGTTCGGCAGGTCGCCCGACGGTTCCAGCTTGACGATACTTCCCGTGTTCTGGCCGCCGAGCCAGCCGCTGTCGTGAATACTCCCGATGTAGATGTCGCCGTTCGGGGCGGTGGTAATGCTGAGTGGGCCAAGGAAGTTGGCATCCGCGTCCGGAAAGTCTGGCTTCGACAGGTAATAGGTCGCTCCCTGCAGGATCCCGTCGACCTCGTGATGCGTGAATCGGATGAGGTGTTTTCCGTTGAATTCACAGCCGACTCCGTGACCAGCAATTCCTTGCTGGCGGTAATTTTCGGGAAGGAAAGTGATGCCGTTGATGCTGCGTGTCCACGGGTGCGGAATCTGAATCGCCGGTGGGTGAGCTGTGACTCTCAACGACTGCTCGTGGTTCTTCGGAACACCGAAGTGGAACCCGTCGCGCAGGTGGTTCAGCTCGTTGAACGTGTTCTGAACGCCCTGGTTATCCGTGCAGAATACGTTGCCTTTGGCGTCGATGGCGATTCCCGTCGGGTATCGGAAGGCGTGAGCGAACGGCCGCGGAGTTCCGTCCGGCGAAATCTGCAGCACCTTGCCTCGCCATCGCGAAACTTCTTTCGGCCGCTTGAGCTGGGCATAGTCGCTGCCGATCCCGACGTAGAAGTTGCCGCTCGCATCCTTCGCGATGCCGCACGTCCAGTCGTGGTAGTTGTCGTTGAAGCCCCAACCGGATGAGAACACGGTCCGTTCGTCGGCCCGTCCATCGCCGTCCGTGTCGCGGAGTCGCAGAATCTCCGGCTTGTGCGAGACGAGCAGGCTGTCTCCGTCCTGGATGATTCCGTAGGGGGCCGAGAGTCCTTCTTCGAACATCGTCAGCTCATCTTCAACGCCGTCTCCGTCCGTGTCTTCCGCAATGTAGACGTGCCCTTCCAGTGAAGCGAAAGCCAGTCTTCTGTCGTCGAGCACGGTCATCGCCGTCGGCATGATCTTCGTCGAAACCGGAAGCTGCACGCCCTTGAAGCCCGGCATAGAGGTGATCTTGTGAGAGTTGGACGGAGGGAGTGGTTTCAAGGTGACATTCAGCGGCGGAGGTTCCAACCGGCTGGAATATCGAATGACGCAGTATGCTTTTCCGTCTTCGTTCTCAATGCGACTGAAGTAGCGACCAAACGGCTTTCCATGTTCGTCTTTGTTTGTCCATCCGTCGCCGTCGCGATCGAATCGGTCGACGCTCGGATGTCCGAACTTCGGCTTGCCGGATTCGTTCAGGCGGCTGATTCTCAGGTCATAACCTTGCGGCAGTCCGTTTACTGTGATTTTTCGAAGTAGTCCCGAGTTCGGTGCAGAGCCGTTGCGACGAGTCATCGTAAATGTCTCTTCGACGTTCAAAGCGACTTGCTTGTCGTCGACGAGGAAATTCATCCGAAAGCGAAAACTGACGCTGTCACGGTTTGCCGAGTAGCCGATCAGTTGGCCGACGGTTCCGTTTTCCTGACGAGGCTCAATCGTCTTCAGGTCGGTCACGCGGATGGGTTGCCCATCGACGATCCGGGTAATGAGGGCGTAATCGGATTTCGGGCTGTTTCCGGAAATAGTCGGTGTGCCAGCCATGTCCCAGTACCAGCTCTTGCCGATTGTTCTCTGCCTGGCAAAATCGCCAAAGTTCCAGCTCCGGAGCGTCAGTGTGTCGAGGTCAATGAGCACGCTGTGCTGATTCTCGAATCCGATCGCGAATGCTCTCGGAACATAGCCTCCGCCATTCTCGTCCGGGTTTGTGAACACGTCGCGGATGATTCGAGGCGGTGCCCCTTTTTCAACGACAACGTACTGCTCGACGGACGCCGGGTCAGTTGGTGGTTCGAAACGCGGATCGGCGAGCGTTTTCCAGAGGGCTTCCAGTTGAGCATCAGCGTCATCGCTGAGGACCCCGTGAACCGCCTTGGTGTACGACGGCATTTCGACGCCGGGCACGATCCGCAGCGGCGAGCGTGTCCAGCGGACGAAGTACGAATGCCGCATTCGATTCCCGAGGCCCACCAGGTCCGATCCGCGAGTGCCCATTGCCGCTTTCTTCGGCACGTAATCGCCGACCTGGTGACAGGCGATGCAGCTGAAACCTTTGGGACCGACCAGCTCCTGGCCGATCACCAATGTCTGGTCGCTGACCTTGGCGTCGTCGGCCTTAATGTCCCACGTGGGCGCGTTGTCGGGGATGCGGTCGCTGCTGATAAAGTAGTCAACGAGTGCCTGCCGATCCTCGTCGCTGTGCTTGAACTTGGGCATCCGAACCAGCTTCCAGTCCATCCGCCGTTTCTGCTCGCCGCTGACCGCCTTTGCCAGAGCCTCGTCAAGTAACCGATCGCCCAGCGCATTCAAGTTTGGTGGAACCAGAGACGGAGCCTGGCCTCGGAGTGCGGCGTCGGTCGTCGCGATTTCTCCAGCCATTGCTGCAAGTCCTTGCCGAAGCCCACGAGGGTGACAGGCCGTGCAGTTTCGAGAAACGAGCAGCCGTCGCCCGCGGCCGGCGACGGTGCCGTGCGTGGCGTCTTGCGAAATTGAATCGACGAATACTTTGATCGCTTTTTGGTCCAACCGTTCGAAGGCTGGCTGGTTTGGTTTTCTATCCGACTTTGACCGGTCGCGAACACATGATGTCTTCCAGTCAGTTTGTTTTTTGCTGCTGGATACAAGGCTGGGGAGTTGCGGCGTGAGTTCAGATTTCTTAGCCGCAACAACGTGGCATGATCGGCATCCGAGGTCGTGAATGAGTTGCTTTCCCTGCCGAACGATGTTGTCGGGAGCGGATGGTGTTTTGACGCTGGCGGCTGCCTTGCCGTTTGCGCCAAGCGAAGAAAGTCCCAATGCGAGCTGGCGTCGTTCCTGGCTGGACAGCTCGAACACCGGCATGCGATGAGAGCGGTTGAGCGACTCCGGTTTTCGCAGCCACGTGTTGAACCATTCCGCCGATCGCTTGTTGCCGACGTCTGCCAGGCTTCCGCCACCGAATAGCAATGCTTCAGTTTCTGAGTTGGCTGACTCGTTATCGGCAAGCGGTTGGGTCGTGTGGCAAGCGAGACAACCGAGTGAATTGATCAGCGTGAGTCCGGCTTCACGGTCGTTGTCGTCGTTTCGTCCTTTGCCAGGTTTCGGAAGTGAGTCAAGTTTCGTTTTTTCGACTGAGATGGCCAGAGCGGCGGCGATCGCAGTTGCGTGGGCGTCGGAAAGTTCGAAGTGCGGCATCTTGCCGGCAAGGTGGCCGGTAAGTTTCTTCACGATCCAATCCGACGACAGGCCGGCGACGCTGCGAGTGAGGTCGGGGGCTGCCAGTGGCTTTGCTTCCGGCATGACATCTTTGTGGCAGGCTCCGCAGCGGAAAGCTTCGAACTGATTGCGGCCGAGTTCGATCAGGGCCAGGTCCGGTCGCCCTTCCTCGCGAAAAAACAGATGTCCGGGAAGCGGCTCCAGCGGAAAGGTTTCTGATGACCAGAAGAGTTGGAGCCGTGCCTGGTCCTTCGTCTTTTCAAAACGAACGAGGAATTCCTGAAAGCCGATGTCCGGCGTGAATTCGTCGCCTGATACCCAGCCGGCTGTTTGTGAATTTGTGTCGAGGACGACGTTGCCGCCGATTTCGACTCGGACATTCCCCAGGACAAACGCGTGAAGCCGGTGCTGGCCTTCCTGGCGAATCAGCAGTTGGGATTGCCACTGCCCCGTGAATGGTCCGCCCGTCTTGCCGAGGCGTCCGTCGGGTGTCGAGTTGCCCCAATTGTAAGAGATGGCCTCTTCAAGCCTTTCGACCGACTGCCCGCCGACCGAATACCGGGCCAGCAGTCCCTTTGGAAGTTCAGCAGTCTCGTCAAATTGTGCAAACGCCGTAGCGTTGCTGAGAATTCCGCCGTTGCTGAGGAAGACGCTTCCAAAACAGAGACTCACGATCAGGGATCGGAACGTGCCGTTAGTCAAAGTGCCGTGCGTCATGCGGGGCTCCGCTTTGTGGTCGATGGTTCGTGGCTCGATTAATCGTTTTCGGAAGTGTTGATAACCGATCGGGTCGGAGCAGAAAACCCTCGACAGCGCGGATGCGGCGAGCGAAGAAGTTGAATCTGGATCTCAGGAAATGCCGTCGGAAAAGTGACAGTCGGGCGGAGAACCTTTATCGTCCACATCTTCGAACGCCGTTCTCAAGGGCTCGTGACTCTGTTGCGTCTGCTTCGGCTGGGCTAACGACACGGAATGTCGTACCAACGTTGGGATCGTATTTCGGAATCCTTAGTCATTTATTGTTGCTCGTTTTTGTGCGATCTCGTCTGACAGACACTGAAGGCCACAACTCATGATCTGCATTTCTGTAACTCCGGCGTCTCGGACGTTTGCCAAAGTTGACATCCTGAACGCGGCTCGCCAATGCGACGTCGTTGAGCTGTGCCTCGACCGGCTCGTGAAAGAGCCGGATGTCGGAGATCTGATCGCCGACTGTGAGAAGCCGGTCATGGTTTCCTGCCGACGCAAGCGGGACGGCGGACAGTTCGAAGGGACCGATGAGCAGCGACTTGGGATTCTTCGCCAGGCGATCGTGGCATCGCCCGCGTACATCGAACTCGACTACGAAGCGGCTCAGAGCATCCCTCGCTTTGGCGATACGAAACGCGTCATTGCTTATACCAGCATGAAGGATGCTTACTCGAAGGAAGACATCGAGGAGATTTTCACGGAAGCGAAGCAGCTAAATGGCGACATCGTCAAATTTACCTGGCCGACACCGACGCTCGAAGCTGCCTGGCCGCTATTGGCTGCCGTCGCGAAGAAACGCGAGATGCAAGCGGTCGGGTTGGGACTGGGAAAAGCGGGTGTGACGTTCTCGCTGCTCGGTCGAAAGTATGGCTCACCGTGGATTTACGCGGCTCTCGAAAAAGGCATGGAAGCGTTTGACGATCAGACCACGCTGCTGGAACTGGACGAAGTCTACGGCTGGCGCGAGATCGACAAGACGACAATGTTCATAGGGGTTGTCGGCATGGGCGGATCGGAGATTGTGACGACTCAGTGCTTCAATCGAGTGTTTCGACGCCTCAAACTGAACGCTCGCAGCCTCCCGCTGATGAGTCACGATTTTGGAAGGCTCAAGAACATTCTGGACTCTCTGAAAATCAACGCCGTCGTTACGAGTCGGCACATCGGCGACCAGATGGTAGCCTTGGGCGACGAGCTGGAAGAGTCAGCCAGAATCAGCCAGTACTCAGACCTGTTGCTCAAAAAGAAGGACGGTTGGCAGGCCTGGAACGCTGGCTGGAGAAGCGCTGTCAAGATGATCGAGCAGACGGTTTCTGGATCGGGTAACGACAAACGGCCGCTCGACAAGCAGAACGTTCTGGTGGTTGGGTCCGGAAGCCTCGCACGCTCGATGGTTTACGGAATCGGAAAACGCAAAGGCCTGGTCAGCATCACCGCTCCGGACGACAAAGAAGCGCAGAACCTCGCGACGCAGTTCGACGTTCGATTCGTGCCGTTTCAGCACCTTTACAACACACTGGCTGACGTTGTCGTATTCGCCGAGCCAGGGCTTGCTTCCGGATCAAGCAAAACGGAATTCAACCCGTCCTACCTGGAAGCTCGCATGACCGTTTGCGACGCCACGGAAGCACCGTTCGACAGTGTTTTCACAGCGGAAGCCCGCGGCCGAGGAGCGAAGGTCGTCGAACCAAAGATGATTTACGCCGACCTGCTGTCAGCCCAGATTAAGTCAATCACCGGCAAAGACGTTCCGGCCAGCGAGTTCACGGAAGTCATCGAAGCCGCGATCGCGGCTCAACGTGCAGAAGCCGACCTTTGAGTCGTGGGAATCTTTGCGTAACTCACGAGTAACGTACGAGTGGTGATGACTGACTATCCCCGAATAATTCACACTCTGCAGTTCTTCGCATTTTCTGGCCTGTCCGAACAGGGGAATCGTGAATTGCTCGAACGCCAATTGCTCGTTGCAGACTGGCGAGTCCAAATCGAGTCAGAGCTTAGGCAAGTCTTTTGTGACAAGTCGTTTCAGTGGGCACCGTGCCTCTACAACTCAGAGTACGAGGTGTTTGAGAGCGAATCTGAAGAAGAAGCTCGCGACTACGCAGCAGAAATACTTTGGAACGTCGTTTTCCCGCACATTGCAGTTCCCGACTTCGACTGAGATTGGAGCGGTCTGCGCCACTGATTCCAATGGCGAGGTTACACTCGGCTCCAGTGGTTGTTTTCGATCATCTGCCGGACGACCTCCTGTTTTGATCCGGTCTTCTCGAAGATGTCGAGTTGCTGCTGAGCGCCCGTGGCGGCGGGGATGTTGACGACGGATCGCAACTCGTCGAGGCAGCCGAGTTTTACGGCGTGTTTTTCGAGACGCGATACCAGGTTGGCGACGGTTTCTGCGAGTGATGCCTGCTCGTACGACTGACCGAGCACCAGGCGGGCGTCGGCTCCGAAGCGAGTGGCTCGCCACTTGTTCTGCTGGACCATCATTGGGTGGTAGTCGAGCTGGTAGGTTCCTTGTTCGACTTCTTCGGAAATTGCGACGACGAGGCACTGGACCAGGGCAGCGATGCCTTCCACCTGTTTCAGATTGGCCGGCATGTCGCAGATGCGGACTTCGACCGTTCCAAAATTGTGATGCGGGCGGATGTCCCACCAGATTTCGCGGATCGAGTTCATGAAGCCCGTGTCGACCAGGTGGTTCACGATCCAGACGTACTCGCTCCAGTTTCGCATGACATGAGGCAGCCCCGCCGTAGGCAGGCCTTCCATGATTTTCGACCGGTTGGAATGCAGACCGGTGTTGCGGCCTTCCCAGAACGGCGAGTTGGCCGACAGAGCCAGCAGCAGAGGCAGGTATCTCAACATGCGATCGCAGACGTTGATCGCCTTGTCGCCAGTGTCGACTCCGACGTGAACATGTAGCCCGAACGTGACCAGCCGCCGCGCGACATCCTGCATCAACTCGACGAGTCGGAAGTAGCGATCGTCGTTCGTGACTTTCTGGTCTCGCCACGAAGAAAACGGATGTGTCGCCCCCCACAGAAGTTTGATGCCCATTTCGTCGAGCACGTTTTCAATGGCTTCGAGTTTGCCCTGCAGATCAGCTCTGGCATCAGCGACGGTGTTACAGACGTCGGTGTTGATCTCGATGTAGCTTTGCATCAATTCCGGTTTGACGACGCTGCGGAGTTCTTCCGGCAATGCTGCCAGCACGTCTTCGATCCGATTTGTCAGGGCGAATGACTCCGCATCGACAAGCTGCAGTTCAAGTTCGACGCCGATCGACGGCTTCTCGTTTCGAGTGAAGACAAGTGCTGACATGCGGTGTGACCGTCCTTGTAGTTTCCGGTTGGAAGCTGGAACGCAGCGGGGCTTGGATTCTCCGGTTGCCAATCAGTCTACTCTTTGTTGCCTGGGCGATGAACGCCAGACGTACGGTTGCTGGTGTGAATTTCCTCGTGCTCAAGTAACTGCCGTTTCAGTTCAAGTCCGCCCGCGAAGCCAGTCAGCGAACCGTTTGCTCCGATTACTCGGTGACAGGGCACGATGATCGGGATTTCGTTGCGCCCATTCGCGGCACCAACTGCCCGGACGGCCGACGGTCGACCGACGCGAATTGCCAGCTCGGAATAGGTGATCGTTGTGCCGACCGGAATTCTCGAAAGTTCCGTCCAGACCTGCCGTTGGAATTCCGTCCCCTTCTCGGGAGCGATTGCGATCTCAAACTCCTTCCGAGTCCCGGCAAAGTAGCTGTTCAACTCGTCGCATGCCTGCTGCAGAATCGGGTCAGCGTTGTCACTGAAATCGGCATCCGACTCGGGCAACTGAGAAGGGAGCAATATCCGAGTCAACTCCTTCCCGTTCGAAAATAGTTTCAGCTTGCCGAACGGGCTTTCAAAGATAGTTGAATGGTTCATAGTTCACCTGTTGATTGTCGTGTCTTCACGGACTGCGTTTGGTAGTTTTCGTTTTCGGAACGTTGCATCACCCGTCGGACAGCGACTTCCACAGGTACATGGCCGCGTAGGCACGCCACGGCCGCCAGCGTTCGGCGATCTCACGAAGTTGACGAGGCTTGCTGACATTCGCCGCTTTCAGAAGGCCGAGGTCGCTTTCCGGGAAGGCATCGGGCCAGTGCAGGAGCCGCATGGCGACATACTGAGCCGTCCAATCTCCAATGCCCTGGTGCGTTTTCAGTTGGTCGATCACCTGTGTCGGGCTACTTGTCCTGATTGGCAAAGTGCCGTCTCGATACGCAAGAGCAATCGACTGGATCGACTCTGCTCGTGATTTCAAAACGCCCAGTTCCACGAAATCGGAAACCGAAGCTGCAGCGATCCGATCCGGCGTCGGACTGAGTCGGCTGACTTCTGAATATGGCGTCGTGAACGACTCGCCAAAATGCTCTGCCACGCGAGCGGCCAGAGTCGTTGCTGCCTTTACGGAAATCTGCTGGCCAAGAATCGCGCGGACAATCAGCTCGAATCCGTCAACGGCTCCCGGAATTCGGAGTCCCGGGCACTGTTTCACACAATGCCCAAGCAGGCTGTCGCTCCCAAGCTGTTCAGCAATAACGGCAGGCTGAGCGTTGACATCAAACAGGCATCGAACGTGGGCGAGCAACTGGCTCAGTACGGGCAGCAGGTCAACGCTCACTACCAGCACCAGCTTATTTGCTTCCAGTTGGTTGGACACTTTGAACCAGCCGCGACACTCCTCAATCTGAATCGAGCGGACATAGCTGTCGCCAATGATCGCCTCGACGCCGACTGTCAACCGTGGTTCAAGGAACGCCAACAGCTCGTCCCACGCATACGGCGGCCGATACGGAATTGACAATTGAATCGTGCCGGACTCGTTCGTTCGGTTCGTCGACCGACGCATTGCAGACGGAGTCAACTGGTAACACGATTTGAAGGCGACGTTGAATCGCCGAACGCTCCCAAAGCCACTCGCGAATGCCACGTCGATTAAGGTCAGGTCAGTTTCCGTGATTAGTTGTTTCGCCAGAAGGAGCCGTTTGGTTTGGGCGAGGTCTGTCGGCGTGACTCCAAACTCTGACTTCACGATGCGCCGAAGTTGACGAGAGCCGACACCCAGTTTCAATGCCAAAGCGTCAACGGATCCGGTGGCATCCAATGCTCCACTTTGAATTCTTGCAGAAGCGGCATGAGCAATTCGGCTGTTCGAATCAACTGGTGCTAATCCGGGAGCCAGTTCTGGTCGACATCTCAAACACGGCCGGAATCCATCCCGTTCGGCGGTCGCTGCATGGAAAAAGAACTGACAGCGACTGCGGCCCGGAGTTCTCGCCGGACAGACCGGCCGGCAATAGATTCCGGTGGTTGTTACACCAACGAAAAACACGCCGTCAAATCGTGAATCGCGAGCGGCCAATGCTCGGTAACATGTGTCTGAGTTCGGAAACATGTCGCGAAGTCTAATCGCTCATTGGCATGTGTCGCGCCGTTTTCGGACACGGCAGCATACTCATCGCAAATTGGCGACTGTCCAGCGACTCGTCATCAATGAGCTGAGGCATGTCCTGCGGGCATCGACCGGCCTCATGGCGAAAGTTGCCTTAGCTGAGGATCTTGTGCATCACGTCGCCGAAATCACGATCGAGACGTTTGCGTCCAGGGAGTTCCAACTGCCGAGTGTCTAGGCCGAGTTGGTGCAACACAGTTGCGTGCAGGTCGGTTACGTAATGACGGTCCTCGGCCGCGTGAAAACCGAGTTCATCCGTCGCTCCGTGGACAATGCCTGACTTGACTCCGCCACCGGCCATGACGACGTTGAAGCCGTGCGGATGATGGTCTCGCCCGGTTGCTTTCGCCGCCGTGCTGCCAGCACGGACTTCCGCCCCGGGCGTTCTGCCGAATTCCGAACCAACGACTACCAGCGTTTCATCAAGCAGGCCTCGTTGCTTCAGGTCCTTGATTAAACCGGCAATCGGCTGATCGACCTGCTTTGCTAGCTTTGAATGCCGTCCTTTGATGTCGAGGTGCGAATCCCATGCGCCCGCACTGCCGGTATAGCCGTGGAAGAGCTGGATGAATCGCACGCCGCGTTCGGCCAGACGGCGCGCCGCGAGGCATTTTTCGCCAAACGCTTTTGTTGCCGATTGATCGATTCCGTACAGCGACTGCACGCTTTTCGATTCCTGCTCGAAGTTCATGACTTCAGGAACCGTTGACTGCATCTGGAAAGCCAGTTCGTACGACTTGATTCTCGCCTGGAGTTCTTTGTCTTCGGGATATTTGATCCCTGCCGCGCGATTGAGCTGTCCGAGCAAACCGAACATCTCCCGTTGCTCATCGATCGTCAGATTCTCCTTTGCGGAACGGACAAACGAGAGCGGGCGTTTGGCGTCGACCTTCAATCGGACACCAGCATACTTCGGTCCGAGGTAACTCGAACCATGGGTCCACGCCGCTCCACAGCAGTCGGCGCTTGGGTTTCCCAGAACGACGAACTCGGGCAGATTCCGGTTAGCTGTTCCCAATCCATAACTCGCCCATGAACCAACCGTTGGATACGCGCCTTCGGTGATTTTTCGCCCCGTGTGATAGGTAAGTTGAGCGCCGTGATTGTTGTCGATCGTCCACATCGACCGCACGACGCACATGTCGTCAGCACACGACCCCATGTGAGGAAACCAGTCACTGACCTGCAGTCCGCTGTCGCCGTAGGATCGATAGCCCGTCTGCAAGGGCATGACGGCTTTGAAGACTTCTCGCATTTGTTTGGATGGATCAAGCAGATTCTCGTTGATCTTGTCTTTGTTCAGGACGTCGTCGGCGAACGGCGTGTCTTCGATCGACTTACCGGCGTACTTGTTCAGAGCTGGCTTAGGATCGAAGCTCTCCAGATGGCTTAAGCCTCCAATGAAAAATATCCAGATCACGGACTTCGCTTGCGCCTCAAAATGTTTGCCCTGATTCGGGGCCGACGCTTGAGCGACTCCGTCTTTGAAAAGGATCGACGACAGAGCCAGGCCCGTCAGGCCCATGCCTGTTTCAGAAAGAAAAGTACGTCGATCGTTGATTGGCGAGTCAGACATGGGACAAGTCTCGAAGAACGCAAACAAGTGAAAAGTCGATAACACAAAGCGTCGGAAACACCGAAGCAAAGCTAACGAATCGCGATAAAGTCGTTGTGGTTAAACAGGACGTTAATAAGCTTCTCGCATCGAGGCAGCTCTGCCGGTGTCGTCGAATCGGGTTTTCCGTTGCCAAGGAAATTTCGGCAAAGTGCGGCTTCTTCCGGCATCGGACGCCGACTGAGAATCGTCAGGTACGCTTCTTCAATGAATGGTTCAGGCAGGCCGTCGGTTTCACCGTGAAGTCGCGTTGCCAGTTTTGTACTGCCTTCAACAGTCAACGGGCTGTTCGCCAGGGCGAGAGCCTGGTGAGGCTTCACGCTGTTTTCACGCATGTAACATTCCGTGACGCTGGGGCCGTCGAATATCTGAACAAATTCAACCAGCTTCTCGTGAGCATGTCGCAAATAGACGCTCCGCCTCATCGACTTCTGAGCCAGTTTATTGTCGATGTCCGGACCGCCCATCGTTCGATCAATTCGCCCTGAGATGTGCAACAGATTGTCGCGAACGATTTCGCCTTCCATTCGTCGAGTCGGCATTCGCCACAGAAAACGGTTGTCAGGATCGACAGCCAGGTTCGAACCATCCGACAGGCTCGACATTCGATAGCTGGCGCTGGTCACGATGAGTCGGTGCATTTCTTTCATGCTCCAGTTTCTCGCCATGAACTCATCGGCAAGCCAGTCGAGTAATGCGGGATGCGTCGGCTCCCGGCCGTTGCCTCCGAATTCGTTGACGGTCGGAACGATCGGCTGCCCGAAGTGACGCAGCCAGATATGGTTAACGGCGACCCGAGCGGCCAGCGGATTCTGCGGAGCGGTCAGCCATCGCGCGAAAGCCAGACGACGGCCGTTGCTGGTTTCCGGATAGACACTTTGTTTGCGAGCCACGTACTTCGTGGTGACTTTCGCGGTGAGCGCCTTCTCTGCAGTAGCCAGAGTCTTCTCAGCTGCGACCACGCTTTTCTTTGCCGCGGCGAGCGACTTATTGGCTTTGGACTCGTTCGTTTTGTTCTTATCCTTCACCGCTTTCGCAAGAGACGCTTCAGCTTTCGCAACAGCCGCTTTCCCTGCCGCGACTTTCCACCGAGAGTCACTGACGGCAGCTTGCCGTTGCAGTTCGACAAGCTTCATGGCGGCCGCCGTCCATGCCTCCGAGTCCTTTTGCCCACCGTCTTCCATCATTTCGATTATCAGCACGGCGTTCAGAGCCGCTAACTTTGCATCGGCAGCCTGAAGAGCAGTCTCGTCCTTCGCATCGGCGACAGCTTTTTCCGCCTGAGCGATCAGATCCTGCTTCACGAAATCGCGACGGTCAGGTTTCGAAGCAAACAACGGCAACGAGACTGGCTCGATGGCGAACGTCCCTCCGAGGGAACCCGGAACGCCCGGCGGAATTGCTTCGTCCTTCTGAGGCCGTCGTTCATCGCCGCTTTCGAACAACCAGGTCTCGGCGGTCAGCGAATTGTCGTATGCTCGGGGAATGCCATTCTTTGCAACGTCAAGCATGCCGGGAATTCGATCGGTCCTCACATTGTAACGCTCAAAGATCGCTCGCATTGAGTAGTAGTCCCGCTGCGAAATTGGGTCGTACATGTGGTCGTGACACTTCGCACAGCCGACGGTCAGGCCGAGGAAACCCTGCGATGTGTGTTTGACGACGTTGTCCATCCAGGCATCTCGGTCACGAAAATAGTTTCGAGCGAGAAATCCGGTTGCTCGAATAGCGTCAGCGTCTTCGGGGGTCAGTTCATCGGCTGCGAGCATTTCGACCAGCATCCGATCGTACGGCTTGTCCTTGTTGAGCGATTCGATGATCCAGTCCCGCCAGTGCCAGATGTGCCGCTGGCTGTCTCTCAACGCAGCCTTGTAGCCTGCCCAGTCGCTGTACCGCCAGACGTCCATCCAGTGCCGCCCCCACCGTTCTCCGTACGCGGGATCGTCGAGCAGTTTGTCGACGACTTCCTCATAGGCATTGCGGTTCGTAGCGGATTCTTCGATGAAACTTCGAATGGCTTCGGGCGAGGGACTCAGCCCGGTCAGGTCGAGATAAATCCGACGCAGCAGAACTTCCGGATCTGCTTGTGACTGCCGTGTCAGACCACGTGCCTGGTGCTCGGCAGCGATGAAATGGTCGATCGGATTTCTCACCCAGTCAGTCGACGCGGCATTCGGAACTTCCGGGCGTACTACGGGTTCGAAAGGACGCCACTGATAACGACTCGAGTACTCACCGAACTCGACGATCAGCGTTTTGAGATTCTTCAGCGTTGCCTGGTCGGGCTGACGGGCGTCGCTTCCTGGAGAAGTGCCAGCAAGAATTTCCTGAAGATTCGGTACTCCGTCGCCATCAGCATCTTCGTTGGCGACGAGAATCAACCGATCTCTGATGCTTGAGTTTTGGTTGTCGTTCGCCAGTTGCTCAGCCGCAGCGGACAGACGCTTGCCAAAGGAGTTGTGCGGGAACTCGTCGAGTGACTCTGCTCCGTTGGCTTCAGCACGGACATGGCATGTCGCACAAGTATCGAGGCCGCTCGGCAGATACTTGCCGAAGTAACGTACGAACGCCTGCTTGTTGGCTGGCGTGGCGCTGGCCGAATTCGGCAGGACGCAGACTGCCAGACCGAGAATGAGAGAAAGCTTCCGGACAGGAGCAGTCATGGGAGAACCGATGAGGATCAGGAGGCGGGAGTGTCTGGTTGCTTGTTGCAAAGCCAGAATTACGAGGCGGGAGTGTCCGGTCAGCTTACCCCAATCTGCGATTCGTTTCAGGTTCTATCGTGAGAATCTGCCTTATTCCGTACGGACTTGGTGCAAGAACTCAAACTTCGGCCATGTCGTCGCCAGTCATGCTCGCCGCCCAAGTATTGAATTCTCACGCAAAGACGCGGAGACGCAAAGAACACAATCGAGAACTTTGCGTCTTAGCGCCTTTGCGTGAGTCCTCGTCCGGTTGCGGCTTTGAGATTTTAGCTTAGCCGTCCGTTGGTGCGAAAAATCAGTTCGCGGAGAGTTCCAGAACGGCCAGTACCGGACGATGGTCCGAAGCGATGGATTCTGGGATCACCTTCGACTCAACGACGCGGAACTGCGAGGACGCTCGGTAGAAGACGTAGTCGATGCGTGACCGCGGCTTTGTAGCGGGAGCGGTTGGTGTCGCAGCTTCGTCGATCGCGTTCGTCCATTTCTTCAGCAGCTCGGTGACCGGCTCAGCATCCGGCACGGCGTTCATGTCTCCGGCAAGAATCGTCCGCAAGTCGTCGCCGTCTGAAGCGAACAACTTATTGATTGCTTTGGCCTCGGCGACGCGATCTTCAGGCACGTTGTGCTGAAAATGTGTGCTCACGAACCGGAGTGGTTTTCCATCAGGGCTCTGCATGGTGACTGCGATCGCGCCGCGAGGGTACGTCGTGCGTTCGTCCGTGCTCTCGGTGTAGGGCAACGGGTGAATCGCCACGTCAAGAATTGGAAGGTTTGTCATCACGGCATTGCCGAACAGGCCGCCCTCGTAATGCTGAGTCGGGCCGAACCTCGCTGCCAGGCCGGTCAGCTTAGACAGTTCTCGAACGTCGTGAACCCGGCCGGATCGTTTCACTCCGACATCGACTTCCTGCAGAGCGACCAGGTCAGGCTTCGCTTTGTTGATCACGTCAGCGAGTCGCGCGACGTCGTACTTCCCGTCAGTCCCTTTGCACCAGTGAACGTTGTAGCAAAGGACTCGCAGCTGGTGAGGCGGCTCGGCGGCCTCCGCATGAGGTGACGACACCAGCGCAAGCAGCAAGGCCATCGCGGCGGCCTTGATGCGGAATGTTCCGGAAGAAACTGGTCGAGTCAGCGAGGTTCGGAGCTTTGAGTTCATGGCAGGCCGTCACTTTATTCTTGAGGTTTGTCGCGAGGTGATTCGCAAGAACATACCATCGTGCCTCTTGTCAGGAAATTGCACCACCCGCTGCGGAGATTGCACGATGAAGAAGAACCTCTGTTTTGCTCTCACATTGTTGGCTCTCACTTGTTCGCTGAACACTGAAACGAACTCGACGGCGAATGCTGCTGAGTCGAAAACGGCCGATCAGAAATACAACGTCCTGTTCATCATCTCCGACGACCTGACTTCGACCGCGTTGTCGTGCTACGGCAACAAAGTCTGCAGCACGCCGAACATCGATCGCATTGCCGCGCGAGGAACTCGGTTTACGCGAGCCTACTGCCAGGGCACCTACTGCGGCCCGTCGCGAGCGTCGTTCATGTCCGGGTACTACCCGCACGCAACAGGGGTGCTTGGCTACAAGAATCCTCGACCGCAGATCGGCGACCGTGCGACATGGTCTCAGCATTTCAAAAACAACGGCTACTACGCCGCGCGAGTCAGCAAGATCTTCCACATGGGAGTGCCCGGCGGCATTGAAGACGGCGGACACGGCGCAGACGACGAAGCATCATGGACGGAAAGATTCAACAGCGGCGGCCCGGAATGGAAAGCGCCCGGCGACGGCGAAACTCTGGAAAACAATCCCGACGGCAAGAAGCCGGCCGTCGGTGGTAACACGTTCGTCGTGGTCGAAGCTGACGGCGACGACATGGTCCATTCAGACGGGAAAACCGCCGCGAAGGCTGTCGAGCTGATCGACAAACACAAAGACGAACCATTCTGGCTGGGCGTTGGATTTGTGAGACCGCACGTGCCGTTTGTCGCTCCGCGCAGCTACTACCCGCCGTTCAAGCCGTACAACAAAATGCTGCTGCCCGAAAAGGTCGAAGGCGACTGGGACGACATTCCCAAAGCCGGCATCAATTACAAAACCAGCCTGAACATGAAGATGGACATCCGCCGCCAGAAGAAAGCCGTCGGCGGTTATTATGCGTCGGTCGCCTTCATGGACGCTCAGGTCGGCAAGGTGCTGGACGCTCTGAACAAAGCAGGCCTCGACGACAAAACGATCGTCATCTTCACCAGCGATCACGGTTACCACCTGGGCGAGCACGACTTCTGGGCCAAGGTCAGTCTGCAGAGACGAATCATCCGGCGTCCCACTGATCATCAGCGTGCCAGGCAAGCAAGCCAGCAGTCTGCAACTCCCTGACCGAGCTGCTCGATCTCTATCCGACGATTTCACAACTGTGCGGCCTAGACGTTCCCGAGCCGGCTGCAGGGCAAAGACATCTCAGCGATGCTCGACGATCCAACCACCAAAGTTCGAGACACCGCCTTCAGCGTCGCTCCTGCCCGCAAGGGATTCCTGCTCCGCGAAGACCGCTACGCTTACATCCAGTACAAAGAAGACGCATCAGCCGGCATCGAACTCTTCGACACATTCAAAGACCCACTCCAATACACAAACCTCGCGCAGCAACCCGAACACAAAGATCTTGTCGCTCGTTTCAAAGTAAAGCTAGCAGCCAAGCTGGTCGATCTCCGAAACAACGATCTGAAGCAATGACATTCGCCCATTTATGTGTTATCAGGAAGATGCCGCTCAGATGATTCTTGTTCAGACCGTTACGACATCATGGACGAAGGCGTCTCGTGGCGGTCGACTTGCGGAATTGCGGAGCCGGGTGCCGAAACAACTTCCAGCTCGTATCGTGGACGACTCAGCACCGGTCGTATGGCACGCCGTGACGTACTCAGAGCAGAATGATTTTGCCGAACCGTTAACGGCACACTCGACGACTCACATTCCAAACAACCGATTTGGCTGTAGCAATATCGAGATTGAACTCCGTGAAGATTCCGCAGTTCTTACTTATCGGTACCAGACTGGTGCACCTGCTCGTCGCTTCTTCGACAAATCAGGAAACTACCTGGCCCCCGAGCACTCGATCGAAGTCGTCAACAATCGATGGGCATCAATTGAGTACAATGGACGCTTCAGTTGTATCGACACAGGAAACTGGTGGTACGAGCACGTCGTTGTGAATGTCGCTGTCGGAAATTCGGTTGATGCAAACGTCTTTTGCACATCCACTCCAATTAAAAGATATTGCCAGTTGGCAAAACTCTTATAGGAAGCAACGTTCCGCGAAGTCACGTAGGGCCGGTTCCAACCGGCCGAAGAGTCCAGCGTCGAGTGGCCGGTGGGGACCGGCCCTACCACTCTCCGTCGGGCAAAACGCCGAGTGCAGGCTGAAGCTTGTAACTAAACTGGCTACGGTACGCGACAAAGGCCTTAAGCAAACTGACACTCTCTGGTGAGTTGGCTTGGGCTCGTTCTGCCTGATCTGAGGTATTTCAAATGTCGCGTCGAAGCCTGAAAGTTCTCGTTGTAGTTTGTCTGTCGATCCTGGTGTCAGTCGGACATTTATCCGTCGGTGTCGCTGGTGAGCCGGCGCAGCCAGCGGGTTTTAAGCACGCTGGTATCATCAAAGCCAGGACTCAGTACAAACACAGATTGACGTTTGGAAAGGGCCAGACACTCGCGTTGGTTGATGATGGCTGCACGCTTTCGAAGCCGGAGTGGTCGAAGTCTGACGGCGATCAGCCAAAAGTGCTGGTCACTTATGACAGTGTCGATGGCGACGACGATCCGAAGCACGAGGGACGAGGATATCACGGTTCAACGATCGGCATTCCGTCGTCAGTCAACTACGGGGGGAAATGGGGAGTCGCTTACAATAATCAGGTCGCCGTGATTCGAGCCTTGGAGTGTTGTCACTGCAAACTCAGTGACGGGGCTACCGTCGCCGCCGCTCTGCAATGGATCATCGACCACCATCAGGAGTATCGGATCACCACGGTGAATCTGGCTCCAGTCGACGATAAAGCTCACGGAAGTCCGGTGGCGACGGCGATTGATGCTCGGCTGACAGAACTCCGGGAAATTGGCATCTGGGTGAGTGCTCCGGCGGGCAATCACAACTTCAAGGATGGCATTTCATGGCCTGCCTGTCAGCCGGACTGTTTCGCGATCGGCGCCGTCCGGCAGGGGAAGGACGAGGTCTACCTGGATCGCAGGGTGGCCCAGACAATCTCTTTTAGATTGTCTGGGTGCCGGAGGCACAAGAGGTCCACCAGAATCAATTGCCTTGGCAAGGTTCAGTAAACCCAGGTAATCGGCACGCCAACTGTGCGACCATCCTCGTAGTGACGAGCAGAACTCCATCGCCAGTCGGCGGCACGATCGACGAGACCGGCGCGTACCGGATTCTGATGAATGTAGTTGAGTTTCTCTTCCAGCTTCTGCCGACTGTAGATTTGAAACGCGTAATACTTCCGTTGCCAGAACGGATCGTCCGCTTTCATCGACGCCGCGTATGACGGAAGAAGAGGCAACGCAAACTTACGAATGTTGCGTGACGAACGCTGCTTCCATTGCTTCATGAATTTCGGCAACGATTCGCCCCTTGGGAGCCAGACCAGAGCGTGAACGTGGTCAGGCATCAGAACAAAGCCGACAAGCCGCCCGTCTTGCTTCGTCATTTGAGAATTGAGAATCGAGAACGCCGAGCACAATTCGTCTGACCGGATCGTTGTCCAGAAGACGCCGTCTCTTGTAACACGAGAAGGTCACGAAGTGCGTGTAGGGTTGCTCGTCTTTGGGTTCCGAATTCGTCATGGCAACATTCTGCCAGTAGTTTTCTTACTAGGCAATCTGTCGATTGGGTTCGCCTTTTGGAATTCAACGCTTGAGGTGTAACCTCTTGTGCCGTTGGCACCCAGACAATCTAAAGAGATTGTCTGGGCCACCCTGTGGTTGCTACGTGGGAACCGCCCTACGATTACCCGAGGTGTGTTGCCCGTTCTGCCTGATCTGAGGTGTTTCAAATGTTGTGTCGAAACTCGGCCGGTCAAAGACTGCGGATTGTCGTTCTGGTTTGTCTGTCGATCCTGGTGTCAGTCGGGAATTTATCCGTCAGTATTGCTGGTGAGCCGGCACAGCCAGCGGGTTTTAAGCACGCTGGCATTGTCAAAGCCTGGACTCAGTACAAGCACAAACTGACGTTCGGAAAGGGCCAGACACTTGCGTTGGTTGATGATGGCTGCACGCTTTCGAAGCCGGAGTGGTCGAAGTCTGACGGCGATCAGCCCAAAGTGCTGGTCACTTATGACAGTGTCGATGGCGACGACAATCCGAAGCACGAGGGACGAGGATATCACGGTTCGACGATCGGCATTCCGTCGTCGGTCAATCACGGTGGGAAGTGGGGAGTCGCTTACAACAATCAGCTCGCCGTGATTCGGGCTTTGGAGTGTTGTCACTGCAAACTTAGTGACGGGGCCACTGTTGCCGCAGCTCTGCAATGGATCATCGACCACCATCAGGAGTATCGGATCACTACGGTGAATCTGGCTCCTGTCGACGATAAGGCTCACGGAAGTCCGGTGGCGACTGCCATTGATGCTCGCCTGACAGAACTCCGGGAACTTGGCATCTGGGTGAGCGCTCCGGCGGGCAATCACAACTTCACTGATGGCATTTCATGGCCGGCCTGTCAGCCGGACTGTTTCGCGATCGGTGCCGTCCGGCAGGGGAAGGACGAGGTCTACCTGGATCGGCATGCCAAAGTGGAACTCGTCGTCCCTGCCGCGGCGACTTCTTCGTCAAACGCGATCGCCTGCGGCGCGGCAATGGTGATTCGGGAGGCCATCGAAGAAACCGGCTACGACTGGAAAGAGGACGGCTCGAACATCGCGGCAGCGATTATGACGATCATGCAGAAGACCGGCGTCAAGGTTGACGACCCGGCGACCAAACTAAGTTTGCGACGACTTGATCTGGCCGCAGCGCTGGACCATGTTTTCGACGCTGCCAGGCCATCGACCTCGATCCAGTTTTCCGAGCACGTGATCGCCGACAATTATGCCTACGCGTACGGAATCGGGGCGGCCGACATCGACCAGGACGGGGATCTTGACCTGACCAGCGCCGACTACACCCCACACAACCGGCTGTACCTCTTTGAAAACGACAGTGACGGACAATTCGTTAAGCATGTCATTCAGAAAGACGACCCCGAGCGGCTGGAACGGCACATGATCGGTGACGTCGACGGAGACGGCGATCTCGATGTTGTCATCGTCAAGAATCTCCGCGGCGATCTGCTCTGGTTTGAGAACGAAGGAAAGCCGAGCAGCGGAGAACTCTGGAGCCGGCACGTCATTACGACGGACTTGCCAGGTGCCTACGACGTCGCGCTGGCTGACTTCGACAACGACGGAGATCTGGATGTGGCGGCATCAAGCTGGTTGCTCGGAAACCAGTTCGCGTGGTTCGAAAACGATGGCACGCCAGCCACCGACGAATGGGCCAAACACACTATCGAAGAGGACGTCGCCGAGACGCGAACCATGCGTGCTGCCGACTTTGACGGTGATGGCGATGTGGATCTACTGGGGACAGGGCGCAGAGCCAATCACATCATCTGGTACGAGAACACTCCATTTGCTAAATCAATCGCGTGGAAGAAACACTTCATTGACGACTCGTCGAAATGTCCGGCACACGGCAACCCCGTCGACATGGACGGTGACGGTGACATCGACATCGTGATGGCCCTGGGCTTTTACTACCGACCCGGAAATGGAGACGAATCAGCGTCGCAGCGGCGCGATGAAAATCAGATTGTCTGGTACGAAAACTCGGGTAAACCTGAAGACGGTCTCTGGAAGAAACACGTCATTGGGCCTCGATTTGACGACGCATTCGAGGCGACCGCTGCTGACCTGGACGGTGACGGAGACATTGACGTTGTGGCCACTTCCTGGAGAAACCCTGGTCGGGTTGCGTGGTTCGAGAATCATGGTGATCCGAGCCGTACATGGACGAAGCACACGCTGAAAAACAACTGGCGAAGCGCAAACCACGTCATCATTGCCGATCTGAACGGCGATGGCCGTCCGGACATCGCCGCCTGCGCCGAACACGGCAGCAACGAACTCCGCTGGTGGCGCAACGAAGGGCGAGACGGAAGTTTGAGCAAGTCGAAGAACAGCGATTGATATTCACCAAACCAGGTCTCTCGCCCGGAGAATTGACATGAAGCTGGACCGACGGGAATTCTGTTTATTTTCAGCCAGTGCGGCTGGCTTGTCTGCTACGGGGCGTCTGACGTATTCCGGTACGCAGGATGAGGTTCGCAAAGCTGAACGATCGACTGGACAAGAAGTCTCAGCAGACCTCGTGATTATCGGCGGAGGCCTGGGAGGATGCGCGGCGGCCATCGCAGCTTTACGAAATGGCCAGCGCGTCGTCATGACGGAAGAGACTGATTGGATCGGTGGGCAACTAACGTCACAAGGCGTGCCGCCTGACGAGCACCGCTGGATTGAGTCATCCGGGGCAAACAGCTCTTATCGAAAACTTCGCAGTCGTATTCGTGATTACTACCGACAGAATTATCCGTTGCTGGAATCGGCTCGGTCGAAGCCGAATTTGAATCCTGGCAACGGAAATGTTTCTCGACTGTGTCAGGAGCCGCGAGTGGCTCTGGCCGTTCTGGAAGCGTGGCTCGCTCCGTATCGAGCATCCGGACAACTGCTGCTACTGCCTGAGCATCGAGCGGTTGCGGCCGACGTGGCGAACGATCGAATTCTCGCTGTGAAGGTCCGATCCGAACGCTCTGGCCGAAAACGAGTGTTGGTTGGAAAATACTTTGTCGACGCGACGGAGCTGGGAGATTTGCTTCCGCTGACCGGAACCGAGTTCGATACCGGCGCTGAGGCACAATCAGAAACAAACGAACTCCATGCCGCGAAGAAGGCGGATCCGGGCAATCAGCAGGCATTTACGATGTGCTTCGCTGTGGACCACTTGGCAGGAGAAGACCACACGATCGACAAGCCTGACGAGTACGCATTCTGGCGTGACTTCGTGCCGACGATGACCCCGCCCTGGCCGGGACGGTTGCTCGATTTCACGTACACGCATCCGAGGTCCGGTCAGCCAAAGCGTCTTGGCTTCAGCCCGACAGGCGGGCGAACATTGGATGGCGCGTTGAACCTGTGGACGTACCGGCGAATGATCGACGCCGCCCAATTCGAACCGAATGCGTTTCCGGGAGACATCAGTCTGATCAACTGGCCGCAGAACGACTACGTGCTGGGCAACCTGATCGGCGTTTCCAGAGACGAATCACGCCGACACATTGACCGTGCGAAGCAGTTGAGTCTGTCGTTGCTCTACTGGCTTCAAACGGAAGCTCCCAGACCCGACGGGGGAACGGGTTTTTCCGGGCTGCGACTTCGGCCGGACATCATGGGCACGGAGGATGGACTCGCAAAGCACCCGTATGTCCGCGAGTCACGAAGAATCCGCGCGGAGTTCACGATCCTTGAAGAGCACGTTGGACTCAACAACAGAGCGATGGTAACGGCGAAGGATGCGGCAACAGTAAGAGCCGCTGAGTTTAAGGATTCGATAGGAGTCGGCAGCTACGGGATCGATCTGCATCCAAGTTCGACAGGGGACAACTACATCGACTTCGCGTCGCTGCCGTTTCAAGTGCCACTCGGCTCGTTGTTGCCGGTACGTGTTTCAAATCTGATTCCAGCATGTAAGAACATTGGAACAACACACATCACCAGCGGTTGTTACCGCCTGCACCCGGTCGAATGGGGCATTGGCGAGGCTGCAGGCTGTCTTGCCAGCTTTGCCATTACCAAAAATCTGACTCTGCGTGCCATCAGAAATACGGCGAAGCGATTGGAAACCTTTCAGAGCTACATCCGTAAGCAAGGTGTGGAAACTGCATGGCGGCAGGGGTGATTGCACCGTTCCTTGACCACTCGTAATTGGGTATCGGAGTCGCAAGATGCCTCATCCTCGATAATCTCTTTCTGAAACAACCGCTCCAATGAAACAAAACCGTGCTCACATGTCCGTTCCGGCAATCGCAGTCGTCACCGTCATTGCCGCGTTTGCTCCCAGCTCGGTCGCGACGGCTCAGGAAAAGTCTCTTATCCCAGAACACTACATCCTTGGCCGAATGCGGATTCTCTATGCCAAAGAGGGGCTTAGCGCTGTGTCGCCCGGTGATGTCGACGAAAATGGCGTGCCGGATCAGGTTGAGAATGTTGCGAAACAACTTTGGGCCGCACACCGTCTCTTTTGTGAATCTCTTCAGTTTCCGGATCCATTCAAGAGCGAACGCTACAAGGATCTCACGTGCATTCAGGTCAGTATTCGTCATCCCACTGAGATTGGCGGTATCAACGGAGTTGCCTTCGAAAATGCTCAACGTGCTCGGCTGATTCCAGAAGGTAAACGAGAGGATCGAGCCCTCGTGATGGCGGTTTCAAGCCAACTCGATCCGATCAAGAATGGCACGCCGGCTCATGAGATGTTTCACCTCATCCAGTACTGCGCGACTTACTTCAAGAAGGGATGGTATCTGGAAGGTCAGGCTCGCTGGTCAGAACATGCACTCGCCAAAGAAGGTCTTGGCGAGCTCAAGTACCCACCGAAAGGGCCCTGGCCGCAGATTCCCCAGCATCTCGAATTGCTGGCCAAAATGAAATATGACGCTGAGTTTGTACTCTGGAACCCAATCGCTGCACGCACGGATCGAAACGGTGTGTTGTCCGATAAATTGCTCGGGAAGGAGTTGGTAGAGCTGCGGTATTCCGACGGGTCGCCGGTCGTAGCGGATCGTCTTCTTTATGGAGCAGAAGTCATGCGTGACATTCTGATCGAACTCGGGGAGCAGGATGACGTCGCGTTCAAGGAGCTCGGATACGAGACCTGGTCGGAAGAAAATCAGACGGCCGAACGCAACAACCCGTACATCTACAAGGCGATCATGGATGTGTTACGGCGTCACGCGCGACCGGTAGGTCGCTTTGATATTCCACGACCCAAACGCTAGAGCACATGTTTCGCATGTTTGACCGAGATCAACTTGAACACGCCATCGATTTGCAGCAACGAAGTTACCGATTGCTCAAATGGCTGGCGAACGCCGTTAGAGACGGGCTGATTCGCTTCGAAGCGGCGCATGCATTTACCTCGCTGCCTGACGCAACGAGCGCCTGGCTTTTGGAGCACATCCAAAATGTTCCGCCAGACGCTCGTCCCGAAATCGCTGATGTGCAGACCTTTGCCAGATTCTTTTCGACGTATCTTGAAAACTCGTTCGATTTAGACGTGGCTCTAGGCAAGCGACGGTTTTCGCCGGATGCCCATTGTTTCTGTCCGATCTGCAGTTGGCTGATTGACGCTCCGAATCTGAAGACGAAGAAAGTTTCATCGTCCGACAAGAAACGAGCCAATCGAATGCGTGTTGACGCAATTCAGAACGTCGCCAAAGAACTACAAGTCAGGGGGCCGGATAAGGAGATCGAAGAATTGCTGACGGATGTCCCGACATTCGAAAATGCGTCGTTGCTGGCTTATGGCTTCGACCTGTTTCGCCGAACGAGGGGGATTGCCAATGGCCCCGCAGTGCTCGCACTTTGGCGTGGCTTTGCATGGAATCGTCTAGGTTCTCCAAAACCAGGATTCCAGCTCACGGCCCCGTTGATCATCAATGCAGAAGCGGAGATCATCCACATCCTGAAGCAACGAGGCACGTCAACATCGGCATGACCATTGGATTGCCTTCAGCGCCCAGGCTACGCCAGTTCGGGCATTGGCCGATGCTCTTGATCGACCAAATAGTGAGGACGACCGTTGAGGTCCGTGACGGTGGCGTGGTCGATGTCGATGCCCAGGTTTTGATACAGAGTGGCGAATACTTCCTGGAAGTGGACCGGGCGGTCGATTGGTTCTTCGGCATAACGATTCGTTTTGCCGATGACCTGTCCGACGGGCATGCCACCACCAGCCAGCCAAGCGAACGTGTTGCGTGACCAGTGATCTCGACCAGCTCTCTCGTTGATCTTCGGCGTTCGACCGAATTCGCCCCAGACAACGACAGTCACATCGTCCTGCAGACCGTGCCGGTAGAGATCATCGATCAATGCCGCCAGTCCCTGATCAAGCAGCGGCAGCACTTTGCGGCCTCGTGAAAAGTTTGCACCGTGCCAGTCAAAGTCGGCAAACGTTGTGGTGACGCAACGGGCCCCTGCCTGAACAAGTCGTCGAGCCAGCAGAAACTTCGACATGATCGCCTGGTAGCCTTTTGCTCCGTAGGAGAGTGCTGTCGGATCATCTTTGCCGTAGCTCGCAACGACCTCTGGATCTTCCTGCTTGAGATCCAGGGCGTCGGCCAGGCGACTTGAAGTCAGGACGTTCAACGCTTGCTCGGTAAACGGATCAAGTGACGCGGAGTCACGTTGTCGATCGACGTCGCGGCGGAACTGATCGAAGCTCGAAAGTAAGCCGCGTCGCTGGCCAAGACGATCGACGGTGATCTCATTCAGAGTCATGCTCGACTTGGAATCACCTTGAGGTTGAAACGGGCTGTGAGCCGCTCCGAGAAATCCGGCACCTGGATGGTTGTACGGAAGGTGCTCCATCTTCATGAAAAGGTTGATGCCAGCCGGGACCGACGGATGTGCTGGACCGTTGAGCTTTGACACGACAGCTTCGAAACACGGCCAGCTTCCCTGCGGCTGATTCGCGAAACGGCGACCGGTCACACACTGAAACGAAGAATGCCGGCCATCGGAACCGACCAGCGATCTGATCGTGGCGAGTTTGTCCATTCGCTGAGCGAGCCTCGGCATGTGTTCGCTGATCTGCACGCCGGAGAGATTCGTCGAGATCGGCTTGAATTCGCCGCGAATATCGGCCGGCGCATCCGGCTTCAGATCCACCATGTCCTGGTGAGGCGGCCCGCCGGTCAAGTAGACCATGATTACCGACTTGTGCGAGTTCTTTTTCCCGGAATCCGCTTCAGCCTGCAGCAATTGCGGCAACGATAATCCGCCCATTGCCAGGCCGCCGACCTGCAGAAACGACCTTCGCGAAACGCCATCACAGTGTCGGAAGGAATGATTGTCTGTGAAACTGAGCATTAGAAAACGCCTTCAAATCAAGCGTTCAAGCGGATCGGTAACGGAACAAGCCTTTGCCAGCACATCCACTATCGTCCGATGTGGCGGCCTGTCAACACGGTGAAAGTTATCGCCGCCCTGTGCGAGGCAAGACAGAACAAACTGAATCCACCGATCTTCGGTCTCGACACGGATAATGTGTCGGTGCGTCGCCCGTCCGCCACGTCGCGGTTATTGTTTTCGAAAATGGTCAGGTTTTAGCGATCATTCCCCCACAACTCAGGACTGAACTGACACCATGAATCGGATTTCTATTTTCACCGTGTTGCCGTTACTGCTGCTGGTCCCTGTCTGTCTACACGCGGAGTCCGTTTTGCTTCCGCGAAGTTCACCTGAGTCGCAGGGCGTGTCGTCGACTCATGTGCGAGCGTTCGTAGAAGCGGCGAACCAGAATGTGCACAGCATGCACAGCTTTATGCTGCTGCGGCATGGTCATGTTGTTGCGGAAGGTTGGTGGGGGCCGGAAGCCGCTGAGAAGCCGCACATTCTGTGGTCGCTCAGCAAGAGCTTCACGTCGACCGCCGTTGGACTTGCCGTTTCGGAAGGCAAGCTGAAGATCGACGACAAGGTGCTGAGTTTCTTTCCCAAAGACTCTCCGGCCGAACCGTCTGATAATCTCAAAGCAATGAGTGTCCGCGATTTGTTGACCATGTCGACCGGCCACGAAAGGCAACCCAGCCTGACCGAAGACGGAGTGTGGACGGAGCAGTTTTTGTCGCAGCCGGTACCGCACAAGCCGGGCTCGACGTTTCGCTACAACACTCCGGCAACGTACATGCAGTCGGCGATCGTGCAACAGGTAACCGGTCAGACGGTGGTCGATTATCTGCAACCGCGGTTGTTTGATCCCCTCGGCATTGCGAAGCCAATTTGGGAAACCAGTCCGCAAGGCATCTCCATCGGCGGCTACGGTTTGTATGTTCGAACGGAAGACATTGCGAAGTTCGGGCAGCTTTATCTGCAGAAGGGAAAGTGGAACGGCAAGCAACTCATTCCAGCAGACTGGATTGCTCAGGCCACGAGCAAACAGGTCGACAACGATAAAGCTCCCAGTGCCCGCAATCCCGACTGGCGACAAGGCTATGGTTTTCAGTTCTGGCAGTGTCGACACGGTGCTTACCGGGGAGACGGAAAAGATGGCCAGTTTTGCATCGTGCTGCCGGAGCAGGATGCCGTCATCGCAATCACGGCGAAGACTCGAAACATGCAGCAGCAGCTCGACCTGGTATGGGAACACCTGCTGGCCGCGTTTCACGATGAGCCGCTTCCTGAGAATCCAGCGGAGGCAGGCAAGCTCAAGGCCATTCTGTCGAATCTGAAACTTGCCGATCCGTTTCTGGTCTCGCCTGCGTATGTCGGGGCACCGAATCTGCCGGATCATGCGCCGAATAATCGAGCGTTTCAGGGGATCCCCAGCATGGCGATCGCCCCCGGAGGTCGGCTGTGGGCGAACTGGTATGCGGGCATCACGCCGGGCGAAGATCACAATAACTACGTCGCCGTTTCAACGAGTGGCGACGACGGGCAATCCTGGCGGGAAGTGCTGGTGATCGACCCCGATGGCCCGGGACCAGTGCGAGCATTCGATCCGGAACTCTGGGTAGCTCCAACCGGCCGCCTGTTTGTTTTCTGGGCTCAGGCCGACGGGCATGACGGATCGGTTGCCGGCGTCTGGTGCGTGCATACCGACAATCCAGACGACGAACGGCCTCAGTGGAGCCAGCCGCGGCGGCTGACCGACGGAATTATGATGTGCAAGCCGGTCGTTCTCAGCACGGGCGAGTGGGTGCTGCCGGCATCGACCTGGCGGGCGACCGATTCGAGTGCGAGGCTGATCGTGTCGACTAATCTCGGCAGAAGCTGGTCGCTGCGCGGCGCCTGCAATGTACCGAAGGATGTCCGGGCCTTTGACGAGCACATGATCATCGAACGTAGAGACGGCTCGCTCTGGCTTCTTGCCCGCACGAAATACGGAATCGGCGAGAGCGTTTCGACCGACCGCGGAAAGACCTGGCCTGATTTGAAGCCGTCGAGCATTGCGCATCCCAGTGCTCGTTTCTTCGTGCGGCGACTCAACTCCGGTAACCTGCTCCTCGTGAAACATGGCGCGATCGACAAACGCATTGGCCGATCGCATCTGACAGCGTTTGTGTCTAAAGACGATGGGAAGTCGTGGGACGGCGGCCTGCTACTCGACGACCGAAGCGGTGTCTCGTACCCCGATGGTCAGCAGACGGACGACGGGCTGATTCGAATTATCTACGACTTCGCCCGAACAGGTTCTCGACACATCCTGATGGCATCGTTCCGTGAGGATGACGTCACTGAAGGCCGAGCGTCGAGCAACGCGGCGCGGCTGCAACAGCTTGTCAGTAAAGCATCTGGCGGGCAGAAGAGGAAACCCGCCCCTGTTCGTAACAACGCCGACGGCGAAGACATTCTCCGAAAGAATCCCGGATCGCTGAGCACAGCCAACTTCAAAGCCGAACGCTTCACCACAGGAGCAAAACTCTTCACCGACCGCACTTATACCGTCGATGAGAACTTGCCGTCATTGAAAGGTGCGACCTTCTTGAGAATCCCACTCGACGGCCGCAAGACAGTGACCTGCGACCGGGCTGGCATGGTTTGGTTTCTCACTCCGACACCAGATCGCAACCGAGATTCCTGCAGCATCGAACTGACAGAGCAAGGCTTCAAAAAGGTCCACGCAGCAGAAGTCAGACTCTTCCACCCACTGTCGACCGCCAACTTCTGCACGCTCTATCAGAAAGACTGCGAGAAAGGCGAAACGATCAGAGTCGGCAAGTGGGCCGTCCCGGTGATGTTGCCCTGACGTCGCTTTACTTGGCAGGATCGGTTGCCTGGAACAGGCCCTTCATGTAGCCGTAGGCGTAGAGGCGGCCGAGCATTGTGTATCCAGGTTCGCCGTCGTTTTCTCCGACGAGTTGTGGGACGTGGTCGGGGCGGATGGGGCCGGAAAAACCAACTTCCCGGTAGGCTCGGACGGCGGCGGGCATGTCCGTTTTTCCGTTGTCGTGGAAGGTTTCCGTGAACGATTCGGCGGTTCCGGTGACGTCTCGGAAATGCACATAGTTGATGTAACTGCCCAGGCGACGTATGGCGTCAGGGATGTCCGCTCCCATTTCGGCAAAGGTTCCCTGGCAAAAGCAGATGCCGTTATTTGGGCTTGGGGCAAGCTTCAACAGACGTTCGAAGTTTTCGACACTGTTCATGATCCGAGGACGCCCGAGCAGCTCGTGAAGAGGTGGGTCGTCCGGGTGCATGGAAAGTAGAACGCCCGACTGCTCAGCGATGGGGACGATTTCGTTGAGCAATCGTTCGAGGTTTTCCCACAACATTTCGTGAGTCAGACCACTCGCGTCGTTTTCATCCGCTGACTCGTGAGTTCCCGTTCCGTCGTGACCGAGCAATACGGCCTGCTCGACCGTTGCCAGATCGAACTGCGTCACTTTGGCTCCGCCTCGCTCTGGAACATCGAGCTTCGTACGGACCCAATCGGTACCAGCCATAAAGTTGTAGCAAAGGATGGGAATACCAAGATCACCCATCAGACGAATCAGGTCTTTCAGTTCAGCGAGTTCCGCTCCGTCATGATCCGTGCCAGTCTTGATCTTCTCGATCGGCAGGTAGCCCTCGATTACCGACAACGTCAGCCCGAACGATTCGACTCGCTGCCTGACGGCAATCAACGGTGCGGGATCCGGTCCGTAGTGCCGGGTGACAAAATCAGTCACGCCGCACTGAGCAGCAAGTTGCAGGTTTTCGTCCGAGTCAGGTGTCAGGACGGTGGCGAGTTTCATAAGTCAGTTTTCCATGATTGCTTTGAAAGCCAAAACCGTCGCGTGAATGGCTGACCGATGTAGGAAATGTTTCAGCCTTTATTGCAAGGGAATGCTCAGTTTCTATTTCGCGAGCCGTTCCCCAAACCGCACGGTTTTTGTGCATGGCAGCAACGATGTCCGTGGGGGACTTTGCCTTCTTCAAGCAGGGTCCAGCCGGAGAAGTCGGCTTTCTTCAGCAGGTTGAAGATTTCTTTCCACGGGTAGCCGTTCGAGCGGAGGTCGTGGATGTGGATGATGCCAATCTTTTCTTTGACCAGGTCGAAGTTGTGCTTCAGGCCTTCTCCGATGAGATCCGTCGGATTGCAGTTCCAGCAGACGACGGCGTTGGGGTGGTCGGCAACTTCCATCATCCGGTGAATGTTCGGGAGTTCGGCTGAGCCGTTCCGGCCGTGAACTTCGACTCGGATGGCGACTCCGTGGTCGGCTCCAAACTTTGCGACTTCTCGCAGCGACTTGCCGATCTGCTCGAGCGTCTTTTCGATTGGTACGTCTTTGGGAATTCCGTTCGGGCGAACTTTGACTCCCGTGCCGCCGACGTCTTTGCAAAGCTTCACGAATGCCTTTGTCTCTTCGATGTTCTTTCTGACGACTGCCGGATCGGGAGAGTGGTACTCACAGGCGCTGCCGAGCCCGACCAGCTCGACTTTCGAATCTGCAAACTGCCGAGCGACTTCCTTTCGCCGTTTCGCGTCAATTGTGATTTCGACTCCGTGTTTGTGTGTGCTGCGAAGTTCGACTCCCTCGAAGCCGGTCGCTGCGCAGTTTTTGATCAGCGTTGGAACGTCCCAGTCTTTGCCCCAGTTGTAAGTCACCAGTCCCAATCGCATCTTCGACGATTTACTCTTCGAGTCGTCGGCAGACAGACGAGCAAGGTCACTCGCTCCGCAAAACAATCCGGCAGCCGCACCGGTGGCAGTTGTAAGAAATCGTCTTCGTTGCATTGTCATGGGACACCTTTCAAGTTCTGCTTACTCACGCGTTCAAAACAACTTCTTGACAGTGGCTCCGCACTCCGTGCGGAAAGCCCCGACTGGGCTGACGCGACGGAGTCGCGTGCCACTGAAAACTGATACTTGCCTCAGACGGGGCTCCCTCGTCGAGTCGACGCATCAAAGAATTCAGATCAGAGACCGAAAGAGTAACCACCATGTCGCTTTTTGCGATCGTACCGGCCGCCGGACTCAGTCGAAGGATGGGGCAGCCGAAGCTCGTGATGGACCTCGGCGGGAAGACCGTCATCGAACGATTGCTGACCACCCTGTCACATCCACGCGTCCAGGAGACCGTCGTCGTCTTTCGTCGTGGCGATGACAAATTGGCAAGCGTGATCAAGGAATTGGATCTGCCGAACGTTCACACCGTGCAGCCGGAAACCGATCCGCCAGACATGCGACGCAGCGTCGAACACGCCGTCGAAACTCTTCGCAGACAACACGCCCCGCACGCCAGCGACGGTTGGATGCTGATCCCCGCCGACCACCCGGTGCTCGATGCGGACGTCCTTGCTGAACTGATCGCTGCCTGGGAGACAACAGCCGAGGACATTCTGATCCCTCAGCACGGCGGGAAAAACGGGCATCCCACATTCTTCAAATGGGCGATTACCGAACGAATTCGGGAGATTCCTAACGACCAGGGACTCAACTGGCTGCGGACGGCGGCTGAAATTCGCCTCCGGAAGGTGTCGGTCGACTCAGAGTCAATTTTGTTCGATTTGGACACTCCTGAAGATCACCAACGACTTATGCAACACGTTGAGTCGTCGGAGCGTGCGACACGGGGCTCCTGATTCGCTACACTTCCCGCCGCTTGAAGTCGCCAATCAGCGAAGAAGTCGGTTCAACCGGCGACCGGAAATTCCGAACTTCGAACTGGCGGCAACGAGCTCGTCCCATCATGGGACCTCATCAATTCCCGGTTGCCTGACTCAATTGGCACTCGCTTCGCGGGGCTCGAGTCAGAACGAAACAGGGTTCAGTTGAGAAGCCATCTATCCGCGGTAATCACGCTGGCAATGATGCGGCTCTTCACAGTCTGAACGGTTCCGTTTCGTTTCCGAACGGCCATCGCACTCCAGCAGTGCAGCCGCCTCGGACTGCATTTACCCAAATAATCATTCGAGAAAATCAACGGAAAGAATCCCCATGGACTTCGTCGAGTCGCTGGGCATCAGTGCCGAAGGTGCGGGCAATAACCGCGAAACTGAACGTGAACGAGCCATTCGCTACATCGTTCTGAAACTGATCGCGATGGGCCTGCCTCATCCGGAAACGCCGCTCACGGCCAAGCAGTCGATCGATGCCGAACGACTACTCGGTTCGTACCATCAGCGTCTGAAGCGGCTGGACGAAGTCCGTTCGCCAGTCGACGCGCGCATCGAAACTTTTCTCGACAGCCACTTCGAAAGTCTCAACCTCGCGGATCCGCTGCGTCTGCCGGATTCGACGGTCATCCTCGACCGACACGGAATCGCTCGCGAGCTGTCCTTGCCGATTGACCGGGCGAAGTACGAAAACGCTCTCGTCTCTTCCTACCGGGTCAAGAACGGAGTTCTGCACAACCCGCGACACGATCGTCGAACAACCAGCGGAACATTCCACGTCACCGAAGGCGGGCTGCCGATCCCTCGTGACAAACGAGCGGTCCCGCAGGCCACTTTCGCGGCTCTGTTCAAAGCGGCGTTTGATGCGCCGGATGATTCGCTCGAACTTCCTTTCACGGCAACCTGCCCGCAGTCGGCAAAGGCTTTTGTCTCGCTGCTCCTGCGGCCTCTGGTCTGTCCCGAAGTTCAGGGAGTGTGCTCGGAAAAGCGAATGGAAGTCCGCTTCTTCGCTCCCGGTTCGCTGGTCAGCAATCTGGATTTCGTGGAATCAATCTTCGGAAACGCCGGCGATCCGTTTCTTCCCAAAAACGATGCCGGCCTGGATGTCGAACAGTGGACCGGACACACCGGTTGCGTGATTCTTGCTCCGCACCTGTCGACGCTGAAGAAGAAAGACGTCGGACTTCCTCACTACGATGACGCGACCGAACGGCAGCGCGAAGATGGCATGTGCTGGAAGTCGGAAGACGAATGTTACAACGACGGAACGCCGTTCAAATTGACATGCCGAACGAACGAAGGAGTTATTGTCACGCTGATCGCCGACAACTACTTCGGCTACTGCAAGAAAGAAGTCAAAACTCAGATCAGCTACGCAGCCAACCTGTTCGGCGGCGTCGAAGAAGAACACGCTGGTGGAGCGATCGCGTTTGCGAGCGTGAATCTGGGTGACCAGTTCAACGCCAAAAAACGACGCTACAACGACCGCACTTTCGCGGACGTTGTCAGCGACCTTGGCGATGAGTTTCTGAATGTCGATCCGACGGGTTTCGCCAGAGACCGAAAATTTCCGAACCTCGTCTACATCCCGGAAGACTCGAAGGCCACGATTCACGGCCAGAAGATTACCTGGACGAACGACGCGGGCGAGCAATCACTGCCGCTCCAGCCAAACGAAGTTTACATGCTGCCTTCCGGCTATCGCTTCCGCATGAAGAAGCACCCGGCCGCCCCGACCTGGCGGCTGATCGGCACGTTGTTCGAAGGCGTTTTCTGCCACAAACCCTGCACGGTCAGCGGCGGCGGAAAGTCGGAAATCAGCAAGTCGGTCATTGACTACGTTCTTTACGGTCCGATCTTCGTCGCCGACGTCGACAAAGACCTTGATCTCGTCCAGGAGATCTTTGACCGGAACTACTCCGACCGTTGGAAACCAGATGGTTCTGTTAAGCCTGACTATGTCAACGAGCCAAGCCGGAAGGTTCTGGGAGCCGATCGTTCGCTCGGCAGCGTCATCAAGCTGCTGACTCCGTCGGTCGATTACACGGAAGAGTACAATGACTGGCTGAGATCAATTCCGGGCTCCATCTACGCCCTTGTTTTCATCATCAAACGTTTCCATCGCGGAGACGCTGACGAAAACTGGCGAGACAACTTTGCCGTCGACATTGTGAACGGCTCACCGGGGCACGAGTTGAAGTACAACGGCCGGAAGCTGGTCGGCGACTATCTTCGAGTCGGTTTTGTCGGCGAAAACAGTTGGCGGACCTACAAACTCCGTCAGGACTTCGCGGCCGCTGAGAAAATTCAAACGGAAGACGACATCAGCGTCTCGGTGGTTGTCCCGAGCCGAAAGCTCAACCGAATTGGCCAGGTCACCGCCCCGTCGAACAGCTACAAGTTTGTGAAGAACTGTGAGTTCCGACTCTTCCAGCGACCGGACGATGCTGTTCATCGAGGACTCGATAAACAATGCGAATCAGACCTCGCTCGCGACGACAATTTCATCGTCAACTTCGAACCGCTTTCGCAGGAGCAGGTCAACGAAATCTGCGACCACGCTGTTGACCTGAGTAAATTCACTGAGCCCATGCAGCAATTGATGCTCGACATGCAGGACTCAGAACATGGCTACGTCGTTTGCTCCGCGACTCCGCGCATGATCGATGGCAAGCCGAGTAAAAACCCAAGGTACCTGCAGAACCGTCCGGACATGATCGACGCGATGCCCAATCACGTTGCCGAAATGGGCGTACGACTTTACCGAGCTGTCCCGAAGGACGAAGCGGTTCACATCCCCGTTCACGCAGTCCTGTTCGGTCGCCGAAACAATCCGCCTGACTACGCAAAGGGAATTCGGCCACTCGCCGTTTACAACCCGATCCATTATCAGGAACTGCCCGAGCTGTTCATGGATTTTGTGTGCTCGCTCACTGGCAAAAGCCCATCAACAACCGGAGCCGGCAGCGAAGGAGCACTCACCAAGGGACCGTTCAACGCGGTGTTGCCGATCACCGATCTCAACAACGCTCTCGTCAGTTATCTGCTGACCGAGCTGGCGGGTTTCTCAACACCTGCTGGTCACATCGGACCGAACATTCAGGTCGATCACGACATCAGCCTGCTCATTCCAGAAATCTGGTGTCGACTCAGCCCGGAAGAACGCCGGCCGGAGCACATGATCGAGAACGAGCTGATGGAGCGGATCGAAGACTTCGAGCACAAAGGCGAAACGATCCCCGCCAGCCGACTCGGATACCGCATCACGTCGCGATTCATCCGTCACTACGCCGGGCGAGTCTTCGACAATCCGGACAAGGTGTTCGACGAAGCGATCCTCAAACCCGAGTCGCAGGATCGGGACGCGTTCGCCGACGGCGTCAAATACGTCACGGAAGCTCACGAACGAGTCGCCAAAGCGTACTTCGAAGACGGCTCGGTTGACCAGGCGTGCCCGCCGCTGAAGGCTCTGCTCCACATCATGGTGCACGGCGATTTTGAAGGTCACGGTCTGGACGCTGCGGAGGTTCGATCGCTGTTCACGCAGGAATCATTGCTCGCTTCCGACTGGTACAAAGCGCGACTGGAAACCCAGCAGCGCCGCGACGTGGCGCTTTGGACTCGGCACGTAAAAACGCTGTCCAGTTTCGCCGAGCAGCCCGAGTTCCAACGCGACGCATCGCAGCTCGACATCGCCGCTCGACTCGAAAAAGCAAAGACAGAACTCGAGCGAGTTTCCTCAGCAGAATACCTCGCCGACCTCGTCGGCCAGGCAGGCGCTGACCCAATGGGCGAGTAGCTGAATACCGAATATCATCGGCGAGCCGTGTGCCGTCAGGCCTCGGGTAAACATAAATTGGATTACCCACTGTCTGACGGCGAGCGGCTCGCCATTTTTTACAATGAGTCAAAAGTGACGGTGCGGGAAATCAAATGATCGCTCTGAATGATTCTCGCGAGAGTCAGCGTTTCGAAGTCGGAACGCTGGTTCAGCATCGACGTTATGGCTACCGAGGAGTCGTTGTTGCCGTCGACGATGTCTGCCGCGCCGACGAAGCCTGGTACAAGAAAAATCAGACTCAGCCCGACCGCGATCAACCCTGGCATCACGTCCTCGTTCATGGATCGCCGAGTATCACCTACGCCGCCGGCCAGAACCTGATGCCTGACACCGAGCTTACAGAAATTCACCACCCGCTCGTCACCGAATGTTTCTCAAGCTTCGACGGCGAAAAGTACATTCGCAATGACCGCCAGTGGCCAGGCTAAGTCTTCCGAACGGCGCAACGCCGACGTAGCCGGAGTGGCAACACTTCGGTCTCTCGTCCCGAACTCTTGCGAGTCCGGCTACATTTGCGATGAAGTTTGATAAGCTGCTCCTTCAGTTTCGGCCACGCTTCTGAGGGATAGTTCATGAGCCCCGCTCGCAGCCTCGTCTTGCACTTCCGCACTTCATCTACCCGTAGTCTCGCACTCGGCATCGTGATGCTGGCGTGCCTTGCTCATGCCAAAGGCCAGGACTCTGGCGATGTGACCCGCAGCTCGCGCGTCACATCAGGCCTCCAGGTTCTCTATGACTTCGCATCGCCGAGCGGCGCCGTCATTCACGATCGGTCAGGAGTCGGCAAGCCCATAAACCTGAGCATTTCTGATTCGAAAGCCGTGAAACGTTCAGAGGGTAAGCTGACAGTTAGCGGCAAGACGACTATCCGCTCAACCAGACCCGCAAAGAAATTGATCGACGCCGTGCGTCGTTCTGGAGCCCTCACGATCGAAGCCTGGGTTCAGCCGGCAAATACCAAACAGGCCGGACCGGCCAGAATTGTCACCCTTTCGAAGAACAGCAACGAACGGAATTTCACACTCGGGCAGGACGCTGACAAGTATGAAGTTCGGCTTCGAACAACTCGAACCAGCACAAACGGCATTCCGGCCGTTGCGTCGAAAGGCCGGACCGCTGGCACAAAGCTGACTCACATCGTTTATGCGTTTGCGAAAGACGGACAGGCTCGGCTATTCGTAAACAGCAAGTCCGTCGCGACGAGCAAAGTGGGCGGTCTTCCTTCCAACTGGAATGGCTCATTTGAGCTGGCGCTGGCCAACGAGCTTTCCGGCGATCGCCCCTGGCAAGGCACGCTGTATTTGGTTGCTGTTTACAGTCGAACTCTGACGCCGAAAGAGATCGCCCGAAACTTTGCGGCCGGACCTGACGGAACGTCAGCGGTCGAATCCCTGGCGAAAGTCGATCCTGGGCAAACGCTGTTCGAAACTAAAATCGCGCCGCTTTTCGCCAATCATTGCCTGGAATGTCACGACTCGGCATCGAAACAGGGACTGCTGGACCTTTCGAAGAAATCGCTTGCGATCGCGGGTGGCGAAAACGGCAAAGCATTTGTGGCTGGCAAGTCCGACGACAGTCTTCTCTGGCAGATGGTCGAGTCCGACGACATGCCCAGGAAGCGAGACCCGCTTTCAACGGAAGAGAAGGCGCTGCTGAAAAAATGGATCGACACTGGAGCGACGTGGTCACTCGACACGATTGACCCGGCTGTTTACGCCCACGGCGGACAGGCTCGCGAGACGCTCGTTCAACGACTCACCGTTCAGGAATACATCAACACGGTCCGGGACGCCGTGGGCGTCGACATTTCGAAAGAAGCTCGTGAGTTACTTCCGCGCGACATCCGCGCCGACGGCTTCAGCAACACGGCCTACAACTTGAACGTCGACCTCAAGCATGTGAATGCATTTTCGCAGCTCGCCGAAATTATCGTCAGCCGCATGGACGTTCTGAAGTTTGTCCGTCGTTTCTCGCGAAACAACAAACTCACCGACAAGAGCATGGGCGACGTGATCGAAAAGGTTGGTCGTTGGTTGCTGCGAGGGCCGTTGGACGAGCAGGAAGTCATCAGCTACCGCGGCATTTCGACCACCGTTGCCAGTGCTGGAGGGGACTTTCGGGAATCAACCAGCTTTATCATCGAAGCAATGCTTCAATCGCCGCGGTTTGTTTATCGAATTGAAAATCAGCCGGGCTACGACGGCGAATGGCCGGTCAGTCAGCACGAACTCGCATCCAGAATCAGCTACATCGTCTGGGGAAGCCCGCCGGACGAAACGCTTAACAAAGTGGTCGACGCTGACAATCTGTACGGCGAAGAGCTGAGCAAGCAGATCAAGCGAATGCTGGACGATCCTCGAGCCGTCGAGCGATCTCTGCAGTTCGCGTCTGACTGGCTGAATCTTGGCCGTCTGCAGAATCTCAGTCCGAACCCGAAGATGTTTCCGAACTGGGACGCAGAACTCGCCGAAGACATGCGAACTGAAACGCTCGCCTATTTTCGACACGTTGCGTTGGAGAAAGACCGGCCGTTGTCCGAACTTCTCAACTACCAGGCAACATTCGCCACGCCGCGACTCGCCCGTCATTACAAGCTTCCGGCGACGACCAGCAAGATCGATAAAGCGGGCACGTCGCAGTACGACCTCAGCAAAATCAAAGGTCGAGGCGGCTTGCTGACTCACGCCAGTGTGCTGACAGTTGGCGGCGATGAAGCATCAATGGTTTCACGAGGTTTGTTTGTTCTGCACGATCTGATGCGAGGCATCGTGCGTGATCCGCCGCCGTGTGTTGACACGACTCCGATTCCAACAAAGCCCGGACTCACTCAGCGAGCGATCGCCGAAGCTCGGGTGGCCAACCAATCCTGCCGCGGTTGTCACCTTCGCTTCGAACCCCTGGCTTACGGACTGGAAAAGTTTGACGGCATCGGCGCGTTTCATGAAAAAGACGAACACGGCAACGAGCTGCGCGAGGACGGCCAGATTCTGATTCCCGGCACTTCTAAGTCTGTCCCGTATCAGACATCGGAAGAACTGATGACCCTGCTGGCGGGCAGCGAGCGGATTCGGGAAACGATCACCTGGAAAATGACACAGTTCGCTCTCGGGCGACCACTTGGTGCGGCCGACGCTGCGACGGTTGCCGATATTCATCAAGCTGGACAAAAATCTGGCGGCACTTACAAAGACGTCATCACGGCGATCATCCTGAGCAATCTCGTTCAGAACGGCCGCACCGTGAAGTCTCAGACGGAGTAAAACGATGACAAACCGACGAATCACTCGCCGCACGACGCTTAAAGGTTTGGGCGCCGTCGCAATCGGATTGCCGTTTCTGGAAGAGATGGCAATCGCCGCTCCGGATACGAAAGCCGCCGCTCCACCTGTGCGAGCCTTCAACGTTTTCTTCGGGCTGGGCATTCCGGCTCCGCTTCAGACTGAAGGGTTCGACGGAGTTTTCGAGCCGCTCAAACCTCTGGCGAAAAAGCTGCTGATCATGCAGAACGTCGACCAGGTCCGGTGCGACGAGTCCGGCATCAACGCTCATTTTGACGGAGCGTCCGGAGCGTTCACGGCCGAGCCTCCCAGCGGCGAAGCGAAAGCCGGCGGACCTTCCATCGATCAGGTCATTCGGAAGGCTCATTACCCGAAAGGCCTGCCGTCTGGCATGGTGCCGACGCTGGTTGGCGGAACGTTCTTCCGCAGAAGCCGGGTCAGCCGCTACGTTCACAGCTATAACCAGGATGGAACGGTCGCTGGCATCATGCAGGAACGGCCGCGGGATCTCTTCGAGCGAGTCTTCGGCACAGTTTCGACTGGCAACGACACCGACGCACGTCGGCAACGGCTCAAACGCAGCGCACTGGACACCGTCGTCGATCAGTACAAATTCTACACCGGAGTGAATTCTCCACTCGGCAAGGCATCGAAGGCGCGCGTCGCCGATCACCTGGACCGAATTCGAGAATACGAACAGCGAGCCTACGCGATGAAGCATGCTGCGAAAGACGCCCCGAAAGCGCCTCCGGCTTCGAAGCTTGCCCACGGAGGAAAAGCCGATCCGGGTGGAGAAGGCATCGACATGATGGTCGAAGACCTGACAACCGAATGGCGGTTGATGGCTGACCTTTATGCGCTCGCGGTTCAGACTGACCGCACACGCTTTGGATCGCTCACTTATCTCGCCGCCGGAGAACGACTTCGTGTCAAAGGTGAGTACAAGTACGACGGTCGGACGATCTACAACTTTGACGACGCGGCCGAACACAAGGCATCCGGCTCGGCAGGCTGCAGCCACGAGTGGTGGCACAAATTCAACCCGAGCAAGAAGAACCAGCAGTTGCGAGCCCACGCTCACATGACGCTGAACGAAGTCGCCTACTTCCTGAAGGCTCTCGACGGCGAGAACTCAGTCGAAGGCAACGGGCGAACGATTCTTGAAAACTCGCTGATCACCGTTTCAACTGAGTCCGGTGACGGGCGACATAACGACGTCAAACGAGAATTGTCCGGCATCTTTCACGCTACAACGGGAGCTAACGGCCGACTGAAAACCGGTCAGATCATGGACGTCGGAGCGGAAGGCATCGACGTCTACAACACAGTTCTCGACTCGATGGGCGTTCCGTCAAGACTTGGACCACAGAAACGCGACTCCGCGGCCGTCGACAGAATTCGGACGTAGGCTTACGCCCGACGGACGTCGTCATTGCGAAGGTGTGAACGCTGAAGATCTACGAGACGTGATTTAGACCATTTTCATGGTTTTTGTGCAGGAGCGGGAACGCTGAAAGGCCTTTGTTTCATTGGTGGCCCTCCTGCAGGACACTGAAAACTAATTCCGAAAGTGATTTAGAAGTCGTCTAAATCGTCGTCATCTTCATCGTCGTCGAAGTCGTCGTCCTCATCCAGGTCGTCGTCATCGTCTCCGAAATCGTCGTCGTCATCATCGTCTTCTTCGTCGTCTTCTTCGTCGTCCTCAAAATCATCGTCGTCGTCGCGGTCTTCATCCTCGTCGTCGTCGAAGTCGTCTTCGACTCCGTAGTCATCATCATCGTCGACCGACGCAACAGGGGCCACGCACAGGCCAGTTCCTGAACCTGTTAGGTGATCACTGGACCAGATTTCTTCGTTCAAAGAGATATGCATATCTGCGGCTCCGAATCAGAGGGATGCATTGCCAAAGGCAACATCAGGTGTGCTGACGAACCACCCTACGTCACATTTCGGGATGTGTTCAAAATATCGAGCAAGGTTCATGGATTCACGAATTGAGTTGGCCACTTTCGGTGGCGCGGGCGATTGATAATTTGAGAGAAACTTCTTTGTCAAGCTCCTCTTTTGAACCATTTATTTCGCCCGCGAAACGGTGATAGCTGCTGAGCTCAACGGACCATTGGCCAAACTAGGATTGCGTCTGAATCAGACAGAAAAGTTCCTACCTTATGTTCGGCAACAGAACTCCGACCGAGTTTCTGTCAGTGTTCAAGTTGAGTTGTCAGGATTTCGGCGATGAGCGGTCGGTTCCTGAATTGATTTTCGGCGACGACTCGTTTTTTCATCTGCCAAGCCGTTTGGGAAGTTGAAACGACGGCGACTTCAACTCGCTTGTGGAAGGCCCTGTGGTATCAATACCTGACCGATTTCCAATCATTTGATGGAGATGGGGCACGAAAGAAGCCCACTCCATCGTTGATGAAGCGGGCTTCTGGTTATCTCAGTGACCTGAAACTCTGAGTTCAGGCACTCGTGTTTTTGGCGCTCGCCCTTAGGCGTCGACATCCTTCAGCAATGGCGTCAGATAGGTGACTGTACTGTCCATCGTGACGAGGTTTTCGTAGTCCTCTTCAGGAATCTGAACGCGGTACGCTTTGCGAAGTTCCATGACGATGTCCAGGAAATCCATACTGTCGAGTTCCATTTGATCGCGAAACGCGACCGCATCGTCGAGGTCCGACAGGTCTTCATCCGGAGCAATCCGAGCGAGAATGTCGAGAACTACCTGTCTGATCTGCTCCGGTGCCATCCAACCTGTCTCCAGTTGTCGTCGCTGTCCTGTGTGGTAACGAACTGTTCAAAACAGTTTTCTGAAATCGTAATCTTCTCGAATCGTCCGTTCAAAACCCGTCTCCGCACACCTCAATCGGAGCGGAAGAACCGCTGCGAAATCCGTGTTCTGACCGCAAAGCATCCAGCGATCAGCGGAGAGAAGTTCAGTCCTGATACTTCTTGACAATCAGGACCGAATTGATACCCAGCATGCCAAACGAGTTGTTAAGAATGCAATCGACCGAGTCGAGTTGCCGCGGCTCGTTAGCAACGATCTGGGTCAGTGGAACGTTCGGATCAAGTTGATCGAGGTTGATTGTAGCGTGGGCAATTCCATCGTCAAACGCCGGAATATTGCCCAGCAATTCGATTGCCCCGGCGGCTCCCATTGCGTGGCCGATGAAGCTTTTCGTGTTGTTGATCGCCACGTTTGGATGATCTTTGAAGATCTTTGCCAGCGCCGACGATTCCTCGATATCACCCTGTTCTGTCGCCGTCGCGTGGCTACTGACAATGTCGATGTCCTGCGGCGTCATTCCAGCTCGCTTCAGAGCCAGGTCGATGCACTGAGCCTGGCGATTTCGGTTCGGCAGGACAAAATCGGTCGCGTCAGAATTCATCGCGTGGCCGACGATTTCGCCGTAAATCTTTGCGCCACGGGCTAATGCGTCCGGCAGTCGTTCGAGTGTGCAGATTGCTCCGCCCTCCGCCACGACGATTCCCGTCCGGTCTGTGTCAAACGGGCGACAGGCTTTGGCAGGGGCATCGTGTGACGCCAGAGCGTTTTGACTCTTGAAGCTGGCAAAAATGCCAAACGTGTGAATGCTCTCCGAGACTCCCCCAGCGATGGCCATGTCGACCTCGCCGAGCCGCAGCATCTGCAATCCCTGAATAAATCCGGCATTTCCGGCAGCACAAGCGGCTCCGACGGTCAGGTGCGGTCCCGTAACGCCAAGACTCAGCGTCACTTCTCCGGCTGGATTGTTGGCGACTGTCCGAGGGTTGTGATGATGCGACCACACCGAAGTGTCGTGGCCAAACTGGCTGATTTCGTAGATTTCGTTTTCGGTCTCGACGTTGCCGTGCTCGGTGATGCCCAGGTAGACGCCGACACGGTCTTTCGCAACGTTTTCCCAGTCGAAACCGGCATCGTTAACGGCTTCGTTTGCACAGTAGACGGCGATCGATCCGGCGCGAGTTCCGCGTCGGACTTCCTTGCGTTTCTGGTGACGGAGCGCGTCGAAATTGCAGACGCCAGCCAGCACTGGCGGCATGTATCGCGTTTCAAATTCGGTTACACCGGACTTTCCGGCCAGCAAATTCGCACGCAAATCGGGCAACGAGTCACCAATCGGACTGGTAAGCCCGACACCTGTGATCACGATCCGGCTGTTGTACATTTCCGCATTTGTCATCGAGCTGCGGGTCCCGTCGATTCTGTACAGTACTCCGCGCGCAAATTAACGCTAAGTCGCGGAAGGCAGCGGAGATTAGCGGCTGTTATAGACGTCGGCAAGCAGCGCGACACCCGTCAAAGTCCGAGACGCCAGCCACCATTATGCAGCCGTTAGAGGGGGCCATGACGCTTGCAGGGCATGATATTCCTCAATCACGGACTATGCGGTACCGGTGGATTCTAGCGCCGAGCCATTTTCCATCATCAGAAGCCGCTCCTTGAGACCGACTCCACCGGGAGCGGTAAAACCGCCGAGACCACCTCCGCTGCCGACAACTCGGTGGCATGGCACGACGAATGGAAAACGGTTCGACGACATCGCTGTTCCAACTGCGCGAGCGGCTCCTGACGAGCCCGCACGTTTGGCAACGGCGCCGTATGTAAGCGTGTTTCCCCATGAAATTCGACGTGTTTCTGAGATCACACGTTTCCGAAATCGAGTTAGAGGTTTTGGCCAGGCGAGTTCGACATGGTCGAATGTGATCGGCTCGCCGTCGGCGAATCGAGTCAACTCTTCCCGCAGCCTGGGACTCCAGTCTTTCATTTCGATATGGGCATCGTTCAGGCCTTCCTCGACGACGAACGCCCTCAATGCCAGGCCTTCAGATGCGTGTCCGATTTTGACACGGGTTAGAACTCCGTCTTTTCCTGCGATCGCGAGCCAGCCCATCTGAGTTTCGAAGACCGAAATTGAAAAGTCGTTCATCGTTCGGTGGACGTCTGGCTCAAGCTGATTTTGAGACTTGCTGCTCGTCATGGCTTAGATTTCCTTCAGTAACGTCCGTGGTGCGGCCTCTTTGACCGTCATTCAGGGCACCGGTACACTACGCCGCCACGGATGGATCGGGAACTCAATCGGCAATTTCGTTTGAGTAAATCGGCGGCTGAGCTGCTTTGACAATGACCACTCGGGCTCGGCCTGATCTCACTGAGGCGATCGATGAATCTGTATGCCGATCTGGCGGACGACTACTACTGCAACATGAATCTCAGCACTGAGATGGCGTTGCCCAACGGCCGCGAGACCGTGCTGGGATTTCTCGAACGTGTGCAGAAAAGCTACCCGTCGTTGCGTAATTTCTTTCAGCGTGAAAACGGCGACTTTGTTCTTGAACAGGATAAAGAGAGCGGTCAGCAGCGGTGGATTTCGATCGAGCCGCGCCGCATCTGCAGCGGAGCGTTAAACCAGACGTCGGTCGACGACGCGGTCGGACAGCACGAACTCGTCCTTGAGCTGATTCCGTACATGCTTTCCGTCAGTCAACTCGACTGCGAAGCCCTTGATTACATGATGGGCTTCGATTTTCTGTATCGTGGAAATCACGATCAACTTGTTGCCGACGCTCTGGGAGTCAGCCCGTCATGCGATGCCTTCTCGGGGATTCCGGGAGCTCAAGTGTTGAACTTTGAGCCGAGCGTCACCCTGGCTTTGGAAGGTTCGTGCCGACGTCAGGCTCGGCTCGTGATTGAAACTCGAACCAATGCTTACCAGGTTCGTCGCGACGAGTTTCCCGAAGAGCCGCTCAGTGTTTACTTCACGGTGCGTCAGTACGGCAGTCTTGGTCCAGACACGTCGTTCCTGGACTCTCTGGCCGCATTGCGTGCGAATAGTGAAGAGCTTCTTGAGCAGCACGTTATCGAGCAGGTGCTGCGTCCCATCGCGCAGACAATTGCATCCCGTTAAGCGAGATGAAGATCGGTAGCTGGTTTTCCAATGGCCGACATTGTCCTCGCCACTTTCAACGCTCGCTACTGGCATTCGGCCTTCGGGCTGCGTTACCTGATGGCGAATATGGGCGACTTGAGCGGCCGGACGGCGATGCTCGAACTCGGCCTGAGCGAGAACACAACGGACGTCCTGACGAAGATTCTCGATCAGAATCCGAAGATTGTTGGCCTCGGCGTTTACATTTGGAACGTCGAACCAACGACGAAACTCGTGGCGGACCTCAAGCGGATTCGACCGGACATTCAGGTAGTGCTCGGTGGTCCGGAAGTCAGCTACGAGACGGACGGAGAACGGATTGTCGAGCTGGCTGACTACGTGATCGCTGGCGAGGGCGACCTTGCTCTCCCCGAATTGTGCCGCCAACTGATGGCTCGCACTCCGCCGCTGGAAAAGATCATCCACGCACCAACGCCGCAGTTTGACCAGCTCAAGCTTCCGTACGACCTCTACACGGAAGAGGACATTCGCCACCGGGTGATCTACGTCGAGGCCTCTCGCGGCTGCCCATTCACGTGTGAGTTTTGCTTGTCTGCTCTCGAAATCCCTGTCCGGCAGGCTGATCTCGACACATTTCTCGCGGCGATGAAGTCTCTGTTCGATCGCGGCGTCCGGCAATTCAAGTTTGTCGACCGGACGTTCAATCTGAACCTGCGCGTCAGTCAGGCGATCCTCGACTTCTTCTTCGAACGTTACGAACCCGGACTCTTTCTGCATTTCGAGATGATTCCCGATCGGCTTCCGGAGTCTCTTCGGGAATCAATCGCCCGATTCCCGCCCGGCGTGTTGCAGTTCGAAATTGGCGTCCAGACTTTCAACGAGGAAGTCGGAGACCTGATCAGCAGGCAGCAGGACAACAATAAGCTGGTCGAGAACTTTCGATTTTTGCACGAGGAAACCGGAGTCCACATTCACGCGGACCTGATCGTCGGCCTGCCGGGCGAAACGGTCGAGAGCTTCGGGGCTGGCTTCGATCAGCTCGTCTGTCTGGCGCCGCAGGAAATTCAGGTCGGCATTCTGAAACGCCTCCGCGGCACGCCAATCACGCGACACGATGCCGAGTGGGAAATGGTTTACAGCGCCGCTCCGCCGTACGAAATCCTCAGCAATCAGCTCATCGATTTTCAAACGATGCACCGCCTGCGGCGTTTAGCAAGATTTTGGGATCTGATTGCGAACAGCGGCAACTTCGTCGACTCCCGCGACCTGATCTGGCAGGAGTCCGATTCGCCATTCGAAAGTTTCCTTGCGCTGAGCGACTGGCTTTTCAAACGCGAGCAACGTGCGCACGGCATACCGCTAGCAAAACTTGCTCATCGTCTCTTCGAGTTCTTGACGGAAACCTGCGGGCTCGATCCGGAACTTGTCGCTCAGTCGCTCTGGCGAGACTACGTTCGAGGCGGCCGCCGAGACCGTCCGGCCTTTCTGCGGCAGTTCGACCTCCCGCAGCCCGACGACGCAATCCGATCAACGGATTCCGCCCAACGTCGGCAGACGCTCCACGCCAAGTCCTGATCGACGCAACGTTCGTTACTTAGAACGGGACGTTGTCTTCGTCGAATTCGGTCTCGTTCGATGGATCGAACATTGGTGCCCCATCATCGCCTGCTTCGGGCGCGGCGGCTCCGTTGCTGGTCACTCGGAAGCTGCTGGCCTGAGCGTTCAGGAAGTATTTCACTTCGCTGGCCGCGTCTCGCTGCCATTTTCGGCCGGTCAGCTCGAAGGTGATTTCGGCTTCGTCGCCCACCTTCAGCGAGTCGACCGAGTCACAGCTTTCCTGGATGAATTCAACAGGGATGTAATTGGTGAAGCGACCAGTGTCCTGCTCAAGCACGACGACCCGCTTGCGGAAGCCGTTCTGGCCGAACGTTTTTGTTTCGTCGATGAAGTGGACTTTGCCGCTAACTTTGCCGTCACTCATTGCCGGAGCCTTCTGAATCCTGTTTTGCTACCTGTTGTCCGTGGGTTTTCACCCGCCGATCCGAATATTAGCGGACCAGACGGGAACGTCGAGTCCCTGGCCCACGTAGGGCATTCTCAGCCGCGGCCGACGAGCGGCATTTTCGTGGCCATCACGGTGATCGTCAGGACGTTCGAATCAAGCGAGAGGCCCGACATGTAGACGATGGCGCTGGCGACATCGTTGACGTCCATTCTGGGTTCGACCGCGATTGAACCGTCGGCCTGTGGAACTCCGTCTTTCATTCGTTCGGTCATCTCTGTCGCGGCGTTTCCGATGTCGATCTGCCCGCCCGCAATGTTGTACCGGCGACCGTCGAGCGACGTCGATTTCGTCAGGCCTGTAATTGCGTGTTTGGTTGCGGTGTACGGTGCCGAATGCGGCCGCGGCGTTTGAGCGGAAATCGACCCGTTGTTGATGATTCGTCCGCCCATCGGCTCCTGGCTTTTCATGACTCGGAACGCTTCCTGAGTACAGAGGAACGAGCCGGTCAGGTTAACGTCGACGACTCCCTGCCATTGCTCAGGCGTCAGGTCTTCCAGTGGGACTGCCGGTGCTCCGGTGCCAGCATTATTAAAGAGGACGTCGACTCGCCCGAATTTCTCAATGGCCTTCGCGAACAGATTGGCGACGGAATCCGGATCGCAGACGTTGGTCGGCACGGCGAGGACTCGGGCTGAGGCATCTCCCGCAAGCTCGACGGTTTTCTGCAGAGCGTCTTCGCGGCGGCCGGCGATTGCGACTGAGTATCCCTCTTTGAGAAGTGCGAGTGCTGATGCCCGACCTACTCCTGAACCTGCTCCTGTGATAATTGCGACTTTATTTTCTCTGGGCATGCTTATGGTCAATCTTTAGAACTGAGGTCAGTGAAGTTTGTGGTACAAGTGCAAGAAATCTGCCATAGAGAGCTCAGAGGTCGCGGAGTTGTTGGGATTTTTCTCTGAGAGCTCTGTGTCCGCTGCGGCGTAAATTCTGGTCGAACGGTTTGACGGCGGCAGTCGTACCTCTTGTTTTCAGCCGATGCGTGGTTGTGAGCTGCGTCGCCGCATCAGGAATTCCTGATCAATCTTGCTCCGAATTCCGATAAGTGATAAACGGCCGTCGCGTTGTGGGAAACGTTCAATCATCACTTCTTTTGTTTTCCGCGAAGCATACTCAGTCATGTCTGTGCGGTCCCCCTCGCACAATCACTTCCCAGGCAAACAATGAAACCTGGCTGGCGTTCCCGGCTGAGTTTCCGTCAAGAGTTAATAATCACAGTCCAGACCTGACGTTTGAAGGTTCGGACACTTCCGCTCCCTTTTTGTGCATTCACTAGTTTCCGTTTTTGATTGATGGCTTGTTGGCCAGCAGTTGAAAGTGGATTTCGGACAGAAATCTGTGATCGAGGGGCCACGATGGTCACTCCTCAGGCGACTGTTCGAACCGATGGGCCTTTGGCCGAAGGTGCAGTCTCTCTCTGCTCTGCTTTTTTCGGAGCTGGCAGGAAAGACTGACGCTCTTCGTCCAGCTTCCGTCGGACACTGGTGATGTGACCTGTACTCCAGACAGGGATAGTGGGAGTTGCCAGTGGAAACTGTACCGTTCAAGTCGGCTCGTGATTTTTCTGATTCGCCGTTTCCCGTAACGCCAGACTTTGACTCGGCGACGGCATCGTGGCACGACTCCTACCCGGCGGGGATTCCTCCGCGGATCGAGTACACACCTCGGCGAGTCGAGCAGCTCTTTCAGTCGGCGGTCGAACGCTACCCCGACCGAGTTGCCATTCGTTACTTCCGAACAAGCCACACTTACCAGGAACTGCTCGATCAGATTAAGCAGACGGCTGGTGCGTTGCGGGAGCTCGGAATCGGACAGGGTGACCGAGTCATGCTCGTTCTGCCGAACTGCCCCGAGTTCGCGATTACCTGGTTCGCCCTGCATTGGTTGGGAGCGGAAGCCGTTCCGGCCAACCCGCTGATGTCGGCCGCTGAGCTGACTGGCCTGGCTCGAAAATGCAGTATCCACGCAGTTCTGGGCCTCGATGTTCGCATGAAGCCTGTTGCCGAAATGGCCAGCGAAGTCGCGTTGAAAGCGGTCATTGTGACCAGCCTCGCGCCGCACCTGCCCCTTGCCTACCGACTGCCTTATCAATTGCAGAAACTGGTCTATGGCAAACCCGTCGCGAAGAAGGCGGCGAACCAGTTGCGGTTCGAAGAGTTGGCTGGCCTCGGGCAGCCAGTTGCAGAGCCGTTGCTCGACGATCCGAAGCTTCCTGCTGTTTTGCAGCCAACGGGAGGAACGACTGGCTCACCGAAGGTCGCCGTGCTGACTCACGAGAATCTCTGCGCGAACGTCGCCCAGCTACACGTCTGGAGCGGGCTGGAACCCGGCTGCGAAACCTTCCTGTCGGTGCTTCCGTTTTTCCACGTTTACGGAGCAACCTGTGCGATGCTCTCGCCACTGGTCGGCGGCTCGACGTTGATTCTTCAGGCGAGATTCCACCCAACACGAACGCTCAAACTGATGGACAAGTATCAGCCGGGCATCGCCTTGCTGGTTCCATTCATGATCGCATCGTTGAACGACGAAATGCGAAAACGTGGCAAGGCGTTGAAAGGACTCCGACTTTGCATGTCCGGTGCCTCGGCCATGTCGGGCGAAGTTGGCCGCGAGTTCGAGCACCTGACCGGCGCGACGATCATCGAAGGCTTCGGGCTTTCAGAAGCCTCGCCGGTGACACACTCAAATCCGTCCGACGGCACGGCCCGAATTGGAAGCATCGGCTTGCCGCTTCCAAACACCGACGTGCGGCTGGTCGATATGGAAACCGGAACGCGAGAGGTCACTCCGGGCGAAATTGGCGAGTTGACCATAAAAGGTCCACAGGTCATGGAGGGTTACCTTGATGACCTGGAAGAGACGGCGATGGCGTTGCGGGATGGCTGGTTGTTCACCGGCGATCTGGCCACCGCGACGCACGACGGCTTCTTTGAAATCGTCGATCGGAAGAAAGATATGATCATTTCGGGCGGTTTAAACGTATATCCCAGCGAGGTTGAGGAGATCCTTCGCGAGCACTCATCCGTCGAAACCTGTGCGGTGGTGGGCGTTCCGGATCGAAAGTATGGCGAACTTGTTTGTGCGTGGATCGTTCCAGCGGTGGGCGGGCCACCGAATATCGAAGAACTGAAATCGTTCTGTCGCGAGCAACTTTCCGGCTACAAGGTCCCGCGAGAATTTCGAGTTTGCGATGCCTTGCCGGAGAATTTCCTCGGCAAAGTACGACGGATCGAGCTGCGAAAACGAGCCGCTTGAACCGTTCCGGAAAACCGGTGTTCCGTCAGATTCTCAAACAACGAACAATACTTACTGCGAAAAAGGCAAAACTACCTGACAGGCAAAAAGCCACAGAGAGCACAGACGTCACGGAGACTAATTTGACAGAGCAACTCCGTGGCCTCTTTGCTCTCGGTGGCTGAACCTTTCATGACGAAGGAGAATGTCATGGCGGAAGCAGTAATCGTTGGCGGAGTGCGGACCCCGTTTGTGAAAGCTGGGGCCAACCTGATTGGGACTCCCGCTCCGGAGCTTGGCCGACTGGTCGTCCAGGAACTGCTTTATCGATGCGGAGTTTCGCCCGAAGATATCGACGAGCTGATCGCCGGGAACGTGGCGTCGCCCGTTGATGCCGCCAACGTCGCTCGTGTTATTGCTCTGCGAGCGGGCATTCCAAAAGACCGCATTGCTCACACGGTCAACCGAAACTGCGCGAGCGGTATGGAAAGTGTGACTCAGGCCGCGGCGAGAATTACCAGCGGAGCGGTCAAGTCTGTCGTCGCGGTCGGTGTCGACTCAATGAGCAACGTTCCACTGCTGTTTCGAAAGCGGTTTGGAGAAAAGCTGCTGAAGCTTTCCAAAGCAAAAACGGCAGGACAGAAGCTGGGGGGGATCGCAAAGTTTCGCCCAAGCGATTTCGCACCGCTTATTGGCTTGAAACTCGGACTGACTGATCCGGTTTCGGATTTGATGATGGGTGACACGGCGGAGAAGCTGGCTCGCGAGTACGGAATTTCGCGAGACGATCAGGACCAGTTCGCCGTTCGCAGCCACGAGAAGGCCGTCAACGCGTGGAAGGAAGGACGGCTTTCTGACGAGACGATGACGCTCTATCCGCAGCCAAAGTCGGAAACGATCGAGCAGGATATCGGCCCGCGAGCCGGTCAAAGCATGGCGGCGCTCGGAAAGATGAAACCGTACTTCGATCGAAAATGGGGCAGCGTCACAATTGGGAATTCGTGCGGCGTTACCGACGGTGCGGCGGCGTTGCTGCTCATGGAAGCCGACTACGCAAAGTCGCTTGGCCTGGAGCCGATTGGTCGGATTCGCTCGGCCGAGTTCGCTGGTTGCGATCCGTCAAGAATGGGACTCGGTCCGGTCTACTCTTCGGCAAAGGCGCTCAAATCGGCAGGCATGACGATGGACGATGTCGACCTCGTCGAGCTGAACGAAGCCTTCGCCGCGCAGGTACTCGCCTGTCTGAAGGGCTTCGAAAGTCCACCCGAAGACTGCGAGGACTCAGACGCCGCATCACGACTACGCCCAATCGACGAAGACAAGTTGAATGTTAATGGCGGGGCGATAGCGATCGGGCATCCAGTCGGAGCAACCGGAGCACGCCTGATTCTCACACTGCTCGGTGAACTGGAGCGGCGTGATCAAAACGTCGGCCTGGCAACGCTGTGCATCGGTGGTGGGCAGGGTGGTGCGGCGATCGTGGAACGAACGGCGGCATGATGAAGACGCGGCTTACAGAGCCAATTCACCTCTCCCCCTTGGGGGAGAGGTCGCGGTCTCAGCCGCGGGTGAGGGGGAGTTAAGTGCGAGGCGAGATGACAGGTTATTTCAGAACGAAAACCCTCACTCGGCCCTGAGAGGCCGACCTCTCCCGCAAGCGGGAGAGGTGATGTTCAGAAAAGTGTTTTGTGTATCGAGGACGGATTCATGACTGACATGTGGCATTCAGAAAAATCGGACGACGGAATCTTGCGAGTCACCATCGACCGCAAAGATCGACCAGTGAACGCCCTGTCGCGGTCGATCATGGAAGAACTTCGCGAACTGGTTCAATCTGTCAGGGACGACTCATCAATTCGAGGTGTTCTGTTTCAAAGTGGCAAACGCGGCGTCTTCATCGCCGGAGCAGACATCACGGAATTCGAGGACCTGACCGACAAAGCCGCGGCGGAGGAAGTCTCAACGTTCGGACAGAGCGTCTTTCAGGAGCTTGAAGATTTGAAGGTGCCAACGGTCGCGTTGATTTCCGGTGCCTGCCTCGGAGGCGGATTGGAATTTGCACTTGCCTGCAGATACCGAGTCGCCAGTACGCATGAAAAAACGAAACTAGGCCTCCCGGAAGTGCAGCTCGGATTGCTGCCCGGTTGGGGCGGCACTGTCCGACTGCCGCGGCAGATTGGTCTGATCGACGCTTTGCCGCTCGTACTGTCCGGTCGGCAGTTGGGAGGATTTCAGGCTCGCTCAAAAGGCGTTGTTCACGAAGTCGTTCCGCCCGAAGCGTTGAAGAATGTGGGCGAGAAAATTCTGAAGACGCATCACGAGTTCGGCTCGGCATCGAAGCTGTTTCGCAAGTCAAAGAAGCCAGGCTGGCAGAAGTTTCTTGAAGGGACGGTGGCTGCAAAGAAGTTTGCTTTGAAGAAGGCACGCGAGCAGGTCATGGCGAAAACACATGGCCATTACCCGGCACCGTTGATGATTATCGAGACCTTTCAACAAGGGCTTGGTGCGGACGACAAGCGACGATTCAGGATCGAGGCCGCTGGGATTTCGGAGTTGGCCGCCAACCCGGTCACGCGAGAGTGCATTCGGCTGTTCTTCCTTTCCGAAGAAGCGAAGAAGCCGCCAGAAGAACTCAAGGCGACGTTTGATTCGAAAGAGCTTAAGCAGGCAGCAGTGATTGGGGCCGGAGCGATGGGAGCGGGGATTGCTTTGCTGCTTGCTCGAAAGGGAGTTGCCACGAGGCTGAAAGATATCAAGCCGGATTTCGTTGCGAACGGCGTGAAGACGGTCCGCAAACTTCTGGCCAAAGATACGCAGCGAAAGAAACTCACGAAGAGGCAGGCGGAAGAAGTCTTCGACCGACTCAGCCCGACAACCGACTATCGAGGTTTGAACAACGCAGACGTCGTGATTGAGGCTGTGGTCGAGGTGCCGGACATCAAGCGTCAAGTGTTTGCTGAACTGGCCGAGGCGACGAATCGCGAAACCGTCCTGGCGACAAACACGAGTTCTCTGCTGGTCAGCGATGTTGCGAAGGGCGTTCCGCATCCTGAACGCGTTGTCGGTTTGCACTTTTTCAATCCGCCCCATCAGATGCCTCTTGTCGAAGTCATCAGAACAGAGCAGACGAGTGATGAGGCGTTAGCGAAGGCGTTTGCCGTCGTGCAAAGATTGGGCAAAACGCCGGTGGTCGTTGGTGATTGTGCCGGCTTCCTCGTGAATCGCCTGCTCGGTCCATACATGAACGAAGCGGGATTTCTTCTGGCGGAAGTTTCCGATCCGATGGAAATCGACAAGGCGGCAGTCGACTTCGGAATGCCGATGGGACCTCTGGCTTTGAGTGATCTGGTGGGACTCGATGTTGCGGCGCACGTGGCCGACAACCTGTACGAGGCGTATGGCGAGCGGATGAAGCCGGCCGCGATTTGGGGGGCACTGAAGCAGCTCCGCGAGAAACTTGGATCGCAACCCAAACTGCTGGTCAAAGGCGGGAAAGCAGTACAGGAATCAGTTCTTCGATCGATTGCTGAACTAAGAATCGCGAATGGTGCTGCATCGGGGGCTCGGCTAAGTCGAGAGGCGATTGCACAGCGGCTCGTTTTTCCAGTCATCAACGAAGCAGCCATCTGTCTGGCTGAAGGTGTCGCGCGGCGTCCGGAAGACATCGACCTGGCAATGGTCTTCGGGACGGGTTTCGCTCCGTTCAGAGGCGGTCCGCTTCAGTACGCTCAAAGTATCGGCATTCAGAAAGTCGTTGACGGCCTTCAGGAGCTGGCAAAGGTGCATTCGCATCTTGCGCCGTCTGACGCTCTGGTCGAGTGTGCTCGTCGCGGTAGTTTTTCTGATGCCGGTTCAACCTTGAATGACAACAACAATTCAATGGAGGCTTCACGCGTCGCGGGATAACGAAAAAGCCATGACGTCGGTCGTGCCGGTCTTCGATTTGGCGGACTGACTGGCACCACCTGTCAACTCCGGTTTTTGAGGAAAATGAGAAAAGTCCTGGACCGGCCCTGGCGATCGGATTCAGTTAGCGACGTTTCTATTGGGATGCGTAGATAACTCTGGCCTAGATTAGAAAGTCACTTCTTAGCTGCTGATGCAGATTGCGGCGGAGCTGGAAAATGCCGAGCGAGTGTTCTGTCGAATTTTGAGACAGAGCGGTCGCACTTCATTTTCAGTTCCGAAGACTGCCGTTCGGCAGTCGTGATACGGGACCATCCCACCCCGTCCGGCTGACTCTTGATTGAGCCAGCTTGACGACATCGGGAGCCCGACATGACGAAAACTCTGCAAACTTTCGATACGTCCGACCGGCCGTGGCTGGATCACTATCCAGACGTTGTGCCGCGAACATTGGACTACCCCGAGCTCCATGCCTGGGGCCTGCTTGAGCGAACCGCTTCGCGGCATCCCGACCGGATCGCCTGCCACTATTACAAGCAGACGGTGACCTATCGCGAACTTTCCGAGAACGCTCACCGCACCGCGTCTGCTCTCGTGAAGTTTGGTGTGAAGCCGGGTGATCGCGTCGGCGTGCTGCTTCCGAATCTGCCCGAGTATCTATCCGTCCTGAACGGCATCTGGATGGCTGGCGGAATCGCGGTCGCGATGAGTCCGCTGATGGTGGCCGAAGAAATCGACACGTTCATGACGACGACGGACTGCAAGGTCGTCATCGCTCTGGACATGCTGGCCCCGCTGATCGTCAACGCCAGGTACAAGCCCGAGCACATTCTCTTCGCAACGCTTGGCGATCGCCTGCCGACGTGGCAGAAGGTCGGTTACGCGTTTGCGAGACTCCAGCGACTGGGGTTCTGGCCGGCGCCCGATCATCCGACTCATCATTCATTGGAAGATCAGGTCGCAGCTGGCGATGCCGATTTTCAGCCGGTGAAGTTAACGTCGCTCGACGACCCCGCGTATATCCTGCCAACAGGTGGAACGACGGGGGCTCCGAAGGCTGTCACGTTGAGTCACCGAAACCTGATCGCCAACGCTTGGCAGATCTACAACTGGGGCGGTGCGTACGAAGCTCGCGAGAAGATTCTCACCGTGTTGCCGTTTTTCCATAGTTACGGCCTGACGTCGTGCGCGATGTCGGGCGTGGCGATGGCGGCGACGCTGGTGATTCACCACCGCTTTGTGCCACGAATCGTTCTGCGGTTGATCGAGGAGCACCAGCCGTCGATTTTTCCAGCCGTGCCGGCGATGCTCGCAGCTCTTAACGAAGTCCTTCGCGATCGTCCCATACAGTTCAAAGCGTTGCGGTATGTTGTGTCCGGCGGTGCGCCGCTGTCTGATGAGATTTCCAACGAATTCGCGCGATATTCGGGAGCGACTCTGGTCGAAGGCTACGGAATGTCCGAAGCCAGTCCGGTGATCTGCACCGGGCCGCTCGACGGAACAAATCGAGCAGGCACGATCGGCCTTCCACTGCCGGATACTGAAGTTCGAATTGTTGACGGCGAGGATGGGACGACAGTTCTAGGGCCGGGTGAAATTGGCGAGCTGGTCGCGCGAGGCCCGCAGGTCATGCTCGGCTACTGGCAGAATGAGACGGCGACGTCTGAGGTCATTCGCGATGGTTGGCTTTACACCGGAGACATGGGGACTTGCGACGAAGACGGTTTCTTCCGTGTCGTCGATCGGAAAAAAGACCTTGTGATCACGTCGGGCTTCAACGTCTATCCAGCTGACGTCGAACCGGTGCTGAAAGATGCTCCGGGCGTTGAGGATGTCGTTATTGTCGGCGAGCCGGATCTCAAGTGCGGCGAGATTGTGAAGGCAGTCGTTAGCGTTCGATCGGTCGCCGAGTTCGATCGAGCGGCGTTTGACGCTTTCGCGTCAGAGCATCTTGCCAAGTATAAACGTCCCAGGATTGTGGAAGTGGTCGCTGGAGAGCTGCCAAAGAACTTCCTTGGAAAGGTACTTCGGCGTAAACTCCGCATAGATTCAGAGTCGGCCGATCAGCAACGGGACACGGAACTCGTCCCGGAGCCGACAGTTTCTGCGGCAGGCGTCGAGGCGGACGTTAGTCCCACGCCCATAAACGATCCTGCCACGGACTTAAAGGAGTAAGCCGAGATGATCCGTCCCGTTCCAGATATTGTGAAAGGTGCGAGCCGTCTGCCTCAGCAGGCGACGGCATCGACGGGGGGGGACTCTTCGGTAAAACCCGTCGGCACGGCAGTCGTGCAGGCGGACGCAGCATCTCTCGATCGTTGTCTGGAAAAACTGACCGACGGTCGTGACCGTCTGAGTCGAATGAATGTTGCGCAGCGGATTGCCTTGCTTGAACAATGCGTGGACGGAATCAGCAGCGTTGCTCCAGAGTGGGTCGACGTTGTCTGCGAGTCGAAAGGGATCGCTCGCGGCAGTCGTGAACGTGCTCAGGAAGTGCTCGGTGGTCCGGCGGCGACGCTGCGTCAGATACAACTTTTCCTGAAGACGATGCGGCAGATTGATCGCACCGGGGCTCCGAAGCTTCCAGCAAAGCCTGTTCGGAAAAGTGACGGTCGTATCGGAATTCGAATGACGCCGTGCCCCGGCTACTTTGATCCGGTGACATTTATCGGCTTCCGCGCGACGACCTGGCTGCAGCCGAATATCGGCGAAGATAATCTCGAAGCGTCACTGGCACCGGCGTACGGCTCGCTCGAAAGCACGGGGACTTCATTGGTGCTCGGTGCAGGAAACGTAAGTGGTATTCCCGCTGCTGATATGTTGACGAAACTCTGTGTCGACAATCGAGCTGTGCTGCTCAAGATGAATCCTGTCAACGAGTGCGTAGGCCCCATCTTTGAGCGAGCGTTCGCGCCGCTTGTCGAGAATGATTTGCTGAGGATTATTTCGGGGCACGCCGAAATCGGTGCAGCGGCGGTCGCGGATGATCGCGTCGACGATGTTCACATTACCGGCTCTGAGTCGACTCACGATGCAATCGTCTGGGGGCCCTGCCGGCAGCGATCGCGAAGGACGCAAGCGTCGTGACGAGCCTGTCCTAAACAAGCCGGTCGGCAGCGAACTCGGCAACGTGACGCCGTGGGTTGTTGTACCGGGGGCTTATTCCAAATCCGCACTTAAGTTTCAGGCGGAAAACATCGTCGCATCGATGACCAACAACGCCGCGTTCAACTGCGTTGCGACCAGAGTCATCGTGACGTGGAAACAGTGGCCTGAACGCGAACGATTTTTACAGCGAATCGAGAATGCTCTGTCCCGCGTTCCGCAGCGTGTCGCTTATTACCCCGGAGCCGAGCAGCGGTTCGAACAGTATTCGGGGCTGACCGCTGACAAGGCTCAACAGCTTCTGCGGAACACCTCTGACGGTGGCGTTTCCGGAAGCCAGACATGCCCAGACGGCACGACAACGTTTGTTGCGGGGACTGATCAAACAGACGGAACGTTGCCGTGGACGTTGATTCGCAATGTAAAGGCGGATGAAGACTCGCCACTGTTCGCAAGCGAATCCTTTGTTTGTGTCTGTGCCGAAGTGCCGATCGACGCTGCCAGTCCAGAAGAGTTTCTGCGGAAGGCGACTGAGTTTTGCAATGAAAAACTGTGGGGAACTCTGGCGGCATCGATCACGGTGCCAGGTCGTTTCAAACGAAAGCCTGCGACACGAAATGTTCTTGAGGAGTGTGTCGACAGACTTCGTTACGGAGTCGTTGCTCAGAATCAATGGTCGGGAGTCGTCTTCGCTCTGATGAGTCCTCCGTGGGGAGGGCATCCCAGTTCGACGCGGCAGGACATTCAAAGCGGAACCGGCTGGGTTCACAATTCATTCATGCTGACGGGAATCGAGAAGACTGTTCTGGAAGCTCCGCTGGTCGTACTTCCGAAGGCGGTCTGGCTGGCATCGCATCCGGCGCCGGAGTCGGTGGCGTGGTCACTGTGCCGGCTCGTGCAGAATCCGTCGTTGTGGAATCTTTCAACTTTGGGCTATCACGCCATGAAAGGGGGACTGGTCTGACGAACTGATCTGGCATTTGCCGGCACAGCATCGCCTCACCGGTCTCCATCATTCGAGGAGACGTGACATGAAGAATCTCAAATCACGACGCGTGTTGATCACCGGAGCCGGTCACGGTCTCGGGTTGGCCACTGCCAAGGCCTTCGCGAAGGAAGGTGCCTTCGTGATCATCACCGATCGCGAACCGGAACGTGTGACTGAGGCTGTATGCGAGCTTCAGATTGAAGCGTTGCCCTGTGCCGGCTATGTCATGGACGTCACCGACGCGGCAGACGTTCGGCATGTCCGAGATCAGATTCACGCAGACCACGGTCCCATCCAGGTTCTTGTCAACAATGCAGGAATTGTTACTGGCGGGCAGTTTCTCGACGTGCCACTTGAAAAACACATGGTGACCTACGATGTCAACACGCACGGACCAGTAATTGTCACTCATCTCTTCCTGCAGGATTTGCTCGACAGCGATGAGGGGCATATCGTCAACATCGCGAGTGCCTCGGCATTGATTGCGCTTCCCAATGCGGCGACTTACGCTTCAAGCAAGTGGGCCGTGCTTGGGTTTACAGATTCACTAAGAGAAGAGTTGGAGCTGACCGGACGTGGCCATGTCGGTGTGTCAGCCATTTGCCCAAGCTATATCAACACCGGAATGTTCGAAGGTGCCAAGGCTCCGTTGCTGACGCCGATTTTGACGCCTGAGAATCTGGCTTCGAAAATTGTTCGATGTGTTAAGAAGAAGAAGGCTCACCTTCTGACGCCGGGGCTTGTCAGGCTGATTCCTCTCGGCAAAGCGACCTGGCCGCGGGTGGTTTTCCGGCGGCTGCTGCAGTTCCTGGGCGTCTACCAGGGGATGGAAGACTGGAAGGGGCACAAAGCTGCTCCGGCTGAACCGCCGAAGAAGGACGAGTACATTCGGGTGGCCGGTTGAGCTACGCCACGTGACGACTACCGAGACTCTTTCGCGGCTTTGACAAGCTTCTTGAAGGTGGCATGAGCGTCGTCTGAAAGCGATTCCTGATCGATTTCTTTCAAGACTCGCAGCGCGGCTCTTCCGTCCCGCAGGCCTTTGAGGGAGACGTTGGCAAGCCTCAGCCTCATCGAATCGCTGTTGTCGGGCCAGGCGTCGATGTATTCCTGCATCAATTCAGCGGCCTCGTCCCACTGTCTATTCTTTGCCAGGCCGATTGCCAGTGACTTAAGTATCGGTTCGTCCAGAATGGCCTCGGGAGCTCGTAATCTTGCGTTGTATAGTTCGTCGTAAGCGGTATCGAACTCTCCAGCGTCGACGAAGGATTCTACTTCAGTGAGCTTTTTCTTAGCGCCGGCAGCGGACCGTAGCGACTTCTTCTTCGGCTCTTTCTTCTTGCCTGCGCCGGAGTCGGCCGCCGCGTCAGACTTTGTTCTGCGGCCGTCAGGTTCTATGCGGTTGCCATAGCGGTCCCTGGCCCGTGCTCCGTAGTTGCCGCTGAGGACGGAGAAGAGGTCCCAGTCCTCGCAATCGACGATATCCTTTTTCAGCATAAGAGTGCCGATTCCGAATCCCGCGGCTGCTCCCATGAGGTGGAGCGTCGACGTCGCGATGGCGAAGCCTTCGAAGGTTGCGGTCAGTATCTCAAGGCCGATGTACCACGCCGAGAATGACATGATCGTTGCCTCGAACGTGACGGCTCGAAACGCGATGAAGAGGAGAAGCGTGACTTCGTTTTTCGGAGCCCAGACCAGAGACATGGCCAACATGCCATAGATGATCGCAGACGCACCGCAAGAGCCGTTGAACTGGGCGTAGGTCAGCTCAATTTCAGATGCGAATCCTTCCAGCTCTTCACGGAACTCCTCTTTCTTTATCTCAATCTCTTCCTCGGAAAGTCCAGCAGCTTCCATCTGTGCGATGAATTCGTCGTCAAACTCCTCGTTAAGGTCCACAAACTGTTCAACAAAGTCTTCTGCCGCCACTTCGGGAGTATGGCCGAGCATGATGGTTTGCTCGACAGCGCATTGTGCAACTCCAATTGTCAGATAGACGAGAAGAAATCTCCACCAGCCAAGTTTACCTTCGACGACCAGCCCGAACCCCCACAGGAAGATCATGTTGCCGATCAGGTGAGCCGCTCCCATGTGAATAAAGTTGCTCGTAACCCACTGGACGGGATGAAGTCCGTCTCCGTAGGAGAGGGCCCACGGGCTCCATTGGTCAACGTTTTCCATCGTCCCCCAGCCCGTGGCGAGAAACACAAAGCAGTTGACGACGATCATCCCGATGCACGCAAACGGGAAGTAGTAAATCGGTGCGTCTGTGTTGAGAGGGATCAGCATTGTCTGGGCACGCGTGAGGAGTCGAATTGGCGGTTCTGTTGATAGAACGATACCGCTCTGTGGCGTTTGCGGAAAGCTGTTCGACGATTGAAGCTTCTGCCCGAGTTGGTCTTATCTCACAGTCCCGGGATCTGCTTCAGCGCACAAAAAAAACCTCAACTCGATTGAGTTGAGGCTTTTTTGTTTTGTTCGTCTTGCAGCAGTTTCGGACTAGCTCGCGGTGACTGCGATGATCACACCAGCGGTTACACCGATGATGGCTCCGCCGACAAGCAATCCGCTTCCGCCGCTGAGAAGTCCGCCGCCTGCGCCGGCTCCCGTTCCGCCACCAATTCCTGGGGCGAGATCGCCAACGATTGGGAGTCCGCCTGCTTGGGGCGCCTGATAAGCTACCTGCTGAACACTGCCTGCTGGAGCTGCCTGGAATGGCCAGATTCGAACCGTTGAGGTCATGCGACCAACTGTTACGTCGTAGACGCCTGGCTGCAGGTTCTGAATTCCGAATGTTCCGTCAGCTGCGGTGGTTGTTCGAACGACCTGACCTGTCTGAACGTTCTGAACGGTGACCGGAGTGTTTGGCTGAACCTGACCGCGTGCGTCGACAGGTTTTCCCTGAAACGAGCTGTCTGATTTCAGTTCGACATCGGTGATCTGCGAGGCATTGGGCTGTTGAGCTTGTGTGGCGGCGAGTGGTTGAATCAACAGACCCAAGGCGAGAAGTGCTGGGACTAATTTAATACCTGTGACGCGTCTCATTTGAGTGTTCCTTACTCGAAATTGCGGCTGTAGGGGCTTCTTATGCGTGGCGTAAACCGCTCGTCCTTGTGTTTATCGGCATTTGAGTAGCCAATGCAGAAGAAGAATTGTGAGAGGATCGTGAGTATTTTTTGTTTAGTCCTGCACCGCAAGTTGTCTTCAGGTGTATTCGCAGTGGGTAGCGTTGGTTTTGTCGATCTTACAAGTTGTTTTTGCAAAGCATGTCGCGAGAGTACTGTGTGACTTTTTACGCATTGGCGTCGAAGTTGCGTGTCTCAGGTGTTGGCGGCAGCGGGGGCGAGTGGCGGTGAATCAGGCTTTGCCGCATTGGAATCCGCGTCCGTGCTTTGGGCAGTTGTGCTCTCGGTGGGGTCTGGAAATTGGTGTTTTTGAAATTGCTGTTTGAAGAGTTCGGCTGAGAATGAATCTTTCGTGGCTTGTGCCAGGTCGGTGATGATTACTTCGTCGAGTTGGCTTTGGAAAATTTCCTCGGCTTGTCCACCGTGGAGAAACGCGGGTTTTCCGCTGCCGGAACGCATGGATTTCAGCATTTGTCGGAAAAATGTGTCGCCGACGAACTGGTCGAACGCATCCGGAAGGACTGGAGGTGCTGGGGTTGGATTGCCAACGGAAGGGATGGATTCGGACATGGTTCAGGCTTTGAATCTTGATTACTAACGTTCGATGAATTCGGCGTGCAGTCGTCCGCTGTGGTGGAGTTCGCGAAGGATGCCAATAATGTCGTCAGTGGGGACTTTTAGCTGATTCAGGGCGTTGACCAGGTCAGCCAGTTGTTGCGGTGATTGCTGGCCGTCCTGATTGCGAACTTCGACAAATGGATTTGTAATTTCGACATTCAGATTCTTGTGAGCGATGACGGCAGAGCTGATTTCGACTTCGCCGGTGACGATGATCGTTCCCTGATTTGCGTTGACCACGACTCGAGCCGCCGTTCCGGCATTTTTAAGAGTGATTTCCGTGATCAGCCCCAGAAATTCGACGTGATTGTCGTACTGTTCAGGGATATTGACGTCGATGGAGACCGGTGAGATGGCTCGGGCGATGTTTACATTCTGGGCTTCGAGGTAGAACCGGGTGTTGATTGCACGCTCCACCTCACGGGCCATGTCATAACCAGCGTACTGCCGATTGAGCAGTAGCCGAATCTGGTTCGGTTTTCTCAGGATATTCATGTCGATGGTTTGTTCCATCACCAGGCCAAATGGCACTCTGGCAGTAGTCGGGTTCAGCAGGTCTTCGATGATGAGGCGCCCGGATGCGAGACCGACGACGGTGTCGTCAGCGATGCCCACTAGCTCCAGTGGAGCGCTGATGAGAGAGCCACCTTCGAGACTCTTGGCACCATGCATCGCGCTGACTTTGCAGTCGAGTTGCTGCCCGCGACTGATGCCAGTTCGTGGAATTGTGGCCGTAATTTGGACGACGGCGACACCTCCTAGATTGCGCAGTTCGTTCACGTCGAGGAGTGGGTTGTTGGATAGTTTTAGAAAGGCTGCGAATGCTCGAGCCGTTGAGGCAGTGTCGTCGGGGTCTCCGGTGCCGTTAAGGCCGACGACGATGCCAATCCCTTGTATTCTGAGTGGCATCTGGCCATCGATGGTGCAGACAGTGCCGATTCGTGTAACGGCGTGAGCCGTGCGAATATCGCCGGCCGATACAGCAACTGCGAGTAAGACGGCGATGCTTCGAATTGCGAACTGTTTGCCCGTGATTTGTGACGTTGTCATGACAGGGTTCCTGAAGCATCAGTTTTGTCGTGGAATGCTGAATCGATGTCGAGATGAGGTTTCATCGGGCGGTGAGTGCTGTGTTGGTTTTTGTCTTAGCCCTTGTCTGCATCAGAACGGCGAGAGCAAGTCGTAAAGGCGGTAGCCCCAGTTACGTTTGGTGCTGTCGTAGACTCGGCCGGTTTGATTCTTGACGATGTTCAGGCTGGCGATGTTTTCGCTACTGGCAGTGTTGTCTGGTGCGACGTCGCTGGCACGCAGCTCTCCCGTCAGCGTGTACTCGGAAACGTCGTCCTGAGTCCGGATTTTCTTCTTTGCCTCGAGTTGCAAAACGCCGTTTGGCAAAACATCAACGACCGTGGCCGCGATTCGGTACTTGATGCCCTCCTGATCAGTCAGTTGCCCGGTTGAGTTCAGAGTTCCCTGAAGTTGGGCGTCAATCGTCGGTGCGTTGACTGCCGCATTGGCGAGATTGCCAGTCTTTCCCAGACGAACAAATTCTTTGAGTTCAGCCTTCAGGTTGGATCTTCGCTGGCGGTTGAATTTTGAGTTCATGATCACTTCGGATTTCTCGTCGACAATGATCGTTACGATATCGTGCAGTTTGATTTCCGGTGGTACGGGCGGCTCGATGTAGATCCACGAGTAGTCGCGAATTCTCTTGCGATGAGTACCCAGCATGACTGGCCCGGTCGGCGGGAGCCGAAGCTGATTAACGGCGGCTGTATGCTGAATCTGGCCGGAGTTTGTGGCGAAGCGAGTGTTTGCCGAGTATTGCGAAGTGCGGGCCGTGGGTTGTGGCCCAGGCCATGCACCGGATGACGCGCGGGAAGTGACTGGAAACTGAACCGGTGCATTCTGCGGTGACGCCGTCTGATTGTCGTAGCGGCCGCGAAACTTGAACACTGGACCAGTTGCTCTGCTTCGCTGTTGGCTCAGCGGCCTGAGCTGAGCCTCTGCCGAATTGCCAGCATGAAGATTTGCCGAAACGAATCCACAAATAAGAATCGCCGGGATCAGGAAACTTCGACTGATTTGCATGGCTCGTTTCCATTTTTCCGAGTGGTTCGCCAGCGGCGCGAGGTGTGGTGGCTTTTCAGTCGTGACGGTGATCGACTCAATCTTCGTTAGATGCCAGTCTGATCCGAGTCTCATCTTCGTCCGATTCGAAATCGACAGGCTCGGCCTGGCCCTTGCCGGTCACACGAACAGCCAACGTGTCTTTGTTGGACCCGTCGAGTGGAACCAGTTGGATCACGTCGTGCAGAATGCCGTCGCTGCGGGCCTTCATTTTTCGAACGGCCTGGATGTTGCCGAACGTGACCTCAACCTGCACTTCGTCGTCGCGTCTGATCAACGTTGGTGGCTTGACTGAACTGAGTTTTACGAAGTCGCCTTGTCGAATGGCGCGGCGAGCTTCCATGCCGACGAGGGACTCCGGCTCGGCTGTGCCATTGCGAAGGTCGTCAACTTCCCGCCACTCGAGGTCGGATTCGCGAATCAGTTGTCCCTGCGGAATCTTTCGTCGTGCGGCAAGGACCTTCGGGCGACGAGTCACGCGAACTCGGACGTCGACGTTTTTGACGGCCGGCGTTGCAGCGACAGTGGCGGCTGGAGTCTCTGTGGTGGATGAGGCATCACCAGTCGGGACGGCCACTGTCAGTTGAAAAATGTCGTCGGACACCAGTCTGCCGTCTACGATGTGCAAATTCCCCGACCGTGCCGAGAGGATCGTTGGGACGGTCGGGATGGCCAGCAGTGGGCGAATGATTGGCGTGCCCCAGTCAGGAGCCCATTCCGCGAGGTAGTCTCGCACCAGATCGTGAATCACCGTGTCTGCCAGGCGGATGTCGGCTGTGGAGATGTCTCGCAGGTGCGACGTGGTCCGTAATGACGCGTTTGAGTGGTTGGTTAACTCGGTCTGTCGGAACGGTCTCGGAGCTGGCATCCGGTTGGCGGAACCTGCAAGAGTGCTGCGAGTCATGGTGGCACCAGCCAGCGTTGTTCGAGACGAAGCGTCAGCAGATCTCTGCAACTGGCCCCGCCGGGTGACGAGCACGATGCTGCTACCTTGAAATTCAAGGCTTCCGACTTCGACGTTGAACTTCAGCATTCGGGAGCGAATCTGGTCGAGCTTGAGTCGTGTCGAGTTGCCAGGAATTGGCGAAGTGCTGAGCGTGATTTGTCGCAGGTCGGCGGCGACAAGTTCGTTATCCGCAAACACGTCGGCGACATCGCCAAGATGAATCAGAGCTTTGTCGACAGTGGCTGAGCTGCGCAGGCGAACAATCGTCGCGTGTGCCGACGAAGAAACGGCAGACAGGCCAAGTGTCAGGCAAAGCGTCATCATTGTTTGCTTGAACGTCATGCGTCTCCTCCTTGAGTCGCTGTCTGCTGATGGGCCGCGTGAGCTTTAAAATTGAGTGGTGTGATGCCGTTTGTCGGGTTAGAGATTTCAGCCGACGCTAGAATTGCCGCAGGTTCGAGATGAGCTGCAGCATCTGATCGGCGGCTTTGATCGTCTGACTGTTGAGTTCGAAATTCCGCTGAGTTTTGATCAGGTCGACGAGTTCTCGCACGGGTTCAACGTTGGATGCTTCGAGAACTCGATGGCGGATTGCGCCGAGACCGTCTTGCCCAGGAACAGAAGAAACGGCAGCGCCCGATGCCGGAGTTTCGACGTAGAGGTTCTCGCCTTTCTGCAGCAGCCCCTGGTTGTTTGCAAAACGGTAGAGTTCGACCTGTCCAACTTCCGTGATCTGTCCGGCGGAAGAAACGAAGATTCGTCCGTCTGCTGAAATGTCGACGTCGGTAGCGTCCGTTGGAATTGTAATCGGCGGCTGCAGGATACGGCCGCTGTCGGCAGAGCCAACGACCAGAAGACCTTCTGCATTGCGTGTGAAGTTGCCAGCTCTGGTGTATGCAGGTGCTCCGTTGTCGTCGACCTGGAAGAATCCTCGCCCGACGATCGCCATGTCGTAGTCGCCGTTGGAATCTCGCAGCGACCCCTGGCTGAAATCGAGCGACGTGCTGGCGACTCGCGTTCCCAGACCAACCGATGTTCCGACACCGGTCTGGCCGGCTGCCGAATCGGTCCCCGGCAGTTTTTCGTTCTGATAGAAGAGGTCTTCGAAGTTAGTTCGAGACCGTTTGAACGATGTCGTGCTGGCGTTGGCAAGGTTGTTTGCCACAACGTCCAGGCTGAACTGATGGGACTCCATGCCCGACGCCGCTGAATGAATCGCTCGCAGACTCATGTCCTGCCTCCGTGCTTTCGTCAGTTGTTTCAGTGTTCGCTGGCAATGCTCTGATCAAGTGAGCTGCCGAAACGTGACTCAGTGTTAGCCGCCGACTGTTTGCAGTAGCCGCCCGAGTGATTCGTCCTGGATTCGGATCATGTTGATGTTGGCTTCGAACGCTCGTGAGGTTTCGATCATCGCAGTCATTTCCTTGATCGGACTGACACCTGACGCTTCGATGAAGCCCTGCTTGACCTCGAGATTTCGTCCGGCGGGTGTCAGTTGCGCCTGAGTGTCGTACAGGCTGTCGCCGATCTTGCGGAGCTGGTCCGTCGGGGCGGCGACAAGGTCGATCTGCCCGAGCGGGATTCTTTGATTGTCAGTCAGAACTGCTGCGACGTTGCCGTCCGGTGAGATCTCGATACTGGTCGCGGTGCCGGGAATCTCGATTGGCTGGCCGCTGGTGCTCAGAACCTGCATCCCCTGATCGAGCGTTACCAGTTGTCCGTCGATGTTCCGGTGGAGCTGGCCGTTGCGAGTCAGGTACTCGTTTTGCCCGTCCGAGACTCGCAGAAAGCCCTCGCCGGATAGGCCGATGTCGTAATCCTGGCCGGTTTTCTGCAGTGAGCCGGAAGAATGGTCCGTCGAAATTCGGTCGACCGAAATGGCTCCGACCTCTTTCTGTCGATCGCCATCCATCCGAATGGGAATGTTCCTGCGAATATCTTCTGGCTTGAAAACCTGAAACGTTGCGACATCCCGTTTAAAGCCCGTCGTCGAGGCGTTGGCAAGGTTATTCGCAATGACATCCTGCTGGAGCGATTGTGCTTTGGCTCCGTGTGATGAAAGATAGATTCCGTGGATCATTTGATCAGTCCGGCTGTTGACGACTGGCTAGCTGCGCAGGAACGCGCGCTTAGCCGTTCCTTGGTTTATCGGCGGACTGGTGCCGGAAACTTCAACTTAACCGGAAAAGTTTTCGAAATCGGAAAAGTCGACCTGGTTGTTCTATGTTGTGCAGTTTTGCGTGTTTCACCTCACGCGTACGTCTGCGATTGAGGCGTTGCTTTCGGTTCCCTGTGCATTTTCGACGTGATTAATGCCGGCGAAAACGGGCACAGGTTGTGAGGGCTGCGGTGTTCGCCAATAATTCGTCGATCTGGTGATGCCGAGACGTGGCATCGTGAATTCTGATCAGGCTTCCTTAGACAGGACCGTCCGTGATGCGAGTTTCAGTCAGTTTCGTAGCGACCATGTTTGTGCTGAGCAGCCTCGTCGGGTGCACTGGGGAAGCCGAACCCGAATCAGAGGGAGCTGGGGCAAGTGTTGATGCTCCGTCCGAACCACAGTCGGCAGAGGAAGTTGCTGATACGGACGATGATCAATCTCCCGCCACTGCGTACCGGCCGATTCAGCTCGGTGGAACTCCGGCTGCAGCAACAGGCGATCCGACTTCGTCTGGTGGGGCTACTGCGGCATCGACCGAACCTCCAAAGTTCGAAGATGTTGTCGCCGCTTTGAAGCCAATTCAGGTTGTGCTGGGAAAATGGCAGGGCCTCATCAAGAATGCCAGCAGGAGCGAGGTGCATGATTGGGTCTGGGATTTGAAGACTGATCCTGTGTTTCCCGCGCTGGTGCTCAACGTTCCCGAGGGCGAGTTCTTCACGAACGCGCGGCTGACTTACGATCCTCGTGTCGATCAATTTCTGATGACGACGGTTGATGAAGAGGACGTGACGCGGTCATTCACGGGCAAGTTCAAAGCTGAACCCAAGGACGTGCCCAGCGAAGACGGCAAAGGGGTCGAGCGAACTTTTCAGCTTGAACTGACTGAGAATGCAGACTCGGGCCGCGGCACCCGTTTTCAATACGTCTTCAAGCAGCAGCACAACAATCGTTATCTGGTCGACGTTAATCGTGCTCGCGGCCGAGCGAAGTTTCAGCAGTTCGACGTGATCGGGTCACAACGTGACGGCGTGTCCTTTGCCAAAGCGGACGATGACTATGGTGACAAGACCTGCATCATTTCCGGAGGACTTGGCACGTCGACTGTTACTTATAAGGGCAGAACGTTCTACGTCTGCTGCTCAGGTTGCAAAGCCGCGTTTGACGACGAACCTGAACGCTGGATCGCTCGCTATGAAGAGCAGAAGGCAGAAAAGATGAAGGCGAACAACTAGCTGGCTTTGCAGTCTTCGCAGAACTGAGGTTTAGCGGAAGCGGAATAGCAGAATCCGTCGAAGGGGAGTGGCTTGGAATACGCTGCTGTCGTTGTTTGCTCTCTTGTTGTCGTTTCTTTGGGGGCCTGCACTGCCTCACTGGCCGGCAACATTGTTCATGTGCGACACGGCCGTGAACCGAACGCTGCCTCTTCATTGTTTCCGACGATTCCGTTTGTTCCTACATTTTTCGTAGGCGTCACCTGGTTGTTTAATCAGTGGCACGACCACCTAGGCTTTTGGGTAGTCGTCACCATGCTTTTACTCCTGATGCCATTTCAGATTTGGACCATCCGAAAGCTCGGGTCGCAGCTTCGTTCGCTCGAAACGTCGAATGTTTCTAAAGTGCCTGATGAGCCTCCAATTGTTGATTGAGTCTCGACAGGTACTTCGGAGCTGAGTGGTCACAACCAGAAACGTATCACTCTCAGAAAATACAGCAGGGATCAATTGTGTTGGGCAGAAAGTCAAAAACGCTTGGGCTTAAGGCCGGGCCAGCGAAGCATGGCATGGGATTATTTGCAACAAAGAGATTTCGTCCGGGGCAAGTGATCGGCGAAGTCACCGGTGAGCGATTTGAAGATGAAGACTACGGATCGGACTATTGCATCGATCTGGGAGATGACTGGTCACTCGAACCGGGTGAGCCATTTCGCTACGTCAACCACTGCTGTGTTCCGAACGCCAAGCTCTACTTGGTATTCGACGATGGCGATCCGGTCGAGAAACGAAAAGTCGTAATCGAGGCATTGTCGAATATTCAAGCCGGGGCTGAAGTCCTGATCGATTACGAATGGCCGGCAGATGGGGCGATTCCATGCGGTTGTGGCAGTCCGCAATGTCGAGGCTGGGTGGTCGACGTGGAAGAACTGCACCTGCTGACCAACAAGAAACCTCGCTAAGTCGATTTGTTTCTGCCGTTGCTCAGTTCTCCGTTTCCGAGGCGTCGGCATCATCCGAAGTCGGCTGAGGATCGGTCAACTCCTTGAGCGCTTGACGCAGAGGCTCGGCCAGTTTTGGGCCGCCGCCGATGAACAGTCTGGCAACATTTCCTTCTCGGTCGATCACGACCGTCTGAGGAATCGACGTCACGGAGTATCTCGCAGCGGCGACTCCGTCGATGTCGAGAATTACCGGGACGTCCAGCTTGTGTCGTTCAAGCGTCGATTTGATCTCGGCGGGCTGTTCTTCCATGTTGACCGCGAGCAGCCGAACCTTCTGGTCGGGGAACTCTCGAACGATTTCGTCGACCAGAGGCATTGTTTGAAGACACGGGCTGCACCAGGTCGCCCAGAAGTCGAGCACGATGACTTCGCCACGATGCTCCGCGAGTTGAAAGTTGTCACCACTCAGGTCTGCCAGTTTGAAGTCTGGAGCTGGGTGACCCACAAGTGGCGATTCTGTGCCGGTGATCGGAGCCGTTTCGCCGTCGCCTGCGAGTACAAACTTCGGCTCAGTCGCGTAGTGAAGCTTCCAGCGGTGGTAGGCCAGTTGGGCGGCGGCCTGTTCGATGTAATCACCAATGAGAAGCTGGTCTACGTCGGCGATTTCCGAGCGACACTCACCCAGGATGTCGCTTGTACCGGAAATCAGTGAAGCATCTTCAATTTTTGTGGCAAAGAATGTTAGCCGGTCTTTGCGCCGAACCAGCGTTTGGATTCTGGTTGCCTCAGGTTCTTTTGCCGTGTCGCTTGCGTCCGTCGTAAGAGCGGTTTGCTCTGGCTCGACTGCTGCCGACTGCTCCGCTGCTGATTGGTTAGGCTTGTCATCGGACTCCAGCTCGTCGGCGTGTAACCAGATGATTTGCGAAACGCGATCTCTCGGAATTTCACGGTTCGTCAGTCGGACCTCGACGGTCAGCATATCGTCGCTCATGCCGACCAGGCGGCCTCGCAGAAAGTCGTCGTTCACCGAGTAGATCAAGTGAGTAGGCGGCGATCCTTTCTGGAGCCGCGGCAAAGTCAGCAGCCGCTTTCGTTTGGTTTCGTCTAAAGTGGGCGATCCCAGTTTGCCGTCCAGTTCCACACCCTTGATTCGGTCATTGGACACGAAGGTGGCGTCCGACAGAGGCGTTGTTAAGTGGAGCCCGTCTTCGTCGACTGAAATAACCTCACACGGAATTGTGTCGCCACTACGCAAATGGAGTGTTTGCGGACCTCGAATTTTCGGTTTCTGGGCAGGGGCAATCTTCCCCGTGAGCATTTGTTTGAAGACATCACCGAAGCCCTGGATGGCTGGTTTTTGATTGATCTGCCGAATCACGACCTGCCGCTGTATGTTCGTTACGGTGACTTTCTTGACCGGTTTTGGTGGATCGCGATAGACGATCCTGCCTGACAGTTCTTTCGCCATCGGACTTGCGTTTGAGCTGAAGTCGGGATGCCAGACCAGACAGCTTGCGTCAGGCGATTCAACCCCGCTTAACAGGCGGCCTTGAAGTTTGACTCCGTCAAGTTCCAGCCTGCCGTCTCGTCCGCTGGTCGTTGGTTTATACGACGCTTGTGTTCCTGAACCTTGTCGAGCGATCGACCGAATTGCCGTCAGTGGGATTTTCAGCGGCTCATCGATGTTCTCGCAATTCAGTTGGATGATCCCGTTTCGAATGCCGGTCAGGTGGCCACTGTACTGTGAACTGTCCTGGCAAACGATTTTTGAAGTGATGGATGCCGGAGCGGGATTCGCCACGAGTTGCTGACCTGACGGACTGTCTGCGGGAGTCTCGCTGGTTGTTTTTACGGCAGGCTTGGGAAGCTCTGTTGTTGCAACGGCCGGAGAAAGAAATACGTCGGAGACAGTGTCTGCATCGACCAGGATGGTGGTTTCATTCTGGTTCAGAGTGAACTCGTTGCTTTGAGGATCGAACGCCGTTACCTGGCCATAGATGATTTTTCCATCGGTCTGATGGATTCGAGATTTGTCGGCTTGGACATCCTGGGGCAGAATGCCGTCCCAATGAGTAATGCGAAGATGTTTTAGCCGGATGTGTCCCTCTCGATTGGTCAGCCGCAGGCCACTGCGAACCTCGGGCTTTCTGGAATGAAGTTTCACACTCGCGGATTGTTGGCCATTTCGCGAGTAGATGTAGAGTCGCTGCTTCTCCTGGTCCAGGTAGAGCTGCACTCGGACTGCCCCTGGCCCACCTGCAATCGGAGTCACGCTGGCAACGTCTGCGTCTCGTTTTGACTCGCCCACCACGACGAGTTCTCCGTCCCACACCTCGAAACGAAACTCGTCTTCGATCGGTGCGACGGCAGGCGCCGGACCGACAGCGTCCTCGATTCCTCGCAGATTGCGAGGTCCGAGGACCAGTTCAAAGTCGGGCATGTCATTCCAGGAAAGCTCAAACTCGATCGCCGCACGCGCGGGTAGGCCGAAGTCTCTAAACAGAGAGGCGTTGGGAGTTGTTGTCCGGGGCCAGCCGCCTTCGCTGGTCCAGATGTCGCCAGTCGGAATGCCGGGCATTGCGTAGTCCCAGCCATCCAGCCCGTTTGGTCCGAGATAGATCAGAGAAGTCTGTTTCCAGCGATAAATGCGTTGGATGCTTGCTCGGTTTACGTGGATGGGGCCTGCATTCGCTGCCTGAATTCGCAACGTAGATTCTGAAAACTCCAGGATGTTTCCGTAGATGACGTCGCCACTCGAGAGTTCAATGCAGTATTCGCCAGAAGGTTTCGGGTGAGGGAGCACAACTGGAAACTCAGCCGTCGAAATGCCGCGGAGCGGGAAGTGGAAAGGTTTGGTAAACGACCGGTTCTGCCAGAGAAGAACGTCAGGCTGATCCGTATCCAGTGGTCGTCCCGGCAAAAAACTGTCGTTCGCGAGGTGCAGAATCGGCTGTGTTGGTGACGAGTCGGCTGCTTGGGAAGTCGTTACCGGTGAAGCGGCCACAGCGGCAACGACAGCAATCACAAAGCTGAGCATGTGCAGCCGCAACCCGGTTGGTCGGCCTGACATGCGATGCTGAAATAACGAGCTGTTCATGGGCGATCACTCACCGTTCGTAAATTGGGAGGAGCCGATAATTCAAAGCCAGACTAAGTAGCGACATTGATGTGCTGATGGACGCTCCGTGCTGCCCGGGAAAGCTGCCGTCAGCCTGTTGCGACGTTTTCAGCTGACGGATCAGGAGCTTGTTCCATCGTTCCCAGGCATCGACGTCGCCCTGAAACAGAGCCTGAGCCTGGTAGTATCTTTGGTAATTCACCCAGCCAAACCCGGAGCTGCCGGTGAATTCGACTTTGTTGACCAGGTACCCGAGCGTCGATTTGAACTGAGTCAGGTCTTTTCGTTTTGCGACGGAGTAGACGAGAGCGGCGATCGAGATCCGAGCGAGCGACTCGTCAAATCCACCGATGCCACCTGAGTAGGCCACTTGTCCGGACGGCGAAGTCATTTTTGTGTAGTAAGAGATCGCCTTGTCGATCGCCGTGTCTGGAACTTCGATGCCTGCGTTTCGAGCGGCGAGCAGTCCGACGAGCACGGCTCCGGAGACCGACGTGTCGGCCTGCGTGTCGTTCGGAGAGTACCGCCATGCTCCCAGCGGATTGTTCTTCTGTGAAGTCAGTGCTGCCCGAACTGCCAGCTCCAGTGCTTGACCGATCGTGCGTCCTTTCTTGCCGTCAGGCCAGACTCGGCGATCGTCGACAGCTCCGTAGGCTTCAGCCAGACCGAGCATCCCGAAGCCGTGGTGGTACATGCTGTTGCCCAGGTAGCCGGTGTTTCCGTCCTGTTCAGTAATCAGACTCCGAACGGCACGCCGCACGTTGCCGCTGTACTGTCCAAAGTTCGGGTCTTCACCCGAAGCCAGAAACACCATCAACCCCAGACCGGTTACGCCGGGGCCGGACTGGCCACCAATCCAACTGCCTTCCTGACTTTGTGTCTTGACCAGATATTGCAGACCCTTGTTGTAGATTTCTCGAACGTCCCGTGGGACAGCCTCACCGACACGAGCGTTCGGCGGCTGTGCGAAGGCGGGGCTCGACAAAGTCTGTCCGAACATCATCAGGGCGGCTGACACGATCAACGAGCGTGGCAGGGTGGCGCCTCGTGGATTGCTCATTCGGCGGCCACCTGTTCATCGGGAAGTAGAATGTCGGCGTCGTCATCGTCGGAAAGGATTCCGTTCTGCTTCAGCCATTGTTCTATGCCACGCATTTGACCGAGTTGTTGATTGAAAACCTGCCATTGGATGTCGTCGAGAATTTGCTGGAACTTCTCGTCGTCGATCTTCGCAGCCTGATGCATCATCGCGTAGTGGTCGTACTGTCCGGATTTGCGAGGCGGCCTGGTTTCCTGCCGCAGTAAGTCGCTGAGCTTTCTGCGTTGCTCGGCCGTCACCGGCGCCGCCTGATCGAGGAGCGAGATGATGACCCCAATCTTCGCTTCGTGATGAAAGCGTTGACGTTCTTCGTCGACCTTCAGGTACTTTAGAAATTGCTCGCGATTGATCGTGTTAACCAGACACTTCTGCAGCAGCGAGTCGCGATCAAAAATACCCGTTGCCAGTTTGGCTTGAAGCGGGCTGATGTCCTGAAAGATCTGGTTGACTTTCTGCTGATCATTTCGGATGGCTTGGAATTTTGTTTTGACCTTCTTGAACTTCCGAAAGAAATGCTCGATATCGCCTTTCCCGGCAAGTCGTAGCTTCTGCTTCTGAGCGTCCGACAGACCGCAGGTTTGGTCAACATCTTCGGTGTAGAGTTCCAGCGACTCTTTCAATCGAACTCGAGCTGTTGACGCGTTGCCGTACTGCTGAAATACCCATTGATCGAATTGCTCGTCAGTCCAGCCAACCTGCCCGAATACGGCTGTGTCGAAATGTGCGGTGCAGAGGATCAAGATCGCTAGAGTTAGAATTCGTGATCGCCGTGATGCGGGATGTTGGCTGTTCATTTCGAACCCTCCCCGACGGAACTCGCGTCTTTGACGTTGGCTGCTTCGGCGGTGTCATCGCCTCTCGACTTCTCGTCAGTGGCATCTTTGTTTGCTGGTTCAGTTCCTTCCGACGCCTCGTTGCCAGGCTCTTCATCCCATTTCTCATCAGCAACGGCGATCCCCTGATTCATGCCGATGTTGAATCCCCAGAAAACGTTGCTTTGCTGGGTGGTGGACTTCAAGACCTTCTTCTGAGTGGCGGTGAGAATCGGTGTGATCTTCGAGTCGGGAATGTCTGGGAAATACTGACCGCCGTGCATCATCATCTGTGGGGCACCCCAGGCTGGATTCCAGTTCTCAGTCAGAACTTTGGTGACCTGAGCTCGTTGCGGAGTATCCAGAACGAGCCGACGATCCAGCTTGCCAGCCGTAACTAGGATGGCAACTTCTTTGGCCGCCTCTTTTCTCGCAGTGAGTTCCCGCTCGTAGGCTGCGACCTGATCTGCTGAGAGGTGTCGCTTTGCCGAGAGCAGCAAACCTTCTGAGATCGGCTTTCGAGTGTCTGAATCATTCGACTGGATTCCTCGATTGATCCCTTGCTGTAGCAGAGCGAACTTGCCGATTGTCTTTGTTCGAATCAACTTTCCATCCGCAGCCATTGCGTCGTACTGCTCGCGAGTTGGCTGGCAGACAATCCGGATGAAATGCAATTCCGTCTTGATCATCTGATCAAAGTGTCGGCCAAATTGAGCTTCAAATTGTTTGAGAGCGTTTCCATCCAGTTTCGCAGCTACTGCCGGCTCGCCGCGGTTGCCACGTCCGAACAGGCCACCAATCAAATCGCCAAGAACCTGTCCGACTTCTTCCGCGGCTTCGGCAGCACCCACTGCCACGACGGCGGCTTTCTGACGGACGATTCCACGCTTCACGGGCTTCGCATCGCCCCGCAGCCGGTTTCGGATCGTCTGCCTCTTTGACTTCAACGGGAGCTTCTTTGGCTTCCTGTACTTCAGGTTCTGCCCGCTTTGCTTCGCCCGGTACGGTCAGCACGAAATCGACGGGGAAAGCGTCGCACGTTTGCGCCGTCAGCAATGCCATCGACACTGCCAGCAATCCGCTGATGTGTGTCGCGGTCGTCCGTTGCCGGAGTTGGAGTTTTCTATTCATTAGACCATTCTCTCCTCTTTCGAGGTGCCACTTCGGGATCACTGTCTCGTGTAGTCTTTGTCGAGCCGGTTAAAGAATTCGTCGAGCCCCGATCGGAACTCTTCCGGGAACGCCTTTCCCGATTCGCCCGTCGCCTGCGAGACGCCTCGTGATTCTTTGACTTCTTTCTCGTTGGTGCCGCTGCCGACCAATGCGAGCGCCGAGTCCGTCGTCGTTCCGCCGCCTCCTCCGCCAGGAGTTGCTCCGCCACCACCGCCTCCCTTTGGATTGATCCGTTTGGATTGGAGAAGCAGTTCGATGGCTTCGGTCTCTGCGGCGATGGCCGGCTTGCCCGTTTCAGGTAGAGACAGGATGTCGGTCGCTTCAATCATGACTTGCGAAACCGCGCCGAGAAGTCTCAATTCCTTTCCGAAATTTGCCGCAGCGTCGGGGAGTTCCTGAATTCGCTCGATGACTTTGTCAACTCGGTCGCGGAGTTCATCCTGTGCGTTAGAAAGTTCTTCCGTTTGAGTAACGTATTCGTCCCGCTTGACTGCCGGTCGAGCTTGTTCGGCGACTCGCGTCGCATCTCGCAGGTTGACTTCGGCTTCCAGAATCTGCAGTACTTCCAACACGATTGATGGCGGCAAACTGCCGGCCGATTTGGAGCCAGGTCACGTGCCGCCCGAAGCGGGTTCAACCAGGTCTTCCGCCCAGCGGTCGAACGTGTCCGACCAGAATTCGCACTGAGCGATTGACAGGCCGGTTTCTTTCGGCAGGTCGTCGCCGAGCTGACGCAGTGCTCCCAGCACATCCTCGTTTTTCATTTCGTCGAGGACCGTCTTGAATTGTGTAAAGCGTCGGCGTTCAAAGTACGCATCCATGTCGTCCATGATGTTCGACACGTCCAGCGTGTTGGTCTCTTCAAGCTTCGACAATTCGGCGAACAGTTCTTTTTGCTCAGTCTTTGTCGCTCGGGGAGTTACTCCAAACGATGTTGCCACTTCGTCGCCGATTCGCCCCGCAATTTTGTACTGAGTTCGCGAGGCCGCTTTCAGGCGTTTGACGAGTGTGCTGCCTTCGAGATTTGCCAGGAGTTTATTCAGTTCGTCGGCGATCTTCTCGAACTCAGCCAGCAGGTCACGTTGCTCTTCGACAGCCTCTTCGACCTTGTCGCTGACCGGGCACGAGTCGTCCCCCTTCTTGCCACCACCGATCAACGTTGTCGCGGCCAGAGTCAGCCGCGGAGCACCTTTGCTTGCCGGCGGCTTCTCTTCCTCGCCCGGTTTCTGATCAAGCGGCTGATGTGACGACTCGACGTCCACGACGCCCGGAACGTTTGGCTTTTTCTTGTCAGGCTCTGCAGTCGGATCAGGTGGCGAGCTGCCCGAGGCAGTGTTTCGAATCATCCCCGCCTTCGGAGCCTTACTGGTTGGAGAATTCTGAGCGAGTTTGGGGGCCTCGGACGCCTGCTTGAGCATGTCGGCGACGGTTGGCATTCGGTTAGAAGAAATGTCCTTCAGAATCTGCAGCATCTCGGCCCATTTTTCCAGATGTCCGACACCGAACTCCGGATTTCGCATGGCCTGTTTGATCAGCTCCTGCCCACTGTCTGAAAGGCTGGAGAGCCGCCGTCCGTTTACCCGTTCCGCGGCTGCTTGAGTTTCGATCCGTCGGCGATTTTTCCGGCTGAGTGATCTCGTCGGCGATCAATGCTCGCAGTTCTTTGTTCTTTTCGTAGAGCTGCAGTTCTCGGTCGCGGACATCCAGAGATTGTCGGTGCCACTTGCTGAGTTGCTCGGTTAACCAGATGGCGTGCTGTTCGGCGTTCAAAACGTAGAGCAGGTGCGGTGCCGAGTAAACGCGTTCTCGGCCAGGGAAGTAGTCTTCAGCGAAGAGTCGAACTTCAATCGGTTGCGGCTCGATTCCCAACGAACTGGCTGTGAACGTCCCGGCCAGTTCCATCTGTTCTTTGTCAGGGCCGCCTGCGGAGATGATCCGCTCGCCTTGAGCTGGCTCCGAAAAGTTAGTTGTGTCGAGACCCTGCCAGACGATCCCGACGCGTTTCACGCCGAAGTCATCCTGAGCGTGTACCGTGAAAGTCAGTTGCTCACTATCGAGCACGACTTTACGACGTGGCAGGTCGGCGCAGGAAATCGCTGGGACTTCGTCGTCCAGCGATTTGATCGTCAGCGTGAATGGTTCTTTTCCCGAGAGGCCGTACTCGTCGGTCCACTCGAAGATCACTTTTCGGTCGGCGTCAACTTTCTGAGAGGGACTGACGATGGTTGCGTCCGCGGGAGAAATCGATTTTCCGGCGACCGACGCGTTCGTCAGTTTTCGGCTGGCCGTCGCCGTGAATGTGGCGGCGCTGCCTTTCACCAGAGAAACGGCTCCGCCACGCACGTCCTTGTGCAACGGCTCTTTTCGTTCGAGATATTCCGGCAATCGTACGTCCGCGACGAACGAGCTGATCTCCGGCCGCAGCACAGGTTCGATCGGAAGTTGCTGAGTGAAGTCTCCGATTTCAATGTCGAGAATTGACGAGTCAATCTGCGGCGGTAGACCGAACGAGTATTCGTTCCCGGTCAATTTCGAGTTGATCGGTCGTTGCCTGCCAGGTTGCACGACGCCGTTCTGTGGTCGTGAAACCGTTTGCGCCGCGAGTTGCACCTTGAAGTCAACGGGCTCGCCATGCGCGACGTACAACTGCTTCGGCAACTCGTCGATCATTGTGAATGTGTATCGCGGAGTGTCTTGCCACGGCATCAGAAAACGTGACCAGGCATTCGCTGTGGCGGCTGGATAAAGCGTTAGCAGAGCGAGCCCGCTTGCCAGTGTCAGGCCTGCCATAACTGCTCGCCGAACATGGCGTGGCTTCGGCACGGCTGTCGTGAAATCACGAGGCGCCGCCTGCTCGGCAACCTGACCGATGGCTGCTTCACACAAAGCGAGCGAGCGAGCCTGCTCAGACTCACTGCGCACCAGTTCGATAATTCCAAGCAACTGGTCTCCGATGCTCGGATAAGTCTGCGTCAGAAGCCGAGCCAATTGTTCGATCTTCCGTTGTTGCCAGATCCAACGATGCAGAGCCAGCGGCACGATCGCACACGCCAGGACCGCGACGACGAAAAGACCAAGTCGAACACTCGCCGGAGTATCCCAGACTCGGTCGAGCGCAAACGTCACCAGAAACGCGAGCAGAACTCCAAACAGAGCCCCGCACACCGCTTCGACCGTTTTGACAATCCAAACCCGCTTCCGAAACTCAAACATCTGAGTCCGTAGCGAATCCGGTAGTTTCAGCCGGTTGTTTTGAGAATTGACATCCATTTGGTTTGTCTCTGTGACTGATGGATTGAATTCGTTGGGCGGGCAAGGCCCACCAGTATTTTTCAAATGGTAGGCGGTGCCCACCCTATCGTTGCCGAATCTGAATTTGCTAGACCAGTCCGACGGCCTTTCGGCCGATCCAGAAGATTGTGAGTAGAAGTAGTATCAAACCGGCTGTGGCCGGGTGGCTCCAGAGTTGGACTCGTCTGATGGAAGGTGATGGTTCGGGCAGACTCGCGAGTGACTGCACTAGTTGTTCGAGTTTGTCGGGGGCGAGAACTTTTCCGTGGCTGACTCGTGCGATTTCTTCCATGGACTTCCGGGCGAGCTGGTTTGCCGGGAGTTTCGGCGGAATCGCCCTGCACGAAGAATGAGGTGTCGAGCGTCGCGTTTGTCTGTTTGCAGAAGAGTCGAACCTGGTGTTTACCGGGTTCCTCGGTGGTGAATCTGCCATCGAAGACGCCCCACTCGTCACCGGCCGAGGTGAACCTGACCGTTTCTGCCTTGCCCGAGGGAGAGGTGATCCGGGCCGTAACGTCGCCTTTGGCCAGTGGTTCTCCGTTGGACTCGACGACGTTGGCATGAAGCACCAGCGTCTGCCGAACCTGTGGCTGATCGGGGGGCGTAGTACAGCCGCATCGTTTCGCCTTTGGCCATGTTTCGCTGATAAGCCATCCAGCGAACGACCTGTCCCCAGAATCGATAGTGATATTTGTCTTCGACTCCTTCCCGCCATCGCCAGGCTCCATCGGTCCCCATAAAGAGAACCTTGCCCGCTCCGAAAGTTCGAGTGACCAACAGCGGGATACGGCCGTGCTTGTTCGCAATGTCCTGATGAACGGCCAGCGTTTCGCAGCCAGTCTTTGCGCGGACGACGGCGGCGTACCATTGGAAACCCGGCAGGTCTTCCCACACGCTGAGGTTGTCGTCTTTTGTGTCGGCAAGTCGAGTCAACAGGCTGCGTCGACCGAGTTCGGTGAGTTCAAAGTGGCCGGGCGTTTCGGGAACCCCAGCCGTCCGGCTGAAGCTCGTCCATGATCACTGGATAGAGGTCGTCCAGTTCTGTTTCCTGAAGCGACGCCTGCCGACCTCGACCGCCCGGCATGAAGACTAGCCCGCTGGCCTGGTGTTCGACGATGCCCTTCAGGAGTCGACAGTTTTCTACGGTGAGCTGACCTTCTTCCAGCCCGACGTCTCCCAGAAAAACAACGTCGAACTTCGACAGTTCGTCCAGTCCAGCTGGGAATTCTTTAATGTAGTCCTTGCTGCCGCCTCCGACTTTGTCCAATCCAGGGTGGAAGAGCAGGCACGAATACTTCAACACCTGGGTCTCGCGACAATGCGTTCTTCAAGTACCGATATTCCCAACGAGGGAACGATTCGACGACCAGGACTTTTAGCTTCTCTTCGCGAATGGCAATCGGTGCCGTGAGCTGGTTGTTGTCCGGTAAAGTATCGTCGGCGTGTTTGGGGACCGTCAGAGTCAACGTGAAGTCGCCCGTAGATTCTGGTTTCCAGAGAAGCGAATCGCTCGTTCGGCCCATCGGTGAAATCCGGACGTCTCGAGTAACCTCTTCGCCACTTGATGACTTGAGTTTGACGGTCGTGATGAATTCCCGCGGCAACGTGCTTTCCACCGTGAAAGGGATTCGGACCGCTTTGCCAGCGACTCCGAACGTTGGCGCTCCGAGGCTCAGGAGTTCGATGTCAGGCAGTCGAACCGGGCTGCCGACCGGGACGGTGAAGATGGGGATCTCTTTCATTCGCAGTGAGGTTGCTGCCTGAACGGGTGGCTGACCTTCGTTCCAGTCCCCATCTGAAATCAGCACGGCTCCAATCAGGTTGCTGAATTTCTCCGGTGCCTGCTTAAGAGGTGTAAACAGGTCGGACCTCGTTCCGGTTTCGGCGTTACCAAACGCTTGAACGGTCACATCCATTTGCTCGGCCAGAGATGCCCAGGCAGACTCGGTCGTCAGCGATGCAATGGCTTCGTTTCTGGACACTGTTTTCGAAGCGGTGATTGCTGATTCAACATCCACTGTCTCCATGCTCGGCGACGTGTCGACGAGAATGACAACTTGTGGCTTTTCTTCAGGGCGAAACTCTTCGACCCATTCGGGTTGATTCAACATTGCCGCCAGTAGAACGACGATGACCAGCCGGATGAACTCAAGAATGCCTTGCGACCTTGCATACCCGCTCCGTTGCCACGCCATCAGGCACAGCCCGGCTGTCACCAGAATGATCACGGCGGAGATCGCCAGCGACCACGGTGTCCAGAGGAACGTTAATGTTCGTGTAAAGTCCAAGCAGTGAATTCCTGATACTAAATCGTCGTAGACGTTGCTTGCGTTGTGGTTGCTCGATCAACGGTCGGACCGGCGTCTTCGTCAGACTGTCGACGCGGAAAGCCCGTGTCTTCAACCTTTGGAACTCGCCGAGGCATGCAGAGAATTGCTTCGACCATCAAAGCAATCAGCATTGCCACGAGGAAGATTCTCCAGACTTCCTGGATGAGTCCTTCAAAGCTGCCCGCCTGATCGTCGACTCTGTTGAACGAAAGACCCTTGAAGAGCCCTGCGATTTTTTCTTCAGGCAACACTCGCGATTCATCTTCAGCCTGGTCTCGATTGACGGCGAGAAGCTTTTCTTCGGACGAGTAAATTCCGCTTTGATGAGCGTAGTCTGTCGAAAGAGCATCTTCTGGACCGCTGATCTGTTTCCAGTTAATTGGCTGGTCGGAAGCGCCAGCTCCGGCGGCGAGTTGGCGTGTTTGTCCGAGTATCGCGGCACCGGCTTCGATAGCACGCTGTATAAAGACGTAAAGGACGACACCGTTGGTCGTCAGCGATGAATCCTGCAGATTGGGAGTCGTCGTGCAGAAGTAAACGCCGCCGTGAGTGGTCGGTAAATGTGCGAAGAGAATCTGGTTGTTCCGCAGCCTGGCCAACGGAGTCACTTCGCCGCTCAGTTCGCAGAATCGTCGGACTTCAAGTTCGCCAACGGGTAACGCATTGCCACTTTGCGAGTTCGCAAGGATACCCTGGTCACCTCGCCAGAATTCGACGCGAATCGCGGGCTGCTGGTCTGACCAGGAATTCCAACGCACATCTCGGAAGGCTGCTGATCCCGGCTCACGCGGCGGCAGGAATACGACTTGCCCCCCACGGTTAATGTAATCGTTGAGTGGCTTTGCTGATTCTTCGCCGGGCAAAGGTGCGTGCCACATCACCAGCGAAACGGCTTCCCAGTCGACCGTCGCGAGCTGCTGTTCCGTGAGTGTTTCTGCCGAGCATTCCGTCGCCTGATCGGGCGAAATGGACGCTGCGAGTTGGAGTGGGATTGCTGTTTGTGGATCGTTGCTGACGATCAGCGTGTGCCGTTTCTGCGGCCGATCAAATACAAAGTAGAAGTCGTTGTCGGCCGAATTTGAGTCAGCGGGAATCGAAACTTTTCCCCAGCCGCGGTCGTTGGATCGTTCGATGGGAATGCGATGGTCGATCAATTCCAGAGTCGGGCCCTCAACATTGACGGTCAGTTCAGAGCGAGCTCCTTCGATTTCGAACTGGACAGGCAGCGTAACGCTGTCTTCCGTGGATGCGTTACGTGTGATCTTTAGAGAAACCAGCAGTTCGGCATTGTCGACCGTTTCGAATCTTCGCACGCTGGTGACGCGAATCGAGGTGTTTGACTTTGCTTCCGAAGGGTAGGCCAGCAAGTGAAAACGTACGGCCTGAGGCAGCTCAAGGATCGAGTCGCGGATTGTTTGCCATCGCCCACTTTCGGCGTTCCAATCGTTCTCGCGAATGTCCGAGCAGATCCAGACTTCGGTCCGTCCGGTCTTGTTTGACTTGATGTAGTCTCGGGCCTGCTCAAGCATTGCTGGCACATCGGACGACGTACCAACCGGAGCCGTTGACGGAAGCTTTCTCAGTGAATCGGGGGAGTCGATCTCGATGGCGTTCTCGGATGTCGTTTCGACAAGCACCCAGCGGTCAGAACCCAGCGTTTCCAGTGTCGACGCCAGTTGTTCGCGGCCTGCTTCCAGTTTTGAGACGCCTGTGCCAGCACCTTGTTCCAGCATGCTTGGCGAACGGTCCAGCAAAATGATCGTCGTGTCCGCCTGCCCGCCAGCCGTCAGCCCAAGCCAGCCACTGGCCAGAGGGCGACTGACCGCAAAGATCAAACCCGCAATCGCCAGCGTCCGGAAGATCAGAATTAGAATCTGCCGCAAACGTGCATAGCCGCGAGACATCCGGTTTGCAGCCAGCAGAAACATCATCGCCCCCCAACGAACGGACTGATACCGTCGCTGGTTGATCAGGTGAATGATGACCGGCAGTGCGATGAGCGGCAGCGCTGCCAGCAGGATGGGTTGAAGAAACGTCATCTATTGTTGAGTCGTTCCGAATAAAGATGAGAAGGATTTCAGGAACCACGAATGGACACGAAGAAACACGAATTATCTCAGCCTCAGAATTAGCGTTTATTCGTGTCCATTCGTGGTTCTTAACTTGAAGAGAAGAGATTCAGTCTTAGAGTTACCCTTTTCCGCGAGTTCGTCCGACCAGAAATCGTGAAAGAACTTGTTCGTAGTCTTCGTCGAGCCTTACCTGGTGAAAATCAATGGCTGATTCCAGGACGACCTGTCGCAGATCTTCGAGGTAAACCTGTATGGCTTTGTGGTAGCGGTCGGCGATGTCGTTGGGTTCGGCAAAGATCGCAGTGCCGCCTTCCATGTCGAGAAATCGGGTCGGTCGTTTGAATTCGAAGCCGATTTCCTGGGGATCGAGCAGGTGAAAGACCGAGACATCGTGCTTGCGAAAACGCAGGTGCTGAAAACACTCTTTCAGTAACGCTGGTTCAACAAACAGGTCGGATAGCACAATGATCAACGCTCGCTGCCGAATCGTTTCGGCAAGTTCGTGCAGAACGGTCACCAGTTCGGTTTCGCCTTTTGGCTCGGCCAGTTCGAGCAGGTCGAACATCGTACGCAGGTGAGCTGGGCCTCGCTTCGGAGGCAAGCTTTGAACGACTCCTGCCGCGACGCAGGACAGCCCAACGGCGTCACCCTGCTGAGTCGCCATGTAGCCAAGTACTCCGACAAGTCGCTGTGCATACTGAAGTTTGGTGACGTCGCCCGATCCGAAATCCATCGAGCCGCTTGTGTCAACAACGAAGCAACATCGCAGATTGGTGTCGGCTTCGAACTCTTTAACGTAGAAGCGGTCTGAGCGTCCGTACGCTCGCCAGTCGAGTCGTCTCAGGTCGTCTCCCGGCACGTACTTGCGATACTCGGCAAACTCGACGCTCGAACCTCGATGCGGACTTGCGTGACGGCCCGACACGCTGCCCTGCATCGGCTGTCGTGCGAGAAACGGCATCCCCGCGAGCCGCGAGAGCACGCGAGTATCAAGGAAACTTCGAGGTTGACGATTTACAGGCATGAATGCTCGGTCAGTCGTGGCCGAAGTCACAAGACTTCGGGATTGATTGCCGCGACCAAATTCTTGCGAATCCGGCTACGTTGTGATCACGGTTTGGTGTTTCGCTAAAAGTCTCCGCTGACGACGATGAGTTGCTCCCCGTCAGGTGTCCAGCACAGGTCGTTGTTGTTGCGTGTTTTGTCCTGCCCAGGGAAGAGCGCAGGCGGGGCATCTTGATTGGGGGTGAACTCGTAGATTTGTGTTTTCTTTCGCTCGGGACAGTACATCGCGAATGCGATGCGTTCTCCGTCGGGGTGCCAGGCAAAGTCGGCGTTGATGTTTAACGTTGTGGAGTGATGCACTTTCGGAGTTGGCTCAGCATTGGTTGTGTCCAGCGTGGCGACTTCCGCGGTCCCGTCTGCTTTTTCACCTTTGAAGCAAAGCTGTCGGCTGTCGGGTGACCAGGCCATGTTCCAGTAGATTTTCTTGTATCCATGCTTTTGAAAGATCGTCCGAACTTTCTTCGCTTGGACGTCGTATGCATTTATTTTGGCGTCATGTGTGAAGACGATTTGCTTCCCGTCCGGAGACCATTGTGCGCCCCACCCCCAACCGTTGTCGGCGATCCCCATCGGGTTCCAGCCATCGGCATTAATGATTCGAACGCCACTTTGCGAGCAAGCGAATCGTTTTCCGTCAGGCGACCAGCTTGGCATGGAACCGCTGCTGATCTTTCGAGGTTTGGTCGTGCCGAGTTCCATCTTGAAGATCGTTGGACTGGTGCGAGGCTTAACGCTCCAGGCGTCAAACGCCAGCGTCTTTCCGTCCGGTGAGACGTCCGGCGATCCGCAGGCGAAGTGAGTTTCGAAGCGAAACAGCGATCGCCATCCGGTGCCGTCTGCGTTGACGATGAAAAATTCGTCCGGAGCTTTGACGCGGAAGTTGAACTCGTTTGTCGTCAGAGTTCCGTTTCTGTTCGTGTCGAGTCGATGAAAATACAACCATCGGAGCAATGGGAATCGCATTGTGTCGAACTTGAATTCGGAGAATGTCAGTTCGTGATCACCGTCCAGATCGGCGACTGGCATTTGCCAGCGGACGCACGGGTTGGCCTGCATCGTCATGCGATATTCGCTGAGCGTCAGGAAACCGTCGCTGTCGGTGTCGAATCCGGGAAAGACGCAATCCGACATCTGCTTTTTCCAGGCAGGCACGTCTTTCAATAGCTCAGCCTTGTCGACTCGTGCATCGAGATTCGTGTCGAGCTTTCGGAAGTCGTTGACTGGCGATATCAGGCCTCGCGAAGGGAGAGTCTGCCATTCGTCAAACGAAATTTGCCCGTCCTTGTCGTGGTCGCCCTGTTTCAGAAGTTCTGGAAACTGATGGCCGGCATTGGTTCTCGATTGGAATTCGTCTGAGTCAATCTTGTCGTTGCCTGTTTCGTCAATCTGGCGAAACTGAGCGAGGTTGCAGACTCGACCATCCGCCGTCCGGAGCAGAGTGCCGTCGTACCGACGAACGCCTGCTTGAATCTCCAGAAACTGTCTGGCTTCACGGCGGCTCACATTTCCGTCACCGTTTGAATCGGCTTCTTTGACGCTCGGGCGAGTCGTGCTGGAGCCAAACGTCGAAATGAAAAGTTGCACGAAAGTCCAGGCCTGAATCTTTCGTTCCGGGTGTGCGTCCCATTCGTCGAACGAATGATCCATCGCGGTCATGGCGTGATCAACGTAAGCGTCCAGTGGGTCGGGCAGGGGGCCTCGGTCAGCTAAGGGAACGACCAGCGGAGTCGTCTTGAATTCGAGGAGCGAAAGTTTCCTGTTCCGGTCGAAGTCGAACAGTTTGAAGTCTCGTTTCAGGATGTCAGCTTTTGTCGGGCTATGCCGGACGTATTCATCGAGCTGCAACCGATGGTCTTTGTTAAGGTCGAGAGCGTTGAATCGAATTTCGTAGCGATCTGGCTTTTGGGCAGCCTGTTCGTCGAAACCGGTGCTTAAGATCGCAAATACGGCAAGGGATGCCGTTGCGATTCGAGCGTTGCTCAAGATGCCGGTTTCGAGTTGGGTCATACGGCGGCCCTGAGAAGCTTGCCTTTCTTTGACGGACGCTGAAATACTGTCGTCATGCTTCAGGTGTCGTCTCTTCGATCAGTCGACGAACGATCTGTCCGGCGTCGATTCCCTCAGCTTGAGCAGCGAACGTCGTGATGATCCGATGCGTCAACACGGGCGCAGCGACCTGTTGCACGTCTTCAAGCCGGACCATGTAGCTGCCCTGCAGCGCGGCGCGGGACTTCGCGCCGAGGATCAGGTACTGCACCGCCCGCGGGCCAGCGCCCCAGGAGACCAGGCGATCCAGCCACTCGGGCGCCTCTCCAGCCCCGGGGCGGGTGCGCCGCACGAGCTTGGCGGCGAACTCGAAGATGTGCTCCGGGAACGGGCACCCGCCGCACCAGGTCCTGGAGCGCCCGGACCCGAGTCGCCGTCGAGCACGTGCCCCAGGGCGGGGGCCGCGGCACCCGTGGTCGAGCGCGCGATCTCGATCTCCTCGTCCAGGCTGGGGTAGTCCACCTCGACCATGAACATGAAGCGGTCGAGCTGCGCCTCGGCAGGGGATACGTGCCCTCCTGCTCGATGGGGTTCTGGGTGGCGAGCACGAAGAAGGGCTCGTCCAGGGTGTAGGTCCGCCCGACGACGGTCACCCGGTGCTCCTGCATGGCTTCGAGCATGGCGGCCTGGGTCTTGGACGGCGCGCGGTTGATCTCGTCCGCCAGCACGATGTTGGCGAAGAGCGGGCCCTTCACGAACTCGAAGTCGCGGCGGCCCCCCTCCCCCTGCTGGAGGATGTCCGTGCCCGTGATGTCCATGGGCATCAGGTCCGGCGTGAACTGGATCCGGCTGAAGCCAAGGTCCAGGGTCTCGGCGAGCCGGCTGACCAGCAGGGTCTTCGCCAGGCCAGGCACGCCCATGAGCAGCGCGTGCCCCTGGGCGAAGAGGCAGATGGCGAGCTGCTCGATGACGCCTCGCTGACCGACGATCACTCGTCCGAGTTCTTCGACGAGTTGGTCGTACGAGCCTCGCAACTGGTCGATCGCCTGGGACATCGTTGTCGCTCAACTTGTCCGAGGGCGAGATTTCAGACTGTGACATACAGCAAACCTTTGAATATCCGCCAGAAAATTGTCCGACCATTTATGGACGGATCTGCGACTCTCGGCAACCGTCCACCTGCATCTGATATAACAAAATCGTGATTCCACGCCGGATCGTTCCGCACGAACTGGCGCAACGCGATCCGCCGGTCAGAGACGATTAGACCTTTAGACCTTAGCAACAGAGTCGAGTGGCAACGCAGATCACGCACCTGGAGCACGAACAAAACAAGAACTTACGCCGGCGCGAAAGATCATAGATCGACGGCCTCGCAGATTTTATCTGAGCTGGCCTGTTCGAAGCGGTTTGTTCCTTTAGTAAAACTAGTGATTCAGTCAGTTCAGAATTCGACGACTGGTCTTGGTTTGCTCACCGTTTAACGAACCGTCACAAGAGGGTGCCCGATGCGTGTCTCAACTTTGATGAATCCAGGTTGTTGTCTGCTGGGCATCGATTCTTCTGCTCAGCGGTTCCGGCTGCAGCAGCGCGACGAACTCCGAGGCTCCGTCCGTCTCGGTAGATCCCCCAGTGACGACAACTGTGGCAACAGCCGACCCGTCACTGCCAGACGAAACGCTCGCGGAAGACATCTCTGAAGATGCGCCGGAAGTTGTGCCTGAAGTTCCCAGCCAGGAAACGGCAACGTTTGGAGCCGGCTGTTTCTGGTGCGTCGAAGCCGTTTTCGAACAGCTCAAGAGTGTCGAAAACGTTCGTTCGGATATGCCGGAGGCACGGCCGGCGACGCGACCTCAAGCTCGTTTCCAACGGCAACACGGGACATGCGGAAGTCATTCAGTTCGAATTCGATCCTTCAGTCATCACGTACAAAGAATTGCTCGAAGTCTTCTGGACGTCTCACGACCCCACGACCTTGAATCGCCAGGGAGCCGACGTCGGTACTCAATATCGGTCGTCAGTCTTTTACCACAACGACAAGCAGCGAGAACTTGCAGAGGCCTACAAGCAGCGTCTCAATGACGAAAAAGCGTTCGGCGACCCCATCGTCACTGAGATCGTGCCTTTCAAAACGTTCTACTCGGCTGAAGGTTACCACCAGGATTACTTCGCTCAGAACGGCAACGCACCCTACTGTCGTGTCGTCGTCCGACCGAAAGTCGAAAAGGTCCGCAAGGTCTTCGCCGACAAGCTGAAGTAAGTGCTTGGGGCGGATGTTGGTCGTCTGGCATTTGTTCTCAATGCGGCTTTTTCCTCAAGATGCCTGCGATGTCGCCTCAGCCATCGCCCGAACGATGTTAATATGCGTTGGCTGCGTCGTTGGCGGCAGGCGGTTGGTCAGTCCGTATTGACCTGAGACGTCGATTTTCAGATAACCTAAAATGCGGCATAAAACGGACGCCGATTGAGTGATTACTGTCGTCGGCGGTGCTGGCCAGACTCATTTATTTTGCCTGCTTTGTCGACTGGATAAGAATCGCTAGAAGTTTGTAACTGTCAGTATTAATAAATGCTTCTCAGGGATGCTGCATTTTTCGGCAGGTGGTCTGCTTATTCGCCCTCGTGGCGATCGGCACGGCGTGGCACGCGCACAGAGCGACGCGATCAAGCTGCCGGAACCGACACCGATAACATTGCGGAGCGCACGCTTCATCGGCCGGTAGCCGCGGTCCGGGATGCTCCGCAGTTGCTTCCGCCAGAACCCTCTGCCCGTCTTCGTGAAGCAGCACGGCTTCTGCTCCCCCAATATCGGATGAACATCGACCTGGACACTGACGTCGGACAGGTTCACGTTGAGGAGACTGTTCGATGGACGAATCCGGGGCCCGGTTTCGACCAAGTCCCTTGTCTTCCACGTGGTTCCGAACAACAAACCAGACGAAAGACGCTGGCGATTGCTGAGCGAACTGTTGAGTCTCTCCGGCTCGATCCACGGAACACGATCGACAAAGACGGTCAACGATTTCACCCTCGAGTCCGTCGAGTCTGGCGGGCAACGTCTACAGGTCGCATTTCGACCCGGAAACGGACACGCACCTGCATATTCAACTGTCAGAAGAAGTGCTGCCGGGACAGTCTGTTGAGGTGACGCTTAGGTTCAATCTCGACCTGCCGCCGAAGCAGGGCCGGCTTGGCCAGCATAAAGGTGTGACCAACCTGCTGAACTGGTACCCGATTCTCGCGGCATATAGTGATCAGGGCTGGGATGCCGTGCCGTACATTCCCTGGCATCAGCCGTGGCTGAACGAAGCCGGCGTTTACAAAGTACGTCTGCGACTTTCGCCCGGCCAGGAAGCTGCGACTGGCGGCCATGTTGTTGCACGGTCGTTGGACGCGACCGGCCATTCAATTCTAGACATCGAAGGCTACGGCCTGCGCGATTTCACAATCGTCGCCAGCGACCGTTTCGAGGTCTACGAAACTGTCAGCAATGGCACGCCCATCCGAGTGCTCGCCTTTCCGGAGCATCAAGGTCACGCTCGGCTCAGCTTGCAGATCGCCGCGGAATGTATCGAGCAGTATTCAGACTGGTTCGGCCCTTATCCTTACCAGGAGTTTGAACTCGTTGAGTCTTACTTCGGCTGGAACGGCAACGAATCGTCCGGCTTGGTGATGATCGATGAGCGAATTCTTGACGTGCCGCAACTTGCCGGTCGCTATGTGGAACACCTCGTCAGTCACGAGATCTGTCACCAATGGTGGTACTCGGCGGTCGGCACCGATGGTTATCGCGAACCCTGGGTGGACGAAGGGCTCGCTCAATGGTTGACGCGTTTTCGTATGGAAGAAAAGTACGGCCAGGATGCCGAGGTTCTCGATCTGCCCGGCGGAGCAAAATGGGGACTGCCCAACATTCATTATCGCAGTCTCGTGCACAGCGGTTACGCCCTCTATTCAAGCCGTGGCGGAGATGGAAAGACGCTCGCATCGCTCGACGACTTGGGACACATACACAACCTGTTTTTTCTGGTTTATGACAAAGGCGCTCGCATTGTCGGCATGATTCAACACAGGCTTGGCCGCGAACGCTTCTTCGGATTCCTGCGACTGCTCTACGCCGAGTACAAGTTCAAGATTCTAAGAGCCGACGATTTTCAGCGTTTGCTGGAAGACTATTCGGGCGAGAGTTGGGAGCAGTTCTTCGATGACTGGCTTCGTTCGAGCCGAACGTGCGACTGGAAGATTGCCAACGTCGACACCGTTCAGGAAGGCAACAAGTTCCGCACGGTCGCCCGAGTCGTTCAACAGGGCGACATTTCTGAGCCGATCGAAGTCGCGGTGCATCTTGCACCGGGGAGTCACTCGGCAGCAGACACGGTCGTTGAAGCGATGCCGGGCATCTCCGGTTTAGCTGATCGAAAATGGGACGATTCCAACTCGCGTCAGGTCGACGAGAAAACCTGGGAGTTCTCCTTCCTCACCGATCGCCCGCCGAAGCAGGTCGAGATTGATCCCGAAGGCTGGGTGATCGACCAGTCACCCAGCAACAACGACTGGAAGCGGGACATCAAAGTGCGGTACAGCCCGCTGTACACGCCGCTGGACGAAGCTCCGCTGATTCAACCGTTTGAGAAGCCTTCGATTGTATTTGGGCCCGGCTTCGATAACGAAGGGCGAATCGGTCTACGTGGATCATTTATCGCGTCAAACGTTTTCCGGGTTTCCCCGTTCCTGGCATACACAACGGAAACCAATAACGAAAATCTCTCCCTTGGTGTGGATTCAGTTTTCTACAACGCTCCGTGGCCGAACTGGCAACTGGGTTTACGGTACGAACATTCGATTCTCACTAACATCGCCAACGAACCAGGTGACCAGGCGAAACTCTACGCTCGAAAAATTCTTGCCTATACCACGAGTCTGATCCGCCCAGATTTGAGCTACTTCGATTTCTACGCTCGAATTGGCGACAACTTTTTTCCGGATGCGGATACGTCGCCGATGGCTCCAGCCGGAGTCGATGACTACCGAAACATCCGCGCTTTCGGCGCGACATTCCATGCCGACACAAGGATGCCCTATTGGAATCCGCGAAGTGGCTTCCTGTTCGACGCGAACTACGAGCACGGCTTCGTCGCATTCGGAGACGGACAGACATACGACCGCGTCGATGGTCAGTTTTCAGTCGTCCAGGGGTTGCCGGAGGGGCACGGCTATTTTTCGGAAACCCGAGTCGCCGCGCGAGTCGCTGCCGGCTACGGCTGGTCCGATAACGGTGAGCACTTTCGTTTCGGTGGCCCTGGCCGTTTCCGCGGACGGCACTCAGACAAGACTGAAGGCAACGCATTCTGGCTGACAAGTCTGGAATACCGATTCCCGCTCACAGGCGAACTCGATCTCGAAGTTGTCGACAATCTGGCCGCGCTGCGGTCGATTTCCGGTTCCGTGTTCTACGATGTTGGCGAGTCCTTCCTGTTCGACAAGTCGCAAGGCGGAGTCGATCAGGCAGTCGGTGGCGGTCTCTACTTCGACCTTCCCCTGCTCAGTTTTGTCGAGACTCTGACCTTCCGCATCGAATACGGCCGGTCGTTGGAACGCGACACCGGAGTCTTCTGGTTCGGCCTCTACCACGCGTTTTAATTTGGTTCAGGTTTCCGCTGAATGGCCGCCAAGTAGGCAATCGCGCTTGCGCGTTCCTGATCCTGTACAGAAACCATGAAAATGGACTAACCGTTTCTATTGAGTCGTCGGCCAACTGGCGTTCCAAATTGCCGACATTTTGAGCGGCGATTACTGGCAGCTTTGGTTGAGACTGGTTAGATTTCCGCCTCTTCAAAGAGGGACTTGTCCCTCGTCGCCTCCTTAGCTCAATTGGCAGAGCAACTGACTCTTAATCAGTAGGTTGAAGGTTCAAGTCCTTCAGGAGGCACTCTCTTAACTCTTTGCCATTCCGCAGCTTGCGGAAACCTGCCCGTCGGCAGTGTGGCGTGAAACGGACGGTACTACCCGTTTCACTACCCAAACAGGGAAGCCACACGCATGAAACGACGCATACCGAAGTATTCGCTTCACAAGGCAACCGGACAGGCTCGAGTTCGAATTGACGGTCGAACAATCTATCTCGGTAAGCATGGTACGCCCGAATCTTTCCAAAGGTACGAGGAGCACATTGCCGCCTGGCTGACTGGCTCGACGCCAGACCTGGTCAATGGTCTGACGATTGCCCGCCTGTGTGTGAAGTACGTCACGGAGCATGCAAAACCGTACTATCGCAAGCACGGTCGCCAAACCTCTGAACTTTCCACAATTCAGGGCGCGTTAAAGCCTCTGATCCGGCTGTTCGGCAAGACTAAAGTTACAGACTTTGGCCCGCAAAAACTCAAACGAGTCCAGCAGGAAATGGTTACTGCCGAGATTGTCCGAACCAGCGTCAATCGGAACATCGGCCGTATTCGCCGAATGTTCAAGTGGGGTGTCGAGAATGAACTGATCCCCGTCAACATTCACATTGCTCTTACCGCAGTTTCAGGATTGAGGCACGGGCGCAGCGAGGCGAAAGAATCGACACCCGTTGAGCCTGTCCAGGACTGCGACATCGAAGCCGTCCACCCGTACCTAAGCAGCCAGGTCTCAGCCATGATTGAGATTCAACTGGCCACAGGCATGCGTCCAGGCGAAGTTCGGATCATGCGAACGGCCGACATCGATTCGTCAGGCGAGACGTGGGAATATCGCCCGAGAGAACACAAGACCGAACATCATGGACGGAAGCGGGTGATCTTCATCGGTCCCAAAGCTCAGAACATCATCCGACCGTTTCTGAAGGTCGACCGGGAGCAGTTTCTATTTTCGCCGGCCGAAGCTCAGCAGGCCTTTAATGACGAACGCCGACAAAACCGTCAGACGCCCATGACACCGAGTCAAAAGGCTCGCCAGCGGAAGTCCAGTCCCCAGAAAACTCCAGGCGACTGCTATTCCGTTACGAGCTATTCACGAGCGATTCGCAATGCTTGTGAGAAGGCCGATATACCCGTGTGGACGCCGAACCGGCTGCGACACAATGCTGCAACCAGACTGAGGAAGGAGTATGGCATCGAGACCGTCCGGACGATTCTTGGCCATGCGACCGGCTTCACGACAGAGATTTACGCCGAACTGGACTACGAGAAGGCAAGACAGGTGGCAGCAACGGCAGGTTAGCCATCAAGTGACAGCATCGGGCATAGGCTTAGCGGCCGAACAGCGGACACCCGATCCGCCCTGCCCGGTGACTTTCTGCAATTCGGGAGTCGACAAATCGGGAGTCGAAGCTGTGGAAGACGACGCATTTAACGATGAAAAATTCTTCGCACGTGACGCCGCTGAGATTGCAGCCGACATAGTTCGTGAACCAGAACTGTTCATGAAAATGCTCAATTCATGGCGAGACGATATTCTCACGGTCCGACATTTCGTTGAGAACAGACCACTTGGTACGACGATTCCGCGTGACATTGTTTCCCGGATGGATTTGCCGCACCAAAAACTGACCATCATTAAACGAATAACCTACCTGACAACGGACCATTGCCCGCTGGTCGCAGAATTTGTCAAGTTGTCGCACGAATCCAACAGTCACTTGGACTATCTCCTTGGCAATTTGCATCTGTGGAGGCCCGTTTGCGTCTCAGATTTTACGATGTTTGAAAAAGTCTTCGAGATCATTGATTTGATTCAGAGCCACATCAGGCTGAAATCAATGATGCAGCCAACGAACGAATCAGTTGGCTCCGACGGAAAGCCACTACGTGATTGCTACGAACGGGATCACACGTTCCTACGATGGCGGGAAGAAGAAGGCATGAAGCCTGCAGGAATCCGTGATCGCTGGAACAAAGAAAACCCGAACGACAAAGTCAACTTGGACACGAAAGACAACGGTAGGTCCACGGTCAAGAATGGGCTCAAGCAGGCGAGAGCGGAACAGATAATCGAAAGAAATAATCAGGAATGACCGGGGATCCCCCCTTTGTCCCCCCTTTAACCCCCGTTGACGTTCCCCGGAATTAGGGCCGTAGCCTCACCGCAATCAAATGTGACTCTTTCACCACGATTGCAAAGTGAGGTTTTCTGATGGTTGTTTCCGACGAACTGGTAACGCTGGACTATGCTCGAAAGCATCTGATCCCGCGACGCTCCGACGGCAAGCCCGTCAATCCGTCGACTGTCTGGCGATGGATTCGCAAGGGGCTGGAAGGACTGGACGGCGATCGCATCAAGCTGGCCGTTACCTATGCAGGCAGCCGCCCCTGCGTCACCGCTGAAGCTCTTAACAAATTCTTCGCCGCTGTGACGGATGCAAAGCTCGAACGCCACCGTCGCGTTCTGGAGCTTCGGTCCGATGTGACTGAGGTCGATCTGCAATCGGCCGGTCTGCTTTAAGCACTGGTCTGCCTGTTAACACAACAAGGGCAGCCGGTCCCGGCCAGAATCAAGGACTGCCCGATTCATTCAATGGATCGAACTGAAATGAAGATCTTGAAAGACATCCACAACGTGCCGGCGGAACTCAAGAACCTGCAGCAGTGGGTAGCCTGGCGAGCTGTTGAACGAGACGGACGCATAACCAAGATGCCTGTCAACGCGACAACGGGTAGGCCGGCAAAGTCGAACGATCCAGCAACGTGGACGGACTTTGAATCAGCCTGCGACGGGGCTGTCGGGCTCGGAGCCAGTGGCGTCGGCTTCTGCTTCTCCCTTGATGACGGGCTCGTCGGTATCGACCTAGACGCCTGCATTGACGGGAAAGGGAAGATTGCGGAGTGGGCTCTAATCATCCTCAGTCGCATCGACTGCTACGCGGAGATCTCACCGTCCGGACGCGGCCTGAAAATCTGGTGCCGTGGAAAGATCGACAAAGGCTACAAGAAGAATCTCGGCGAGAAGGATGAAGAGATCGGCAAGGCGCCGGGGATTGAGGTCTACACGTCAGGGCGATATTTCACAGTCACTGGCGAACGTTGGGAAGGCGCACGTGAAGACATCGTCTCGTGTCAGCAAGACCTCGACTGGCTGATTGAAAAGTACTGGCCTGTTAGTCCGGAAGCGGTACAGACCACCGTGCCACAAGCCACGTACACGCAGGCTACAAGCGGCCAGGATGTATCAACGCAGGAACGAGCGGCTCGGTATCTGGCTCGGATGCCTGTCGCGGTGAGCGGTGAGCACGGGCACGACGTCACGTTTCGCGCTGCTTGTGTCCTCATGCTCGGCTTTGCACTGAGTGCTGACGAAGCCTGGCCAGTCATGGCGGAATGGAACCAGGGCTGCAATCCACCGTGGGGCGACGACGACCTGCGGCGAAAGCTCAACGAAGCGAACAAGCAGGGCGGGGAACGTGGCTTCCTGCTGACTGGCCGATCGTACGAAGGACCGGACGTCGACCTGCGGAACATTCTGAACGACATCGCCAAGCAGGAAATCGAGCCGGCTGACATTGTACCGAATCCGAGCAACTTCCCGCGCCATTGCTTGGAGCCAGACGGCTTTGTTGGTGAGCTGATCAGGTACAACCTCGAAACGGCAATGTACCCACTGCCCGAACTGGCTCTAGCGGGATCCCTGTCGCTACTGTCAACGCTCTGCGGGCAGAAGATCATTGACAAGGCATTCGGGACACGACCGAACGGTTACTTCTGCGGACTGGCGCCAACGGGCGGCGGAAAGGAGCACGCCCGGAAGATCAACAAGGAAGTTCTGCACAACGCAGGACTGGAAGATCTGGAAGGGGAAGAGAACTTCGCCAGCTCGGCGTCGATCTGGTCAGCGGTCGACGAGAACCCTGTCGGGCTCTACCAGCTCGACGAGTTCTCTGCACTGCTCGCAACAACGCACGACGCGAAGAAATCCCCTCACCTGTTCAAGATCGTTGACACGTTCCTGCGACTCTACTCTGGCAGCGATTCGACAGTGAAGGCGGACGCCTACGCAGACCGCAAAAAGAACAAAGTCGCGAAATACCCGAACACAGTGATTTACGGCACGAGCGTTCCGCAAAACTTCTGGGAGTCACTGACCGCTGCAAACGTCACAGACGGGCTGCTCGGTAGATTCATGGTCTTCGAAGTGCCGGAGACGAATAACGGCTACGTCGATCCTCAGCACAACAGGAAGCGGTATCCGCTGCCTGACAACATCGTCAGGACCGCAATGGCATGGCGAGCCCTGACGACGCACGAGGGCAACCTCGCAAGCCTGGACGGCTCTCGTCCGCTGGAAGTCGAACACACGCCGGAAGCGTTCGAGCGAGCTGACAGCCACATGCGACAGGTCTGCGAGCGACGAAAGACAGAAGCGAAGGAAGCGTGCGGCGTGTGGTCTCGAACGCCGGAGAAGACGAACAAGCTCGCGCTGCTGTTCGCTGTGAGCCGAGCAACGCCCGAGATGCTTGAACAGGGGCAGTTGCCCTGTATTGAGCTGCATGACGTCGAGCATGCAATCGCCCTGTCGAACTGGCTGACACGTCGAATGCTGCACAAGGCCGGGCTGCACGTCGCACATAACGACTGGGAGCGTGAGGTACAGCGAGCGCTGTCGAAACTCGTTGTAGGCGAAGAGGTTAAGCGTCGAGTCTTCACCCGCAAGACGCAGCACCTCAAGTCGCGAGATCGTGACGATGTCTTGAAGACTCTTGTCGAAACTGGCTTTGTCTCGGTGCGACAAGACACAGCCTCGAACGGCTCAATAACTGAGATGATAACCCGGACCGTTTGAACAAATAAGGGTGTCACAAATGGTGTCAAACTCAAAGAGAAAAACCTTGACAGGCTGTGAAATCACAGCAAATGGTGTCAAACGCTTGACGCCATTTGACACCATTCTTGACGCCATTAAACTCTTTGACTGCAACACCTTAAATAGTCTTGTCAATACAACACAACAAACAAACATACATACATACAATGCGTGTATAAGAGAGTAATTACCCCTCTATAGGAGATTCTTGACGCCATGAGACGCAAGAACGAAAACGAGATGAACAACAAAATGCCTGAGACGATCGGCGAGCTATGCCGTTACACGCAGCGAAGTCTTCGAGAACATGCCTGGCCTGAAGAGCAATTCGCAGGCATTGATAACGCTCGGCAAACCATTCCTGGACGGCTCACAAACGCCAATTGAGCTGACAGAGCCCCGAGGAGCCCCTGCGACGGGCTTGGGTGCAGCCGTGAGGACTGTCGAGTATGTGCTTCGAATCTCGTTAGGCGGCGAACAGGAGCCTCTGAGGGTAATGCCTGACCAGGCTCGGCTCGGTTTCAAGGGGGTTATCTTCTGGCTTCTCTGCAGGCTTGCAGACAGCACCACTGCAGAAACAGAGCGTGTGTCTGTGTCAGGCTGTTGGTGACGGGAGACGACAAGCCGGTGTTTCTTCAGAATATCGCGTCGTAGCGTTCAGAACTTCGAATCTGGTCGGCCAGGCGTGTTTTATCGCACTGACGCGCTTCACCGAGCGAATTCACGGGTTCTCGGCTTGTGGTAGACGAGAAATGTCACGACTACGTCACAACAAGCCGCCGGCACATGGAGCAGTTCACCACAGGGGCTAGGAAGTAATATTAGCAAACGAAAAAAGATTCGTAGGCGCAGTTTTGTGTAGATTAAGTGTAGATATGGACGCAATTTCAGCGAGAGGCAGATTCTGAGTGAGTCGGCGCTGTCGGATGCCATCGAGCTTTGCGTTGTTGTCTGTGGCGACGTTCCGGAGAAGTGCAGGGAACTCGTTCTGGCGGTTGCGAGAGTTGAGATCGAACGGACAAAGAATCCCCTCAATGCTGCCGAATCAATGGGATCGGAGATAGCGTTGAACGGTTCTCCGGCTAATTCCCCAGAGCTGTCGCGATCTCGTGGTCTTTCAGGCCCTTTTCTCTCAATCTTCTGGCCCGCTCCGGCTGAGCTTTGAACGTCTCGGGTTTGCGCCCTTTGTAGACTCCTCGCTTTCGTGCGGCTTCAATGCCGACGGCCTGCCGCTCACGACGGGTTTCCTGCTCCATCTCGGCGACGCCCAGCAGGACAGCCGCCAGCATCTTGCCCAGCGTGCCGTTGAAGTCGATCTGCTGCGTCACGCTGACCACCCTTAGGCCGCGATCACACCAGTCAGCCAGCACGTTGATTCCGTCTCTGAGGCTGCGTGACAGGCGGTCCAGTTTCCAAACGACGACGGTCTCAAGTTCGCCGTTGAAAATTGCTTCCTGCAATTTCTTGAACGCAGGTCGCTCGGTGTTATCGCCAGAGGCCTTGTCCACGAACCAGCGGACGTCCGAAATCTGATTTCCGGTCAGCCATCTCTTGATTGCCGCTCGTTGTCCAGCAGTATTCTGATCCAGAGTGCTGACACGAATGTAGACGCCGACCATGCTCCGCCCTCCCCAATGAGTGAGACACCTAGAGTTTACTCTATATGGCTCGTTTTGGCGAGTACGAATTGCCGCAAATCGACAAGGTTTAGCGGCCACACGAGGATGCGACTCTATTTGTCACGGCGCCGTGCTGAATCCACACGAACGGCAGTGGCTTGCCTCGGCTTCGACGTTTGAATGTAGACACGTCTTTCTGCCGGAGATCGTAGGTCTTGTCGAACAGTCACCGCGTCAGATGTGTGAAGTCTGTCATCGCTGGCAGACTTCAAATGGTCGCGGCGGGAATCGAACCCGTGATCTACAACCTATGAGACTGGCGAAATATCACTTCTCTATGCGACGGCAGATGACGTTTGACCGACTTCCTGCTTTGTGGAATGCTGGATCGCGATTCGCGACGATGGGCACTAAGTACTGACTGGCTGCTGGACAGCTCTATCAAATCTCTACAAGTCGAGACTTTCTTGAGGCCGAATTACGGCCGCATGAGATGGGCCGCAACCGACCGTGCTTACAGTCTGTCCGACACCGACTCGGTCAGCGCGGTTTGTGATGTCGGTCCAGAGGGCTGCACCCGCTGACGCCGGGACGGTTCAGGACGTGCGTGTAGATCATTGTTGTCGATACATCTTTGTGGCCGAGCAATTCCTGCACGGTGCGAATGTCTGTGCCAGACTCGATTAAATGCGTGGCGAAACTGTGCCGAAGTGAGTGGCATGTTGCCGGTTTGCAAATCTTTGCCGCGACGACTGCTCGCTTCACTGCTTTTTGAATTGTCGATTCGCCCAGATGGTGTCGTCGCACTACCTTGCTCCGGGGATCCACCGAAAACTTCGCCGCTGGAAACAAGTACTGCCAGCCTGGCTCAAGCTCTGCGTTGGGATACTTTTCGGCCAACGCAAATGGGAGCCAGACTCGCCCGTACCCTTCAGTAATGTCCTGCTCATGCAGGGCCAGTGCGATTGCGACCTGTTCCCGCAGCGCTTCTGCCAGCAATCCAGGAAGATAGGTCACCCGGTCTACGTTCCCTTTGGTGTCCCTCACCACAATTTGCCCGTATCCCAGGTCGACGTCTTTGACCCTCAAACGCAACGCTTCCAGCAAGCGTAAGCCCGAGCCATAGAGTAACTGAGCTACGAGCTTCGGCAGACCGTTCAATTCCTCAAGCAAGCAATCAACTTCGTCCAGCGTCAAGACAACGGGGAGCCGCTTGTCACCACGCGCCCGGGATGTTCCGGACAAGTCGCTCAGCTCGACTTCAAACACATTCGAATAGGCGAAGAGCAACGCAGAAAATGCCTGGTTCTGCGTGCTGGCCGCCACGTTTCGCTCAACGGCGAGATGCTCCAGAAATTCTCGCACTTCATTCGTTCCCAGTTCACGGGGATCGGCCTCACCGTGAAACACGACGTACCGTTCAAGCCAGTCGAGGTAAGCTTGCTCGGTAGCCAGGGCGTAGTGCTGAGTTCTCAAGGCGCGTTGAACTTGCTGATACCACTCTGGGCGAGACTGATCTACCAGAACGGCGACTTCCTTCATCGTCTGCCCGTCGTCAACGGTTGAACTTTCACCACCACGGAGCCGGCCGGAGATCCGACGGGTGTCGATTTCCGTCAACCCGATGACATTCCGCAGGAACAGAACCACGGCCTGTTGAGCTTGTTTCTGTTGCCATTCGGGCGGGGCGAATCGGCGATGCTGGTCGATCAGGAATGCGGCAACGTCGTCGTCGTTAAGCGTCCGGAATGACCGCCTGACGGTACTTGTTCGAAAGGCATCGAACCGTTCGATCCAACGGACAAAGTATTTCCGAGATTTCAATGGCACTCGGCGCTTGATCATTACCGGTTGAAACAACTTGATTGCTTCGCCCAATGTTTCAGGACGACCGCTCTCGGGCACGGTATCACGATTCATTTCCGAACTCATCAGTCACCGTTCGATTCAAGGATGAGGCCACCGTTCCGTATTTACCGTGTTAGGCCGATTCCTTAGTTACCGGATTAGGCCGCGTACGGATAAAACATACGTGCTCATTTCGAATACGCAACCCAATCGCTTGACGGCCACTACCTATGGCCGTACTTTCACTGGTGTTGACGAATGCTGATTGATTGTTGGCATTCAAACTGGACAAGGATGATTGGCTTGCTGGTCAGACAAAGGCCGCGTACGGGATCTTCCAGCAAAGGCCGCGTCCACAGAATTACAAGTTATGTTTTCAAGAAGAATGATCACGTCGAATTATGGTGTGCAGATTGAGGTCCGAATTGGATGGTGTTTGCGGTGGCAGTAGAGGCGGTGGAACGAGCTTGCGGAGCTGATGAGTCTGTGGCAGCGTCTGGTTGCAATCTGAACGGTCGAGAACACCGAAAACAGCAGCCCTCGGAGACCGGCGAACTCTCGGGGTTTGCCGCTGCCGAGTAGTTTTCGCAGGATCAGACCAAGGTTGTGAGCGGCGACTGTCAGCCGCACTTTCTTGCGGTTGTTTTCCAGGCCTCGCAGCCAGGTGCGGCGAGCTCCGCCGGTTTCGCAGACGTGGGCGAAGCTGCGTTCGACTCGTTCACTCCGTAATTTTTGCAGACGCTTGTTGCGGTCGGTTTTCAGGCGACGTCGATTGGCACAGTACGCTTTTTTGTAATCGGCAGGCTTGTCCGTCCAGCGACGGTTCGGACCATCCGGCTCGCAGATGTATGTTCGCAATTCATCCGCCCGGGACTTCGCCAGCGTTTCGTTCTTGTGGTAACCCTTGTCGCCGACGACCTCTTTGATCACCGCTTCGCTGTCGGACTGTTGCAGGTTGCCTTGGGCAGTGTTGACACTGTCCAGCAGCGTGTTGCCGTCGGACTCGTTGCCGTAATAGATCTCGGCGGACAGGATCGCTTCGGTTTCCAGGTCGACCGTGTGTTCCTGCTTGTACGACAAGTGCGTGTGCCCCTTCTTCATTTTCATGATGCGGGCGTCAGGGTCGCTTGAGCTTTGCCAGTCCTGATTGGAAACCTTCTTGCCTTTGCGTTTTCGATCGAACTTTCGCAGGTCATCGTCGTTCTTGATCTCGACGCCGTCAGCTTCGGCCAACTGGCGGACGAATGCTTCCCAGTCCTCGCCGGTGTCCTTGCGAACGATCGACTTCATTGCCGCGTTGGCTTCCAGCAGAGTCGAATCAACGCCGACGGTCTTACCTTTCAGTAGCCCGTGCTTTTCGACCAGCGATAACACGAACGCAAAGACCTGCTCGAACGCTTCCAGAGGAAGACGCTGACGGATGCGCGTCAGGCTCGAATGCTCAGGCGTGTTCTCATGCAATTCGTACCCGAGAAATTTCCGCAGCGACAGACTGTCCCGGCAACGCCAGGCGATGCCTCGCTGCGAATCGATTCCCTCGAAGTACCCCACAAAGATCATGCGGAAATAAACGCCTGGCGGAATGCCTGGACGACCACCTTCTTTGTAAAACGGCTCGCACAGCGACTCGGCAAAGTTGTCAAACTCCCCGTCACGGAGCACACGATTCAGGGCGTCGTAAAACACATGCCCGATCGACGCCGGCAACTTCGCCGTCGCCACCCACAACTCCTGCTGCCGCTCCGAACGACGCTCACCAAGAGCCATCAGTCATCCTCCATCGCTCAATATCAAGACACCGAGCAGGATAGCGCGAACGCATCTTCTGACCAGGTCAGTCGGCCGAGTTTTTCAACGGGCCTCCCTTCTCACTGGATTTGCGGTCCACAGCAGGCAGCCATGAATCAGATTCAATCGCGTCAGATCGGACTTCTCGCTTTGGTGTGTCTTCTTTTTGTGGTTGGATGCTCCTTCGATCCGTTCGGCACTCCACCGCCGGACGTTACGACTAGCCCCAGCCGACAGCAGATTCAATACTGCCGCGACGTCATGTACATCGATCCGGAACTTGTTCTGAAACCACTTGGCTACTACTACGAACACGGTTTCCAAGATGACCAAATCGCGTTCAAATTCATTGCCACAACCGACCAAATCGAAAACATCTTTGACGTGGATTTTGTCCCGCCTGCCGAACTCGTTGCACGCAAGTCGAACTCCGGCCTCGACCGCGATATTGGCGAAAAATGGTGGGATGTCCAAACTAAAACGTTGGTTGGTGGCAATTTCACCGTCCCGCCACCCGGATCACAAGGAACGCGAGCCCTCAACGTTGGCATCGCCGACAACGGCGATTCCACATTCACTGTCTATGCATACTGGTTCGAGACCTAACGAGCATTGCAATTCGCATGATAACAAAGCCGTGAACCGGAGCACTCATTCAGGCGGCAGCTGAAATCAAAGTCTTCCGTTCGTGCCCGGTTACGGCGGACGTTATGCGGCAATTAGCCGGATTTCTTTGAGCTCCTGGTCCACTCCAACGTTGTTCGGTTTTCATAGAGCCACCTTCCTACCTGATCCGGAGAACAGTATTGTGAACGTACATGAAATATTGCCTAGACAAAAAGCGGCTTCTTACATCGTGGCAGGCTGCGTGATCGGTTTCGTGATCGCAACCTTGGCTCCGCTCCTGACAAATCGGGCCGCTGAAGCTGCGCTTAGCAACGCATCCCCGGGCGAACAGCACGATTCGGCCAACGTGAGAAACGTTGTCCTTAGTTATACATATGAGACATCACCGAACAGCACCGCCGGTGATGACTCTCTTGCAGTTGACTCCATTCGGTTCGAGCCGAACTACGTCCTGGTTACAGCCTCAAGCGGAAAAACCTCATTGTTCGCCGTCGAAAGGTTGCGGCAGTTCAGTTATCGCCCCGCATCTTCGAAATAGATTTACCGCGTCGCTTCGGCGTGGCCGCATAACAAAGCCGTCAACCGGAGCACTCATTCACGCGGCACTTGACATCCAAGCTTTCCGTTCGTGCCCGGTTACGGCGGGCGTTATCCGACAGATCCAGAGTCCGAATAGATGCTCCACACCGTCCTTCTTATTGCTTGGTTCGCGCTGCCCGCACTTGTCTGGTGTGCGTCGCTTTGCGTTCGGCGGCGAGTTCACCCCGCATTGGTCTGTGCTTTGTGTTTTGTCGCGATGATTGGCGGAACTTTCATGCTGGCGCAGTACGTTTGGGCCCTCGACGCGCATCTCCTCGCAGAGGTCGATAAATATGATCCCGGCACCCCTGAGGCGCAGCGTGCGTCCGAGGAATGGGCCAGTGATACTGGCCGGTCGTTTACGTTGCTTCTCAGTCCGCTGCTGACAGGTGTGTGGTATACAGTCCTGTTCCTATTGCTCTTTGGCAGTCGCTGGATTCTTGGTCGGATATTTCCGACTAAATTCGCTTCATCGCACGCACAAGCCAAGAGTGAACCTACAGTGCAGCAAGCCGACCCTGATAACCCCTACCAACCGACAGTCGTCGGATAACAACACCATGCAGCCGAGTTGTGGTCGGCCCGCAATCACATGGATCATCAACTGCCACAAACCGGCTGATGGTCGGCGTTATCCGCCAACTGAATGCACATGTCCTACGATCTGTCAGAGTTCCGGAACTGTTTACCGACGTTGCACCAATGTGTCACCGTCGACCCGGAAACAGAAGAAGCGCTGCACGCTGCCCGTTGGCCAGATTCAGCATTTAATTCTCTCGCGGACTTCCTGCGGTTTACATATCGCTTTTCATGCGTGATCCAACCATTCATCTTTGATTCGCAGCGTGACGATCTTGATGGCTGGTTTCACGCAGATCCGTCATCCGACGAACGCGCCGCCGAATCGGTTGCAAAACATGAAACGGTCAACGAAGAGGCTCACGAATGGATGTCTCGTTTCTATCCGTCAATCTCGATCGAATGGCTCAACTCAGGACTGCACGGCAAAATAATATCGTTCATGGACGGGGACTGGCCGGAAATGGTCGGCTATGATACCGATGGATACTTCTCCGTGTTTGTCGCCGACGCAACGTGACTGCGGATAACACCAGTGGATTAGAAACTCGCGTAGCCGAGTTCTAATCTTTTGTTCAACAAGCCCGGGTGATTTGCTCGGGCTTTTTTGTGCGCGAGTGGTTGGTTGTTGGCCGTCGTGTGGCAGGTAATTTGTGTGCGGCGGGTTGTGCGGGTGGTTGTTTTTCTCTGGGGCGTGTTTTTGATGATGTATTTCGGTGTCGGCGCGCAGGGAAAGTGAGTTCGCTGCCGGACGGTGTCAGCGGCGAATGGTGAGAGAGCTGAAAAAGCTGGCTCGTTGCGTCAGTGGCGGAGGGCGGATGCGGTGGAATGCCTGGAAGATCAGTCGGCCGCCACAGCTCGGACAACGGAGACCGTGATCTTCGACCGGCCGCAGAGGCGGAATGGTCCATGTTTCCAGTTCAAGGTCCGGTTCAACGTCCCGCAGTGAATAGAGAATCGCGGCGCGCACGTCGTCGAGGTCGATGTTTGAACGGCGGCTTAGAAAACCGTAATGCCGAATCTTCTGCAAGCGTCGGGGCAGCACGTGCTGCAGGAACCGACGCAGGAACTCGAACACCGGCAGCGTCATCAGGCGATCGCGTTGTTCGCCGCTGCGACGATATGAGAACGTCACCTGGCCGTTGATCATGGAGACGATACGGTCGTTGGTAATTGCCGTGCGGAAGACGTACCGGCTCAGATACTTCAGCGTGGTGACTCCATCACCGACCGCTTCCACATCGCTGACGAATTCACGCCGGAACTCGCGAGCGGGTGGCAGCACGACGTCCGTCAGTTGCTCCCTGAGCAGTCGTTCGAATTCCGTGCGGAACAGTATTGAGAGCAGCTTCACCGGAGCCAGAAAGCCCGGCCGTGTCGACTTCCATGCGCCACCACTCATGCCGCCACCTGGGACGATGACATGCACGTGCGGGTGATAATTCATGTCCCGCCCGAACGTGTGCAGCACGGACGTGAAGCCGACGGGGTCGGCTCCGCAGAACTTCGGATTGGCCAGCGCCGTCTTCAAGGCAAACCCCGCTGCGTCGAACATCGCCCGGTAACACACTTCCTGATTGGACCGCACAAAGCTCCGCAGTTCGGCCGGGATCGTGAACGTGACGAAGAAGTATTCACACGGCAGCAGCTTCTTCGTCTGCTTCACACACCACTCGCCGTTGTTCGCCGTCTGACAGCCCGGGCAGTGCCGGTTGCCGCACGAAGCATTCGTGTGATGAACGGCGTTACGCCCGTCCGCTGAGCACTGCGCGCAGCGGTAGCTCGCCGACCCGAGTCGTCCTGTTCCGCAGTCGGCGATCAACTGCAGCACGCGACGGTGTTCGGTCGGCATGCGATGTCCATAACGGTCGATGTACGCGGCTCCATATTTTGCGCACACGTCGCCCAGCGTGGGCACCACGACGTCAGTCGATCTGCATCACTCCGTTGATCTTTCGAACCGCCTCTGCCTGGCCGCAACTCGTCAGATGCAGATACCGCGACGTCGTCTTCAGCGACGAATGTCCCAAATACTGCTGCAGCACTCGCAGGTTGACGCCCGCTTCCAGCAGGTGTGTCGCGTAGCTGTGCCGCAGGCAGTGCACGCTGATGTTGCGCGTGAACTTCAAGTCAACGACGACGCGCCGCAGCGCTCCCTGCACGGTCGATTCGCTCATCGTCTGCCGCACGATGCCGGTCACGACGCCTTTGACATTCGTCTTTGGAAACAGCAGCTTCGCGTGATGATGAGTCCTCCAGTACGCACGCAACACGTCGAGCGTGGAAGCCGGCAACGGCACCAGTCGATCCTTCGCCCCCTTCCCGCGATGAATGTGAATCCGCATCCGCTGCGAATCGATGTCGCCCACCTGCAGAGCGAGTGCTTCATTCAGCCGCAGCCCGCATGAATACACCGTCCAGAAATACGCTCGGAATCGAGACAACCGAATCGCGTTCATGATCCGCTGCACTTCATCGACCGTCAGCACCGCGGGCAGCTTCGTCTCTTTGGGAAGACGAAACTTATCCAGCACCGTCCATTCACGAGGACTCGTCTGTCGAAAGAAGAATCGCAACCCGCCAATCGCAATCTTTAACGTTCCCGGAGCGGCCCGCTTCTCGACACGCATCCACAGCAG
>CALSLT010000013.1 GCA_943787265.1 uncultured Planctomycetaceae bacterium | reverse complement strand
CAAACGTCTGGTCCGGATCAAGTGACATTTCCCGCAGCGTACGCTCGACACTGTGGAGAGCGTCCCAGCCTCGTTCTTCGGCTCCGATTCGCTCGATGGCCGAGTCCATCCGCGCTTGCTCGTCCGCCGTCAGTGTTTCCGCATGAGACTTCAAATCGAGTGATCGGAATTCGGCGATATCTGCGCCGATGTTCGGAATTTCGTCGGAAACCTGTGCGAAGATCGATCCGCCTTTGGCGTCGGGGACATGCTGAGTCAGCGATGCCAGGAGTGCGCCGGCTTCGAGCGTGACGCCTCCGTCGTCGGGCTTCAGTTCGCCGCCGATCAGTTTGAGAAGGGTCGACTTGCCGGCGCCGTTCCGACCGACAAGCCCGACGCGTTCGCCACGTTCGATGTTGACCGTTACGCCGTCCAGGAGAACTGGATGTGTGAACGTAAAGCGGACGTCTTTTATGCTGAGGAGTGCCATGCGCGGGAGTGTAGCGGCTTCGATTAGGATCAGAAGCCGGCAGTTTCCTCGTCATCGCCAGCAAACTTCAGGCGTTGCTTGTAGAAGGCCTTGAGACGCTCAATCGAATACATGCGAATGACCTTGCCTTTGTAGGTCAGTCGGCCGTTTTCGTCGGTGTCCAGATCGATGGAAACCTCGTCAGAAGCCATGTCTGCGTACAGAGCTCCGAAAGTTTCCGGGTCGACTCCCTGACCAGATTCAAGATCGGCCATCGCATCGATGCCGCCTGCCATCACGCCTGTGACGTTCAGCATTTTAGCTGCCGGAGTGTAGCGGCCTTCCTGGTTCAGGTTGCTTCGCACTGTCTGCAAAGAGGCGTAGGCGGCCGTGATGGACTTGGTGACTTCTTCGCTGGCTCCTTCGTCGTCATTCTGAGCAACGGCGGTCGATTGAGCGGACCACTGCATCGTGCCTGCAAGGAACCCGAGCCCGAAGATGCTGAAGACGGAAACTGTTTTCCAGATAGTTCGCATGGCATTCTTCCTGCAGATTGACAGACCACTCGGGATGAGAGGGGGCTTCATAACTAGGGGAGCGGATTCAGTAGTGCTGATATGGTGTTCGCACGGCCGTGCTGTTTCAAGAAGCAAAGGCTGATTGCGGGAGCGACAGAACAGTGTGGCTCTGGAGTGTCAGCCTGGCGCGTCTGTGTCGATTTATGAGTTCGAGCTGAATTGCAGTGAAAAGTCTGGTTACGAGCATCTGACTTGGTCGCCTCGCCCACAATTTTGACGTTGTTTGACGGAGCGTTTTCGTAAGCGGCTGACAGCGCAAGACAGAGTCCACTCGACCCAATTGGCCGAGTGGACTCTGCGGTCATACCGTTCCTGACGAATCAGGCAGCTTTCCGTTCAGACGAATCGGAATCCGTCTTCTGGACCGGTGCCATCGGAATGGAACGGCTTGTTGTTTCTTCATTCTGCCCGTGTCGACCGACGAAAAAGCTGATGTACATCAGCCCGCCCGAAAAGAGCAGTGCCGCGGCACAGCCCATGAGAGCGATCTGGTCGTCTGAGGCGTTTGTGAACAATTCCATGTTAAAACTCGCTGAAATGTGTCGAGTGGTTTGTCGAGTCACACTTTCCAAGTGAGCAATGTCCGCTCGATTGGAAGGAGTGGGGGAGCGACTCCAACGGAAGTGGTTTCGGACAGATCACCGGTTTAACTCCAACGAAGCCTGACAGATCAGTCAGCCAGGGCGAGTCCGCCACGGTCTGGTCTCTTGGTGCCGGTCCCGGTGTCTCTGGCTGACTTTTCGGACAATGCCGGTTTCGCCGTGCCAGACTGACTGGGACGGACACGGTCGGTTTGCTGTATCCTACACTGAATAAACATCTTACGAGTTTGTATGAAGCGGCATGCTCCGTGTTCGAGGCAGGATCTCGTCTTGACCCTTAAACGTCGTTTTCCGTAATTAGCGTCTGAGCTTGGCGGCCGGAGTTGCAGCGTGCGTTTTGGCGCATTGTTGCTCCGCACGAGACTTTTGGTGCGTCGAGACACTTCCCGCGTTTTAGCTGATTTCGAATATTCGGCGTTTCCGCCGATGGATATATGCCGGCATGAGAATTCTGCAGCGTTACATCCTGATCGACCTGATCAAGGTGCTGCTGCTTGTGATCACGATCATGACCGTGCTGCTGGTCTTTGTCGGCGTTTTCCGAGAAGTCACCGAGCGAGGTCTCGGCCCGCTTCAGGTTTTGCAAATCCTGCCGTACGTCGTTCCAAGCCTGCTGCCGTTCACAATTCCAGCAACGTTGTTGCTTTCTGTGTGCGTTGTCTATGGGCGGCTGGCTGCTGACTACGAAATCACCGCTGCTAAGGCGGCGGGCGTTAACGTGTTGTCGCTGTTGGCTCCTGCGTTTTTTCTTGGGGGAACGCTGACTGTTTGTTCGTTGCTGCTGAACGATCAGGTGATTCCCTGGTCGATGGCCAACATCCAGCGTGTTGTCACGCTGGCGATGGAGGACATTTTCTTCGACGTGCTTTCGGCTCAGCACATGGTCGAGTACCCGGACAAGGGCTGGGCGATCACTGTTTCAGGAGTCGACAAAGAGGAGCGACGACTTTACCGACCGAACCTGCGATACACGGTCGGCGGTGAGCAGTACGTTGCACAGGTGCGTGAAGCTGTTCTGCGAATTGACCTTGAAAAAGAGCGAGTCATTCTGCAGCCGGTCGATGCTCGGTTTGCCGGTCCGGGGCGAATTTCGGTTCGGCTCAAGGAGGGCGACATCGAGCTGCCGCTTCCCATGAGTGGTCAGAAAGTAAAGCCGCGTCATCTGAGTATTTCGACGATCCGCGAGAAGCTCGACGACTTCAGCGACAACTGCCAGGAGGCCGAAGACGCACGTGCGATCAGGACGGCGTTTGCTTTGGCGGTGGGCGAATTCGACGCACTCGCTGAAACGCCGATGGCCGAACAGTCGAACAAGATCATCGCGAGTACCAGTCAGTCGCGGAAGCACAACACCGAGCTCCATAACCGGTTTGCTCTTAGCTGTAGTTGCTTCTTCTTTGCACTGTTGGGCGGCCCGTTTTCGATTCTGCAGGCTCGGCGTCAGTTTCTGACGACATTCTTTCTGTGCTTCCTGCCGATCCTGCTGGTCTATTATCCGGTCGTCCTGCTGATGATGAGTCTCGCAAAGTCCGGCTCCGTCAATCCTGCCTGGGCCATGTGGACTGGCAACGCCATCCTGCTCATCGGAGCAATCTTTGTTCTCCGTCTGACCGTGCGTCGGTAACGACTGTCTTGAGGATGCGCGGCTATCGTTCTGTGTTCGCGAAGCCAGTTCTCGTCGCGATGTCGAAATCGGCCGGGCTGGACAAAATCCGAGGCAGCGAAGTGACTGGCAGATTCAGCGGATTGCGAGTCGGTCTGCGCCGGCTGTAGACTCATGTCCTGAAATGAGGACGGTGTCGCGTTCGGAGATGGTTTGGGTGGACCGATCCACGGAAAAACTGCAGCGCACTTCCGCTGAGCGGCTTACTCAGCGAGTGGTGGCGCGCCTTCGGATCGCAGGCTTGTGTGTGAAGTTCAGCTCGACGATGTGCTGGCTTGGTGCTGCCTGTTTGGTCGCGTTGCTGATTCGACGACTATGTGGTGTTGGCCCGGATTGGTTTACGGCGGATGCACTCGCTGTGCTGCCGGTGCTTGCTGTGTTGATCGCACTCGGGACTGCTCAGAAGTCGACGGTGCGCGAGGCGGCTCGGAGTATCGACACGACTTGCGGAGCGGATGAACTGTTTCTGACGCTCGTTCAGTTGCAGTCTCCCAGCGGTGGTTATCAGGGCGTTGTTGCTCAGCAGGCCGAGAAGGTTGCTGCGGGGATTCGACCGGCCGAGGTCGTGCCGTGGCGATGGCGACAGCCAGCAGCTCGTCTTGCTGGCGGAGCAGTCGTACTTGTCGTTGGCATGCTGTTTCTTCCTCAGTTGGATCCGTTTGGAGCTGCGGAATCTGCAAATGCGGCCGTTGCTGTGCGGCGGGACCTGGAAGCTTCACGAAGGGAGACTTCCATTCGCGCGGCTGAATTAACCGCTCGGCGAGAGTTGGCTGTACTGGCAGATGGGGCCGAAGAATCGTTGGCGGAACTTGCTGCCGAGTTGCGGCGGCTGACGGATGATCGGTCGGCTGTCAGTTTGCAGGAATTAGGGAGTCGTCAGCGATCGGTCGAGGCCCGTTGGCGTGAGGCGAAAAAAGATCAGGATGTTGCGCGGCTGGTTGAGAGTGTTCAGGCCAATCAGTTTTTGGGACAGGCTGGTAACGGAAGCCAGCAGTGGGTTGAAGATTTGGCAGAAGGGCAGACGGATTCGCTCGACGAAGCGTTTGCGACTTTGCAGGATGAGCTTGCGGAGTTGGCGTCGTCAGATGACGAAGCTGATCGCCAGGAACGGGAGCGTCAGGTTCGGAAACAGATTGCCGAGTTGCAGCGGTTTGCTGGGAATCAGCTTGAGTCTCAATTTGCGGAAACCGCGATGAAGCGAGCGATGAGTCAGCTCGATTCGATGCGTCTTGAGCCGGACTTAAAGTCGGAAGCGGCAGCTGCGGCACGAGAATCGATCGACCTGGCCCAGCAGGAGATGCGCGAGATCGCTCAGAACGCTCAGCAACTGGCATCGTTGGAGAAGGCTCTGAACGCGATTCAATCGGCGAAACAGTTGGCTCGGTCTGAGGATGGCAAGTCAGGTCAGAGCGACGAGGCGAGGATTCAAGAATTCGTTGACCAGTACGCGAAGATGCAGGGCGAAGATGGGAAAGAGAATTCTGGGAATGATCAGCATGGCGAAAACGAAGGCGCGCCGAATTCACCTGATCAGCAGGTTGCGTCGACTAATGGGCAATCTGGTTCAAAAGATGAAGGTAAGCCGGGGGCGACGAGCCAGGGCAAGACGGCAGGCCGGTCGACAAATAGTTCATCTGGGCAAGGTAGCGGACGAGTTGCCGCCAGGGAAAATGACCGAGCAGAAACTGCGTTTCGAGACGAGCGGGAAAGTAGAAATCTCGACGAGAACCGTCGTTTGATGGCGATGCGCCGGCAGGGGCTTTCGGAAGCTGGTGAGGTTTCTGAGGAGTATCGAGAACTTGTGCGAAGTCTTCAGAAGCGAGTCAGCACAGCAATTGAGGTAGAAGAGATTCCGCCTGGATATGTGTCGGGCATTCGTCGCTATTTCGATTCGCTTGATCGGCCCAGTCATGAAGACAGTCTCAACAGCGGCTCCTCGACCGTAGAGTCTGAAGCGAACCCCGACGTTGACGGATCTGGCGAGGCCGCTGATGACGCCCCGTGAAGGTTCCTGGTTTGCTGCCGCGGCGACGCTGCTTTGTCTGGGCATGATCGCGCTGCTGTCGTGGGGGGGACGCGCTCAAGACGACGCTCTGGTCGTTTACTGCTCTCACGATTCGACGTACTCCGAAGAGATTCTTCGTGACTTTGAGCGTGAATCTGGCATTCGGTTGGTCGTTCGTTTTGACACGGAAGCAACTAAGTCGATCGGCTTGATAAATCTATTGATCGCTGAACGCGAGAATCCTCAGTGCGACGTCTTCTGGAACAACGAAGTGCTGGGCACGATGAAGCTGCAGAAGCTCGGCCTGCTCCAGCCGTATAAGGGGGAAGGGTTTGCCCGAATTCCAGCGAAGTACAAGGCTGACGATGGAAGCTGGACCGGATTCGCTGCCCGTCTAAGAGTCTTCATCGTGAATACGGAAAAGATGGCCGCGACACACGAGGCCATATTTCAACGGTTGAACGCTTTCGGGGAGGACGGTCTTTCGCGAGTTGCAATGGCGAAGCCGTTGTTCGGAACAACGTTGACTCAGTACGTCGCGTTGTGGGGCGAAGCCGGGGGAGAAGAAACTAAGTGGCGGCACCAGCGTCTGCGCGATCGCGGGTTGCTTGAAGTGAATGGAAATTCTGTCGTCAAAGATTTGGTGGCCGTTGGCCGCTGCGACTTTGGCTGGACCGACACCGACGACTACTTTCTGGCTGTCGACGAGGGGCAACCTGTCGAAATGGTGCCCGTTTTTATGACGTGTGAACATGCCATTTGTGTCCCGAACTCCGTGTCAATTATTCGTGGAACTTCGCGTGTTGAAGCCGCACGGAAATTGGTGGATTTTCTGTTGTCGAAGCAAGTCGAAACGCGGCTGGCTTGCTCGCCGTCACGGCAGATTCCACTCGGCCCCGCTGCCTTCGCCGAGTTGCCAGAAGAAGTGCAGGAACTGAAGCTATGGTCCGAAAGAAGCGTCGACCTGAAGCCGCTTGGTGATGCTCATGCCGCGTGCCTGTCGTGGCTGCAGAGCGAGTATCTGCAATGAGTTTCCACGAAGCGTTTGCGTGGACACTGTTGGGGGCGGTCGCCGCGGCTGCGCTTGCTGTGCCGATGTCAGTCCTGCTTTCGCGGTTGGTCCAACAGGCGACGGGGCGTTCACGATTCTGGTGGATGCTGTTTGTGCTTTGCCCGCTTGTTGCACCGGACCTGGTCATTGGGTACGGCTATCGTTCTTTCGAGTTGTCGCTGTTGCATCGTCCGGGGCTGAATCACTGCTTCTACTTTGTTCTGATTCTCTTGAAGTTCCTGCCAGCCGCTGCTGTCGTCAGGATTTGCTCTCCGCCCGATCCGGTATCAAATGCCGCGCTACACTGTGCTCGTCTGATTGATGGTGGAGTCGCCGCAAAACTCCAGCATCGACCGTTGCAGACCGAGTGGCTAAGGCACATCCCCGTGTTTGGGATCGTTTTTTTGCTCAGTATGCAGGAATTCGAAATCGCGTCGCTGCTGCAGATTCCTGCCTGGACCGTTCATGTGTTCGATGCTCAAGCTGCCGGTCTAAACCTGGCCGCGACTTTCAGGTTGCTAATCGGACCGGTGCTTGTGCAGGCGATTGTCCTGGTGCCTCTGCTCTGGTGGGGAATTGCGAATTCTTCAGCGATCGTTCCGAGGTGGCGTTCGGCAGACTGTGTGTTAGTTTCGCGTCGTTGGCTCGGAGTGACTGTCGCTACACTCGCCGCGTTGCTGACATGGGTGGCTCCGCTGGCAATTGTCACGCGGTCCGGATTGTCTGGAATCGGCGGAGTCCTTGATAATCGAGTGCTGCTGCGGTCAACGTCTTTCGATCTTACTGCGGCGATCACATTGGCAATTTCATGCGCAGTTTTGTCACTTATTCTGGCTCGCAAAGTGATGTTGATTTGCCGCGGTCACGACGTGACTCGAAGTGATTTTTCGAAAGCCGTTTCGTCGGTGCTGCTTCTGCTGATCGTAGTTCCGGGACTGTTCGGAGCACTTGCCGTCAGCATCGCAATTCTTGTGGCTATGCAGCACTCACCATTGCTTGAGCTGCGAACGACTGTCTGGCCGATGGCAACGGCCCTGGTCGTCTTTCTGGTTCCACGAGCGATTATCCTTGCGGTGTTGTTGCCGGTGTTTCGCAGGTCGGAGTCGACGTTTCTGGCGACGCTTCTCGGGAAATCGCGAGAGCGGACTCGGCTAAAGAATGCTGCAAACCTGAAGTGGTGGTGCGAGTGTCGGCCGATGTTTCTTGTGACGGCCGTGCTGTTCTACTGGTGTCTGGCAAATCTGACAGCGGCCGCGATACTGTGCCCTCCAACGATTCCGCTGTTTAGCTTTGACGGGAATATCGTTCCTCTTCCGGTCCGTCTTTACAAATTCATTCATCAGGGCAGGACTGCGGCTTTGTCGGTGATGGCAGTGCTGTCGGTGCTTGTTCCATTCATGTTGCTCGTCCTGACGGCGCGAATTGCTCCACGGGTTTACTTGCGAATGACGAGCCTTACGCGGCAAGACTAAGCACGCGGCTTTATGGTCGGACGGATTTGCGATGGGAGATATGGCGAAAGCTGTTTGGGATTTGCAAGGTGTTACGCTTGCCGGGCGCAATCGGCCGCGGCTGCATGACATGTCGCTGACGATCTCCTGCGGAGTGACAGCCGTGATGGGAAGTTCCGGAGCAGGCAAGTCCTCACTACTTGGGCTACTGACTGAATTCGAAAAGCCAGATGCCGGCATCGTTGAATTCCGTGCTCCGGACACACCTGCTGATGTGCCTTTGTTCTGGAGTCCTCAGGATGACGGCTTGTGGCCGCACCTGTCTGCTGAGCAACATATTGAGTACGTGCTGCCGTCTCAGTCGAAGCGGGGCTGGTCACCAATCGAGTGGCTGGAACTGTTCTGTCTGGAAGAATTGAAGAAGGCCCTTCCTGAATCGCTCTCGCAGGGGGAGCGGTCTCGCCTGGCGATTGCTCGCTCGCTCGCATCCGAAGCTGCCGTGCTGGTGCTCGACGAACCGCTGGTTCATGTCGATCCGCTGCTGGCTCATCGGTGCTGGCAACTGATTGCCGAACACATCGAACGGTGTGGCACGACGGTTGTCTTCTCGACCCATGATCCAGACGCAGTCCTCAGGTTTGCTCAAAATGTTGTCTGTCTCGACAAAGGCACTATCGCATTTGCAGGTGCGGTGAATGAACTTCACTTCGAACCGCCGACGAAAGAGCTTGCCTGGCTGCTCGGTCCGTGCAACTGGCTCGCCCGCGATGATGTCGACGGGGAGAAGGTTTGCGTCGAGCCAGGTCAGCCTGACGTCTGTGTCCGGCCGTCGAGTCTGGCGTTGCTCCCCGACTCGAACGCTCGATTCGTGGTCGAGTCAGTCTTGAATGCTGCTTCTGTAACTGAGGTTCAGATTCGCGAGCGAGAATCTGAGCGGCGACTCACTGTTTTTGTTAGTCAGCGCCGTGACGAGGTTGTCATAGACGCTGCCGTCCGGCTCGTCGTCGATCCGGCCTCGTCATCATGATAGAGGCCGAGTCTGTCAAAGAATCGCCGACGTTTCCTAGCGAGCCTTGGCGTGATGCGGCATCAGGGTTGAACGATAGGCCTGCAGCGGGCGCAGCAGCGATTTCTCGAGAGCCAGTTTTCGTGCCTGCCATTGGTTCGGTGAGTAGTCGCGGGCATCGTTGAGGCTTGCCAGTTCGCTGAAAGCGTTGTCGATTGCGGCAACGCTTTGTTCGATATCGTTAAGAACGATTTTCGAAGATCCGGGAGGCGTTTCGCCTCGGTTGTGCCAACGATCATGGAGAGTCTGTAACAAAGCATCCAATTGGTCGCCCCTGTCGGCGTCATTCGGAATTGCTTCCGGGTGCTCGCAGAGAAGTTCGATGGAAGCAATGACGTTGCGGACTGCCTGGTCGTTGCTCGCCGTGAAGTAAATTCTGTGAAGTCGATTCTGCAGTTCGATCTGAAAGTTCGCATGACGATTGCGTTTGGCTAACTCAGCAACTTCCTGATGAAGGAACAGGCTGATCAGTGGGTCATGCGGACTGGCGAATTCTTCAACGGCTACCAGGTCGTCAGGTGTGGGTGTTTTCTGCTTGGCAGCTGCACCGAGCGTTGTGAAGTAGTCAACTCTTCGTTTCTCATCTTCATGCAGTTGGTGAAGTGGTTCTTCGCCTTTGACCTGAACGAGCTCGGACTGTGGAGTGTCTTTCAGGCGTTTTTTGACGGTCCGGCGGTAGAACCAGTATTCATCGGGGTGATCGTGAATGAGTTCTTGTTGCTCGGTCAGTTCTGCCAGGCGGTTGCTGACTTTCGGCGAATAGGCTTCTTCACCAATTGTAAATTGAAGCGTCTGTGTAATCGGCCCAAGCTTCTCCATGATTGCCGTGTACTTGTCTCCCCAACGCATGACTTCCCAAGGGAGAAGGCACGTCAGCCGGTTACTCGAAACGTCCGATACTCTGCCGCGAGGTTCTCCGAATGCCGTTGCCAGCCCTTGGTCTGTGTAGGTTGAAAGTCGTAGAGGAGTGCTCCAGTCCCAGCCTGTTTGGGCCAGGGCGAATCGCACATTCGGTCGCTGCAGACGTTCAACGATTCCTTCACGAATGATTCCCGCAGGACTGTTTGTCGCGATGAGCAGCAGCTTTCCGGGGGCGATCTCGACTGCGGAAACTTCTGAGAAGACCGACTGCCACGTTTCGACGATCACTTGCAGAGCGTCCGGTCCGAAGTCGGCGTAGTCGAGAGGCTGGCAGAAGAGCCCGTCTTCACGCAAAGCTCCGGATGCCGTTTGCAGGAACTCTGTCGTAATTGTTGAAGCGGCTTGAGGGACACCTTGCTGGTCGGCCGAGGCGATGATGATGTCGGCCTGGTCTCTGGAACCTCGCAGCTTCAATAGCGGCTCAGCGATTTGTAGCGACACACGGGAATCGTCGAGCGGGTTAGGAGTCACTCGGGTGAACACGTTGTCTGAGACAGCGGCGGCGACTTTTTCGTCGGGCTCGACACAGATGATCGATTCGAGGGGGAAGGCGATGCTTGTTTGCAGGACGGCTCCGGACCGGATTCCAAGCAGCATTAGTCGAGTCGGTCCTTCGTGCATAACCATCGGCAAAATCGCCTGCAGCGATTCGGCGGAAGGTTGCGTGCAGATATTCGTGTCGCAACTGACCGACGAAACTGGCAGACCTGACGACCGGACCTGCAACTGCTGACCGCGATAGCGCCAGAAGGTCAAAGTGCCGTGATCTGTTTCTGCAGTCGCGATGCTGCGGCCTTCGTCAAGGTAAGGCAGTATGTCACTTCTGGCTTCGTGCTGATGGGCTACGAAGACGGCTGTATCAAACAGTAGTTTGGCAGACGTTGTCGGGTCGTAGCGATGCGTGAAAAGCGAACCGGCCAACAAAACAATCGAGCAGGCAGCAAACGTTGGACGGAAGATCGCTTGCCGTGATTCGCTTCGGATTAACATTCCGACGGCGCTGATGGCGAAGACAGCCGAAGTCGTTAAGACGATCGCCTGAGTGCTGAATTGACCAGCAATCCACCACTGGCTGGCGAGCCATCCAGACAGCATCGCGGTGAGAATCACGAACGATGCACGGCCGTCGAATGTTGTCGATTCTGTCTGATGTCCGTTGTTTGTTCGCCAGGCAGAGGCAGCTCCGATCGCCAAGCCTGCGGGGAAGACGCAGGCCGTTATGACAAACGCTCGAGCCGTCGCGGCAATTGCTACGGTCGACAATCCAGAGTTGATGTTCAGGGACAGGCTCACAATGGCCGGCCAGGTAACGAGGCTCGCGATCGCCCATGCCGCGCCGATCAGTATGAGGTGGGCAGTTGATGTCGTCCCTCGTTTAATCAGCCATCGTGAGGCAATCGCCCCGACGATGACCGATGAGCATTGAAGAACCGACTGCCATGATGACGCGAAGAAGAGTTGCCCACTGACTCGGCTCAGCGTCGCAAAGAGGACGCCGCTCAGGACTGCGAAGGCAGCTACAGGCAGAATTTCATTCAGCGAATTGCTGGGATTAACTTGGGGAGTCGCTGATAAGGAAGACGATGTGAGCGGTTCAGTGTCGACGGCTTCGTTGGTGGTCGATGCGGTGTTTTGAGTTCGCAGAGCAAGCAGCGATTCGATGACTGATCCAGCGATTCCCAGAGCCAACGCGACCAAAGCAATTCCTGACAGACCGAGCGTACCCGACAGCGTAGTCATCGTGACCGCTGCGGCGATTGCAGCGATCGCCAGGCGGCCGGAAGCTGAGAAATCAACGGGCGTCGAACTGCCTCTGGTAGATTGGTGAGCGAACAGCGTTGAACTCGCAGCAAATGGCACGAGCCATGAAACAACAAGGCCACAGGATAGGGCCGCAATTTGCCCGCTCGTTGAAGCTGGCAGAGTCTCTCCGGTCGCCAGGTCGATTGCCGCCCAGCCTGCAGCGTAGAAAACGCCGGGTAGGAGTACGGTTAAGGCGATGACCGATTGAAGAAAAATCTGCAAGCCGATGTGAAATCTTGGCGAGTCAGCAGCCTTGATCGCGGTCAGACGTTTTGAAGCGACAAGACCGAGCCCAAATCCAAAGAGGCTGACAATTGTCAGTGCCGTTTGACTGATTAGGGACGTCCCAAATCCTGCAAGAGCCTGCTGAATCCAGCACATGGCCAGAATGCCGCAGGCTGAGCTGGTCAGGAAAGAGGCGGTTCGGCCGTTTGTGAACCGCGCAGCAATTCGACTCGGAAAAGATTCGAGCGGCATAGCATCCATGCTTTATACGGGAAAAGAATTGTCTGAAACTCCTTCAGGACAAAAGACTTGTAGCGGATTCTGCCGATTTTCGGCAAGAGAACTCGTGGTGAGCGGAAGAGGGCAGTGCTAGTCTCACGGACTTGGACGTTGAACGTCCACTTTCTTTTTCGTTTTAGCGATTTGGCTGAGACGAAAGAACGACGTTTCGCGAGCCACAAATACCCGCGTTTAGTTTGGAGCTGACTGTGATGACTGACTCTGTACTCACCAGCGGTCGCCTGTCTGTCAGATTGGCAATTGTTCTTGCTTTGGGGCTGACAGTTGGTGACTCGGCGGCATTCGCCCAGTTTGCTGGCGGCGGCCAGGGTGGTGGAAATCAGGGAAATCTCGGAGGCATTGCGATTGATGCTGCCGGAGTTGTTTCGCCGGCGTTCGCGAAAGAAACGACCGCTCGGCTGAATCAGAGGCGGCAGGAAGCTCTGGCCGCCGAGCATCTTTCTGCAGATGTCAATGTTTCGAGTCCTCTGCGGAAGGTTTCGCTGGTTCGTCTTGAAAAGATGAGCCGGGAATTTGCCGACCAGAACAAGCATGTTCCTATCGAGATGCAGTTTCTCGCCGGTTTGCAGCGGATTGATTATGTGTTTGTTTATCCAGAAACGGGAGACATCGTCATCGCTGGTCCGGCCGAAGGGTTCGCTCCGAACGTGATCGGGCGAGTTCTGGGGACGTCGACCGGTCGACCACCGCTGCGGCTGGATGATTTAATCGTTGCCCTGCGTACCGTTCCTAACGCGTCGTTGATTGGTTGCTCGATCGATCCAACTCAGCAGGGGCTTGTCCAGTTCAACAACTACTTAAAGCGAAACAGCTTTGCGACGACGACCGCGGTGATTCAGCGACGCTTTCGTGAGATGGCTCAGGCGATGGGGAATCAGGATGTTTCGGTGTTCGGTGTTCCTGCGAACTCTCATTATGCGAGCGTGCTGGTCGAGGCTGACTACCGAATGAAGCTGATGTCCGTCGGGCTGGAGCGGCCGAAGATTTCGAAATGGAAGAGCCATCTTCAACTGATCGGTACGGGCGGAAACACGCTGCAGCGTTGGTGGTTTACTCCGTTGTACGACGCTTTCAAGCAGTCTCAGGATGGCAACGCGTTTCAGATTTCAGGACAGCGAGTCCAATTGATGTCTCAGTCTGAGCAGGTCAGTGCGTCAGGCAAGCGATCTGCGGCGACGATGCAGGCTCAGTCGATTGAGAAGTTCGCCAAACAGTTCACCGAGCGATACGAAGATGTCGCCGAAGTGTCACCGATCTTTGCCGAACTGCAGAACATCATTGACCTGGCGATACTTGCGGCGTTGTTCGAGAAGGAGCAGTTACCTCAGAAGGTCGACTGGTCGATGGAGCTGTTTCTCGATGAGGCTCGGGCGCCGCTTGCGAAAGGGCACTCGCCGTCGAAGGTCGAGTCTGTCTGTAACTACCGAAAAGCCGGAAGAAGTATCATTGGGCTCGTCGGCGGCGGCGTAACGATTTCTGCCAACCGATTGTTGCGGCAGGTTGAGTTCATTCGCGAAGGTAATCGAGAATTGGAAGGCAGCGTCCGCGATTCCGTGCCACCGGCCGAGCTGCATACCTGGTGGTGGGATTAACATTTTCGGTATGTCACGGCCAACAAAAAGAAAACGCCCGGACAACCATTGGCTGTCCGGGCGTTTCAGTTATTGCGTGATCAGGAAGTTGCGTTCCCGGATCACTATTTCAGTCGGAATGACAGTCCGAATCCACCGATGCGAGTGTGGATGTAAGAGTTGCCAACGTCCCGGCTGTGTCCAATGCTTCGTCCACTGCGGCCTGAAAGTTTGCAGCCGCTCGAGCTGCCTCGGTTGTCCCAGCCGCTGCGGTCGAATGATGAACCGAAGCTTCCTCGTGAGAAGCTGAAGTTACTTCGTGAGAAGTCATGCCCCGGTCGCTCGTACGTTCCCAGTGGGATGATTGGTCGAGTTGGTTCGAACCGGCTGTGCGAAGAAACTCGGCCGTGGGAGTGTGACGAAACGTGTCGTGACGAGTGTCGGCTGCGGTGGAAGCAGGCCAGAACTTTCTGCAGGTCTTCTTTCAGGTCGCAGAGTTCTTCGTCGATCTCGCGGATTCGTCGGTCCAGGCTCTTGAGGTTGGCTCGGTCGACGCTTCGAGGTTTGCAGGAGGCGAAGCAGCGACTGAATCGTTGCACCGAGCAGCTTCTACCGTAGACCCATTGCTCTAAGACAAGAGCCCCTTCCTTGGCTTCGCAGAACTGTGCATCCAGCTGCTGAGTCATGGCATCGATCGCCAGGACGTTGCCGCTGCATTTAGTCAGTTCGTGCAGCCGGTGAGCCGAGTCGGCGACTCCGCAAAGTCCTTCCCGCAGGTACTGGACGACTGATGCTGGAGCGTGTCGAAAATTGTATTTGACGACGGCGTCAGCACGTTCGGCTTCACGCTCGATATCGTGCGAATGGTCATCGATGTGTTCGTAGAGGCCGGCCTGGGCGGTTGCGCCAGTCAAAGTGACTGCAAGGCCGAAGATCAATCCGTGGGCGATTTTTGCAGTTGCAGTTTTCATCTCGGTATTCCTTCCAGTTTCGGGTATTGCCCTTGTCGTTTTCCATTTGTGACTTGGCTGGGCGATACTTCAGATGTAAGGCAAGAGGTGTGCCATTCAGAGTCGGAACCCTGAGTTGGATCATTCGTAACTCCATTTTTCGGCAGTGTTTGTGTTGATTGCGGTATGTTTCAGGAACGTTGGCACGCTTGAATCGCCATGAGAATGTGTTGTCTTTATGATCTGATGGTCGTCTGGGTGTTGTCGTTATGATGTTTGGCGTAGTTTGGGCTCGATTGTTCTTGAGTCGGTTCGCCAGGAGTGGCTTCTCGTTCCCGGCCGGTAGCCAGTGTTGCCTTAATGAGAGATCTGCTAGTGTTGAGCCAAGTCGGGAGAGTCTTTGAACCACGAATCGACACAAATTTTCACGAATGAGCGATTCGTGTTTATTCGTGTGAATTAGTGGTTCGTTACCAAAGACAGTGGGAACCGTCGCCTTGCCACGTCACGATCCAGAGGTCCTTCGGGCCGTCAGCATGTATCAGCTCGGGCTGCCGCGGATGCCGGCGTCCGGTCGGTCTGGCGAGTTGCTTGGACGCGGGACGGGAACTTCGCTCGAATTCCAGGAGTACCGCGAGTACATGCCTGGCGACGATATTCGCCATTTGGATTGGTCGGCGTACGCTCGGTCTGATTCTTTGATGGTCCGGCTCTATCGGGAAGAAATCAGTCCTCGAATGGATGTCCTGCTGGACGTTTCCCGGTCGATGTCGACTTCGCCTGCCAAGATGCAGATGGCGCGGCAGTTGTCCGCGATGTTTTCGATGATGGCTGGAAAGACGGGCAGCCAGCCGTCGATCTGGCTGTTGGGCGACGAGGTCCCCGCTCCATCAGTGCGGCTTGAGAATCTGGCGACGCTCGACGACGTTCCGTTTCAGGCTCTTGGCACGATGGACGAGCTACTGGCCGATCACGCTGTCCCGTTCAAGCGTCAGGCCATTCGAGTTGTCATCAGCGACTTCCTGTTTCCTCACGAGCCCGGCCAGCTCGTCCGACGACTGGCTGGTGAGGCGAGCGTCTTGTGGCTCGTTCAGGTGCTCACAAAATGGGAAGCAGACCCGGTCGCGTCCGGCGGGACTCGGCTTATCGATATCGAATCGGGAAATGAGACCGACGTTTATCTCAATCAGCAAACGATTACCGGGTACAAGCAGCGGCTGCAGAGTTTGCAGGAGGAAATCGCGCTACACTGTCGCCGCCATCATGCCGTGCCGGTGACGTTGATCGCCGATCAGGGGCTGACGGTTGCGTGTCGAGAGGAATTGTCCCGCGCCGAAATTCTGCGAGCATCCTGAAAGGAGGGTTTGAAAGCGATGGAGTTTGCGAATCCTCTGGGGCTGCTCGGCCTGTTGACACTGCCGACGATCGTCGCGGTTCATCTCTTTCATCGACGGTTCCCCCCGTTGCTTGTGGCGGGGTTACATTTGTGGGGAGCGGAAGTTCGAGTTCCCACTGCTGGTCGCAAGCGTGAGCGACTGCCGATTTCGTCTTCGCTGATCCTTGAGCTGCTTGCCGCTCTGTTGCTGACAATGGTTCTTGCCCAGCCGCGCGTGAGTGATTCGGGAAAGGTTTTGCATCTGATCGCTGTGCTGGACGATTCGGCATCAATGTCGGCCGTTGGGGTGAACGAGACTTCGTCTCGTGATCGAGCAGTGGCCGAACTGGCTCGGCGAATGAAAGACGCTCCACGGGGAAGTCGGACTACGCTGATTCTTACTGGCCGTCGACCAGTGATGCTCGCCGGTCCGGCCGTCGAGTGGGACGTTGCCGAAGCGGCACTCTCAGGTTGGAAGCCGACGCTGCCGAGGCATGACGTTCTTCCCGCTCTGGATATGGCAGTCCAGCTTGCAGAGAACGGAGGCGAGGTCGTCTTCATGACCGATGCTTTGCCGGAAGAGGATCAGCCATTGCCAACGGAAGCCGAAATCGTCGCCGTCGGCGAGTCGCTCAGCAACGTTGCGATCACCGCGGCACGCTGGACGATCGATTCCGCGACGCTTGTAGGGCGAGTGTTCTTACGAATCAGAAACGAAGGGCCTCGTCCGTCGTCGGTGACAGTTGAAGGACGGTCCGGAGATCAAGTTGTCTTTCAGTCCAAGCTGGAGCTGTCGCCTGAGCAGGAGTTGCCGCTGGAGACCGAAGTTCCAGGCGGACTCTCCCGCCTGGTCGTGACGGTCGAGGCTGAGCGGGACGGGTTGGAGACTGACAGTATTGTCTCGCTGGTTGAGCCCAAAGTTCGAACGGTGCGGGTTGCAGTTAATCTGCCCGACGATCATTCAGCACTTCGCCCCGTTCGTCGCGTTTTGGAAATCGCGACTGACATCGAGGTGTCCGATTCTGAAGCGGCTCATTTGCTCATTGCAGAAGGCGGAACGCTTCCTGAATCCAGAAGGGATCTCTGGTGGCTTGGTGTCGGGCCGATTGACTCGTCTGACGCCGCGGTGAAATCGGCGCGAGATCTGCTCGGGCCGTACCTGAAAGAAAAACGTGACCCGTTACTTGAGGGCGTTTCTCTCGGTGGTGTCATCTGGGGCGGCGTTCAGCCAATCGATATCGCCGTGACGCCGGTTATCAGTGCCGGGCAGCAATTGTTACTTTCGCGGTTAAGCGGAACGCGGTCGACGGCACTTCTCTTGAACGTTGACCTGGGGCGTTCCAATCTGCCCGAGAGTCCCGACTGGCCGATTCTGATCAACAATCTTGTCGAGCAGCGTCGCAACAGTCTGCCGGGGCTTCGACGTTGGAACTACCGATTGAACGAGGACATTCAATTTCGATTGTTCGAAGGGCTGGTGGAGCCACCGGAATCTGCAGGGCAGACGCTGACCTTTCAGCAGATTCACGATGCCACGCAAACCGATTCGGTTGAGAAACCTCGAACTCGAAATCTCGCACGAGCGGCCGTCGTTGAACTACCGCCGCTCGATCAGACGGGCTTCTTCCAGATCAAAGACGGTTCGAAAGTTACTGGTGAATTTGCGGTCAACTTCTTCGATTCTGCCGAGTCGAATCTGACCAGGCTTCGACCAGGAAATCGCCTGCCGCCGGTCGACGATCAAGGGACCGCCTACACAATCGACAACCCGTTTACGTGGGCCATTCTGACCGGACTCGTGCTGATCATGATCCTCGCATTCGTCGACTGGTATGTCGTCGGGCCTCGGAAATCGGTTGCTGCCTAGTGGCATTCATGGCTGATTCCGACAGACCGAAGTCGCTAACCGAGCAGGCCAGAAAAGCAAATTCTGACACAGTCACGCGTTGTGGCCGGAACGCACGTTGATTCTCGCTCCAAAACGAGCCTATACTCGACCGCTTAATCCATTTCTAATTATTCGTGTTTTCTGAATATCCCGCGACTTTCGTTTCCGGAATGGACACCGGACAGTTGCGACCACTCAAGGAAATTTCATGTCCCGAGCAATCAGTCCGAAGGATCGGAACAAGGGCGTGCAGGAGTTTTTCGTCGGCGTCGATGTCGGCGGCACAAATATCAAAGCGGGCGTTGTGACCAGCAGCGGAAAACCGCTTTCCAGCATCGTTCTGCCTACGGAAGCTGACAAAGGCCCGGAGCACGGCCTGAAGAACATTCAGCACGCCGTCGAGGAAGCGATTGAGCAAAGCCCGATTCGAATGCGGAATATCACCGCGATCGGTCTCGCCACGCCGGGCACGCTGGACATCCCGAACGGGATTCTGATGGAGCCCGCGAATCTTCCCAAGTGGCGACACATTCCGATCAGGCAGATCATCAGCGACCACTTCGAGAAGCCAGCTTCGTTACAGAACGACGCGAACGCCGCTGCGTATGGTGAATTCTGGGGTGGAGCTGGCCAAGGAGCGCATACTCTCGCTTTGTGGACTCTCGGAACTGGCGTCGGGTGTGGGCTGATCGTTAACGGAAAGATCGTCGAAGGTGCCCATTCGCACGGTGGCGAGTGTGGGTTCCTCTACGTCCAGATTGAAAACGGTCGACCGTGTGCGACAGGCATGAAGGGGACGCTGGAAGCCTATGCCGGAGCAGCCGGATTCGTGCAGCGTGCGCAGGACGCGTTGGACTCGGGGGCTGATTCAACACTGCTGCGAGACCTGGTGAATTCCGGCTCTGAATTGACGCCGCTTTTGATCGCTGATGCGGCCACGGCTGGCGACCCATTGGCTCTGCAGTTAATCGATGATTCGGCAAAGTTCATGGCGTACGGCACGGCCAACCTGATGCACACGATCGATCCTGACGTCGTACTCTTCGGGGGCAATGTTACGTTTGGCCGCAACGAGACCGGACTCGGTCGACGATTCGTCGGCCAGATTCGCGATGAAATAAAAGAACTTTCGTTCCCCGTTCCGTCGTCAAACATCCGGATTGACTATGCGAGTCTCGGGGGGAGTGCTGGTTTCATCGGTGCGGCCGGGTGTGCGTGGAGTCAGTTCGGTGTTGAAGCCGCCGCGCGGTCCCAGTGCCACGCGTCGTAGATTAATTGTTGATTTTCGCTGGCTCGAACATCGAGTTTGAGTCGGTCAGTTTTGAGTCGTTGAAAAAGGGGCTCGTTCCATCGAACGCTGAGCACGTAAGGTGACTCGGTCGGCAATGGAGCCAACCCCTTCTTCAACGGAAAACAGGCAGGCGTTTCGCGCTTGCCGGAAATTTCCGTTGTGGAGGTCTGATGTCTGTTGAGGCTGAAGTGCCAGGTGAATCTGGCCGCGCGGCGAGCGATCTTTCTGAAGACTCGCCGTCGCTTCCCGGTGTCTTTATCCCGGACGAAAAGCTGGCCGAGTGCGAAGAGGCGATCCGGTACTCATTTTCCGATCGAAATATCCTGAAGCATTCGCTGACGCATTCTTCCATTGCTCCAACGAGGGGGCAGTCGAACGAGCGTCTCGAGTTCCTTGGCGACGCCATCATGGGCGCCGCCGTTTGCGAGCACCTCTTCGACAAGTACCCCGAGTATTCCGAGGGCGAGCTGACTCGAATCAAGTCGGCAGTGGTCAGTCGTCAAACCTGTGCGAAGATGAGCAACAAGTTGAAGTTCGATCGCTTTCTTCTGCTCGGTAAAGGTCTGGCAATTCACGATCGGATCCCAAGTTCCGTTCTTGCGGCAGTTTTTGAAGCGATCATCGCCGCGATCTATCTCGACGGCGGATGGGGAGCGGCCAAGAAGTTTGTCCTTGAAACTTTGAGTGATGAAGTGACTCGGGTCGGCAACTCGACTCACGGTCAGAATTACAAGAGTCAGCTTCAGCAGATCGCCCAGAAGAATTTCGGCGAAACTCCGGCTTACAAAATGCTCGACGAAAAAGGGCCGGACCACGCGAAGTGTTTTCAAATCGCTGCGGCGATTGGTCAGCAGATGTTTCCCGCAGCTTGGGGGCCGAGCAAAAAAGAGGCGGAACAGAACGCTGCTCAGAACGCTCTGGAATCGATTGACGAGATCGTTGACTGAGGATTTGAGAACACTCTGACCGGTAAACCGAAGCGTTATTGCGAACGCGAGTTGAACGTAGCGTCTCACGAAAGGTAACCCGACGCGTCAGCGAGGGATTCTGATGATTGATATACAAACTTGACTGTCCCTCGCTGACGCTTCGGGTTACCAAAACGGCTACGCCTAACTCATCGCCCGCTCTAGTGTGGGAAAGAATTCAGCAGCGACTTTGTCTCATGAAAAGTTTCCTCAATCAGCTACGACTGCTCCCGCATCGCCCGATCGTCTCCGTGATCGCTGCGTGTCTGCTCATTTTTCTGATTCAGGACATTTCCAACACCCGGTTGTCTCCATCGTTTGGAGCAGTGCCGCTTGAATTCCGAAACGGCCTGGCCGCTGCATCAACTGATGGCGTAACGGCTGATTTGCTCGCGACAGTCGCGAGACTGTTCACACCGATATTTTTACACGGCGGACCTGGGCACGTCGTCGGCAACATGGTTTTCCTGTGGGCCTTCGGTTCGTTGGTCTCGCGGCACCTCGGCAACTGGTGGGCGTTGGCTGTGTGCCTCTTGTGTGGCGCGGCCGGAAATCTGACTCAAATCTACATGTCGCCGAATTCGATGATTCCGATCATCGGTGCTTCGGGCGGTGTCGCTGGTCTGGAAGGCGTCTACTTCGGATTGGCTTTGCGATGGGCGTTGCCCTGGCCGGATGTTTTTCCACTGGCTCATCCGATCCCACCTGGGCAGTTGGTGCTCTACGCTTTGGTCGGCATCGGATTCGACATTTACTCGGTCGCCACGGAAACGGCGGCTGGCGTCGCGTACGGAGCTCATATTGGCGGATTTGCATCCGGACTGTTAGTCGCTCTGCTTCTGACCAGCGTGTATGGTTCTACGGAATCCTGGAACCGTAAACGGAAATGAATCCGACTTGCCTTTATCAATTCTCAAGAAGGTTACCATGAACGTATCACGAGTGTTTCTTGTCACTTTTTCACTGATGCTCGCTTCAACGATCGCAATGGCGGAAGACTCAAAGTCGGGCGAGTGGATCCAGTTATTTAACGGCAAGAATCTCGATGGCTGGATTCCGAAAATCAGGTATCACAAGCTCGGCGAGAACTTTGGAAACACATTCCGGGTTGAAGACGGAGTCATGAAGGTTGGCTACGAGAAGTACGACGAATTTGGAAAACGTTTCGGCCACATCTTCTACAAAGATTCATTCTCACATTATCGATTGCGGGTTGAGTACCGTTTTGTCGGCGAGCAGGCCAAAGGCGGCGAAGGCTGGGCATATCGCAACAGTGGCCTGATGCTTCACGGTCAGAAGCCGGAGACGATGGCCGTTGACCAGGATTTTCCGGCGTCGATCGAAGTTCAGCTTCTCGGTGGAGACGGAGCAAAAGACCGCACGACAGGCAACCTCTGCACGCCCTACACGCACGTCGTGATGGATGACAAACTCGTAAAACGCCACTGCACCAAAGCAAAATCGAAAACCTATCACGGCGATCAGTGGGTGACCTGCGAAGTCGAAGTGCGAGGCAACCAAGTCATGCGTTGTTCATACGAAGGCGAAGTCGTTCTGGAATACAACAAACCTCAGCTCGACGACAAAGACGACATCGGGAAGAAGCTGATCGAAGCCAACGGCGGAGCAATGCTCAGCGGAGGCACAATCTCACTGCAATCAGAGAGCCATCCGTGCGAGTTTCGAAAAGTTGAATTGCTGGTTCTGAAGAAGTGACTCGGGACTGCTTGGCATTTTCGATTTCCTCTGACGAAAAGGCGAGGCCGCTATGGCGAAAAGACAGCAGTCAACGACGAGCTTCGCTAAGCCAATGCTCGACGTGATTTTCCTCATCTCGGCAATCATGACGACTTGGTCGCTTTTGCGCATGTGGCGAAGTGCTCGTGATGAGCATTTTGGTCTGATTGTGGCTTTGACGGTTGGCATCACCATCTTATGGCTCGTTTGTTTATTCATCCGCTATCGTCCGGTCAAGCCTGAAAATGAGTGAGCAGTCGGTTCAGATTGAACTCCGCCAAAGAACGGAACGCAGAGACCGCTGAGGAAAAAGATGCGGAGGTTTGGAGTGAGTTTTCCTTTGTCTTTGCAAGTCCTCAACGCACACTCCGTTCCTTTTGTAGACCGCTTACGGAAAGCGATTCGATGACTCAAGACGAACAGGTCTACCGGCAGGATCGACGGATGGCAGGTGCTGGAATTGCTGCGGGAATCCTATCTGTCTTACTGGGGCTTGTTGTCCTTTGGCGAGACGGCCAGAGTCCATTTCTTATTACTGCCGCAATCGGTGCGATGACTGCGTTCGGCCTTGCTCGACGATATCGGACTCTGACGGAGAAGATTGAGTTGGAGAAGATAAGATCCTGAGCGGGATCGATTCCAAAACAAAAAGCCCGGCACTACTGAGTGCCGGGCTTTCTTTGTTTCAGTTCTTGATGTTTAAGTAATGTGAGCGCCTTTTGTTTCGGTGTAGACCGCGTAGAGTGACTGGCTGCCGGTCATGAAGAGGCGGTTTCTTTTTGTGCCGCCGAAGCAGACGTTTGAGCAGATTTCGGGCAGGCGAATCTGGCCGATTCTCGCTCCGTCTTCGGCCGCGAAGATGTGGCAGCCGTCGTAGCCTTCTCCAACCCAGCCGGCACTGGACCAGATGTTGCCGTCTTCGTCGCATCGAATTCCATCGGCCTGCCCAGCGACGACTTCGCCGTTCAGCTCAAGCTCCATCGAGGCGAACTGCCGGCCGTTCTTGAGAGTCTTCTCGTCGGCGATATCCCAGACTCGGATGTTCTTTGTCGCGTCTGGGTAATGAGACGAGCCGGTGTCGGCGGCGTACAGCTTCTTATAGTCAGGTGAGAAGCACAGGCCGTTTGGCTTGAAGATGTCGTCGGCGACTTTGTGCACCTTCTCGGTCTTGGCGTCGATCCGGTAGATGGCTTCCTTGATGTAAGGGCGAGGCCAGTCGGCATCTTTCGGTGCTCGGTGGCCTTCGTAGTTCATCAGGCTGCCGTAGCCGGGATCGGTGAACCAGATGTCGCCATTCGGATGGACGGCTCCGTCGTTGGGAGCGTTCAGTCCCTTGCCTTCGAACTTGTCGGCGAGCACGGTGATTGTTCCGTCGTATTCGTAGCGGACGACTCGGCGAGTTCCATGTTCGAACGAAATCTGCCGGCCCTGGAAGTCGAACGTGTTTCCGTTGCTGTTGTTCGATGGGTGACGGAACTTGCTTACATGTCCGTCTTCTTCGAGCCAGCGGTACTGAACGTTGTTCGGGATGTCACTCCAGACGAGGTACTTACCCGAGCCGTTCCACGCCGGGCCTTCCGCCCAAAGCATGTCTTTGCTGTGGAAGAGCCGTTGGATTGGGGTATTGCCGAGTGCGTACTTCTTAAATCGATCGTCCAGGACGACGATGTCCGGGTCTGGGTATCCGGCCGGCTGAGCGTTCGGGCCGTAGTCGCGGGCTGACGCCGATCCTGCAAGGGATGCGGCCGCGCTGGCAGCCACTCCCGCCGCAGCACTGAGGAAGGATCGGCGACCGACGACGTTGTCTTCGGATTGATCGTCGCTGAGTTTCTGAATTGATTGTTCCTGCATCGTGGAATGCTCCTGTAGTCATACTCGTTTGAGTTGCGGTGTGTCTTCGTCGCGAAGTGCCGAGCGTAGTGAACTCAGATCGAAGATGGCAACACAACGCACGTGTTCCAGAAAATGGATCAACTCGTTAGCTTCCGCATTCGCACTGATCCGAACGAAACAGGGCCATTGATTCAGCCAGAGGAGCTACCGGCGTGAGCAATCCAGACGGACCGCAGCAGGAACTGAGCCTCGCGAAAATGCAGTCGTTGATTGAGGAGATGTACGGAGACAAAGACGAGGCTCGCGGAATTCCCGGCACGTTTATGTGGCTGATGGAAGAGGTCGGCGAGTTATCGTCCGCTCTTCGCGAGAACGAAGCCGCTGGCGGTCCGGCAACCGAAGCTCTGGCGTTCGAATTCGCCGATGTTCTGGCCTGGCTGGCGACAATTGCCAACGTGGCTGGCGTCGATCTTCAGGCTGCATTCCTGAAGAAATACGGCGGCGGCTGCCCCGGCTGCGGCAAGATTATCTGCAACTGTGACGACAGCGAGAAGCCGTAGGTCGCATGGTTCAATTGTTAAATCGCAGAGGACGGAGAGGTGAAAAACGCAGAGGACGGGCAGAGTTGTCTTGCTCTCTGCAGCCTCTGCGAGAACTCTGCGTTCTCTGCGATTTGTTCTTGTGAGCCGTGCTTCTATCGCCAGCCGTACCGAAAGAAGCACGATCGGGCGATCCCAATCCAGATTCCGACCAGCGCCAACATTGTGATCAGTCCAGGAGTGTGAAAAACGCTGACCGGCCGATTCATCGTCGCGAAGAGAATGGGAAACGTGTAGTTCTCAAACGCGAGCTGTTTGATGAAGGCGAAGGCTGTGAATTTCGTCGCCAGATAGAACAAAACGGTTCCGCCCAGCATGTAGCATAGAGCGAGCAACGCTGCCGATGCTTGAGTCTTTGCCAGTGTGGCGATGCACGTGCCGACGCACATGAGCCCAACGCTCGTCAGCAGAATGACCAGCCACAGCACCGGCTGCGTCAGAACGATTGGTTTCAGAATCGCGACAATGGCCAGGCAGCCACCCAGAGAGATCAGCAGGTGGAATATGAATTTCGCCAGCAGAATCTCGGAAGTGTTCGCTGGGCTTAGAACAAGTGCCGCCAGCGTGCCACGCTCGCGATCCTGAGCTGTGAATGAAACCAGCAGATGGCAGCAAGCGAAGAACATCACGATCAGCAGGAGCATCGTCGCGATCAACTCGTTCGTGACGAGGTCTGCGACGGATGTGTCTTCCAGCGAAGTCGGTGCGTCGGTGGCTTTCGCATTGAGCGGCTCTGTCGACTGTTCAAAACGTAGTCCTTGAGTGTGGTATTCGGTCAGTGCCGGCCAGAACCAGTCCCAGAATGGTGCGAGTACCTCGGCGTCTTTGCCCGGATATCTGCCGTTCAGAACAACTTTGCCAAAGGCCGAGCCTTGTCTGGTTTCGAATTCGTCGCCGTACACAACTTCGACGGCGGCATCCTGCGGAGGTAGTTTCCACGTTCCGTTTTCAATGGGAACGCGGTCGCGCTGCACGATTCGGATCGTCGGCGAGTCTGGCAGATTTTCTGCGAGATGGTCCAGCCACACAGATCGCTGGTCATAGATCAACCACACGTCGACGGCTGCTTGTGCCGCCTTGCCATTACCCTGTTGATCACCTTTGTTCGAAACCGGACGGCTGGTTGCCATCAACAGAGCGACTGCCGACAGCAGACCGAGCAGCATCAGCGCTGACGGATTCTTCATCAGTCGGCGGAACTCACGGGCGAGCAGAATCTTGATCATTTCGGAGCGGATCATGTGTAGGCCTGCCCCGTGATCTTGAGAAAGACGTCCTGAAAGTCGAACTCCTGGGAGTGAACTCGGACGCACATTTCCGTTCGAATGATCTCGGCCAGCCGTTCTCGCTGATCATCAAGGTCCAGATCGAGCGACTCTCTAACGACTTCACCTTCCTGTTCGAACTGAGCTTTCACGATTCGGACTGCGTGGCGAGTTACAAAGTTTGTCGGTGTGTCGCACTCGACGAGTTCGCCTCGGCAGAGGATCGCGACGCGGTCACAGATTTGCTCGACCTCTTCCATGTTGTGAGTCGTCAGGAATATCGTCGTTCCTTCCGACGCAAGTTCACGAAGAAGTTCTCGCACCAGTTCGGTCGAGTGAGCGTCCAGGTTCGCGGTCGGTTCGTCGAAGTACAGAATCTTTGGTCGGTGCATGATCTCGCGAGCGATCAGCAACTTGCGACGCATGCCTTTCGAATAGGCACTCACGACGACGTCTGCGGCTTCCGACAATTCCAGCCGAGCGAGCGATTCATCAACTGTCGAAAGTGGAAGATCGTAGAGCCGTGCGAACAGTTCGAGGTTCTCGCGACCGGTGAACTCTTCGACGTGATTTTCTGTATCAGGCACGTAGCCGAACTGCTGTTTGACTCTTTCGAATTCGGCTGGGATCTGGAATCCGGCGACTCGAATATTTCCTTCTGATGGTCGCAGGCTGCCGATCAGAACTTTGATCGTCGTTGTCTTGCCGGCTCCGTTTGGTCCGAGGAAGCCGAACAGTTCGCCCTCATTGACCGTCAGCGAAAGCCCGTTGACCGCTGTAAAGCGACCAAACTTGACAACCAGATTGTCGATTTCGATGGCTGGGGCTGACATCTGGTCGTTCGGCGTGGAAGATCGCCGCTTTCTTCGCGAGAGTGAGCATTGCTGACCCCACCGGGGCCGAGCATGAGTAACGTGACGAATCGGTCCGACCGGCATGTAGAGAAACGTTTGCCTGGCCAACCGCCTCAACTATAGATCGAGTTTGCGACACATGCTGAACCAACTGCGTCTTCTCCGTGACGTCTCAGCGCTCGCCCTGATAGCGGTCACGTGGCGGCTTTGGTTTTCAGCGTCAGATTTTCCAGCGGTGCCGTTCTTCAGTTTTCTGACCGATGTGCCTCGATCTGTTGATCGTATTCTCAGCGGTCTGCTTGTCATTTCGTTGCTGATTGATGCTGCCGTCGCTGCTTTGCGAGTTACTCGGCACGGTAATTCGGCTGGTCTCGATCAGATCGGACGGGCGTGCGATCTAGTATTCGTCCTGTCCGCTTTGACACTGATTCTTTTGAATCAGCACTGTCTTCAACCGTGGATGTACCACTTTTTGATTCTCACGCCCTTACTTCGGATTGATGCTCGGCGGCCAAATGCGACTTCCGACCAGGAGCAATCCGAGAGGGGACGGTGTTCTGTCAGTGGCTCAGGCGAATTTTCACGAAGAGCGATCATCTGGTTCACCGCCTCAATCTACATTTGGTCGACCTGGTCGAAACTTGATGCGAGTTTTCTCCACTCGCACGGTCCGAAATTCGTTAGTGCTATCTGTGAGGCGACAGGACTCCCAACACGATTCTGGTCCGACTGTACTTGGTTGATTGCGGCGGCGCTGTTGCCAGTCGGCGAGCTTTTAGTGGGAACCGCCTTACTGTTTCGTAAGAGCCGAGCGTACGGCCTGGCGGCGAGCCTTGTGATGCATCTGCTGCTCATGGTCGCCGTTGGACCGTGGGGGCTGAATCACGAAGCAGGAGTGCTTCTTTGGAACTGCTATTTCGTTATGCAGAACGTCATTCTGTTTACTGCGGAACGACGATCGAGTGCCCGGTCAGACCTGCCCAATAACGACCGGATGGTTGGATCATTCCCTTCCAGTTGGGCCAGCAAGAGCACATCGCGGTTTGGCGTTCTTGCGGTATTGATCGGGGCAATCCTGTTTCCCGCGTTCCGGGCCGTTGGCTGCTGCGACACCTGGCCAGCCTGGGCCGTCTATGCGTCATCGCCTGCCAGAGTGCTTGTGCGGGTTCACGATGACTCCGTCGAGACGCTACCGGAACAGATGCAGAAATTTGTGGAACAGAGGCAACTCAACGATGGATGGTCGTGGCTCCGGATCGATCTTTGGTCACTCGCGGCGATTGGAACACCGCTCTACCCGGATGATCGATTTCAGCTTGGTGTCGCCAGATTTGTCGTTCATGAGGTCGAGCCAGGCGACGGAATTCGAATCATCCACGAAGAGGAAGCGGACCGTTGGACAGGTGAGCGGAAACGAAACGAATTCCTGGGGCAAACTGAGATCGGCGGCGTGGCGGCTAAGTTTCTATTCAATTCAAAGCCACGCTAACTGAGGAGTCTTCCGCAGGGATTTGACCAAGAAATACACGGGAAACGGCTCCTCTTTCCGTGACCTTCCGTGGTTCTCAAATCTTCAGCCTGAGTCGTCAGTCTTCCTTGTATGGCCAGCGACTGACTTTCGGCGCGACTTTACGCTCGCTCTTTGCGTCGAGAGTTGAGATGCCTTCTGCGTAGACCAGCTTGCCGGTATATCCATCGTAGAACTGGACGATGACCTGAGGCTCGTCGTAAGAAACATACTGATAACCGACGCCTTCGGGTTTGGCGGCTTTCATGACGTTGTTGACTTTGACGACCGCATAAAAAGTGTTTCGCTGGCGGCTGTAGTGAACGTTGTCGGGGAAGCCAGCGACCCATTTGATTTTCACCGTGCGGCCTTCGCTGTCGAACCAGCCTCCGAATGGTGGCAGGCCAGCCGTGCCGATTGGGTGCCCAGCCGAATTCATCGGTCCGCACATGAATTCCCAGACGTTGTCGGTCATCTGGACGGCTAATGAGTTGTGAACGTCGCCTGTGAAAATCAGGACCGGTTTTTCGATGGCGTCCAGCTCTGGGATGAGCATCTCGCGTTCGTGGACGTAGCCGCAGAAGCCGTCGCCTTTCGAGCCTGTTCCACCTTCCGGTTTCACGTGGTATCCCGAGTGGTAAATGACCCACGGATCGGGCGAGATCACGAAGATGAAATCTGCGGTCGTTTTCTTAACACCGTCAAGAAACCACTTCCGCTGAGTTTCGCCCAGGATGAATCGGTCCTTGTCGTGAGCGTGCTTTTCGCCTTTGAACTTTGATCGTTCGCCGCGAGTGTCCAGGAAGAAGAAGTGGCAGTTCCCCATGACGCGATCGTAGTAATGGTGCGTGCCGATGCTGTAAGGGATCTTTCCGTCAGCCTTGAAGGCTGGAGTGACTCGCAGTCGGTTCTTGTCGACGACTTCTTTCAGACCGTAAACGCCGATGTTCTTCCCGCCGCGGTCGGCTATCGATCGGCCATCGCCCTTCATGAACGGTCCGACGTGGATCGTGCTGACCTGCTCTGGTAGGAGCGTGCTGAAGTCGGCATCCGGGTCGTACAGAATGTCCGAACCGACCTTCGCTTGACCTTCTCCAAATCGCAGCGGAGCCTTGCGAGGTGTCTCGTCGTTCGCCCAGGCGGCGTAGTTCTGCCACACAGATAGAGCATCGTCGCGTTTGAGATAGTCGCCATTACCGAGCCCGACTTCGCCGCTGCCGTCGAGGTTTGAATTGACCTCGTGGTCGTCGTACATCGTCAGGTAAGGGACGTAGCGAAACAGGTTGGACATGTTCCGGCCGCGTTCCAGATAGAGCTTGTAGTTCGCAGCGTAGCCCGCTCGCGTTCCATCGAGCACTTCTTCATAGGTGAAGTCGCCGTTGACGATGTGAAAGGCGATGTCGTCGCGGTGGTTCTTGAACAGGTTCAGGAATGACGGCGGGTTGGCATAAATCCCAAGCGGAGCGTTCGGCAGAAGCTGCCGTGAGCAGCAGCCGATCGAGAACGACAGATTGAACTGTCCGTCCTTGTTGTTCATTGAGTCGGCAAAGCTGGTCGCATCAGGGAGCGTTCGGAACGAAGGCCACGGTCGGTCGAATTCCATTCGCGTGTCAACGAGACCAACCTTCGTCACAACTCCGTAGTAGTAACGAGTGTTCGGTTGCAGATTGGTCAGATCGACAAAGCCGGTGTTGTCCTTTCCGGCGACGGTTTCACCGATGACGGATTTACTCTTTAGTGTGAGCGGCTTTTGCGTGCCATAAACGATACGAAACGACGAAGGCTCTGTGGTTCGCACCCAGACACGCATCGATGTCGGCGTTGGCTTACCAAGCATCGGCCCGTGAGTCAGCCCGCTGGTGTGGTAAGGCATGACGTCATGCGCGACCGGATCTGGCCAATCATCGGCCGAAGCACGGTTCAGCATTGCTGATGAAAAGCCAAGGAAGGTCAGACTACAAATCAGAAGAATTGAGTTAGAGATTCTCATTGGTTTCTCAGTATCAAATGTTACGGAATCCGTAGCTGACGATTTTTGCTCGGCGAATGGCTTCGAGCAGGCAGCTGTTTCGCTCAGGCAACCACGAAAAACACAAAATACACGAAAGCGATCTGACGATATGCTGCTGCGATTGGGCGTCGGCACGGAGTCAGTGTACAGAGTTTCGCGTATTTTGAGTCGTTCGTGGTTGATCGACCTACGTCACGACTTCGTCAGGCAAAGCCTGACCTACGGCGTGTCAGCGTCGCGGGCTTCTTCGAGCATTTTGATCCACGGGCCGATGTACTGGCCGTTGTCGTGGAACGTGCGGCCGCTGACCATGTTTCCGTCGATGACGCAGGCTTCGTTGACGAAGGTCCCACCGCAGATTTCGAGGTCGAATTTGCACTTCGGGACCGTGGCCATCTTGCGGCCTTTGACGCAGTCTGCGGCGGCAGGGATTTCGACGCCGTGGCAGACACTGGCGACAGGCATGTTCTGAGCGAAGAAGTATTTCGTCACTCGCATGAGGTCTTCGTCGTAGCGGATGTACTCGGGAGCTCGCCCGCCGGAGAAGAATATGCCGGCGTATTCCTCTTCCTTGATATCGGCAAATGCGACGTCCGCGTCGATCGTGTAGCCCTCCCATTCTTTGGTGATCGTCCAGCCGGGTTTCACTTCGTGGAGCACCATCTGGTACTTGCGCTTTTCGGGAGCGGCGACGACGGGCTGGAATCCTGCTTCGATCAGTCGGTAGTACGGGTACATCGTGTCGAGCGTTTCCGTTGCGTCGCCGACGATGATGAGAACTTTGTTACTGGGCATTCGATAGCTTTCTTAGTTGATTCTTCTGAGACGGTTGCTCGCAGTCGTTGCCGAAGCTGGCAGCTTCGGAACCGACGGCGAATTGCGGCTTTGCGTCAGGCAAGGTCCTGGCTTCTGTCAGTTGATAATCAGTGTCAAATGGTGTTGAGGCATTTCGTGATGTATTGGCGAGATCGGTTGATCTCGGCGGTGACTTCGGCGGTCGTTTCGAGAATTGGGATGCCGCGCGGGACGGGGTGCATGAAAATTTCGGTCCAGCCCTGGTACTTGATGTCCTGCAAAGCGGCGAAGAGCGGAACGAAGTCCAGGTCGCCTCGGCCCGGCATCTGAAGCAGTTCCTGTTCTTTGGGAAGTTTGACGTGACAACCCATGCCGTGTTGCCAGGCGTAAAACATTTCGATGCTGCTGCTGAGTGTGCGGATTAGATCGGACTGAAGTTTCTCGTCCTGCTCAAGATGGTAGGGGGCGAACGCGATGCCCAGATTGTCCGAGGTTCGAAGTTCCGCCAGCCACTTCAGCGAGTCTGGTGAATCGATCAGGTTGTTAGCGTGGTTTTCGATGGCGATGGTGACTCCGGTTTCTTCAGCGACTGCCAGGTGCGGCTTCAGCTTTTCGATGAACGTTCCGACGGCCGCTTTCAGTTCTTTGCCTTTCAGATTCTTCGGTCCGGAGCCTCCGCAGATGATCATCTTGCAGCCCAGCCGTTGAGCGAGCTGCATTTCCTTCTGAAGTCCAAATGGGCCGAGTTTGTACTGAGTAATACATCCGAGCGTGACGTCATGCTTCTTCAGCAGAGCCGCGAATTTCTCTTCGCCCATTTCGTCGAGCTGTTCTCGTTGGTTGCCATGCACCTTCGGCCAGATGTCGAGAGCTGTTGCTCCGATCTTGGCAACTTCCGGGACGATCTCGTCAACGGCGGTGTAACCGTACATGCACGAGCCGAGGATGTATTTCGGTTTGAGTTTTGGCGCGGCAAGGGCAAGCGACGGTGTCGCCAATGTGGCTGCGGTGACCGCAGATGCCGCGAGGAAATCACGACGACCGATCGGAAGACTGTTGTCAGGCACGGGTATTCCTTGTCTCTTGCGAAAGTGTCACTGGGCAACGCCAGAATCGAATGCGTTTACTCGTTTCTTAGTTTTTGACCGTCGTTCAGAAATGGAACGCCGAGGTGCATGAGTACCTCCGAATTCTGAGCGTGAATCAACTCGGGAGAATACTGCGTCACGTAGGCTCGCCGCATCTTATCGGTGGTGTTGGCTCCGCTTCGATGGAACGTCAGCGAGCTGAAGACGACCAGGCTACCAGCCGGTACAACGGCGGGGATGCCGGGCTCCTTGCCGAAGTAGCCGGTTTTGTCGCCGGTCTCTGGATCGCGAATGTGCTCGACGAGTGTCTTCACGCCGATCGTGGAAAACGGCATGACGAAGGCCGTTCCGTTTTCAAGCGTCATGTCGTCAACGGCGGCCCAGACGGTGACGTACGGCCGGTGTGGAAATCCGAGATAGCCGCTGTCCTGATGCCAGGAAAACTGAATGCCCTGCTCGGCGGCCTTGGCGACGTACTGGTCGTAAAAAAGGAACGCGGTGTCGCCGATCGTGGCCTGGCAGACTTCAGCCATCAGGTCGCTGAAAACGTATTTCGAAAGTCGCGGAGCCTGCTCGTACTTTTTCGCAATGTGGTACCGCTTGCCGCGATGGCTGATGTGAATGTGGTCCGTGCCGAGCCGGTCCATTTCCTGATGCATCAAATCGATCAGGTGATCGCACGAGTCACGCAGAATCTGCAGATGCTCGTCTGGGATCACGTTTTCGAGGATGAAAAATCCTTCGTCGACGTATTGCTGCTTCTGCTGGTCGGTGATCATCATTAACTCAAACTCTCAAGAAAAATCGCAGAGGACGCCGAGATTAAGACGCTGAGAAACACAGAGTTCTCCTTATCCTCTGCGAGGCCTCAGCGCTCTCCGCGATTTGTTCTTCTTTGCCACCTTGTCAGAAGAGTAGGGCCGGTTCCTACCGGCCATTTCTGTGCGAGACGCTGAGCGGCCGGTGGGAACCGGGCCTACGTTAAACGACTTCGAAGCCTTTTCGCTGTTCGCGGCTGAGCAGTTTGATGGCGGTAGCATCACCGGGGAACGTTTCGGTTTTCGGGTCCCACAACACTGGATGCCCGACTTTCATGGCGATGTTGCCGAGGTGGCAGGTGGACACGCTGCGGTGCTGGCTTTCGACACTCGATACTGGCGTCTTGCGAGCATGTACGCAGTCAAAGAAGTTGCCCATGTGGTTGACGATGGCGTCGAGTTTTCCCATGCGAGCCGGGCGGTCGAGGTTGTCGAAGTCGTAGGCTCCGAAGTCTTCTCGACGCAGCGGGTTGGTCGCCAACTCTTCGACAGGCTTGCCGGAGATGACGCCTCGGTTCACGAAAATGCGGCCCTTTGTTCCGGTCAGCAGAATCCCGTTACGGCCTGTGTCGAGGACCTTCATCGTGACGCCGTTGGCGTAGCGATAGTTGGCTTCGAAATCGATGGCGACGTCGTAGCCGTCTGGCGTTTCGGGATACTTTGCGGTGGCCGAGATTTTGACCGGGTAAGAGTTGATCGCCCACTGAGCGATGTCCAAGTGATGGGCACCCCAGTCGGTCATCTGGCCGCCGGAGTAGGCGTACCACCAGCGGAACGTGTAATGACAACGCTCCTGGATGTACGGCGTGTCCGGAGTTTGCCCCTGCCAGAGATTCCAGTTCAGGTTTGTCGGCACGGGAACTTTGGGGAATGGTCCGCCGACCAGATTCTTGCCCAGCACAACTTCGACACTTTTCAAGTCGCCAATCCTGCCCTGATGGACCATCTCGACGGCCTGCCTGAATCGATGATCGCTGCGCTGCCATGATCCGACCTGGACGACTCGACCGGTTTCTTTGACGACGTCTCGAACGAGTTTGCCTTCATCGATTGTCAGTGTCAGCGGTTTTTCGCAGTAGACATCTTTGCCGGCACGGCACGCGTCGATGATCATCTTCGAGTGCCAGTGATCCGGCGTGCCAATCAGAACGACGTCGATGTCGTTACGTTTGATGAGGTCCTGGTAGTTTTCAAAATCGCGAGGCGTGCTGCCAAACGCCGCCTTTGCCTGTTTGCGAACATGGTAGTCGACATCGCAGACGGCGGTGATGTCTCCGTACATCTGAGCCTTATGCGCGATCACCGAACCCTGATACCGCAGCCCGATCGCTCCAACTCGAAGCCGTTCGTTGGGAGACTTCGGTTTGTCCTGAGCGGTGGCGGGAGCAACGAACAACCCGGCCGCGATGGTTGCGGAAGATGCCTTCAGGAAATTACGTCGCGAAGTTTCAGAATTCGGCACGATGAGTTTTCCTCAGGTAGGGTGCGTCTTGACGCACCATTCAGGAGTTTGCTGGTGAAGGTGCGTCGAGACGCACCCTACGGAGTCTGAAGAACCACTAATTGACTCGAATAGACACAAATGCGGCCAGCGATTCGTGTTTATTGGTGTCGATTCGTGGTTCCTTTTTGATGTTCAATTCTTCGTGAGTGTAAATGCTGAACAATTCCATGTCGCACAGTCAGGAGATGTCAGGCAAGTTGCAGGTTGTAAAACTGAGCGGCTGTCTCACCGAAGATTCGGGCGTTCTCTGACTCGCTGAGAGGCCCGATGGTTTCGGCCAGAGCGGTATGTACCTGCTCGTAAGAAGCGGCGAGTTCGCAGACTGGCCAGTCGGAGCCGAACATCAACCGTTCGGGGCCGAACGCTTCCAGTGCGGATTCGACGTAGGGTTTCAAGTCTGCGGGTTTCCAGTTGGCCCAGTCCGCCTCGGTGACCATCCCGGACAGCTTGCAGTAGACATTCGGAAACTTAGCGGCGGCTTTGAAGTTGTCAGCCCAGTCGTCGAGGGCCTGGTCTTTGATTCGAGGTTTGGCCAGATGGTCAATCACCATCGGCAGTTCCGGCAGCTCTCTGGCCAGCGTCGCGGCGTGCTTGAGATGCTTGACGAAAAACAGCAGGTCAAACGGAACCTGGTGCTTCTGCAGAATCTTCATGCCGCGGATGATCTCCGGGCGAATGGCGAAGTCGTCGTCAGGCTCATCCTGAGTGATATGGCGGATGCCGACGAATTTTGGGTTGTCTTTGAATTCGGACAACTGGTCTTCGCACTGCTCACTGGCGAGGTCGACCCAGCCAACCACTCCGGCGATGAAGTCGTTTTCTTCAGCGAGCTCCAGCACCCAACGGTTTTCCTGAACGTTATGTTGAGTCTGCACGAAGACCGTTTTGTCGACGCCGACTTTTGCGATTCGTTCGGCAAGATCGGCTGGGAGAAAGTCTCGTTTGATCTTTGCGAGTTCCGGGGCGTCCATCCATGAATAGTCGAACGGTTGGCTGAACTGCCAGAAGTGCTGGTGCGAGTCGATGATCACTGACTGTGTTACCTTCTTGAATTTTTAATCGCGGAGTTCGCAGAGGAGAAGAACGCAGAGGTTCGGAGAGGACTCTCGTTTTTTCTCAGCGAGACCTCTCCGTCGTCTGCGATTTGTTCTTTTCTGGTTTCTATGAGCGCTGTTGTTACTTCTTAATCGGTAGCAATCGAATCTGCCGGATGTCACAGGCGGCGACTTTCGCTTTCTTAATCGTCCGAATCTTCAATGGAAAGTCGCCGGGCTTGACGACTCGGACTGTGCCGACTTTTCTTGCTTTGAAATTCTGGAAGTGGCCGGTGTCTTCGATTTCAAACTGACACTTGCTCCCGGCAATTTCGATTTCGACCGTGCTTCCACCCTGACCCTTTCCGCATCCCTGGAGAATTTCGACCTGGAATTCTGTCGGCTGAGTGATGCCGACATGCCATTCGGCCCAGTCTTCGGCGTTCGCCCAGTAACCCAATGTGTTCTTGTGGGGCTGTGGCTCGTACCTCAGCAGTTTCCCGTGGGTGATGACGTAGTGAGCCGGCAGCGTGACAGACTGATCTTTCGCCTGCTTAACGACGTGCGGTTTCGTTGCCAGTTCGATCGGCTCGATGGTTTGAAAAATGATTACCGGTTGAGCATCTGCTGGCATGTCAGCAGGCAGCGTCACTTCCCAGGTGGTGAGTTCGGGTTTGAATTTGAGCTTCGAAGCTTTCTCGGTTTGGCCGGACAGTCGCAGCGATTTCATGCGATTGTTGAGTCGAGGAAATGAGACCTTTCGATTCTCCGGGATCTTTTTGACGTTCAAGTGGAGTGCGGTTTTGTGAGCGACGATCTGGCCCCAACTGGTGTCGGCCGGGAAGTTGGTGATCGGCTTGTCTTCGGCCGTGGCATCTGAAATGCAGAAAACGCAGACTGCCAATGCGGCGGCGAATTGACTGAAGCGTCGCATGGTCGATCCCATGATGATTGTCCTTGATGTCTGACTGACAGGTTTTGCAGCGAGTTGGCGAAGGACGAATGTTAGCGAGCGAGCGGCTGGAATTTCATCGTTACCAGCGATGTTCTTTGGAAGAGCGTGAACACTCACGTCTAGCAGAGCGATTCAGTAAGATGTCCGGCGAATCAGAACCCGCTTTCGCGAGACATCACATATGACGCCTGGATGTGCCTTGAGGAATTGTCTGACGCCGCATTTCGCTGTTCTACCGGTGTTGACCGTCTTGCTGAGTGCGGTGACAACGTCGGTGCGGGCGCAGTCTGCCGCGACTGTAGATTTCGATCGAGACATTCGTCCGATTTTGTCGAACACTTGCTACACATGCCACGGGCCCGATGCCAATAAACGCGCGACGGAGCTTCGCTTTGACGTCGAGACAAGCCTGTTCGGTGATCATGACGAGCCCGTTGTTATTCGAGGTAAGCCTGCCGAAAGTGCGTTAATTGCTCGTATCACGAGCGGCGATCCGGATTACCGGATGCCCCCGGTTGACGAAAAACAGCAGCTCAGTAAGCAGCAGATTGATCTACTGAAACGTTGGGTGGAGCAGGGGGCTCAGTACACTGGACACTGGTCGTTTCAGCCCGTCGTACGTCCGCAATTTCCGAAAGTGGAGCAAGCCGACTGGCCCCGCAACGGCATTGATCATTTCGTCCTGAGTCGAATGACGGAGCGAAAGGTGCTGCCGTCCGAGCGAGCTTCGAAAGAAACGCTCATTCGACGCATCACTCTGGATTTGATCGGACTGCCGCCAACTCTGGACGAAGTTGATGCTTTCCTGGCGGACGATTCTCCGAAAGCTTTCGAGAAGGTGGTTGATCGATTGCTCGCGTCCGAGCGGTTCGGGGAGCACTTTGCGACGGCGTGGCTCGATGCCGCTCGGTATGCAGACTCGAATGGTTATCAGCAGGACCGAACCCGGACGCTCTGGCCGTGGCGCGACTGGGTGGTTCGAGCGTTCAACGACAATATGCCGTTTGATCAGTTTTCGATCGAGCAGTTGGCCGGTGACCAGCTTGAAAATGCGTCGCTGGATCAGCAGGTGGCGACGGGATTTCATCGCAACCACATGTTGAACGGCGAAGGCGGGCGCATCGCCGAAGAGTCGCGCGTTGAGTACGTCATGAACCGAGTCGAAACGACCGGTGCCGTGTGGCTGGGGCTGACGGTCGGCTGCGCTCGGTGCCACGATCACAAGTACGACCCGGTTTCTCAGCGGGAGTTTTATCAGCTCTATTCGTATTTCAATTCGATCGACGAGTCCGGTCGAGTCGACGCTGGCGGAAACGCGAACCCTGTTCTGCCGGTGCCGACGAAGGAGCAGTCAGACAGGAAGGTAGAACTCGGTCAGAAACTGGCAGACCTGCAGAAGCAGCTTCGAGCCGTCACGACTGCAGAATTACAACGATCATGGGAAACATCAAAGCTCGCGGAACTGTCGAAGGATGATAAGCCGCCTGTCTGGGAACTGCTGAAGCCTGAACGGTTTGTTTCGGATCAGGGGCAGACGATGGCTCTGCAGGCTGATGGCTCAATGTTGCTGACCGGGAAAAATCCAAAGAACGATAACTATGAGATTGAGTTTGTCGCTGGCTCGTCTGGAATTACGGGAATTCGCATTGAAGCCGTGCCGCATGCTGACTTTACAAAGGGGGGATTTGCTCGCAGCGATAGTGGCAACTTTGTCCTGACGGACTTTTCGGTTCAGGCGAAGCGTTCGAAGGAGAAGGATTTCTCTCCGATCAAGATTGCGTCGGCGAAAGCCAGTTTCGAGCAAGGTGGCTTGAAGATTGAGAAATCGTTTGACGGCAATCCGGGAACCGGGTGGGCGGTACACAATCCGTCGAACATGAAGATTCCCAGGCAGGCTGTCTACGTTTTCGACAAGCCGATCGGCGGTAGCGAAGGGACGTCACTGATTGTCCAGATGAAGCATGAGTCGCCGCACGCGTTTCATAACCTGAGCCGATTTCGCATTCTCGTTACCACTCAACCAGAGCCTAGACTGGAGCCGTCAGACGGCGGACGTGAGGCACTGGTTAAGGCTCTGCAAATTGAGCCTGCGAAACGCAACGACGCGCAGAAGAAGCTGGTGAGTGAAGCGTTTCGCAAAGGCTCGCCGGAAGTTGTCGCCGCTCAGAAGAAGGTCGACGCGACAAGACAACAGCAGAGCACTCTGGACAAGCAGACTGTTCGCACGATGGTCATGCGAGAACGTAAAGATGCTCGCGAGACATTCGTGTTGAACCGTGGCGTCTGGGATCAGCCCGACAAAGAACAGCCGATTCAGCCGGGAACTCCCGAATGCCTGCCCGGTCTGCGAAAGGATGCACCTCAGAATCGACGGACATTAGCGAACTGGGTCGTGTCGAATGAGAACCCGTTGACGCCGCGAGTCGTCGTCAACCGTTACTGGCAACGGTTCTTTGGGACAGGTCTGGTTACGACGACCGAGGACTTCGGTTCGCAGGGCGAGCGGCCGACGCATCCGCAGTTACTCGATTGGTTAGCTGTTGAATTTGTCGAAAGCGGCTGGGACGTCAAGCACATGCTCAAGCTGATCGTCATGTCGGCAACGTATCAGCAGAGTTCGAAGGCGACGCCAGCGATGATGGAAGTTGATGCCTCGAATCAGTGGCTGGCTCGAGGCGCCCGGTTTCGTCTGACATCTCAGGCGATCCGTGATCAGGCTCTGATGGTCAGCGGGTTGCTCGTCAACAAGCTCGGTGGACCGCCGGTGAAACCGTATCAGCCGTTGGGAATATGGTCAGACCTCTCGCTGGGAAAAATCAAATACGTGCAGGATCACGGCGAGAGTCTTTACCGCCGCACCCTGTACACGTTCTGGCGCCGAGCGTCGTCGCCGACCATGCTGTTTGACGTGGCCTCGCGACAGGTCTGCAAAGTTCGGACCAGCCGGACCAACACGCCACTCCACGCCCTCGTTCTGCTGAACGACGACACGTACGTTGAAGCTGCTCGCAAACTTGCGGAACGAGTCATGCTCGAGGGCGGAACATCAGACGAAGACCGTCTTAGTTATGGGTTCCGTCTGGCAACCTGCCGGCACGTTACGGAGGCCGAGCGTTCGGTCCTGTCCGCCGTTCTGAAGAAAGTCCGTGTTGATTACACATCTGATGCTGAAAAAGTGAAAGCTTTACTCGCTCGCGGTGAATCACCCGTCAATGAAAAGCTGGACAGGATTGAGCTTGCCGCTTACGCCGCTGTGATGAACATGATTCTGAATCTCGATGAAGTCATTACGAAAGAATGATCTCGGCGAAGGTCGGCGTGAGCATCGCTGAGGCACACGAGTATGTTTCGGGAGAATGGCCGAATGTGGCGCAGGGCTGCGGCGTTTCTGATTGACCTGATTCCCCTGGGAGTGATTGCGGTCGTGCAGAATCTTCCAGGGTTTCCTGATAACGAAGTGGTCGGGTTTATCAGCCTGTTCTTGCTGCTGGCCTACTTCGCGGGAATGGACTATCTGTATGGCGGGACCGTTGGCAAGAGAATGATGGGGCTGCGAGTCGCGTTGCCGAACTCTCCGGACGTCGGGCGTCAGTTGATGCTAAGAGCTCTCGTGAAAGTTGTTTGCATCTTTCCTCCAATGCAGACGGGCTACGCACTGGTCGCAATCTGGCGTCGAGATGGACGCTCGCTGGCCGATTTTGGGACGGGATCGACCGTCGTTGATGCGCTAACACATTCTCCTCCACAGTCACCGAGTATTGCGGAGAAGATTGCCGCAACAATTCTGGTGATTTCTGCGCCAATCATTCTTCTATTCGTTTTCGTTGTGTTTGCTTTTGCCCTGTTTGGAGAGATGCAGATTCAGTGATCTGGCGAAACGCGACCGTGTAGCACTTGGCGAAGCGAACTTGCGGGGCAAATTTTCGCCGTGCCCGCTTTCAACGGTGCGGTGCGATTCTCGATTGATTTTCTTAAGCTTGGCGGGGCACGGCACTTGTGACACGCGACGGGAATCAACGCCATCAATGAGGGCTTTCTCTGCAGCGAAGTTCGTCGGTGAGAGCAACAGTTTCCTGATTCACAGGCAAAACAATGAGCGGTACCCAATTGGGATTGATCTGTCAGTATTGCATTGAAATGTTCTCGCCGCCGATGGCTGTAGTTAGTGCTTTGAAGACTTCTGGATCGATGTTTTGGCTGATGAAACGGACTGAGCCGTCTGCCATTGCAGCCTGGGCACCGCCAACGTGCCACGATGACATGATGCCCGGGGAGTCGCTCCTGCCTGTGCCTTTGAAGTTGATGCCGAGAGGCTCGCGATTGACTTGAGCGTCTCGCGGTTCAGTCCAGACAATGCTCAGCCCGGTCGCTTCAACAATGGCAAGTGTGTTCGACGTTCCGTCCGTGATTTCGGCTGGGATGCGAGGATGGAATTCTCCAAACGTTTGTGGGCCATTCAGCATCGAATAATCGGTGAAACAGCGTCCTCGATCATCAGATGCCGGAAGCGGGACTCTTCGGGAAGGACACATGTAAACGGGGCATTCGCGTTTCGCCAGTGGTTCGTTGTTTTCCGAATCCCACGTCTGAGTTTGATCGTACGATTCGAGTATGTCGCTACTGTCAATAAACGGTGCGATGCCGACACGCCAGCTCATTGGTGGATTGCCAGTTTTTGACGTCGGAAATACTCCGTGCGTATCAAGATAATTCGCGAGCGCAAGGCCGAGCTGCTTGAGATTATTCTTACACTGGCTTCTTCGCGCGGCTTCTCGAGCTTGAGGCACGGCAGGCAGCAGAAACATGATCAGCAGGCCAAGTGCGATCAGACAGGAGATCGAACAGCCCAGTGGTGACGATTTCTCCTGGCTCTTGAGTGAGCGGTGGCATCTGGTCATTCCAATGAAACTGACGAGCCAGACGAAAAAGACATACCCGACAAGAAATAATCCAGCGGCATCTTGTCCAAAACGATCCAGCGTTTGATGGGCAATCACAGCTCCAAGTGGCGCTGTGAGGATGACCGCCGCCCATATCCAGATATCAGTGGAAGAGGCCGCTCGCTTTCGTGTCAAAAACAGACCGCCGATTGAACCCAAAACAAGCAACAGCATTGCCACATGGGCGACAACCATCGCCGTCGAGACCGTCGACAAGCTGAGTGAGGGAGGAAATCCGTGTTCCATGCAGTGGCCCTTTTGGATGATTGGTGTAGTGACTCGGAGTTATTTGGTTGTCTATTCTGGAGCTGATTCCCCACCGTTGGCTGTTGTCAGAGCCTTCAAGACTTGAGGATCTATGTCCTGATTCAGGAATCGGACTGAGCCATCAGCAAAGACGGCATTTGCGCCGCCGATGTGCCATGAAGACATCAGACCGGGCGAGTCGTATTTGCCTGTTCCTTTGAAGTTTATACCGAGCGGTTCTCGGTCGATGTGTGCGTCTCGCGGTTCTGTCCAGATGATGTTGAGGCCAGCTGCTTCCACGATGGCGAGTGTGTTGGAAGCTCCGTCGGAAATGCCTTGTGGAGTTCTCGGTTTGAAATCATCGGAGAAGGTTCCAGGGCCGGTGAGCATTGTGTAGGCCGAGAAGTAGCGGCCTTCTTTGTCGACGTCGATTGAGCTCGAGCAGAGCAAGCTGGATACATGGATTTTCGTGAGTGGCGCGTTCTTTTCCGAATTCCAGGCGAACTCTGGATCGTACTTGTCTAACAGTTTTCTCGTGTCGACGAATGGGAGTATCTGAACACGCCAACTGACAGCAGGCTCACCGCTGGTGGCCAGAGGGAAGGTTCTATTTGCTTTCTGATATTTGTGCAGGGCTAGACCGAGTCGCTTCAGATTGTTTTTGCACATGCTGCGGCGGGCAGCTTCCCTCGGACTCGCAACGGGAGGCAACATGAAATACACCAATGCCGGCATGGCCAAGGCTGTCAGGCCCGCAATCGTGCGTCCCAACACCGATCTTTTCTGTTGCCGAATAATCGAGACGTGGCTGCGGACCATTCCGGCGAAACAGATCACCCAGGCAAGCAGAATGTAGAAGAGCACAAACTCCCCAGCGTATGCTTGGTCTTGATTTCGCCCCGGCCAGATGCTCCAGGCGAAGAAGGGAGTTGCTACAACGGCTGCTGCCCATTTCCAGATGTCTCCAGCGGAAGCGAGTCGGCGACGCGTCCCGATCATGCAGCCAACGAGGCCGCTAACAAGAAGCGACATGACAACGTGTGCAATGAGGGATTGTGTGTCGATGGGAACCCAGTTCGTTCCTGGCGGGAATCCGTGTTCCATAATCGGCCCTTCTTGTCGAGCATCGTTCGGCAATGCGCCCAGAACTGTGGAGGTGTGCAGACGGTCCCGTTCTTTGTTCTGGCAGGTTAAGATCAATCAAGGCGAATGGCCATTGGAATGTTCCGGGCAGGGGCGTCGGGCAATTTGTTGAGAGGGCAATTACGTGGCTGAAAGATCAATTCAGGATTACATCGTTCATCATCATGAACTCGACTGGGATTTGCTGCTCGAACCGTGGCGGTGGATGCTTCCGGATTCGTACACGATCTGGTTGATGAATCGGTTTGGGGATCTGTTCCTGATTCTTGAAAACGGCGTTGTGGTGATGCTGGACTCGGGGATGGGAAAAGTCGAACAGGTCGCGAAGAATCAGACGGAGTTTTGTGATCTCTGCGAGGAGCCAGAGAATCTCAGCGACTACTTTGCGATTCCGCTCGTCGACGCGATGGTCGAGTCTGGATCGGAGTTGGAAGCGGGGCAGTGTTACACGTTTCGGCATCCTCCCGTGACTGGCGGCGAGTACGAAGTGTCGAATGTTGCCGTCACGGAAATTGCGAACCACTTTGCGGGTTACGGAAAAATTCACGAGCAGGTGCGTGATGTTCCCGATGGTCGGCAGGTAGAGCTTGACTGGAAGCCGTGAAGTTCAGGTCGGAAAGATTTTGAACGCAGAGGTCGGAGAGTTTTGAAACGCAGAGGACGAGGAGAAAGTCGATGGGATTGATTGAGCAATCTGTTGAAGCGACGACTCGGCGTGAGCTCTTGTCGGCTGCCGGCGGCGTCAGCCTTGGAGCGTTGGCGCTTTCTTCTTTGCTGGAGAAGGATGCTGCGGCCGAGACGGCGGGAAAGGTGTTGTCTGGTTCTGGCGGCTTGCCGGGGCTTCCGCATCACGAGCCGAAGGTCAAACGCGTGATCTGGCTCATGCAGAGCGGAGCGCCGTCTCACACCGACTTGTTTGATTATAAGCCAATTCTGGCCAAACGCCGCGGCGAAGAGATTCCCGAGTCGATCCACAAGAGTCAGAAGCTCTCGACGATGACTCAGGGGAAAAGTAAACCGTGTCTGGGGCCTCGTGCACCGTTTAAGCAGCACGGAAAGAGCGGGCGATGGATCAGCGACTTCATGCCGCATACTGCGTCGATCGTCGACGACATCTGCATGATCCACACAATGAAGACCGAAGCCGTGAATCACGCGCCAGCGATGACGTTTCTACTGACCGGAGCTGAGCAGCCGGGGCGACCGAGCGCGGGAGCCTGGACTGCATACGGACTCGGCAGCGACAACGAAAACATGCCGACTTATTGCGTGCTTACGTCGCGTGACCGCGAGGGAAGTTGTGGTCAGTTGTTTTACGACTTTTACTGGAGCAGCGGTTTTCTGCCGTCGAAATTTCAGGGCGTGAAGTTTCGGCAAGGCGGGAGCCCGGTGCTCTACCTCGACGATCCTGCGGGGCTGACTCGCGAGACAAAGCGAACGCTGCTTGACGGGCTGGCGAAGCTGAACGAGCAGAAGTTTGCTCAGGTCGGCGATCCCGAGATTCAGACTCGGATTGCTCAGTACGAAATGGCTTATCGAATGCAGGCGGCAATGCCCGAAGCGGTCGATCTCGCCAGCGAGTCGAAGCACGTTCTCGATATGTACGGTCCTCAGGTTTCTACTCAAGGATCGTTTGCGTCGAACTGTCTGATGGCTTGTCGGCTGGCAGAACGAGGCGTGAAATTCATCCAATTGATGCACAGTGGCTGGGATCAGCATTCCAATCTGCCGACGCAGTTGGAGCAGCAATGTATCGACACAGATCAACCGTCGGCGGCATTGGTCAAAGATCTGAAACAGCGAGGCCTGCTGGAAGACACGCTGGTCATCTGGGGTGGCGAGTTCGGCCGGACGCCATTCGGGCAGGGCGACATCAATAACAAACAGAAACACGGGCGGGACCATCACCCGTACTGCTATTCAATCTGGATGGCTGGCGGCGGCGTGAAGAAAGGCTTCGCTTACGGCGAAACCGACGAGTACGGCTACAACGTCGTGAAAGACCAGGTCCACGTCCACGACTTCCAGGCAACTCTGATGCACCTGCTCGGCGTCGACCACACGCGGCACACCTTCAAGTTCCAGGGCCGCCACTACCGCCTGACCGATGTGCATGGCGAAGTCGTTGATGGAGTTTTGGCATGACGTCACAGGATGTTTCGACGGGGCAGGGTGGATCGTTGACGGCGGATGACGCTCGCAAGTTGGCGTCCGGTCCGACGCAGGAGCATGCCTACACGCGGGGGCCGAGGATTACGGCTCTGGAGACGGTCGTTCCTTACGACGTGATGCCCGGCATGCTGGCGTTGCGGGTACATACTGATGCTGGGACGGTCGGTGGGGAGTCGGTTATTGGGCATGGTGAGACTTATTATTTACCGGAAGCAGCCGCGGCGGTCATTCACGACTGGATGGCGAATCGGCTGATCGGTTCCGACGCGGCGGCCATCGAGAGTCACTGGCGGTTTCTGTACGAACGGTGCATTGCGTTCGGAGGTGTCGGGGCAGAGCTGCGGGCTTTGTCGGCGATTGATCTGGCTTTGTGGGATATTGCCGGGCAGCTTTGCGAGCGGCCGGTGTGGAGGTTACTCGGCGGTCCGGTGCGGGATGCGGTTCCGGTTTACAATAGTTGTGGTGGTCCGTTCTATGGCCGGCGAACGGCTGGCTCATCGACGTTCGCTGGTTGGCCTGGGCATGGGGATCCCGGTAAGCCCGGCCCGCTCGAGGACAACTGGAATTGTATCAACCGACCGGGTGATCTGGCGGAAGAGTTGCTGGAACTTGGTTACGGAGCGATGAAGCTGTGGGCCTTTGACGCCGTTTATCGCGAGTCGGGCGGGCAGCGAATCAGCGCGAAGGATGTCGAACGTGGCGTCGCTCCGTTTCGAGCCATTCGTGAACGAGTTGGAAACGACATCGACGTCATGTTGGACGGGCACGGCTTCTTCTCACTGGCGGCGGGGCTGTCGATTGCTCGTGGGATGCGCGAAGTTCAGCCACTTTGGATGGAAGACGTCGTGCGGACGGACAATGTGAAAACACTCGCGGCGTTTCGAGCGGATGCGGGAGTCCCGCTGGCCGTCAGCGAAATGCTCGTCACGCGGGAGCAGTATCGGCAGGTTCTGGAAGGTCACGCTGCGGACTACGTCATGATCGATCCGACCTGGGTGGGGGGCATCAGCGAGTCTCGCCGGATTGCCGAGCTGGCTCAGCTGCACAACGTTCCGGTTTTAATGCACGACTGCACGGGGCCGTTGACTTTGTTTGCTGGTTTGAACATCGCCGCGTCGGTTCCCGGAGTCACGTACCAGGAAACTGTGCGGGCTCATATCGCGACGCTGTATCCGCATTTGATCGACACGACGGTTGAGATCACGAACGGAGCGATAGCTGTTTCGGAGCGAGCTGGGATCGGAGTTCGCTGGCTGGACGAGATGTTCGACGCGTCTCGCCAGGGATATCGCCTGTCAGGGAAGTTGTAGACTTTCGCTCGAATCGGCTCCTGCCGGGACAGGTGATTGACGGTTCGAGGGAACAGGCCTAAATTGGACGGGTTCATTTCTTTCGGGAGCCGATCAGGTTCCGCCGGACTTCTTTTCGTTCAGAATCGACAGCTCAAGATGCTTGCTAAGCGAATTATTCCGTGCCTTGATGTTCACGGCGGACGTGTCGTTAAGGGCGTTAACTTTCTGAACCTTCAGGACGCTGGAGATCCCGTCGCGATTGCTTCTCGATACGAAGCAGAAGGTGCCGACGAGCTGGTGTTTCTTGACATCACGGCCAGTCATGAAGAGCGGGACATCATCCTGGACGTCGTCAGTCGGACGTCGGAAGTTGTGTTCATGCCCCTGACGGTGGGCGGCGGGATTCGTACGCTCGAAGATATTCGCACGTTGCTCAGCGCCGGCTGCGACAAAGTGTCGATTAACTCGGCAGCGGTGACTGATCCCGATTTCGTTAAAGAAGCGGCGCTTCGATTCGGCAGCCAGTGCATCGTCGTAAACATTGATCCGAAACGAATCAAACAGGACGACGGTTCTGAATTGTGGGATGTGCATATCAATGGAGGCCGGATTCCCACAGGGCTGGAAGTGGTTGGGTGGGCTCAGGAAGTCGAGCGGCTGGGAGCTGGCGAAATCGTGCTGACGTGCATGGATGCCGACGGAACCAAGGACGGCTTTGATATCGAGATTACGCGAGCAGTTTCCGAAGCGGTCGGCGTTCCTGTTGTGGCCAGTGGCGGAGCAGGATCGCCTCATCATATGTTTGAGGCAGTGACTGAAGGAAAAGCTTCTGCGGCGCTGGCGGCGAGCATTTTCCACTTTGGCGAGTACACGATCGAAGAGACGAAACAATATATGGCGGAGCGTGGTGTTCCCGTCCGATTGATGGTTCAGTAGTTCGAATTTCGAGATGACTGGTTCAGGATTTGGTGATTGATGCCGCCGCCTGCCGATTCAACTCAGACCAGACAACAGTCAAGGTAAAATGACATGGTGAAGATTTACGAGTGGACGGATTCGACTTTCGAGACCGGAAAAGAACTGGAGATTGACAAGATTTTTCGGGCGTCCATCGAACACAATTGCTCGGACGTTCATTTACAGGTGGGGTCGCCGCCGATTTTTCGAATCCGAGGGACTTTGACACCGCTTAAAATGCCGCCGATCACTGAAGAAGGCATGATCAAGCTCTGCTTTCCGATGCTGGACCAGCGAAATCTCGACATCTTTCATAGAGATGGCGGCGCTGACTATGCAAAAGTTGTGGAACATAAGGGCGAGCCGTGGCGTTTCCGTATCAACCTGCTGACGCAACTCGGAAAAGTCGGCATGGTGGCTCGAAAGATCGAACGGTCGATCCCGCCGTTCGAGAAGCTCTGCCTTCCACCACTGATGGAAGAACTCTGCAAATTTGACCAGGGGATGGTGCTGCTGGCTGGTGTGACGGGGTCTGGTAAGAGTACGACGATCGGGTCGATGCTCAACTGGATCAACCAGAATATGAATAAGCACATTCTCACGGTCGAGGATCCGATCGAATTTGTGTTTACCTCGGATCAGTGTCTGATCAACCAGCGGGAACTTGGGCAGGACGTCTGTGACTTCCACGTGGCGATGAAGCATGCCGTGCGTGAAGATCCCGACATCATTCTCGTCGGCGAAATGCGAGACCGCGATACGTTTGAAACCGCGATTCACGCGGCCGAAACCGGGCACCTTGTGTTCGGTACGATTCACGCTTCGAGCGCTCCGGGAACGATTCCGCGTATCATCGACCTGTTTCCCGCTGACATGCACACGGCGATTCGAGCCGCGATTGGCATGAGCATGAAAGCGATCGTCGGCCAGAAACTTCTCAAGACGATTGTCGATCTCCCGCCGCGAGTCCCGATCATCGAGATTCTGCTGTTCAACGCGATGGTGAGGAAACTCGTCGAAAAGGGGGAAGACACCAAGCTTCACGCGGCCATTCGCATCGGGGCCGAAGACGGCATGCAGCTCTTTAATGACAGCCTGTACGATTTCATCCAGAGGGAATTCATCAGTCGAGCGGCAGCGTTCGAGGTTTCTCCGAACGTCGAAGAACTCAAAATGCGACTGAAGGGGATCGACGTCAAAGGGGCAGCGATTCTGTAGCGCCTGCTGAACCACCTCAGAAGACACGCGTTGAAGCGGAGACCTTCTCGAAGGCCTCCGCTTCTTTGTTTATGCTCCGGGTTCTTCGTTCTCCGGTTAAGAAAGCGTCAATCTTATGAGCCTGTTTCCCCGACTGATGGCGATCATTCCGTTTGGGATCGGGATGACTGTTTTAATTTTTCTTTGGTCAGCGCCGTTTGGAGCGTTTCACTCGCCGCCGCTTTTCTTTCGAGTTTTCGGCAGCTTCGTCGCGTTGACGTTTGTCCTGACGGGCGTCGGGATTTTTGTCGGAGCCGGGAAGATCGGCGATCCGCGTCTCATGGCCGAGAAGCTTAAGGAAATGCAGAAGGGGCTCGCAGGGAATCAGCCAGAGCGTGGCTCTTCGTCTGACACTGCTGAGGCTTCGACATCGAAAGTCGGCTATGACTGCCCGAATTGCGGCGCGGCTCTTGGCAAGGATGCTGATGTTTCGCCCAGCGGGGATGTTAAGTGTGGATATTGCGAACGATGGTTTAATATCCACAGCGAGGGCTGATCGAAGCTCGAAAAGCCAACATTGAACACTCAACATCGAACGGATTTTTGAATGATCACGAGGATCACGGGGCAACTGGTTCAACTTGGCGACACGGCAGCGACGATCTCTGCGGGGCCGTTCGAATACGAAGTACTGATTCCGGAGTTTGTGCGCAGGCAACTGCAGCCGCTGATCAATCAGGAAGTCAGCCTGCGGACGATTGAGTACCTGGACGGCAATCCTCAGCAGGGACGACTGACTCCGCGGATGGTTGGCTTCATGAACGATGCGGAGAAGGAATTCTTCGGAATCATCTGCCAGGTCGACGGCGTTGGTGTCAAGAAAGCTCTGCGTGCGATGGTGCGTCCCGTTCGAGAAGTCGCGACCGCGATCGAGGAACAGGACGTCAAGCAGTTGACCACATTGCCTGGCATCGGTGCGGCGATGGCCGAACGGATCGTCGCCAAGCTGCGTCGAAAGATGGCGAAATTCGCGCTGCTGATTGATCGAGACATGCCCGGCAGTTCCGCGGCTCGTCCATCGATTGTTGAGGATGCTTACGAAGCAATGTTGAGCCTCGGCCACAGCACGTCAGAAGCTCGCGAAAAGGTCGAAGCCGCCATCGAGAGCAAGCCCAAAGCCAAGTCAGTCGACGAGTTGCTGATCGAGGTCTACCGTAGCAATCGAGACAGCTAAGGGACGTTTTCAAAGTAACGCCCCCCGTTTCGCGACGACGCTTATTTGCGCTCCTTCCTGGTGATGAGCACACGTTTGAGTGGTGGCCCCCTGAATTTCGAACCGGCGTCCAGCTTGATTCGACGGGATTTTCGTAATTCCGCTGCATACGCGTTATACCTCGACTGCTTTTTCGCCCGTTGTCGAAGTGCCGGTATCGTTTTTGTTGTGATTTGATTGGTTTATGCCCGACTGATGGGGCGGATGATCGCTGCGCTGAGCTCTTTCTGCGGTGAATATTGCGCGGACAGGTTCAACAGAATACGCCAGAGCGGGGAATGACATGGCAGATATTGATCCCAATGTTCTGTTGAATCAGCTTGCGCGATACACCGCAAACGGTGCGTTGAACTCGCAATATTCGTTGCCCGTTCTCGGGCGGCTAGCCGCTGCAACACCTCCATTGAATGGTGGAGAGTTGATCGAGGCGTTGCTGCAGCATGGCGATCCAGGGGTTGCTGGCATGGCCCCCCGAGTGCAGGCAGCTCGCCACTCGGCCGCGGCTCAACTACACGCCGCTCGACGAGACAAACGGCTGTCATCGACGGAAACGCTTGCCGAACAGTTTCCGTTGCTTGCCGATCTGCCGCTGGATGTCCAGTTGGGGTGGACGACGCTCGCACATCCGTTGAAGCGGCTTGCGAGCGCTCTTTCCATTAGTGCTGATGCCCGGTTTGCAGGCACGCGTCAGAGCGAAGCTCCACGAACCTCGGCGGCTCTCGAAGTGGAGCTGGCAGAGATACTGGAAGATGCTGACGTTCCGCTTTTCCCTTCGGATCGTCGTTTCGTCCTGTCGGCGGTCAAGCACGCCAGGACGCTTTGTGTTGATGATTCGGAGACGACGCTCGCGCTGGACCGCCTTGAATCTCACATTGAGCAGCAGCGGGAAACTGACGAAGCCGTCGTCAAGGAAGTGCTCGATAATCAGCAAGGACAGACTTCGGCAAGCCTTGATGAAGAGACTGTGCTGGATGAACTCGTGCGGCGACATCGGGAATCAGCAACGAACGGTGACGGGCATCGATGGCTCGATGATCTTTGCGCATGGCCTGGCGTGAACGCCGCCGGTCGGCTGGTCGACGTTTTGCAATCAAATGATGACCGCGAGCGAGCGGCACTGATCTTTACGCTGCGTGCTGGCTCTCGAAATATTGCTGGCTGGTCTGGATGGAGAAACTGGCTGCTTCAAAGTGCCCGAGTGCTGGAGCGGCAGCAGGAAGAACTGGGCCGAATTGGCAAACAGAGTCCAATGGAAGTTCTGGCCCTTTGGTGCAGGCAACAGTCCGGGCTTCATCCCGAAGTTCAGCCGGCTCTGGAAACCTGGTGCGGGGCTCATGCACCGGAGATGGACGTTGATCGTTTTGCCGAACGGTGGGAAACAGTCATTCCGGACGATGAACTCAGCGTCGTGCTTGGAGCTGAATACGTCCTTGACGATGCGTTTATCCTTGACGATGAGGCGGACGCTACAGCTCTCAGCGCTGATTTGCCGCAGCCGTCGGAGACAGAGTCCGTGCAGCGTGCAGTCGCATCGGCGGCGTCTACCCATCCGGTCGATCTGCCAAAGGCGTCTGCTCCAGAACCGGCTCAACCCATCGGGCCGCCACCGCCATCGGTTTGGCGCGATCACGTGCAACCGTTCTTCGTCGAGAACTGGTACATGGTGGCGGGCGTGCTGATGGTGATTGCTGGGAGTTCGCTGCTGGCATGGTATACGTGGGATAAGCATTGGGCCGTTCGCTACACAATCATGCCGACACTTCTGGCTGGTTTTACGTGGGCTTTGGGAGCGATGGCCACTTGGGTCGAACGTCAGGACGAACAGTTCGAAGGAACCGCGGCGATACTGCGGGGCGCGGCTATCGGGCTGTTGCCAATCAATTTTATGGCAATCTCGCTTTTGTCGAACGACCAGCAGGTCGAGCAGAAGGTGCTCGTTATTCCGCTTTTGGGGATGGTCTATTTGTCGCTCGGAGCCTGGGGGCTGAAGACGTGGTGCGGACGGATTCACGAATCGCTCACCTGGCTGCTGGGTGGCGCATTGTTGCTGCTAAATAGTCTGGTGATGCTCGGTCCGGTGGCGCAGGCGTTCGCGGGAGTCGACGGCGAGCAACTGAACCTCATCATGGGTGTGGGGTTTCACATCGGTTTCGCCGTGATGGCTGGAGCGGTGGTTCGTTTTTCAGGAAGCGTGCTCACGCCAGAGATGGCAAACGGACGGCGCGTTCCCTGGTTCTTTGGTGCGACGCTGGTCGTCACGTTTCTGCAGGTTTTCGGCTGGGTGCATGCATACTTAAAGCACCTTCCGCACGTCTGGACTTACGCGCCGATGGTCATTTTGACCGGCTGGCTGGTACTGCTGACAGAACGCCGGGCTCGAGAACTGACACGTCGGCAGTCGCATCTCGGCGGCGAGTCGTTCCTGGGGTTTGCACTGGTTCTACTGGGAACGCTGATGGGAGCTACTCACCCAGAGATTCGCGTACTGTCATTCGCGATGGCGGGCGTCGTTTGGATTTATCAGGCAGTCGGACGTCAGTCGAAAATTCACGAATGGATCGGCCTGACCATATTGATGCTCGCCGTCGCGTCGATCGGCATGCTCGATCAGTTTCCTCAGGAGTGGTTGCCAGGGTTGGGCCTACTGGCGGCAGCAAGTCTTGGCGTTCTGCATCACTTCTTCAGGCTTCGAGAACTCGAATCAATCAGCCAGTCCGCAATCGGAGTCCAGGTAACCGTGCTGATGCTGACGGCCATCGTTGCCGGATTGTGTCAGTGGCGATTTCAAACTCCGCCGATCTACACCGGCGAATGTCTGCTGATCATCGTGGCGTGGTTTCTCTGGCGCGCGTTTCGGGGCAACGAACTTCGTTGGGTGCACTCAGCGATGTCGGTGTGTGCTCTTGCGTTGCTGTATCTGGGCTGTGTTGACATGGAAGGCCGCAGTCTCGAAGGCAACACGCTTGTTTTCGGGCTTTCAGCGTTATCGATTCTCTGGCTGGGAACGCTGGCCGTCACTCGGTCCACTCTGTTGTTGCGAGCTCGTTCGACGGTGCTTTGGGTTTACGGGTCGCTGGCAGTTGCGGCGATGGTTCTGCGAGTGGTCGTTCAGCACGACGCTCCAGCCAGCGCGGACTGGCTGCACAATTGGATGGACTACCTTGGCCCGCTGCTGATGGCAGGCGTGCTGGTTGCTGCGACGTATTTTTCACGATCGCTCATCCCGGCCATGATGGCGATGGTCATCGTGGTCATCCTGTTTCCCGAGCTGAAAGCAAACTTTCGTGCGACGTTCGACCAGTTCAGTTGGGGGACCGGGCTCGGGAGTGCCTGCAGTGCGCTTGGGATACTTGTGGTGTCGTTCCCGCTGCGAGGAGCGGCTTTCCTGAAGAATCTGTCCGAAGGCGATCGGTTTTTCGATCGGACCTTGTTTCCACTTCGACGCTACGATCACAAGCTATTTACGTGGCCGCTGGTCGCTTCGGCCGTCTTTCTGATTTCACGAGTCGACTCGTGGGTTCTGCTGAAAAATCTGTTTGCCGATGGCGTTGGCCTTAAGACTTCGATCGCAATCGGTGTGACTTCGGTCTGTTGGACGTTGGTGGCTGTGTACGCTCGTGAGTATCGGCGGTCAGCCATCGGAACTTACCTGGGCGGATTGTTTCTGCTGATCAGTCTGTTTTGCGGGCACTGGCACCTTTCTGGAGGTCCTCACTGGTATGGCCCTGTGCTTACTGCAGGCGTCGTTCTGCAGGTCTTGTTTTTGGCATACGCGTCGCAGAGGGCCAGATTTGAATGGGTTGAACCGATCCTGATTGCGCCAACCAGGTCCATGCTGAGTGCTGGAAGCGTGATTGCGGGCAGTTTTTGTATCGTGTCTTTGCTGGGGGGGCGGGAGCTTGAAACGCTGCTGCCGCTGCTGACTTTTGTCGGCGGACAGCTTGTGTGGCACGGGTTGCGGACAAAGCAACAATCGTTCGGCGGATTGTTGTTCTTTCTTATCTGGGTGGCGTTGCTGGCAACGGCTCCGGGAGAACAGTCGCTGCTGTTTCGACTGTCGGTCACGCGAGCATTCTGGCCGACGATCGGATTGTTACTGGCCGTTCAGATCACGCACCTGTGTCTGGAGATCAAACCTGGTATTCATGACAGGCTCGCCCCGTTGCTCCGGCCTTTCAATGTTGTTGGAAGTTTGCTGACTGTCGTCATCGCGGTGGCGGCGATGACGGATTCGATCTTTAGCGTCGAGCTGTCGTCGACGCAGTTTATCCTTGTAGTCGCGACTGTCGTTTTGACGGCGAGGGCACATCACTCAGCATTGCTGGGACTGATTTCGTGCTTGCTGAGTTACCTGCTCGTTTGCCACCCGGAGCTGCAGGATGTTGGCCGCTTCGCAATCTTTGAGCGGCTGGAACTTTTGACAATGCCGTGGCGGATGAGCCTGCTGGCTTTGTCTATGGCTGTGGCTGGTCATGCCGGACGGCTTTTGAGTGTTCGTCGTCCTGCCATCTTGCGGGGAGCATTTCCGGAGTCTTTCTTCAGGACGCCGGATGTCGCCTGGGTGTTTATTCCCGCCATTGCATTTGCTGTGCTGTCGACGGTTTATCACTCGGCCAGCGTCGAGCTTCGAGAGCAATTGGTGCAACTGGTCACGCCGTTTGTCGCCGCTTCGGCCCTGGCAGTCATCGGCTGGTCATGGCAAAACAGTCGCTTCTACGCGATTGGAACTCCGCTTTTGACGCTGGGCAACATTCACATCATCCGCGTCTTCTGTGGAGACTACCTGCGGGGCGACGGGCAGGGGCTGTCAGAAATTCATCTTGTCTGCCTTGGGCTGGCGGCCAGTCTGCTCGAAGCAACACTCCTTCGACGACTTGTGGCGCGGGAAACGATCACGGCGTACCTGAATCGAGCCAGCCTGGTTCTAGCAGTTCTGGTACTTTCGTTGTTGAGTGCCAACTACTTTGTGCATCCCGACCTGGCACAGATTTCAGCGTTTCGGTTTATGGTTTCCGGAGCGATGGCGCTGCTGGCGGGCTGGTATTTTCGACGAGCCGCTCGAGAGCCTGCTGACGGCGAACAGGAATACGTCGATTGGTGCGAGGGCTTCTACCACTTTGGAGTGACGTTGGCGATCTGGTGCGCGGCGTTGCTGATTCCTGGCCTTCGGCAACCGGCGACTGCCATCTTTGCCTTCGGATTGCCAATCGCCTGGTTCTATTTTCGATCAGAAACCGACTTCCGTAGCGGTCTGGATTCGGGCCGGCGATACCGAAATTCGGCGACGGTTCTTAGCTTCACGATTCTGGCGTTTTACATCTGCCGCGGTTTGTTCCAGATGATTCTGTTTCCGAACGAGCCGATTATTCAGACCGACTACTATCATCTCAACGCACCGCTGGTGATGGTTGTCGCTCTGATTCTGTTACGACTTCATGGCTTGGGCGGAAACGCCTGGCTGGCGTTCTATGGTGGCCTGTCGCTGATGGTCGGCAGTTACTTCACGCTGACTCTTTTGCCTCGGACATCGCCGTTTGACTTTCCGATGGCGGCTGCATGGTGTGGGATTGGACTCGCGCATTTCTGGATTCTCTTCAGCACTCACCGGTCGCCAGCACGAACGGCCATTCAGCGATTGGCCGCAATTGACGAGGCTCAGTGGTTCGCGCTGAGACGTTCATGGGGAGTTTGCCTTCAGGTCGTCGTGCAAGGACTCGTGCTTTGGGGACTGACGGATTGGCGCGCTAACAGTTTACTGGTGGCTCCACTTCTGGCGGCCAGTGCGTCGGTGCTTATTCATCACGGGCTCATCCGTCGCTCGCCGGTGTATTTCGCGATTGCCGGTTTGCAATTGTTGCTGGCTTTGCACATGGACTTTTTCGTTGCCAGTTGGCTGCCGAAAGACCAGGTCATCTGGACCGTACTGGCAGCTCAGGCCGTGCTGCTGGTTGCTCATCAAATCTCGCTGCGATTCACTCCGCTGCCGAAAATGGGCACGATTACGCTGGCTCTGTCGGGACTCGTCTTCGCCCACGTTCTGTGGCATCACCCGGAATCGGTGACCGGTCTGGTAGCGGTCGCGATTTGTAGTGTCCTGACTGTGCTGACTCCGCGTCCGACATTGAACGCTCGGAATAATGAGGAACGAGTACTTGCCGCTATGATCCTGCTAGTGCCGGTCTGGCTGGCTTTCTTCAGCCAGACGAATCTTCGCGACGCTGGGTTGAGTGATGCCGTCCGAAGCTGGCCGCTGCTGGTGGCGACGGCGGCTCTTTTCGCGATGGGGACTTTCGCTCGAGTGTTTCAGGAGAAACTCTTCGTCACCTACGATCAGCTTGATCGACCACAGCCGAGACTGTTCGACCAGACTTGCCAATGGATGGCAACGTTCGGAGCGATGGCGAACAGTGTTGTTTTGTGGGTGACCTTCGCGATCACCGTTGTCGCTCAACTGCTGCACTACGGGCGGTCGTTTGAGGTTCCGACTTTGATGCTGACGGCAGGTCTGTTCGCTGCTTTGTCGGCAGGTTGGTATTTCGAAGGTCGACTGCGTCAGAACATGGCTCCGTATATCGCGTTGCAATTGTCGATCCTGGCGTTTTTCGGCGTCATCCGGCGACACCTGCTGTTGACGACTGATTTCTGGAATTTCGAATACGACGTGTGGGCGAGTCTTGTCGTCAGCTTCGGTCTGGCGGGCAGCAAACAACTGTTTGATCTTCAGCCAAACAAAATTCGAATTCCGCTTCTTGGCACGTTGTTCACGCTTCCGGTCGTCGCGTTGGTGTGGGTGCTTTATCACAACCTGGGGACCAACGTGGCGCTGCTGGTCGTCGGTCTGCACAGCCTGATGTTTACGTTCATGGGCAAAGATGATCGGCAGTCACCGTATCACCTGATTGGAGTTGCTGGCTTCGTCGCGTTCGTATTGATTGTTTTCTGGTCGAAGCTGGAACTCCGGGTTCTGTACGCGTACACCGTGCCGGTCGGGATGGGTGTCCTGGTGATGTTGCAGCTATTTCGTGATCGCATACACCGAGACACTCGAAATCGGATTCGGCTGGTCACGATCATGACGATGCTCGGCAGTGCCGGTTACTACGCGCTGGTCGATGATCGTTACCCGGTCGCGTTTAACCTCAGTTTGATCCTGCTTTGCCTGGCGGCTATGGGGCTGGGAAGTTTCTTCCGCATCCGGCTTTATCTGACATTGGGCTTTTCGATGCTGCTGGTCGACCTGGTGACAATCGTTGGCAAAGTATTGACCGGTATGGAACGAGGCATCCAGATGACAGCCGTTGGTTCAGTCGTACTGCTGATCGGAATCGCGTTGGTCTTCGGAGCGATCTACTACAAAACGCATCAGGCAACGCTGACCGCATCTGCTGACCGTTGGCGGGAGAGGTTTGGCGGCTGGGAGTAGGAACGCCCGGAAACACTCGAGTTTCCAGGTGAGCTGAGCATTTCGAGCAGACTCTGGGGGCGATGCCAGACGGCCGCTCCAGCATCACCGTTACGCCCAGACCGGCGTCGCAACGTTTTCTCAATGCCTGCGCAAGGCGGGGACTGGCTCGCTGGACAATAGACTGCGTTGAACAGGGAAAATGGGCGTCGTTCGTCCGCCGAATTATCTTGAGAATGTCAAAGTTTGACGATTGTAACGCCGATAACACTTATAGCGGTTGTACTGCCGCGCGGTGCGCATGGTGTCCAAGCAAAAATGGACGTTTGCAAACCGTTGCAGATAAGTGCCGCTTTCGAGTCTCTCGATAGGCTGAGGACGAATCGATGGTGTTTCGGCGTTTCCAACATTTGAGCGTGAATACTCAGAGCCCTGCTTCAACCATGCCAGCAGCATGGCTGCCACGGGCTTGGCGAAAACGCATTCAATGTGCGTTACTTGTTGCCACAGCCGGGCTTACGACTGGCTGCCTGACCAGCGGCAATGAGGAGCTGCAGTACCTCATTGGGGAAGACAAGGAGCTGTCCTACTACAAGGATCAGGCCACTCAGGTCGAATATCCGAACGTTGCTCAGGAGCAGAATGAGGCCGTCGCCGGCACTCAGGAACCCCGTCGAATCCGGGCATCCTCGGAAAGACGAAATTCAGGATATCTCATTAGAAGATGCTCTGAGAACTGCGTTGCAGAACGCAGAAGTCATTCGAGATAACGCTTCATTCTTGAATCCAGGTAACCGCTTGCTGAGCAATCCTGATTTCGCATCGTCGATCTACGACGTCGCCATTCAGGAAAGCAACACGCTGTTCGGCCAGGGCGGCGTGCAGGCGGCGTTGTCTGAATTCGACGCAACACTCACAACAAACATGACGTGGGGAGCGTCTGAGCAGCCGGCCGAAAGCGGGACGATTGGCTTCCAGGCTCTTGATGGTCAGCGTGATGAGTTTGGTGACTTCCGAGCTGAGATCAGCAAAATTTTCGGCGACGGCGGATCGTTCTCGGTTGAGCACAACTGGCTATACACAGACACCAACCAGACGGGTGGCAACGCCAGGTTCTTCGGAAACCAGTACACGTCTCGACCAAGTGCCAATCAGGATGGTGGGCTGCCAACATTCGGCATGGAGTATCGACGACCGTTGTGGCAGGGAGCCGGAACCGAGTACACGCGAATTGCCGGCCCGATTGCTCGTCGTCCAACGCTGCAGAGCACTCCGACAGTCAATCAGGGCGTCGTGATTGCTCGAATTCGAACGGACATTAGTCTCGTCGAATTCGAAGGCTCGGTCGCTCAACTTCTGAAAGATGCGGAAGACACATACTGGCAGCTCTACCTTGCCTACCGAACGTACGACGCTGAGTCTGTGGCGACGAAAAGTGCTCTGCAGACGTGGCGGGAAGTTCGAGCCAACATGGATGCCGGGAAAGTTGGAGCGGCTGACGAAGCTCAGGCTCGCGACAACTATTTCGAAACTCGCTCACGACGTGAAGGTGCTTTGTCGAACCTGTTCACTCAGGAAGTTCGATTGCGACGCCTGATGGGTTTGCCAGTCAATGACGGGTCAGTCATTCGGCCGAGCGACGATCCCGTGACCGCGCAGATTCTTCCGGACTGGAATAACTCGCTGGCTGAATCGCTAACGAACCGTCCGGAGATTCGTCGTCAGAAATGGAACATCAAGAGCCTCGAACTACAGCGTGGAGCGGCTGAAGCTCTTGTGAATCCTCGACTGGATTTCGTCGCTCGGTACCAGGTCAACGGCTTCGGTGACACGTTGACCGGTGGCGACGGGCGGTTTAACAGTGCCTACGACACGCTGATGAGCGGTGACCATACCGGTTGGGGACTTGGCTTCGAATTCTCGATGCCGATCGGCTTCCGCGGTGCCACGACTCAGATGCAGAATATCGAGCATCGGATTTCGAAGGCACGTGCGTTGCTCGCTCAACAGGAACAGGAAATCAGTTACGAGCTGGCGGCATCGTTCCAGCAACTCGATCAGTCGTACCAGACCGCGAAAACGAATTTCAACCGACGTCGAGCAGCTCAACGCCGAGTGGAAGCGTTTGAAGCTGAATACAAAGTTGGTCGTTCGACGGTCGACCTGGTGCTGCGAGCACAAATCAGCCTGGCTCAGGCGGAGATCGCTTACTACTCGAGCCTCGTCGGCTACAACCAGGCTATGAACGAACTGCGGTACCGCAAGGGAACGTTGCTGATGGACAACAGCGTCTATCTGTCGGAAAGCCTTTGGACAGAAGACGCCTACGACGATGCCTTGCGACGAGCATGGGAACGCAGCTTCGCGTTTGAGTCACCAAACAAAGTGACTGAGCCAGGCGAGTTCGTGGACGACTGCATTGATTGTCTCGACACAGCCAACGGCACGTTCGACTACCACAACGCGATGCCGATGGAAGAATCACTGCCGCCAATGGTGCCAAGTCCGATGGATCCTCCAGAGGCGACGCCACCAGCCCTGGATAACCGCTCTGCATTGATCCCTGGTGAGCCGGAAGCTGGTGGATTGGGTGGCGGTTACGATGAGTTTGTGCCAGAAGCAATCGAAGAACCGGCCACGTCAGCTATTAAGACGCTTGACCTCACTCCGCAATCCGGTGCCCAGGGGGCAATTGTTCCGGCACCTCCGATTGGTGATGACCCGGCTCCGCTGTTGCCGGCAAGTGATCCATTTGGTCCGGAAGACTTCGTTCCTCCGATGCCTTTGGATGGACGATCGAGTGTTCGTTCAACGTTTAAAGCACCGTTGACCGGCTCGTCATCACGAAGCCAGCTCATGGGTGGAGCATCGATTCAGGCTGCGAGAAACGAATTTGAAGAGCCCATTCAGGCTGTCGAGTTCTCGGTTGAATCATCGAGTTCAGCCATTGGAAGTGGCGTGAGCGCCATTCCGACATTCGATGACGACTACGTCCCGGGCGAAGCGGTTCAACAAACGTCAGGCTTCAGTGACTCCGGCAGTCTATCGACATCGCCACGTCGTACTGATGAACCGAGCGAGCAGGCTGAAGCTAAGCAATCTTCAAACTGGGGACGGTTCTGGCGTCGGAAGTAAAAACTGAGTTAGCGGAAGTGGGGAACGGAAAAACGCTCGCCGGACTGATTTGTCTGGCGAGCGTTTTTTAGTTGGTCGAGACTCATTTCCTGAATTACTGACCGGGGAGCCAGAGTTTTGAGTCTCCTTCGCCGGGAGCTGCGGCAGCCGCTGCCGGGGCACCAGATCCGTCTGGCAGAACGAGCCCGCTTGCCGTTTCACCAGGAATCGCAATTCCGAGTTCTTTGAGTGCTGGCTCAAGAGCGTCTCGAATGCCTGGCATTTTTGTGCCGTAGAAATTCCAGAGATGGTCGATCAACTCCGGCAGTGCAGGGTCGCTTCGATTCTCGATGCGGAACTGAAACTCCCGCATTGCCCACTGAAATTTCTCTTCGAAGTTGTCGCCCTTTTCGACCTCGTCACGACCTTCCTTAAGCCACTTGAGAGCTTCGTCGTGATGACCGAGTTCTCGGCAGACTTGAGCGATCGTCCATTGGAACATCGATGTGTCGATGCCCTGGATTCGGTCGACACCTCGCTTTGAAACCTCGGTCAGGACTTTGTAGGCAAACGGGACGTGCCTGATCAGCAAGGCTCGATGAACGATGTGGCCAAGTTGTTCATCGTTCAGTTCGCTGATCGGCATCCGGTGTGACTCAAGCACGGACAGTGAGTTGAGCTCCGTGTCTTCTGTTACCGGGTATGCAGCCTCTTCGTCGATGTTCAAAGTCTTGCGTAGTTCGGTGCCGTCCGAATAGAGCATCGCGACATCGCTGATCGACTCCAGAACGTGCAGAGCGGCTGCTCGTTTGACCTTGAGTTCCGGATCGTTGGCTGCTTCGAGCGGGGTCTTACCACCGAGGCGGTTGAGTTTAGTGTTGCACCATTTGTTCTCGACGAAATCTCGTCCTTCCTGCTTGGCGATTTCTCTCCGTTGCACAAGGTCCAGGCGTGTTCCGTAGTATTTTCGTTCCTGACTCTGTGTCAGCTCATTGAGGACTGACCGAACGAGGCTTTCAGAATACAGCGGAGCATCTGACTCATGGTTTTCATCATCTTCCGGATTCGTGATGAGATCCTTCAGGTCTTCTTCAACTACCGCCATCGCTTCGTTGCGTGCGTCGCCGTCAGAGCCAATGACGGAAAGGATGCCGACAGCTCCGTCGTCGGTGTTCAGGTCAAAGACTGAAACTTCTGCCTGAACGGTCGGGACGTTGTCGTCGCGAACTTCTTCATCGTCCGGTGGTGCCGGGAAGTCGAGGACCAGATATCGGCCAACTACTTTGGGATTGGCATCTGCCTGGTCTTTTGTCGCTGGCAATCGAACGGCTCGGTCGCAGTCATCGAGCTTTGAAAGCGTCATCGATGTTGACGTCAGCTTGTAGCGGGCGGCCTTGACCGGCATCTGACCTTCGACGTCGGACAGTTCCAGTAGCTGAGCGATGGTTTCACACTCGACGGCGACTTCGTGGCTGGGAGCCAGCTCCGACGCCTTGCGGAGTGCTTCGGCCGCTCCCGAGTTGTTGGCGTCCCACGCTCGGCACAGGCCAATATTCTTCCACAACGCCCAGTTGTCCGGCATCTTTTCGTTGAGCTTGTCGAACAGTTTGGCAGCGATCTCCCAGCAGCCGAGTGCCGACAGGCGTGTCGCCGTTTTGATGTCCTTCTCTGTGCCTTCCGGGGCGTCGAGTTCTTCCAGCGAATGGACACCTCGAAGAGGGAACGGGATCTCTGCTGAGCCGTCAACCCGCATCAGTTCCTGGAACAGAGCCTGGCGTTCTTCCTGATCCTGCGTGAGTCGCAGTGCAAGTCCGAGGTGCTCACGGGCCGACATGCTGCTCGAGTAAAAGACATCGTCGGCGATCTGCGAGGCCAGCGAACCGATGACGTCCGGCGAAGACTGCGGGCAGATTTGGAACGCTCGATGGATATCCGGCTTGGCTTCCTGAAATCCGACGTCCATGAAACGCGCATAGGCGAGCAAACCAATGCCGTGGCTGCTGTCTGGATTGTCCTTGAGGAAGCCTCGGATGGTCGAAGCGGCTTCGTCAAAACGCCGCTCTTCCATCAGCAACTGAGCGCGCGTAATGAAGACGATCGGGGCTTCCGGGTGCTTTTCGGCCAGCCGCTCGAGAACGGAAAGTGCCTGGGCCGACTGCTTCGTTTCGTGAAGGCGAGCAACCTTGTCCATTTCGCCGAGTACGGCCTGGCAACAGAACTTGACCTTCTTGCCGCTGCCGCAAGGGCAGGGGGCATAAACATCCATTTTCGAAGTCATCAAGAAATATCCTGAGAAAGAGTATCGCAAAACGACGGCTGCATTGAACATCCGCGGTCAGCAGCGGTTCATTTGCACGCGACGCGTTCAATCGGAATGGACGAACGGCGAAGGTGCGGCGGCCAGTATGAGTATTTAAGTTGCTGAATAATGCGGCAGGCAGCAGTCTACAAGGCTCCCGCCGGAAGGCCGGAATCGTATGCGAACGTTGCCTGGTTTGACAGCATCGGCCGGAGCATCAGGCTGCTCGCTGAGCATTCTCTGCGGGACCTTCTGCTCTGAATGTTTTGGGGATTTCGATCGGCCACGGGACATCCGACGAATCATCTTCGGCGAGTTGGTACATAGCGTCGAGACGCTGCTGGATTTCCTGCGTCAGAGCGTCCAATTCTTCGCGTCCCGCGTTTTCTGGTACGTAAATTGGCTTATCCAGAAATGCCGTGACTTTGGAAAACGGCTTGGGGATGACCAAGTCAGTCCATTTGCCGGAAATCTTCCAGCAACTCGACACTCGATAGGCCAAGGGCACGATCGGGCGACCACTCTTGGCGGCGAGGAAGATGATCCCGTCTTTCATGACTCGACGCGGGCCACGCGGGCCGTCAGGAGTGATCGTGATGTGGTAATCCTGAACGACCGTAATTGCTTCCCGCAGAGCCTTTACGCCACGTTTTCCAGACGATCCACGGACCGGCTTGATGTTTAGAAACTCCATCGCATAAGCGAGGAATGAGCCATCAGTATGGCCACTGACCATTCCCGCGGTGGCGATCTGAGGGCCATGAAAAAGAGGCATGACGATGGTGTCATGCCAGGTGCAGAACAGGTATCGACCTTTGACATTGGGGCGACAGGGGTTGGTGTCGTCGTCAATGGCGACCTCGGAACGCCGAACCGTCAGGTAAAGTGCCTGAATCCCGCGCACCAGCAGCCAGGCAGCAAATTTCGTTAACAGAGGGCTTTTGAGCTTCATTTTCCGAACTCATCCGTGAGTGATCTGGCAGCGAGTAACAATTTCCCGCATCCGTGACCTTCCGGGCGGGCGGAATCTTAAACGGCATCGGCAAAACGGCGGAAGATCGGAGTTCTGCAGTTTCGGCACGGGCGAATGAAATGGCCCTTCGAACGTTGTTGCAAAGAAGCGTGACCACAAACGAATAAACAACTGGCTCATTCTGTCGTTGCCGACGCTGCCAGCGTCGGGCCGAAGCTGGCAGCTTCGGCAACGGCGAATTGCGTCGTTTATTCGTGGGACGTGTTGAGTTGCCGGCTGATCAAGTCGACGCGTTTTCGGCTGCGGTAGCCGTTCTGGCGATGCGTTTGGCGGCGGCTTTGTCGATCATGGCCTGAGCGGCGTCGTTCAGGAGCAGGACACAGATGATGAAGATCAGCAGGCCGTTCGAGAAGTGCGAGCCGGTTCCGTCGACAAGTAGCTTGGTGGCGATGACGGCGAGGATCGAGAGCATCATCACGCCGAAGTGCTTGTTCTTCGCGACGATCGCGCTGAGTGGAATCATGCAGAAGATCATGATTCCGGAAGCGATCAGAATGGCGGCAACCATCCACCAGAATTGTGTCTCCAGATCCATGATGGCGACCGCGGCGAAGACTGAGTCCAGACTGAAGAGAATATTCATCAGGGCGAGATAGCCGACGACGGCTGCGATTTTGAGCGTGCCCGTTTCCGAGCTCTGTTCCTTAGTATGAGGCCCTTCCAGTTCCTCGCGGAATTTGTGGTAGTACTCCCACATGGCCATCGCCAGGATAATCAGCCCACCGGCAAATAGGACGAGACTCATCCAGGTCAGCTCGACTCCTTCGTGAGCGAACCAGCGGTTCGGCAGCCAGTTGGATTCGGGAAGCGGATTCTCAAGAAACGACAGCAGGGACAGACTGAAGAGAAATCCGATCCGCAGCAGAGCAGCCAGCACCAGCGCGACCGATCGCCAGAGCAGATGTTTTTTCTCTGGCAGATTGAGACTCTTCAGAGAGAACTCAATCAAGAGTCCGTTGTCGATGCCTAGACCGGCGCTCAGAAGGACGAGCGAAACAAACGACAGGAAAACGTCCATGATTTCGGTTCCTCAGCAATGACAATCTTCGAAAGTGAGCTCAGCGGGGACTCTTAGAGTTTGCTGTAAACGCCCCAGGCACCAGCGATCAACAGGCCGACGCACGACAGAATCAGGAAGCCGTCCCAAACCTTGCCGGGGCGAATCGGTTCGTCCGTTTTTGTGAAGCGGAACCAGAGCGCCGCAAAGCCAAGCATCGGCAGCATGATTGCCTGCATCAGACCGCTCAGCAGGACCAGCTTCACCGGGTTGATCCCGCTGCACCACAGTCCCATCGAAATGAGCGGCAGAACAATCGCCAGAACCAGGATCGACTGATTGTGAGCCTTTTCGTTATCTCGGCTCATCAGGCCGTAGACCTTGAAGGCGTCTGTGTAAAGTCGCGTCCAGGCGGCGTTGGCTACCAGGTAGGTCGAGTAAAGGACGGCGATTGCTCCGACGAGGAACAGCCACTTGGCGTACTCGCCAAAGACCGGCACATATTGCTCGAGCAGCGTGCTGACCATCCGCATGCCCTCTGGATCGAGCCCGTTCTGATACATGACGGCTACGCCCATGAAGAAGAACGCCAGCGTCGCGACCGTGTAGATCAACATCGAAGCGAACGAGTCCCATCTCATGACGTTGATCCAACCGTTGGCTCGACGATACCAGCCTTCGTCGTTCGTCTTCGGGCCGGTGTACTTTGCGTATCCCTTTTCAATGCACCAGTACGGGTAGGCAACCAGTTCGGTCGCTCCAACTCCGATGATGCCGAACGTGGCCAGTGCCGTCGCGAGCGGCTGCTTCAACTCCCAGTAAGGCAGACCGGGAGGTGCGACACCAGCTTCCGGCAATAAAGGCATCAGGCCGGCGAAAATCTCGCCCGCGCTCATCGCGAATTCCGGCTTGAATTGCAGGGCCATCACGTTGCCAATCGTGATGAACGTAAATCCAACGACGAGGAACGTCGAGACATTCTGAATCAGGCCGTACTTGCCTCGAACCAGGAGCACGATTGTCATGATGGCCACGGCGATGGACCAGTATTTGTCGTCCCACGTCCACGGTGTCAGGACATCTTTGACCTCTGACTTTTCGGTTTTCAGAAATGCGCCTTTGTCAAAGTCTTCACCCGCGTCCTCCCTGGCTTTTGCCTCACGTTCTTTGTCGATCAAAGCTCGGACGAGCTGAACTGTTTTCGCAGCACGACCGGGCGACCCATCGTCAAGATTCGTCAGTCGAGTTTCGATCACTTCCTGAGCACGAGTGACCCGCTTCTGCTGGTCCGGAGAAAGCGTTGCGTGGAAGTCGTTGTTGTGATTTTTCTTTTCATCGTCCCAGGCAATGTACCGTTTCAAGTCGGACTCGGACGGAAACTTGATCGCTTCGACATAGTCGCCGGTCAGTGGTCGGGCAAGTGCCAGTGCCTGTCCGACTCCGCCGATGATTCCACCCAGCTGGCCAAACCCAACGATCATCATGATCAGCCAGTACCAGATGATCCAACTCACGCCCAGACGCGGGCCGGGAATTCGATTGAGCGATGTCAGAGTGGTCTCACCCTGACTGATGGCGACTCGGCCGAGTTCAATCTGAACGAAGACTTTGATGACACACCCAACGACGATCAGCCAAAGCAGCGAAATGCCGGCCTGGGCTCCAGTCTTGGTCGTCGCGATCAGTTCACCCGATCCGACGATACTCGCCGCGATGATGAGTCCCGGACCGAGCTTGCGGAAGATGCCACCAAACGATGTTGGTGGCTCCTGGATATCGCTGGTGGTCGAATTGCTCTCCGCGGACTCTGACGCCGCTTCGTCGTTTTGTGGAGTTTGCTCTTCGTTGCTATCGGACATGCGAGTTTGCTTTCGCTGAGGAATCGTTCTGGGCGCGCACGGAGAAGACGTAATGAAAAATACAGTGTCGGTTATAGTCCCGGTCGAAAAACGCTTCAACCTGCTCAAATGACCGAGCGGAAGGACTCAGCGTGCCGTGTGGAGGCTACCAGTCGCCGACGCTGCCGTCCGGATAGAACACTCGTTGAGGCAATTCCTGCTCGAACGGGTGTTCCGCGACGGCGGCTTCGTTGATCGTAATGCCCAGGCCCGGGCGAGTATTTGGCTTCACCAGTCGGCCTTCAGGTTCGATCGTGAAGCCCTCGTCGACGACGTCGTTTCTCCAGGGAACATCGTTTGTGAACGGTCTCGCAGATGATGTATCCCGGCTGCGAAAAACCGAATTCCAGCGACGCGGCCGTGCTGACCGGGCCTTGCGGATTGTGTGGTGCCAGAGCGATTCGATGCGCATCGGCCAACGCTGCAATTCTGCGAGCCGCGGTCAGGCCTCCGCAATGCGTGATGTCGAGCTGGCAGATTTCGCACGCACGCCGCTCGAACAGTTTCTGGAATGCCGACAGGTCGGTGACTCGTTCGCCGGTTGCGACGGGAGTTGTGATGGCATCGTTGATCGCCGCCAGACCGTCGACAGATTCCGGCCAGCAGGGCTCTTCGAAGAAGTACAGACCGTATGGATCGAGTGCTTTTCCGAATCGCAGTCCCATCGCTGGAGACGGTCGAGCGTGGCAGTCGACCATAATGTCGATGTCGTCGCCGACCGCGTCCGCGCATGGAGGCGACGGCTGCTTCGGCCAGGCGGACGGGACGAAGCCCTTCGATCGGCATCGTCGGCGGGACGGCCATACTCTTGAACGCGGTGTAGCCGTCTTCGACGGCCTTCTGAGCCAGGTCGCCAAACTGCTTCGCGTCTTCGACGGACGTTTCGTAAAAGTCTTCCATCTTGCCACCACCGAGGTGGCAGTAGGTACGCACCCAGTCTCGAACCGGCCCACCCCACAATTGCGAGCACGGCATGTTGGCGACCTTTCCGGCGATGTCCCACAATGCGATGTCGATTCCCGAAATCGCCGTCGAACGAACAATGCCGTTGCCGTGCCAGAAGTGCTGACGAAACATCATTTGCCAGAGATGTTCGATACGGCGAGGATCTTCGCCGATGAGCAGTTCAGCAATGTCCTGCACGGCTCCGACGACGGCGCGAGTGTGCCATTCCAGGGTGGCTTCTCCCCAACCGATCAGTCCCGGCTGGTCGGTCACAACTTTGACAAACACCCAGTTGCGCATCCGAGCGTGGCAGACGAGTGTCTCTACAGCTGTAATCTTCATCGTTGGTCTCGTTCCGTTTTTCTATGTCTCATCGGCGTGTAGCAGTTTCTCGATTTGTTCAATCAACGCGGCTTCGAGTTTCTCAAGGCTGCCTTTTGCGAGGATCGACGCATCTTCCTGGTAAAGTCCCTTGCCGTACGAATCTTCATCCGGCAGATACCAGACATCGGAACCGTTGGCGAGTGTTCCGATGATCAGCGGCACGTCCGGAAAGTGGTTTCGAAGGTTCCGTTGCAGGACGTTGTAGTGTTCTCCGTCGAGCGCGACCCACACAGCGTCGCCCATTTTCCACAGGCGGATGGGGTAAGGATAGGTTTCGGCGTCGTCGAGATGGGCGACTCGGACCAGTCGACGCGTCATGCGTTCGATCATGGCTCGCGCATCGCGAGCGGTGTCGGTGTCTCCGGCCTCAACGGCGGCAGCTTCTTTTGATTTCCAGTCGGCAGCTTCACGTTGTAGATCATCTCGGCGCGGAAGATCGTCTCGGTAGTTCAATGCGACTTCTGAACGCTGTTCTCGCCAGAAGTTTGCTTGCTGCCGTTGTGTTGGGGACGATTCTGTGTAGCCCCAACTCCCGATCGTTGCACCCGAGATGACCGCGCCGCCGTATTTCATATTCGCATCAACCGGCGGGAGATCTTCAAGGGCTGACAGCACGGAATACCCAAGTTGCCGACCATTCTGGTCAGCAACCTCGGTGTCGCCGACGAAGCCGTGTCGAGGACCGATGTCGCCGGACGCTCCCTGAATGAAGAAACACGGAGCGTCAGTGGCAGCTTCGACCACTTCACACATCGCTCCTGGGTAATCAGGACTGATCAGCGTGTTGTCCCAGGCGAGCGTCGTCGGGTGGCAGGCGTAGTTAACGATGGTCGCCAGCGTCGTGTGATCAGATGCGGTGGCAAGACGGACGACGCCGACTGTGTCGTCAGCTTCGCCTTCGGAGTTGAATCCGCAAACGTACTTACCGAGCGTTTCGTCTTTGAAGTCGCGGTTTGTCGCCAGATTGCACCTGCCCGTTCCGTAGGTCAGGACGGCCGGTTGCACCAGGTCGGACGCTTCTCGAATTCCATCGGCGATTGCGTCCGCCACGTCTGTAAGGTACTGAGGGATCTGCTCTCCGCCTGGCAGGTCGACACGTTCGTGCCCCATTAAACCGGCGGCGTGAGTGTGGGAAAAGAAAACGATGATCTGACTTCGTTCAACGCCGGATGACTCACTGACTCGGTCGAGCAGTTCGTTCATTTCACGATTCCACAGCAGGCAATGATCGACCGCAACAAACATGACCGGCTTTGATTCGGCCTGGGAGTCATCTGGCTGCATGACGAGAATCGTCGTGGTCAACGGACGATGGACTCCGGTGGAGCGATCATGCGTCGCCGCGCCCCACATTCGATGGTAGATCCCAACAGGAGGTGTGATATCCCGTCGTGCGACGCCAGCCCGGCAGCGGCTTTGAGGAAACTCGACAGTCTGCATGGTCAAACTCTTTCGCTGACTCGAAGAAGCTCAGGATTCCAGTTCGTTCTCTCGGACTCGCAGTAAGGCCCAGCAAACCGACGACAATAGGAACATTGTGCCGAATAGAATCAGTATGGCATTCCAACTGTTGTCGCCGCACAGTTTCAGCAACATCGCGTTTGATTCGACGAGATGTCGAAAGTGCGGGACGCCCCAGATGACGAGGCCCGCTCCGAAGTTACCGATCATGTTCATCCAACTGAAAACGAGCGACACGTTTCGGCCGCCCATGTCCATCGTTGAGGCATAGGCACATGGTCCGGCGACGGCGGCGAAGAACGCTCCCGCACTGATGACCAGGGTGGCGGTTTTCGCGTCCTGCACGAACCACGCGGAGAAAACCAGCACGGAGCAGAGAAACAGGGCACCGGCTGCAAGTCCCGATCGAGCGAGTGTCAGTCGGTTCGTTTTACGATAGACGTAGTCGGATAATCCTCCGGCCAGGATGGCTGCCACGACCGTCGCAATTAATGGCAGCGTTGATAGCCAGCCGGATTCCGCTGTCGAAACTCCGCGAGTTTCCTGGAGGTAGGTGGGAAACCAACTTTGAAAGAACGCGGCTCCGGCTGCTCTGAAGAATTGCTGACCGCAGATCATCCAGAAAGACATGCGTGCGACCAGAAACAGCCACGATGTCTTTGACGGTGGCTCGTTCTCTGAGGTTGTGTCGCTCGTCCCGGATATTGGATCCGAAGTGCTCGCCTGGTCAGTGCCGGTTGCCAGGTTGGTCGATTCGTCGCTCACATCGGCGATGTATTCGCATTCGGCGTGGTTCGCTCTTTCGTGCTCGGATGGGGTTTCGCGGAACCATCGGCGAAACCCGACTGCCCACAACAAGCCCGGAATGGAGTAGAGAATGAGCGTCCATCGCCAACTGGTCAGTTCAAGAAGTTCACCAGTGAGCCCGGCACCGATCGCCCCTCCGACGGGCATCGAGGCGGCAAGAAATCCGCTGGCCAGTCCGCGTTCGCCTTTCGGGAACCATTTTGTGATGGCGATTGTTGAGCATGGGAAGAGCCCGGCTTGAGCGACTCCGATTCCAATTCGAGCAGTCAGAAGACTCGCGACTCCTGCTGCCATCCCGAACGTCATGGTTGCGAGTGCCGAAAACGCCGCGAAAACCGGCAGCCAGATTCGTGAGCCGAATTTCTTTCCCAACAACCCGCCGGGAATTTGACACAAGGCGTATGCCCAGAAGAAAGAACCCATTACGAAGCCCATGGATTCTTCGCTGATGCCCAGGTCGAGGCGAATGGTCTTCTCAGCAACCCCCAGCGAATTGCGGCAGAGGTACGCGATCATCGCGCCAGAGCACAGCCACGCGGATAGGATCACGCGGGCCTTCGACCGAGGCTCGTTGTCAGATTTTCCGTTCGCGGATGCGTTGTCGTCGCTGGCCGAAGATTGTTCCATTGCGAATCCTGAAGCAGACTCTGCCAAAGTGCTGGTTAGTTCGCGGGCGGTCAGAGTGACCCCGTCGCCGTGACATGATTCCGCGGACGATTTTCAAACATCACTTTCTCAACCCGATAACCCTCACGCTGCAGCCGCCCAACCACGCGTGCGTTGAGTGGTGTCTGCTTGGGGAACTCGCCATTCTGCTGGCGAAAGAACGATCGCCGGTCATCCTTCCAACGCTGCAGATCCGCCTGCCCATTCAACTTGTCAAACGCCATATTTCGCGCAGGCGCCATCGCATAGAGCCGCGTCTTCAACGATTTGCCCAACATCGCCGCTGACGGTGTGCTGCTTTTGGAAGAGTTGTCAGCCGCATGCAAAGCGACATAGACCATGCGGAGAAGTGCAATCAGCAGGCCATCAAACAAAGGGTATTTCTGGTTCATGATTCGGACTCAATGGCAGGATTGTGATCACCCTGTGTATTCAGGAAGCGGGAAGGGCGTCAAGCAACAATATCAGTAGCCGATTAATCTCACTCTGCGTCTCCGAGTCAAGATTCCAGGAATTCGGTTCGCGTCGCCGATCGGTCGTGAACAGTCCGCGCTTCACCAGAATGTACTTTTCGATGGCCAGAAAGCCGTCCAGTCCTGCCTGCAGTTGCAATGCAACCAGCGCGCAGATGGGAAAGTAGATGCGATACGCTCTCTCGTCATCGTTGTTCTTCAGTGCTTCCCACAGAGCCGCGATACCGTCCAGTAAATCAATGCCTGGCATTGTGCCAATTACCCCGCGTCGGAACGCATCGATCAGCAGAATTCCGCCCGACCCGTCGAACATACAGGCGCGACCGTTGCTGGCATCCCGCAGGTTCGAGATGTTCGGCCCAATCGGCGCGCCTTCCGGTTTGAATAGAATTTTCTGTGGCCCGAATTCGTCCAGCAGGCGAACGTAGAAGTCCGTGGGAATCGATGCGCCGACATAAGACGACGCATCCTGAACGATCAGCGGCACGGGCACGGCATCTGCCAGTGCGAAGAAGTAGTCATGAAGTGCGGTCAGTGGCAACATTGTTGAAATGGGAGGAATCGCCATGATCGCATCGCAGCCGGCATCAACAGTTGCCTTCGCAAAGTAGACCGCGTGTTTAGTACTCTCCGCCCCGACGCTGGCTACTACAACGCCACGCCCAGCCGTCATCTCCACAATCAGCCGATTCAGTTTGACTCGTTCTTCAGACGTCAGTCGCAGGATTTCAGAAACCATTGCGGAACACACACCGTTGACGTCCTGTTCGAACGCCCAGTCGATTTCGCGCTGCAGACTGTCGCGATCAATCTCGTCGTTAGCGTCAAACGGAGTGTGCAGAATCGGAAGAATGCCTTCGACGTTAGATGTCATAATTGTGTTCTCTCCTGTTCGGTTGGGAAGTCGGAGCTGGGTAGGCAAAGGAATGGGGGCAGAGGCATGAAGCTCTCTGTGTGGATGTCAACGCTCAAATTCCTTTGCCGCCATTCATCTGCCTATCTGTCCTTGGCTCACGTTTCGGGCTACCAATCTCCCACGCTGTCGTCCTGATAGAAGACACGTTGCGGAATCTGCTGTTCGAACGAGTACTTTTTCACTTCGTCTTTATTGAGAGTGACTCCAAGTCCCGGCTTCGTGTTGGGCGTCACGGTTCGCGTGTTTTCGTCGGCAGTGAATCCTTCATCGACAACATTATTCCGCCACGGGACTTCGTTGTGCACGGACTTTCAGATTCTGAAACCGTCCTTGAGACGCAGATTGAGCGAGTAGAGTTTTCGGCTAACAAGTTTACTTTGGCGACAATGTACTTGTTTTTGTCTCCGAAGACAATTACGCTGCGGGCATGTCCATCGCGACCTACATCAAAGACGACCTTGCCGCTCAATTGACTTCACGGCGAAACTTGCCGGTTCAATTGACGCTCGACTCACTGGCAGAGCACTACAAGGTCAGCTTGACGCCTGTGCGGACAGCAGTCGCTGAGTTAATTGACGATGGCTTGCTGGCGAAGGGGCCCAATCGCCGCCTGACAGTCACTGCCCCACGCAGTAAGCGACCCCGAACCCGTCAGACGAAGCCGCCACGGGACCCATACGAAGTCGTCTCCAGCGATCTGGTGCAGCTCAGTCTGCGAGGCGAACCGATCTATCTACGTGAGGAAGCCACTGCCGAGAAGTACGACATCAGCCGGTCGGCGATACGCAACATCCTGCATCGACTGGCCGGCGAAGGAGTGCTCGATCACATCCCGCGACGTGGCTGGCGATTGCGTCCGTTTCGGCAGGACGACCTGCAGGCATTCATTGAAGTGCGTGAGGTGCTGGAACTGAAGGCGCTGGAGCTGGCTCGGCCGAAACTTGATGCCGCCGAATTGCAACGCATGCTCGAATTGAACGTGCAACCAGTATCGGCGCGAAGGTCATTGAGCGTCGATGAGTCTCTGCACGAATACCTGATCGCCACCGCCGGCAATGCGTACATCAAAGACTTTTTCGATCGTCAGGGCCGCTACTACCGGCTGTTGTTTGAGTGGGAAGATCATGATGATAGTGTTGCGACGGAAACACTTTGCCAGCACCGCGAGATTCTGATCGCATTGCTGAAGAAGAACTGGTCCGCGGCGAGGAAAGCGTTGTCGCATCACATCCTTGACAATCACCCAATCCTCGGGCAGGTCGACGGTCACACTTCTCAGGAATCAGTTTCATGAGCAATTCTGCATCGCGACGCGACTTTCTGATAACGGCCGCGCTTGTGATGTCCATGTTGGGACTGGCGAATGTCGCGGCGGTCCGGAGAACATGCCAATCGAAGGCTGCCAGTGAAGTTCGATCGCAGAATCATCCTTACGAGTTGATGATCTGGGACTATGTGCAGTTCAAGCTGGCCAGAGTGGACACGCGTGAGAAAGTCATCTGGGAACACTGGCCGGAAGGAAAAGTATGGGACTTTGTTTTGACACGCGCGTCGGTCTTCGACGTGCGATTGGCACAAGGCTTAACGAGGACCGGGTGAAATGGCCGTGGTGCGAATTCTCTGCATGTTAGTAGTCGCTCTCGTGTTTTCGCATGGGCAGTCTGTCGCCGATGACTATCTGGAAGACGTCAAACCAGTTCTGAAGGCTCGCTGCTATGCGTGCCACGGCGCGTTGAAACAGGAGTCGGATCTGCGGCTCGACACAGCGGCGTCGATCCGAAACAGGTCCGACAGTCCGATCATTGATGTGAAACAGGTTGGCCTCAGCGAGTTGCTTTTACGAGTCATGTCGAAAGACGACGACCTCCGCATGCCGCCGGAAGGTGAGCCGCTGAAGCCGGTGGAAATCGCGGCAATTCGAAAATGGATCGCCGGTGGCGCCCCCGCTCCAGAGCACGAAGAAGCTGACAGCGATCCCCGCGAGCATTGGTCATTTCAGCGGCCGGTGAAAGTGGAGCTGCCGACGGGAGAAGGTATCGCGACTGGGAATCCGATCGACGCTTTCATCACGGCGAAGCATCGCGAGTTTGGACTGCAACCTGTCGGTCCGGTTGAAAAGTCGTTGTTGTTACGGCGGGTTTATCTCGATCTGATCGGGCTGCCACCAACTGGCGAAGAATTGAGAACGTTTCTTGCTGACGACAGTCCTGGGGCGTGGACTCGCGTGATTGATCGGTTGCTCGACAGTCCGCACTACGGTGAACGCTGGGGGCGGCATTGGATGGACGTTTGGCGGTACACCGATTGGTATGGCCTCGGGAAGCAATTACGAAACAGCCAGAAACACATTTGGCACTGGCGGGACTGGATCGTCGAGTCGCTGAACGAGGACAAGGGTTACGACCGGATGGTTCTTGAGATGCTGGCTGGCGACGAGCTGGCTCCGACGGATCCAAAGACGCTGCGAGCGACCGGGTTTCTTGCTCGCAACTATTATCTCTTCAACCGAACAACCTGGCTGGACTCGACGATCGAACACACCTCAAAAGCGTTTCTCGGTCTGACGATGAATTGTGCGAAGTGCCATGACCATAAGTACGACCCGCTGACTCACGACGACTATTACTCGATGCGGGCGATTTTTGAGCCGCATCAGGTTCGGCTTGATTCCGTTCCGGGGCAGATCGATCTCGAACAGGACGGTCTCCCGCGAGTGTTCGACGCGCACCTGGAAACGCCGACTTATTTACACCTGCGCGGCAACGAGAAGGATCCAGATAAGTCGCGAGTCCTGCCTCCTGCCGTTCCGGCACTGCTTTCGACCGACGACTTTCTAGTGGAGCCCGTTGCTTTGCCTGTCGGGTCGCATTCGCCAACACAACGGTCTTTTGTCCTGAACGATTACCTGGTGGCTGCGCAGGAAGAGATTGATACGGCTCGCAAAAATGTATCCGCGTCTGAGGCTGCTCTGCAGACAGCGAATGCGTCTGAGCCCGCAACACTGATTCCTGGCAAACTGTTCCTGAAGGATGACTTCGACGCTGCGAATGACCAGGTCTGGGAAGGCGGTCCAGGAGACTGGGTTTACGCAGATGGAAAGGTCACTCAGAAGCAGGTCGGAGCGACTCGACGATTCCTCCGGACGCGAAAAGAACATCCGGCGAACTTCGAAGCAACGTTGAAGTTCAGGACGCTTGGAGGCCAGAAGTGGAAATCGGTTGGCCTGGCGTTCGATGTCGTCGATGGTCGCGAGAAAATGGTTTACATGAGTGCGGTGAAGCCGGGTTCGAAGTTGCAGGTCGCGGTCAATCCGGGATCGGGCTCGCAGTACCCCAGGGATGCCGTTGTTGCTCGCGCGGTCGAGACCGGGACAACCTATGAACTGAAGATTTCCGTCAAAGGTGACTTGATCAACGTAGCGATCGACGGTTCACACACACTGGCCTACCGAGTGAAATTGAAGCGAGAAACCGGCCGAGTGGACCTCGTCGCGTTTGATGCAATTGCGGAATTCGATTCACTGGAGATTCGGGAACTGCCTAAGGAACGCCGACTTCTTGAACCTGGTCAATCCGGCAACGGCGATCCTGAACTATTGGCGTCAAAACTCGCCGTCGACAAGGCAACTCTCGCCGCAGCAGAGCTCAAGCCTGCCACACTTCGAACCGCGCTGGTCGCCGATCAGGCTAAGTTGGTCTCGCCGGACGACGAACAATCGAAGGGATTGATCACCGAGGCCGCGACCGCAGCTCGGCACCACGAAGTCGCAGTTGCCGAGCTGGCGATTGCGAAGTCCCGGCTTGAACTTGCCGGCAAACTGGATGCGGCAAAGAAGAAGGCTGCCGAAGCTCGGCTCAAGAAAGAACAAACGGCTCTGGCAAAAGCGCAGGCGGCCGTGAAGAAACCAGGCACGGCTTACACGTCGATCCGTGCCTCATTGAAAGCTCTGGAAGGTCCAGCGGAGAAGCCGGATTCTCGAGACGCTCCGTATCCAAAGTCCAGTACCGGCCGGCGGACGGCGTTTGCAAAGTGGATTGTGGATCCTCGGAATCCGTTGCCCGCACGTGTCGCTGTCAATCATGTCTGGCTGAGGCACTTTGGTCAGCCACTGGTCGATCCGGTCGAAGATTTCGGACGTCGCACGAAAGCTCCGCCGATGCAGGAACTTCTCGACTGGCTGGCCGTCGACTTTCAGGAAAACGGCTGGAGCATGAAGCATCTTCATCGACTGATCGTCACGTCGCAGGCGTATCGGCGATCGACAGGAATTCGCGATGCCGACGAGGGCACCGTGAAGCTCGACGCGACAAATCAATATTACTGGCGACGGATGCCGGTTCGGATGGAGTCGCAGATCGTTCGTGACAGCGTGCTGCATCTTGCAGGCGTTCTCGATGCAAAGATGGGCGGGCCGACTGAGAATCCAAACGCAGCTGCCGGCCGACGCCGCAGCATGTACTTCACGCAGTCTCGCGACGCTCGAAATGCCTTCGTGGCAATGTTCGACGATGCGGATATTCAACGGTGCTACCGTCGTACGGCAAGCATTGTTCCGCAGCAGGCGCTGGCGATGGCTAATAGCCGGCTGACGCTGGAGATGTCTCGATTGCTGAGCGAGCGAATTGTTGAACAACCACCGGCAGCCTCGAATGACCAAGCGGCCTTCGTTCGGAATTCGTTTGAACTGCTTCTGGCTCGGCAGCCGACAGAAACTGAGTTGGCAGAGTGCCAGGCAACGCTGAAACTGTTGGCGGTCGCTTTGAAGGATAAGTCGGATGCTGATGTGCGAGGGCGGGCCGCGCTCGTACACGCGTTACTCAATCACAACGATTTTGTAACGATTCGGTAGGGGCGAGTAGTTACGGATTTACAACGGTTTCAATTTGCGTGGCTGGTCGGCGTTTGATTTTGGAGTTTGACGATGGGTTTCAACGTGAACGGTGGACAATTCTCACAACACACCCGACGGCAGGTGCTCGGTTCCGGCATGGGGCTGGGAGCTTTGGCCCTGAACGCCATGTTGCAGCGCGACGCATCGGCCAGTAGCGGTCACTCGTTGCTGGCAGATGTGCAGCCGAAGGCGAAGAACGTAATCTGGCTCTTCATGCGCGGCGGCGTCAGCCACATGGAGAGCTTCGATCCAAAACCGGCTCTCACGAAACACGCTGGTAAGTCGATCAACGATTCGCCCTTCAAGAGCGTTCAGGATCCCGAGAAGCTGAAGAAGGTGCGAGTCGTCGTCGTCAACGATGCCAACGGTCAGCAGAGAAACAAGCTCTACCCGCTGCAGGTTGGATTTCGAAAGTACGGGCAGAGCGGCATCGAAATCAGCGACTGGTTTCCTCACATCGGCAGTTGTGCCGACGACATCTCTTTCATCCGGTCCATGTGGACGACTGACGACAATCACGGAGCTCAGGTTCAGTTCTTTTCGGGCAGGCACATGCTGGACGAACGCGTGCCGACGATTGGAGCGTGGGTCACCTGGGGGCTCGGAACACTGAACCAGAACCTGCCGCAATTCATTTCGATGGGGCCTCGGTATTTTGACACTCGTGACGGGCACTACCTTGGTCCGGCCTACGACGCGATTCCGATGAAGGTCGATCCGGCCAATCCGCTGCCGTACGCACGGCCTGAAGTCGACTTCTCACCACCGGAGCAGAAGCTGACCTTCGACCTGATCAACCGCCTGAATCGAATCAGCTCAGACCAGTATCCGTCGGATGGAGCGTTGCGGGCTCGAATGCAATCTTACGAGCTGGCGTTTCGGATGCAGACATCCGTGCCGGACGTCATTCGGTTTGACGAAGAAACGAAGGAGACTCAGGATCTGTACGGTCTGGACGATCCGACAACGAAACCGTTTGGCATGCAGTTGCTCGCCGCTCGTCGGTTTACAGAGCGGGGCGTTCGGTTCATTCAGATCATGCACGGAGCTGGCGCTGCCGGAGCGTGGGATTCGCATTCGAATCTGCAGGCGAGTCACGCGAAGCTTTCCGGTCAGGTCGACCGACCAATCGCTGGCCTGTTGAAGGATCTCAAACGGCGAGGGCTTCTCGAAGAAACAATCGTCGTCTTCGCCACAGAGTTTGGTCGTACACCAGGCTCGCAGGGAGCCAACGGTCGAGATCACCATCCGTACGGGTTCTCAGTCTGGATAGCCGGCGGAGGTCTCAAAGGGGGAGTCGCTCACGGAGCGACGGACGAGATCGGATTTCATGCCGAGGAGAATCCGCATTACGTCACGGACATCCACGCGACCATCCTGCACCAGTTGGGGCTTGATCGAAAACGGCTGGAAGTGCCATCTCACAAGCGACTGGAGCAGGACTTTGGCCACGTGATTCACGACATCATCGCGTGATTTCGTAGGGTGGGCACCACCCACCAGAGTTCGCTACTTCAGTTCAAGTAGTTTTACATTCTTGTACCAGACCTTGTGGCCGTGGTCCTGAAAGCCGAGGAAGCCTTTTTGGGCGAAGTCTTTGACCGCTCGTGGTTCCTTCTTCAGTTTGAACTTGTGTTTCTGGCCGTCCGGGCAAATGCCAGGTTCGGTGAATTTGTCAGTGTTGATTTCGCTGACTTTCGAGCCGTTCAGCGTCACGCTGATGTTCGGTCCCTGGCAGCGAATTTCGAAGCTGTTCCACTCGCCGGTCTTCTTGCCTGCGTTCTTTGATGTCGTGACCAGGTCGTAGATCGCTCCCATTTCGTGTTTACCGGTCTTGTCTCCTGCCATGACCTGGATCTCGAAGCCAGTGTGTACCGGGTTGGTCGGATCCTGGATTCGCAGGAAAATACCGGAGTTACAGCGTTCGTCGAGCCACATTACGTCGCACTTCAAAACGAAATCGCCAAACTGATTCTCGTTGATGACGAGGTAGCCGCCTGACTTGTAGGGGACGATTGAGGCCTCTTCGACTTTGGTCTGAATTGGCTTGCCGTTGCTGGTTCTCCAGCCGGTCAGATTCTTCCCGTTAAACAGCAATTTCCAGCCCGCCTTCTTTTCGGCCGGAGTCAGTGTGTTGTCAGCGGCGATGGCGGAAGCCGTTGAGAGTGCGAATGTCAGTAGCAGAGCAGATGCAATGTGGCGGCGCATGGAGTGGTTCCTGTCAGGCGGGTAAGTTGAGGAGCTTTGAAGAGATTCTAAAAGTGGCCACGGTTCATTGCGTGATTGCTATGAGCCGGAGACATTTCCTACTGATGAAGTCTCGCATCTCGGCGCTCGTCGTGCGAGTCTTCGATGGGCGGGGTTAAACAGAACTCGTAAAGGTACAGGTCATCATGATCATCGATAACGATCGACGCTGGATCGGTCTCTCGTCATTCGCTTTTGTGTTGGGGATTGCCTTGTTGACCGGTCTCGTTGATTGCCGGAGTTCAGATGCCGATTCGGCTAAGAAGCAGTCCACAGCCCGACGGAGGATCGATTGGGTGCTACAGGAAGGTGGCTCGAAGCACGATAAGATTCGCGGCATCACTGTGGACGCGATGGGGAACTGCTATGTCACGGGCGAGTTCACCGACGAAGCGAACTTTTCGGGCCGTATGCTGAATAGCCGTGGGAACATGGATTTTGTTCTGGCCAAGTACTCGCCCGACGGGAAGCTGCTCTGGCTGCAGACTGCTGGCGGATCGGAAATTGATCGAGGCTACAGCGTCGCTGTCGATGCCGCTGGAAACTCTTACGTGACCGGGCATTTTCAAAGTCCGGAGTTTCGGGTCGGCGACAAAGTTTTCACGAACCGTGGCGATTACGACTACTTCGTCGCTAAATTCGACGTCGATGGAAAATTTCGATGGGCACACAGCGGTGGTGGCGAAGGCTACGACTACGGTCACGGAATCGCCGTCACGCCAGACGGCGACGTTTATGTTGCTGGATCGTTTTCTGGTGAAGTCACACTTGGAAAAGCAAAGTCGACCAGCGCAAAAGGCAAGTCCATCTTTGTGGCGAAATACCGGACGGACGGGGAACTGGTGTGGAGTCGTCTGGCTGGGAACGATCGAGGTCAAAGTGGGCACAACATTGCCGTCGGGCCAGATGGGGACTGTTACGTTTCGGGCTATGTTTCGGGCGTGGTGGAACTTGGCGGCGGGAAGTTTGGATCGCCCACGAATGTGAAAGACATTTTTGTCGCCCGATTGAGTTCCGACGGTCATCTGCTGTGGGCGACGACCGCTGGCGGTGAATCCGATGGTCTAAGCACGGGCGTCGCGGTTGATTCGCGGGGCAATTGCTACCTCACCGGCATGTTTACAAAGAAGGCCGTCTTTGGAAGCACGACGCTGGCGAGTGCTGGTGAGTACGACGTCTTCGTCGCTCGAATCAATTCAGATGGCAAGCCGTCATGGGCGTATTCGGGCGGGGGAGAGAAGATCGACTACGGGCTGGGGATTGCGACGGACGATTCCGGGAATTGCTACGTTACTGGAGAATTCACAGACGACGTGATGTTCATGAATCAGCATTTGACTGAACTTGGCGGCCGTGATCTCTACGTTGCACGCTACTCGCCGAGCGGGAAGTTGGACTGGCTGGAAGTCATGGGCGGCGCCCATAGCGATCTCAGCTATGCAATTTCCGTTGATCGTGACGGAAGCTGTTTCTTGTCCGGCGCGTTCTCGCCCGAGACTCAGTACCAGTCGCACAAGCTGAAGAGCCGCGGCAGCAACGACATCTTTCTAATCAAGCTGCGGCCGTAGTAGTGCACGGTGTGATCTCAGAAGAGCCGATCGATCAGAGGATGTGTGATGATGCGATTATGTGCTGCGTGCCTGATGTGGATTGCGGCCACATTTTGTTTGCCGTTTGCGGCTCAGGCCGGTGAGTTCGATCTGCTGGACCGATCACGCCCGGAAGTTTCGCAAATGCTGCGAAACCATTTTCGCAGGCGTGCGCACGAGGCGTTGGATCGAAGGCTTGAACAGTACGAGTTACTGAAAACTCCCGAGCACATTTACACATGGCAGAAGCGACAGAGAGACAAGTTTCGTGAATTGCTCGGAGGGTTTCCTGAGCGAACCCCCTTAAATGCAAGAGTTGTCGGGAAGTTGCCGGGTGATGGTTTTCGTGCTGAGAAGATTATCTACGAGAGTCGTCCGGGGTTTATGGTGACCGCGACTTTGTACCTGCCGAATTCTCCGGCCCCGTATCCGGGCGTGCTGTTTCCTTGTGGCCATAGTGAGAATGGAAAGGCGGCGGCAAATTATCAGAAGGCCTGCATGCTGCTGGCAAAGAACGGCTGCGCGGCGTTGATCTTTGATCCGCCAGGGCAGGGGGAACGCAAGCAGATTCTGCTGGATAAGGGGCACGGCCATCCTGTGAACCTTGCACCGTTCAAGTCAACCAGTGAGCACATGGTGACCGGAGTGGCTCCGGTACTACTTGGTCAGAATCTGGCCACGCATTTCATTTGGGATGGAATGCGCGGCATCGACTACCTGCAGAGTCGTGACGACATTATTGCAGACAAGATCGGATGTACCGGCAGCTCGGGCGGTGGCAATCAGACGGCGTTTCTGATGGCTCTCGATGAGCGGATCGTCGCGGCCGCTCCCGGAAATTTTATAACAACGACACGGATCAAGAATGATCGCCCCGGACCAGGCGACGCCGAACAGAACATCTACGCACAGACTAAGTACGGGATCGATCATCCGGACTTTCTGTTGATGCGTGCTCCAAAGCCGACTTTGATCCTAGCCGCGACTCAGGACTTTGTGCCGATTGAAGGTTCGTGGATCGCTTATCGACAGGCCAAACGGCTGTATTCAAAGCTGGGGCTTCCCGAACGCGTCAACCTGGTCGAGACTGATGACAAGCACGGCTACAACGCAGAACTTCGAGTCGCGATGGTTCGCTGGATGCGCCGCTGGTTGCTCGACACGGACGACGCAATCACGGACGAAGAGCTGACTCCGTTTTCTGACGACCAGCTCCAGTGCACACCGAAAGGCCAGACGCTGCTGGTCGATGGGGCAAAGTCGATCCTTGATCTGAACAGGGAAGAGGAACGTCGGCTGGCTGAGCAACGCTCGGTCGTCTGGGAGAGGCTGTCGTCCGATCAGCGTCGAGAGGCTGTTCGCGAGGTTGCTGGGATCTCGGAAGCCGCAGACTTATCTGGGGCCGACGTCAAACGGTCATCTGATGTGAAGCGTGAGGGATATCAGATTCAGCGGTTTGTCTTTTTAACGTCACCGGAATTGAAGCTTCCGACGCTGCTGTTCGTGCCCGACGAATCCAACGGAAACGCGACGATTTACCTTCATGCAAATGGAAAATCGACGGAAGCAGGAGTCGGCGGTGAACTGGATCGGCTTGTTCGGTCCGGCCGGACCGTTCTGGCGATTGACGTGGCGGGGTGCGGCGAGACGCAAACGAAACCGTGGCGTTACGGATCGATGTCCGGTGTGCTCGGTCCAAACTCGGCTGAGTTTTACGTTGCGTACATGCTGGGCCGTTCGTTCGTCGGTCTGCGTGCGGAACAGATCGTGACCACGGCGAAGTGGCTGCGGTCACGAACCAGAGCGAAACTGCAAGTTGACCTGATCGCCACCGGTGAATTGTGTGTGCCGGCTTTGCATGCGGCAGTTGTCGCGCCCGACCACTTTGGGAACGTCGATCTACGCGGTGGTCTGCACGCCTGGAAAACTGTCATCGACACGCCGGTAACCGAGCGGCAGTTAATCAACGTTGTGCACGGAGCGTTGCGGTCTTACGACCTGCCGGATCTGCGAGCGCTGATTCCAGCGGCCAAGCTCACGGTTACCGACCCTCGCGACGCAGCCGGGAATCCGATCGCGGCCGATTAATATCGGCTACGAATAATCGCTGGCTTTGTTAGCAAGCCACTCGTCGCGAGGCAGAGTCATCCAATCTTCAGGATCGACTCCCAGACCGTCAGCGATTCGGTTGATGTAATTGAAGTAGCCGATCACCTGCGTCGCGATGGTGATCTGGTCGTCGTTGAAGCCGTGCGAACGCAGAGTTTCGATGTCTGACTTCTGCATCGCTCCGGGGCGTAGTGTCAGCTTGACGGCAAAGTCGCAAAGTTGGCGATCCGTCTCGGATAAGCCGGCGATTCTGTAGTCAAAGACGAGCTTCTCGGCGGCTTCAGGGTTATTGGACTCCAGACCGAAGTCCCTGGCGTGCGAGAGCGTTCAGTAGTAGCAGTCGTTGACGTTGCTGACGACCGCTGCCAGAAGCTCACGACGAGCCGCATCGAGCGCGTTTGGAGATTTCATGAGCCGAGCGTAGAACCGCATCGACTCAGCGGCGACGTTTGCGTCGCGACTCATGACCTGAATGATCTGCGCGATATAACCAGCTCGGTTCTTCGCAGATTCGTAAACCTTGCTTAGAGAGCCCGTCGCTTCAGGCTCGCGAATCAGGTTGACCCATGCCATGACCGAAGTTTCCTCGTCCAATTCTGCAGATGCTCCACCGCTTGTGGATGTTTAGCAGGATTGAGGTCTCGGAGAAATGTCAGGATCAACGCAGGGCTGCGGCCAGTATCAAGCTCAGTGCTCGTCTGTTGGGGCGAGCACGCAGAGGCCGTCAACCATCGACAGGAACGCTTCGATGCCCTTGGCTCGAAGTCGGGCGATTTCCTGTTCGGCACTTTCAACGGTCGAGCAGCGTTTGACCTGTCTCCAGTGTGCACACTGCGAAACGTGAGACCGTGCGACTGAGCTGGCGGCTGGTGGCGAAAGTGTGGCGACCATGACGATTCCCCAAAGCGTGAGACGAAATACCGACTCAGAGCTATAGGTCATCGATGATTGGGCTGTGCCTGCGGACTCGATTGTCGGAGGGACAATCTGCGGACTCGGGCGAGCGATTGTCCGCAGCACCTGTCAGATGTGCGTAGTTTGACGTGCCTGGAAGCTTCAGTTGATCGCCGGGCCAGCTCTGTTCACTCAATCCATCACATGGCGGACGGCCTGCGAGAGTCGTCGCATACCTTCCCGAATTGTGTCCGGTGCTTCTACGCCAAAACTGAGCCGCATCTGGCATCTGTGCTGGAGTGGCGAGTTTTTGGGGTAAGCGATTTCGCCAGGGACGTACATCACGTTTTCTGTTTTCGTAGCGCGCTGAAAGAGGGGACTTTCGAAGCCGGTTTCGATTTCGTCGGGAAGAGTCATCCACACGTAAAGTCCGCCGTTGGGCCGCAACCAGGAAACTCCTGGCAGGTCGGAGAAGAATTCATCGGCGGCGGTCAGCATCGCGTCACGTTTGACACGATACGACGATTGCAGGCCCGCCACGTGCTGCTCGTACTTACCACTTTGCAACGCGTGGGAAACAATTCGTTGGTTGAGGTTCGGTGAGCCGAAATCAAAGTTCCCCTTCACATCGTGAATCGCGGGGACGAGATCGCGGGGCAGGACTCCGTACGCGACGCGAATGCCCGGTGAAAAACTCTTTGAGAAGGTTTGTGCAAGGATGACGTGCTGCCGAGTTTCGTCGTAGCTCCAGATACTCGGCCCGTCTTCGTCTTCGTAGCGAAGCTCGCGGTACGCAGCGTCTTCCAGAATTAGAATCCGTTGTTCCTTTGACCATCGTTTGGCGATGTCGACAACCTGTTTTCGTCGGTCGTCCGACAGTGTCACACCGCTGGGATTCTCGAACGAGCTGACCAGGTAAATCATTTTCACGCGGCTCAGGTCACCGGCCTGTTCGATGCGTGCGAGTTCCGTTTCCAACGCATCCATGCACATCCCGTTTTCGTCAGTGTCTACCGCGATTGTGCGTGCTCCAACTCCGTTCAACGTTCCGAGAAATACGAAGTAAGTCGGAGCGGCGACCAGGCAGATGTCGCCCGGATCAAACAATGCGTCCGAAATGTGCTGCAGCAATTGTTGAGAACCTGATGTGACGACGATTTCGTTTGCCGTCATGTTGAGGTCAGTTGCTGAACAGTTTTCGAGCCTCGCCACATGATCGATCAGATTGTCGCGCAGAGGTCCGAAGCCGGCAGTGGTTCCGTACTGGAGAACTCCGTGTCCGGTCGGATCGTCAGTCAGAATGTCGGCGATTGATTCTCGGACCAGCGTGACCGGTAGCGTCACTTCGTCGACAAATCCGGCAGCCAGCGAAATGACGTCACGGCTTTCGAGCCCTTGCTTCATGAGGTAAGCAATGCTTTGCTCGGATGCCTGTTGACGGCGTTGGCTAAAGCTAATGTCGGGAAGTGACATGGAAATTCCAGTTGGCTACGGGCGAGAATGACGCACGGCGGGACTGTTGAGAGAATCAAAGTTTTGTGTCATCACGGCGGGCTACGACGACGCTTCGTCGGGGAGTTCCGGGAGAACGACCTCGCCAGCGGCTGCTGATCGCGACTCAGGGATGGGCGGGTTGTCGGCCGACCGGAATGTGAAGACCGCTGAGAATTTGGATTGGTTCGTTCTGTTTCTCGACGCGCTGTGGAGCGTACGAGCGTGGAAGAACAGCACATCTCCGGCAGACAGTTCAACGGGAACGGCGGAGTCGAGCAACGCTCGATTTTCGGACACGTCTTCGCGGAAGAACAGATCATCGTCGAGTTGCGACGGTTGAAACTCGATCTTGTGCGAGCCGGGGATCACGAACAGGCCGCCGTTCTCTGGATACTCGTTGCCGAGTGCAAGCCAGACGCTGACGAGTTCGGAAGTCGTGAAATTCCAGTAGCGGATGTCGCGGTGCCAGCGAGTGTCGCTGCTGTGGTGTGGCTGTTTTGTCATCACACAGTTGTGATGGGCCAGCGGCATGACCACGCCCGGCCCAAGCAGTTGCGTCAACCGTTGGACCAGCGGCAGATGGCAGATCCACTCGGTAAACACGATGTCTCGCGAATGGGCCTGCTTCAGTCGGCGAATCGTTTTTCCGCCGGGCTGCTCGACGGATTCCGGCGAGCCGGGATAATGGACGTCGGCTTCCAGCTCGACCGGTGGCAGTTCCCGTTCGAGATGCTCGCGCGTGACCTGCAACATTCGAGCAGCCCAGTCTCCACCGGCTAAACCGCGGGCGATAAGAAAACCGTCTCGCTTAAACTGAGTGATTTCGTCGGCGGAAAAGCCCGCGTGGCTGTCCAAAGCGGCGTCAGCACCTGGCGGGCGAGAAATATTCGGATTGTCTGAAGCCGACACAGATGTCATCACAGCAGCCATTCTCACGGGGCACGAAAGTCCATTCCGATACACGTCGGAATCGTTGCCATGCCGGAGCCAGCTTGCAAGCCTCAGGTTCGCACTATGAACGAAAACGAATCCGGCGACTCTGTTCTTTTCAGTCAGTTCACTGAATCGCGTTCAAGAGTTCGGCGAGTTTGAGCTCAGATTGCAATCGTGCCTGAGAATCATCCTTCGTGGACTGGTCGCCCCATTTCGTGACCTGTTCATTCAGATTCAGATACGGGTCAAAGGGCTCAATCTCGACAGCCACATCGTAAATCTCGCCGTCGTCGACGGTGATGTACTGTCGTTCGGAGTGGTAGCCGCCCTTGTTGCCCTGGACGATCCAGCCTGTGCTGAATGGAGCAGGGCAAGCCAGGCCGATATCGATTACGGCGGTGGCTTCGTTTTCGAAATCGATGACCGCATGAAAATTCGTGTCGCCGTTGGGCGTCACTTTGTGAAACGGCTCGCGCTCACCGAAGGAGATCGGCTCTCGGCGAAAACCTGCGGTGATTGTTTTGACAGGCTCGTTGATCAAAGTCACGGCTTGAGCGATTCGGTGCCCGACAAGGTCTCGAAGTGTCGATTCCGTGAGCTGGTCGCGAGAGTTGGCTGAGCTGGAACTGGGTAGCATTGCCGCTGACATGTCGTGCTGGAGAAATCTTACATGTCGAGCGGGGCCGGCTTCTCCAAGTTCGACTACCTGGGCGGCGCGACGGAAGTCAGGGTCGGCGTTATAGGGCCGCCAGAACTCGCAGAAATTTCCGCAGGTTTCTGCCGCGGTGATCAGTCTTTCAATGCTTTCGGCCTGCAGACCCCAGGACGGCTCGATGATGACATGCTTGCCGGATTGAAGGAGCCGAATCGCGATCTCGACACGTTCAATGTCGGGGCCGCTGACAAACACTGCTTCAACATCGGAGCGTGCGACAAGTTCGTCGATGTTGCACACGAGGCAGCCAGGGACAGGCTCGGCCGATGATTCTTCGTCATCGGTTCTTGCGGCAGCAACCGGGATCAGTTCATTCCGGATGGCGGCTGCTTCCAGATGAAACACGGCGGTCGGTGAAAGTCCAACCGTGGCAATACGCAGCGGAAGAGCATCAGCAGAAGTGTTGCCAGGCTGAGGGTCGACACTCATTGGTCACGGTTCTCACAGCGTTTAGTAGTGGTAATCGGAGCGGGAATTAGAACAACCACAGTTCATTTTCGTTGAACGTTTGAGTCGGTTGTTGTGACATCAATAGTCGCGATTTTTTCCAGCGTCTTTGGGCTGTCCCTTTCCAGACTGACCAGTCGGCAAACGCACCGCAGCGTCTAATGTTTGTGTCCGGAATGCACTGCGAAAGATACTGCCGCCACGCCTCGCGACGACAGCGTCTGCGGATGTGAATCGGGTCGAGGCCATACCACTTTGCTGCCGGAGTCGCTGTTGAAACCCGTTCATTGTCGCCAGATCGCAAAAGCTGGTGATGGAGTGTCTCGCTTTCATCCAGTGCTGATTCGAAAGTCAGCGTCGACCGCGGGAACATGAGTCGTCGGAAGAATTCGAACCGCCGAGCGGACATGTCTTGTAATGTGTCAACGGGCAGCCCAGTCACAACGACGTTCGAAGCTAATGCTTCGAGTCGGCAAATCGTTTCGGTTACCCAATCCATCGTCTGTGTTGAGTCGACACCGTAGAGAAGATCGTTGCCAACGTCGGTGACGAGTGCGTGAACCGATAGTGGTTTCAGTTGGGCGAGCGATTCCCAAAGGTCGCATTCGAGGATACTGGGCAGTGTTCGACCGAGGACCGTGTTGGGGAGACCGAAGGATCGGCCGTGGCCGGCGGCGACGATTAGCCGAAAAGGATCGGCGAGTGACTGTCGAAGCGTCGACCAGATCACCGGCAGTGAGAACGTCACATTGCTGGCCCCGATGATGACGATCGTTCGCACGTGAGTTCTCCGCCGGCCCCACTAACTTAGCAGTCGAGGTCCGCACCGGGATCGTTATTTTCGGGACGGCCTTCGATGTAGAACCAATTGTGGATCGGTTTGAGAATTTCCTGAACTTCAGCGAGCAACGTTTCGTCGATCGGCTGCTCGGCCCAGTCGACCCATTGACCAACTCGGTCAGGATTCGCCGAACCAGTGACACAGGTCGTCATGTCGGGATTGGCGATCGAGTACTGAAGAGCGAGTTGTGCCAGGTCGATACCAGCCGCCACGCACCGGTCTGATGCGGCCTTCGCGACAGCTTTGACGTGTTCGGGGGCTCGATGCCAGACGGGCAGGGGAGCGCTTGTCAGTAGTCGTGCAGAGAACGGCGCGGCGTTCATGATGCCGACGCCCTTTTCCTTCAGGAATGGAACGAGGTCGCCGAACATTGTGTTCTGAAGCGAGTAGTGGTTGTAAGAAAGGACAACGTCGAGCGGCTCTTGTGAAAGGATTTCGCGGAAGATTTTCATCGGGTAGCCGCTCATCCCGATGAATCGAACCTTGCCTTGTTCTTTCGCCTTTCGCAGAGCCGGAATCGTTTCTTCGACGATCTGCTTCAGGTCGACAAACTCGACATCGTGCATCAGGCAGATGTCGAGATACTCAACGCCCAGCCGATGCAGGCTGACGTCGACGCTTTCGGCCACTCGTTTTGCGGAGAAATCGAAGTGGGCTCCGTCATAACGTCCGAGTTTCGTCCCGAGGTAATAGCTGTCCCGCGGGATGCCCTTCAGAGCCGGGCCGAGCAGCACTTCTGACATGCCTCGACCATAGAATGGCGACGTGTCGACGAAATTCATGCCCCGATCGAGTGCGACGTGTACGGCTCGCATGGCTTCGTTGATGTCAATCTGCCGAAATTCCGCTCCCAGCGAAGACGCACCGAAACTCAGCGACGACAATTCGAGTCCTGTATTCCCCAGCGGTCGCAGTTCCATCGTCGCGTCTCCAAAGTTCGTTCTGGTAGCAGTGTTCTATCGAGCAAGTCGGCATTACAGGGAAGCGGAGTGGAATCCGCAAGTGGCTCGAAACGCCGCTTACAATCGAACGATTTCTTTGGTGATGCGGTTTTGATCGCTTGCGTCGATCACTTCCATGATCGGCAACGGATCAAATGCCAGTGGTTCAATCACTTCGCTGTCGCTCGTGCTTTAGTATCCGCGATGCTGAACCAACTTCAATGGGGCCGTGCACAGAAGCTCGGATTCAACTCACTGACGGGAGCTTTCGGTGTTCCCATCCAATCGCAGGATGTACGCCGTGCTGTTGCTGTTAGCGGTTGCCAGGTAGCGACCGTCTGCCGACAGGGTGAATTCATTGACTGGACCTGGCAACGTCCAGCGTCGCTTTTCTATGTAGTTGATCACGTCGAATTCCACGACTGTCGTTTGATCACTTATGAAGAACAACGACTCTCGCGTTGGCGAGAATTGTGGATTTTCTCCCCTCAGCCGAGCTTGCACGGAGCCCGCTTCATTCAGTGTACCAGGCAGTTCGTCAGCGAGATCCCAAAGAACAATGCTTCCGGTATCATTCTTGATGGCGAGCAAATTGGAATCTGGAGAAAGCGCGATCGAGTTGATAGCTCTTCCATTCTCGAAGCGTGTCATGACTTCTGGTTTATCAGAATTCAAATCCCAGAGCAGCAACTTCCTTTCAGTGGAGCCAAACGCACTCGTTGCAAGCGTGCCATCCTCAGAAAAAGCGAGTGTCACGATTCCGGAGTGATTCATCAGCTCGGTGCGAATCCGGGGAGTCCCGTCGCTCATGTCCCACAGTGTGACGACCCCCTTACCGTTTCCTGTTGCAAGAGTCTGACCGTCCGGCGAAAATGCCAGATCCACCTGCGATGCCTTTAGTCGCATCGCAACCGGTCTGGAGCCATTTAGGTCCCAGACCGTTCCACCAGTGCATGCCAGGTATCGGGCGTCCGGAGAGAATTTCAGCAATCCGGAACCAGACGGCAGGATTGCTTTCTCTGTCGGTTGCAGACCGCTCATATCCCAGATTCGTACTCCGTCGCGACTGGCCGTTGCGAGGGTTTCTCCATCTTGAGAGAACGCAACTCCCGCAAGAGGCGAAAGGTGCCCCACCGGAACGTGCTGTGCACTGGAATCCTCTCCCGCTACGTCCCATGTGCGGATTGGCGTGTCCATCCGATCGGTCGAGTAGAGTGTCCGACTGTCGGCTGAGAACACAAGGGCCATCACTGTTGCGCGGTGCCCCGTTAAGGCAGCCAGCAGTTGAGGCCGAGGCCGCGACACGTCGTAGAGAAAGATTGGATAATCTGCTGTGTTGCCTGCCCCCTTGGCACTTCCCGCCGTTGCAAGAACGTTGCCGTCCGGCGAAACGGCCATCGCCATGACAGTCCCAGCGGACTCCGACAGAACCGACGTCTGCCTTGCCCCATTATCGGAAAGCTCCCATATACGAACGGTGTTGTCTCTGGCAGCTGATGCAATTTTCTGGTTGGAGAGAAACTCTAGTCGGTGAACTGGACCAACATCTTCCGATAAGATGGCGCGTTCGCTTGGCTCATCGCCAGTCATGTCCCATATCCGAATGGATTGCTCTTCTCCGACCGTGGCCACAGTCTTTCCGTCGGGAGACCATGCCACGTGCAACGCTCTGCCCGAATGTGACGTGAGCAGCACGGCTTCCGCTGGTTTTTCTCCACTTATGTCGCAAACGAATACATCGTTACTACCTCCGATGATATAGGCCACTTTCTTGCCATCGGGGGACAGAACCCCTGGTCCCAGATTGCGCTGATCGAACTTTGTAACTTCACGAGGCACAGAGTATGTCAGATTCCAGATCCCCGAATCCGCTACCAACCGACTTCCATCAGGAGTAATGGCAAAAGGGCCATTCATATTCGAGCCGGGAAGGCTTCCCGTTTCTCTCATTGTTGCGGCACCCCGGAACCGAATGGAAAATCGATTAGAGCCTTCGAGACTGGCGACCGTTTTGCCGTTGGGGCTGACTGCGAGTTGACGCACAGCATCCCAAGCACGTCCCCTGTGCTCACCGACGACTGCCACCAAGTCTTTTGGGGGCCACGAGAAGCGTTCCGCTTCGGGAATGGCTGCTGGATCGAGATTGTCCATCGGATTGGGCCCGGCGACTCGACGAACTGGTGAATCGGGATCACCCGTCTTGATCTTCGTGTCACTCTCGTCACCCGACGTGACCTCAACTGTCGCCCCATCCGGACCGAACAGCTTCGAGATGATGTTCCCGTCTTTATCCTTGACCGTGATGATGATCCCCGCCAGTAAAGCGATCGCGATGCCGCCGCTCAGGATAGCTGTCGGGATGCGTTTCTTCGGCGGAGTTTTGTCGACTGCCGCTACTACCTGCGGCTGAGTCCGGGCCAGGTCGATGGCGTTGATGACTTCAGCACAGCACGAGAAACGCAGATCCGATTCCTTCTGAAGCAGTCGTCCAAGAAGGCTGCGTGTGGCCGATGACTGATCGTCGAAACTTGTATCCAGCGGGGGCGGCGCGTCATGGCCGATGGCGTTCAGCGTCGCCATCAGTGAATCGCGTTCAAACGGTCGCTTGCCACTGAGCATCTGGTAGAGCACCACTCCCAGACTGAACAGGTCACTGCGGCCATCCACTTCTTTTCCGGCTGCTTGTTCAGGGGCCAGGTAGTTTGGCGTGCCGACAATCATCCCGGACTGCGTCAACTGAGATGCTCCCTCGACCGCTCGTGCCAGTCCAAAGTCCAGAATCTTGACGCGCCCCGTGTCCGCTTCCAGCCAGATGTTGTCGGGTTTAATGTCACGATGCACCAAACCAATCTGATGTGCAGCCTCAAGTCCGCTAGCGACTTCGCGAGCGATCCGCAGTGCCTCGTCAGCAGTCAGACGCCCTTCCAGAGCCAGTCGATCCGCCAGTGATTCGCCTTTGAGCATCTGCATGGCCAGGAACGGCACGTCGTCATCTTCGCCGACCTGATGGATCGTGATGACGTTGTCATGTTCGATTGCCGCCATACCGCGAGCTTCCCGCAAAAAGCGTTCTTTGGCCTCCGGGTTCGCTCCGACCGAAGGCTTCATCGCTTTGAGAGCCACGGTCCGGTGCAACACCGTGTCTTCCGCCTGAAAAACTACACCCATTCCACCGGCGCCCAGCACTTTCCGGATGCGATAGGTTCCCAGCCGTCCCAGCTCGTCGTCAGCCTGCGCGGGCTTCAGAATCTCGACGACCATCGCCTGCAGATCAGGCGAGGCCGCCTGAGCACCAACCCACGTATCCCCAGCCGCAATGGCTGCGGTATCCAGTCGTGCAACGGCCTGCGCGGCCAATTCTTTCAGTTCCTGATCGTCGGAGAGAATCTCCTGCGGCAACGGCATCCGCAGCTGCTCAAGTACCGCGTCCGGCTGCGGCGACAGGCTTCCCAGCCGTTCCGTACAGTCTCGGCAACTGTCAATATGTTCCGAGACTTCCTCGAATCGCTGGGCCGCAAGGTTTCCCAGATCGAATTCGCTCAACTCTTGGTCTGTAAAGCATTGCTGAGTCTTCATTGCTGGCAACCTTTTGTTGATAACATAAGCCTTTTACGATCAATCGTAAATTCATCTGAGTGCTAAAAGACTGCGTTCTGACGCTCGCCTGATCTAACGATTCGACTTGGGATATTCAGGAACAGCGTCTTCCTTTAGAACGTCGCGCCAGTTGCTCAACCAACTCCTCACTTTGTCCGCACCATTAGAATCCAACGTCCACCAATCAATTGCGTTATTTATGTTGTTAAGCACCGGTCCTCCATAAAAATAGACACCACCACCGATGACAATGCCACCACCGATCGCCGCGTAGCTGAGATTTGCTAATTGAACCGGATAAGCAGCGGCGAGTGATTCGGGCATCAGATTCGCCGGTACAATCACACGGCCTACATTACTGTTCAAGCCGAATGTATGAGTAGACTTATCGGATCGGAAATCCGGCGTTTCTATGTCGACTGTCGCGTCACTTATTGCTCGAATGAGCTCGAGTGCTCTATCGTCCAATTCCGCATTCGCAGAGAACACCGAACGTAGCAGGTCCTCTCCCATCATTCCTACTTGGCGACTGACAAAGAAGACCCCTGCAGATGTGAAGTTTGAGGCGTACGATGAAGCAAATGACTGTCCGAATCTTTGTCCCTGCAAAACCCCCAAAACCGTGCTGATTCCGGCCCTCACTCCAGCACGTGCCGCAGTCAGCGCCAGTTGCTCCCCAAAACCTGGTCTGGCCCCTTTGGGCAATCGAATGCCGGCGGTGATTCCGCCTGCCAAGCCTTGCTCAACAAGTTCGAGTGGATCGAACACGAAACCATCCTGAATTCCCGTGAGGTCGGCGAGAGCCATTACAGCCTGGCTCGCTGCAGCTCCGGCAGCTCCGCCAGCCGCACCAGCCCCCATTGACGTAATCAGTGAAGCACTCGAGCCGGCAAGAACGCCGCCGGTCAACGCGCTTGCCGTGATGCTGGCGCCGATCGCAACATCTCTGACGTATACCTGACCAGCATTGTCCCAACTGAACTCTCCGCCGTGCTGCATGACGCGAATTGCTTCGTGTCCAACTGCCGAAAATCCACCGCCCATCCAGCGAGACAAGAGCATCGGTAGATTATCACTGACGAAGTCACCAAGATCGTCGAAGAATCCGCCATCCGCTTCCCAATACAACGTTCCCTCGTCGTTATAGCCGAATTCTTCGATATTTGATGCAACATGGGTCCAGTTGGTTCCGGACGCGTGCTCGTAAACATCATCGTTGTCCGTGTACGCGAACAATGTCCCATCGTCATTCAGCCCCATGCTTTTGATGTCATAGCCCGTGATTCGCATCCACGCTTCGCCATCGTACTCCCAGATTCCACGATTATCCGGTAGAATGAATATTCTACCCCTACCAGGTAACAGCATCTGTACGTCGTAACCTGTGATTCTATCCCATGCATCACCATTACCGGTGTATTTCCAGATGGATCGGCTGTCTGGCAGAATGTAGAGATTCCCGTGCATCGTCATCATCATTTGAATGTCGTAGCCGGTGATTTTGTCCCACGCATCACCCTCACCTGTGTACTTCCAGACGGCTCTGTTATCAGGCAAGACATAAAGGTGACCGCCTACAGCCAACATGCTTTGCACGTCGTTTCCAGTGATCGATTCCCACGCATCATTGTTACCCGTGTACTTCCACACGGTTCGGTCTCTGCGAATGTAGAGATTGCCGTCTACCGCCAACATCATATTGACGTCGTTGCTTGAGACCTGATCCCACGTGTCCCTCTGACTGATGTATCTCCAGACAGCTCCATTGGTTGGTAATACAAAGAGTTCCCCGCCGACAGCCACCATCATCGTGACATCGTTGCCGGTGATCTTGTCCCAGTCGTTACCCTCGCCGGTGTACTTCCAGACCGCACGGTTGTCCGGGAGAATGAAGAGTTCGCCATTGACGGCCAGCATCAGGTTGACATCGTTGCCAGTGATTCTGTCCCAGTCGTTACCCTCGCCGGTGTACTTCCAGACCGCACGGTTGTCCGGGAGAATGAAGAGTTCGCCATTGACGGCCAGCATCAGGTTGACATCGTTGCCAGTGATTCTGTCCCAGTCGTTACCCTCGCCGGTGTACTTCCAGACCGCACGGTTGTCCGGGAGAATGAAGAGTTCGCCATTGACGGCCAGCATCAGGTTGACATCGTTGCCAGTGATTCTGTCCCAGTCGTTACCCTCGCCGGTGTACTTCCAGACCGCACGGTTGTCCGGGAGAATGAAGAGTTCGCCATTGACGGCCAGCATCAGGTTGACATCGTTGCCAGTGATTCTGTCCCAGTCGTTACCCTCGCCGGTGTACTTCCAGACCGCACGGTTGTCCGGGAGAATGAAGAGTTCGCCATTGACGGCCAGCATCATATTGACGTCGTTGCCGGTAATCTGATCCCACTTGTCACCCTCGCCGGTGTACTTCCAGACTGCGCGGTCGCCCGCAAAAACAAATAGTTCGCCGTCAACCATGGAAAATGTCCACACGTCAGATCGAAGAAACGTCTTTCCTCCTTCGTCCGTGAAGCGATAGAAGTCGCCATTGCTTTCCCACGCCAGCACGTTGCCATCGAAACCTGGTGCGTACTGCTGAATATCCACGCCCAACAACGTGCTGCCACCTTCCGGCGTGATCAGGTAAAAGTCGCCGTTCGTCTCACGAACAAACAGGTTTCCATTGGCGGCCGGCAGGTACGAATCCACGTTCGTCCAAACCAGCGTCTTTCCTCCTTCGTCCGTGAAACGAAAGAAGTCGCCATTGCTTTCCCACGCCAGCACGTTGCCATCGAAACCTGGTGCGTACTGCTGAATATCCACGCCCAACAACGTGCTGCCACCTTCCGGCGTGATCAGGTAAAAGTCGCCGTTCGTCTCACGAACAAACAGGTTTCCATTGGCGGCCGGCAGGTACGAATCCACGTTCGTCCAAACCAGCGTCTTTCCTCCTTCGTCCGTGAAACGATAGAAGTCGCCATTGCTTTCCCACGCCAGCACGTTGCCATCGAAACCTGGTGCGTACTGCTGAATATCCACGCCCAACAACGTGCTGCCACCTTCCGGCGTGATCAGGTAAAAGTCGCCGTTCGTCTCACGAACAAACAGGTTTCCATTGGCGGCCGGCAGGTACGAATCCACGTTCGTCCAAACCAACGTCTCTCCTCCTTCGTCCGTGAAACGATAGAAGTCGCCATTGCTTTCCCACGCCAGCACGTTGCCATCGAAACCTGGTGCGTACTGCTGAATATCCACGCCCAACAACGTGCTGCCACCTTCCGGCGTGATCAGATAGAAGTCGCCGTTCGTCTCACGAACAAACAGGTTGCCGTTGGCGACCGGCAGGTAGGAATCTACCTTCGTCCAGACTAGAGTCTTTCCCCCTTCGTCTGTGAATCGGTAGAAGTCGCCATTGCCTTCCCACGCCAGCACGTTGCCATCGAACGTTGGTGCGTACTGCTGGATATCCGCTCCCAGCAATGTGCGGCCGCCTTCCGGCGTGATTAGATAGAAGTCACCGTTCGTCTCACGAACAAACAGGTTTCCATTGGCAGCAGGCAGGTACGAATCCACCTTCGTCCAGACCAGAGTCTTTCCTCCTTCGTCTGTGAAGCGATAGAAGTCGCCATTGCCCTCCCACGCCAGCACGTTTCCATCGAAACCTGGTGCGTACTGCTGGATATCCACTCCCAGCAATGTGCGGCCGCCTTCCGGTGTGATCAGATAGAAGTCACCGTTCGTCTCACGGACAAACAGGTTTCCATTGGCGGCAGGCAGGTACGAATCCACCTTCGTCCAGACGAGAGTCTTTCCGCCTTTGCCATCGAATCGGTAGAAGTCACCATCCTCTTCCAGTGCCAGTATTGAGTTGCGACCGAATGAATCGTTGAGAGTGTCAGTGCCGTTTCTTGCGATGAGGGCGTCAATGCCAGAGCCGCCGTACGAAGCGTTAATCCCCCTACCACCGTAGATCCAATCTTTTCCGCCCCCCCCCAGCGCGGTGTCATCGCCATCTCCAGAATGAATCTCATCATTGCCGGCATTGCCGTGAATGGAGTCGTTGCCGGCATCGCCATAGACGGTGTCGTGGCCACTCATTCCTCGCAGACTGTCGTTGCCAGCGCCACCGCGGACAACGTCGTGACCGGAACCTCCCAGCAGCGTGTCGGCACCTTCTTCACCGAGTAGTAGGTCCTTGCCACCGTTACCATGAAGGACGTCATTTCCGAGACCACCCAGAATCGAGTCGGCACCTGCACCTCCAAAGGCTTGATCTGCCTGGTCGCCGCCAACCATCAGATCGTGGCCAGCTCCTCCGTAGAGTTGACTTGGAATATCTGTCTGATTCTGGATGACGTCATCGCCTCCTTTCCCGAATATCTGAAGCAGAGAAGGCTTGTCCCACGCCCCTTCGACACCATCGATCTGAACCTGACCACCGACTTGCCGGACTGTGATATCGTCAGGCTCGTTTGTGCCGTGGACTTCCATGATTCCGCCAGAAACGAGTACTTGAAGATCGGCGGCCAACAATTCTCTTGACTGAAGCTTCTCGACAGCCATCTGAGGAGCTGCATGACGGTTGGTTCGACGACGGGCCTGTGGCTTGCGGCGAGGAAGAAAATTAAACATCGGGCGTCTCCAGGTCGGGTAGTTCTTAATTCAGATAGAAGAAAAACCCGGGGGTGTGACATTTCTGGTGGCGATGGTGGTAAGTTGCTTGCTGGTAATGGGTTATCGCGAGTGGCCTCAGGGGCTGGGTTTTGTGACGGGCGGATGGCATGGTTCACAGCTGGATTGTGGTCGTCCGGATCTCAATTGTTGAAAATGCACGTGCAATGAATGTGTTCGGAGTCACTTGCAGCTTTCCGTGGCATGGCGCGCAGGGGCTGACGACACGGAGTGTCGTGCCACTGTGGAAGTCACTTCGGAGCGGAGGCCAGGCAGGGCTCAGGCGGGGGCGGAATCGCCCAGAGACTCTTTCAGGCGTTGCATCACTCGTGACTTCGCCTTGCGGACGGCCAGAGCGGTCATGTCCAGCTCGGCGGCAGCTTCGGCGGATGTCAGGCCCTCAATTGCCGTGCGGTAGAATGCCTGCCAGGTCTTCTCGCGAAATTCACCACGGATTATTTGCAGCATCCGCTGAGCCAGAAACGCTTCTTCAGAGTGATCCAATGCTTCATCGGTTATTTCGTTGGCAGCAGAATCATTTGTGGGATCAGAGGCCGAAGCCGCTTCAATTTCTCCCAGCTGTCGAATCGCGGTCGAGCCACCGGCTGCTGCCGGATTCTTTGCAAGCCGACTTCGGTGGTCAGCGACCTTGCTCATCGTGACGGTCTTCAGCCACGCACGGAATTTCGCCTGACCTTCCTGCCGCTCGAACTTCGGAAGATTACGGACGACAGCCACAAATGTCTCGGAGAAAACATCGCCAATGTCAGAGCGATTCAGTCCAGCTCGGCGACACCAGTAACGAACAATCGGCCCGTAAAGTTCGACCAGCTTCCGCCACGCCACCTGATCACCATCTGCAGCGTTCCGAAGCAGGCGTGTGGACGTCGCCTCGATGGCGTTCGGCGGCCGAATACGTGACTCCAGTAGCGGCGATTCTGAACCAGTAGCCTCATCATGCTCTGGATGATTGGTGTCGTGAGAATCGGTCATGTTCGCGTTCGTCTGGACAAGCTGAAGGTGTGAATCCAAAACTGTCGACCAGTGGCCCGCCAGCGTGCGGCAAAGAGTCTAAGTCTGCTTCACTGGGATGGCTACTCGGTCTCAACCTTGACTTGCGGGTCAGGAACCACGCAGTTGATGTGAGTGTTGATTGGTTACGGACGCCTCTCACCACTGAGAATTCGCGCATAATTCCTGAAGCTTGCGAGCCTCAAACGTTCATGTGAGTCTATCATGTGAATTGGTACGTGCTGACGTTGCCTCTCTGGGGCTCGTGCTCTCAGTTTTCGGTTTTCGGAATTACGGACAACATGCCTGATAGACACGACTCAATTTCGATCAACCTGGTGCTCTGCCTACTGGCGTTGATGGTTGGCGGCGGCGGCTTTGTCGGTCTGGCGTCGTTGCGAAAAGAGCCGGAGAAGCGAGAGGTTGAAGAAAAGATCTTCAATGTTGAGGTGTTTGAGGTTCAACGGGTCAATCTTCAGGAGATCGTCAAAGGCTTTGGATCGGCCGTCGCTGAACGCGAAGTTGTTTATTCAGCGCAGGTCGCTGGCGAAGTGGCGTCGGTCAGCCGGCGGTTGAAAGTCGGTGAGGCGGTTTCAGGGCCGCAGTTCTTTCCGAACGACCCGATTCTCGAAACAGGGTCGAGTCAGACTGAGGGCGAAGTGCTGCTGACGATCGATCCCGAGGTTTATCACGAGCGGCTGGCTCAGGCCGATCATGCCGTCGAGGAAGCTGTGGCTGAGCTGCAGACTTTGAAGCAGCAGGAGCAAAACAACACTCGATTACTGCAAACGGCGACGCGAAACTACAACACCGCGAAGGATGATCATGCCCGCATGGAGCGGCTCGCCAAAGATGGCACCGTAACACAGAATCAGCTCACGCTGTCTCAACTCGAAGAGCGTCGTTACGAGCAGGCGTTTATCGAAGTCGATAACCAACACTCCCTGTTTCCGGCACAACGGCAACGTCTGCAGAAGCAGCTTGATCGACTTCAAACAGAAAAAAAACTGGCGTCGATCGATGTTCGGCGGACTGAGGTGCGTGCTCCGTTTACCGGCGTCCTGACCGAAGTGAATGTCGAAAAAGGCCAGTACGTGCAGCCGGGCACGCCGCTTTACCGAGTGACTCAGATTGATGCGGTTGAGATCGCCGTCCCTCTTCACCCATTGGATTTTGCAAAGATGGCCGAACTGGTACTGGCTGGTGAGCAGCCGAAAGTCGAACTCGCTGAGAACGAAGTCGCGTCGTCACGCTGGACGGGGCGAGTCGTTCGGGTTTCTCCCGAAGCTGACACGGCAACTCGAACGATCGACGTGTTTGTGGAAGTTGAGAACAAACAGGACGGACAGCAAGTGGCCGTCCCTTTGTTACCGGGCAGCTTTGTGCAGGCAAGGATGGAAGGGCCGATCCTTACCGACGTCATTGTCGTGCCGCGAGCAGCCGTTATCGGCAACGATGCTGGCTCCATGCGAGTCTTCGTCGAACGAGACGGCAAGGCTGTCGAAGTGCCAGTCGAGGTCTCACGTCGCTTGGAAGCTCAGGCATTCATCAGCTCAGGCCTCGAACCAGGCGACCGGGTCGTCATGACAAACCTCGACGCACTGACGGACGGTTCGCAAATCTCAGTTCAGGCAACAACCACTCCTGCCGATTCACTCGGCGACGGCCAGACGCTGCTTCTTCAAGAATAATTGCCTGATGTCAGAGTTTGTTTGAAGAGCGATCAACTCAAGGAGTGACGCTGAGTGACTGTCCGTTCTGCGACGGGCGAATTCCCAGGATGTATGGCACGGCGTAGTGGCTCCATTCTTCTGGAGTGGGGTAGTGGGCGGCGCCGGATCCAAAGCAGCTTTGCAGCAGCTCTGTGTTGATGATTCCGGGGTTCAGCGGAATTGCGGCCATGCCGTCGGGAAGTTCCTGAGCGAGTGATTGCGTCAGGCCTTCTATGGCCCATTTTGTGGCGCAGTAAGGGCCGACTTCTGGGGATGTCGACCTTCCCCAGCCCGAGCTGAAGTTCACAATGATGCCGCTGGATTGTTCGACCATTGACGGAACAAAGTGACGCAGCACGTTGGCGACACCTTTGATGTTGACATCGATGACCGAGTCAAAGTCTTCGGCGGATACTTCCCACACGGGAGCATTGGGGTTCACTGTGGCGGCGTTGTTCAACAGCATGTCTGGTGGCCCGACTTGAGCGATGACGCTTTGAGCCCATTCCGAGACCTGGCTGTCATTCACGACGTCTACACAATCGAAGCGGTGAGGAGACGTGTAAGAAGAATCGAGGTCTTTGATTCCTGAAAGCGACCGACCGCATCCGATGACCGTGTGTCCTTCTTCGATCAAGCGAGCTGCCATCGCTCGACCAAGTCCTCGAGTTGCTCCCGTCAGCACAACAACTTTTCCATCCGGCATGCCGTGATCCTTTTCAATGATTTCTGATGTCGGCGTTTATCGATTTACAGCCTGGCCAAACTGATAGGCCTGCACCTTCAGGTTGCGGTTTACCTCGTCCGGTTCCACGGAAATGACATCGTCGGCTGATTGACGTACCGCTGCGTTCCGAGTTTCAATTGGATGCCGCAGCCAGCTTCCAGGGTCAAGGTTATCGACCGGCTTTTGATTTCAATTGAATCCCAACCTTCATCGGTAGAGTTTGATTGAGCCGCTGGCGTATGAGAGGCTTGACGATACAGGCCTGACGTGAATTGATGCTCGCCGTAACCGCCAGCCTGGATCGTCACAGTTTTCGAGTTGAGCTGGTCTGTGTTTACCAATGTCACGGTTGTGGATTCTGCTTCGAGTTTCTGCACGAGCGCCGCACAACCTGAAGGCAGCCCGGCTCGGCGTTTGATCGGATCGAAGTATCGCAACCGGCTGTGCAGCACGAGTCCCTGCTTGTTGGTGGGAAGCCCTCCCAGCGTTTGTTGAACGAGTGAGGCGATGCTGGCTGGGTTCAGTTTCATCGGATCGTCGGCCAGTCTGGTGTCCGGAGTTGTCGTGTCGGCGCGACTGGCCAGTACCTTTTTTCGGACTGTCGCCAGATCAGCTCTTAAAGACTGCTCCGGCCAGGCGGCGTTTGCGCCGGCGAGGTATCCCCACCATCCGGTTCTCGATACGCGGGCAAGGTCCTCATCCTTCTGAGTCATAAAGGCGAGCTCGTCAACGCCGGTCGTGTACTTCGCGGTTGAGTAGCTGTACCACCCGTCGTCGCCAAACATTCGCGGGTACTGAGTTTTTCCGTCGATCATTTTCGCTTGACCGTTGATCACGCCGATCTGCTTTCGCCACGGATCCAGAAATCGATCCTCGCCGGTCAGCAGGTAAGCATTCATGAATCCAGGCAGGCCGAGATAGTGGGTGTTGCGATGAGCGAGTGCGCCTGTCTGAGGCACCTCGACACTGAAGCCCCAGCCGTAGACACTGCCGTACCATTTACCGTCAGGGCCGCCGATCTTTCCGTCGAGTCCGATCTTTGTCGGAATGATGTTCTTGTTGTCGACCATCCGCTGCCGCCACGCGTCGGTGTATTCGAGGACCCAGTCGCGGTAGCGAGTCTCGCCAGTCAGCATGAAAGCGTTGAGCCCCAGCGCTGTCGACAACAGGTTCTGCGGGTGGTCGCCGACGATGTCGTTGTAATCTTTGAAGTGAGCGACCATCTCTTCGTAGTTTCGCTCGCCGTGTCCGAGTTCGAAGCGATGTTCAATTTCGATCGGATCGCCGGCCCAGTCGAGGCCCGTCGCCCTTCTCATCAGCGGGCCGCGGCTGCCAGTGAACATGCTCTTGATGATGCGGTGCTTCGTGTCGTAGTTCTGAGCCTGTGGGTGATCGTTGAGGTAGAAGCCCGCGAACCGTCGCGTACGAAGGAGCAGATTCCGATCAGTCGGATCCGACAGCCCTTGATTGCAGAAGACGGTTAAGCCTTCGGCATGATGCAGCCAGTCGAACATCACAGGGAATTCGCGGTAGTACATTCCGTCTTTTGCAAACGGAACGTGCGTCGTTTTCGCCAGCGTGTACTGCCGGAGATGCCCTTCCCATGCTTGCTTGTAGAGTTTCAGAACTCGGTCGTCGGCTCCGAGTGCATGCAGGATTGGCCACCGGTGACAGTTTTCGATGGCGTCATCGGGACCGTCATCACCGCCCCATCGTTCAACGCAGAGCAGGAAGCCTCGCTCGTCGAAGTATCGATTGTAAAATTCCTCGCAGGCATCGCCGTTTGCCTTGAGCAATTCTCGCTGAAGTAATGCCCACGTAGGGGGCGACACCGGCGAGTCGACAGTTAACGACGGAACAACATCGTCACCGGCAGTGATCGGTAGCCGGGCCAGGACCACGCTGAAAGCAATACAGAGCAAGCTGACTGTGCGACGCATGACGTTCCTCCGGAAGTGTTTGAACAATCAAGCGGGATCGTAGCGGGGGCAGCGTCCGGCACGCGAGACTTCCGCCGCCTGGTGGCATATTCTTTCCGCCGATCCGGGCTTCAGGCCCTGTCCGCGATAACGGATTACTCGCACTCATAATCTTCATTGAATTTATCGATCATCCATTCAGTCCCGCTCAGCTCTGGAACTTCCGCCATGTCCAACATCATCACGCTCGAATCCGCAGATTCAGAATCCACCGCCAGTATTTCAGTCGATCGAGGCTTCAACTGCTTCGAATTCAAAGCGGACGTCGACGGCCGCATCGTCGACGTGATCGATTCTCAGGACGGTTTCGCGGAAGGCGAAGGTCGAGTCAGCGGCAATGGCATTCCGCTGCTCTTCCCCTTTCCGAACAGAATCAAAGGCGGAAGCTTCTCTTGGGCAGGGAAGGATTATCAGCTTCCCGAAGAGAAGGTCGGCTACGACGGCAACGGGAATGCGATCCACGGTTTCTGTATCGACCGCCCGTGGCGAGTCGTCGCGCAGGGGGACGATTTTGTGATTGGCGAGTTTCAACTTAGCGAAGACGCTCCGGATCGCCTCGAACTCTGGCCAGCCGATTTCGTCATCCGAGTCCACTACGAGTTGACGGGCTCGACGCTGCATTCCAAGTTCGAAATCTTTAATCCGGACAAAGTTGCATTGCCGTGGGGGCTGGGAACGCATGCTTACTTCAAGCTGCCGCTGACGTCGGAAACCGAAGCCACCAAGTGCCTCTGCCAGGCACCCGTCACCGAGCAATGGGAACTGACCGACTGCCTGCCGACTGGTAGCAAAAGCTCTCTGCCTTCCGACTTCCCATTGACAGACGGAGTTTACTTTGGCGAGCGAAAACTGGACGACGTTTTCAGCGGAGTCCCCGCCGACATCGTCGAGTGTCTGATGATGGACGAAGCCGCCGGCCTGCAGATCGCTCAGCGTAACCCCGGCAGCTTCCAGGAACTGGTGATCTACACGCCGCCGAATCGCAACGCCATCTGCTTCGAGCCATACACTTGCGTCACCGACGCCATCAACCTTGAGCAAAGCGAAGCTGCCAAACAGGGCCTGAACACCGGCTGGAAAATCCTCGGCCCCGGCGAAATGTTCTCAACCTGGATCGACATCTCCGCAGAGCAGATTCTGGCCTGACCGTCCAACGGATCAGAACGCGGTGCGAGCACCGCGGTAGTTTTATCAATCCAGAAAGCGCAACCACGTCGCGCGCATCCAGCCTTAAGTTGCAGGTTCTGAAACGGGGCTTGAAGGTGGCAGCTTCGGCAGGTCGGGGTTGAAGATTTTGAAGTGTTGCGGGCAGAGCCACATCCAGTCGCCGCTGGCTTTGTCGAGAGTCCACTTCAGACCGCCGTAATGCTCGCTCTTGTCCAGCTCGCGGAGCAGGCTGTGGAAGACGCGATGCTCGGCTCCCTCGACGATCTCGCGAAACGGTTCGTGGCGAGCGATGTGGTCCTCGTCCCAGCCGGAATGCCCTTCTGCCTTCATTTGCTTTGCCGCGTCGCCCAGAGATTTCATCACGTCGATCTGTTTGAGGACCTCGGCTCGCCCGTCGTCGTCGCCACCGAGCAGTTGCGAGGCATTCTTCGCAATGGGAGCCACAACGCCGAGCACCCTGCCGATCAGCGACGTGTGCCGAACCATTTCTGAGTTTGGTAGAAAACGTATTCGCTGGTTTCGGTTTGCTTCTTGAGTTGATCGAACATAGTACTTGATGTAATTACTTTCCTGTGCCTCTTTGTTTTGATTTTACAACGGAAATGCTAATTCAGGGGCGAGTGGTGCTAACTGCCACAGCATTTCTTATATTTCTTTCCACTGCCACATGGGCATGGGGAATTTCTACCAGATTTGCGAGCAATGCTGCGGTCGAGTTTGTTATCCATTGGGCATGGTGCACTGTCATGAATTTGACTGGGCATAACTACTGTATTGTCTACCTGCATGACGATGAGTCGTTCTTGAATCATCTGGCATGATAGTTTCATGTCTTGTAGCAGTGATACGTAGTTGGCGATCCCGACTTGCATATGTGGGTGGACATGACCAGTGTTTTTCTCGAAATCACGGAGGATTTCAACATGTCGCCGCATCAAAAATTCGGCTTCAGATTGACGCTTCGTTGTCGAAAGTAACAAGGCCAAGTTGTTGAGGTCGATGGCGACTAACGGATGTTCGCGGCCGTATATATTTTCGTCGATTGACAGCGCTCGTCGCATCAGTGGTTCGGCTTCCGTGAGGCGGTTCGTGGCTTTTAGCAACTGAGCCAAGTTATTGAGACGGACTGCCACCAAGGGGTGATCCTTACCGAAGGACTGTTCGTCAATTTTCAATGCTCGGCGCATCAGCGGTTCAGCCTCAGTCAGATGGTTCCTGTCTTGGAGCAATGCCGCCAAATTATTGAGGTCTCGGGCGACGTCGGGATGCTCGGTCCCAAAGGCCCGCTCATCGATGACCATTGCTTGTCGCATAAGTGACTCGGCCTCGATTAGGCGGCCCGTGTCCGAGAGCACCTGTGCCAGGTGGTTGAGGCATGTAGCAACGTTTGGGTGATCGGCTCCAAGAGACGACTCAAAGACGTCGACTGCGCGACGCATGAGTGGCTCGGCCTCCGCAAGACGGTTTGTAGCCTTAAGTAACTGAGCCAAGTTGTTGAGCCGAACGGCCACCGTGGGATGTTCTTTGCCGTATGATTGCTCGTCGATTGCCAACGCGCGGTGCATTAGTGACTCGGCTTCCGAAAGCCGGTTTGTGGCCTGAAGAAGCATTGCTAAATTGTTGAGGTCACGCGCTACAGTTGGGTGATTCTCACCGAAGCTCGCTGCGTCGATTTGAAGTGCTCGCTCAAAGCACATTCTTGATTGCTCTAGGTTGCCCAATTCATGATGTACCGTGCCCAGTTTGCTGGACAACGTTGACACGTTTTGGTGCCGCGTTCCGTATTGCATTTCAGCAATCCGTAGCGCTCGCTCATAAAATGGTACCGAACCATTTCGGTCGCTGGACTGGAATAGTCGGTCGCCGACTTCTTCGTCGGTAGCAGGTGCGCCCGTTTCTGAATTCACCAGTATGACTGCCGCAATTCTATTGAAGCGTTCCTGGTTATTATGAATGTCGCGCAGATCAATTATTTGTCGTTCTTTAATCTCCAAGGGGAGAGCGTCGAAGGAGCACTCCGGCAGAAGAACAGGGATGATTCTAAAAGCGGCGTCGGATTCAGCTTTTTCAATCGCAGTACGTGCCTCAGTCTCTTGTATAGGTATTAAATTGCGGCCGAATACAAATAGGCTTACATCCGCTTTGGTAATCGCGTGCTCAATTTCTCGCTTCCAGTTCTGACCAGCATGGATCGAGTCGTCAGTGGTTTGCACTGTTGCGTTGCCGCTCTGAAGAAAATCATTCAGACATTTCGCCAATGCGCGGTCTTCATGCGCATGGCTTATGAAGACTTGCTGTTGATGACCTATGGAATTCATTGGTGGTTACCTCTTGTCCTGAACCCATTGGTCGAGGATCTTTTTGTCGTATTCCGCGACAAGATCTTCCCCAAGGTCGTACTTTTCTTTCCAGACACGAAGTTCCTGGAATTTTTTCTCATAGAACTGCATCGATTTCTGATCGTTTTCTTGACAGTTGGCTATTTGCTTAGGCGTAGGACACAACTGTTCGATGCAGTCGCGAACGTATTTGTACCCCTCGTTTTCTCGGCAAACGGGCTTCACGATAGACGTGTGGGACCCGTGGACTGTTTTCATCTGACAATCCGGTAGGTCAAGCCCAGCGCTAAGGCGATCAACCCAGAAGTCGGATGCACCTTTGAGTGCCCAAGTTGGTAGATGAACTTTGCCGACTGGAGCTGTCTCCGACGAGTTCCATATGTGATTTTGGAACATGCGAGTGACGTTGGTGACAAACTCACCATGAGCTTTCAGAACCGCTGCGTCACTTGAGATACGATCGAGAAAAGGAATTCGGCGCACAGAACCGGCTTGAGGCACATCCATCAATACCAAGCCGTTCAGTCTGTCTAGTGTGTTTGTCGCACCCGCTTCATGAAGCCACTTAATGGCGGACTTGCACAGCAAGCCGCCCATACTGTGACCGATCAATATGATTTGTTTGTACTGATCGTCGTCTCGTAGCTCCTGGGCAAAAATTTCTGCCTCACGCGACAGGCTGATGGATTTCCAGAACACTGCTCGTTTCAAAGCTGTGCGGTAGGCATAGGCTCCCAGATCAATGTGTGGGCAATCGTCGAAGAGTAGGTGAGGGAATTTGCCCCACGTGCCATAGCGATCGCCGCTGAGACCATGGACGAAGATCACTAGGCTCCGATTGTCAGTCCCCTTCCGCCGGTGGACAACCAGTGGCGATAGGGAGTCGGACTCGTCGAGATTCGGCGGACAAAAGTTTGTCTGGTCGATCTTCTTCACAAAAGGAGTCCTGAAGGTTTGATCGCCAACCATGTGTCCGGGCGATAGCTGGCGCTAAGGCACGATCATGTTATCATATGTTTAGAACTAGAACAGGATACTAGATGTCATGATTGGTTCGTCGATCGTTTTGGCAGAAGTACAGCGTTATTAGAAGTTGTCGAGATTTTGACCTTTCACAGCCCACGCTTTTCGATTTCTTTCAGCTTTTTGTAGAGCGTTCCACGTCCGATACCGAGGAGTTTGCAGGCTTGGCTTTTGTTGCCGCCGCATTGGGCGAGGACGGCTTTGATGTGTCGTAGTTCGGCGTCGGCGAGGTTTGTGTTTGAGGCAGGCGGCGACGGGTGAGTGGCAAGGGGAGCCACGCCCGATACTGGTGACGCGGGATCGGCGGTGGAGCGTTGGGTGAGGCGCAGGCCGAGGTCGTCAGGTTGAACTTCTTCGTCGAAGCCGAGGACGGCGGCGCGCTCGATGGCGTTTCGTAGTTCTCGGACGTTGCCCGGCCATCCGTGTTGCATCAGAGCGTCGGCTGCGGCGGCGGAGAGGCGGACGGGGCCTCGGCCGGTTTTCTTATGGAAATGTTGCAGAAAACTTCCGGCGAGCAGCAGGATGTCGTCGCCTCGGTCTCGAAGCGGGGGAATTTGTAACTCGATGACTCGCAGTCGGAAATAAAGGTCTTCCCGGAAACGACCGTCGTCGATCAGGTCGGGCAATGTGCGGTGCGTTGCGGCGACGATGCGGACGTCGGTCTGAATTCGGTCAGTGCCGCCGAGACGTTCGAAAGGGTGGCCTTCCAGGATTCGCAGCAGTTTGGACTGGCAGTTGAGGCTCATCTCGCCGATCTCGTCCAGAAAGATCGTTCCGCGATGAGCACGTTCGAACTGGCCGAGATGCTGTTTTGCCGCGCCGGTGAACGCTCCCTTTTCGTGGCCGAAGAGTTCGCTTTCCAGCAACGCTTCGTTGAACGCGGCACAGTTGACGGCGACGTACGGGCCGGTCGATCGCAGACTCGAATCGTGAATCATGCGTGCGACGAGTTCCTTGCCCGTACCGCTCTCACCGGCGACGAGCACGGTGGACTCGGTAGGGGCCACCCGGCCAACCAGTTCCAGCAGTCGAGTGATGGCCGGGCTTTCTCCGATCATTCGGTTCGTACCGGAGACCTCGCTGCGAAGTTGGACGTTGGCTTGTTCGAGACGCTCGCGATGTTCCAGGTTTTCCAGGGCGAGACCGGTTTTGGCGAGCGACGGCGATGCAGAGTTCGAGGTTCGATTGCTTGAGCGATTCGACGAGACTGTTACGCAAGACTTCGATGGCTCCGCGGCAACTGTTTCGTTGAGGAATCGGGACACAGATCGCGGAGCCCGGTGCCTGGTCAACGACGGTTGATTCCATCGAGTCGTCTTCTTTGCCGGGTTGCTCGACGAGTAACGCTTCCTGCTGATCCATCGCCAGGCTGGCGAGCGGCGACGGTGCTTCGTGAGTGCTCGCGGGCTTCGCACCGTAACGCCTAAGTCGACCGTCAATCCCGGTCAGCCAGATGACGATGGCGTCGGCTTTTGTTCCAGCCTTCAGAGCTTTCACGACGGTGGTCAGCATCGATTCGATGCTGTCCTTTTCGTGCAGCTCGCCAGCGAGTCGGCACAGGATCGCGGCGTTGCGGATTGAATCCGGGCTGCCCTTTCCTTTGAGCTGCCCGACGACGGCGTCCTTCTGTTGCGAGTCGGGCACTCGCGCGACGAACGTCGTTGATTCAAGCAGCGCCGGCTGCCAACCGGAACCCGAGACCGCTTCGCCCTGCTGGATGAAGACAAACAGTCGGTCGCCGATGCGGATGGCGTCGCCCGGTTGCAGGATGTCCTGATCGATCTTCCGCGAGTTCAGGTAGGTGCCGTTGCGGCTGGAGCAGTCCTCAACCCGCCAGCAATTTCCGTCGAACCACAGCCGGCAATGCAGCCTCGAGCACATGTGATCGTCGATGGGAAAGTCGCGTGCGGGGTCTCGCCCAAGCGTCACCGGTGGAGCATTGATGTCAAGCGGCAGGCTGTTGCCCGGCGACGTTCCATTGAGTTGGACCAGTGCGAAAGACATTTCGTCCTCGTGTTGACTTGCGAACCGGCGGTTTGATCAGAGAGCCAACAAAAGAGGAACACTAATCGACGCTGATCTTCGCTAATTGTGGCGTGAGACTTCCTGATTAATTAGCGAAGATCAGTGTCGATTAGTGTTCTGGATCTGTTCCTCATTGAAGCTCATCGTAGACTGTTCGTCGTGGTGTGAGTGTCCTGTTGCAGGGCGCTTTCTGCAATCAGAATCGTCCTGCTTCAAGGCGCTTTTCGGTTTGTGTAGGTCTTCCGAGAAAACGGGTAAATCGTAAGGCACTACTATGAAATAAGTTGTGTTCGGAGCGGATTAGGAAATTGAGTTCCGGCATCGTTCGTGCTTTTAGGGAAATGTCAGACGGGACCAACGGGCCTGACACGAGCCCGCCGGGGCCCAGTTTTCACTTCTTCCCGAGGAGCTCGATCATGTCACTTCGCCAGTCCGTCCGGAAAAACATCCTGAATCAGCTTTCAAGACGCACTCGCCGTCGGCGTCAAGCAGCGGCCGCCGCTATGGAATATCTGGAGCAGCGAGCGTTGCTGTCCGCCGTTTCGGGAGCGATCGCCACCGACGCCATGCAGGCCGACGCCGTGCAGGTTTGCGAAATCACAACGCCTTCGTTTTCAGTGGAGGACGGGACGGCGACGCTGAGCGGTTCGCATCTTTCGGACACGGTGAATGTGGCGACCGGTTTCGGGCAGGTTTTCTTCTCGATCAGCAACGCCAACGGCACATCGATTTACTCGGTGTCTGACAGCGCGATCGATTCGATCGTCATCGACGTTCACTGCGGCAACGACTCGGTCACGGTTCATGGCAGTGTTTCGGAAGATGTCGCGATTTCAGGCGGGCATGGCAACGACACGCTGACTCATAGCGGAAGCGGAACTCTGGACGTCAGCGGTGGCTCGGGCAACGACCTGATTACCGGCGGAGCGGCGTACGCTTACATCCGCGGCGACGGCGGCAACGACTCAATCTTCGGCGGAGCGTCCGGTGACTTGATTGTCGGCGGCGCGGGAGACGATGCGGTTTCCAGTGGCGGCGGACTGGATGTCGTGCTTGGTGGCGCGGGCAATGACATTCTGGTCGGTGGCTACACGGCCGACATTATCGCTGGCGGCGACGGTGACGACACCATCTTCGGTGTAACGGGTGCAGACCTGATCTTCGGCGACAGCTTCAACGATATCCCCAGCACGGTGATGCCAGTTCGAGCCGACATTGAAGACTTGCTGCTGCGGTACGGCGGCGTCGGCGAAGGAAATGACTATATCGAAGCCGGACTCGGCAGCGATCTGGTCTACGCCGGAGCGGGTGACGATCTGGTCTTTGGCGACGCTGGCGATGACACGGTCTACGGCGGCAGCGGCGATGATTCTGTCGCCGGCGGAGACGGAGACGATCAAATCTTCGCGATGGCCGGTGACGATATTGTCACGGGCAACGGTCCCAACAATCTGGCGGCCGTCGTCGTTCCGAGTGACCGAGTCAACTTTGATGACTACGTTGTTCGAGTCGGGAACATGGGGAGTGGTAACGACTACGTTGACGGTGGAGCGGGCAACGATCTGCTGGTGACGGGACTCGGCAACGATCTTGTCTTCGGTGGAGCGGGCGATGACCGCATTCACAGCGGAGTCGGAAATGACATCGTCGTCGGCGGGGCAGGGGACGACAATATTCACGCCGGAGCGGGGAGCGATCTCGTCTTTGGAGATGGGACGAACTCTCTGCCTGCGAGTCTTCCAACTGACCGCGCCAGCGTTGTGAGTTACATCCTGCGATTCAGCCAGGCGAACTCGGGGAACGATCTCATTTGGGGCGGCGCGGGACATGACGCGATTCTCGCCGGAGCGGGCAACGATGGTGTCCACGCCGGAGCTGGCAACGACATTGTGCTCGGACAGGGCGGCAACGACGCCATTTACGGCGGCGAAGGCAACGATGCGATTGCTGGCGGAGTCGGTGATGACTCGATGGCCGGTGCGAACGGCGATGATCTGTTGATAGGCGGCGTTGGTAACGATTGGATCTTCGGCGATGGATACCTGGCAGACGACGCCAGTACCAACGCAGTCGACTGGTCGCTCTCCAAAGATTCAACCCGAGGACGGGGGAACGACACGATCTACGGTGGCCTGGGCAGTGACTTCATTACCGGCGGAAACGGCAACGATCTCATCTTCGCTGGGCCTCGTGTTGAAGTGCCCGACGATCCGACCGTCGATGTGCAGCCAGTTGATCCTCGAATGGTGCTGAGCGTTTCGCAGATCGATCCAGCGGTGATCGATGTCGCCCTGCGGGAAATTGATCCCGTCCCTGTTCCGCCACAAGTCAATGATCATGATCTTGTGTTCGGCGGAGCGGGCAACGACGTCATCGTGACGCGTGCCGGCAACGACGCGGTTGCCGGGGGAGCTGGCCATGACCGAATTCATTCCGGATCCGGTGCCGACCTGGTGCTCGGTGATGGGCCAAACTCGCTGGCCGAAATACCGCTGCCGACGATTGATCGATCGACCGTTGATGACTACCTGAAACGAGTTTCATCAATCAACCGAGGCAACGACAGCATTAACTCGGGATCGGGCAACGATCAGGTTTACGCTGGCCGAGGTGACGACGTCGTCTTCGCGGGAGCCGGAAATGACTTCGTCGATGGCGGCCTGGGCGATGATTTCATCCACGGTGGAGCCGGCAACGACACACTGCGTGGCGGCGGCGGGAATGACACCATCCGCGGCGGAGCGGGCGATGATCTGCTGCGAGGCGGGGTTGGCAACGATGATCTCGACGGCGGAAATGGCCAGGACATCATCTACGGCGACGCCGGTGATGATCTGCTGACCGGCGGCGACGGCAACGACTATCTGGAAGGCGGAGCGGGGATAGACGAGTTCTTCGCTCAGGACGGATTTGCCGACACGCTGTGTGTCGAAGCTGGCGAGTCGGCTCACATCGACGCCTTGCTGGACAGTGTCGGTGAGTGCTGATTCCCTGGTCGATCTTCGGTGTCAGGTATTCGAACGACGTGGTGCAGCAATGTGCCGCGTCGATCTGGCAGGCTGAAAGGGGCTCTTCGTGAGATCATTCGCGAAGAGTCCTTGTCGGAATTTATTCACACGGTTGGCAGGCTGTTGCAGTCTGCTGCGGCGTTGCGGCAGTCTGCTGCAGATTGATCTGGCGACGACTTTGGCGTTAGGCGGCAGCGGTTCAATTTTGCGACCAGTCGAGCCGCTGGATCAAAAGCTTGTTGCTCGAAACGGGGGCACCTTGCGAAGGATGCAGGCCAGTATTGAGGGTTTGACACGGTGCAGACTGCAACAGTGATCTGAATCTGCGGCACAACGCTGCAAAGTTTGTGCGGCATTGTGAAGCAGTTTTCTGGAATCGGAATTCGGCTCCGGATCTGGGCGAAAATTTCTGCGTGATGGTGCGTTCGTGGTACGGCGGTTGCATTAAGCAACCATCCACTTCACTGCGGCGTTTCGCATCACCCATCTGCATGACGAAGGGCTAACGATGAGACGACGAAACTGCTCCCTGACCGAGAACCTTGAACCGCGACTGGTTCTTTCGCCTCTTTCTCTTCGAGGCAGCGTCGACCCGCCTCGCAGCACACCTCCGGATTCCTCCCCACAGGACGAGACTCCGGTTCAGGTCTTTACTCGTGACGGTCAACAAGGCGAGATTTCGCAACGGCGGTTCGTTCTTAGTGATGTCAACTTCGTTCCGGTAGCCGAGGTTCCGGTGTTGACGCCAGTCGACCCGCCGACCACTGACACGATTGAGCCGGGGACGACTCCGGGCGTAGGCGTGATCGACGTCGAGGACGAACCGGGTAACGTCGCCGTGAACGATGTTCGGTCAATCTCGTCAGACGGTGGCACCGTCGATGACGACCTGGCCGGCGATTCACTATCAACCGACGATCGCACGTCGGTGCCCGTTGATTCTGTAGCCGATGCCGACGGAACCCGCGCCGATGAAGAATCGGACGCTGAGGACAGAGTCGAAGACATCGCCGCCGGAATCGATTCGAGCAGTGAATCGCCGCCAGCGTCTTCAACGGAGTCCGGTTTGAATTTTGTAGATGACTCGTCGAAGAGCGTTCGCACGGCATCCGGCGTCCGAGGCATGTTTGAACACGCAGAGAAGCCGATGCTGCCGGTCGTGCCGTACTCTTCGGCCGTGCCCGGGAGGACAGCCGAGGCTGAATCGCCGTCATGGATTGGTTCGTTGACGGAATCGGTGAAGTCCTGGTTCAGCTTCGAAGGATTGGGGGCGGGGACGGCGAACACGATGTCCGATTCAAGTGTGCCTTACGTGGCTCTTGCCGGTGGCTTTTCACTGGTCGCCGTTGGCCGAAAAGGACTTACCGAAGCGGATGCGTTCGAAGCAGACGATCCGGGTGTCGGAGTGTGGAAACCGGATCGACGATCCGGGCGGCCGACTGATCGGCGGAGGTTTCGCTGGTTCGGGTTTGCGACGAAAGATCGACGGAGCAGGCCCAGCGGAGAAGTTTCTCAGGAACGACCAACTTCAAAGCAGAACCTGTCTGAGCCAGACATCTCGGAAGCGTTCGCGATGTCGCTGATGCAGTCGGTTGGCGAGGATGCTTTTGTCCTTTCGCCGATGTCATCGAGTGACGAGCTACCGAACGATGATTCGGAAGACAGCTCGTTGTCGCTGGGAATGGTCGCCGCCGGAGCCGCAACAGTCGCTGGCGGAGCACTCGCAGGCCGGTCTCGCAGCAGCAAACGGCAGAAACGCGTGCGGCCGACCATCGACTATTCAGGGACTACGCTGCCTCGGTCGTAGGCAAAGGAATGAGGTCGCGAGTTCCCTTCTCATTATTCCCAAAGCGGCATAGCCGCATCCAGGCAAAGACTCACGCAAAGGCGCTAAGACGCAAAGTTCGGCACGGAATTCTTTGCGCCTTTGCGTGAAAGATTGAAAGCATGCCGGGCGCGCACGTCTGACGGATAAAGAATCTAAGTTGGTCGATCTCACTCAATGAATAGTCAATCTGAGAATCCTCCGGTTCGCGACTTTAGTGCCGCATGGGACTCTGGCAGCCGGCCGGTCGTGCTGGATTATCTTGAGACTCATGTCGGCTCCGAACGCGCGGAGCTGGCTGCTGACCTGATTCGCATCGACCTGCAACATCGACTGCGACTCGGTGAAGAAGTACACGTCGAAGAGTACCTGCGAGACATCCCCGAATTTCGGGACGCCGAAGTTGAGCTGGTCGCGCTGCTGATTGACGAACACGCTCTGCGGACTGAGGCCGGTCAGGTTGTCACGCTTGACGAATACGCCAGACGCTTTCCTGAGCACGTTGACACACTCCGCAATGAGTTGGGGCTGACGGATGATCGAACGCGGTCGCCCCAGACTTCGGGAAGCTCGCCGTCGGGACCTGACGGACTCCCATGCAGCGCTGACGAGCAGCTCGAGCCCGGCGATGTCGTTGGCGGCTTCTGTATTGAAAGGCTGCTGGGGTCTGGCGGCGTGTCGCGAGTTTTCCTGGCGACTCAAATGTCGCTGGATCGCCAGGTCGCCTTGAAAGTCACGGTTGATACGGAAGCCGACTCCGTGGTCGGGAACGAAGGCCGGACGATGGCGTCGTTTTCACACCCGAACATCGTCCACGTTTTTGCGGAGGAACGCATCGGAGGGGTGAGACTCCTGGCGATGGAGTACGTCGATGGCCCAACGCTGTCTGACTTCCTGGACGACGCTCGAGAACACTTTTACGGCCCAGGAGTCCGTAGAGTGGCGACGCAGTCTGAAGCTCTGTCGCTCATCAGCGAACATTGTTCAGAGAGGCCAATCGAAAAGAATGATCAACGCCGCGATGGCGGATCAAGCCGAGACTTTCTCTGCGGAATTATTCGCGATCTTGCCCATGCTTTGGCAGTTGCGGCGGCCAGCGGAGTTATCCACAGCGACGTTAAGCCTGCAAACATCCTTCTCACGCGAGAGGGCAGGGCGATGCTGGCAGATTTCAATGTTTCCTTCTCGCAGAATTCAGACAACGGCGAGCCGCCACCGGTCGGCGGCACACTGCTTTACATGTCTCCGGAGCAGCTTGGCATTCTGACCGGCAGCGAATCGGATTCCCGCCTCGACGAACGATCCGACGTCTATTCTTTAGGTTTAGTCCTGTTTGAAGTTTTGACTGGTGCGTGGCCGTTTCTCGAAGGCAACGTCGCGGCCGATCCCGTGATCGCTTCCGGGCACTTGCAGGCGAGTCGGCTGTCTTCATCCATCGAGTTCCCCGCTGGTGGCAAGTGGCTAACGCCGGGGCTCAAGGCGATCATCGAGAAGTGCCTGGCTCCGCAACCGAATGACCGATACCAGAGTGCTGACGAGTTGGCCGAGGATTTGGATTGCTTCCTTAGTCATCGTCCGCTTAAGGCCGCGTCTGATCCCAGCCGTCTTGAACGAACATCAAAATGGATCAAACGTAGTCCGGCTCGAGCGATGCTGGTGGCGACAGTTTTGGGAACCGCGTCGTTGGTCGTCGTTATGTTTCGCCCGAACGATCAACCGCCGGATGCACCGACATCCGAAGTCGTCGGAACGGCGGGCGTCGGGCCGAGGGCCTTGCCCGCTGACGCGGCGAAGCGTTCCAGGGAAGCTGACAATGCCGGACAGGAATTGCTCGCCGAGCGGAACTTCTCAGAAGCCGCACAGCAGTTTGAGTTGGCGACAAGATTAAATCCTCAATCGGCAACATCCTGGCATAACCTCGGGGTCGCCCGCTTCCGTCTTGGAGAATTCGCCGATGCCCTCAGCGCCTTCGACCGAAGCATCGCCCTCGGCAACGAATCCGGCCTCGCTTACTCTCACCGCGCGGCCACCCGCTTCGCCCTCGGTGATGACTCGGGAGCTGAATCCGACTTTGCAACCGCCGCACAGATCGCCTTACCGTGCGAGCACGCAGAGGTTGCCAGAAACCAGGCTGAGTTCGATGCTCTTCGGGAGTCGGGTACTCGGTCTGCTGCTGAGTAGCCGGTGCGAGGCTGCGCTGTTCTCAGGTTGGCGCCGCGTCAAGCGCTGTCAGCTAAATAGGACGTCGGTGTTTCCGGCGGTGTTTCCGGCGGTGGTTGTGGGTGATTCGTGTCTGGGTTTATCTTGTCGTCTGACGCGGATTGTTCCCGCCTGATCAATGATTGCACCAGTCAGACGACAAAGGGTGAATATGAATGTTGATGAAGTGATGGCTGAGCTGAAGTCGCTTGGGAAAGAGCAGACTCTTGCGACTTATCGGCGGCACGGCGCGGATGGAGAGATGTTCGGCGTGCAGATTGGGGACCTGAAGAAGGTTCTTAAGAAGATCAAGGGCGATCAGGACCTGGCGCTGTCGTTGTGGGAGACGGGCAACGGCGACGCCATGTATCTAGCGGGGTTGGCCGCCGACGGAAGTCTGATGACGCGCAAGCAGCTTGACGGGGTGGGCAAGAACAGCCTGGTGGTACATGTTGAGCGGTTACTCGGTGCCCGGCGTCGCTGCTGAGAATGAGGCGGCGTGTTCGCTCGCGATGAAGTGGCTCAAGATGAAAGACCCGAAGCGAGTTTGCGCGGGATGGAGTACGTATTCGTCGGTGCTGGCGATTCGGCCAGACGACGAACTCGATCTGCCCGAGATAAAGGCATTGCTCAAAACGGTCGAGGCCGAGATCGATTCGGCTCCCAACCGTGTTAAATACTGCATGAACAGCTTTGTGATTTCGGTGGGTTCTTACGTGAAGCCTCTGCTGAAGGCTGCAAAGGCGACCGCGAAAAAGATCGGCGTCGTGGAAGTCGATATGGGCGATACTGCCTGTCAGACGCCGCTGGCCACAGACATGATCGCGAAGATCGAATCGATGGGGCGTGTCGGAAAAAAACGCAAAACGGCGAAGTGCTGACGCGTTTGTCCGACTAGAACAGCTCGGGAAATGAACGAGGCCGACTGGAATGTTGATTCCAGTCGGCCTTGGTTGATTCATGCAGTCAGGCGTGAGCCCGACCCTGCACGGTTGCTCTCAGCGATGCCTTACCACCAGCGACGTAGGACGAAGAGTTCCGGATCGTCGACGATCCAGTTGGTCGACCAGGTACGGCCGTCGTCCATGTTCACGACGTTGAAGAAGAACGTGACCAGACGCTGTGTCTGGGCATTGTAAGGTCTCTGTGAAGTGATGTAGTCAGCCTGTGTCAGAGCATCGACACCCGGGCTGGCGTAGTAGTGAACTTTGGCGTCCGGGGTGAATGACATGCCGAACGTCCACCAGCCAGTTTGTGTGATGTACGGTCCGAAGAGGTCGCGACCTTTGTCGTCTGAGCGGATCAGAACGATGGCTGAGTCTTCGTCGTACTTTGGATCTTTTTTGCAGTTGTACTGAATGAAGAAGCCAGGCCAGTAAGCATCCTGCTTTCGCTTTTCGCGAATTCGGATTCCGAAGAGCCCCCGCTTTTCTTCGCTCTTCACAACCATGCCTTCGCAGTCGGCTCGAATGCCGAACGTCGCTCCGGTTCGTTGTTCCCATTCGTTCCACGGCGGAAGGAAGACTCGGACGACGAAGCTCGGCGAGTTGGCTACCGAAATTGCACCGGTGATGCCGTTGACGTTCGCGAGGAAGTCGTCCTGTTGCTGCTTGCGTGTGATCATTTCCGGAATACCGGTGAATTTTGATCGGAGCAGCAGCGACCCCTTACTGCCGGGCAGTCCGCCGGCGGGAGTCGGAACTCGACGAATAATGTCAGGCTGGCCTCGGTAGGCACTCTCGTACCAGCGACCGTTCGATGATTCACCAAGGTTGTGGCGAGTCTGACTGTCCAGGTTCTGACTGGCTTTGGGCCAGTTCGGAATGTAGGACCAGTCTTCGTCTTCAAAGTCGTCGCCGACTTCGTTGATCTTGTAGCCAGAGCCAGGGACGACCTGCGCTTCTGCCGTGTTGTACGTAAACACGCTGAGAGCAGTCATCACGGCGAGCGTCTGCATCAGGCAGCGCTTCCAGGACGTCATTCGCATAATCCACTCCGTTTGTTTTTGCGGGCTGCCAGTCTTCGGCCGAGATGTTTCTGTCGACGCGTTTGTTTCGAACAACGCCAGTGGCCGATGAGGGGTGAGTGTTTGAGCATTCCGCGCGGCGCCAGTCAGGCAGCGCAGGTCGACTCAAGGTGAGATATCGGAAACTCGGCACAACCAGCCCCAGCGGGAAGTCGCGCGAGTCGCTCCGATCGTCAATTCCGGCTGAGTGCGTCTGTCAGCCCTTGACTTTCAGGCAGCAACGTTGCGACCGGGGATGTCAGCGTGTTGAGCAATGTTTGCCTGATCGGAAAAGCTTACCAGGTCATCCTTGCAAGCGTGGGCTTGTCCGTGATAATGCGATCGCGTTGCGGGTGTAGTTCAATGGTAGAACGGAAGCTTCCCAAGCTTCAGGTGGGGGTTCGATTCCCCTCACCCGCTTTTGTTCGTAATGCGTTGGCATTCTCTGTGTTAGGGAAACCTGCTCTTTGGAGCAGTGTGCCGGAAAACCTGATTTCTACCCACTTCCCTGTGTTGGAAGTGGGTAGTCAGGACTTCGGGACACTACTTTCGGGAGTAGATTTCAATGGCCAGAGCACCGGATTGCAGTCACGTTTTGCTGTAGCGAGAGGTTTTTGGCAGCATGTGGCAAATGTCTGGCCAACCGAATATTTACTTTCTGCGTGCGCGTCGCATCTCAATGCACATCAGATTCTAAAACCTACGCGATAGATCCAAAGTACCGACTCCTCAGTTCTGCTGTAGATCTCCGTTTAGGCGAATCACGCATGGGATGATTTTCATCCCTTGTGCAACATTGCGCAGCTACGATTCTAGCGTTTCGTACTCGGTCAGATAGCCGATGAAATCTCGGCAGTGTTCTTCTTCGTCCGAAAGTGACTGGATGCAAAGGTCTTGAGTGACGTAGTCGATCCCATCACAGAGCTGAATGAGTTTGTTGTATTGAGCAATCGCCGAGTGCTCAGCGTCAATCACTCCTTTGATAACTGAGACGACGTCAGTGGAGTCTTCGCATGGCTGAAGAGACTTCTGCGCTGCCGCAAAGTCGAAGCTTCCGGGAACACGACCGCCGAGAGTCTTTATGCGACGAGCGAGTGTCTGGGCGTGAGTCAGTTCTTCCTGAACATCGGCCTGCAGCGATTTCTTGATCTCTTCTGCACGGACGCCGTCAAGGTTGATTGAACTGGCGATGTAGTTGGTGACCGTTTCGATCTCCATCCAATACGCGACCTTGAGTTCTTCAATGATATTCTCGCGAGTGTCATGAGACATAATCTTCTCCTTCTGGTTACTGTTGAGAGGCTGGCAGAGGACAGGTGCTGTCACATCGCCCCGTCAGTTTAAGTCGGTTCCTCGCGAAGAGTTTGTAGCCGACATTCAGCAACTGCCGGATTAGCGGAAGTCTGGTGATCATTACCAATGGCCCAAAGCCAACGGACGTGTAGAGCCGTCTAAAGACTTCGAGCCCGGTGACCCAACTGCCATCGGGTAGTCGTCCATGAATTTCAGCCATTAGATTTGCGTGGGACTTGCCAGTCACCTGCGAATTAAAATCGGGGGCGGCAATGTTTGTGAACTTGATTCGTTCTCGGCGATCCAGCTTTTTCAGAAAGCTCGTCTCACGAACACAAAGCGGGCAATCACCGTCGTAGAACATTTCAATCGTGAATTTGTTCTTCATAGATTTTCCACTATACCCTTCGAGGGCTACCCGGAAATGGACTCAGGAGAGGCCTTCGATAAACGGCTCTGGCACGCTGGAGTCTATCTGGTTCGCGATGGCGTCCCAGAGATTCAGACGGGCGTCAAGGGACGCAACGGCAGCGCGTCTCGCTTGATTCCATCGGTTGGCGTCTTCATCACAAAGTTCTTGCATGAGTTGCTGTGCCATGCGTCCATGCTGGTCACCATCCAGCTGGATGTGCCGCTCCAGGTAGTACTCGAAACGATCGAGGCGACCTACTGATTCGTTGCCAACGACGGCGACGATTTCTCCGAAAACATCCGGCAGAAGGTCCTCTCGCCCGAATGTAAACGCCGACGCAACTCCGCAGACTCCGCACTCTTCGATGATGCTGAATGTCGTGTAGACGAATTCTTGAACAGCCGTTGGTACTGCTCCAGCGGCGAATGCCATTTCCAAGGATGCACCAACCTCAAGACTTGCGATTACAGATTGAATTTTTGACGTGTCTGCACCACTCTGCTCCATCGCAGCAAGGTACATTTCGAAATGGCTGGCAAACCCACCTCGCCCATCGTCATCGGACTCTTCGCCAAGAGTGATCTCATTGATCAAACGGCATCCAAGACGGCTTGAAGCAGGACGCCATGGCAAGTTGATGCCAGTCAGCTCTTGCTGTAGAGACTTCAAGAGCGACATGAAGTCCCAGACTGCAAATACGTGATGCTTCATAAAGACCTGCATCGCTTCAAGCGAGTAAAGTCGATCGTACAGTCGGTGATTGAGAAGCTGCTCCCTCTGCGGAGCAAGCGAACGCTGGAGTCGCTCAAGATGTGTCATGTTGGTTCTCCTTGTCGTAGTGCACGACGTTTTTGTAGAGCTGCATGGCGCGAGGACCACCACGAATCGACTCAATCAGTCTGTGGGAAGCAGTACCCAAAGTTCGGGACGTCCGATGTTGCAGTGGACTGCCCGCGACAGAAAACCACCACAGGGCCACGAGAGAAAGAGTGTTAGTCGAGCCACATTCCAGTAACCGCGAATTGATCGAAGCCTGAGTGACAGCTCGGCCACTCGTCGCCTCACGCAGGGGACCGGGTGGAACACACTCTCAAGCGACCTCGACCGTCTCGGTTCGTCATCGTGGAGTGCCTCGATGGACTCTGCCGTGTTCTCGATGATCTTAACCGAAATGCCACGTTCGAAAGCGTATCGGTCTGCTTCGAAGACACCTTCTCGGTTCCACCGAGGCAGCAGCAGCAGCCATAAAAATGAGAGGATCGTGAAGTACAACGATGTCGAAACGAGTTCGCTGACTGTCAAAACACCGGCCGTTGGCAATTGCGTGCAGGCAGCGAACGTCATCGTATTTATCGAGATCGCCAGAAGAATTCCTCGTGTCCGACTTCCAGATTGAATGGCGCCGCATCTGCGGACGAATTCCGCTCGAAGCTGGTCAGGAGCCAGTTGCCTGTACCACGACTGCGGCACGATTACTTCTTCCGCTCCCGGTAACCCGACGATCGTGCCTGTGAATCCAGTGTCTGTGTGGGTGGACTCGGAATAACGAGACGCCATACCGAGATCCCTGCCAGACTCTGGCGACATTATTTTCAAATGTGCAACTACTGCGGCAATCTGTTTCTGGCACGCCAGAAGTCCAGCTTGTGCGACTACAACGAGAGCGACTGCGGCAACAAATCCATATAACTGTCCGACCTGCAGTACACTCCAGAGCAGTGCTGCGATCAGCATCGTTTGAACAATTACTCCGCGGGCCCACGCGAGCATGAATCTCGGAAGATCAGGAACGTCACGGCGGAAATAATTCGGAAGGATGTATCCACCGACGAAATCGAATGGGAGCAAGACCGCGGCCCAGACCGCGACAGCAGTGAGCAGTCGCACAAATTCGGCCGCTCCTTGCGTACTCGGCACGTTCAACGCTTGAGTGTGAGCCTGGGAAATAAGAAGACCTGAGGCTGCAAGTGTTACGAGCCCAACGGCTGTCGTACCCAATAGGAGTCGTGATCGCCCGTACGTCATTGCAGGGTCTCCCATTCATCTGATGGCATGACGAAAGCGGGGAACTCCTTCAGCGTCATGTTCCCGCATTGGATTACGAACAGCCGTTGCACCGCTGGCCGACTGCGACCAGCAAAAGACTCAAGGTCAGAAGTTCCTCGCCGATTTTGCATATCAATGGAACGGGAGGAAGCTGTCTGGTCTTACCCAGTGTGTGCTTGATCCCGAGTACTGATTCGCAGGGTGCCGTTCATTTTCCAGTTGGCATGCTCGGCATCGGCTGAAGTGCTACTTGGAATGTCAACGCTGAAGTTGTCGAACTCGTAAGCGATTTCTGCCTGGCGGCCTGTCAGCCGGTCGTAGAGTCCAATTGCGAGTTCCGGCCAGTTCGTGGTGCCTGTCTGTTCCGACATCTCTTTCTCCGATAGTTGTTGTGAAGGTGGCAGAGTTCTATTGCGTGCAACATACGAGAGCAGAAACCAGTCTTTCGATGACTGGGATGCTCTCGCTTACTACCTTCTTTTTAGAAAACTGAAAACGGCTGACCAGAACTGACAGTTCAGTTTTGCACCGAATTACCACCGACGACTGCGGCAGCGAGGTTCAGGAATCGCAGCTTTACGCGAGGACGATCCTTTCCGTTCTTTGAACGGACATCGCCGACGATTCTCTTACCAATCCGCAGTTTCACACTAATGCGTTTTCTTTGAGCGGCGGACAAGAGCCAGTAGGAGAGAGCTCCGATTGTTCCTGATCGAAACGAACTGCCGACCCTGACCAGTTGTCGCACATTCAGAAACGTGATTTCAAACGCAGCACCTGTTCCGATACAGCGGATGGGGCCGTGGGGAGTTTCGATCCCAAGCTCACCTTCAACATCGCAATGTGGAGCAGACATTTGAGTTCTCCATTGAGCCTTCAGACAGCGCACTCAATACGCGAAAGTGTTTTGTAGAGCGAATGTGGTCTCGGACGACTTTTTGATTCTGGAACTCTCCGCCGATCGAATATCCGTGCAATTCTCCCGCAAGGAATTCGGGGGTCGCATTTGTTACTTCTTTTGTTCGAAGCCAGTCTATAAAGCGTCGATGAAGTTCGACTGATTTGACAAGGCGGATTCACATCTGAAGTGCAAAGCCGGCTTTTGTGAGAACTTCGAGTGGAGTGAGATAGTTGAGTCTCTTTCGAGGTCGATTGTTGAGCCGGTTCGTGACGTGTGCAAGGGCGTTGTGTGAGATGTCTCGGAAGTCGGTCTTCTTCGGGAAGTACTGACGCAGCAGGCCGTTGGTGTTTTCGTTTGTTGCTCGCTCGTTCGAGGAGTAGGCGTGTGCAAAGTAGATGGCGATCTGCAGACGCTTGCTCAGTTGTTCATGGCCGGAGAATTCCTTGCCGTTGTCGACGGTCAGTGTCTGACGCAGCGTTGGCGGGATGATGCGGAACGCTCGTTCTTTGGCAGCGTTCAGCCGGGCGCTGGTGCCGTTTTTCATCTTTGCTGTGATCAAAAATCCGCTCTTGCGTTCCACACAGGTCATGATCATGCCGGAGTGATCTGCACCGTGAACCGTGTCGCCCTCCCAGTCACCGAAGCGGCGGCGTGAATCGACTTTTGCCGGACGCTGCTCGATGCTGACGCGGTTTCTGATGCGGCCTCGTCCGTCAATGCCCCGACGTTTGCGATAACGACCGTGACGCAGGAACGAGCGGAAATGGCTGCGGTATTCGCAGGTCTCCAGCCAGCGGTAGATCGTCTGATACGACACTCGTCTCGATTGTGTCCGGCGGTAATCTCGCTTCATCCGGCCAGCGATTTCTTCCGGTGACCACTCCTGAGACAATCCGCTACGGACTGACTCGTTGATGAAAGGATCGTCCATCTTCCGGATGAGCGGACGCTCGCGACGACGTCGGGCAGTTCGTTCCTGAGCGGCCACGGCTCGATAGCCTTCCGAATCCCTGTTGCGAGACAGTTCGCGACTGATGGTCGACGGAGAACGATTCAAGTGCTGAGCGATCTTTGTCGGACCAGTGCCCGAATAATGTAACTGAGAGATGACTTCGCGTTCTTCAAGAGTAAGCTGGTGGTACGGCATCGCAGGTTCTCCGTTGAATAGTGCATTGTTCGCACAACTATCCAACTCCCTGCGGTGTTCACTTTCCAGCAGTAAACCGCCTCGAAGCCCATCCCGTCCGAACCAGAGCTGAGTTCTGATCCGTTGCACTTCAGATGTGAATCCGCCCAATGAAATGAGGGTAATACCTGTGGCCGATTCTCCAGAAATACTCATCACAGGCGGCAGCGGCTATGTAGGTGGCCGTCTAATTTCGAAGCTGGAAGAACGCGGGGTGCCGCTGCGTTGTATGGCGAGGCGACCAGAGTCATTGCGGACGAAAGTCGTGGAATCTACTGAAGTTGTTTTCGGCGATGTATTGCAGCCGGAATCCATGGAAGAGGCACTCAGTGGAATCAAAACGGCCTATTACATGGTTCATTCGATGGGTACTGGTCGTGACTTCGAGTCGGACGATCGCCGTGGAGCCCGCAACTTCGCAGTCGCTGCACGTGCGGCTGGTGTGAAAAAAATCGTCTACCTCGGTGGACTGGGCGACTCTGACCAGAAGCTCTCGGCACATCTTCGGAGTAGGCAGGAAGTCGGTCAGGTACTTGCTGAATCCGGTGCTCAAGTGATTGAATTTCGCGCCTCGATTGTCATCGGATCGGGAAGTCTGTCATTCGAATTGATCCGGACTCTCGTACAACGGCTTCCGTTCATGATTTGTCCAAAGTGGGTTCAGACTCCGGCACAACCGATTGCCATCGAAGATGTGCTCGCGTTCCTGACTGCTGCTCTCGAACATCAGCCCGCAGGGCATCAAGTATTTGAGATTGGCGGCCCGCAGCAGGTGACGTATCGTGAGCTGATGCGGGAGTATGCGAAGCAGTGTGGATTGAAGCGGCTGATGGTTTCTGTTCCGTTTCTGACACCGAGATTGTCGAGCCTGTGGCTGGGACTGGTCACTCCGGTTTATGCCCGGGTTGGACGCAAGCTTGTGGACAGCTTGCGGAATCCGACAATCGTTCGGGATAACTCGGCCAACTCAATATTCAACATTCAACCGAGAGACGTCGCTGCTGCTGTTCAACGAGCACTCGAAAACGAGGACAACGAATTTGCGGCGACTCGCTGGTCGGATGCTCTGTCGTCGGGCAGTCGCCCAAAACGGTGGGGTGGCGAGAAGTTCGGAAATCGTCTCGTCGACTCGCGAACGATAACGATCGACGTTCCAGCTGCAGCAGCATTCAGACCAGTGCGCCGCATTGGTGGGAAAACTGGCTGGTACTATGGTAACTGGCTGTGGCAAATTCGTGGCTTCCTGGATTTACTTGTCGGAGGAGTGGGGGTCCGTCGCGGCCGTCGTGATTCCGACGAAATCCACGCTGGAGAACCGCTTGATTGCTGGCGAGTCGAGACAATTGAACCCGAACGTCTTCTCCGGTTATCAGCCGAGATGAAACTGCCTGGAAGAGCCTGGCTGGAGTTTGAAATTACTTCCGAAGACGCATTGAGATCTACGATCCGACAGACGGCGATCTTTGATCCACTCGGCCTCTTTGGGCTCTGTTACTGGTACGCGATTTACCCGCTGCACGAAGCCGTTTTTGGCGGGATGCTCCGTGGAATTGCCCAGGCTGCTGAACGTGGTGCGACTGAAAACGGCGTTACCGAAGACAAAACCGTCGACATCCCATGATGAGTCGATTCTGGCAACCGCATCACCAGAACTGCCGGTTGGGCGGATTATTTAAAACGTCTATAAACGACGTTGGGGAGAGAATAATTCGTCCCTTTCGTCGAAGAATGTCCAACTGACAGGGCTGACATGCAGACTGCTGATAAACTCTCACAGATGTCCTGCATGGAAGTTTGGGGAGGCAACATCTCGACGGACACTTCCATCGAACGGCCCGGGATCTCCTGCCGTGTCTACAGCCAGTCATATGGCGAAGGAGACGCAGGCGGTGACGTCTACTATTTGTCTTCTTGCGCTTCAGGCCGTCTGACGCGTTTCCTTCTCGCTGATGTCTGTGGTCATGGTCAGTCTGCTGCCGCCGGAGCCACTGCTCTCCGTGATCTGATGCGTCAAAACGTCAATCGCATTCGCCAGACAAAACTTGTTCAGGCCGTGAATCGTCAACTTGCAGCCGCAGACATTTCCGGGCGTTTTGCAACCGCTTTGATCGGGACATGGTTTGTGCCGACGTCGGAGATGGTTCTCAGCAATGCCGGACACCCGATTCCCCTGCTGTATCAGGCGTCGACGGACAGGTGGACTGTCTGCGAGGCGAAACCACGAAAACGCGTCGCGATGCAGAACATGCCGTTGGGCATTGATGAGCAGACCGACTACAGCGAGTATCGGATCAAGATGAGTCCAGGTGACCGTCTCCTGTGCTATACCGACGCGTTGTCTGAGTCAGTCGGCCCTGATGGCGACCACATTCTGACGCACGGGTTGATTGAAATTCTTGAGTCTCTTAGCGGCACAAAATCGGATGGCTTGATCGACGAATTGCTCCAACGGTTGGAGTCTGCTTGTCCGGGAAATCTCGACCGGGACGATGTGACAGTCATGCTTTTCGAAGCCACATCCAGAACCGTGCCTCTCGCAGATTCACTTCTGGCACCCTGGCGATTTCTGCAGAGCCTCTTCTCCGACCGAGTAACATTTCGTCGCCCAGAACCGTCAGAGTTCCCCGATGTCACGCCTTCAGAGACTCTTTCACGATGACCGAGCCCGCGACCAGTCCTGTGAGGAACAGCAGTTGGACGGCCGTTCGAGTGCTTCTTACTTTAACGCTAACAGGGAGTCTGATCTCGGTCGTCGGACTGGCATTTCTGAGCATAGGAAGTACTCGGCCAACGACTCTTGGAATTCGCAGTGGCACCCTTGCTGTGTGCCCCGGTTCACCAAACTGCGTGTCATCTCTTGCGGCCGGATCACCTTACGTTGTGTCACCAATCTTCTTCGATGATGCACCAGAAGTCGCAATGCAGAATGTGCTCGATATTATTTCAAGGATGGACGGCGTCCGAATTATCGCCAATCATGACAATTACATTCATTGCGAATTTTCAACACGTCTCTTTCGTTTTGTCGATGACTTGGAATTGCTGCTCGATCGTGACAACGCGGTGATTCATTTTCGATCGGCTTCACGCGTCGGCCACTACGATTTCAACGCCAATCGAGAACGAATTGATAAGATTCGCCATGAGTTTGAAGTAGCTGCTGAAAAAACGACCTCCACAGATTAGTCGTCGATCGACGACACTGCCCGGCTTGTCACTTGCCAATTATTGAGTCAGCTGGTTCAAGCAAAATGCAGCCTGGCTGTCAGCGAGCCACAACAGTCAAGGATGACTACCTGATGCGACGGTTCTCTCAGAGGGCAACTCTGACACTTTCTGTGCTTGTTCTAATTGCTCACTGCGCTGAATTGCCTTGCAGCTATGGCCAGACGCGTTCGCCTCGCCTTGAAGCCGTCGACGAATCCGAAAAGCAAGTGAATCGGCTCGAACGAAGGCCTACGGCTCAGATTGAAATTTCCAGTTCGCATGGTGACGGCCTTTCCTTTACCACAGGTCGAGTTTCCGTCGCGGCGATGCTGCCAGTCGATCCGCCAAAAAGAATGTTGCTCATCAAGCCAGCCTTTGCTGCTTACCAACTCGATTCTCCGTCTGACACGCCGTCTCGTCTGTATTCGGCAGGCGTCAATACGATGTGGCTGGAACGTTTGAACGATGACATAGCTCTGACGGTCGCTGTGAACCCGTCAGTGAGCGGCGACGACCACGAGTTCGGTCGCCGTGTCCGAGTCTTCGCGATGGGAGCGGTCGCGTGGAACTGTATCCCTGAAGAACTCAGATTGACGGCTGGGGCGGCATGGCTTGGCCGCAGAGATATTGGAGTCGTTCCGGCGGCGGGACTGGAATGGACACCAGACGACGACTGGAATGTTTCTCTGATCCTGCCGCGTCCGAAAGTCTCGCGACGCCTGACTCAAACAGAAGAATCGGAATCATGGCTTTACGTTGCCGGGGCTCTGAACGGAGGAACGTTCGATGTCCAACGATCGGACGGAACGGCTGATGAACTTTCGCTTCGAGAATTCCAGACGACGATTGGTATCGATTTGAAGAATGAACGGTTCGGGCGAGGTTTCTGCGAAGTCGGAGCAGGATTCGGACGGGAACTGCAATTTGAAGGCAGTCAGGAAGTCGCCGAATTCGGGCCCGGAGTCGTGCTTCGCATCGGGTTCACACGGTAAGCCCTAATGCGGGACGGTGATCGGGATCGTGTAACCACGCACGTCGAAGAATTTGATGGTCGAAGCTCCGCTTGAGTCTACGATTCCGCCAGTTGGATTTGTCCGCGTCGGTCGCACAACTGGGGTCGCGCAGCATTTTATGGAGCAGCCGTCATGTTGAAGATTTCATTGGTTCTCTTCGTCGTTGCAGTCAGTGCTGGCCTTCTATGGCAGGCAAGTTCACTAGGGGCAGGAGAGCCTGCAGTGCATCCGAATCTTGACAACGAATCTGTGAAAGATGCGCTGAAAAGCCTTGAGGCCAACAGGGACGACTCAAGCATGGATGCAGTCGATGCGAGAATCTCAAAGGCTGTTGATTTCCTTGGAGAGAAGCATTTCGCGACACGCATGCTTCGGATTGCTCAGGAAGAATCACGATCCGACGTCGAACAACTATTGAAGGCTGTGGATCGAGTCATCGAATCGCTGACTTTTCGTCCCTGGATTGAAGCCGAACTCCCAGAGGGCTTCCCCCGGTTCACGCCAGTGCATCACATCGAAGTGAAGACTCTGCCCGAGTATCGAATGGCCAGAGCACTGATGCCGGATAAACAACGTAAGGGTGATAATGGAGCTTTCTGGAAATTATTCAGTCACATTAAACGTAACGACATCGCAATGACTGCCCCCGTTCAAATGGATTACTCAGGCAGCAATGATTCTCGCGAAGTTGCTTCGATGGCTTTTCTTTACGGTTCCCGAAAGATCGGAACTGCGGGGCAAGACTCTGCTGACGACAGCGTCGAGGTAGTGGACCATCCAAAGCAGGATGTCGTTTCGATTGGGATTCGCGGTCGAATGAACCCGGAGTCGATTCGACGCGGCCATCGTGCTCTGGAGTCATGGCTCGAACGTCACGAATCAGACTTTCGTGAATGTGGGCCACTCCGCAGGATGGGCTACAACAGTCCGTTCATTCCAGCAGAGCGTGCGTTCTTCGAGCTTCAGATTCCTGTCGAGCGAATCGAACGGCAGGCAAGTATCAAAGTTGTGGCTGAGGTCGTCAATTGATGCCGCCTTTGCTTTCCTCCCTGGATGACCGAAACCTCTGCGGCTGCGTCGTTGGAGTGGAATTAAACAATGAATGCTCACTACGACTCTCGCCTCCCGACAGTCGACGATCTTCGTGAACGTGCCCGGCGCCGTATTCCGCGATTCGCATTTGAGTATCTGGATGGTGGCTGTAATGAAGACATCAATCTCCGCCGTAACACTTCTGACCTGAGAGAAATCGATCTCACACCGCAGTATTTGACTGAGCATCGTGGCTCTGACATGCGGACAGAACTCTTCGGGCAGGCCTACGATGCTCCATTCGGAATTGCACCTATTGGACTTCAAGGATTGATCTGGCCAGGTGCTCCTGAGATTCTTGCGAGAGCGGCGAAGCTGCAAAACGTGCCCTTCATGCTGAGTACGGTTTCCACGAGCAGCATCGAAACCATTGCGGAGATCACTGACGGCGAATTCTGGTTTCAGCTCTATCATCCAACCGAAGACTCGGTTCGTGATGACATCATCAGACGTGCGGAAGTCGCTGGCTGCCCTGTGCTGGTAATTCTTTGCGACGTGCCTACCTTCGGTTTCCGTCCCAGAGATATCCGCAATGGGCTAGCCATGCCCCCGAAGATGACGTTTCGCAACATCCTTCAAATTCTCGGACGCCCAAACTGGGCAGTTCGCACACTACTGGCTGGACAGCCAAATTTTGAAACGCTGGGACCGTACATGCCTGCCGGGCTCAACCTGAAACAGCTTGGACAGTTTATGGACCAGACATTCTCCGGGCGGCTGAACGAGGAGAAGATCAAGCCAATCCGTGACATGTGGTCCGGGAAGCTGGTTCTGAAGGGAGTCGCCAGTGTTGAAGATGCACACCGCGCAATCAATCTCGGGCTGGATGGGATCATCGTCTCAAATCACGGAGGCCGTCAGCTTGACGCCGGCCCTTCCGCGATCCAATCACTCAGGGAAATTGTGAAAGAATGCCGCGACAAGATCACCATCATGATGGACAGCGGAGTGAGGTCCGGCCCCGATATCGCACGAGCCTTGGCATGCGGAGCTGACTTCACCTTTCTTGGGAGAGCCTTCATGTATGGCGCCGCTGCATTGGGAAGCCGCGGCGGAGAACACACCATTTCGATTCTGAAGACGCAACTCCAGCAGGTCATGGAACAAATCTGCTGCGAGCGTGTTGAACATTTCCCCGCACACCTTAGCGAGCATTCGCAAACGGCGTTTCGACGATGATGATCGTGCCTGATCTATCAGCGTGTACTGATTTCTCGTTTTGAGGTTGTGACATGGTCCGTCGGCGATTGGCTTATCGGAATGTCACTCAGAGTCCGAAATTTCAGCGATCCGTCTAAGGAATTTCATCACGTTAATCTCTCTTAAGTGAGAACGAGAATGTCAGTTTTCTTAGTCTTTGGAGCGACTGGAGCGGTTGGCTCGTGCCTCGCCAGACGTTTGGTCAACGATGGAGTTGACGTTCTCCTTGCCGGGCGTGATCCGGAACGTCTTCGGAGCATCGCGTCGGAGCTTGATTGTCCGTCCGCATTGGTTGATGCCTCTGATCCTTCGAGCTTTAGGAAATGCTTTGACGACGCAGTGGCAAATTTCGGTCAGGTTGACGGAGTTACCAACTGCATCGGCTCGTTGCTGCTGAAGCCAGCTCATTCGACGACTGACGATGAGTTTCAAGACACACTGACAGCGAATCTGTTTTCCGCGTTCGCAACCGTTAGAGCTGCTGGACAGGGGATGAAGCGGAATGGTGGATCGGTCGTCCTGGTGTCGAGTGCGGCGGCTCGAATCGGGATGCCGAATCACGAAGCGATCGCTGCTGCAAAGGCTGGAGTTGAAGGTCTGACTGTGTCGGCAGCCGCCACTTATGCAAGCAGAGGAATTCGTGTGAATGCCGTTGCTCCTGGACTTACGAAATCCAGCATGACGCGGCACCTTTGGGAGAACAAGACATCTGCAGAAGCGTCGTTGCGGATGCACGCGCTCGGAAGACTGGGAGAACCGGACGATGTCGCGGCGATGATTCAATGGCTTCTGTCCAGCGAAGCCAGTTGGATAACCGGTCAGGCTTTCGGTGTTGATGGTGGATTGTCCTCGGTGCTCAGCCGACGGAAGGTGGCGCGATGATTTCGATGAAGCTCTTGCTAGGGCTGAATCTCTTCTCGACGCTTGCGATGGCTGGTCTGATCTGGTTCGTGCAGGTCGTTCACTATCCGATGTTTCGCAATGTCGGCGAGAGCTCGTTTTCTGACTACATCAAACTGCACCAGCGACTGACAACATGGGTCGTCGCTCCGCTCATGCTGGTTGAAGCATTTTCCGCTGTGGGACTTCTTTACTGGCCGCCTGAGAACATCCCGGCAGGCTGGCTCTGGGCTGGCATCGGACTAGTTTTTGTGATCTGGTTCTCGACGGCGTTTCTGCAGGTTCCTCGTCACGGTGGAATGGTCGAGAGTGGCTTCTCGGATAAGCATCACTCGGCACTTGTCGCTACGAACTGGATTCGAACGGCGGCATGGACCGCGCGTGGAATTCTCACGACGTTCATCGTCTATTGCCTGATTCCTGAGTAGAAGTGTCGACAATGGAATCGTTTGTCGGATCGCTCGGTCTTGTTCGCGATCAATCATCGTTGCCTGTCCGCTGGCTACTCAGAAAGCGATCCCGGCTGGAATTTATTCAGGCGGAACGGTTGGAAGGCGACTCGTACCGCGACTGCATCCAGCGTGAAGTGGCGTGGACGTTGAATCTGCATCGCGACAAAGATTGCCTGGTTTCAAGCCATTCGCGACTGCATCTTTCACAAGCCATATTTGTACCTGAGGAGAATCAGGAAGTCTGGTTCGAAGTTGAGTTATTTGTCGTCGAAATGTTTACCGAAGCCGCGCAGCAGACCGTGGCTAATGATCCGGACGTCGCCTGGCTGACAGGCGAAGAAGTTCATGCCGGCCAGTCAAAACTGGTTTGCCAATCTGCGAGCGACACCAACTCCTGATGGCGGCTGCCGATGTCATCCCGGCTTGGTAGACCTCATTCAACAGAAAGTGCTGGCGTGCGAAATCTCATTCTTGTCCTCGGTGATCAGCTTGATACCCAATCAGCGGCCTTTGACGGATTCGACAAGTCCAAAGACCTGGTCTGGATGGCCGAGGTCGCCGAGGAAAACACACACGTCTGGTGTCACAAGCTGCGGATTGCCTACTTCCTTGCAGCGATGCGGCATTTCCGAAAGCATCTGGTATTGCGAAACATCGAGGTCCGTTATCACGAACTCACGGCAGAACCGGCGGATGATCGCGGCAGCAGTTTCTCTGAAGTGCTCGAGCTGGACGTTAAGGAGCTCGCCCCGGCAAGACTCGTCGTTGTCGAGCCTGGTGACTGGCGGGTCCGAGAAACCCTGAAAGCTGCCGCCGATTCACTGGGGATCGAACTGGAGATCCGGCCGGACAGTCATTTCTTTTGTTCTGTCGATGAATTTCAGGGCTGGGCAGATGGTAAGAAAAGCCTTGTCATGGAGTTCTTTTATCGCTGGATGAGGAAGAAGCATGACGTTTTGATGGAGCCTGACGGAAAGCCGGTGGGCGGCCAGTGGAATCTCGATCACGACAACCGAGAGAGTTTTGGCAAGTCCGGTCCGTCCGAAAGCCACGCTCCCAAAACGTTCAAGTCGGACGAGATGACTCAAGATGTGATCAACCTGGTTGAGCAGCGATTTGCTGACCATCCAGGATCGCTCGAAAATTTCCTGCTACCTGTGACGCGCAGGCAATCGCTTTCGATGCTTCGGCATTTTATTGAATACACACTGCCGAACTTCGGACGGTTCGAAGATGCGATGTGGACGGACGAGGCGTTTCTTTACCACTCACGTCTCTCCGCACCGCTCAATCTGAAACTGCTGGACCCTCGCGAATGTGTCACTGCGGCGGTAATTGCATATCGGAACGGTGCCGCCTCTCTGAACAGTGTTGAGGGTTTCGTCCGGCAAATCCTCGGTTGGCGGGAATTCGTGCGCGGCATTTACTGGCGAGAAATGCCGGACTATGCGGACCTGAACTTTCTGGAGCATAGTGGTGACGTTCCGTCTTTCTTCTGGGACGGAGACACAGACATGGAGTGCGTTCGGCAGTCCATGCAGCACGTCATCAATCACGGCTACTCTCACCACATCCATCGACTGATGGTTTTAGGAAATCTGGCGCAGCTCCTCGGCGTCCACCCGGTGAAGTTTCACGAATGGCACATGGCGATGTACGTCGACGCCGTCGATTGGGTTTCCCTGCCCAACACACTCGGCATGAGTCAGTTTGGCGACGGCGGCATTGTCGGCACAAAGCCATACTGCTCGACCGGCAATTACATCAACAAGATGAGCCCATTCTGTAAGAATTGCCGATTCGACTACCGCAAGCGTACTGGAGACGATGCCTGCCCGTTCACGACGCTGTACTGGGACTTCCTCGACCGTCAGTACGATCAACTGAAAGACAACCAGCGAATGACGTTCGCCATGAAAAACCTTGAGAAGCGTCGTGCGGATTCCGCCGAAATAGACGGCATTCGAGAGCGGGCGAATGAGATTCAAGATAAGTTCACACCAAGCGAATAAGGCTTTTCCGACGTGGCTGAGCAACGACCGGCCGACGCCATTTTCTAGCGTGGAGACGACTCAGTTTACTGTTGCCGCAGTCGGTGAAGGCCCAAACTCTTTAGCAAGTTCTGCATAGCTGGGACGTTCAGATGCCTGAGCGTGTTGAATGCCGCCGAGGATTTGGCCGCACTCGTAAATGTAAACGCCGGGCATTTGAAAGCCATTTCCCTGCAGCCGGCCGACTCCATGCCCCTTAATAATCGCCGCGACGAATCCGCGAATCCAGACCCTTGGGCCGAGTAGTTCGAAGAAGGAACCTAAATCCAAGCCAAATTGACGGTAGAGGCGGCATGTTGGATCTGCGATGCGCGGAATGTCGGCAAGGTTGTGCTTGTCAAATAAGGCAGCATCCTGATCGTTGTCGCCCATGTGGACGAGCACGATTCCACAGCCCGACGCTTCGATATCTGACCGCTGCTGCGACAGGTCGGCAAGGGCTTCTCGACAGAATGTGCAGCCGGCATGTCGCAGAAACACGACGAGCTGAGGCTGCTGAATAGCCAGTTCATCCAGTGTTTGATGAGTGTTCGTGCGAAGTTCGCGAACGGGGTCGTCGGTCTCAGGCATGTCGTACGCGGTGTCGACACTCTGGTGATAGCGGATTGCCCCCCAGAGAATCAGTGTGAATGGGCCCCACCAGATCAGGTCGTTCGTGAGAATCGTCCAGCCTACACTTGGCGGGAGAGTTCCGGCTGAAACGGAAAAGACGAAACCGATCGGTCCGAAGATCTTTCCTAGCAGTCCAACAAGAGTGATCGGCCAGTGCCTGTAGGCGTTTCGAGCGGCGATCAAATAGCCGATGCCGTAAACTCCGACGATCATCCCGATGCATTGCCAGAGTTGCGGAACCGGAGCCACAACCGACAGCCCCAACCAGTCCAACGACGTCTGCGGGGCGAGAATTGTGAACGCTCCCCAGGCGAGGTTGTAGATACCCGCCATGAGTAGAGCCCACCGCATCCAGGGGCGTGGTTTCAGATCATCGTGCATTGTCGTCTCCTGAGGATGTCCCGGTCCTTCCTTAAGACGATCCAGTCTGGTGGTCGCGCGGAGCGGAATCCAGTCAGGCGGAAATCGATCCTGTTTGGTAAGCATGGTCATACGCCTTCAGCTTCAGTCTGAAGAGCATCCTTCAGATTTCGATGATGGAAGTGGTAACCGGTTGATTCCAGCTTTTCCGGTACGACGCGAGCACTCGAGAGGAGTAAGGCATTCGCCATCTGACCGAGGGCCAGTCGGGCGGCGAAGGCTGGCATTGGGAATGCAGTCGGACGACGGAGAACAGAGCCGAGAGTTTTCGTGAACTCTTTATTTGTCACCGGCTCTGGTGACACGCAGTTGACCGGACCGTGAATCGTCTCAGTATTAATGACGTGCTCGATGGAACCAACAACGTCTTCCAGCGAAACCCAGCTCCAGTACTGTCGACCGTTGCGGATGCGACCGCCGACCCCCAGTTTGAATGGAGTCAGCATCTGCGGCAGAGCACCGCCGTCGCGACTGATGATCACGCCAATCCGCAAATGAACGACGCGGATGCCAGCCTCTTCGGCCGGACGTGTTGCGGCTTCCCAGTCCTCGCAGACTTCGGCGAGAAATCCTGTTCCAGCGCCTGTCGACTTGGTCAGAAATTTCATCCCTCGGTCGCCGTAAAAACCAATCGCCGAGGCACAAACCAGAACCGAAGGTTTCGCTCCATCCTGGCGAGCGTCGATGCGATGACCTTCGTACCGATAACACGGCTGCTCCGGAACCGTCGTTTCTTCGTGTCATTCCATCGCCCGGTTACAATGTTCTCGCCGGCCAGATGCACGAATGCGTCTGTTCCTTCGAGACGTCCGGGGTTAACGACGCCGCTATTCGGCCTCCACATCACGTCGTTGATCGACCGAGCGTTGGTGTCTCGAGTCACGTTCAGAATTCTCTTGTCAGTTAGACTCAAGCTTTGTGCCAGGTCAGAGCCGACCAGTCCTGACTTCCCTGAAATGGCAATGGTGCTGACTGCAGATGGATCAACAGTTTGTGTCGCAGGCTGCAAGGTTTGAGTTGTCATTCGCTCTTCCCCTTCGGATTCGAGGTGACAGACTCAGATTGCGCGGGGTCTGGTGGTTGAGACGTCCCAATGGCCATCCCAATTGTCGCCAACATACATGAGGCAAAGATTCCGAAGCCGATTACAAGCAGGGTTAGATCACTCATCTCGGCCCCCAAGCATCAAAGTCCCGAAGGACAAGATGGATGGCACCCAGAGTCCGACATAAAGTCCCTGTTCCTTACTGCCTGTAAACCACAGGTAAACAGACAGCAGAAACGAAATTCCTGCTCCCGCAACATAAGTTGCTCGGGCAATGGCCAGCCTTGACATGATTCTGGTCCCGTTAGCATTCAGGCGGCGACTCGGCGATCCATGGCTTGCAGCCACTGTCAATCGCGGAGTGAAAACGCGACGCCTGTGAGACCAGATTCGTAGACACGATCACATAGGAGCAAAGAGTGATTCGAAAGGCTTTGCGATCTGACCGAGTTTTTCAATGCTTCGCTGGAGCAATTGCCGGACTCGTTCTTTGCTCAGCCCCAGCTCATCGCCAATCGCGCTGAACGTCTTGCTCTCGCCAGAGCCGTCGAGTCCGAAGCGACGGCGAACAATGATCCGCTCACGCTCGTCGAGCGTCTCGTCCATCTTTGCGATGATTGACGCAGCCGCAGCCTTGATGTCGCTTTCTGTTGGGTCGGTTGGATCAATTTCGACAGACGGCTCTGCGGCCATCATCTCGGATTCCCGTGCGAACTCTCGTTGAGCCCGTTTCCGTCGACGCTCAATGACTCGGTACAGATGACGCTGGACCGCGTGCGTCACGTAGGTGCTGAAGCGATACCCTCTCGAGAAGTCAAACTTGTCGATCGCATACACCATGATCGCGTTGCCCTCGGCGGCAAATTCGTCGAACTCCTCGCGTGAGATCGACAGTTTGCCAGCGATCGACACGACGAGTCGCAGGTTGGCCTTGGCCAGCTCTTCTCGAGTGTCTGCGGCTTCACTCAGCAGGCGATCCAGTTCACGCACCTTCTTCTTCGCCGGCCGCTTTGAATTCAATGTCGCCTGAATGGCGTTCGCTCGAAACCGAAGGAAGTTCAATCGCTTAAACAGAAACTGTTCACCCTCAAAAGTCAGCAGGCGACTGTCCTGCAAGGGAGCCAGCAATGAGGCCGCGACATGATCGGTGTCGAGCGATCCTGGGGTTTGTTCTTCTTCGGCGTAAAGTTCTGCTTCGATTTCCTGCACATCGGCTTCCAGCGTCCCTTCAAAATCTTCATTCGGGATGAAGTCGATTGTTTGTTCCAGCAGGGCGGCAGCATCAAAACCAGTTGAGAGAGAGGCGGTCGACATTTTTCAAACTCCGGAATTTCTTTCAAAACAAACGGTGGCGATTACCACCTGACGACAACAATACCGCCATATCGTCCAAACCGTAACCGTAAAAACGTCCAAAACATCCACAACGTCCATTAATCTGGATTTAGCAATAATGAATCTCATCCAACAGCGAACTTACGTTCTCTCGACAAAGATGTGGGTGCCGCTTTCTCTTCCGAATGTGTTCGAACCTTTCTCCGACGCGTTTCAGTTGCAACAACTGACGCCGCCGTGGCTGAAATTCCGAGTGTTGACTCCGGGGCCGATCGAAATGCGGCGAGGGCAACTGATCGACTATCAGATCGGGCTTCACGGCATGCCGATCCGGTGGCGGACAGAGATCACCGAGTGGGACCCGCCGTTTCGGTTTACGGACTCGCAAATTAAGGGGCCGTACCGCCGCTGGGTGCACTCTCACACGTTTGAAGAAATCGACGGCGGCACACTGATGCGTGATCGGCTCGAATACTCAGTGCTTGGCGGAGCGGTCGTGAATCGCCTGTTTGTGAAAGGCGATCTGCAGCAAATCTTTAACTATCGACACGAACAACTCCCCGGAATTCTGGGTGTCCGGGCTGAGGACTGCGACCGAGGTGACATCGTGTTCAGCACAGAGTCGCAAGAAGCCTCGGTCATTGCCTGAAACTAAGTCTCAGCTGTTTAATACGGCCAAAACATTCAAACAGAAGAAGAGTCGAGAAGCTCGACAGAATTTCCGGACGGGTCAGTGACGTACGCCGATCTGGTTCCGTCTCGATGAGTTTTCAGCGGACCGGCGTCCAGAGCAGACGGGGTGATAAATCCAACGTGAGCAGGATGATCCCCTTCAGTCACCAATGCCAAACTCGCATTTGCAAATCGCAACAGAGCCCACGTTTCATCTTCATAGGCAATCTCGCAGCGAAAACGTTCTCGATACCATACTGCGGCTTCGGCAACGTCGCGCACCACACACGCCACATGATGCAAATCGTCAAGTTGCTGATTGGGTTCATTCATCACAATGTCCTGAAACGAAGAATCGCGGCAGGATCACGTGGTGCCGGGCCAAGCATCACTGCGATCACTGCCGCGATTCAAGTCGGAATCTCTCAATCAACCTTGTTTTAGATCTCGATTGTCAGCGGACCACCGTTTTTCTGCTGCTTGTCGGGATTTCGTGTCTACAAATGACGACTGTGAAATAGTCGATTTGCCTCACTGCAGGTTACGCGGACGATTCTTATGAAAACTACAATTTCACCGCGGCAGGTCGCGAGAGCAATTGGGGTCGGCGAATCCACGCTGAAGCGGTGGTGTGACCGTGGCCTGATCCCGATGTTAAAGACGGCGGGCGGCCATCGACGCCTGGCCGTCAGCGACGTGATTGCATTTCTTCGTGAAAGCGGTCGCGAGGTCGCTCATCCCGAGCTGCTCGGATTGCCCGCAGCCGTCGGTCGAACTCGGTGGACGCTCGATCGAGCTCGCGAACAGTTCTTACAGTCGTTGATTAAGGGCCACCGCGAGGTTGCCAACGAGGTGATCACCGATCTGCTCGTGGCCGGTCACACCATCCCGGCGGTCTTCGATTCTGTCATTGCTGCAGCTTTTCACGAGCTGGGTAAGCGATGGGCGTGTGGCGACATCGCAGTCTACGAAGAGCGTCGAGCGTGCGAGATTTGCATGAGCATTCTCCGTGAACTGCGTCCACGACTACAGGAGTCTCGGCAGTCGAGGACGCAGACAGCTATCGCGGCAACTCTCGAGCACGATATTTACACTCTCCCCGTCACGATGGTCGAACTCGTTCTTGCCGATGCTGGCTGGAACGCGACATCACTGGGATCAAACCTGCCGGTTGAGACTCTTGTGGAAGCTACCAACAAGATTAGTCCGGCTCTCTTTTGTCTCAGCGTTAGCCACATCAAAGACCAGGGCGAGTTTCTAGATCAGCTCGAAGAACTTTCAGACGCGGCTCGACTTAACAAGTGCCGATTAATTGTGGGAGGCCAGGCGGTCACGTCCCAGCAGATCGCCTCTTTCTCAAACGTTGAACATTGCCAGTCGTTCGGAAAACTTGCAGAGACTATTAAACCCCCCGAACTGGTCGAGAGCGAGCGCAGTCTGTCAACGCCTCAGAGTGTCGCGAACTGATTGGGCGAGGGATCATGCCTGAAGAACACAGAATTTACCGACTTGCGACAGATCATCGGCAAGACTCTCGTTGGCTGTCTACGTGCTCTGCTTGCCAAGAGTAAAACTGTGGGTGTCGCGAACCGACTTTTTACTGCGCTGCTCGTTCCGGATCGGCCGCAGCCGTGATGAAGTCGAGAGTTGTCGTGATGTCACCATCACGCAGAATCTGGCCCTTCAGGTAGAAAACGTCCTTTATCCGATTTTCCAGCTTGACGAACACGTCAAGCTCATCGCCAGGTCGGACCATCCGTCGAAACTTAAGATTGTTCGCCCTGGCAACGACGGGCACCTTGTGACCGGTCGAGACACCGATTTCTGCGATTAAAATCGCCGACGCCTGAAAGGCACATTCACACTGCAATGCAGCGGGAAAGACCGGGAAATTGGGATAGTGTCCGGCAAACAACTCGATCTTGGGATCGATGAATTTTTGCGTGTGGATACGTTGTTCATCGATCGAGACAACATTGTCCACCCATAAGTAGGGCGGACGATTTGGAATGAGATGCTTGAAGTCTTCTCTTGACATGACGCTTCCTCGCTCAGGTGACTATCTCAGTCTCCGAGTGGTAACTTCGTCCGCTAAACGGACGGCGAGCCCGGTGACGTTGATTCGGCATGCTGAGGCTGTTCGCCCGAATTCTTCAGCGACAGATCACTGAAACGTCGATTGTCGGCAACCCAGTCTTCACGGGTGTACTCGACGACTGAAGTGTCAGTTTCCCGGAGTTCGATACGCTTCAGGCGAAAGCCAAGTTCAACGATCTCTGTGAACAGAACGTACGAAACGTTCTCAACGCTTGTCGGGAAATCCAGCACTTTGAGTCGAAACCGCTCACCAGTACGATCAGCGTGCATTTCGAACGTTTCGTACAAGGGATCGTGCCGGTGGATCAGCATTCCGTGGTCGTACTCATTTTTCAGTAACGGCTCGATTAACGCGTCAAAGTCACTGAACAGCGTCGTCAGATGGCCGGTTCGTTCTACCTCAAAGAAACAGGTCAGGCCGTAGCGGTGACCGTGAATGTTGCTGCACTTGTCTCGCAGCTCTTCATTCCGATGCGCGGCGTAAAACTTGTACTGCTTCTGGATAATCATGATGTGATTCTTAATCTGTGAGGAAGGCGGAAGTGCTGATTACTTACCGTTGATCAGGCTGAGAATCTCAGCACGACTGGCCGGACTGGTGCGGAAGATGCCTCGCAACGAACTGGTGACCGTGAGCGTTCCAGCCTTACGGACACCACGTAAAGCCATGCACGAATGTTCGGACTCGATGACGACGGCGGCGCCTTTGGTCCCGAGCTTTTCTTCCAGCATATCGGCTACGGTCTGAGTCATTCGTTCCTGTACTTGAGGACGGCGAGCGACTTCCTCGACGACTCGTGCCAGTTTGCTGAGACCGACGACACGACCGTTCGGCAGATAGCCAACGTGAGCGACGCCTGTAAACGGAAGCAGATGGTGCTCGCACATGCTCGTAAACGGGATGTCCCGGACGAGAACGATCTCGTCGTAATCTTCAGGGAAGGTTGTTTCGAGATGCCGTGCCGGATCGAGGTGCAATCCGGCAAACATCTCTTCATACATCCGCGCGACGCGGGCTGGAGTGTCGAGCAGGCCGTCGCGATTTACGTCCTCACCAACAGCTCTCAAAATCGTGCGGACGGCAGTTTCGATCGCCAACCTATCGACACCCGGCTGACTGATGGTCGGTACGATCTTCTGCGGGCTTGAAGTTGATTCTGAAGAACGTGACGACTCGAAACGGTAAGATTCGTCTGTCGTTGATTCAGATGCAGACATGAGGTCAAGGGCCATGCTGATGGTTCCTGGAAGTCGTGGATTAGTTTAAGTCACGAAAAAGGCGAGGTGGCCGAAGCCGACCTCGCCTCTCGCGGTGAAGTAGATCGCTCATCAGATCGTGTTT
>CALSLT010000012.1 GCA_943787265.1 uncultured Planctomycetaceae bacterium | reverse complement strand
AAATCGGCGGCGAGATGCGTGGACAAGGACGCAAGGCTGATGGCAGCTCATGGACGGCTGGCATCGAGACTCCTGACGCCTTGCCTCGGCAGATTCATGCCGCACTCAGGCTGGACGACGAAGCACTTGCTACTTCAGGCGATTACCGGAACTACTTCGAGGTCGACGGGCAGCGATACTCTCATACGATCGATCCGGCAACTGGCCGCCCCGTCACTCACAACCTGACGTCCGTCTCAGTCCTTGCCAAAGATTGCCTGACCGCCGACGCGCTGGCGACGGCGATCGAAGTCCTGGGCCCCGAACGGGGAATGAAACTCGCTGAACAGGAAAACGTTTCGATTTATCAGATCATCCGGAACGGCACCGAATTCGAAATTAGCGGCATCGTCGTCTTTCCCCTTAGTAGCTGTCCGCCAGTCCGACCGCAGGGTCTGCCGGTCAGGAAAATCCCGTCGTCGCCACCGTTCTGGCGGCGGTGGGAATATTTGCTCTGGCCATCGCCGGGATGGCGGTTGGAGTCATTTTCAGCAATCGAGCCATCAAAGGCAGTTGCGGTGGGCTTGCCAACATGCCCGGCCACGATGGAAAACCGATCTGTGAAGTGTGTACGGTTCCTGCCGAAGAATGCCGCGACGAAGAAATGCGAAAAATCCGACAGCAAGCAGAATCTGCTGATGCGGGATTCGAAGTTTAACTATTGCGTTTTTGCCTGAAGGTCACCCCATGCGATTTGTGCTTTCGATTTGTCTATGCCTTGGCGTTTCCACCAGCTCGTTCGCTGCGGACTCAGTGCTCGTAGAGGCCGAAAGTTTTTCCGCTCACGGCGGCTGGAAGCTCGACACACAGTTCATCGACACAATGGGATCGCCTTACCTGTTGGCACACGGACTCGGCCGAACTGTTAAGGATGCCTCAACGACAGTCGAAGTCCCTTCCACCGGTACTTATCGAGTCTTCGTACGAACCATCGACTGGGTGGCCAAGTGGGATGTCAAAGGACAGCCGGGCCGTTTCGAGATTTCAATCAACGGCAAGCGTCTGAAAGAAACATTCGGCACGAAGTCAGCCACCTGGACCTGGCATGACGGCGGCTCAGTCACGATTGACAAGAAGCAGGTCGCCATCGGCCTCCATGACCTCACCGGGTTCGACGGGCGATGCGACGCGATTCTCCTGACAAAGGACGATAAAGCTCCACCAAACGATTCGACCATCCTCGCGGACTGGCGACGTGAACAGCTCGGTCTGGATAAAGCTCCCACCGCTCGCGGCGAATACGATCTCGTCGTCATCGGCGGCGGCTATTCTGGAATGGGCGCCGCTCTGTCAGCGGCCAGAATGGGCTGCAAAGTCGCACTCGTACAGAATCGTCCGGTCCTTGGCGGCAATGGCTCCAGCGAGGTTCGAGTATGGGCAATGGGGAACATCCGCCGCGGCAAGTACCCGCGAATCGGCGAGATCATCGAAGAGTTCTGCGACCACGCCACCAAATCCCCCGGCACTTACGAAGAGTTCGGCGACGCGAAAAAGGAAGCGATCGTTCGCGCCGAAAAGAACATCGATCTGTTCCTGAACCACCACGCCTACAAAGTTGATACTGAAGACAACCGAGTTGTCGCTGTCCACGCATTCGACACGCGGACCAGTGAGCATTCCCGGTTCACAGGCAAACTCTTCTCAGACTGCACGGGGCACGGAACCATCGGATATCTCGCTCAGGCCGATTGGGAAATGGAGCCCAAAGGTCGCATGGGCATGAGCAATATGTGGGCCTGGGCCAATGACGAAAAACCGCGAACCTACCCGCAGACTCCCTGGGCTCTCGATCTGGATATGAAGGATTTCCCATACCCACGAGCCTTCCACGGCCAATGGTTCTGGGAAAGCGGCTTCGACAAAGACCCACTGGGCGGAGCCGAATCAATTCGTGACTGGAATCTGCGAGCCGTCTACGGTGCATTCAACGCGATGAAGAATCGTGATGGAGCTGCGGAGCACAAAAATGCCTTCCTGACATGGATTGCTTACGTTGGAGGGCCGCGTGAATCTCGGCGACTGATGGGCGATGTCGTGCTGAATCAAGACGACGTTGTCGCCAAAAAAGATTTCCCAGATGGCTGCGTTCCAAGTACCTGGTCGATCGATCTTCATTATCCGAAACAGCAATACGCTGAAAAATTCAAGGACAACCCGTTCATCTCCTACGCGGTCCACGATCGTCGCGTCGATCGATCGTACGGGTACCCGGTCCCCTATCGCTGCTTTTACTCACGCAACATCGACAACCTGTTCATGGCCGGCCGATGCATCAGCGTGACACATCAGGCACTTGGCACCGTTCGAGTAATGAAGACATGCGGAATGATGGGGGAAGTTGTCGGCAAGGCAGCTTCCATCTGCACGCTGCAAAGTTGCACCCCTCGGGACGTCTACGAGCGATATCTCGACGAACTCAAGGAACTACTCGTTCTGCCAGGCAAAGCTCGCCGCGAAACGGTTTCGTCTGAGATCACCGTGCCTAAGGACGCACTACCTCTCGCCGGTAAATTCGGCCCCCCAACGGGCCTTCCCGCCCGCAAACTGAAAGGCCTGGTCATCGACGATCTCGCCGCTAAGAAGGAAGGCAAGTGGACCGACGGCACTGGGCTGAAGGGTTACATCGAAAACGGCTACCTCTACGCCAGCGCCAATAGCAATTCAAAGATCACTTACAGTTTCAAAGCTCCCGCAACAGGCAGTTTCGACATCAGAATCAGTGCTCTCGCCCATGAAAATCGAGCAAGCAACGCGAAAGTCATTGTCTCAAGAAAGTCAGACAGCACCACACACACAGTCAATCTGAGAGAGAAAGCTCCTTTGGAAAACAACTTTGTTCGCGTCGGGAACTTCAACCTCAAAAAGGACGAGCCAGTCTCGGTGATCATCTCCACAGACGGAGCCAATGGAACGCTGCACGCCGACGCCGTTCAAGTTCTGGCTGTCGAATAGTTTGTCAGCATTGGCAACGGATCAGCGAGCACGAGCGACACACCCATCCGCGTTTGTCACGAAAATCCAGACGCTGGCAGAATCGTCGTCGGGCGAACAATGGTGTCATCACGCGGCGGAACGCCATGACCTCTGAAACCCCGCCGATTCTGCTACCTGTCGTTCGTGATGAACCGCTGAAGCCTCGACAGAAGCGTCCGATCCGAGCCGTTGTCCTGCATACTGTCAGGTTGGCGATTCTCGTCGGCGTGCTTTTCCTGCTGAGACAACAGCACCAAAGCTATCTCGCGGCGGAAGCCTCACGTGACCAGCAACCGGTCGATGTGAACGTTCTGAAGGCCTTCTTTCCGAACGCCGTTGAAGGAGGACTGTTCAACCCTGGCCGCCGAACACAAGAAGTCGTCGACGCCAAAAACGAGCCACTCGGCTTCGTGGTACAGACGTCACCCCAGTCCGACGGCATCGTCGGGTTCTCTGGACCGACCAACATTCTGATTGCATTCGACACTGACGACAGAATCATCGGCCTTAAGCTCCTGTGGAGTCGAGACACCGTCGAGCATGTGGACCTGATCGAGCAGCAGGGCAAATTCTTAAACTCGTGGCAGGGCATTCTCTGGACCGCCGCCGCCAACCGAAGTTCCGTCGACGGAGTTTCCGGAGCGACTCTCACAAGCCTGGCAATTGCCGAGTCAATCGCCAATCGACTCGGCGGCACCGTTCCGTCACTGCGATTCCCGGACAAAATCGAGGTACCTGAAATCGCCACCCGATTTCCGACAGCCGCTAGACTTGCCCTCGATCCGCACCGCCCTGCCCTGTATCGAATCCTGAGCGCCGACGATTCACTGCTCGGCTACGTTTTTCGTACGGCGCCTGTCGCGGACAATCTGGTTGGCTATCAAGGTCCTACGGACACGCTGGTCATGTTGGACGCTAACGAGAAAGTGCTCGGCATCCGGCTTCGCCGCAGTTTTGACAATGAGGAGTACGTTGGGTACGTCGAAGACGAAGACTACTTCCTGAATCTGTTCAACGATCGCTCGCTGGCGGAACTTGCAGGACTCGACCTCTTTGAAGCTCGCGTCGAGGGAGTGTCCGGCGCCACGATGACCAGCATGAATGTTGCTGATGCCGTGGTCGCCGCCGCAAAAAACGCCGCCACCAAAGTCGAACGGGCTCCCCCTGCCCCGCCATCCACGACTCCGAACAATCAACAACTTGCCACAATGATTGTCGTCGCTGGAGGATTGATGATCGGGCTGAGCCATCTCCGGAAGTTCCGAGCAGTCCGGTTCGGATTGCTGGCCACCGTCATCGTTGTTCTCGGCCTGCTCAATGGCGACATGCTGTCGCTGGCGACTCTGATCGGTTGGGTTCAGAACGATGTTCCCTGGGCAATCGCTGCCGGGCTGGTGACCGTTTCCATTGCTGCTCTGTTCGTGCCCGCATTCTCGAAAACGCAGATCTACTGTCATCAATTGTGCCCCCACGGAGCGATTCAACAACTGACAAAGAAACGTCTTCCCTGGCAACCGACGGTCCCTCGATGGTTACATCGCACGCTCCCGCTCATCCCATTCGTTCTGTTGGCCTGGTGTGTCGTCATCAGCATGTTGCACCTCCCGTTCAGCCTGGTCGACCTCGAACCGTTTGATGCCTGGGTCTACCAGGCCGCGGGCGCGGCGACGATCACCATCGCAATCGCTGGATTGGCAACTTCCTTGTTCATCCCAATGGCGTATTGCCGATACGGATGCCCAACCGGTGCGTTGCTCGAGTTCATTCGCTTCAATTCGAAAAGTGACATCTGGAACCGCACGGACTGGCTGGCAACGTTTCTGTTCCTGCTGACTCTGGCCCTGCGATTTTCCGTTCCGACGGGCTCACTTCCCGAGTTTTCCCTCGACGAAACCAGCGAGCAACTCAAATCACTTCTGTCCGAATATAAGAGTGCTCTGCAATGGCTGACCGCCTTTTCCGTTGCTCTCTTTATTGGTTCGATCGTCGCTGTACCGTGGCTCGTTGCTCGCATCCCAACCGACTATTTTATGGCGACCGCCAACGAACAAAACGAGTTTCGGCAACAACATCCAACTGCTTCACTATTGTGGCGAATCATCAAGAATGTGATCGGTATTGTACTTCTACTCGCTGGAGTGGCCATGCTTATTCTGCCTGGCCAGGGACTACTGACGATACTTCTCGGAGTCATGCTGGTAGATTTCCCCGGAAAGCGACGTTTGGAACTCCTGATCATCCGCCGGCCGTCAGTTCGCCGAGTCGTGGGATGGATTCGCCGGCGATCAGGCCGGGATGAACTGCAGATTCCAGGCTCAAACAGTGACTCCTCTTCAGAATGACTCGAGACCGAGCATGAATCTTTTCGCAAAGGCGGAAGCGAACAATCTTAACAAGGCAAAGCCACTGGCCGCTCGCATGCGTCCTCGCAACCTTGACGAGTTTGTCGGTCAACAACATTTTCTCGGCGAGGGAAAGCTGCTGCGTCGAATTCTGGAGGCCGACCGTCTTTCTTCGGTAATCTTTTATGGACCGCCGGGTTGCGGCAAGACGTCGCTTGCAGAAGTCATCGCTGGTCAGACGAAGTCCGTTTTTTCTCGGCTGAACGCGGCTTCTGCGGGCGTCAAGGAAGTCCGAGTTCTGCTCGATCAGGCACGCGATCGCCTGGCAACCGGCGGAAAAGCAACGTTGCTGTTCGTTGATGAGTTGCACCATTTCAACAGAACTCAGCAGGACGTGCTGCTACCAGATGTCGAATCCGGGGTTGTAAGACTGATCGGAGCCACGACGGAAAATCCATTCTTCTCACTGGTCTCGCCGCTGGTTAGCCGAAGCCAGGTATTCGAGTTCAAACCAGTCGAGCCCGAAGACGTTCGAGCAGTTCTTGACCGGGCATTAACGGACAGTGAGCGAGGACTCGGCGATCTGAACGTTTCCGCAACAGACGAATCGCTCAGCTTTCTGGCCGAAGTCTCCGATGGAGACATTCGCCGAGCGTTGACCGCTTTGGAGATCAGTGCCCTGTCTGTACCGGGCTCAGAAATTGATCTGGACATTGCGCAGGAATCAATCCAGAAAAAGGCGATTCAGTACGACGACGACGCGCACTACGACTCCGCCAGCGCTCTGATCAAGAGTATGCGTGGAAGCGACGCAGACGCAGCCGTCTACTGGCTGGCTCGAATGCTCGAAGCCGGCGAAGACCCAAGGTTTCTCGCCCGGCGAATCGTGATCGCGGCATCCGAAGATGTTGGAAACGCCGACCCTCAAGCACTCGTTATCGCCAATGCCGCCGCTCAGGCAACACTGATGGTGGGGATGCCCGAATGTCGGATCATGCTCTCACAGGCCGCGACTTATGTAGCACTGGCTCCGAAGTCAAACGCCGCATACGCAGCCATCAACGAGGCGATGCAGGACGTTCGCGAACGTCGAGTTCTGCCAATCCCGACTCACCTGAAAGATTCACACTACAAAGGTGCCGAACGACTCGGGCATGGTGAAGGGTACGAATACGCTCACAGTGCGGAAGATGGCTGGGTCGATCAGGATTACCTGGGCGTCGACCGAAGTTACTACCGCCCTGTAAATCGCGGATTCGAGGCTGAGCTTCAGCAACGCATGGAAACGATCAATGAACGAAAGTCGCAACCGTCTGCTCCAGACAACGAATCCACATAGTCCTCAGCCGGTCCCTGTGACGCCGCCCCCATCGACACCAACATTTTTGCCTGTTGAAAGCTCATAACAGAAATCGTTTCGCAACCTTGTGGAAACACGGCATCTGGCACAGGATTCGATCAGCCTGTACGCTGCTTCCAACAAATTCCGAGAGAATGAGTAAGCAATTCGCGAGACGTAATGCAGAATCAAAGGACCATCCATCCTGCCCGCTTGATGAAGGCGACGTCGCATCGGCGTGCCGGTGTGTCCACGCTTGATTATATTCTTGTTCTGGGTGTCATCCTGCCTCTCGTTGCATTTGCCATCCCTGCCGGTAAACGAATCATCCAGTTAAGCTACGAAATGGTCTGCACGCTGGTTGCATGGCCGATGATGTAAAACAATTCATCTCCGACTGGTTAAGTCCGAGACCGACAGCTATTCGTCGAATATTGCACGACAAGGAACAGTCTGATGACTTCGAAGGTCACATTTCGCGATCTGCTCCGCAAAGTCCACCGCGATGAGCGTGGCGCAGTCAGCCTTGAAACTATCCTCATCATTGGGGCCATCGCGATTCCGATTCTGATCTTCCTGATCAAGTTTGGCTGGCCTCGAATTCGAGACTACTTCAACCAGGGTCTGGACGAGCTCGAAGAAGGCAGCAACGACGCCGCAGCAGGCGGTGGCGGACGTATTTGAATCTGGCAGAAGTCGTTGCTGCGAGGATGCATCGCCGACGTCTCATCCTACGGAAGATGACCCAATACTTCCCTGCTCTAGACACTCAACAAGATCGACAAGGCCTGAGATGATCGCGGTAGGTGTGCTCCTGGCCTTGCTGGCTGTTTCTGCCTGGACCGACGCCCGTTCGCACACCATCTACAACTGGAACTGTTACCCGGGAATCATCGCAGGAGTTGTGTTGAACTCAGCTGGCCTTGGACTCTCCGAATCCGGGGCGGCAGGCGTCTGGTTCGCAATGGCCGGATTTCTAAGTTGCGGCCTGATCATGCTAACGGCGTTTGTCTTCTTCGCGATGGGCGGTGGCGATGTCAAACTCCTGGCAATGATCGGGAGTTTTCTGGGGCTCCAGTCAGGCATCGAAGCTTTACTCTGGACGTTCTCAATTGGATTCGTTTTTGGCATCTCCGCCATCATCTGGCGATACGGAATTGTTGGGATCGTTCGTCGCGGCCTTGAACATGCAGCCGCCGTCGCAAAAGCACGAAGCTGGATCCCACTTCATCGAGACGAGAAGAAGCCGCTTGAGCAAGGTTTGTTTCTGGCACCGTCAGCACTGATCGCAACCTGTGTCGTGGTCTGGCCGGAGCTCATGCGCATTTCACTTTGAATGTGCGACACCCCTCTGTGGTCCGGCGTCCCTACTGCCACATGTTCAGCCTCAGAACTTTCGCTGCCACGAGGACGTTCCAAATTCGCCAAAGTCGCAAGCCCAAACATGACAGCTTCAAGTCATCATGGCTTCTGAGATTGAAGTTTGTTGAGCCAAACCAGCGACTGCTCTTGCCATGCGTCCCACATTGGGCCTTTATATCCATTCAGGCCGTGACCTCCTGAGGGAAGCTTCAGATATTCAGTGGAAATGCCGAGTTGCTTGAGAGCGTCATGGAATGCCTGGCTGTTGGCTGGTACGACGACACGGTCGTCAAGTGCGTGAGCAAGGTAGGTCGGACATGTTTCGGCAGTAACCTGCTTCTCGTTCGAGAATAATTCGATCAACTCATCGGATGGCTTGTCACCGAGCAGGTTTCGTCTCGATCCAGCATGTGTCGACTTATCCATCGTGACGACCGGATAGACAAGGATTGCAAAATCCGGCCGTGATGACTGCCGCGTGACTCGATCGTCTGATTGAGCGACGCCGGAATCGAAATGTGTCGCCGCGGTCGAGGCTAGATGCCCGCCGGCCGAGAAACCGATAATCCCGATCCTATTGGGATTCAGGTTCCAGGCTTTCGCGTTTGCTCTGGCCGTGCGAATCGCTCGTTGGGCGTCGAGCAGCGGAACATACGAGCGGCCCTTTGGCAGACGATACTCCAGCACGAGTCCCGTGATTCCGTGGCCGTTCAGCCACTTGGCAATGCCGTGCCCTTCCCCGCCGGTGACAAGCCCTCCGTAACCGCCTCCCGGACAGATCACGATAGCCGTGCCGTTTGGCTTCGCTGGACGATGCAGAGTCACACGAACGTCGACGTCTTCCGTTGTTCCGTCGCCAATCGGAGCCGGGCCATTCCAGAGTGACAGTGCCTCAGGCTTCGTTGACGATCCGTCCGCCGCGCTGACACACAACGGGCACAAAATCACAAAGGGCATTATCAGAACGCGCATGGCCGATCCCTGATGAAACTAAAATCGTCGATAGAAATTCGAACTTGAATCCTAACGTGACGATTGCCTCACGAGCAGCCTCAGCCGCCAATCAGCTCAGTCGGATCCTGACCGGTCAGGTAGTAGTACTCGATAAGTTCAGCCAGCGTTGTAGGAACGGCTCGCGGAGGCAGATCACGTTGCCCGGTACCGGGCACGAGTGGAGCATCAGGATCGAGAGTTATCACGACAACGACATCCAGTGTGTTGCCGGCGGGATCGTTGATGGTAAATGCCAGTTCGATGGTCTGCGTGCCGTCGTCTGCTGTCAGAATTGGTCGCTCGGCAAGGTCGTTGAACCTTCGACGGAACATCATATCACCGATGCTGTCGTCGAAGATTCGCCCGTGAACAACAAATCCATGTCGAAGTCCCAGCGGGTTCACTCGAGTTTCTTCGTCGGTCATTGTCAGTCGAAACTCCGGTGCGGTCACATCGCCGAAGACGAAGAACGTCCGCGTCTGGCCATCCACCATTCGCGTCAGCAGGTTCCACCCCTCACGCAGATCGACCGTTGCAGCATCGACGATCAACTCTCCATTTCCGTCGACGTACCGAAGCTCGTAATCAGCAAGCTGATTCGTGTACTTCGCACTTCGTAGTTGCAGCGGCGTCTGGTACTCCGATCGAGATCCGACGAGACCATTTACACGATCCACTTCGGCGGCATCTTCTGGCGCAATCGTGCCTCCCGGAGCAATTCCGTATTGCGTCCAGAGTTCGGTATTGGTCTTGCCGATCAGTTCAGATGGCATCCACTCAGGAGCGGTCTCGGCAGGAAACGGAACAAAGTTGGCAGCCTGTTTGTGATAGTAAACCTGGTGATTGTTAAACCGTACGGTGCCGAGTCGGACGATGTCCGGTGTGAAGTAGGTTTCGATGTCGCGGTTCTTCATCGAAATCTCGCCGTTCATGAAAATGTCGAACTGACTGCGACCCGCGAAGCTGTGAATCCGTCAGCGCAGCAAATTCCGGGTCGCCCAGAATGTCGACCTCTCTCAGCGTGTCGTGAGCCGTGCTGATTCGAATTGCCTGGACAGCTTCGAAGTAGCCATTCTGAATGACTGTCGTTCGATTGACTGGGACGTCGATGCCAACGTTCCAGCCTTCGGCGTGAACGTCCTGATAAGTCATCTGGTTCGTAACGTTATTTCGACCAAAGGCTGTGCCGTTCGGGCGGTCTACGTTGCCAATGAGCGTCGCGTTGCGAATCGTCGTCCGTCCCGTGTACGGGTTGAACATACCTCGGCCAACATTCCAGGCGGTGAAGTCGTCGATGTACGACTGCCCGGCATTGGAATGGGTCTGGTGAAACCAAGTTTCAAGACCGGCGCGACTGCCGAATGCTGTGTTTCCAACAACGTTTCGCAATGGCACCATCCCGACGGGCACTTCGTCTCGACCGGCCGCGAGACTCGGATCGGCCATGTTGGCGGTCTTGAATTTCGCCTCGCTGGAAGTGGTAAAGAAGTTAAAGGCAGAATCACGAGCACCAGTGGAAATATTGTCGACGACTTCCACTCCCGGTCCCTGCAGCCAGAATCCGTGACCGCCATGTCCAAAGTCGAAGATATCTTCCCGAGCTTCCAGCCCGTCGCCCGAGCCTGTGTTTGCAATAGAAAGATTGCCAACGAACGAACCGATTTCGTCGCCAAACTCAGTGAAGAACGACGAGCCAACCACATTGAAGGCAACGTTCTGAGTGAAGTTCACATAGCTTTGATGGTTGACGTATCCGAGGCCTGGACTATCAACAACAACGCTGCCGGATACTTCACCCGGATTGTCTGCGTAAGTCGTACCCGCTCGATGGAAGTGGACGGCGTAACGACCACGCTGATTCAAGCCAGGAACCAACTCGTCATTGTCGTTTAACACTGCGTCATTCGCCGGGTTACGTTTGTCGGTCCGGCCAAGTCCATAGAAACCAACGTTCTCGACTTCGACTCGCTGGTTGTGCATGAACATAACGTGACCGCGACGCTGTGTGATCGCGGGGTTCTCTGACATGATCACGACGTTGCGATTCATGTTCGCAACATAGACGCTGAGATCGTGCCCTTCGGGCGTGAGATGGTTGTACTCAAGGGCCTGAATACCTGGCTCATCAGAATCCGCATCAATCACAACGACGTTGCCATTGATCGACACGACTTCCAGTTCTTCGTCCTGGGTGTTTCGATGGTTTGAGCTCGTGCCGGTCAAAACAAGCCTGTGTCCGGGTTCCCAGTTGACGGGCACAGTATCTAGGACAAGTTGCGTGTCGCCACGCCTTGGATCCGTTTCCAGAGAGACGTATGGCGTGACTTCTTCGCCAAACAATTTCGCGGTCCCGTGTGAGATGACGCCGCGGCCGATCTGTAGCGGATCATTGACGAGATCGATGTCAGAGCCGCTGTCTGCAATGACGATCCGAGCGGCGACTCCGTGTTCCACCGGGTTGTCGGCAGTTCCAATCTGAAGCAGACCACCTGGGTCCACGACAAGAGTGTCGAGCAGCATCTGGGTGTCGTCGTCGGTGTCCCAATCGAGAATTCCGTCAACACGCACCCAGTTCATTGAGTCGTACTGAATCACGTCGAAGGTAACCGTCGTGCCAGTCGAAATCACAACCTGAGCATCATCACCTGGGACAATTCCGCCTTGCCAGATTCCAGCATCGGACCACTCACCACTGGCAATGCTGGTAAACGTCGCCTGATCCCTTGCAACAAGTCCCAGCACAGCCAAATGTTCATCCTGCTTGTCGGGGTCATCCGCGTGTGGGCCATTCGGATCATGATGCGCATCGCCGCCGGTCGTGCCTGCGCTGTCGCCATGATCGTGCCCAGACATTGCTGATCCATCCGCATGGTGGGCCATTTCGGCCATAGCTTGCTGAGCGTGCTCATGCTCCATCACCGGGCCGTGGTCTTCCGTCGGAGCAAACAAGGCTGCTGGCTGATGATTCAATCCCGCATGCACGACATTCGGCAGTGCGAGCAACTGGTCCTGACTCAAGGCAGCACGTGCTGCATCCGACATCCGCAGGAAGTGCCATTTATTCGAAATCGAAGCCATCTGTTCGCGCGTCAGATGCTGCACCTGACCGGCGGTCAAATACCGAAAATCATGCTGTGACAATGCCCGAATCTGCTCGACGGTGATCACGCCCTGCTGTGCCGGGCTCAGGTAGCCAATCGAAATCGCCGAAACATTCAGGCTCTGAACCTGTTCGTCAGTCAGGCTGTATCGTGCTTCCTCTGAGATTCCTTTGAAGTACCAGCCGTTTCGAATCGAAGCCAGCTGGTCGCCGGTCAAGTGTGTGATCTGCACTTCATCGAGACGATCGAAATCTCGGTACGACAAAGTCTGAATCTGCGATACGGTCAACCATTCGACCTGCTGATCCGTCAGCCCCTCGAGTCGAACCGTGGCGACGTCCAGGCTCTGGACCTGCGATGGCGTGAGCGCTGCTCGAGCACTGTCGGAAATTCGGCGGAACCACCATTCGTTGGGAATGGTCTGCAACTGCTCGCCGTTCAACTCCGGAGTCTGAGTCGCCGTGAGAAACTCGAAGTTTCGGTAACTGAGAAGTTTGACCTGGTCTGCAGACAGTTCCGCGAGCTGCGTCGCCGTCAAACCTGACAGCCCAAGCTTGGCAACATCCAACATACGAACCTGATCCCCGGTCAAAGCCGCTCGGACATCTTCCGGAAGGCGTTCGAACCACCAGTGATTTGGAATCAGTTGGAGCTGCTCACCAGTCAGCGACGAAGACTGACTGGCGTTGAGCCGTTCGAAATCTCGGTAACCGACGCTCTGAATCTGTGCGGTCGTTAACGCTCCAATCTGATCGGTCGTCAGCCTGGAAAGACCGATCAATGCGACATTCAAGGCCTGAACCTGCGAGTCGGTCAGCGCCGCGCGGGAATCATCCGGAATCCGACCAAACCTTGAGTGGTCAGTCAGCGTCGCAAGCTGTTCAGCAGAAAGATGAATAATCTGATCCGGGCCCAGTCTGCCGAATTCTCGATATCCCAGAGACTGCACCTGCTCAATCGAAAGTTGAGAAGCCTGATCTCTGGTCAGCCCGACAACGCCCAACACGCTGACATCCAAAGCCTGAACCTGTTCGGGGCTCAGAGCTGCTCGGGCTTCTTCTGAAATGTGTGCAAACCACCATGAGTTTGGAATCGTGGCAACCTGATCCAGTGTCAGTTGAGGTGTCTGCGAAGCATTCAAGTAACCAAAGTCGCGATACGTCAGTCGCTGAATCTGCGCGACACTCAACTCCGCACGCTGCGATTCCGTCAACAGAGTCAGATGCAGGAGCTCGACCTGCAACGCTCGAACCTGGTCACCCGTCAAAGCCGCACGAGTTTCGTCAGGAGTTCGCTCAAACCACCACTCATTAGGAATCGTGGCAACCTGTTCGACGGTCAAATCAACGATCTGCTCGGGAGTCAGATATTGAAATTCACGATACCCCAGTGACTGAATCTGGTTACGAGTCAGCGCTTTCACCTGAGAAAGCGTCAGTGAACCGGCACCAATTTCAGCAACGTTCAACTGCTGTACTTGCTCGGGGGTGATTGCCGCACGAGCTTCGACCGACATTCGGTCAAACCACCAGGAGTTTGGAATGGTGGCGACCTGTGCTCCGGTGAGTAGCGGCGTTTGTGCTTCGTTCAAATGTTCAAAGTCTCGAAAACCCAACGACTGAATCTGATCCAACGCGAGAACGGCACGCTGAATCGGAGTCAGTCCGGAAAGGCCAAGATTATCAACTCGCAAAGCCTGCACCTGAGCGGCCGTCAGAACGCTCCGAGCGTCGTCAGACAAACGGCCGAACCACCAGGAATTCGGTACAGTTGAAAGTTGCTCGGCCGTTAATAGCGGAGTTTGTTGAGGCGACAGTCGTTCGAATTCGCGATAGTTAAGGCTTTGAACCTGCTCGTCAGAAAGTTCTGATCTCTGCCCGGCGGATAGAGGCTTTAGGCCTGCCTCAGAGACATTGAGCGATTGGACCTGCGAACTGGTCAATGCAAAGCGAGTGGCTTCTGGAATTCGGCTCAGGTACCAGCCGTTGGGGATCGACGCGACTTGCTCCAGTGTCAAATATGGAGCCTGCTCGGCAGTCAGCGAATCGAAATGTCGATACGTCAGCGATCGAATTTCACCGACAGTTCTGTTTCCGACAGGCATCTCGGCAACTTCTGTCATTGCAGAAACAGAAGCTGTCCTTGTTGCCGGCGGAGCGTGCCCAGCAGACATCATGCTGCGAATTTCGTGTTGCTCATCGTTGAGCATCTCGACGTCGGACTTACGTTTCACGTCCTCAAGTTGAGCGATTGACAACTCGGCAATCTGCTCCTGACTCAACAAATCAAGCCTCGACCGACGGATATCGAGCATACGAATCTGGTCGCCCGTTAAAGCCTCTCGCGATTCTTCAGATAGCTTTCGAAGCTGGTGATAGCCGCTCAATCGACGGATCTGCTCGGCGGACAGATTTGGGATTTGACTGGGGGTGAGACCGCGGATGTCTCGCAGCTTCAATGACTGCACCTGCTCCACTGTCAGATCGTCAATCTGATCGCTGGTTAGTCCCTGTAATCCAGTTCTGCGAACTCGCAACTCCGAAATCTGATTCGCCGTCAAGGCCTGCCGCGCGTTCAATGGAATTCGCTGAAACGCCGAACGGTTTACGAGACTGTGAATCTGCTGCTGACTGAGAAATGGCGCTTGCTCTGCTGTCAGGGTCCGGAATTGCGCCACTCGCAAACTCTGCACATGCTCGACCAAAGCAACCTGGTCGATTGCCAACTCCTCAGTCTGAGAGGCATCCGTCAATCCAAACGTCGTCGCGCTGAGGAGCTGACGGACTTCCAAAGTCTCAAGATTGGTACTTTGACCGAATCGGTGGTAGCTTCGGCGACGACTTGCCTTTGGGCCAAAGGGCTTAGAACAGAAGATGGTTGAGATGAACAATCGACGCCAGCGAATCGCACGATTCTGCATGTTGATGTCTCCGGAAATGCCGAGCGGCAAATATACGATGCGATGAAAAATCGCAGGAAAGGACGAGGCACTATTGTCGCTACGGGAAAGGCGGTGAGATGACGCTCAGATAAAACACAAAACTGTTGACGATAACGCCACCGCATTTCGTTTAACGGTCAGACGGGCCATTCCTGACATTCAACTCATGGCCCTGAATCACTGAAACGCCCATCACCCGACTTCACAGCACTTCCTCGCCGCTAAGCCAGATAGCTTCTCGAAGCGAATCGCCGCGGTGCAGATTCCAGTGAAGCATTTTGCAACGCTTTGAGGAACCTGGTGAATGCACGCATCAAACGTTGAGAAGACAGAGGACGCAGTAAAAAACAAGGGTTTGAGTCTGACTTCAGCCTCAACCCACGTGTTTTGACTGAATCTGTCCTTACGCAGATGCTGTGCCACCTGACGCAATCGCGTCAGGGAAATCGCAATTTGCGTCGACGCTGACGACTCAGTCGCCGAGTTCTTCCAGAGACTCACGTTCTTTCTCAATCGCTTCACGCAGCGAGAGAACGTCTTTGCGAGCCGCCTGAATCTCTGATCGCTGCTCGGGCGTCAGATGCATCGCCCCATAGGCGTACTGCTGAAGTTCTTTCCCAGACTTGCCCGCTTCGCGACCGGCCTTCTGGGCTTTGGCTTTGGTCTGTCGCTGCTCGACTGTCGGCACATCATTCATGCGCTTCGTCGCAGCCTGTTCCAGTTGCTCCAAATCCGCGATCCGCATTTCGATGACCGCGTGCCGCTCGTCAAACTTTGGCCCAGCCTTCGGCGTTGCCGGAGCATCAGTCTCGGCATCGCCCCCGGGAGAAGCAGCCTCGTCCGCAGCTCCATTCTCTTCGTTCTCTTCTTCCGGCGTTAGCGAATATGTCTCTTCCTTCCCGGTCGGCTCAACGATTCCGAGACCCGCGTCCTCATGCAGTTCCACCGGCGAATCTTCAGCGACTTCTACCTGTTCCGCTTCCACAACTTCGTGGTCGAGATGGTCACCATCAGCCCGGGCTTCGTCCCTCATTTCCTGAAGTATCGAAATCTCATCAACGATCTGCGACTTGATTTCAACCTGCCCAAGCTCGTCGGCCGCCGTCCGAAGTCGACGAGCAATCTCAACAAGACGACTAATACTTCCGGCAACGTCAGACATGCAATCGCCCCTCGGTCGAACGGTAAAACGACGTGGTAGATGCCATGATGCACGACGTCCGTTGAATGATGCAACTAAGCCAGACGTCGAGTCCGTGTTCCAGGGTTATCCACCATCAGCCAATCACCATACCCCAGCATCAAGACCGGCCATGACACTGGCAACGAAGGCTCCCACGAATAGCTCATCAAGGATTCTCTTGCTCCAAGGTGACGCGTTCCTGAGAAATGGGTCATCGACGCTGAATCTTGCCCTGTCGGTAAACCGTTGCGAATAGTCGCGGCAGTTTCTAGCTGGTCGCTAGCCTTTCCAACACGACTGTCCGTTGAAAACCATCTTTGGAGACTTTCACATGCGTCACCGAATTCAGACACAAGGCCTTGCCATAATCGTCGTCGCAATTCTTGCCGGCGGTTTTCTACTCGTTGAACGATCCAGCACCGCTCAACCGACTGCAACGAGACTTCCTGGCTCGCGAGCCGAGATTGACGCTGCCCAGTTTTCCCAGTCTTCAGGCAGCCCTGGATGCGATTCCGGAAGACGGCGGAGTGGTTCGGCTTCCGCCTGGAACGTTCGAGATCACAGAACCACTCATCGTCTCTCGTGGGGATGTGCTACTGGCAGGTTCTGGCACGGCGACGCACATCGTCAACCGAAACGAAGATGGCAAACCAGCAATCATCCTTCAACACTCGGACGGAAATGACGTCAAAAAGGACGACCGTCTGTGGCGTGTCATGCTTAACAATTTGCGAGTAACCGGCAACGAAAAAAAGTGGTCACGGAATTCTGGCCGTTCAGATTCAGGAAGTATTCCTGCAGGGAGTGACCGTCAGCGAGCACGGCGGAGACGGAATTCAACTCGACCATTGCTACGAAGACCCCAGAATCAGCGACTGCCTTATGACTTACAACAAAGGTGTTGGCCTCAACCTGCTGGGCTGTCACGACATTGTCGTCTCGTCCAACCAGTTTGAAGAAAATCAGGACGCTGTGCACTGTATCGATGGTTTCAACATTTGCATGACCGGAAACTGCGTCGACGATCATCTCGGCGAAGGGGTCGTCATCGAGAACACGTACGGTTCCGTTCTCTCCGGAAACATGATCGAAGAGTGCAACGGCACAGCCGTCGTGCTCGACCGAGACTGTTACGGCATCACCATCAGCGCCAACGTGATCGCCCACAACGGAGCCGGCATCGACCTTCGCGACGCACACGGTTGCGCGGTCTCAGCCAACACGCTGACCATCCTCAAAACCAACGCTCTACGCATCGGCCCGAACAGTGGTCGCATCACCGTGACGGGGAACAACATTTCCAACAGCTACGTCGGAGAAAACACCGTCAAACGTCGAGTCGACGATCTTGCCGCAGCCGGTATCACGCTTGACGGAACTTCCGAACTGGCCATCGTCGGCAATTCCTTCGCCAGTGTCAGTCCCTCACGCCGTCGAACTCACCGACAACCCAAGCAAACGAATCGTCTTCTCATCAAACGTCCTGACCGACGTCTCCAGCGAACACAGCCACCTCAAAGACTCAGTCATCACCAACCAGTTGATTTCAACGCCAACGGAGAACGACAACTCGACCACAACCAAACAATAGTTCGTCGTTACGAAACGCAAGTCGCGATGGTTCTTTGCAATGTCAGATTCGAACAATGTCAGCCACTGGATTGATCTGGTCAAGTTCGGCGATTCCGCCGCTGCGAACCGCATCTGGCAGCACTATTTTGAAAGGCTGGTTCAGTCGGTTCGCCGAAGACTCCTCGGCCAGAATCGCGCGGTATCGGACGAGGAAGATATCGTTCTAAGCGTTTTCGACAGTTTTTTACGCGGCGGCAGAAAAAGGACGATTTCCCGATTTGTCGGATCGGGACGATCTCTGGCGGTTACTGCTGCGAATGTCGGCAAGGAAGGTGATCGACAAGAGACGGCACGACCTGCGTCAGCGCCGTGGCGGCGAGGTTGAAATCTGCTCGTTGGACGATCGTGGAGACGACGAAAATATCATTCAGGCCGTCGGAGACGAGCCCTCACCTGAAATGGTGCTGATGATGAACGAATCCGTCGAGCAGTTTTTTTCTCATTTAGGTGTCGGGCACCTGCGGGATTTGGCGGGTGCCAAGTTAGAGGGGTATTCAAACGCCGAACTTGCCCAGCGTTTGCAGTGCTCCGAACGGACGATCGAGCGTCGTCTGCACCTGATTCGAGAAAAATGCAAGCAGGAGTTGTTCGAAGACAATGAGCATTCGCCAGAAAAAACTTCCGATTGAAACTCTTGAACGAATCGACGACCTGTGCGCGGAGTTTGAACGCCAATGGCAGTCCAATACGCCACCGACCATCGAATCTCTGCTGGACAAGAATATTTCTGACGTCGAACAAGAAGTCCTGTTGGCTGAACTTGTTGTTCTGGAGATCGATTATCGGCGCCGACGTGGCGAAACGCCGACGAAACAGGAATATCTCGATCGTTTTCCCGCCAGTACGAAGGCGATTAACGACGCCCTCGTTAACGACGACAAGCCAACTGGTGCGTTCGTCCCGCCAACAGTTGCTCGCCTGTCAAAACTCTTTCCTTCTCTCGAAATCACAGAGCTACTCGGCGTTGGAGGCATGGGAGCAGTCTACAAGGCTCGCCAGGAAGGTCTCGACCGAGTCGTAGCTCTCAAAATCCTTCCTGAAGAGTTCGCCCATGATGTAAAATTTGCGCTGCGTTTTACCAGAGAAGCACGCACGTTGGCCAAACTCAGTCACCCGAACATCGTGTCGGTTTACGAGTTCGGAAACGTCGAAGACACGTTCTATTTCCTGATGGAATTTGTGGACGGTTCTACTCTCCGTGAGGTTGTGCGCGCGGGACACCTCACCCCCGAACACGCGCTGACGATTGTGCCCCATCTTTGCGACGCGCTGCAGTTTGCTCATGATAAGGGCGTCATTCACCGCGACATCAAGCCTGAGAATATTCTGATGGCCACGGACGGCTCGGTAAAAATCGCCGACTTTGGGCTTTCGCGGATCGTCGGAAATGAAAACCAGCCGACAGCCCTCACCCGCACTCACCAAATCATGGGAACGCCACGGTACATGGCCCCTGAGCAGTTAGAGGGATCACGCAGCGTTGACCATCGATCCGACATCTATTCCCTGGGAGTCGTCTTCTATGAAATGCTGACGGGCGAACTGCCGATCGGTCGCTTCGCCGCGCCATCACAAAAGGTTGAGATTGACGTCCGACTGGATGAAGTCGTTCTGCGAACGCTCGAAAAAGAACCTCAGCGCCGATATCAGCATGCCAGTCAAATTAAGTCAGACGTGGAGACCATCACTTCCACGGAAAATCCAGCATTGGCACGCACTGTCATCAGCCCGTCCGATCGACCGGACACAGCGTCAACTCCTTCCCCGAATCTGGAACAACAGGAACTCGCAGGAAGACTGTTGCTGACACGCCGGCAACTGATGGAACGTGTTGAGCATTCACTGCGGCCTTTGTTTCGGGCACAGATCATGCAGGTGTTCTTTGGTGTGGCATTGATCTTCCTCGGTGCTCAATGCTGGGCACGAAATATGGACGTGCCCCATCGCGTTGTGTGTGGAGTCATCATGCATGTATACGGCGTTGTCGTCATCGGTTGCGCGGCACACGTCTGCACGAAAATTAAGCGAATCGACTACTCAAAACCCGTCGACCAGGTTCGTGGCAGCCTTCACCGCGCGAGACACGCGTACTTGCAAGTCAGCCCGGTTGCCGGTTTCCCGTGGTGGCTGATGTGGATCCCAGCCACCGTTGCCATCGGCTTCGACATCGTCCTGCATCCGAACTCGCTGATTCCATCACTTGTCGTTGGAGTCATCGGGCTGACGATGACGCTCTGGCTCTACCTGCGAAGCCAGCGGACGGACAACCTCGCCGCTGAGAAATGGAGGAAGACCTTTGCAGGCAGAAGCATCGCTGCGGCGGACCTGGCTCTCCAGGAAATTGAGCTGGCCCGAATCGAGTGACAGAGTATCGAACCGTGCGAGTCACTTCACAGCCGACTCGTTAACTCCACTATTTCGACTTTGACGTTCCGCTCACGTCGGATGGCCAGCCGAGGGCGTGGTGCAGGCGGAACTGGGCGATGTTGAAGTCGGTGACGGATCGCAGGTACTCGCGTTGGGCCTGGTCTAACGCCTGGAGAGACTGCAGGAACTCGATGGGCAGCCCCTGGCCCTCGTTAATGCGCTGCCGGTTTCGGGAGTACGACGTCTGGGCGGTCGACACGGCAGATCGTGATGTTTCAATCTGTCGTTTTCGTGACTTGACCTGACTGCGAGCTTCAACGATCTCGCGAGAGATCTGATCCATCGTTTCGATTTCCCGGTAGCGAGCCTGCTCCACTTGAGATTGTGCTACATCCCGGGCAGCCGCGTCGCCACGACCGAGGTTTCGAATTTCCCACACGGCCGACACGTCGACATCGAGACGGTCGTTGAAGTTGCCGACAGTGTCTCCGACGCCGCCACCAAATCCACCATAGCTCAACCCGAGTAACATGCTGGGCAGCAACGGAGCGTACTTTTCTCGCTCCAATCGCTCGCAGGCTGCGGCGACCAACTGACTGTTCTCACCGACTTCCGGTCGAGACGACAAACCGATGGCGACCATTTCCTGGACAGTCGGCTGCAACGAGACCAGGTTGATCGGAGCCACCTGCTGCTCGGTCGGGACAACCTTTACCGGAGCATCGAGGTGTAGGACTTCGGCCAGTCGGGCTGAGGCCACATCAACTGCCTCCATCGCTCGCGCAACGTCGTTCTGGCGGATTGCTCGTTCGGTAGCCGCTCGGTCGGCGTCGGCCTGAGCTCCCTGCCCGGTGCTGGCGAACGATTTGGTCAAACGCGTCAGCTCGTCAGCGTTGCGTAAAGTCTCGCGAGCGATCGCTCCTTCCTGATGGGCACGCAACAATTCGAGGTACGCGGTCGATGCTCGCAACATCTGGTCGTGGTAGGTGCCCCAGGAGCTGAAGTTACGGGCTTCCAGATTTCGTTCGGCAATCCTCGGTGCGAAGACCGCGTCGCTCAAGTGAAACTGAGCCGACAAACCCGGGACAGGATTCGTGCCCGCTCCGACCGCGCCTGCACCGAAACCACCCTGCAACGATGTCCGGCTGATGTCAACAATCTGCCCGTTGGAATTCTGAAGGTTTCCTTCGTGCCGATTGAGGCTCATGCCCGCTCGGATCGACGGAAGCCACATCGCTTCAGCCATTTCCAGACGCGCAGTTGCTTCCACGATTCTTTGATGCGCAAATGCCACCTGCGGATTCTGCCCAGCGACCAACTGCAAAGCCGTCGACATATCAAGCTTCTGTGGGTCGAGGAATTCGCCATCGTCGGACACGGGTAACGGTGCGGGCTCCGAGGTGTTGGCCGCTTGCTCCGCTCCCGGCGCCGGAACGGGCACATACTCGACTCGGGCAATGACATATTTGACGTCGCCTGCTGAGTCGCCTCCCAACACGGTCCCGGCAGAAATCGGTGATGATTCACTGGCAGGCAACCGGCGTGGCTCAACCACATCACCAACGGCAATCAACGACTGGTCAGTGAGTACGGATCCTGCGAACGCTGCGTCAGGGGTTCCCGACACCGTTGACGCTGCAACAGGCGAAACTCGATCGATCGCCGACTGCCGAGCCACCAATCCCGTCATCGCTATTGGCGCGGAAGTTGGCGTGGCGTTTTCAGCCGTGAATTGCCGGATCGCAACCGGAACCGCTCGCTGCTTCGACTGCGCGATGGGAGCATTCGGCTGCACTGTTGTGCAGCCCACGGGCAAAGCCAAACCCGCAGTCACCAGCAGCCGTCTCCAGCGAACGCCGCGGCGCATTTCCGAATTCTGATTCGTCATCGAAGTTCGTCCCCCAGACACTTTCGCAGTCCGAAGTCCTCGCGCACCGCGAGTTCACTTCGAACAGTCTCGGGGATCGACACCGCCAATTGTTAAAGTTGAACGATTCTACGGCTCACTCCGGTTCTGCAGAATCTGCAGCCGGATAATCGTTTCAACTTAACAAAACGCCCTTGAAATGCTGAGCTCGAGCGTCGCACCGCCCCCACCTGACCAATACCAGCACGCCTCAGAGTGATCGCCGACGCGACCCCCAATGACAAACCGGGACACGCAGGAACAATTCGAACTGATTGGCGCGGCGAATCGTTTCTCGTTGGTGTGGCTATGGTTAGACTGGCCACCCGCCTTCGCTGGCTCTGTCGACCTGCCCGACACACTGTCCGATGGTCGCCCCAGCGCCTGCCGTCAAACTCTGCCTGATTTACCCTAACCAAACCAATGAACGGCTTACCGTTCCGGAGTCCCGCAATGCCGATCTGTGGTCGTTCAACCAGCCTTGCGATGCTGCTCGCTGTCGCCGCTTCGTCAATTTCGCTCAACGGATGCAACCGTGCGGAGTCCCTCATCGAGACAAAAACTCCGTCTGCGAACGTCCAGACTCCCGTCGTAAAACTGGTCGCTGCTGAGCGGACGACTATCCAACGGACAACGACTCAACCAGCGACGATCCACGCCTACCACCAGGCCGAAATCCACGCAAAGGTGGCGGGCTACCTCACCGAACTGAAGGTGGACATCGGCCAGGCGGTGAAAGCTGGTGACGTGCTGGGCATCATCGCCGTGCCTGAGATGCAAAAATCTTTCGAGAAACAGCAGGCGACCATTCGGCGCCTGCAAGCCGAAGAGCAACAGGCCAGCGCCGGGGTGAATCTGGCAACCGCCGATGTCAAATCTGCTCAAGCGTTGCAGGCTCAAGCTGCCGCTGAAGTCGCCCAGACCGATGCTCAGTTGAATGCAGACTCATCCGAATTCAAACGAGTCACCGACCTGGTTGCTCAGAAAGCCGTTGCAGCAAGGTTGCTCGACGAAGCTCGTCAGAAACTGGAAGCCTCGACGTCGGCCAAAGCCGCCGCACAGGCCGCTCTGCAGTCAGCCGTGGCCGCTGTGACCGTTGCCCGTGAAAAAGAATCAGTCGCGAAATCCAACGTGGACGCCGCTGCCGCTCAAACAGAAGTCGCGCGAAAGCAGTTGGAAGAACTCGCCGTACTGATGGGTTACGCAGTTCTGAAGGCACCGTTCAACGGAGTCGTCACTCAACGGAACGTTGACCCCGGCGACCTTGTTCGCAACTTCCAGGCGGCATCCGAATCTTCGCGTGCTCCGCTGTTTGAGATCTCGCACGTTGCAAAGGTCCGAGTCCGTGTCGCCATTCCCGAAAACGAAGCACCACTTGCCCGAGTCGGTAACGCCGTCCTGCTGAAACTTCGAGCACTGCCTGACCAAGAGTTTGAAGGAAAGATCAGCCGCCTTTCACGGAGGCTCGACGAAAGCACTCGGACCATGATGATCGAGGTCGACCTCGAAAACACGGAAGGACTTCTGATCCCCGGCATGTACGGAGAAGCCACCGTTGATCTGCAGGAAACGCCCAACGCACTCATGATCGCTGCCACGGCCGTCAAGTTTGACAAGACGGGCAACAGCAGTGTCTACGTTGTTGAGGACGGAGCCATCCGAGTCGTCCCCGTTGAAACCGGCTACGACAACGGTCGGCAAATCCAGATTCTCAGCGGCATCGACGAGTCGGCTCAGATCGCCGCCGACCGAATCGGCCGCTTCGCTGACGGACAAAAAGTGCGAGTGGAAGGAAGCTAGCTCCGCTGCCTCGATCGTTGGTTGCATCGCTCTGACGCAATCACACCCAACGTTGCCACGAACCACCGCTGGCAGACCTGATCATCTCACACTTCCACACCCCGGCGTGACCTCATGCACCTCATTAAGTTCGCTCTTCGAAACCCCTTCGCCGTCCTGGCCATGTCAATCGGTCTGTGCCTGCTTGGCGGAGCTATCATCCCGGCCACGTCTATCGACATTCTGCCTGACTTTCAGAAGCCGGTGATCGTCAGCTTCTTCTCGTATCCGGGGCTGCCTACTCAGGACATGGAGAAGAGCGTTTCTTCCCGAGTCGAACGCGCACTCACGCTGGCAGGACGGATCGAGCATCAGGAATCGCGCACAGTCCCCGGCGCTGCCGTCATCAAAGTGTTCTTCCAGCCGGGAACCAATCCCAGCTCCGCGATGAACGACATCGTGAATCTCGAAGCCAGCGACATGTTCCATCTTCCGCCTGGTATCGAATGGCCGTTCACGCTGCGCAGCGAACCGGCCAACATGCCAGTCGTTCTGGCAGCGATCAGCGGAGATGGCCTGAGCGAAATCGAACTCTACTCCATCGGCTACTACGCAGTTCGAAATAGAATGGGCGGCCTGAAAGGCGTACAGATCCCGCACCCGTTCGGTGGCAAGTTCAAGCAGATGATGGTCTACATCGATCCGAACAAGTTGCGAGCTTATGGCCTTGGCGCAACCGACGTCGTTGACGCCATGCAGAAAGCCAACCTGGTTCTGGCATCGGGAACAGCCAAACTGGACGACACCGAGTACCAGATTCATCCGCTCAACACGCTGCCCACCACCGACGACATCGACAACATTCCGATCGCCGAACGCAACGGCAACATGATTTTCATTCGTGATGTGGGCTACGCAAAAATCGACTCGGCAATTCAATACAACATTGTCCGAGTCAACGGAGAACGAAGCGTCTACTGCCCGCTGCTTCGCGAGCCTGGCGAAAACACAATCGACGTCGTTGACCGAATTTACAAAGGCATCGCGGAAGAAATCCCGAAGATGAAAGCCCTCGGTCAGGTTCCCGAAGCGGCGAACGTCACGCTCGTCAATGACCAGTCCAGCTACATCCGCAACGCCATGCGAAATCTGCTCTACGAAGTCGGTCTGGGAGCAGTCCTGGTGGCCTTGGTTGTTTTCGTCTTTCTGCGACAACTGCTGCCGACCGTCGCGATCACCGGAACGATTCTGCTGTCCATGATGATCGGCGGGCTCGGCTTCTGCTTTACCGGCAACACAGTCAACGTGATGACTCTTGGCGGAATCGCCCTGGCGATCGGGACGGTCGTCGACGCTGGCATCGTCGTTGTGGAAAACATCATTCGGCACATGCAAATGGGTAAGTCCCGCCTTGACGCCGCTCGAGACGGAGCCGCTGAAGTCGCAACACCGGTCATCGCCGGCACGGTCACGACGCTTGCTGTGTTCATCCCAGCGATTTTTCTCAGCGGCATGATCCGATACCTGTTCGAGCCGCTTTCAGTTGCGGCAACCTTCACCATCGGCGCCAGCTATTTCGTCGCGATGACAGTCGTTCCCGCCTTCTGTGCTCAATTCGTGCGAGCAAAGGTCCGCGGGACGGGCGACTCCACACCATCGACGAAGTCCGCGTCCGTGGAGTCAGGACCGTCGACGCTCTACGGTCACCTGCTCAACTCAGCATTGGCGATTCGACCGCTCATCGTTCTGACATCCGTTGCACTTGTCGCCGGTTCGGTTCTGCTTCTACCTGGAATTGGCAGCGAGCTTTTCCCCCAGGTTGACGCCGGCACCTTCGAGCTTCGACTGAAGACACGGCCCGGAACGCGACTCGAAGAAACCGAAAAACTGGTCGAACGAATCGAAGGCACGATTCAGGACGTCGTCGGAAAAGAACACATCAAGAACATCATTTCGAACATTGGTCTGCCTGTCGGAAAGGGAGCGGGGTTCTCGACGATTCTCAGTTCCAACTCAGGCCCGGACACTGCTTACCTGATCGTCAATCTCAAATCGGAGGGCCGGTCGATCACCAGTGCGGAATACGTCCGCCGCCTTCGCAGCAAACTGCGAGACGAATATCCGCAGGATCAGTTTCTGTTTGTGAACGGGAGCCTGGTCAACATGGCACTGAATGAGGGCGTCGCGGCTCCAATCAGCGTGCAGGTTTCAGCAGGTACCGTTGAGAAGTGTCGCGAAGTCGCCGAAGTGCTCGTTGAAAAATTGGCTCCGATCCCGGGCGCTGTGGACGTGCAGATTGCACAGTCACTCGATTACCCGCAGCTCGATATTCAGGTTGACCGAGTCCGTGCCAAGTTCCTGGGACTCGATCAGGAAGAAGTCGCTCAGACGATCCTGACATCACTCGGGTCGAGTGTCGGTTTCGCTCCGTCGATCTGGATCGACCCGAAGACCGGTGTCGACTTCTTCATCGGGGTTCAATACGAATCCAACGAAGTCGACTCGCTCGACGACATCCGAAACATCCCTCTTTCACTGAACACGAAGGACGGCCCCGTCACGATCCCGCTCTCGAACATCGCGAAAGTTCGCCGAGTCAACATTCCTGGCGAAATCGCTCATTACAACATCGCGCGAGTCAACGACGTCTATATCAATGTTGATGGGAGAGATGTCGGTGGCGTCGCGGCGGACGTCGAGAAGGTCTTGTCCGGCATCGAATTCGAAAACGGAGTCACAGTCACCGTTCGCGGCCCCGTTGCCACGATGAAAGAAGGCATGACGATGCTTGGCCAGGGACTGATCGTCGCGGCCATTCTTGTTTACCTCGTGATGCTCGCTCAGTTCAAATCGTTCGTCGATCCGTTGATCATCATTCTGGCCGTTCCCCTGGGACTGGCCGGCGTGCTGGGAATGCTTTTCGTGACTCAGACGACGTTGAATATTCAGTCGCTGATGGGCACGCTGATGATGATCGGCGTCGTTGTGAACAATTCGATCCTGCTGGTCGAGTTTGCCAACCAGTTGCTCTCGCAAGGTCTTTCCCCCCGAGAAGCCGCGTTGAAGTCTGCCGAGATTCGGCTCCGACCAATTCTCATGACATCACTGACGCTGGTCGCTTCGATGGCTCCGCTGTCCATTCAGCTCGCACCAGGCGGAGAAGCGATGATTCCGCTCGCCCGAGCAGTCATCGGCGGAATGGTCGCCTCGACCGTGTTGACCCTGTTCGTCGTCCCGTGCGTCTACGCGACGGTCAAGCGGCCAATTGAGAACGTTGAAGCTGCTTAACCAGATTAACTAAAATGTGTACTGGAAATGGGTGTAGAAGAAGTCGGCATCAGAGTTTGTCGGCACGCCGGGAGTCGTGTCGTAGTAGCGGCCAGCGAAGAAGTGTGAGTAGGCGACGCGGATCTGGGTTTGCTTGTTGGCCTGCCAGGTGAGTTGGAAATCCAGTTCCTGGCCGATTTCGCGATCTCCGGCAGTTCCGGCTGTCGCACCTGCAAAGGGACGATTCGCGCGTGTGTAGACAACGTCGCCGTCATCCGCCAGAAGAAAATAGTGAGCCCAAATCGTGAAGGTCAGCGACTCAGCCGGCTTGAATTTTATCCTCGCATTGAAGTCCTGGATGTTCTGGCGGCTGAACAAGTCCATCCACCCGAGGTAGCTGTGAACAGCCGGCGTGTAGTAGTGAAAGCCGTTGCCAGGCGTACTCGAACCGGACCCGAAGTCGTAGTACAACCAGGCTTCCGGTTTCCAGCAGACGTCTTCGAACTTTTTACCAATGCCACTGACCACGAAACCGGCGTTGTGGACGGTGCCGTCCGGGTTCCGGCCAAACTGATAGCCACCTTCGACTTCGTACAGCCAGCTATCTCTGTTGCCGTACCAGCGTGATCCGATTGTGTCGTACTTCGCCCCGTCAGTTGCGGCGGCGTTGTCGATGTCAAAAGCGAGCCAGTACAGCTCCAGTTTTTGATCTTCGAGCGACTTGTACGTCGTGTAAATTCCGTACTGCTGCTGGTTTTGGTTTGTATCATCGAATTTTGTAGCATTGGACCGGTTGCGAAGAACGGGTCGTGTCCAGAAGGCGTCGATGTCCCAGTCGGGGGCCCTCCACATGAGACGAACGCCGTCGCGGCTTCGTCTTCGGTTGGCCCAGTTGGGAGCCTGAATCAGTCGGGCGACCCCCAGTGCGAATTCCTGCCGGCCTAGCCTGGCGGTCAGCGTGCCGTCGCCGTCGATCAGGAGAGCATCGACATACGCCTGATAAAGATCGAACCGGTTGACTTCGTTGCCGCGGGGAGTAAACGACTCGCCCACGCTGGAAGCATCGATCATTTCGACCCGCATGCCCAGGCGGTCGTTCAGCTTTCCGGTCAACCAAAGCCGTACCTGATGCAGCACGTACTCGTCATCGAGACCGGTGAGCCCGGCTCCCCGCATGTTGTGTTCGTTGTGATAGCGGACGCGGTAGCTGCCGCCGATATCGAGCGAACTGCCTTCCCAGAGCGAGATCCCTTTCAGAGGACAGGTTGGCTCGGCCAGAGAACAACCTTCGCTTCGAGTTTCCCCGCATCCAGTTTCTCCGCTCTTCGAACAACCTTCGCTGCGACACTCGTTACAGTCCGAAGCAGAGTCCCACCATTTCAAACGCGAAGGAAGATCCTGGAGCACAGACTGAACTGGATCCTGGCCAAACGAATTTGCTGGACTTAATAAGAACAGACACAAGGCGGTCAGAAACAGGCGCATGGGGCATGCTTTCGAAGAAGAGAATCGAGCGTCCGAAACGGTTTCGGCAACTTCGCAGCAAAGGTTGACTGCAAATCCCGAGGCATCGGCACGAACGGACTAATCCCCTCAACCCGTTCAGGACAACGCAAAGTCGGGCGAGTCTGACGGCCTCGCAATCCTGATAACCTGGCAAAACTTTGCCGATATGCACGGCCAGCTAAATTTTGGCGACCGTCGCAGAGTTCTGGTCTACTAAGCATCGGAGTGAGCAAACGCGATTGAGCGGTCAATTACCAACCTTGAAGTTGCGTCAACAGGTTCCAATTAACCAACACAGTCAGAATTACCGATAAAACAGACACATCGACCTTAGGTGTCGTGCTGCGCGCCGTTCTTGTTCTGAGGCCGCCAAAAGCAGTTGAAAGCTGTATCGATCACCCACTGACCAACGCAACACTTCAGCGACTTCAGAGCCAGGATGCTCAGTCACCGGATCAAAAAACTGCTGAGAGTCCCGCCGGACCAGCAGGTCCGGACGGGGCTGTTGTTTCTGTTTTCGTTCGGCATGACAGGCGCGTATGTCGGGGCTCGTTCAGACGCGGATGCGGTCTTCCTCGCGCGAATCGGAATCGAACGTCTGCCGGCGATGATTCTGGTGTCGGCCAGCGGCGTTGCCATCGTCACGACTCTTTACGCTCGAATTCTGACTCGACTTTCTTTGCGGCGAGTCATCTTCACCACGCACCTCTTACTGGCGATGGTGACGTTGGCTCTGGCTTTCATGCTGAAAACCGACGACCGAACGATCGGAATTCCTGCGGCGCTTTATCTGCTTGCTGAGCTCCGAGGAGCCCTCGGCTCGATCCAGTTCGCAACGCTGCTGAACGAACTGTTTCGCAGCGAAGCTCCGGCTCGAGTTTCAGGAATTGCCAGTTCCGGATCAACACTGGCCGGCGTTGTACTGGGAGCGGCGACCGGGTGGGTGGCATCCAGATTCGGAGCAAACAGCGTCCTCTACATGATCATCGTGATGGACGCTCTGGCCGGTTTCGTTGCTCTGCGTTGCCGATATCGAAACCTGACTTCGGGCAAGTCACCAGCCCCCCCGAGCGAACACACCAGACCAGGTAAGACGACCGCCGACGGTGAAATCCTCAGCCCCGCCCAGATCCTCAGGCAGGTCCCGCTGGCCAGGTATCTTGCCGTGCTGGTCATTCTAAAAACGATCGTCGTTCTACTGATCGAGTTCGAGTGGAAGTCAACGGCCGTCGCTTACTACTCGTCCGAGGATGATCTGGCGAGTTTCTTCGGAATGTTCTACGCATCCACGGCTATGCTGACCGGATGTCTGCAACTCTTTGGAACCTCGCGAGTCCTGACGCGCCTCGGAATTCAGGCGGGACTCGCCGCATTTCCCGGTTCATTGACCATCGTTCTCTCAGCCGTCTTCTTTGCCGTTAAACCGACGGCCATGTTCTGGTGCCTGACCGTTGCTCGAGGCTGCGATGTTCTGCGACGAGGCCTCACCGACGCCGCGATCAATGTTCTGTATTGGCCGCTGGGCCCTGCCATGCGTCGGCAGGTGATCGCTTTAAACGGAGGCTGGATTAAACCGCTAACCGAAGCTCTGGCCGCCGTGCTACTGATTCCGCTGACGGCGACACTGTCCGACCGTGGCCTAGCCATAACGATTTCGGGGCTGTGCATCGTCTGGCTGATCGCCGTGTACCGGGGCCGGTACACGCCGTCAGAACCGGGCAACGAATAACCGGTATCAACGGCGAAATCGCCGCTCGCCGTGTTTTCCAGATGCCTCCATGACCATATCCGCGATTGGTGTCCGCTCTCACATTCCGCGAATTAACGGTTTCTTAACATAAGCCTCACGAATTCCTCGCGAGAGGCTGTGATCTTTCCCGCCGATGAAATGGACGCCTTCCCCAACTCAGCGGTGAGACACCTATGAGCACTGATTTTCGTCATGATGACAACGCGGCAAGTTCTACGGTCAGCAGCGCCGCCGTTCACCGCGCAGCAGTCGATCGCGAGTCGCAAGCCGCCTTACCGACATTGATGCTGCTGATCCCCTGCCTGATCATCGGAATCTGGCTGCTCGTTTCCAACTAAGAAACTCGAGCGTATTGCCGCTACAAAGCCGCGGTTTGTCGGACGTAACTTGCAGCGGAGCCCCCGCATGTCACCAGAAGCTGGGTCGCTTTGTTGTTGCGCACAGAATCCGGCTCGAATCAATCGACCGAATCCGACGCTGACCGTCGCGCACGCACTCGACTCCTCTCCCAAAGGCCGGCTGGTGCGCGATCCGGCACCGCCATCAGTAAGCCACTGGCACGCGCTGAGGAACGTGTTCTAAGTCGTTTTTGAATATTCTTAGCCGACGACTCCGTTGTGTCAGTCTTACCCATGCTGACGTCCAATGGCCAGGGTTCTGGATTTTCATGAGTGAGCCGCTGGCCATAAGGCCTCGGGCAGCAAGTGGAGCCCGGCCGCTTACGCGTCACGGCTCACAACTCTGGCGGCATTGGGCTGACGTCGCCGAGTGTGAGACGCTGTCAGAAAGCTCATCCCAGAACAGCAAGCAGAGTTTGGTAACAACGTTCAACTGACACTGAGGCGGCGAATGACCACACCGGTCATATCATCAGTTTGAGGTGCTCCACCCGAAAACTCGCGTGCAGATTGCCACAAGTTGTTAAGCATGGCTTCCGAAGTAGCAGTCGGATCACTCGTCAGAACGTCGATCAGGCGATCCTTGCCGAAGAGTTCGTGTTTGGCGTTCATCGCTTCTACAAAACCATCCGTTGCCAGGAGCAACATTTCACCCTCTGCCAGAGTCACCGGTTCTGTGTTTGCGAAATCGGCATCGTTGATAACGCCGAGGATCGGGCCCGTTGATTCAAGTCCGGTCGGCGAACCGTCAGCCTTCAAGTGCCATCCATCGTGCCCAGCCGAAGCGTAGGTGTAGGTACCGCTGCTCGGATCAAGGCTCAAAAAGAATAGCGACACAAATTGCCAGGTCTGCGACGTAAGCAGAAGTTCGTTCGTCCGCGTCAACACGTCGGCGAGATCAACGTTGGTAAGCTTCCCTTTGGTACTTGCCGTTTCGTAAGTCAGCGCGTGCAGATACGCTCGCGTCTCAGCCATTTTCAGCGATGGCCCCAAACCATGCCCACTGACGTCTCCGACGATGATTCCAAGCCGCCCATTTGACATCGGGATGAAGTCAAAATAATCGCCACTGACGTGTTCTGCTGCGAACGCGGCACCGGCAATGTCATACCCAGCTACGTCTGGAGCCGTTGACGGGTAAAGGAGCTGCTGCACTCTTTCTGCAGCGACTACTTCCTGTTCGATGTGCTGTCGGTGGGCACGCTCCAGAGCAAACCGAATCGCTCGCGAAAGATGATTCTCGTCAAAGCGCGATTTGACCAGGTAGTCCTGCGCTCCACGGCGGACCGCTTCGACTGCAATCGCCTCGTCAGAATCTCCACTGAGAATGGCAATCGGTGTCTGTGAGCGGTGAGCGTAGACGCTTTGAAAGGTCTCAAGTCCCGCTGAATCAGGTAGATTCAAATCCAGAAGCACGACGTCAATCGTCGGGTTTGAGTCAAGTTCTGTAAGCGTTTCCTGAAGGCTGGCAACTGTGATCAACGTGTGGTCTGGCAAGCCGATCCTTAGAAGATGCATCACAAGTTGCGCGGCAATCCGATCGTCTTCCACCAGCAGAATTGTGATTTGATCGTCGGAAGTCATGTCAAGGGTGGCCAGGCTCATTCAGACATTATTCAGGGGCGATCTTCGAGTCGTGAGACGCGCTGATAGACTGGAATCGCACCCCTGTGACAGAACGTCAATCTTTGCGAAGGCGGCACAGAGTGACGACATTCTGTGAGAATTCAACCGACCCCGCAGTTTATGACACTCACGAACCGCAAGGCCGCTCCTAACGTCACTTATAAACAACACAAATGGGCTCCAATCGCTCAATAGTCAACACTCCTCGCACATCCCATAAGTCTTCTTTTATGCGCCAACCAAATCCCATCGAACTAAGGACTTCGCGCCCGTCACCGTGTAGATTGACCAGGCACTTTGATCGACGATTGGCTTCCCAACGATTCAAATCCAACAGGAGATGTTGCCTCAGTCGTCGTAAAATAGAACGCGATCAACGTTCGTCCTTACGATCCGCCAGAGTGTTTGCGAAAATCGGATCAAACCAGAATCGACAGTTCAGCGGCGGAACAGACGCATGACTGATGACGAGCATCCTGAACTCACGACTGGGATCGCCCCGGCCGAGCCAACCTCACCACATGAGCCAAGTCAGAAGTCCGTCGCACCGATTCGAGCCAGAAGCTCGATGCTTATCAAGATGTCGATCTTCGTCGCCGCCCTCCTGATTCTTACCGCTGGCTTAATGAGTTGGGCCGGGTATGTCGTCGCCAGAGATATCATTCAGGACCAGATTCAGAAACGACTGCGAGTAGCCGCTTCCGATCGACATGCAATGGTGATGTCGTTCGTTGAGCAACAGCTGGAACGCGCTGGTCTGGTCGCAAGCCGTACGAAGCTAAGAAATCTTGTCGCGCAGTTTGAACGCGACGAGATCTCGATCGAGGAACTTCTTGCCGGCACACGACCGATTCTTATCGACGCTCTCAAGAGCACCGATGGATTTATCGTGATCTCGATCGCCGATTCAGAAGGGCGCGTACTGACGTCGACCTCCGATGAGCACCTGGAAAAAGACATCTCGCAGAACCCCGTATTTCAAGCCGGCCTCAAGCGACGACATCTTGGTGAGCCGCGACTCGTTGACGGCGAATTCATCACGTCTGTCGCGGCGCCAGCGTTAACGAACGACAAGGACCTGCTGGGGGTCGTTCTTGTCGACCTTGATGTCACGCCACTCTTCAGAATTCTGACCGAGACTGAAGGACTCGGCGATTCCGGTGAAGTCCTGGTCGGCGCACGCAACGGGTCGGATGTGAAGTATCTGTTCGGCTCGAAAAAAGGAACCATCCGCGCGGCGGCACTGGACACCGTTTCGCCAATGGCCGCTGCGATCGGCGGGGCCAGTCGTTCCGAGGTCACAAACTATGCTGGAACAGAAGTCCTGGTCCATTACCGCCCGATCAACTACCAGCCATTGGATTATCAGCCTTGGGGACTGATTGCCAAAATGGACGTCTCCGAGGCGTACGAACCACTCGACAGCTTTCGGCGAACGCGAATCCAGATTCAACTGGGACTGATTGCGGTCGGCCTGGCTGGCTCGTTCTGGCTTTCTCGCAGAATGACTCGTCCAATTCGCGAACTGACTCAAACTGCCACGGCTGTTGCCAGTGGCGATCTGACGGCTCAAGTTGTGGTCACATCTGACGACGAAATCGGCACACTCGGTCACACGTTCAACGCGATGACGCGAGAACTGCAGTCCACATACGCCACGCTAGAAGACCGAGTTCGTCAACGCACATCCGAACTACAAAGTGAGATCACTCGACGCGAGGAAATCCAGAACCAGCTGGAACACAACGCTGAGCGCATTAAACGAATCATCGATACCGCAAACGACGCTTTTGTCTCGATGAACGCTGCAGGCCTGATCGTCGAATGGAATCCGCAAGCGCAGGCAATGTTCGGTTGGAGCCGCGACGAAGTGCTGATGTTGCCGGTTGCCGACATGATCATCCCGGAGTCATTCAGAAACGATCATCAGCAGGGTCTCGAACGGTTTCTGGAAACGCGCGAAGCGAAGGTTCTAAACCGACGGCTCGAATTGACTGCTCGACGCAGAGACGGAAGTGAGTTTCCGGTCGAAATCACCATCACTCCGCAACGGCTCGGGGACGAATTCGTCTTCAATGCGTTCCTGCATGACATCACTCAGCGGAAGCAGGATGAGGATGCTCTGCATGAAGCTCGGGAGTTTGCCGAATCGGCCAACAAGTCCAAGAGCGAATTCCTCGCTAACATGAGCCACGAAATCCGCACACCGATGAATGGGATCATCGGCATGGGCGAACTATTGGCAAGTACGAAACTGGAGTCTGACCAGCGCGACTATCTGAACATGGTGCGACAATCAGCCGACGCACTCTTGAGACTCCTCAACGACATCCTTGATTTCTCAAAAATCGAAGCCGGCAAGTTGGAACTCGAGTCCATCCCCTTCAGCCTTCGAGACTGCATTGGCAATACCGGCCACACTCTGTCATCCCGAGCTGCCGAGAAAGATATCGAACTTGCCTGCCGGATCGCGCCGGACATCCCGGACATCCTGATTGGTGATCCAGGTCGACTGCGACAGATCATCGTGAACCTCGCTGGCAACGCGATCAAGTTCACAGAAGAAGGTGAAGTCGTCGTCGAAATTGTTTCAGTTTCGACTCAAGCCGCAACGCCGAAGTCAGCAAATGAATTCGAAGGAAGCAGTAACCGCATCGTACTTCGCGTTGACGTCCGCGATACAGGGATTGGCATTCCCATTAAGAAGCAGCAGTCAATCTTCGAAGCCTTCGGCCAGGCCGACGCCTCAACAACTAGAAAATATGGTGGTACTGGCTTAGGGCTGGCCATCTCAACGCAGCTTGTCGAACTGATGCACGGCTCCATCAGTGTCGAAAGCAAAGTTGGTGTCGGTACAACATTTTCGTTCACCATCAATTTCGGTGTGTCGTCCGAACAGAAACTCAGGCCCGCCAGCGAGCTCGCCACGTTGCAGGACATGAACGTTCTGATTGTAGACGACAACGGAACGAACCGACGCATACTGCATGAGATTCTTCAGAGTTGGAGCATGTGCCCCGTCACCGTCGACAGCGGCGAGGACGGTCTGCGATACATTCAGGAAACCAGAGCAAACGGTGAAAGTGTTCCACTTGTCCTGCTTGACTGCATGATGCCAGGTATGGACGGCTTCGACTTTGCAACACGTCTGCGCGAAACTGTGTCCGCCGAAGAATGCACCGTCATCATGATTTCATCGGCGATCCAGGCAGGCGACACTAAAAGATGTCAGGACTTGAGTATCGCAAAGTGCATGCCGAAACCAGTCATCCATTCTGAACTGCTCAATACGATCCTCACAGAAATCCAACCCGAAAAGCCACCCATCCAACCTTCCAAAGATCTGCTTCCCGCCCCTGAGGTCAAACCACGGCGCATTCTTCTCGCTGAAGACGGCGTCATTAATCAGCGAGTGGCAACGGAATTTCTCAGGCAACGGGGACATCAGGTTGTCGTGGTCGGCAACGGCCAACTCGCGTTGGAAGCAATCGCCCGCGAACCATTTGACCTCGTCCTGATGGACGTTCAAATGCCAAAGATGGACGGGTTCGCCGCGACGAAAGAACTTCGTCGCAACGAGACGGAAACCGACCGTCATTTGCCTGTAATCGCCATGACCGCTAACGCGATGAAAGGTGACCGCGAGCGGTGCCTGGAAGCCGGCATGGACGATTACGTTCCAAAACCAATCGACGCTGTCTCCCTTTTCAAAGCTGTCGAAGCGGTGCCCGCAATAGTCCTTGCTTCAGGACCTGTGCCGCACACAACTCTTCCACAGTCGACGCCTCGTCCGGAAGAATCAACCGCTGAACAACAAGCAGGCGACGCGGGCAGCAAATTGATTGATTGGGATGTCGCCATGAAGAAAATGCCTGGCGGCAAAGAAGTCGCTCTTGATCTGGCCTCGCTGTTGCTTGAAGAAGCTCCAAAACTGGTCGATCAAATGCGAGCCGCATGGCACGAAGAAGATGCCGAAACCTTTCGAAGAGCTGCGCACACATTGAAAGGCTCCTTCGCAATTTTCTCAATTGAACCACTCGTCACAATGGCTCAGAAAATCGAAACGATGGCTAAAGAAAAGGAGTTTGCCGCAGCCGAGCATCTGCTTGAAGAACTAACGATTGCGGTTTCGAGGCTGACTCTGGAACTTACCGCCTTCGTGGATTCCGAATTACCGCCGGACACACCCGACTAAGCAGGTAGGAGTTTGGCAATGACTAACGTTCTGATCGTTGACGACAACCCAATGGATCGTCGATTCGCCGGTGCTTGCGTCGAAGATTCGGGCATGACGGCTTCATACGCAACGCATGGTCTCGACGCTCTAAAGATGCTGGACGAGGAAACTCCGGACATCGTCCTCACCGATCTCGACATGCCAGAAATGGATGGTCTGACGCTCGTTCGAGAACTCCAGCGTCGAGCCCCCACACTGCCAGTCATCCTGATGACTGCCAAGGGAAGCGAGGATATCGCGACTGAAGCCCTGAAAGCTGGAGCGTCAAGCTACGTTCCAAAGCGCAAATTTCAGCAAGAGCTGATCGCCGCGCTGAACATCGTCAACAACGCCTCGCAGTCGCGCAAAAATCGGCAGCAGGTTTATCAATACATGACCGAGACCGAATCGAAGTTCGTTCTGGGCAACGATCACCGTGCTGCGCCCGCGCTGGTCGGCTATTTCCTTGAGGCGATCCGGATGATGAATCTGTGCCCGGAAGGCGAATTACTCCGAGTCGGTACCGCACTTTCAGAATCCATCATCAACGCCATCGATCACGGAAATCTCGAACTGAACTCGCAGATGCGGGAAGACGAGGACGGTAGCCAGTATCACATTCTCGGTGACAAGCGAAAACTTCAAGAGCCCTACTGCAACCGACGGGTTTTCATCACGAGCCGCGTTTCCGAAGCGGAAGCAGTCTTCACCGTTCGTGACGAAGGACCTGGCTTCGATCCATCAACTCTTCCAGACCCACACGATCCGGAAAACGTGATGCGACCTCACGGCCGAGGCCTGATGCTGATCCGAACTTTTATGGACGAAGTCTCGTTCAGCAAATCTGGCAACGAGATTCGCATGCACAAGTTTGCGTCGGCTCCCCCCACGAATTGACAGCCTGTGGAAACGTCTGGATTCGCGATGACCTGATGGACTGCGTGCCGCTAACCAGTGCATTGCGAGGAATGGTCCGACTGGAAGAAATGCCGCGAACATTCACCCGCATCCTCGCACCACTCCTGCCGTCACTGCCTACCTGACCGGCAAAGTCAACGGCCAGCGCGTACTACTCGTCCGAAGACGATCTGGCGAGTTTCTTCGGAGTATTCTACGCATCGACGGCTCTGCTGACGGGATGCCTGCAACTCTTTGGAACGTCGCGAGTGCTGACGCGTCTCGGAATTCAAGCAGGACTCGCAGCCTTTCCCGGTTCTTTGACACTCGTGCTTTCGACAGTCTTCTTTGCCGTTAAACCGACCGCCATGTTCTGGTGTCTGACCGTCGCTCGGGGCTGCGACGTCCTTCATCGAGGCCTGACCGACGCCGCTCATAACGTACTCTACTGGCCGCTCGGTCCCTCCCTGCGCCGACAAGTCATTGCCTTGAACGGTGGCTGGGTGAAGCCGCTGACCGAGGCCCTCGCTGCCGTGCTGCTGATTCCGCTGACAGCGACGTTGTCCGACCGAGGTCTGGCTCTCACGATTTCCGGCCTCTGTATCATCTGGCTGATCTTCATTTACCGAGGCAGAATCGCGACCAGCTCACCGGCCGAATAACGGCGAAAGTCTCGGCGGATCAGCTGATTCGAGTGCGAATGTGAAGCAAACTGGTTGTTGTAGAATCACGCGACAAACTCAACATCACCCACCAACCCTTAAGCCCTTTTCTCCAAACTACTTACAAGACGCACTCGCAATTCCCCGCTACCCAAAACTTCACCGATTCTTAACATAAACCTCGCGAGTTACTCGCGACAGGAAGTGATCCTTCCAGCCGATGACATGGAAGCAACCTTTTACTCGGCGGTGGACACGTATGAGCACTGAATTCTGTCACGAAGACAAAGCAGCAGCCTCATTCGGAAACACAGTTGGCGAGCGAATCGCCTCGGCTGAGCGGGACGCTCAAGCGGCGTTGCCGACGCTGGTTTTGCTCGTGCCTTGCCTGCTGGCTGGCATCTGGATGCTCGCTTCCCACTGAGAAACTAAGCACGGCGATTTCTTTGAAAGTCCCGTCTCATCCTGCGTTTTGAGACGCAAGGTTTGTTCATGCTGCCTGACTCAGAATCTTTGTGTTACCACGAAGAAGATCCGGTTTCGAACCCGTCGTCCGAGCCCGAGTTCGTGACGGTCCTTGACCGGGCGATCACTCGCCGGAGTTCTCTGAAACACCTCGCCGCCTGGGCCGGATTGACGACGCTCGGGTTTAATTCAGAAGCAAACGGCGCGTCGAGCTACGGGCAAATCGGGCTCACGTTTGAAGAGCTCTCACGAGGGTTCGACGAGACCGCACGAGTCGCCAACGGCTACGACTGGCAGGTTATTGCTGCCTGGGGGGATCCCATTCTTCCAAGCGCGAAGCCGCTCGACGTCCACAACCAGACCGGCGAATCTCAGTCAAAGCAGTTTGGATACAACTGCGATTACATCGCGTTCATCGCCCTGCCCTCTTCTGATCCCAACGTCGAACGCGGCCTGCTCTACGTTAATCATGAATACACAAACACGAACCTGATGTTCCCTGGCCTGAAGACGCACGATGACCTTGCAGCTCTGCCGCGAGAGACCGTCGAAGCAGAAATGGCCGCGATGGAGCATTCGGTGATCGAGGTGGTCCGTCAACCAAACGGTGATTGGAAGCTGGACCAGAGTGGACGGTTCAACCGGCGACTGACAGCTCTGGCAACGCCAATTCGCATCAGCGGTCCGGCGGCGGGACATCCCAGACTACGAACCTCGGAAGACCCGACAGGGCGAAACGTTGTCGGCCCTCTGAATAACTGGTTCTTCCGGTAAGTCGGGACTGTTGGTTGTGAAGAGCGGACATGCTGATTTCAGTGAGGGGGTTGCGACACCTTCCTCAGAACGGAGAAACCAGCATGTCCACCAGTCTCTTGTATCATGGGTTCGGGATTCGGGGCTACCAGTACCAGGCCACAAAGTTTCACAGTGGTGGCATGACGATTCGGGTGGCTCAGGCTCGTGAGAAGCTGTGCTGCCCGGCTTGCGGGAGTTCGAAGGTACGGATTGTCGAATGGTTTGAACGTCGCTGGCGAACCGTTCCCATCGGCTCGCGGGAAACGTGGATTGAGATGCGAGTGCCGAAAGTCGAGTGTCAGGAGTGTTTCTCCAGGCGGCGTGTGGTCGTGTCGTTCGCCCCGTCGCACAAACAACACAGCCACACAAACAGCACAGCCGCACAAACAACACAGCCGCACAAACAACACAGCCGCACAAACAGCACACTCGGGTCTTCGAACGCTACGTCGTCGAACTGCTGCGGTTCATGACGCCGCAGGATGTGTCGCGTCACCTGGGCATTTCGTGGGACCTGGCCAATGACATTCAGAAGCGACGACTCAAGCGGAAGTTCGGTCGGTCGAAACTCAAGTATCTGAAGCGGCTGGCGGTGGACGAGGTCTACGTCGGGAAACGTCACAAGTACCTGACGCTGGTTCTGGACCTGGACTCCGGAGCGGTGGTGTTTGTGGGTGAGGGACGCGGTTCTGCAACGCTTCGGCCGTTCTTTCGCAGACTCAGGCAGTCTCGGGCGAAGGTGCGAGCGGTGGCTTCGGACATGGCCGGTGGCTTCCTCAAGGCGGTGCGGGAGTTTCTGCCCGAAGCCCGTCTGGTGCTGGACCGATTCCACGTGGTCAAGCTGTTCAACGAGAAGCTGACGAAGCTTCGCCGTGACCTGTATCGCGAAGCCACAGACGCCCCGCACAAAGCCGTGCTCAAAGGGACCCGCTGGCTGCTGCTGAAGAATCCTGAGAACCTGGACGACGATCGCGACGAACATCAGCGACTGCAAGACGCTCTATCCCTGAACGCTCCGTTGGCGACGGCGTACTACCTGAAGGAAGACCTCAGACAGTTCTGGGAGCAAACCACAAAGTCTCAGGCCGAACGCTGGCTGACCGCCTGGTGCCGGCGAGCGGAACAGACCGGAATCCGTGTCCTGCAACAGATGGCCCGGACTCTCCACAAACACCGGCAGAGTCTGCTGGCCTGGTACGACGACTCGATCTCTACCGGCCCGCTGGAAGGCGTCAACAACAAACTGAAACTGCTCCAGCGACAGGCGTTTGGATACCGCGACCTCGAACTCTTCAAACTCCGAATCCTCTCACTCCATACCATCACAAAACACTCGTCGGATAAATACAGCCCCGACTTACCGGATGAGCCATTATTATTCGCTGAAGAAACGCGTTGCCGCGAAGCCTCCGTGTTCGGCCTCGGTGCATGATTCGGTCTCCATGCCGGAGGCATTCATTGAAGTTTCTGGCCCCTCGTCAGTTGCAGCGTCGTCGTCAGACTTAGGGACGCTGGCAGTATCAGAATCGCTGGCATCTTCGGGTGAGTGTGTTGTGGAGTTCGAAGATGGTTCGGGAGCGAGCCTTCGTGTGCATCTGCGGGGTTGTGATGTGCCTGACCTTTTGGCTCTGGGTCGAAGTTTCTGGAGCGGCGATTGATACTGCAGATCACGCCGCAGATAAAGATTCTGGTGGCAGTCGAGCCGGCTGATTTTCGCAAGGGGATCGACGGATTGGTGCGGTTGTGCAAAGAGTCTCTGGGACAGGATCCGTTTGCCGGTTCGGTGTTCATCTTCCGCAATCGTCGTGGCACGGCGATTAAAGCGCTGGTGTATGATGGCCAGGGTTTCTGGCTTTGCCATAAACGCCTTTCCGAGGGACGTTTCCGCTGGTGGCCATCGGCGTCCGACCCGGATGCGAAGGCGAAAGCTCTGGCAGCTCATCAACTGTCGGTTCTGTTCTCAGCAGGCGATTCGGATCGCACGGCGGCAGCACCGGACTGGCGATCGGTCGGCCCACGCCGTTGAGGTTATCAAAAAACGGCTCTTGATCTCTGATCGGAATCCGTGTCCCATCCGTATTCGATGGATTGAACGAGTGGCAGGGAAGGCCGGTCGAATCATGACGCCCAACGCGCCGGAGATAATCGACGTGAATTCTCAACAGTTTGAGAGAACTCCTCGAACGGGCGGCGTCCAATACGCTTCGTGACGAAGACCTAGAATTGATGCGTTCCCTCTTTGCATCGTATGCGGGGTTCTTTCAGATCGTGGGCGATAAGAACACGACGATCGCTCGTCTTCGTAAGATGATGTTTGGCGCGACGAGCGAGACATCGCAGAACGTATGTATTGGGCACGGCTCGAACCAGCTACCTGGTGATGCCTTGAACGGTGACGCCCCGGATGATGCGGCCGGGAACCACGAGGACGAGGAACCATCAACGCCAGGGCATGGCAGGTACAGTGCGGCGATCTATCCCGGTGCTGATCAGGTCGATGTCAGTAATCCGGAACTTTCGCCGGGCGACACCTGTCCGGAGTGTACTCAGGGGACGCTTTACGAGAAGCCACCGGGTGTACTGGTTCGCTTCGTTGGCCAGGCTCCCCTGCACGCGACGGTGTATCGCCGGCAGAAGCTGCGTTGTCATCTTTGTGGAAAACTCTTCACAGCCCGATTCCCGCCGGCGTCAGTGACGGCAAGTACGATCACACGGTGGCCAGCATGATCGGTCTGTTAAAGTATGGAAGCGGGTTACCGTTCAACCGCCTGCAACGGCTGCAGGGGAGTTGCGGATTCCTCTGGCAGCCTCAACTCAGTGGGACATTGTTGATGCGGCCTCTTCGTTGATCGCTCCGGCTTACGAAGAACTCATTCGGCAGGCCGCTCAGGCTGACGTCGTGCACAACGACGATACGACCGTCCGAATTCTGGAACTCATGGGAGAACGCGTCAGAAACACACCGCCGCCGGAGGACGAGCACGAACCCCACCGCACCGGACTGTTTACATCAGGCGTTGTCACGACGCTGGCCGGCGTGCGCATGGCGTTGTTTTCAGCGGTCGTCGGCATGCGGGTGAAAATCTATCGGACGTTCTGCGGCATCGTGTCGCACAGCTCGAAGCGCCGATCCAGATGTGCGACGGGCTGGCGAGGAATCTCCCCGAAGAACTCGACACGATCCTGTCAAACTGTCTGGCACATGGTCGCCGTAAGTTCGTGGAACTTTACGATCGATTTCCCGAAGAATGCCGGCACGTGATCGAAGCCTTCAAAGTGATCTATCACAACGACAAGGTCGCGAGAGAAGAAAAGATGTCTGCTGAAGCACGCCTGGTTCACCTGGCACCAGACCCACAGCCAGGCCGACCATGGACGACCTTCATCACGTGGCTGCAGCGCCAGTTTGACGAGATAGACTGGTCGAACCGAACTCGGCGCTGGGGGACGCGATCAACTATCTGCTCAAACGCTGGGAACGGCTCACGTTGTTCCTGCGGCCAGGCGGGAGCGCCACTGGACAACAACATCTGCGAACGGGCACTGAAAAAAACAATCCTGCATCGTAAGAACTCGATGTTCTACAAAACCCGCCAGGGAGCCCGCGGCGGCGACATGCACATGAGCCTGATTCACACGTGCGAATTGAGCGGAGCGAACGCGCTGGACTACCTGGACCGGCTCCAGCTCAACGCGGCGGATGTCTCACAGCAGTCTCCTGAACGCTGGATGCCGTGGAATTATCGCGACAGCGTCACCGCCACTTCAGACGCGGCGTAATGTCCAGCAGGGTCAACGACCCCGGCAACGCGTCGCCCGACAGCCGATCACGGCAGAAGGAAAGTTTGCCTCGAATGGAAGCGCGAGACGATCGAGATGCAGCTGACCCCTGAAGAACGAACGCTGCTTCTCCTTCGATACGGATATCCGTTCGAGCAAATCGCAGCAGGCCTTGAAGGCCTGCGAGGCGAGTCCTGAGCATCGAGATCGTTCCGATGGACGAGCTTCGAACTCGAACGACCTGATTGGCGACGTGTGCCGGTCGATCAACCACATGCCCGGGGGCGCGGTGCAGGACCAGCTCCTGGAGCTCTGCGATCGACTGGAAGCCGCCGAGCAATCTGGTGATGGTATGTTTGGCGTCCTTTGAACCAGCCGCTTCCGGCATCTATGCAAATTAAAACTGACGCCTGACCGCCCCCACAGCTCTGCTCCCATCGCCAGCCACGACAATCTGTAAATGGCAGGCTTGCCGGAAGAACACCCTGCACTCGACTCCTCGGTCAGGCTCGTCGTCGTACTCACTTGGCTCGGATAAGAATGATTTGCAACGGTGTTGTCAGTGTGCCAGTGGCACGACAGCTTGGCGACCGGCAAGTCAGCGGATCCAGCCGCCGCCGAGGACTCGATCGCCGGTGTACAGCACGACGGCCTGGCCGGGAGCAGCTGCGAATTGGGGCTCGTCGAATGTCACTTTGACGCGGTCGTCAGAGAGGACTTCGACTTCTGCCGGCGCGGCGCGATGCCCGTAGCGGATTTGAGCTTCGCAACGGAAGCGGCTCGGAACGTTATCGATCAGCCAGTTGAACCGATCGCCTTCCAGCGTTGTGGCATCCAAGCTGTTCGCGAGTGCCGATCACCACTCGGCGAGTTTCCGGCTCCAGGCGGACGACGTAACGAGGTTTCGCCGAAAGCCAAGCCGAGCCCCTTTGCGCTGTCCGACGGTGGTAACGTTCGTAGCCTTCGTGTCGGCCGAGAACTGTTCCGACGGTGTCGACGATTTCGCCGGCCGGCTGTCCTGTTTTCCGCGGTAGCGTTCGAGGAAGCCTGCATAGTCGTTATCAGGAATGAAGCAGATCTCCTGGCTGTCGGCTTTGTCGTGAACTCGGAGCCCCGACTGCTGAGCCTTCTCACGAACGTCTGGTTTGTCGAAATCCCCGACCGGGAAAATGACGCGATCGAGGATCGCGCGGTCGATACCAAACAGAACGTACGACTGATCTTTGCCGCCGTCTCGTCCTCGGTAAATCGCTGGCCTCACGGATTCCTGGGCACGGTCGCTGGATGACTCCCCTGCCCTGTCGGCCGCGTCGCATCCCACGTTGTCTAACTTTGGAGCAAGCGCCGCGTGTTCGAGTCTCGCGTAGTGCCCCGAGGCGATGTACTCGGCTCCGACTTTCTGTGCGAAGTCCCACAGCTTGCCGAACTTCAGCCAGTTGTTGCACATCACGCACGGATTCGGAGTCCGTCCCGCCAGGTACTCGTCCGCGAAGTAGTCCTTGATCCGCCCGAAGGCGTCCTGGAAATTCAGCGCGTGAAACGGAATGTCGAGCCGGTCGGCGACTCGACGAGCATCCGCCGCGTCGGACGCGCTGCAGCAGCCCTGCTTGTTGGATTTCGCACTGACGACCGGCAGAGTCATCCCCAGGCCCGTCGAACAGGTCTGCTCCTCGGTCGCGCCCCGAGCCGCATAAACAGGCCGATGACCTCGTACCCCTGCTCCTGAAGCAGGACGGCCGCTGCCGAGCTATCGACACCACCGCTCATTGCGAGAACAACCCGCTTCATAGATATCAGCCTTCTTCTTCAGAGCCGTCTGCGGCTTCGTTATGCAGTTCCGCCGTCGAATCGATGACGTTGTCCATTCCGCCGAACAGATTATCGAACGCGAACGGGCCTGATTCGTCGTCAAACTCGGCGTCATCAGATTCGCACATCAAGCTGTCGGAGATCGCTTTGAGCTGCGGGCCGATTTCTTCGCGTTCTGTATCAGACATCTGGCTGAGGACGAAAATCGTCGTCGAATCCGTCTCGCAGGCCTCGCAAGCTGGCTCGATTGACCATTTCGAGTTCGTAAAAGTCGACCTCGGTCGCAACGGTCGGCAAACAGACAAATACGCTCAGCGCTTTCGTAAACGTCCAGACTGTCATATTCAGTCTTGAATGATTCCAAAGCGGCCGCAACCACGTCCTCAGCTACTGGGCGACCGGCCAGCACGGACAGCATCCAGAAAGCCGTTCCCCCACTTTCGACAGTGGACCGTGAAGTCTTCGTCGTGGTGCTCGTGACTCAGCTCCCAGCCATCCGGATACTCAAACCGAACTCCGTGTTCTTCATAAACCGCCATCAGATAAAACTTCTCCGATATCAGACCATCGAGCTCCACCGCCAAAGCAGCGCTCGCACGCGCTTGAGTGTGTCCAGACAAAGGACTAGATTAAGCGAACGTTCTTAAAAACACATCGAACGGCAGTCTCTACGCGGGAATTCCTCCGGAAGAATTTACGGAATCGCTTTCCCGAACAAAGCCCGACGTCGGCTATGGCACGTTTTGCCACGTTTCCGGCTCGGCTCAGTTGGCGAGGTCGAGCCAGGACGGCATCATCGACCCGATCATTGAGACTGCGTTTGCTTCATTTGCTTTTTGAAGAGGAGTCGGAGATGGCGTCTGTACGTGCTGCGGAAGTCGCAGAGCTTCTGTGGGAAATCAAGCGAGCTGACAAGGTTGGTTCTTTCACTGGAGTGGCCCGCAAAGCCGGATTCAGCCCCGGAGTCAGCGGTCGAACTATCCAGACAGTGCTGAAGACAGTCCCGTCGTGACTGGCCGCACCTTCAATGGTGGCGAGTTTTCCCGGATGATGGCCTGATCGAAAAGGACACCGAGCAGTCAAAACTGGCCGAAGAAGCGGGTTTCACGTTCGTCGAATCCGGCGACCAGATCATCCTGGAATCTTTCCAGGACCACGTCTTCGTCTGGAAAACCGAAGAAGAAGAGGAAGAAGAGGCCGCCGCGGCCAAAGCAGCCGCTGACGAGAAAGCAAAATAGCACAAGACGACGCCTCCCATAATCAGGAGTGCGAAGCTTCACGCATGGACGCGAGTAATCTTTGAGATTGCTCGCGTTCTGTCTTTGGTAGTGCTGAGAATCTGGTGAACGTTCGACAAGCTCGCCTCATCGACTCTCGCCCCCTCAGAATTGGCGACGACCATGACGGACCTATTTCAAACTTCCGTGCCCACACTGCAGCAAGCCGCTGAAGGTTTCGCAGGATCTCGCTGGGGCAAAGTCGGACGTGTCCCTTACTGCAAAGGCTCCGTCAAGATCCCAGAACCGGCAGCACCCGCTCCGGACGCGGGATTTCCGAACATCGTCGTCAACTCGGGCGCACCGAATGCTCCTGGCACCAAACCGGTAGCGCCCAGCGCGGGCAATGCTCCGCAGGTTGCAGCGACTCAGTCAGCACCGCCCGCACCACGTCCACGAAAGAAAAACTGGTTCAGCACCGGCGGAGGAGACTCGGTCAGTAGCGACGTCAGTCTGGTTGCCAGTGGGGATCATCGGAGCCGTCGCAACCGTCGTCTGGCTGGTCGCGATGATTCCGCTGAGAAACTACCAACTCGGTCAACTGTTCCTGGAACGAGGCTTCGTTCCGTTCGCGACCACCCTACTGATGTTCTGGTCGTTCGCGATCATCGTGCTGAAATGGCTCGGCAATGAAGCAGCAGAAAGAGGCCATGCTGCTGGATGTGCTGCCGACCGAAGTCGCAGAAGAAATCACGGTCGACTCCCTGAACAACTTCGTGAAACACATACGAAGGCCTTCCGGTCGATGGTTCCGAAAGCTTTCTGATCAACCGAGTCCTAAGAGGCATCGAACACTTCCGCGTCCGAAAGAGCGCCGCCGAAACGGTCACGATGATGGAGTCGCAGTCGGCCATCGACGCCAACAACATCGCCGGCAGTTACACCTATTCTGAAGGTCTTCATCTGGGCCCTGCCGATTCTCGGTTTCATTGGAACAGTTGTCGGAGTCAGCTCGGCCGTTGCCAGTCTTGCCAGCAGTCTTGACTCCGCGGCAGACATGACCGCAATGAAAGGATCTCTGAACGCCGTGTTTTCCGGGCCTTGGAACCGCGTTTTGACACCACGTTGCTCGCTCTGATCATGAGTATGATCGTCAAGATTCCAACGTCGGCGATGCAGAAAAGGCGAAGAAGACCTGATCACAGCCGTCGACGAATACTGCAACGAAAACCTGCTGCGTCGACTCAATGATGGTCGCGAAGGAGGTGCAGAACGAGGAGCCGCTGGCGGCGGGCAACGTTTCGGTATTCCGAGAAGCCGTTGAAGCGGCGATGGGTACCCACCACGCCGAACTTGAAAAGTGGCTGGAGAAGCTCGACTCAATCGGCGGCAAGATGACGACTCAGATCGCCGAAGGCTGGGACAAATCCAACAGTCGCATGCAGAAACAACAACAACAGCACGCAGCGACTTTGCAGCAACAGCAGGCCGAACAGCAAAAGCAACTCGCCGAACAGTTGACGCAGATGGCGACTGCGGCGGCGAAAATCGAAACGACACTGGCAACCGTGGCCAGCCAGGCCGCAACGATGCAGACTTCCGTAAACGGTTCGTTCTCTTCGGCACAGGAAACTCTTCAGCAACGCTTCGTTGGTCTGGAATCAGGCTTGAGCAGTCTCAACGGCGTTCTGACCAAACTCGGCGAGCAAAGCGTCGTCGTTCAACAGGTCGCTCCAGCAAAACGTGGTTGGTTTGGCGGTTCTAAAAAGGCCCGCTAAACACGACTTACGAAGAAGGGAGCTCGACTCATGGCCCGCCGACCGCGAGACAACGACGACGACATTTCACTGTTTCCATTTTTGAGCATCATCGCCAGCGTCATTGGCGTGCTGACGATGATGATCGCGACCCTGGCGCTCGCACAAATGGATACAAAAGACGTCGCGTTGATCGACGAGTACGAAAGCACGGCCCGACAACTGACTGAAGAAGAAGCGGCCGTCGCCGAACTGCAAAAACTTATTGACGATCGGATCGGCCCCGATGCCGCATCAGTGCGTGAAGACCTCAATAAGAACGAGAAAGAACTGACGCAACTTCTGAAGGAACTGCAGGAAGTTCAGAAGCAGCTCAAGGAGCAGGAGAAAGTCAGAGTCGTCATCCCGCAACTCGATCCTGCTCAACGCGAATCCGTTGCCTCAATGCAAAGCGAGTTGAAAGCGATCGAAGAAGAACTCGCTCAACTCGAAAAAGAACTCTCCGAAAGAGAAGAAGCATCGCAAACGAAAACGTCGATTCTGCCGAGCGGTAGCGGCGTCAACTTCACACCGCACTTTGTCGAGTGTGCGGCTGGTTCCATCGTGATGCACACTGTCGACCCTCCCAAACTCATCCGCGCCGCGAACATGGTCAACGACAAAGACTTCATCGCGCTGCTCGAAACCGTTGCCAACGGAGTCGACGACTCAGTTGTATTCCTAATCCGCGGCGACGGTCTGAGTACCTACTACGCGGCACGAAAACTCTGCACTGATCGCGAAATCCGCAATGGAAAACTACCAGTTATCGGAAACGGAAGAATTGACCTGAGTCACTTCGCGAATAAAAAATAACGAACGCACCAGCGAGCCATTCGGCAGATTCCTTCACAACAGAGCGACACCGCTATGAAACCTCGCAAAAAAGACGACGATGAAGACGGCGGCCTCGACTCGCTGCTCGACACGATGACAAACGTCGTAGGTATTCTGGTTCTCGTCCTGATCGTCACTCAACTGGGCGTCAGCGAGGCGATCACGGAAATCACAGCCAGTTCGAACGTGACCGAAGAAGATCTTGAAGCGGCGAAGCAGAAACTCGTTTCTCTGGCCGACGAGAAAACGAAGCTGAAGGAACAAACGGTGTCACTGGCCTCGATTGATGTCGACGCCGAACGAGAACGCCTCCGCCGCCTGAAAGAGCAACTCGAAACTCGTAAGAAACTGCTGGCCGACCAGGCTCGTCAGGCCAACGAGTTTTCGATGAAAATCGAATCCGACCGAGCCACCGCCGCGAAAAACAAAAAAGAGATAGAGGACACAAAGAAAAATCGAGAGACGTTGCAGAACAATCTGACAGCCTCGCTGGCGAAGCAGGCCGAACTCAAAGCAAAGCTGGACAAAACGCCGCGACGTGCGGCTGCCGCGGCCAAGACCGTCACGATTCCAAATCCTCGCCCAGCCCCGCCCGGAGCACGCCAGGCAACATTTGTCTGTGCCGACAATCGCGTTTACCCAATGAACGTTGACGGAATTCGCAAAGAAGCCGAACTTCGCGCGAAAGACATCATCGTCAGGCGGAAACTCAATCTCGACCCCGCCAAAGGAATCGATCCGGAAGCCTTCGCAAAGCTCTACACCAAGCTCAACATCAACGACGACTTCTTCGACGTTGAGTGTTACATCACGGGCGACCGCTGGCCGCGTCTGAAGCTAACGCCTAAAGAAAGGCGAGGAGCCGACGAAGACGAAGTCCGCCGCCCGGGATCACGAATCCGCAAGATCATGGCGACACTGGACCCGACCAAGTTCTATGCGCGTTTCTACGTGCTGCCAGACAGTTTCGACGTTTACGTCTCATCCCGCCGAGCCTTAACCGACGCTGGTGTCCTCGCTGGATGGGATCCACAGGGAGCGACCTGGACCTACACCACGTCAGTCCCCGGCGGCATCGAGCTCGGCCCGCCACGGCCAAAACCGCCAGCCCCTACCACTCCGGCCAAGCCTACTAAACCAGCAAACGTGATCGATTGATGCGTTGTCTGCAGGCCTAAACGTCCAGATCGTCGACCATCGTCGACTCTTCCATGATGACTCGGTAACGCTCGCTGGCGTCCTTGCCGAGAAGTTGCGAGAAGGTCTGATCGGCCTCGACCTGGCTTTCGATGTTTACCTGTAGCAGCGTTCGAGTCTTCGGGTCCAGCGTCGTGTCACGCAACTGCTGTGGCGTCATTTCACCCAGACCTTTGAAACGCGTGACCTCGTACTTTCGGTTAGAGGCCAGCCCAGAAAGGATCTCTTCTTTGGCAGCGTCGTCCTGCGCGTAATGCACGTCCTTGCCGATCGAAATTCGGTAAAGAGGCGGCTGAGCCAGGTAGACTCGCCCCTGCCGGACCAGTTCCATCATGTGGCGAAACAGGAATGTCAGCAGCAGAGTACTGATGTGGTATCCGTCGCTGTCAGCATCCATCAAGAGGATGACTCGCCCATAGCGCAGCCGGCGAATGTCGAAGTTGGGACCGATCCCCGTCCCCAATGTTTCAACAAGATCGCTGATTTCCTGGTTAGCAACGACCCGTGAAACCGTCAGCGATTCCGTGTTAAGCACCTTGCCGCGTAGCGGCAGGATGGCCTGCTTGCGACTGTCACGCCCCATGCCGGCTGAGCCACCAGCCGAATCACCTTCAACGATGAACAACTCCGACTCTTCCGGTTTCGTCGAACGGCAATCCAGCAGCTTGCCCGGCAGCGTCACTCGCTTGGACGATGCGGACTTCCGTTTAACTTCTTTGATGGCCTCACGACTGGCTGCTCGTAACTTCGCTGCGAGAATCACTCGATAGATGATCGAATCGGCGATTGTCGAGTTGTTATTCATCCAGGTCTCAACGCCGGCCCGCACCAGACCTTCGACCTGACCGGCGACTTCCGGGTTGTTCAACTTTTCTTTCGTCTGCCCCTGGAACATTGGATCGGAATGGAACACCGACAGAATTGAGCATGTTCCCTCGCGGATATCTTCCGGTCCAACTGCGACACCTTTTGGGCGAATTTCATGGACTTCCATGTAATTCTTGACGGCCTTCGTGATCCCTGACTTGAAGCCCGATTCGTGAGTCCCACCGGCATGCGTACGAATACCGTTCACGTAACTTCGTACCCACGTGTCTGATGACTCCGTCCAGCGAAGGGCAACTTCGTACCGCGTTCCGTCAGAGACGTCCTTTTCGATGGTGAATTTTTCTTCATGGACCGACTTCCGTTTCTCGTCGCCCAGAATCTTGTCGAGGTACGCCGCGATCCCCTCCGGGTTGGAATACTCGTGCGTCTCCTTCTTCACCTCGTCGACGAACGTAATCTTCAAGCCACCGTGAATGAACGAGATGTCTTCAAGGTGCTGACGAATCACGTCGCTCTTGAAATGGATCGTTCGAAAAATCTTTTCATCAGGGCGAAAAAAGATCGTTGTTCCGTGCCCGCGAAATGGCTTCACTTTTTTGACAGGAGCCTTCGGGACTCCGCGGCGGTACTCCTGAAAGTACTCGTGCCCGTCTCGATGAACGGTCGCTGTCATCTTCATCGAAAGAGCGTTCACGACCGATGAGCCGACACCGTGCAAACCACCGCTTCGCGTGTAGTTTTTGTCGGAGAACTTCCCGCCGGCATGCAGCACGGTCAGAATCACTTCAAGTGCCGACTTCTTGTATTTCTTGTGCTTGTCGACCGGAATGCCGCGACCGTTGTCGCTGACCGTGCATGAGCAGCCGTCTTTGTGAAGCGTGACTTTAATGTCAGAGCAATGCCCAGCCAGGTACTCATCGACGGAGTTATCGACGACTTCCCATAGAAGATGATGAAGCCCTTTGCTGTCGACACCGCCGATGTACATCGAAGGCCGCATGCGGACGGCTTCGAGTCCTTCCAGAACGTCGATGTCGTCTGCGCTGTAAGACCGCTTTGCTTTTGGTTCTGCTACTGTTGCCATGTCGCTCGATCAAATCCTTATTCACAAGCTAAATTCACAAGCTGACTGTCCGTTGAACACGCGAGTCGTTCTAAACGACTACTCCTCTAGAGCTGCCCAGTCGACCAGTTCGATCGGTTCGGGGGCGATTGCTGAGAACTCGTTTCGTTGACTTGTCTTGATACCTTTTCCGCCTCGCGAGGTAACATTGTACTTCATCTGTCCAAAGCTGAGCGTTGTGCCGTTGCTGTTGTCGACTCTCAAAGTGTCGCTCGGTCGGGTGAGAAGTTTCGCTCCAAGAACTTCATCGCCGCTTTCCATTTTGATTCCCTTCACGCCGATGCCTGGCCCGGACAGAACCGGGACGTCGTCCAGCGAGAAGTGGATGATACGAGCCTTCTTCGTTGCCAGAAACATGGTCTGGTGTTCGGTGATCAGCTCAACATGCACCACAGAGTCGCCCTTTCGGAGTCGGCAGAATTTCCGGCCGACTTTTGTTGACGGAGGCCGAAAGGTGCTCATGGAAACTCGCATGACCTGCCCTTGAGCAGTCGCTACGAGCAGATGCGGAGCGGTGCTGGCGTCATCTTCCAACTCGTCTTCCGGTGTGAAACGAGCGTCAGTCGAAATCGCCATGATGATCGAAACGCCGTCGCCCATTCGGACGTGTTTGGCCAACGGTTCGCCGTAACCAGATGACGCCGGAACCTGATCAATCGAAAGTGTGTACGCCACTCCGTCGCTGGAAAAGAAAATCGCGTTATCGACCGTGCTGCCCGGTAGAACGTCCAGCACACTGTCGCCTTCCCGGACTCGAGTGTTCTTCACTTTTGCCAGACGACCGACTCGTTTCAGCCAGCCTTCGCGAGTCACCACGACGTTTGTGTTCTCGCGAACGATGTAGGTTTCGGCGGCGAACTCGGTAATTTCTTCGGAAGAACCAATTCCCGTTCGGCGACGATCCGCGAATTCCTTCGACAGTTCTTCGAGTTCGTCGCGGACAACTTTCCACAGCTTCGCTTCTGACTTCAGGATGTTGCGAATGCGCCGAGCTTGCTTCTCTTTGTCGGCAAGTTCTTCGCGAATGTCGTCAATTTCGAGTTTCGAAATCTTGTACAACTGCAATTCGAGAATCGCCATCGTCTGAACTTCGTCCAGCGGAAACGCCTTCATGAGTTTCTTGCAGGCGTCCTGCTTCCCGGTACTCGCTCGGATCAACTTCAGGGCTTTGTCCAACCCGTTAAAGATGATGCAGAAGCCTTCGAGAATGTGGATTCTCTTTTCCAGTTGTGCCAACTGGTACTGAAATCGCTTGCGGACTGTTTCCTGGCGGAAGACCAGAAAGTGCTGCAGCATGTCAACCAGTGTCGCACGAGCCGGAACCAGCATCCCCGAATCGTCCGGCACAAGACACGTCGCATTGTACGAGAAATTCTGTTCCAGATTTGTGTTCTTATACAGGTAAGCAATCACCGCGTCTGGATCGGCACCTGCTTTCAGCTCGAGCACGATTCGCAATCCGTTGCGGTCGTCTGTCTCGTCGTTGACCTCTTCCAGCAGCGGGAGTTTGCGATTGGCGATGATGTTGCCGATTTCTGAGGTCAGGCTTCCGGTCTCGACGTTGTACGGCACCGAGTAAATCACCAGGCGATTCGGGACATCCTTCCGTCTCTCTTTGTCGAAACGCCATTCACCTCGGACTTTGACCGATCCCCTGCCCTCTTCGTACATCTTTCGGATATCGGACCGGTCGGTGACGATTCGTCCGCCGAGCGGGAAGTCCGGCCCCTTGACGTATTTCATCAATTGAGCGACCGTCGCTTTTGGCGTGTCGATCAAGTGGACGCAGGCCTTAATAACTTCACCGAGATTGTGCGGCGGGATGCTCGTCGCCATTCCGACCGCAATTCCCTGAGTTCCATTCACCAGAAGGTTCGGATATTCGGCAGGAAGAACGACAGGCTCCTCAGTAGCGCCGTCATAAGTCGGACGCATGGCAACGGTTTCGAACCGCAGCTCATTCATCAGATGTTCGGCGATTCGGGTTAGCCGAGCTTCGGTATATCGGGCCGCGGCTGCGGGCAACCCCATAACCGAACCAAAGTTCCCCTGCCCGTCAACCAGAGGGAATCTATAGGTGAAGTCTTGAGCGAGTCGTACGAGCGCGTCGTAGACTGCCTGGTCGCCATGCGGATGATAATTGCCGATCGTGTCGCCGCTGATCTTTTGACACTTCCGCGTCTTCGCGTTGTGAGTCAACCTCAAATTGTTGAACATCACGTACATGATTCGGCGCTGGACGGGCTTCAAACCATCGCGGACGTCCGGCAGAGCTCGCGACTGAATGACCGACATCGCGTAGTTGAGGTATCGCCGCCGAGTCTCCTGGCTGATCGATACGAACTCGACGCGGTCACCATCCTGGTCATTCGCCACATTCAACTCCTCGAAGTTTCCATCCGTGGATGAGCCCTGCTTATCAAGACTCGCTTTCGTCGCTCGGGAACGTTTCTTTGGTGCAGCTTTCTCAGGAGCTGCCTTCTTCTGCGTCGTCCTCTTTGATGCCGCCTTCTTTTGGGCCGCTCTCTTCGGAGCCGCAGCCGGCATCTTCGATTTCGACGTCTTCCCGGGTTTCGCTTTCTTCTTAGCCAAGGCTCCCTCCTGAGCACTCCATAATTCGACTCAAACCGCAGCCTGAAGTCGGCATCCTCAACCATTCAAATCGAGCCGCGATCAACGTGGCTCTTCCATTTCCCGTCAGTGGTAATTGTCGTGACCCGAGTCAAGTGATTCGCCACTTACGACGCCCGTTCAACGATGAAGCCGCGCCGCTCGCCCCAAAGGTCAGACGACGACCAAACAGCGGCCGCGCGAATTCACGAAAAACAGGCAACCTTTGCAGGCCAATTCACAACGGTCGGGCGATCCCCACCGAACGAGCGTCAAAGTGTAACGGCTACGGCAAGTTTTCCCACCGCGACGGTTCATCTGATTGTGATTGTCGCAAGGTTTCTCCGGATCGTAGGACGACACATAACCCCCTACGTGGTAAGACATTCCGAAAAGCCCAACGAATCGATTTCAGGGTCACAGAATGATTCATCGGAGCAATCAAGGTCAGCCGAATCAGAGAACAGCTTTGAGCTGCAATGATCGCCGTGAGGTGGTCTGAGCGACGGTTTGAGGAGAATCATCTTCTGAAGTCCTCGCGGGCGGCCACAAGGCACATGGAAGAGCAGCAGCCAGATCCGCGGGAGACGGATCTTGATGCGTTTAATCAAAACGCCACGGAGGGAAACATGCTACGCAACACATTTACGGTGCTTATGGCACTGCTGGCAGGCTCGGCCTGTCTCAGTGAAGTCCAGGCTCAAAACAACTACCCGCTTCCGCCGGCTCCAAATCCGCCGGGTGTCCGAGTCGGTCCGCCGACGATGCAGAATGTCTCGCATCCAAACTGGCATCTACCGGGACGACCTGCCGCGTCAAAGGGAGCCATCAAGGGATACCCGCGTCTGAACGCGCCGCTGTATTCCTCGCCGCAACAGAACATTCCGCCGCAGACCGGCGGAACGATGATCACCAACCAGGCGTTCTCGCCGCACGAGATGCTTTACCCACACGAGTACCGGTCGATGTACGGACCGTTCTACTACCGTGTGAAAGGAAACTGGATCTGGACTCCGTTCGGAATGGAGTCGCACGACAAGTGGGAGCTGATGGGTACCGAAGTCAAAGTCAAGTACCGCTCAACTCGCAGCCTCTTCTCGCTGTTCACACCTCGCTAGTGAACCCCGCCGAAGAGAACTCTCACAACTACTTGTTCCAACTCCGGACAATCGAATCAGCCCAGATCAAGGAAGAGTCACATGCTGATCAGTAAGAAAAATCGCAAACGCCTGTGGAAACGGGTCGTCGCCGGGATCGTCATCCCGTCGGCATTGTCATACGGCCTCGCCGCATTCGGCCAGGAGCCCGCTCCTGCACCGGCAGCCGTTCAGGAAATCCCCATGCGACCGATGGACGGTGCGATCGCACCTCCGCCACCGGATCCCGACGCCGTAGATGTCGCTCCAGCAACGGTGGCAACTCCACCTGCTGCCGCCGCGGCACCTGGCTTGATCGGTGGCTGCGGCCCCAACCGAGTCGGCTGTACTTCGGACGGTTCATGCGGACCTCGCGGAGCAGCCTGTGCTCCACGGTCGACCGCCGCCACGATCGTCTGCACGCCTCGCGGAGCAAACGCTGCCTGTGGACCCGGTGGCGCCTGTGGTGCCGAAGGTCGATGTCGCGTGAGCGATGTCTGCAAGAACGGACTTTGTGGACCGACTGCTGGCTGTCGAGCTGGTGGAGCCTGTGCGGCAAACGGCGGATGCAACGCAAATGGCGGATGCATGGCCGGAATGCCCTGCATGAGTGGTCCCGGAAGCTGCCTCAGCCCGGAAGTGTGCATGGGACGGCCTTACACACTTGGCGACCTGAAGCGGTCAATGTTTGGTGCCAAATGCCGAGGTAAAGAGATTCTCGGAATGGACGGGTGCCAGACTTGCTCACCACTCCACAACTGGTGGTGCGAGCAGCAGTACAAGTCGAAATGCCGACGTGCTTACCGAAATCACGTTCTGGCCGCCCACTTCCACAACAAGTTCAATTACTTCACACCGAGCGGCTCGTGTGGCGAAGGGGCTCCGCTGTGGGGTCACTACAAACGAGTTTACGCTACCGAACCGCACTATTCGCACCCGGCTGACAGTCAGGTTTACGCGTCTCCGATGACGGGACACCCGACCGCCGTGCCACTCGCGCCAACCGTGCGTCATCAGTACAACTACTCGTGGGGTTCTCCGTCGAGTCGGCTGACCCCGGTTTCAAACATCATTCTGCCTCGTCGCTATTGATACGGCAGAGTGAATCGACACTCTCCTGAGCGGTAGTCTCGGCCTGTCGAGGCTGCCGTCGGAAGAACATGACTAACGACTTCGCGTGGCCGAACCTGCTCGGTCATGCAAACGCAACAACGAACCAGTCCGCGAATGTGCGTCGCTCAGTCAGCGGCGGACGGGAAGCAGACCGAGGCTCAAGGAACGGAGACATGACAATCAGAGTTCTTCGCACGTCGCTTCTCGCCGTGCTGGGGTTCGGCATCCTCGGGTCGGCCGCACAAGCCGCTGACCCGGACGGCATCGCCCGAGTGTCGCACAGCATGTCGCATCCACAGTATCAGCAACCCGCAGCCGGGCCGTACTACGTCGCCAACGCGTGGGGACACCGGCATCGCCAGCAGCCAAATCCAACCTACTGGACCTGGATGCCGCTGCCGTTCCACGGCTGCTGTGACTACTGTGCCGACGCTAACTGCCCAGGCAAGAAAGGCTTCTGGACATTTCCAGCAGTCCGCTGGGCACTCGACCCGGATTACTACACCGTGTCTCCGGACTACGGATGGTCGCCACCGGCGAAGGTTCCAGTTCGACGATCAAACGTCACTTACTCGAACTACGGACCAGCCGCCTGGGGAGCCAAGGGTCAAGCGGCAACACGGCGACCAATCATCGCCACGCCGACCGACACCACTCAACTCGGCTACTACTATCAGCACGTGCCGACGTGGCAGCCAAAGAACATCCTTCCGGTTCCACCGCATCCGCGACACTGGCACACTCGTCCGTGTCAACCAGATCAGAACATGTCTTATGTTCGGTGGATGAGACTTCAGAACGCCTGGGTGCCTCTGAACCAGATGCCGGGCGTGCAAATGGGAACTCCAACTCCGGCCCAACCGCAGCCACAACCAGTGGTGCCAGTTCCGGCTGAAGACAACGCAGTTCCCGTGATCCCAATGGCACCACCAGCCAACGCTCCCGAAGCATTAAATGCTCCAGAGATTTCAGAACCAATTCGACGTGTGAGTTCATAACTCGCACAGCCGAAAGACAACCGCTCGAAGCAATTCGAGCGTCCAACGCTGCTGCTCGCGTTTTGCGAGTGCTCTCCAAGAAGGCGACCGATCATCTGAATCGGTCGCCTTTTTTGTGCGTAATTAGACACCGGAGCACGCTCGTAGGCTTGTCACCTCTCCCCTCGGGGGAGAGGTCGCAGTCTCAGCCGCGGGTGAGGGGGCACGGCAACTCTGCCTCCACGATATGAGTCACAACGTGAGCCGTGCTTTTAAGAAGCCTGCCACACAGAGCCTCCGCGTCATCAGTCGACAGGCTCGACATCGATGCATGCGGCTGTCAGCACGTCGTGAACAAACTGCTGCCCCCCCTCACTCGGCACATGCAGCCAGAATGGTTCGTTGACCATTGTGCCGGCATTGCCAAACCGGAAGCCCAGCGAAGCTTCTGCCCCTTCGACTTCGCCTGCCGAGTCAACACGCGGAAGATCGACTCGCGGAAACTCAAGACAAAGCCGCTCCAACAAATCCCGGTCAGCCGCTTCTCCCGACCAAGCGACCACAAACGGACAACTCGTAAGTCGCTCATGCAACTGGCGGATCGTCAGTCCGAAATCGGGATGCACGAACTCTGGAACCAGACTCGCGATCGGAGCAAGCACGAACTGGCGATACCAGCAGTGCGGATGCGGCACGGTCAGTCGCGGAGAATCAATCTGTTCCTCGCCGTAGAAGATCAGATCGAGGTCCAGCGTCCGTGGCCCCCACCGAACCTCTCGCGTCCGCCCGAGTTCGTTCTCAACCCGCTGCAGCAGATCCAGCAACTCCAGAGCATCTAACGAAGTCTCAAAAATCCAGGCCGAATTCAGGAACGAGTCGCCAGCATCCGCCCCCATCGCGACGGATCGGTAGAGCCCAGTCGCACGCAGCTTGTGAACCGTTTCTTCGGCCTCGATAAGCTTCCGCGCTCGGCGCAGGGTCTCTCGGACATCGCCAACGTTTCCACCAACCGCAACGACAACCTGAACCACATTCAACCTTCATCCGAAGTCGACAAAACGAATCCAACCATCGGCCAGAAGTATCCACGATCCGATTTCCAGAACCACGGACCTGGACAACAACTCAGGAATCGCGACTCAAAAGTGGCCTCGCGTACTTCCGGCCTCGAAACATCACGACGCCCACTACAAAGAACAAGCATCCGACTGCGGGTTTCAAGCTTACTCCCCAGTACAGACCTGGTTCCAGAACGGAATTCGCAGGCTCTATCGGGTCGTAGTAGACGGTATCCGGGCCGCGTGGATGTTGACGGACATCTTCTTTGGCTCCGGATTTCCAACCCATTGCAACCTGCCCGATTCGCAGTACATCGTTCTCGTAGGCCGCACCGTCGACCTGATAACGGTACGTCACTTTCGCCTTGTACGTCGTGCTTCGCGAATTGCCTGTTCCGCTGGTTCCGGCTGACACTTTGGAGCTGACCACGGTCCCCTCGACCGAAGGCCACGATGCACTCTGTTGTGCCTGCACTGCTTCCCAAAGCCCCCACAGACAGACGGCTCCGCCAGCAATCATGAACAGTGTTCCGTTCTTAAACATCTCGACAGCCTACCGCGTTAAGAGCAACTGTTGCGCAGTCTCTGCGGCATCAGTTTCGGGGAATTCTTTGATGATCAATTGGAGCATTGCCGCAGCACGTTTCCTGGACGAATTCGACGATGAGCGAGCTGCTTTTTGAGCCAACGTCAACTTTCGGTAGGCTGCCAGTTCATTCTTAACGTCCTCGGTCTTGTCGAGCCGCGAAAGGTCTTTCGCCACGTTTGGTGGTATGTCATAGCCCTTGAATTTCTGCTCAACCTCGGTCAGCAGCTTGAACGCCTTCCAGGATTCCTCGGCAGTGTCAGCTTCGGCCGCGGCTTCCAGTCGACTCTGTAATTGCTCGTCGACGTACGAACTCAGCAGAGTTGCCGCATCCTTGATCTCCGTCTTGCGAGATCTCAAGAACCGCTTCAGAGTTGGCGCCGCCGGAGCGAAATTCCCGAACTCAATCTGTTGCCAGGCAGCTTGCAGCTCAGAAGTCATTTTCGTCGGGTCGACATTCCACTTCGCCCCGTCCAATGCTCGGGCTGCGGCCTGATCAAGCTCTGTCGCGCTCGCGTTGACAAGTCCGCCATCTGCAGTAATGACCTTCACGCGCCAGATGTTCGTCAGGCTGATGTCCCCGACATCGCACACTGCTTCAAACGATCGATCCGGATCCACAATGACCGGCCACGGGATGCGATGCTGCCTTACGTACTGACTGACCTGAGCCGCCGAGTTCCCCGAATTAACAGCAATGAAGGCCAAAGGTTGTCCCTGATACTTTCCGGCGACCGCCAGAAGTTCGGGCCAACGGCCCGCACAACGAGGTCAGCCTTCCTCAAAGAAGTAGAGGACAGCCCCCTTCCCCTTCATCGCTTCGAGCGAAATCGGCGGCGAATTCAACCACTGCCCCGGATTAGCCGGCAACGAAATCCCCGCATCCTGCGCCGCAACGGCGGAGCAAACGCCCATCAAAATCATTCCAGCCGCAAATTGTTTCCCCATCAGCGGTGACTCCTCACACGACTTTCGGTTCAAGTGAGTACAGAGCGTACCGCGTTGACAATGGCAGATACAGGAAATCCAGACAGTTCTTCAAGAACGAGCATTCCATATTCTACGCCTGTCCGAGGCTCTCCATCACGCAGACTGGATCAACGTGGAGCGTCGGAATGCGGCGTGCCTGGACGATCAGGCTGTGCGACTGAAGGCCTCTCTTGCTGGAAACTCTCGGCCAGAAAAGGTTTGTGTAAGTGCTGAGTTCGATCTCGAACCCGATACCGGCCAGAAGTAATTTCAGAGCGTTCAGACGAACGATGACGACGTGGGGGTTGATGAATCTTCCACGCACCACGTTCATCGCCCACGGCAGCAGAGTCGAGTCCCCCCGAATTCGCTCCTGGGGAACGGAAATCACCAACCGTCCACCAGGCTTGGTCAGCGTCGCCAGTCGTTCAAGGAGTTCTTCTCTCGCATGCACATGCTCCAGCACGTGCGACAGGATGACAACGTCGAACGTCCTGCCATCCAGATCGCCGTTCTCGGAGTCAAAGTACTCGACCCCACCTTTTCGGCGACGCGCCTTGACGAGTGCCTCGGGATTGATGTCCGCACCCGACACGTCACAGCCCGGCTTGAAACGCTTAACTCGTCGACTGACCCACCCGTCGTTGCACCCAAAATCGAGCACCTGAGTACCGTCATCGATAGCGTCCAGAATCAGGCCCAACTCGGCATTTTTATACTGGAACATGTATCGTCCCAGGTAAGTCGCAGTTTCGGCGGCCGCGGAATACTTCAAGTCATACTTCACGCGGCACGTTCCTCGTGGACTGAGAATCAGGCAAAACCGGGAACGCCCAGTGAAACTACTTCTTTTGACAGGAATGGCGTTTCGCGCCGCAGCGAAGGTCGCCCACGGCCGCGGAGATGGTACAGCCAAACGCTGCGTGAATGAATCAGGACGGCATATCCCGCATCGTGGTCTGTTTCAGAGAACTACGGCTGGATCGGTAGTTTGAAACTCATGCGGCGTTTACCGCGGAGAATGTCGACGTTGACTCGGTCTCCGTGTTTCTTTGAGGTCGCAACGTAGCTCAGCAGTTGATGCTCTCGCCTTCGCGAAAGCCCACTCGTCGTGCAGTACGCAGGTTGCTTCGAGGCGCAGTCCGTCATCACTGACGACTGTCCGGATTGTTCCCCGACATGAACCTCCCTGCATAATTCGGAATATCACGTGCAGCAATTAGGGTTTCCCATTCAGACTGGTCTTCGACATTGCACCAGACGGTCAGTTCCATCGGCTCAGGCTCAATCAAAGATGGCAACGAAAGATCGATACAGTCAGGTCGCTGTGACGAAAAAAGCAACTTGCTGAGATGGCGCGAGGCATCACTTGGATTAAGGATGTGATTGAAGCGGTAGGTGGTTTCGGAGACAACGCCGAGGGCAACAAGTTGCTGACGATGGTATTCATATACCAGGTACTCCCCGTCGCCGATCATTCCTCTACTCACATCTCGAGAAGATACTACCTCGGCCATGAACGAGTCGTATGAGCGTTGCATCTTCCATTTATGATATCCAACTTGAATCTCATCTGATCGAATCATCAAAAACGCGACCGCATGCGAACACCTCTCCAAACTACTCGTTAATTCTGGGGAATTCCCGGGCGATGACAGATCACCCCCGATCGGCAACGAAAACCCGAATTCACCGCAGCAGATAAACGACACCGAATGGTCTGCCCCAACGCGACCGATGGCAATGAGATCTCTTATGGTTTGCCTTCAGCTACGGTTGGATCGGCAGTTTAAAACTCATGCGGCGTTTGCCACGGAGTACGTCGACCGCGACTCGGTCTCCGTGATTCTTTGAGGTTGCAACGTAGGTCAATAGCTCCTGCTCGGTCATCAGATCACGTCGACCGTCGAAGCTGGTGATGATGTCGCCTTCCCGAAATCCGACTCGGCGAGCAGTGCCGTGTGGACCGTATTTGCCGGCTCGACGAACGAGCAGCGCCATGGCGTCTCGAGACAAGTCTTTCGGGCGACCTTCCTCTGCGGTGGCAACATTCAGAACGAGCCCGCCGGCAGCGATGCGCCTCAAGCCCCAGGTTGAAACTCGCCAGGACAGATCGCCCTCCTTACGCCAGTCTTTGTCGAGACTCAGAGACAGGTTTGTTGTCCGACCGCCTCGATTCACCACAAGCGGAACGCTGGCTCCGTCTGGGTCAACGTTGTGCAGAACCCATTGGACGTCAGCCGTCGACAGCATCGGTTGACCATTGAACGAGGCGATCGAATCGCCGCTCCGCAAACCGGCCGACGCTGCTGGCGTGTTGGGGAGAACCTTCTGTACGGTCGCCAGCTCGTCCGGGTTCATCATCAGGCCCACCGATTTGGGATGCGGGTACGGCCACAGAGTTTTCTCGGGAATCGGCTTCCTGGCCTTCCAGTAAAAGTCGCGCCGTGCATCGCCGATCTGATGACAGTGAATGCAACTCTTCACAACATCGCCTTTGTAATTCAACGCGTCCGTGAACTTGCCCTTCAAAGATGGATATTTCTCAGGCGAAGCAAACTCCATCGGAGCACCCCGTTTGCCGGCAAGCGAAGCTTTGACCTCGTCGAAGTTTCCGTGAAGGTCCAACGCCGCCTGCAGGGCTTTGCCCAGTCCTTCCAACGAAACATCCTGAACCCAGTCTGTGCGGTGCGAACGTGTTCCGAACCGGCCATAAATCGTCTTGTCCGCGTTGAGAAAGAACACGGCAAACGACTGATCGGTATCGTATTGAAAAAGGCTCAGATCGAGCCCGTTCGTCGAGACTTGTCTCGCACAGACAAACTTTTCCAGTAGCGGCCGAATCACCGGGTCGGTATCAACGAGTTCGTCATCCAACTTGACGCACTCATGGCACGGCAGGCACCGCAGCACGACGACAATCGGTTTGCCTGTCCGACGAGCTTCCTCAAACGCTTTCGGCAGATCGTTGTAAATCCAAAAGCCTTCAGCCTCAACCTTCGCCTTGTCACCCCGCACAAGTTCTTCGCGAGTCTGCGCGACTACCAAAGACGCCACCGACAGAACGGTCAGAAAACAAATTAGTCTCTGCATGGCAATGACCTTCCGAGTTGAAACATGGATTGGCTCGAAGCCGACTCCTCAGTCGGCTGTCTGCATTCGACAGTCTTCGAGCACGGCCAAAGCGTACCGCACCGGGAATGTCCCCAACAGCAACCTCGCATGCTCTCAGCCCTGGTCGCTGAGCAGGCCACCTCTCACCGTAGGCTGGGACAAGTCCTAATCTTGTTCGGCACTGAAATTGAATCACGATGACAAGTCCCCTCTCCCCCAAAATCGGTGCGACAATCTGATTAGAACTCAGCAATTGTGGGAGAGGGTTAGGGTGAGGGGGACAACTTCGAACATGATTTTTTACCCCCCCCCACCCCGGCCCTCTCCCCCGCTGGCCAGTTTCACTTCAAAGTTCACCCTGTTCGGCGGGGGAGAGGGGGTTTGTGCTCCGCTCCGCGTCAGCATAATTTATGCTGAACATTACGGGGACAAGTCCCAGCATCACTCTCACGCGGGGACACGTCCCAAGCTACGGAAGTGAGAAGACTGGTCGTCTACTCTCGAGAGCCAATTCCAAGGTCTCGAAGTAGCTCGACGATTTCGCGGTAGCCTTCCCGGTCGAGCCGTTCGTCATATTCAAATCCGCCAGCCAGTCCTCGCTGGGCAAGTTCCATAGCGCGGGTTGTGTCGGCACCTCTGTCGACCAGCAACCGGATGATCTCTTTGTTTCGGTGGACGACGGCGCCGTCCATCGGTGTCCCTCCGTAGTCCTGCTCGCGGAGTTCAATATCAGCTCCCTGGTCGAGCAGCCACGCGAGCCATTCCGGCTGGTTCTCGTAGACGCGACCGTGAAGCGTCGGCGGAATTGAATCTACCTGTTCGAGCTGCCAGCGATCCGTATTGATGATTCGCAAAGCCAGATCAAAATCGTTCGACTCGAAGGCATCATAGATGGACGGCGGTCGTTCCTTAGGCGGCGAAAAGTCATCAACCGGCGGACTCAGTCCCAGCTCCGACGCATTGTAGCGCCTACCGCTCGGTTTCAACTGGTTTGCTCCCGCTGGTCGCTGAGCAATCGGAGCCGCCAGAACCCGAAAACCGCAGTAGCGTCCGGCAAATCCGAAGCCCCCTCGCTCGGCGGCACGGCAACAACGGGGACTGTTGTAGTAGCTGCCGCCTCGAACGGACCGAGCGGGGTTGGCCACCCAGAACCAGTCCTGGCACCACTCCCAGATGTTGCCGAGCATGTCGTGAAAGCCCCACTCGTTGGGAGCCTTCTGGCCGACAGCATGAGGCCGCCCGTCAGCATTCTCGTGATACCACGCGATGTCCAGCGGTTCGCCATAGCGCGGCTGCGAACTTCCGGCTCGGCAGGCGTATTCCCATTCCGCCTCCGTCGGCAGCCGGTACTCCCAGTCGTCCGGCAGTACTCCGGCTTCGCGGTCAAGCGTGGTCAGCTTCTCACAGAATTTCTCTGCCGGTTCCCACCACACTGAATCAATCGGTGCGTCCGGGTTCCTGTCATGATCCGTCGGATTCGTGCCCGTGACCGCTTCGTACTGGGCCTGCGTGACCGCCGTCTGCCCCAGAAAGAAGTCGCAATCGAATGTGACTTCCCGCTGCCGTTCCCAGACGCGATGGCCTTCTTCGGACTCGGGACTTCCCATCACAAAAGCCCCGGCCGGAACTCTGATCATCAATCCGCCAACGGAATTCTGGAATTCGGATTCGAGAGATTTCGTCATGGC